>NZ_PVRI01000001.1:0-1177761 GCF_002998775.1 Bacillus sp. YBWC18 | reverse complement strand
CCATCAATCATGATATGGTAGGAGGCCGCGTTCTTTTTACTGATTCAACTCATCTTAAAGCCAATGCCAATAAACATAAATATACGAGAAAAACGATTGAACAAGATACCCAGAACTATATAAATGAATTAGAAGAAGCGATCCAAGAAGATCGGGTGGCACACGGAAAAAAGCCCTTAAAGGTAAAAGAGGAGGTGAAAACGAAAAAAGACATTCGTCAAAGTATGACTGACCCTGAGAGTGGCTATCTTTATCGTGAAAATAAACCGGAAGGCTTTTTCTACCTAGACCACCGTACAACGGATATGAAGTACAATATCATCACGGATGCCCATGTCACGCCCGGCAATATCCATGATTCTATTCCGTATCTTGATCGATTGGATCACCAAATCGCCCGATTTGGTTTTCAAGTAGAAGCTGTTGCCCTTGATTCTGGTTATTTGACAACCTCAATCTGTAAAGGTTTATCGGATCGCCATATTTTTGGTGTCATCGCACATAGACGCTTTCATCCAACAAGAGGATTATTTGAGAAGTGGAAATTTCAGTATGATTCTGAATCTGATCACTACATATGCCCAAATGGCGAGAAGCTATTATATACGACAACTGATCGAAAAGGTTATAGGTTCTACAAATCAGACCCTAAAAAATGCGTATCGTGTCCTTTCCTTAAGAGCTGTACAAGATCGAAAAATCATCAAAAAGTGATCTCAAGACATGTATGGGAGGAACACAAAGAAAAGATCAGACAAAATCGTCTGTCTGCCTCTGGAAAAGAGCTATATAAAAAAAGAAAAGAAAAAATAGAGCGAAGCTTTGCAGATTCAAAACAACTGCACGGGCTTCGCTACTGTCGGTTGAGGGGAAAACAAAACGTGAGTGAGCAAGTTCTCCTCACAGCTGCGTGCCAGAACATGAAGAAGATTGCCACACACCTAGCGAAGCTAGGCTAGGTGTGTGGGAGGCCTTTTTCATTAAATCCCATCAATCATAATTACGATGAAAATAAAAAAGATTGTAGAAAAACATGAGTTTCTCTACAATCTGACACCGCTTAATCGCGGTGTTTTTTTATGTTAAATCTGATTTTACGGTTATTTGTTCCGTGAGGCGGTAGGTGATGATCCAATACAAAAGGGCAATGGCACTGACAGAGGCACCAAATAAACATACCCCGATCCAGCCATCGTTTGCGTATATGCTGGTTGAAACAATAGAACCAGTCGCACTGCCGATGGAGTAAAAAATCATATAAGCAGCAGTAAGCCGGCTTCTCGCCTCAGACCGCACTGTGAAAATCATACTCTGGTTGGTCACGTGTACGGCCTGCACAGATAGGTCAAGAATGATAATACCGATGATCAATAAAATAAGTGAATATTCAGTGAAAAAGATAAAAAACCATGAAACGATTAATAGGACAAGGGCTATACAAGTTGTTAACTGTCCTAAGCCCCGATCAGCAAGGCTTCCAGCCCGAGCAGCGCCTAATGCTCCGGCAACTCCAGCAAGACCAAATGCACCAATCGCCGTATGTGAAAGATTGTATGGCGTGGTACTGAGGGGCAGCACGAGCGAAGTCCATAACGTACCAAACACAATAAAAATAAGAAGAGCCAGAATTCCACGGATGCGCAGGATTCGTTCTTGTCTGAACAATGTAAACATTGAACGAAGCAGGTTTGCATAGGATAATGACTCTCTTTCGCTGTCATCACCCGGGAGAATTCGGAACAACACGCCAGTTATGATAAGCATCATAATGGCAGAAACTAGGTAGACTGACCTCCAGCCGGCGAGATCGGTTAGTACACCAGCAAACGTTCGTGCGAGAAGAATCCCGATCACGATTCCACTTTGCACCAAGCCAACAATACGACCGCGCTCTTCTGGAGCGGCCCAAGTCGCTGCGAACGCTACGAGTACTTGAGTGACCACAGCAAGCAGTCCGACCACAGCTAATCCTATAAAGAGGACGGTGACGATAGGAGCGATGCCGACTAGAATGAGAGACAACACGGATAAAAGCATCTGACCAATGATGAGCCGGCGTCTATTCAATAGATCACCAAGTGGTACTATCAGTAGCAGCCCCAGCGCGTAACAAAGCTGAGTAATCGTAATGACCATGCCAATGGATGAATAGGTGATACCAAACTCGGATGCGAGGGAGTCTAATAACGGTTGTGCAAAGTATATGTTTGCAACTGCCATCCCGCAGGCTATCGCAAACAGCAGTGCCATATAGCGAGTCATCGTTGATCTCGGTTTGATTGGTAAATGAGTCGTTTCGATATCAAGATGTTCAATGGAAGTGATTTTTTCTTTCACCATGTATTTCATCGTCTCCTTTTGTACTAAAAAGTATAATATACTGGTCGGTATATTATGATTCATGTTAAGGATAACCAACAAAACGTTTTAAAGTCAAGACTTTGATACAGTTAATTGATGCTGATCTTGAGAGGGTAAGGCAATTTGACATTAGTACGTCAATAAAATAAAATTATAATGTACCGATTGGTAACCAAATAGAGAATCATATCAAGAAATAGATGGCTGACTTTGTGAAGAAATTTTATTGTTGAAATGAGGAATTGCTGATGGTTCGACAACGGGAATTTGATAAGGAAAAAGCGTTGGATGAGGCAATGGTGCTTTTTTGGGAAAAGGGGTATAGGGCCACTACATTAAGCGATTTGACTGCAAAAATGGGAATACAGCGGCCAAGCTTATACTCAGCTTTTGGAGATAAAGAGGAATTATTTGAGGCCGCATTACGCAAATATACAAAGCAGCATGCTGGCCATATTCGAACAAAACTTCAAAGCAATCTTTCTGCAAAGGAAGCATTTCATGCATTATTTGCAGATTTAGTAGAAGAGGAATATAGAGATGGTCCGAGTAAAGGATGTTTTTGCATCAATACAATAGTGGAACTTGCGCCACACGAAGAGAAATTTGAAATTCTTACAAGAGAGCATCAGATGTATCTTTCGGTCATTTTTGAAGAAAGGATTGTTCAAGGTATTCGCTCGGGTGAGCTCGAAAGCAGTCTGAATGCTAAAGCTTTAGCACAGACACTGGTCGTTTCTTTCATTGGACTTACCGTCCTCATGAAATCTCGTCCAGAGCGTTCATTTGTAGATCATTCTGTAGCGACGATACTTTCCATATTGAAATAAACAGTCTACGTGGAAAACAGTCAATATAGGGAAAGCGTATTTTGATCAAGCTATCAAAACACGCTTTTTCTTTTAGGACAGTTATGGACAGAACTCGATTTTGTGATATGATAAGAGAACAAATATTCGCATTTGTGGGTGTCGCCACATTCAACTGAAAAACAGATGTCAATGCAAATTAAAAAAGCGTGTTTCATGCTGAAAGAAAGCAGGAGATAATTTGAAACCATTAACAAAAGAAGAAAAAAATCAAATGATGATTGCCATTCAGCGTTACTTTGCCGAAGAACGAGAAGAAGAGATTGGTGAATTAGCAGCCATTAATATACTAGAATTTATCACAAAAGATCTTGGAAGTTACTATTATAATCAAGGGGTTCGTGACAGCCGGAACATTGCTGTTCAGAGATCGCAATTGTTAGAGGAAGATCTATTCGCACTCGAAAAAAGATGATCATCAATGGTGTGCGCCCTACTAACGGATAAAGAGGAAAGAGACCCCCTTAATAAAGAACGCATATTCGTATCATATGTAATGATGAAAAGGTGGAACCAAAGGTCCAACTCAATCGTTATATAAGTAACCATTAATGGAAATCAGCTTTTTTGGTTTTATTTCATCAAAAGAAGGAATAAAACATACAAATAGGCGAAGTGCAGATGATGGAGGTTCTAAATATGGGGAAAATTAAATTGAAAATTGCCGTCTTATTTGTTTTACTGCTTTGTTTAGGCGCAGGTTATTTATACATGAATGGCATGAAAATTGAAGATGTGCCAACAGCCATTGGTGAAAGCTTAACAAATAATGATAAAGATTATACCATCTATGAATATACCATTACGAAAATTGATGGAGATGAATATTACGGTCAAGCAAAAAACGGCACAAAAATCATTTTTAATGGAAAGAAATTCGAAGATGATGTGGCCGACTTGAAGAAAGGCGATCGTATTAAAGCCTACTTTAGTAATGAAAAAAGAATAGATGGACTTATAAAAGTAGTAAAAGTCGTTAATTAACAAGTCTCCTTTCCTATAAGGAGACTTTTTTGTGAGAAATCTTGATTGTTGCATTTGACAACAAGGATCGCTATAATAGCCCCTAAGGACAGCTAAATATCGATTGTATCCTTCGGGGCAGGGTGAAAATCCCGACCGACGGTAATAAAGCAAATGCTTTACAGCCCGTGACCCGTTAATTTATTAACGGTTGATTCAGTGAAAAGCTGAAGCCGACAGTGAAAGTCTGGATGGGAGAAGGATAAAGAAAGCTATGAACGAAAAATATTTGTTGATCATAGTTTTATTTCTGATGCAAAAAAGCCAAAGCCCCGGAATTTTTTCCGGGGCTTTCTGTATGTACATGTAGTTAATAGACCGGCATGCAGTGTTTATTAGGTGATCCCTCATCTACCTTGTATGGACCTTAAAAAGCGACGAAGGTGCTCAATCGATCACATGTCCCTAACATCGCTTTTTTATAAAGTGAGAAATACAAATGAAAAGAAAGGGAGGATCACATGTTTACGGGGATAATTGAAGAAGTTGGCACCGTACAGTCATTAAGTAAAAAGTCAGCAGATGCCATGGAAATTGTCATTAAGTGCAGCCGTGTGCTAGAAGATGTTCACCTCGGAGACAGTATTGCGATCAATGGTGTATGTCTTACAGTCACAAGCTTTACAAAAGCACAGTTCGCAGCAGATGTGATGCCAGAGACGGTCAAAGCGACATCACTGGATCAGCTGACATCAGGCAGTCCAGTGAATTTAGAGCGGGCCATGTCCTCGAATGGACGATTCGGCGGCCATTTTGTCTCAGGCCATGTTGACGGAACGGCAGTCATTACCCGAATAGAAAAGAAAAGTAATGCCATTTACTATGATTTGGAGATGGACAAGACCCTCACAGATATGCTCACGCAAAAGGGTTCGATCGCAATAGATGGTGTCAGCTTAACCATTTTCGATTTGCAAGATTCACATGTCACAGTCTCTATTATTCCTCATACACTTGAAGGAACTATTTTCCCGACTAAATCTATGGGAGAGATTGTGAATATAGAGTGTGACATGATCGGCAAATACATTTATCGCTTTTTAACAAAAGAACAAGGCGAAAAGCAGCCATCCCGATTGACCCCATCATTTTTAAAAGAGCACGGATTCTAGGAGGCGATTGTATGTATCATTCAGTAGAAGAAGCAGTAGATGCTCTAAAAGAAGGAGAAATCATTATCGTAGTGGATGATGAAGACAGAGAGAATGAAGGAGATTTTGTGGCACTTGCTGAGCATGCCACGCCTGAAGTTATTAACTTTATGGCTTTACATGGAAGAGGCCTCATTTGTACACCGGTCCATATGTCGATCGCCAAACACCTGAACCTGCATCCAATGGTAGAACAAAATACAGATGCACACCATACAGCATTTACAGTGAGCATCGATCATGTGACAACGACGACTGGTATTAGTGCTTTTGAGCGCTCTGCGACCATGCTTGCCATGTTAAATAAAGACGCAACACCAGAAGAATTTGCCCGCCCAGGTCATGTGTTTCCGCTCATTGCAAAAGAGGGCGGTGTACTAGAAAGACCAGGACATACAGAGGCGGCGGTAGATCTTGCGAAACTGGCAGGTTCAGAGCCAGCGGGTGTCATATGTGAAATTATGAATGTAGATGGCACAATGGCGCGCGTCCCTGAACTAAAAGAGATCCAAAAACAGCACGGTTTAAAGATGCTGACAATCGAAGCATTGCAGACATATTTAAACAATAACGAAACAGCAACTATCGAAACAAAATAAAAATCACAAAAAAGGATGATCAACATATGAATACAATACAAGGGCATGTAGTAGCAGAAGGACTAAAATTTGCAATCGTCGTCGCGAGATTTAATGACTTTATTACAAGTAAACTGCTTGACGGAGCAGAAGATACATTGCTCAGACACGGAGCAAACGGTGACGATATTGATGTCGTGTGGGTACCGGGTGCTTTTGAAATTCCGTACATGGCAAAAAAACTAGCTGAAACAGAGAAATACGATGCCGTCATTACACTAGGAACCGTAATCCGGGGCGCAACAACTCACTACGATTATGTTTGTAATGAAGCCGCTAAAGGAATTGCTCAAAGTGCCATGTCAACAGGGGTACCGATTATCTTTGGTGTACTAACAACAGAATCCATTGAACAAGCCATCGAAAGAGCCGGCACAAAAGCTGGAAATAAAGGCAGCGAATCGGCTGCAGCTGCCATTGAAATGGCGAATCTCAATCGAACCTTTCGTTAATTTAGTGAAAAAGAGTTTAAAAACGGTATAAAAATGTTTATAATGTGTGATGAGCAAATGATTCGTGAGACATTTGCTGGACATTAGGATAATTTGAATATTGAGGGGTATATATGTTAATTCGTTATAAGAGGTCTTTTGAAAAAATTGCCATGGGGCTACTCTCCTTCATGCCGGGTGAGAAAGACGTCAAACAGCTTCAGCAGACGATGAAGTCATATGAAATGGATGAAAATCGGCAGCTGTTCCTTTGGAAAGATGGCGAGGATATCGTAGGTGCCATTGGTGTGTTGAAAACAGACGACCAAGTACAAATCGAGCATATTAGTGTGAATCCATCCCATCGAGATCAAGGAATCGGCAAGGAAATGGTTTTAGCCGTGGAAGAGGTATTCAAAACCAAAACACTCATTCCAAATGAATTAACGCAAGGCTTCTTTCATAAGTGTCACAGCGAAACAAATTAAATATCACACATGTAAAAGCAGAGGCTACAGTCCTCTGCTTTTTTTACGTTCGATCTGCTTTTTTCGTTCAAGCAATACATCTGTCCGGTCACGCAGTCTATGTTTTTCGATCAAAAATGTGTGGGATAAGTTGCTCTCCTGTCCAAAGGTCAGTCCTTCTTTTTGAGCCATTTCTTGGCATAAAGAAAGAAGCGCTTGATCTTTGATCGGGAGCAACACACTTTCGTAGGGCATGTCTTCATTCATTTTCTTCTTTAGCGTTCTCAGAAGTATGAGAAACGCCTCATCATCTAGACCGAGGTTCGCTAATACGGGCCGGTTTGCTTCCAGCAAGTGGAGGCTGTTTGAAATGAGCCGTTTTGCCCCTTTTCCATTTCCCCGTCTTTGATGATACAAAGCAACGGCAAGCTGAATGAAACCAACCCAATATTCTTTGCGCTGCTCAGGCGGGTCTTCCTTCCAATATTCCTCAAGAATTTCATGACACTCAAAATAATCCCTTGTCGTATGAAATTCATGTAAAAAAGCCACGTACGCTTCAGGATACACAGTGGTCATCTCCTTTTCCACTCTCAGTCTAACATATTGAAAAGAAAAGAAGAAAGAGCGCCCTTCGTGAAAGGACGCTCTGTTTCTTTAATAAACCCAAGCCGCGCCAACGATGATCAGCAAGATGAAAAGCACGACAATAAGCGCGAAACCTCCGCCAAAGTTATAGCCATCTCCCATAATGATACGGCCTCCTTTTTCATCAGTTCTGTTTACAATGGTATTCTATGTATAAATGCCCTGAGTGGTATGGGCGAAACCACTGTTTTTCTTGTTTTGCCTAGGACATCATGGTCGAAATTATATTGGACGAGAGCTTTATCCTGTCTTATACTAAAGGTTAGCCGGTGAAACGGTACTTAGAAGACAGTAGAAATGGTGAGAAAAAAATGCTGGAATATCAGGTGAAAATAGATTCGTTTGAAGGTCCTTTGGACTTACTTTTACATTTAATCAACCGGTTGGAAATCGATATTTATGATATTCCCGTTGCTAAAATTACGGAGCAGTATTTATTATATGTCCACACAATGAGGGAGCTTGAACTTGATGTGGCAAGTGAATATTTGGTGATGGCTGCAACCCTCCTGAGTATTAAAAGCAGAATGCTCCTTCCGAAACAAGAGGAAGAGCTATTTGATGAAGACCTGCTCGAAGAGGAAGAGGACCCTCGAGAAGAGCTGATTGGCAAATTGATTGAATACCGCAAGTATAAAAATGCAGCACAAGAACTAAAGGAACGCGAGGAAGAAAGGCAAAATGCCTTTACAAAACCTCCGAGTGATTTAAGCGAATTTGCAAAAGAATCGGAAGTGAAGGACACAAACTTACATGTCACGGTGTATGATATGTTAGGTGCGTTCCAAAAGGTATTGAACCGAAAAAAAATAACGAAACCAGCACCATCTAAGATTACAAGACAAGAAATCCCGATTGAAGACAAAATGAATGAGATTATGAACCATTTAAGAAAAACGAAAAAGCGGACCAATTTCATGACTCTATTTCAACATGATCAAAAGGAGCACCTTGTCGTGACGTTTCTTGCTGTTCTCGAATTGATGAAAAGTCATCAAATCATGTTAGAGCAGGAAGGAAACTTTGAAGACATTTATATAATAGGGAGTGAAACGATTCATGACGCTTGATATCGTGAATTGGAAAGCCATCATAGAAGCGCTGCTGTATGCAGCAGGTGACGAAGGCTTAACAAAAAAACAGCTCATGTCTGTTCTTGAAGTAGAAGAGGCAGCATTACTCGACATGATGTCTGCCGTAAAGGAAGAATATCAAAAACAAGAACGAGGGATTGAGCTCATTGAATATGCAGATTCATATATGCTGCTGACGAAAAAAGAATACAGCATTTATTTGAAAAAATTAGTCGAGACCCCATCCAAAGGTTTGTCACAGGCAGCGCTTGAGGTACTCGCAATCGTTTCTTATAAACAGCCGATCACACGCAGTGAGGTAGAGGAGATCAGAGGAGTCAAATCAGAGCGGGTGCTTCATAGTTTAGTAGCCAAAGCACTGCTCTGTGAAGTAGGACGTGCCGATGGCCCGGGGCGAGCGATTCTTTATGGGACAACGCCTACCTTTTTAGAGCAGTTTGGCTTAAAGGCCTTGGATGAATTACCTCCGCTGCCAGAGAATGTGGAAGCAGATGGTGTACAAGAAGAGGCTGATCTATTTTTTGAAAACTTCAATCAAACATTCGAAGAGATAAAATAGTTCAAAAGAATGAAAAATGTATGATAAAATATAAAAAAGATTTTAGGTCTAACATCTATTGATGTCAGATAAAATGGTAATAAAGCCATGAGGGGAAGGTAAACACGAAACAAATGGCACATATGAATGTAAAGGCTCAAGTTGATCAAGCAGGCGTCTTTTTATCAAAGGTTGCAACTGAAATGAATGGTTTTCTGAACGAAGCTACCTTATCAAGCATGAAACGATTAAACCCTGAAGCGGAAGCCTATTATTGTGACATGTTGAGTACATTACGGAAGCTTGCAGTGTACAGCGAGGATGCAGCGGCAGTTTGCAGGAAAATCAGCCAGCAGCAGACATTCCCGCAGCAAGCCGCGCAGCAGACGCTTCACCGTATTTATCATCAATGTATTGAAGAATTTTTTACGCCGAAAAAGGATACATGGTATGAAGACAGCCGTTCCGCGTATACAGGAAAGGGCAGCATTGTTTTCCACCATGAAGTATCCGCTGATATGAAACGATTATTTTCTTCATTAGAAAACGATTTTTTAGCGATGAGAGAAGAGCTAGAATATACGACATCTCATCAGCAAATGAAAATGGTATAGCAAGAGGAAAAAGTGTCTCTACATATAGAGACGCTTTTTTTTATGGACGAGGCATCATAACTTTTTCAGGCGCGCATACACTTGTACAAAACGGACAAGGACGTGAATGAACATGCCCTATTTAAAAATTGGAACAGCAGTCCTTCTTCTATTTACACTCTTACTGCCTTTTTCCTCACATGCCAAAGCAGACATATCATTATCTGTGAGTGCAAGAAGCGCCATTTTAATAGATGGACAGTCAGGCAGAGTCCTATTTGGAAAGGACGAGCATGAAAAAAGGAGAATCGCCAGTATTACGAAAATTATGACGGCGGTATTAGCCATTGAATCAGGAAAAATGAAAGACACCGTCAAGGTATCAAAACGCGCGATTCAAGCAGAGGGCTCATCGCTCTATTTAAAAGAAGGGCAGAAGGTGAGCTTAGAAGACTTAACGTACGGGCTTATGCTGCGTTCTGGAAATGATGCAGCTGTTGCCATTGCAGAGCATGTGGGCGGCAGCTTAGAAGGATTTATTTTTATGATGAATCAAAAAGCGTCTGAACTAGGAATGGAGAATACAAATTTTCAAAATCCGCATGGACTCGATGATCATAAACATCATTATTCATCAGCCTATGACATGGCCATCTTAACAAAATACGCCATGGAGCATAAACAATATCAAAAAATTGCGGGCACGACTTTCTATAAAGCGAAAACGATGGAAGGCTATTGGAAAAATAAAAACAAGCTCCTCACTGGTTTATATCAATATTCAACTGGGGGGAAAACGGGATATACGAAGCTTGCAAAACGCACACTTGTCTCTACAGCTGCAAAAGGGGATGCGGCGCTGATCGCTGTGACCATTAATGCCCCAGATGACTGGAAGGATCATATCTCTATGTTTGAATATGCATTTGATCACTATAAAACGTACGTACTTACTGAAAAAGGAAGACTCGCTTCGTTAAAAGGAACCTTTTACGAAAAAAAAGCATTTATCAAGCGTGATGTGGACTATTTTTTAAATGAAGATGAGAAAAAGCTAGTGGAAATTGAAACGGAAATGCTTACCCCTCAAAAGAAGTGGGAAAAAAACGCCGAAGCCATCCCGGATGTTGTAGGGAAAATGACATTTTTATTAGATGGCCAGGTGATCGAGCAAGTGCCGATTTTTTATGAAAATAAACGAAATCGAATGCCTCAAAAAAGCTTTCAAGAAATGTTTAAGTCTGTCTTTCAGACATCTATAGGCGGATCTTCATGGTCAATCTAATTTGGGTATTCCTCACTGTCATCGGTCTTGTGTATGCGATGTTCAACGGAACGATGGAGGAAGTAAACGAAGCTGTATTTAAGGGCTCAAAAGAAGCAGTTACCATTTCAATTGGTCTGATTAGTGTCCTCGTTTTTTGGCTCGGACTGATGAAGATTGCAGAAGAGGCAGGTTTGTTAAATTTCTTTAGTAAATTGTGCCGTCCCTTTATTTCAAAGCTATTTCCGGATATTCCGCCTAACCATCCCGCAATGGGATATATTTTGTCCAACCTTATGGCGAATTTCTTTGGTCTCGGGAATGCCGCAACACCGCTTGGGATTAAAGCAATGGAGCAGATGAAAGCATTAAACGGCGGAAAAAATGAAGCAAGCCGGTCCATGATTACATTTTTAGCGGTCAACACATCCTCTATTACACTTGTGCCAACAACCGTCATTGCGATTAGAATGACCTATGGTGCAGATCAGCCAACAGACATTGTAGGCCCAACCATTTTGGCAACACTCATTTCAGGAATCGGTGCAATTCTCATTGATCGCTATTTCCACTATCGCAGAAGCAGGCGGGGGTGATCTCGTGTCATTTATTAACTGGCTGTCACTTGCTTTGATCCCACTGATCATCGCAGGAATTTTAATTGCGGGAACCATTAAAAAGGTACCGACCTATGAAACATTTGTCGAGGGCGGGAAAGAGGGCATTCAAATTGCCTTTTCAATCATTCCTTATTTAGTCGGCATGCTTGTAGCCATTACGATATTCCGTGCGTCTGGTGCGCTTGACTTCGTCATGGGACTGTTAAAACCCGTGTTTACAGCGATCGGCTTCCCGGCAGAAGTGGTGCCGCTTGCGTTTATTCGTCCGATATCTGGCACGGCCGCACTCGGGATGACATCAGACCTCATTGCGACATATGGACCAGATTCTTTTATCGGACAGCTCGCAGCTGTCATGCAAGGGTCAACTGACACCACCCTATACATTTTAACGGTCTATTTTGGAGCAGTCGGTATTAAAAAGATGGGGGATGCGCTGAAAGTAGGACTGTTAGCGGACCTCATTGGAATCATTGCATCTGTCATCATCGTCAGTTTGTTATTTAGCGGCGCCTAATGAGGCGCTTTTTTGTATTTCGTGGATGGAAAATCGCTTTTTAGCTGAAATTAGACAGACGAATCGCTTATTTTTCCACGAATGCTTGTTTGTTTTAAGTCAAGCAAGTAAGATAGTACATGAGGTGAAAGACAAATGGAACGTTTACAGAAAGTAATTGCACATGCAGGCGTCGCTTCTAGACGAAAGGCTGAAGAATTAATTAAAGAAGGACGAGTTACCGTTAATGGTCAAACAGTGACAGAGCTCGGAGTAAAAGTGGGCTCTTCAGATAAAATTGAAGTCAACGGATTAAAGCTTGAAAGAGAAGAACCGGTTTACTTTATGCTTTATAAACCGCGCGGCGTCATTTCAGCTGCTGAGGATGATAAAGGACGTAAGGTCGTCACAGATTTCTTTGATGACGTCCCGCAGCGCCTTTATCCAATCGGCCGCTTAGATTATGATACGAGCGGTTTGATTTTAATTACAAATGACGGGGAATTTGCCCATAAGCTCATGCATCCGAAATATGAAATTGATAAAACGTATGCAGCGAAGCTAAAAGGCATCCCATCAAAGGAATTGCTTAGAAAGCTAGAAAAAGGGATCATGTTAGATCATAAAAAGACAGCGCGTGCTCGTGCCAAAATGCTTTCTATCGATAAACGAAAGCAGACATCTATCGTTCAATTAACCATTCATGAAGGCAGAAACAGACAAGTGCGCCGCATGTTTGAAGCGATCGGTCATGATGTGTTAAAGCTAAAAAGAGAGCAATATGCGTTCCTTCATATTGAAGGCATGAGACCAGGAGACCGCAGAGAATTAACACCGCATGAAGTAAAGCGCCTGAGAGCAATTGCAGATCACGGGAAAAGCGCTTTTTAATTTTCACATAAACTTCAAAAAATGAAGAAGCATCAAAAGAAGGAGAATGCTATAATTTACCTGAATGTCTATGGGGAAGGGGTACTTTAGATGAAAAAAAGACGGTTTTTCATACGGACGGGCATTCTCCTCGTGATGCTTGCTGCACTATGTTATACGATGTATAACTCAGTATTTGCCAAACAGGATCGGGTCAAAGAAGGATCTATTGCGCCAAACTTTGTCCTTCAATCTGTGGATGGGGAACAGATTGAATTAAAGGACTTAAAAGGCAAAGGCATCTTTCTAAATTTTTGGGGGACCTGGTGTGGTCCGTGTAAACAAGAATTCCCTTATATGTCGAATCAGTATGAAGTGTTCAAGAATCGCGGTGTGGAAATTGTTGCAGTCAATGTTGCGGAATCCAATATTGCCGTTAAGAATTTTATGGAATCCTATGGCGTGAATTTTCCTGTTGCGATGGACAAAGATCGTCAAGTGACAGAGGCATATGATATTGGGCAGTTGCCAACTACGCTTTTAATTAATCCTGAAGGCAAGGTAATCAAAGTCATAAAGGGGACCATGACAGAACGTAATGTCTATGAATATATGCATTTGATTAAACCAAAGGGGTCATAGAATGAAAGAGGTAAAGTGCGAGTGTGGACATATTAATCCAATCGGTACTGTTTTATGTGAATCATGCGGGAATCCTATTGCGGCTAAAGAGAAAAACTCTTCAAAGCTGCTTGATATGAGATATGACGGCAGTGCGAGACGCTCGCAAACATACAACAAAACGATTGTGGATAAAGTATGGAACTTTTTTTCTTCCGTTAAAGTGGGTGTGTGGCTGATTGTTATTACACTGCTTGCTTCCTCACTAGGAACCATTTTTCCGCAGGAGCGGTTTATTCCGCCAGGTGCATCTGCTTCCACCTATTATGAAGAGCAATATGGGTCGTTTGGTAAGCTGTATTACATACTTGGATTCCATGATCTTTATAATTCTTGGTGGTTTTTAGCTTTAGTCGCATCAATCGGAATCTCCCTTGTCATTTGCAGTCTCGACCGGGTCATTCCTCTTTATCGGGCACTTAAAAACCAAGGGGTTATCAAAAAAGAAGGCTTTATGAGAAGACAGCGTCTGTTCAGTGAAACAGACAAAACGTTAGATCAGCATACATATGAAGGCATCATAAGAGCAATGAAACAAAAGCGTTACCGGGTACGAGAAGAAAACGGACATATTTTAGCTGAAAAAGGCCGCTTTTCACGCTGGGGGCCTTACGTCAATCACATTGGATTAATCATCTTTCTCATTGGATCGATGCTCCGGTTTGTCCCAGGCATGTACGTGGATGAAACGCTCTGGGTCAGAGAAGGTGAAACGGCCCCAATCCCAGGCACAGATGGTCAATACTTCTTGAAAAATAATGCGTTTTCAATTGACCGCTATGAAACTGGAAATGAAAAAAAAGTGTTTGAGAATGCGATTGAAAGAGCTGGCGACGGTCAAGTGGTGAAAAGTTATAAAACCGATGCCACTTTATACAAACGTGAAGGGGAAGTTGTGTTTGGTGAAAAGCCCAAGCTGAAGCAGGTAACAGAACACGATATCAAAGTGAACGAACCGCTCAAGTTTGATCATTTCTCATTATATCAAGTGGATTTTAAACAAAATGAACTCGATCAAATGGTCTTTCAACTGATTCGTAAAGATACAGAAAAATCTTTCGGAACAGTGAAGATTAATCTGCTGGAGCCTAAGTCAGAATATGATCTTGGTAGCGGTTACAAAGTCAAAGTGATGAGCTATCTCCCTGATTTTTATTTTGACGATGATGGAACGCCGAGTACGAAAACAAGGAATCCAAATAATCCTGCTTTCGTGTTTGAAATGATTTCTCCTGAAAAGCCTAAAGGTGAAAAAAGCTTTGTGGCGATTCAAGAGACAGTAGAAGGCTCTGATAACAACATATATAAAATGAAGTTTGATCGAGTGGAAACGAAAAACGTCACGGGATTGACGGTTAGAAAAGATTTAACTCTCGGGGTGCTCATCGTAGGCGGGATTATCTTCATGATTGGTGTCGTGCAGGGGATGTATTGGCAGCATAGAAGAATTTGGCTGTCTGCAAAGGATGGAAAAGTATTTGTGGCAGGACACACAAACAAAAACTGGTTCGGCTTAAAGTCTGATCTCAACGTGTTACTAAGTGACAGTGGCATCAAACAGCCAGTTGATCAAAAAGAACTGCCTGATACAACAAGTATCAGCAAAAGCAAGGGGGAAGGATTAGATGGCAGCAGTCAGTGAAAACCTGTTATTTGCAGCTTTTCTATTGTATTTAGCGGCAGTTCCTTTTTTTGGTGGTGCCATTAAAGGAAAAAAGCAAGTTGATGGACCGCGCAGGAATAAGGCAGCACTTATCGGCATTACGCTCACCATCATCGGTTTTTTAAGCCAATTTGGCTATTTTATTTCAAGGTGGATGGCGTCTGGTCATGCACCAGTCAGTAATTTGTTTGAATTCACAACCGCTTTTGGCATGATGCTTGTGCTCGCATTCATCATTTTATATTTTGTGTATCAAGTGTCTGTACTTGGTTTATTTACACTTCCAATCGCTTTATTGATTATTGCCTATGCAAGTATGTTCCCATCAGATATTTCACCGCTGATTCCTTCACTACAAAGTAATTGGCTTTATATTCACGTGACAACAGCAGCACTTGGGCAAGCCATTTTAGCGATCAGCTTTGTGGCAGGTGTCATCTTCCTATTAAAGCATGTCGATCAAACAAAGCCAGGGAAGAAGACATTTGGTTTAGAGCTCGTCATGTTTATGATTGTTGTTACACTTGCATTTATCGCTGTCACGTCCATCTTTAGAATGACAGGGTACGAGGCAAAATTTAATTGGGTCGATAAAAATAAAGAGGAAAGTGTGATGGTCTATGAGCTGCCAGCACTAGTTGGACCTCATAAAGGAGAGCTTGTGACGCAAGATCGTTTGGAACCATTTGTTGATTTGCCGCCTGTTTTTTCAGGAAGAAAGGTCAATACGGTGTTATGGTCATTCGGCACGGGGCTGATCTTGTATGGACTGATTCGGTTGATCATTCGCAAACGACTCAGCGCTCTGCTTCAACCGCTTGTGAAGCAGGTGAACCTAGATTTAGTCGATGAAATTGGATACAGGGCTGTTTCCATTGGTTTCCCTGTATTTGCGTTAGGCGGGCTGATTTTTGCAATGATCTGGGCGCAAATTGCCTGGACTCGGTTCTGGGGCTGGGACCCGAAGGAAGTATGGGCATTGATTACGTTTCTCTTTTATGCAGCCTACCTTCACCTTCGCTTATCCAGGGGCTGGCATGGCGAAAAGTCCGCTTGGCTAGCTGTCATCGGATTCGCCATCATTATGTTTAATCTCATCTTTGTCAATCTTGTGATTGCAGGGCTTCATTCTTACGCTTAATCACATGAAAAAGGCCAACTTTTTATGAATCGATTTGGCTTTTTGTTAAAATGAATGTAACAACGGAGAAAGCAGGAGGATTGTCTAATGGAACACACAACTCAAACGAAAATATTAGTCGTAGATGATGAGGCAAGAATTCGCCGCCTTTTAAAAATGTACTTAGAACGTGAAAATTATGAAATCGATGAAGCAGAAAATGGAGATGAGGCGATTCAAAAAGGACTCCAAACAGATTATGACCTCATTTTACTCGATTTAATGATGCCTGGGACAGATGGAATCGAAGTGTGTAATCAAATTCGAGACAAAAAAGCGACTCCAATCATTATGCTGACGGCAAAAGGAGAAGAAGCCAACCGCGTCCAAGGGTTTGAGGCAGGAACGGATGACTATATCGTAAAACCTTTTAGCCCGCGTGAAGTTGTTTTACGTGTAAAGGCATTGCTCAGAAGATCTTCTCAAACGTCTTATCTCAATACTGGGACAACAACAAAAGATGTACTTGTGTTTTCTCATCTTTCAATTGACCACGATGCGCATAGAGTGACGGCTGATGGCAAAGAAGTCAGTCTCACGCCGAAGGAATATGAGCTTTTATATTTCCTTGCGAAAACACCGGATAAGGTTTATGACAGAGAGAAGCTGTTAAAAGAAGTATGGCAGTATGAATTCTTTGGAGACTTGAGAACAGTCGATACCCACGTCAAACGACTTCGCGAAAAGCTGAATAAAGTGTCACCAGAAGCTGCGAAAAAAATCGTGACGGTATGGGGTGTCGGGTACAAATTTGAGGTCGGCGCTGAATGAAACTGTGGAAAAGTGTCGTTGGAAAGCTATGGTTAACCATTCTCTTCCTCGTCCTGATCGTTTTATCTATTTTAACCGTGCTTCTTTTAGAGTTCATTGAGAATTACCATGTAGAAGAAGCAAAGTCAGATTTAACTCAAATGGCAAACAAAGTAGCGGTCATTTTAGAAAGCCATGAGGATCAATCGCTCGCAAGGTCGATTACATCAGAGCTTGCTGACAAATTGACGAGTATTGCGATTATCCAAGAGGACGGGCTAGAGTGGTATTCGTCTGAAAAAGACGGGAAGCTTCCTGCGATTACAAAGAAACAAATTGAAGCGGACAGTGATTTAAATCAAGCACTAAAAGATCGTAAAAAAATCAGTAAACGTGCAGAACCAAATGCAGGCAATCAGAAAGATGAACGAATTGTCGTCGGTGTTCCATTTGAGGCAAACGGAAAAAAAGGCATGGTCTTTCTTTCTCAATCATTACTCGCTGTAGAACAAACAACGAAACATACGACGCGTTATATCTTCCTAGCAGCCGGAATTGCCATTATTCTGACCACTATCTTCGCTTTCTTCTTATCAACACGTGTCACCTATCCTCTCAGAAAGATGAGAGAGGGGGCACAGGATCTGGCGAAAGGGAAATTTGATACCAAGATTCCTATATTAACGCAAGACGAAATTGGAGAACTGGCCATCGCCTTTAATCAAATGGGCAAGCAGCTTAAATTCCATATCACAGCCTTAAATCAAGAAAAAGAACATTTGTCCAACATTTTAAGCAGTATGGCTGATGGTGTCATCACCATCAATATTGATGGAACGATTCTCATGACGAATCCTCCTGCAGAACGATTCTTGCAGGCATGGTATTACGAGCAAAATATGAAGATCAAAGATGGAGATGAACTGCCACCAGAAGCGAGAGAACTGTTTCATACAGCCGTCAGCACAGAAAAAGAGCAAATGATCGAAGTCACGCTGCAAGGACGTACTTGGGTTCTTCTCATGACCCCGCTTTATAATCAGCAGGATGTCAGGGGAGCAGTTGCGGTCCTTCGTGATATGACAGAGGAACGAAGACTTGATAAGCTGAGAAAAGACTTCATTGCCAATGTCAGTCATGAACTTCGTACTCCAATTGCCATGCTGCAAGGGTATAGTGAGGCGATTGTAGATGATATTGCAGGCTCAGAAGAGGAAAAGAAAGAGATTGCGCAAATTATCTACGACGAATCACTTCGAATGGGACGTCTTGTGAATGACCTTCTAGATCTAGCGAGAATGGAAGCGGGCCATATTACACTTAATCTTGAATCGACAGATACAGAAGAGCTGACCGAGAAGATTTACCGCAAGTTTCTCGGTATTGCGAAAGAAAAACAAGTTGATCTCACATATGACATTCAAGTGGATGAACCGCACTTTGTACTCGATCCGGATAAGATTGAGCAGGTGTTTACGAATCTCATTGATAACGCCATTCGTCATACACCAGAGGACGGAGAGGTTCACTTCTCGGTTCAATCGGTGGAAAGCGGTCTGAAAATGGATGTAAAAGATTCGGGAAGCGGAATCCCGGAAGAGGATCTGCCATTTATTTTCGAACGTTTCTATAAAGCGGATAAGGCAAGAACAAGAGGGCGTTCTGGTACTGGGCTTGGTCTTGCGATTGTGAAGAACATCGTAGAGGCGCATCAAGGCTCCATTCATGCACATAGCAAAGCGGGTACAGGTACACACTTTACCTTTTATATTCCGAGAAAAAAGCAGGAACTCGTCTAATCCTGACGAAGAATCTTGTTACATGAGAAACACTTCTTTTCGAAAAAAAGAAGTGTCAGCGTGTAGACAAACCCTCGCATTCGTTGTCAGGTCTGCGCTCCGGTGCTCACGAATGTCAAATTCGCTCCGCTCCGGTACTCGTCCTTCCTAGACTGCAAAGGTTTTCTATCACGCTGAAAAGAAGACAAAGAGCTAAAATAAAGATCATTTTAGCTCTTTGTCAACAATCTGGCACTTCTTTTCGAAAAAAAGAAGTGTTTTTTTATTTTCATATTTTTAAGGAGAAGTTAAACAAAAAGCCCTTCCCAAATTGTTGAACTTGTAATATATTTGTCATAAAGTTGTAATGTAACGTTTTGTAAGAGTCAATCGACAAAAATAAGTGAACGGAGGGGTTTCCTATGCATGAAACCTTTCAAAAAATATATGATTCGTACCATCAAGATTTGTACCAGTTTTTATTTTATATGGTTAAAGATAAAAATCAGGCAGAGGATCTCGTTCAGGAGGTTTACATCCGGGTACTTCACTCATATAAAACTTTTGAAGGAAGAAGCAGCGAGAAAACTTGGCTGTTTTCAATTGCAAGGCATGTGGCGATTGATTGGTTTCGCAAACAGCAAACCATTAGACAACGGGTACTCGGCACGTTTGATTGGGATAAGCAGGATGTAAAGGACCCAGACTTGCTCCCAGACGAACTAGCTGTACAGGATGAAAATGTAAAAGAAATCTATGCCGCACTTGATCATTGCACAATTGATCAACGAGCTGTCATCATTTTAAGATTTATCCAGGGCTACTCAATCATGGAGACGGCAAAGGCGCTAAAGTTCTCGGAAAGCAAAGTCAAAACAACGCAGCACCGAGGCCTGAAAGTGCTCCGAAAACATATGGAGCTTTTGAAGGAGGAGCTAGTGAATGAAAACGAACAGGTCCGATTGGAGCGAAGAACGAATCAAGGTGTTACTAAGTCAGCTTCCAAAGGTGGAGGACAACCGTTCATCTAAGCAGATATACCAGCAGATGCTGATGGCAAGCGGGCAGAAAAAGAAAAGTGCCAAATGGATCGGTCCAGCGGTCGCAACCGTTGTGGTTTTATTTATGGCGTTTTTGATTTCTCCTCATTTATTTCAACCGGCTGCTCAAGATCATCATAAGCAAGTGGAAACAAGTGCTGACAAAAGTCAGGTGAACGCCACATTAGAGGCGGTCAAACAGACTGATGGGCCCTCACACGTTGTTTCTCGTAAGCAGCAGCAAAAGTATATGACCATTGCATACATAGATGAATCAACCTCTCAGGTAGTTCCAATTAGCATTGAAAAAGAGGATGAGTATGATCATTTGCAAGAAATGATGAACACATATGGGCAGGTGCAGCTGCCTGAAATGACAAAACCTCTTCAATCTTATATTGATATGGTAGATCTTCGAGAAAAAGGAGATACACTCATCTTTCAGTTAAAAAATGATTTGTCCCTCGATACGTTAAAAGAAGCCAACCGGTTTAAAGATATGGTAAAAGAAACGCTAAAATGGAGTAAGTATAAGCGGGTACAGGTCAAGACATCCAAAGGTTCTCAACTTCAATTAGGAGCAAATGGCCGCATTGGAACAATGTCGATTGAGAAACAAACAAAGCACGCTTATTATGTTTTAGACAACAAAAGCGGGACTTTTTTAGTGCCTTCAAAAACCCATTATCCTTCGTATGAAGATGCGGTAGAGGCCATGAAGCGGACAAGTGATGCCGGACTTGATCCATTAATTAAAGATGAATCGATTAAAGAAGTGACGACTAAAGGAAAACATGTGACTATCACGTTTGGAGCATCAGCGCAATTATCGGACTCAAATGATCATATTCTACTCATTGAAGGTCTGCTGCTCTCAGCGAAAGATTTTGGTTTTACAGAGGTCACCATTCAACAGGCGGGGGCAGATCAAGTTGGTCCATATGAATTAGAAGAACCCATAGAGGTGCCGGCTCTGCCGAATCCAGTTGTTATAAGAGACCGTTAAAGGACGCAAGAAATTGCGTTCTTTTTTGATGTATAGAAAATAGCTTCCTTGCTGTATACTAAGCTGTCATAAAAAGAACCTCAAAGAAGGGGAGTCACTGATGAAAAGGTATTGCTTCATATGTGCCAGCTGTTTTTTGCTGTTGATTTTTTCGCCTTTTGCTCATGCACAGAAAACAAGCGAATGGGTGGAGCCCATAAAAGGAGAAGTCACGGATTTGTTTGGGACAAGAGGTGGCTCGCACAAGGGATTAGATATAGCTGCGCCTGAAGGAGAATCCATATTTGCTGCAAGTGAAGGTGTGGTCTCGCGTTCGTATGTATCTGCTACATATGGAGAGGTTGTGTTTATCCAGCATCCAAATGGATATGAAACCGTCTATGCTCATTTACACGAGCGTTTTGTTAAAAAGGATGACCATGTAGAAGCAGGACAGCCGATCGGCATTATCGGCAACACAGGGGCTTCTAGAGGCACTCATTTGCATTTTGAGGTGCACAAGGGTAATTGGTCAGTCAGTAAAGAAGATGCGGTAGATCCACTCACAATCATTGCGATGGACCGTTTCCAAGAGCCGGCTCTTCATGTAAACGGGCAAGAAAAAAATACATATCTCATTAAACAAGGAGATACTCTTTGGTCGATTGCAAAGGCGCACGAGATGACTGTGGAACAATTGAAAAAAATCAATGAGCTTACTACTCATCTCATCCGAACGGGAGACCGTTTAATGATTTCAACAAAATAAACCTCATGCAAATGCATGAGGTTTAACATTATTTTTTATAGGTCGATCAGACGGACAGAAAGTATATCTTGCACTTCGGTTAATTCTTTGACAATTTCGTCCTCAAGATGTTTGTCGAAAGAAAGCATCATGATGGCTTCGCCGCCTTTTTCTTTACGTCCTACTTGCATTGTCGCAATGTTGACATCATGGTCGCCTAATATTTGTCCAACCTTTCCAATCACACCAGGGGCATCAGTATGCTGGATGTAGACAAGGTGTCCATCTGGATAAAAATCAATATTAAATCCATTAATGGAAACAACGCGTTCTCCTAAATGCGGGATGTAGGTTGCTTTTAGAGTAAAGGTTGAAAGGTCACCTTTGACTTCAATAGAAATGCTGTTTTCGTAACCAGATTCGCTGGAAGAAATTTTTTCACTAAAGCTAATGCCGCGTTCTTTTGCCACCATCCCAGCATTTACTTCATTTACAGTCGAATCGACGCGTTCTTTTAAAAAGCCTGACAGGAGACTTTTTGTAATAAAGGAGGTTTCGAGTTTTGAAATAGAGCCTTCGTAAGAGATGCTTACTTCTTTTACAGGCTCTCTCATTGATTGAGAGACAAGACGTCCGAGCTTTCCTGCAAACTGATGATAAGGCTGAATCTTTTTGAACTCGTCTTTTGTCATCGCTGGTAGATTAATAGATGACATGACAGGGAGTCCTTTTGCAAATTGAAGTACTTCTTCAGAAACTTGCGCCGCTACATTTAATTGTGCTTCCTTTGTCGATGCGCCAAGATGCGGAGTCGCAATGACGAGCGGATGGTCTACAAGCGGATTATCAGTAGGAGGTTCTACCTCAAATACATCGAGTGCAGCTCCTGCAACATGGCCGCTTTCAAGCGCTTCAAGAAGGTCACCCTCGTCAATAATACCGCCGCGCGCACAGTTCACTAGGCGAACGCCTTTTTTCGTTTTTGCAATTGTTTCTTTATTGAGAAGCCCTCTTGTTTCTTTTGTTAATGGGGTATGTACAGTGATAATATCTGATACTTCGAGTACTTCATCAAGTGATTTGGCATTGACACCAATTTTTTCTGCACGTTCCTTTGTGAGAAATGGGTCAAATACGTTGACTGTCATGCCAAATGCTCTTGCACGCTGAGCGATTTCGCTTCCGATTCTGCCAAGTCCAACAATCCCAAGAGATTTTCCATAAAGCTCAGCACCAACATATGCGCCTCTGTTCCATTCTTTTGATTTCACAGAAATATTGGCTTGTGGAATATGACGCATGAGCGAAGAGATCATGGCAAATGTATGCTCAGCTGTGGAGATCGTATTACCGTTTGGTGCATTGATGACAATGACGCCATGCTTGGTCGCTTCATCAATATCAATATTGTCTACTCCCACACCGGCACGGCCGACAATTTTTAATGAAGACATTTTTTCATAAAGCTCTTTGGTCACTTTCGTAGCACTTCTGACAAGTAAGGCATCAAATGTGTGTAATTCATCTTCTGCTTCTGTTACATTTTTTTGGACAATTTCAACAAAATCTGATTCTAAAAGTGGTAAAAGACCATCATTGCTCATCTTATCTGAGACTAATACTCGAAACATCGTAAGATTTCCTCCTAAAATAAACGTCATAAATATCTGATAATTTACCATATTCCTTTTCACTGTGTCAATCAAATTAAAGCAGTAAAGCGAAAAAGAAAACACGAACATTTATTGGTATCTTTATAAAGAATGGACACCTTTAAACAAAAGATAACCAATTTTTGCGCATTTGTCATTATAATTTTTAAGTTTTTTACGATTTCTTAAAACTGATGAAATTGCTCAGGATTTTTATCTGTACAAATGCTCATATATCATATATAATGATGTCGAATTGAATAATGATCAATCTTCGGGGCAGGGTGCAATTCCCTACCGGCGGTGATGAGCATAGTCTCTAAGCCCGCGAGCCTTTTTTGGCAGGATTCGGTGTGATTCCGAAGCCGACAGTATAGTCTGGATGGGAGAAGATGGAGGTTCGTAAACGTTGAAAACATGGTTTTTCACACGTTTATTTGTCTAGCCAAAATTCCCCGCTCCTGTTTTCATGAGCGGTTTTTTTGCGGCTGAAATTGAACAATCCTCTTTTCGAAAGATTTGATCGAAAAGGAGAGAGAATATTGAATCAAAGTAAAGTAAAACGTTTAGTCGTCACCAGTATGCTCAGCAGTATTTCGTTCGTGTTAATTTTATTGGATTTCCCTTTCCCAGGGCTTCCAGCGTATTTGAAAATTGATTTCAGTGATATACCAGCCATTATTGCGATTTTAATTTATGGGCCGGGTGCAGGAATTGCCGTTGAGGCATTAAAAAATGTTCTGCATTATCTCATTCAAGGCAGTATGTCTGGTGTTCCAGTTGGGCAAGTCGCGAACTTCATTGCAGGCACATTATTCATCTTACCAGTCGCCTTTATGTTCAAAAAAATTAAATCAGCAAAAGGGATGGCATGGTCAATGATCATCGGTACATTACTGATGACTGTGATGATGAGCATTTTAAATTACTTCTTATTCCTGCCAGCTTACACATGGTTTTTAAACGCACCTGAACTATCTGATCATGCGCTCAAGACGACCATTACAGCAGGGATCTTACCTTTTAACTTTATTAAAGGAATGATCATTACCATCGTGTTTAGCTTCATTTTTGTGAAAATGCGTCCATGGTTTGAAAATAAACGCCGACTTCAAAATAGTTAATATAAAAAAAGCCCCTGCATAAGGGGCTTTTATACTATTCATGCTTAAGTGGGTCACCCTCGAAAGATTCGTCCGCAACTTTGATTGAGTCAGTTGGACATCCTTCAAATGCATCAAGCATATCTTCTTCAAGTACTTCTGGAACTTCTACAGTCCCTTGGTTGTCGTCAAGCGTAACAAATGCAATGCCTTCATCATCATAATCATAAATGTCTGGAGCAGCTGCACCGCATGCGCCGCAAGCAATACATGTGTCTTTGTCTACAATTGTATATTTTGCCATGTTAAAAAATACCTCCCAGATAGTTCGATGGAACACATGGTTTAACCTTTTTAGTTTCACCGATAAAAAACAATTTCCTCAAACCTTATTGTAATGATTTTAAATTCACATTTCAACTGTAAAGTGATTGAGAATGCTTATCACATAAGGGTTTGTTCATAACTTTCCCCCATAAATTGAGTTTAAACATTTCTTCTTGTATGAAATCTGTTAAAATAAAGGGAGAAAATATTCGAATTTTGTCAGGAAGACAGGTGCATTGATGAATGACTCTTCATTATTTGGATGTCATGTTAATGGACAGCGTATATAAATTGAACGGCGAACGCTCCATTAGTGCTGTCTACCATCTTTTTAAAGGAAAAAAATCATCACAAACCATACAGGATGCCAGCTTGTTTGAGCTTTCCAGGTACTTCGGCTGTTACCAGGGGTTTACGAGGGATCAGCTGAATCGTTCTGCTTTAAAGCTTGAAGAGAAGCACTACATTAGAAAAAACGATGAGACATTCAGCATCACTGAAGCAGGGCAGCGAATGCTAAACCAGCATTTTTCTGAAAAACCGATGCCCGCTTATTTTCATGGTGCCAAATATCACGATAAAGCAAAGATGCTATGGATGAGGCTCTCTTTACTTGTACAAGTGCTTTCTCACTATATGGCTGGATCGCATCAATATGTTCCAATACAAAGAGATGTCTCGGTTCAAAGCTGGACGAAATCTTTCTTGAAACAGCATCAGCAGAAAAGCAAGCTTTCAGAAGATCTGCATCATGAACTAGAAAAGCTCCTTGTTTGTTTAAGCGATCAAGAGGCACTGATTTTTGTTTATTCATTGACCTCAAATGAACGAATCGGGCGTACGTATCAGCAAATGGCGGAGTGGATGAAAGAAGATGTGTGGTATGTGTACCTGCTTTTTTGGAATGTACTCCATTATTTTATTCAATCTGCCCAAAAAGGTGAGGCACCGATTTTGCAGCAGCTCGTAGGTGACCTTGAATTCAAACGCGTGTTAACAACTTCTACCCATAAAACACTTGAGCTTGTCCAAAAAGGATTTGATATTGAACAGATTGCTCACATTCGTTCACTAAAAAAGGCAACGATCGAAGATCATATCGTGGAGCTGTCGATACATGAGCCAAGCTTTTCAATAGATCCGTATGTGAGTATAGAAGAGCAGCGGGCGATCCTTACTGTAGCCAGGGAGCTTCAAACAAATAAAATGAAGCTGATTAAAGAAAAACTCGAGCATCCATTTACTTATTTTCAAATACGATTGGCACTGACAAGGATGGTGAAAGCAAATGGATAAGCTTCATCAGACGCTCATGCGATACTTTGGCCACGACACTTTTAAAGTGGGTCAAGAGGACATAATTCAAAGTGTACTGCATCAAAAAGATACGGTTGCCATGCTGCCTACTGGCGGAGGGAAGTCACTTTGCTATCAAATTCCTGGCTATATGACAGAAGGATTAGTTCTGATTATTTCGCCTCTTTTATCGCTTATGGAGGATCAAGTCGAACGAATGAAAATGCGCGGAGAAAAACGAGTGGCGGCGCTTAACAGCACATTGTCTTTTCAGGAGAGACGACATATCATTCGGCATTTGCCATCATATAAATTTTTATTCGTCGCACCTGAGGCATTAATGTCAGAAGTCCTGCTAGAACAGCTCAAGTCGATGCATATTGGTCTGTTTGTCGTCGATGAAGCGCATTGTATATCAGAATGGGGGCATGATTTCCGTCCTGAATATTCAAAGCTGGGAGAATGGAGAGAAGCGTTAGGTCATCCTGTTGCTTTAGCTCTTACAGCTACAGCAACGAAACAAACGCTAAAAGATACAGTGCAAACGCTAAGATTACAGCATCCTGACTTTCATATTCATTCCGTCAACCGCCCGAACATTGCCTTCGTCAAAGAAGCGCACGAATCGAAAGAAGCAAAAGAGAAACGGGCCATTGAGCTTGCGGACTTCCTGCAAGGACCAGGTCTTATTTATTGCCCGACCCGGCAAATGACAGAAGAGCTTGCACTCTGGATGAAACAAAAAACCAATCAGCGTGTTGAGTTTTATCATGGCGGAATGGATGCAGGAGACCGTATGCTCATTCAGCAGCAATTTATCAGCGGTCAGCTTGATCTCATTTGCTGCACGAGTGCTTTTGGCATGGGAATTGATAAAGCGGATATCCGATTTGTCATTCATATGAGCCCGCCGCAATCGATTGAAGCATTTATGCAAGAGATTGGAAGAGCGGGAAGGGATGGGAAAAACAGTGTGAGCATTCTTTTATATACAGAAGAGGATGCAGATATTCAGCAACACTTGATCCAAGCAGAAGGATTTGACGATCCAGAAATTGATTTCTACTTAGCACAGCTCACACAAATGCAGACAAATGATGAAAAAAAATTACGTGAACGATTAATGGAAACAGGGCTTCAGGAGACCCGTGCAAGAATGCTGACGCATTATTACATGATGCATGAGTCCGAACAGCGCCCGGCAATCCTCATGAATCTAAAAGAAAAATTGCAGGATAGACAAACAGAAAAGCTGAGAAAAGTGTGGCAATTTAAAGAGCGGATCATGGGTCATGACTGCTTTAGACAATCTCTGTTATCATACTTTCACGAACAGCTTAATCAAACAGAGCACGCGTCCTCTGATCATTGCTGCTCTTCTTGCGGACTTGACCTGTCTGATTATGAAAAAAAAGATCAATCATTGGAGCTGAATGAAATGAAACACTGGAAGACCGTGCTGGATCGTATGTTTCATCTGACAAAAGAGGCGCAGCATTGATTGAACAACATCGTCGAATCATTGAAAAATTAACCGATCGACAAGTCGTAGAACAGCTGTATTTCACGCAGCTCCTCATGCTTATCGTTTCTTTTTTACTAGGCATATTTATGTTCGATCAATGGACGGATTTTACAGCCCTTTGGCAGATTCATGATATGCGCATTCTGACATATGGAATTGGCGGTGCTTTGCTCGTCATCATTGTGGATGCGATTGTCATGAAGGTGTTTCCCGCTCATATGTATGATGATGGCGGTTTAAATGAAAAGATGTTCAAAAACCGAAGCATCCCGCATATTGTTTGGTTAGCACTTCTCATCGCCTTTTCAGAGGAAATACTATTTCGCGGAATCGTTCAACAGCAATTTGGGCTGGAGATTGCCAGCATCGTGTTTGCGCTTCTTCACTTTCGCTATTTATCAAAAATACTCTTGTTTATCCTCGTGGTTTCCATTAGTATTTTTTTAGGACTTTTATACGAGTGGACGGGGAATTTATTTGTTCCTGTCATGACTCATTTTGTCATTGACTTAGTCTTTGCTTGTCAAATTCGTTTGAAATATAAGGGGAGGGATGAACATGGAAGAAATGTCGAGAATGCAGAGAAAGAAGGAGCAGCTGACAAACAACCATGACGACGATGTAGAGGAAATTCTTGAAGAAAAAGTACTTCCTTCTGATGACTCTCACTTTCCTACACGAGAAGACTTTCATGAATATAAGAAGCAGCGCACGAAAAAAGTGCGCAATCCTTTGTTTACGACATTGGCTATTATCTTTCCTATCATCGTCATCACTGTTTTCTTTCTATTGATCTATTACACATCAAAGGAAATCAACGATAATAACAATCAAGGTGTATACATCGATAAAACCTCAAGTGCTGACACAGACCCAGTTCCGTCAGCACTTGTCGAAACAAAAAATGACGCTAGCGATGATAAAGCGGATGCGTCTGATGAAGAGAAGAAAAAGAAAGATGAAGAAAAAGAAAAGCAGCGATCAAAAGAAAAAGCAGAGCAGAAGAAAAAAGAAAAAGCCGCTAAAGAGAAAGAAGAGCGTGAAAAAGCCGCAGCTGCGAAAAAGCGTGAACAGCAGCAGCTCGCACTGCAAAAACAACAAGAAGAGAAAAAACGAAAAGAAGCCGAAGAAAAAAAGAAGCAGGAAGAAAAGCCGGTTCGTGTCGTACAGCACACTGTGGGCCCAGAGGAAAACCTGTATCGAATCTCGATGAAATATTACAAAAACCGATCGGGTGAAGAGAAAATTAAAGCCTATAATCATTTAAATGGGAACAGTGTATACAGTGGTCAAGTACTCAACATTCCATTGGAAAACTAATTACCTGACATGATCGAATGAAAAAGCACATACATATGTAGAAAAAAGGGACAGGGTGTATGTGATGACATTGCACGTAATCAGCCGCTATATGGATCAGCCGACACAGAAAATGATGGAAACGTTGATCAAAAGAAAGCACAAATATGAGGGCTTTGCTAAGCAGTGCAAAAGATGGCAATGGACAGCCCTATTGTCGCTGGCGATTCTTTTGTTTTATTTTGTAATAACGGCAAATAAGGGAGGCTCTCTTCAGCCGGAAGCGATGATTGCAACACTGCTTGGTCATGAGATCTTTCTATTTTGGATAATGGCTGAGGTGTTTGCTTTTTACGCATCTTATTACTATAAGAAAAAAGAGGAAAAGGCTGAGGATGAATATCATCGGCTTAGATGTGAGATTATACAAAAAAGCACAGACTTATGGCCGCAATCAGACCAGTGGAAAGAGCGTGAAGCGGTTTTTCACTATATGCAGAAGCAATATGACATTAATCTCTATTATGAAAGTAAATAAATGTGTAAAAAGACGTTTTAATAGTTGAAACGTCTTTTTTCATTCAAGCGTCTTATGAACGAAACAAATGCAAGGGAGCCATTTATGATGAAATATGCCATCGGATTTACTGCCGCCATTGCGGCTGTTACAACAGGTGTGTGTGTAACGGCAAAAATGGTGAAAACGGCAAAACAAAACAACATCAAAAAGCATTACTTTACAATAGAGGCACTTCAATCAGATCGACCAGCAGTGATTTTCTTTATTTCTGATACACACCGGCGTCTTATTAGTGACTCATTATTAGCAGAAGTCACACAAGAAGAACCAGATGTCATTATGGTAGGCGGGGACTTAGCAGAAAAAGGTGTACCCTACGCCAGGATTGAAGAAAATGTGAAACGTTTATCAAGAATTGCGCCCGTTTATTTTGTTTGGGGAAATAATGATCATGAGCTGCACCAGCAGAAGTTTAAAGAGATACTTCATGCATATGATGTCACGACTCTGCAAAATGAAACGGCTGTGTGGGATTTCGAAGGCCAGCCAATCAAAGTTGGAGGTATCGATGATATTCGGCTTGAAAAGGCGGATTATGAAGCGATACGGCCTGAGTTTGTGAAAGATGAAGTGAATATTCTCTTATCACACAACCCAGATGTACATCATTTGATGAGTGAAGAAGAGGGAATCGACCTTGTTCTGAGCGGTCATACGCATGGAGGTCAGATCCGAATCGGAAAATTTGGTCCGTATGAAAAAGGAAGAACAGGTCAGGTCAAAGGCGCGTTTTTTCTCATTAGTAATGGCTATGGAACAACAAAGATTCCAATGCGTCTCGGGGCAGAACCAGAAACCCATCTGATCTATTTAATGCCTGTAAAAACGCGATGACTTGCTGCACCCTCAATATTTTCCATAAAAGTCACCGTAAGCATAGCTTCATGCTTGTCTTCCGTCTTGACACAGTGTAAACTGAATACAAAATTAAGAACCTATGACTCATCATCTCATATACTACAGTATGATGTGTGTTTAGAAGAGGCAGGAGGGAACGTTATGCGACTGGAGCGTCTGAATTATAATAAAATCAAAATTTTTCTCACACTAGATGACCTGACAGACCGGGGTCTTACGAAAGAAGACCTTTGGAAAGATTCGTTCAAAGTCCATCAGCTGTTTAAAGACATGATGAACGAGGCGAATCAGGAGCTCGGTTTTGAAGCGAGTGGACCGATTGCTGTTGAAGTATTTTCTCTTCAGGCGCAGGGGATGGTCGTCATTGTCACAAAGAGTCAGCAGGAAGATGCTGATGATGATGAGTTTGATGAAGATTACATTGAGATGCAAGTCAAGCTCGACGAGAGTAATCATGTGCTCTATCAATTTGCCTCGTTTGAAGATGTGATTCAACTGTCCCATAGTTTAAGTCGTATTGGGCTTTTAGGGGGTACAGTTTACCATTATGAAGGTCAATATTTTCTCAGCTTAGATGATTTTGAAGAACTGTCTGCTGATACAGTCATTTCCATTTTAGCGGAGTTTGGTTCTCCTACGACATTAACGATTCATCGGCTAAAAGAATATGGAAAAGTGATCATGCAAGATGATGCAGTGAAAACGATTCAAATGTATTTTTAATCACTTTTTTCTATTATATTTAATACTGTTGTGATGAAACAACAGTATTTTTTATATCCTTTTTTATATTTATAAACACTGATATTTTATTTTGATAAAAAACGTTTTTTACCTTTGCTTTACCAGTACGAAGGTGTATACTATTGCTTGAAAGGGAGCAGTAGATCATGAAAGATTTCTAGGGGGTTTATTTTAATGGCAGCCGATCAAAACGCCGCTCATAACGCAGAAGATAAGCTAGATGTTTTAAAGTCAACTCAAACCGTCATACATAAAGCGCTAGACAAATTAGGGTATCCGCAAGAAGTGTATGAATTGCTGAAGGAGCCAATTCGTCTATTAACGGTCAAAATTCCAGTACGGATGGATGATGGATCAGTGAAAATTTTCACTGGTTACCGTGCACAGCACAATGATGCTGTCGGACCGACAAAAGGCGGCATTCGTTTCCACCCAAACGTTACTGAAAAAGAAGTAAAAGCGCTTTCAATTTGGATGAGTTTAAAATGTGGTATTGTGGATCTTCCTTATGGCGGAGGAAAAGGCGGTATTATCTGTGATCCAAGAGAAATGTCATTTAGAGAGCTTGAAAAGCTAAGCCGCGGCTATGTTCGCGCAATCAGTCAAATCGTTGGTCCAACAAAAGATGTACCAGCACCAGATGTGTTTACAAACTCTCAAATTATGGCATGGATGATGGACGAATATTCTAGAATTGATGAATTTAACTCGCCAGGATTTATTACAGGAAAACCAATTGTTCTTGGAGGGTCACACGGACGTGATACTGCAACTGCAAAAGGTGTGACGATCTGCATCAAAGAAGCGGCGAAGAAAAAAGGAATTGACATCAACGGGGCTCGTGTTGTCGTACAGGGATTCGGAAATGCAGGAAGCTACTTGGCTAAATTCATGTATGATGCCGGAGCAAAAATCGTAGGGATTTCAGATGCTTATGGCGGATTATACGATGAAGATGGTCTTGATATTGACTACTTGCTAGACCGGCGTGACAGCTTTGGAACCGTGACTAAATTATTTAACGATACCATTACAAACCAAGAGCTGCTTGAGCTTGATTGTGATATCTTAGTACCTGCAGCCATTGAGAACCAAATCACTGAAGATAACGCGGCAAACATTAAAGCCAAAATTGTCGTAGAAGCAGCAAATGGTCCAACGACACTTGAAGGAACAAAAATTCTTTCAGATCGTGGAGTACTGCTTGTCCCAGACGTACTTGCGAGTGCGGGTGGTGTAACGGTTTCTTACTTTGAATGGGTGCAGAATAACCAAGGGTTCTACTGGACTGAAGAGGAAGTCGAAACTCGTTTAGAAGATATGATGGTGAAATCATTTAATAATATTTATGAAATGGCGCAAAACCGTCGCATCGATATGCGTCTTGCTGCATATATGGTCGGCGTACGTAAAATGGCTGAAGCTTCTCGATTCAGAGGCTGGATTTAAGCGGCTTATTTGCATCGCGCCTTAAAATCTCCTATCCTTAAATAGGAGATTTTTTTATGGAATGGAACAAATCATCAAACAGCTAGCAGTTGTTATTGTATTGAAACGACAGGAGTGGAACAAATGAAACAAGAAAAAGCGATCATAATAGGAGGCGGCCCATGCGGGCTATCAGCTGCCATCGCGTTCAAGCAAATCGGAATTGATGCACTTGTCATTGAAAAGGGGAATGTCGTCAACAGTATTTATCATTACCCAACACATCAAACCTTTTTCAGTACAAGTGAAAAGCTTGAGATTGGTGATGTCGCTTTTATTACTGAAAATCGCAAGCCCGTTCGTATCCAGGCGCTTTCTTATTACCGAGAAGTAGTCAGACGAAAAAGCCTGCGTGTGCATGCCTTTGAAAAAGTAACCGCTGTGACGAAAAAAGATGGCTGTTTTACCGTGAGCACATCAAAAGACGACTATTCATGTGATTACGTCGTGATTGCTACTGGTTACTATGATCATCCAAACTATATGAACGTCAAAGGAGAAGACCTTCCTCATGTGTATCATTATTTTAAAGAAGGACACCCTTACTTTGATAAAGATGTGACGGTGATCGGCGGGAAAAACTCAAGTGTCGATGCAGCGCTAGAACTTGTGAAATGCGGAAGCAGAGTCACTGTGCTGTATCGAGGAACTGAATATTCGTCTAGCATCAAACCTTGGATTTTACCAGAGTTTGAAGCGCTTGTGCGGAATGGAACCATCCGAATGGAGTTTGGAGCGCAGGTGAAGGAAATCACAGAAGAAGAGGTGATTTTTACAAACCAGCAAGATCAAACGGAGCGAGTGAAAAGTGATTATGTTTTTGCCATGACAGGCTATCATCCAGATCATTCTTTCTTAGAAAAAATGGGTGTGACAATTGATCAAGAATCAGGCCGTCCAGCATTTGATGAACAGACGATGGAGACAAACGTAGAAGGTATTTTCATTGCAGGAGTCATTGCAGCTGGAAATAATGCCAATGAAATTTTCATTGAAAATGGAAGGTTTCATGGGGGGCTTATTGCAGAAGAAATCAACAAAAGAATGAACGGATAAAAAAAGAACTGGATCCTTACAAGGGATTCGGTTCTTTTTGATATAAAATGGGATTATATAGAAGAATATTTTCATAAAAATGGGCTCGAGTCATATAAAAAAAGGGTAAATCATGGTACGATAATGAAGGATAATGTAGGGAAAGAGGTCTGGTTATGATCGCAATCATCTCAGCAGGTTTAGCTCCCGGCATCGCACTTTTAAGTTATTTTTATTTGAAAGATCAGTACGACAATGAGCCGGTTCACATGGTCATCAGATCTTTTATGCTAGGTGTCATACTTGTGTTTCCAACCATGTTTATTCAATATGTCCTTCAAGAGGAAAATATCGCAACGAACCCTATCTTGATTTCATTTGTGACGTCGGGCTTTTTAGAGGAATCATTAAAATGGTTTATTTTAATGGTCAGCGTCTATGCGCATGCCCAGTTTGACGAACACTATGATGGGATTGTGTATGGAACAAGTGTCTCACTTGGTTTTGCAACATTAGAAAATATTCTTTACTTGGTCGGACATGGGGTTGAATATGCGTTTACCCGTGCTTTATTACCCGTCTCAAGTCATGCTTTATTCGGTGTTGTGATGGGGTTTTATATTGGGAAAGCCCGTTTCTCTGCAAAAAAAGAGCAAGTGAAATGGTTGATCCTATCTTTAACGCTGCCAGTACTTTTTCACGGCTTATATGATTTTATTCTTCTTGGTATGAGAAATTGGGGATATATTATGCTGCCATTCATGATTTTTTTATGGTGGTTTGGCCTGCGGAAAGCAAAAAAGGCCCGTTCAGTGAAAATGGTGCAAATTTAATGTGGAAAACGTCCTATCAGTTGATAGGGCGTTTTTTTTGTCTTTTCATCCAATTCACTCCTGTGATGAATGTATAAAAATAGGGATCGGAAGAAATATATATTCAAACATCAAAAGTACAGGAGGATCAAATATGGACAAAGCTCGTTTCATGAAACAAATCGTCCTTATCTTCTCAATTGTTCTACTCGCAGCTTCACTGATGTCAGCTGAAAAAAGTGAAGCCTTCACCAGTCAAGTCATCCAGCGAGGTGCAACAGGAGAAGATGTAGTCGAGCTGCAAGCACGGCTCCAATATAATGGCTTTTACAATGGCAAAATTGATGGTGTATATGGCTGGGGGACGTACTGGGCCGTTCGCAACTTTCAAAGCCGATATGGTGTAAAGAAGGTCGATGGACTTGTAGGTAAACAAACAAAAAGCCTATTAGTTCAAAAGACAAAATACTATAAAGACTTTGTTCAGCAGCAGCTGCAAAAGGGGAATGAGTTTACCCATTATGGCGGGAAACCTCTTGATCAGCAAACAAAAGCTTCTGCGAAAAGAAGCTCACAAAAAAAGACAGCTCAAGGGGCAAAAGAGAATCAAAAAAGTCAAAGCGGAGGAAGCGGGACATCTGGAAAGACTGGGAATCAGTCAGGCAATCAGCAAGCAAACCAAACACCGAAACAAACGGCAGCCAACATGCCAGGTGGTTTTTCTAGTAATGATATTCAGCTCTTATCACAAGCTGTTTATAGCGAAGCAAGAGGCGAGCCATATGAAGGTCAGGTGGCGATCGCTGCCGTTATCTTAAATCGATTGAACAACCCGACTTTTCCAAATACGATCGCAGGTGTTATTTTTGAACCGCTTGCATTTACAGCTGTGGCGGATGGTCAATTTTATATGTCGCCAAATGACACTGCTAAAAAGGCTGTGTTTGATGCCATTAACGGCTGGGACCCGTCTGAGAGCGCCGTCTATTACTTTAATCCTGATACAGCAACAAGTCCATGGATTTGGGGAAGACCACAAATTAAACGAATCGGGAAACATATTTTCTGCGAATAAAAAGAGGTGTAAATAAATGATCAGAGGAATATTGATTGCCATTTTAGGAATTGCTGTCATCTCAACAGGTTATTGGGGCTATAAAGAGCATCAAGAAAAAGACGCAGTGCTGCTGCACGCAGAGAACAACTATCAAAGGGCTTTTCACGATTTAACGTACCAAGTGGATCAGCTGCACGACAAACTTGGGGCAACGCTTGCGATGAACAGCCAAACGTCGATTTCACCAGCACTTGCAGATGTATGGAGAATGTCATCAGAAGCACATAACAATGTGAGTCAGCTTCCACTCACATTAATGCCTTTTAACAAAACGGAAGAATTTTTGGCGAATGTCGGAGACTTTAGCTACAAATCATCAGTCAAATCCTTATCAGATGAACCATTAAACAAAAATACGCATAAAACCATTACGTCTTTATATCATCAAGCGGCTGATATCCAAAACGAACTGAGACAAGTACAGCACCTTGTCCTCAATAAAAATTTAAAATGGATGGATGTTGAAATGGCGCTTGCTGATGGCGACCGAAAGAATGATAACACCATCATTGACGGGTTGAAAACAGTCGAGAGAAATGCAGATGCATTTGCGGATGTCAATCTCGGTCCGACAAATGTGTCGACAGAATCAGAAACACATGGCTACAATCATTTAAAAGGGAAAAAGATCTCAAAGAAAGAAGCGATACGCATTGCCCAGCAATTCGCACCTGATCATAATCAACATTTTAAGGTCAGAAAAAGCGGAAGCAAAACCAATCGAGATGTGTACAGCTTATCGATGTCAGATCCTGATAGTAAAGCGAATTTCTATTTAGACTTGACTGAAAAAGGAGGGCACCCAGTCTACCTTCTTCAAAATCGAGACGTAAAAAAACAGAAAATCAGTTTAAATGATGCATCAGAAAAAGCACTCAGCTTCTTAAAGAAGCAAGGATTTGATGCAGAGTCGTTCCATTTAGATGAAAGCGCGCAATTTGATAATATCGGTGTATTTACCTATGTACCTCTTCAAAAAAATGTACTGCTTTATCCAGACAGTATACGCATGAAGGTCGCATTAGATGATGGTGAGGTGGTTGGATTTTCAGCGAAAGACTATTTAACGAATCATAAAACAAGAGACATAAAAGCACCTAAAATCTCACAAAAAGAAGCGAAGAAAACATTGAATCAGCATGTAAAAATCGAAGATTCTCATGTAGCGATTGTTCAAAATGATATGTCAGAGGAAGTTTTGTGCTATGAGTTCCTCGGAACTATTAAGAACGATACGTACCGAATGTTCATTAATGCGGATACTGGAAAAGAAGAACGAGTAGATAAACTAAAAAACGCAGAACCTATATATAAAGACCTATAGAAAAGGAAGTGAGGAAAAGGCGACTAAGCCTTTTCCTTTTGTTTTATACATGGTTTAATATAGGAGAGGATATGATTTCACAGATGAAAAGAGTGATGAGGAATGTTACAAATAGGGGATGCAATCACAATTGAATACGTCAATGAGAACAAAGAAGTGAAAATTGCAAAATCGAAAGTTTTGGAAAATAATAACGATGATATTTGCATTAATTATCCAGCTGATAAAGAAACGGGCCGCACGATCTATTTAAACCAGCAAACAGAAATCACCGTTTTCTTTTTCGATGAAAATCAAATTCCATACAAATGTACAAGCGAAGTCATCGGAAAGAGGAAAGAAGATATTCCGATGATTGTCATTTCCATTCCGCCAAAAGAAGAAATGATTCGGCTTCAGCGCAGAGAATACCTGAGAGTCGATACAATGGTCAAAGCGGCGATCACGCCAACGGATGAAGAAGCCTTTGACACGTTTATTGTCAATATGAGTGCTGGCGGCTTAGCAATTGCTGTTCCTGAAGGTGTCTCATTGAAAGAATACGGAGAAGTGGTCACAGAGTTTGAACTTCCGCTGAAAGAGCCTGTGAAAATTAAAGCGGTTGCAGAGATGAATCGAGTATATCAAGATGAGCAGACTGGCAAAACAAGAGCGATCATGGAGTTTTCTGAGATTACAAATGACCACCAGCAGCACATTATGAAGTACTGCTTCCAGCAGCAGCTTTTAACACGGGTAAAAAAAGCATAAGAATAAAGGATGTTAAAAGCTTCCATACTAGAGGTGAAAGAATCTAGCGTGGAGGCTTTTTGTATGAAGACAATGGAAAGATGGTTATTGAAAGCGGTGCTCATTCAGCTTGTCTTATTATTAGCCGTTCAGATCACACTTCATTTGACAAAAGGAGAACTCTTTTTGTCAAAAGTCGTGCAATACGAGGGTGTAAATAACATGAGCATTGAAGATTGGATCGAAACGTTTAAGCAGAAGGATTGATAGAAAATTCCCCCGTTTGAGCGGTGATCGTGTTACAATTCATAAGGGAGATTCAATCAAGGAGAGGTATTATGAAAAAGAAATTATCTATCGCAATTGACGGTCCTGCTGCAGCAGGAAAAAGCACTGTGGCAAAAATTGTCGCAGCAAAAAAATCATATATTTATATCGATACAGGTGCCATGTACCGCGCGATTACACTTGCGGCACTTAATCATGGTGTAGACCTTGAGGACGAAACAGCACTTGATGCATTACTAAAAAAAACTGTGATTGATCTGGTCTCAACGGACGAGGGACAAAAAGTTCATCTAGACAATACCGATGTCACAGAGGATATTCGCACAGACCGCGTGAGCAACCAAGTATCGGTTGTCGCAAAGCACAGAGCTGTTCGGGAAGAAATGGTCCGCAGGCAGCAAGAGCTTGGTCAAAAAGGCGGTGTCGTTATGGACGGAAGAGACATAGGTACGCACGTTCTTCCAGATGCCGAAGTGAAAATTTTCTTGCTTGCATCAGTAGAAGAAAGAGCAAAACGCCGTTTTGAAGAGAATCAGAAAAAAGGCTACGATGTCAATTACGATCAGCTGATCGAAGAGATTGCAAGACGTGACAAACTTGATTCTGAGCGCGAAGTTTCGCCACTTAAGAAAGCGGATGACGCCATTGAAATTGACACAACTTCTCTTTCCATTCAAGAGGTAGCAGGTAAAATTTTAGATGCAGCAGACCGCGTGGAGAAACAGTAAGAAATTTTAGAAAACTTTAATAAGTTAGAGGTTTATCTCTTGACAAACAAGGTCTTTTATTAGAAGTTTATACTAATACTATTTTTATTGATCATTCAAGCAATTATGTTGATTTGAATGTTTCTTTAATACATATTCGGCTGGTAATCATCATGCTTAAGACACATATTCGCCCAGTCGTTTTAACTAAGCTGTGTAGGTTTGGACCAAGGAGGTTATCGAAATGACAGAGGAAATGAATCAAATCGATGTTCAGGTACCAGAGGTTGGAGATGTAGTGAAAGGGATTGTTTCTAAAGTTGAGGACAAGCATGTCAATGTAGATATCGTCAATGTGAAACAGCCTGGGATCATCCCAATCAGTGAATTATCAAGTCTTCACGTTGAAAAAGCATCAGATGTCGTGAAAGATGGCGACGAGTTAGAGCTTAAAGTAACAAAAGTCGAAGACGATGCTTTGATTTTATCGAAACGTGCTGTTGATGCAGACCGCGCTTGGGAAGACCTAGAGAAAAAGTTTGAGACAAAAGAAGTATTTGAAGCTGAAGTAAAAGACGTTGTAAAAGGTGGTCTTGTCGTAGATATTGGTGTGCGTGGATTTATTCCTGCATCTCTTGTAGAAGCGCACTATGTAGAGGACTTCTCAGACTACAAAGGTAAAACACTCTCACTTGTCGTGGTCGAACTTGACCGCGAAAAAAATCGTGTGATTCTCTCGCACCGTGCAGTAGTGGAGCAAGAGCAATTAGACAAAAAGCAAGACTTTCTGCAAAAGCTTGAAGTAGGCAGTGTGATTGATGGTAAAGTGCAGCGCCTTACTGATTTTGGTGCATTTGTAGACATTGGCGGCATTGATGGATTGGTTCACATTTCTCAACTATCCCATGCGCATGTTGAAAAGCCATCTGACGTAGTGGAAGAAGGCCAGGAAGTCCAGGTCAAAGTACTTGCTGTTGATCGTGATAACGAACGTATCTCACTATCTATTAAAGAAACATTACCAGGACCTTGGAGCCAGATTGGCGAAAAGGTAAAACAAGGTGATGTGCTTGAAGGAACTGTGCAACGTCTTGTGAGCTTTGGTGCATTTGTTGAAATTCTGCCAGGCGTCGAAGGACTTGTGCATATTTCCCAAATCTCTCATAAACATATCGGTACACCGCAAGAAGTCCTTGAAGAAGGGCAGACTGTGAAAGTGAAAGTGCTTGATGTGAATGAAGATGAAGAGCGCATTTCGTTAAGCATCCGTGATTTAGAAGAAAATCCTGAAAAACAAATCGAAGAGAATTATCGTCAATATCAGGCGAAAGAAGAAAACACAAGCGGATTCCAGCTTGGTGACCTGATCGGCGATAAGCTTAATAAATTAAAATAATTTGGTGATCAAAATTGACGAGAGCAGAAAGAAAGAAGCAGCATATTGAACATGCCTTGTCCACTGGACAGCATGCAGCAACAGGTTTAAAAGATGTTTCCTTCGTTCACGTCGGTCTACCAGATCTTGCGACATCACAAATTGATACACATACGACAATTGGCGGACTGACTTTCGGTTCGCCAATTTTTATCAATGCAATGACTGGCGGGGGCGGAAAGTCGACCTATGAGATCAACCGCTCTTTATCGATCGCAGCGAAGGAAACGAATATTCCGGTGGCAGTTGGATCACAAATGGCTGCACTGAAAGATAAAGAAGAAAGACGTACGTATGAAGTTGTTCGAAAAGTCAATCCGGATGGAATTGTGTTTGCGAACTTAGGCAGTGAAGCAACGATTAAGCAAGCGAAGGAAGCAGTCGAGATGCTGGAGGCCAATATGCTCCAGATTCATTTAAATGTGATCCAAGAGATCGTCATGCCTGAAGGAGACCGTGATTTCAGGGGGGCGCTTGAGCGCATCGCAGCCATCGCTGAATCAGTTGGTGTGCCTGTTGTCGTAAAAGAAGTCGGATTTGGCATGAGCAAGGAAACGGCAAAAAAGTTATTTCATGCTGGAGTTGCGGCCGTTGATGTAGGAGGATTTGGTGGTACGAACTTTTCAAAGATCGAAAATCTTCGCCGCCAAAAAGCGCTTCATTATTTTGACCAGTGGGGAATTCCAACAGCAGCGAGTCTTGCTGAAGTACATACAAGTTTTCCAGATCAAACGGTTTTAGCCTCCGGAGGTATACAAGACGCCCTTGATGTAACAAAATCAATTGCTCTTGGCGCATCCGCTGCTGGTCTAGCTGGCTTTTTCTTAAAATCACTGACTGGCGGAGGGGAGAGCGGCCTCATCGCTGATATCATAGATCTTCAAGAAGATGTGAAGATAATGATGACAGTGCTTGGCGTGAAGACCATTGAAGAACTGAGAAAAACCCAGGTTGTCATTTCCGGGGAAACAAGTCATTGGCTCAAAGAAAGAGGCATCGACACAACGTACTATAGTTTAAGATCAAAGAAGAAAAAGGACTAAAATCAAGTTTAGCCCCTAAACATCTAAGGCATGTGGTCATCACATGCCTTTTTTATTGATTTCTTCTTCGTGCGCTATCTGGACCTTCTAATGCTGTTGCCCCTTTATGATGAATGGATTGATCACGGTCAGATTCCACTCTTTTTGATGCCTTTAAGCGTTTTTCCTGTCTATCTTTTCCCATCATGCATCCCTCCTCAATTATTAGAGTGTCACCTCTTGTTTATTTTCATACAATGTCCAAAGCGATCCCTTACGTTTAAAAATTGGGGATTTTCCCATAATGTAATTGAGGTGATGAGACGTTGGAGGCTTTGTACTATTATTGGTCCATATGGTTCGTTTGGATTATGGTGACATTTATTATGGAAAAAAGCTCATGGCGCAGTATGCTAGGCGTTTGTGTCCTCGTCCATATTATATGTAGTCATTTCATGGTATCCATGTTTGATATGAGCCTCAATGCGGGGTACTTGATGACCTTTTTATATGCATGTGCAGGTTTCGTTATATTCCGGTCTGGCCATCAAATGATGAGAATCATGCAATTAGGCTCTATGGTGAGCGCATATGCCTTTTTTATGATTTTTGCATTATATGACCCGGTTTGGTTCACGCTAATAAAAGTGGATTGGGTCGTATTTGCCTTGCTGATCTTGATGTCTTTGACATATGGACATCATTTCACAGAACGAGTCACCCTATGGATGATGTCTGTATGTCTTGGCGAAGCCCTTTATGCGCTGACGATTCACCGCCTGACATCATCGATTGTCATAGGAGATCTCTCTTTTCTGTCCCTTGTTGTTCAAGGGTCCATCTTCCTATTAGGTGTCGATCAGCTTGAAAAGCTCTTGAACGCCCGTTCATCAAGAAAACCAGTAAAAGGGGCTGCAAAATCAACATGACGGATTATACGTTTCCTGTGATTATTGGTGTCATCTTTGGGATGGCGGCCAGACTTTATATGTTAAGAACAGATTACCGGCAATACCCCACGTATATTCATGGACAAGTGATTCATATTGCGCTTGGTTTTATCGCTTCAGGACTTGGTGCGATCATTATGCCTGCACTCATTCAGGAGGAATTTACGGCGATTACCTTTCTCACGCTGGCGGCCACGCAATTCCGAGATGTCCGCAATATGGAAAGAAATACGTTAACTCAAATGGATTCATATGAGCTAGTCTCAAGAGGCAGTACATATATAGAAGGCATTGCCATTGCCTTTGAAAGCCGGAATTATATTGCGATTCTCACGGCACTGATTACGACCACAGCCTGTATTTTCTTCTCGCTCGTTATTGGGACAGTGGTCGGTATTCTTTGTTTTTTCTTGGCAAAGCTATTAATGTCTGGCAGCCAATTAAAGGATATTGTCAATATACAAAAAGGAGAGCTTCGCTTTGATGGGGCAGGGCTTTATGTGAATGATATTTACATCATGAATATCGGACTGCCCGAAAAGCAAAAGCTCATTTTAGAGCATGGGATGGGCTTTATTTTGACGCCGAAAAATTTCAACTCAGCCACAACGATTGCCAATCTTGGGCAGCGGCAAGCCATTTTATTTGATTTATCCAACGTACTTGGTGTGTATCGCGACTCTGGTGAACCATCGCTCTGTCCGCTCGCAAAACGTGATCTAAATAACGGCACACTTGGCGTGTTCATTTTACCGCAATGGTATCGTGAAGATTTGGCTGTCCGTGTATTGGAAGAAGTGCCTATTTTAGAAAATGCCATCAGAATGCCGACAGAGTTCATAAAAAAGAAAGTGAGGTAATAGAGCATGGCGAACACCATTGAACAATTTATACTCGCTGTGGCTACAACAAATAAAGAGCGGGTCATGGGCGGAACAGCCGTTTTTTTCTGTGAAAATAAAGAAGAACTCGACATGTACGCCATGAATTTAGAGGCCATTTTAGATGGAATTGCACACGGAATTGGAGAAGATCTTTACTTGATTGTCAAACATTTTTAAGTTATTCATTGTGGTCTGATTAAAAATTGATATAATATATAAGTTGAACCCTTCATGTTTGAAGGGTTTATTTCATAAAACTGAATGAAAATTTTAAATCCCGGTTGAAACATGATGATGAACATATTGAATCGCGGCTGGATTGAAAGGAAGGGTACTATGGGTAAACCTGTCGTAGCCATTGTTGGAAGGCCCAACGTTGGAAAATCTACAATTTTTAATCGAATCGCAGGCGAAAGAATATCGATTGTAGAAGACACACCTGGTGTAACAAGAGATCGAATCTATAGCTCTGCTGAATGGTTAAATTATGACTTTAACTTAATAGATACTGGTGGAATTGATATTGGAGATGAGCCATTTTTAGCTCAAATTCGCCATCAGGCAGAAATTGCAATGGATGAAGCGGATGTCATTATCTTTATGGTGAATGGCCGAGATGGTGTTACATCTGCGGACGAAGAAGTCGCAAAAATTTTATATCGGACGAAAAAGCCAGTTGTACTTGCTGTCAATAAACTGGACAACCCTGAAATGAGAAGTGACGTGTATGACTTTTATGCACTAGGGTTTGGCGAACCGTATCCGATTTCTGGAACGCACGGATTAGGTCTAGGTGATTTACTTGATGCTGTCGCAGAACACTTCAAAAACTTACCGGATACACAGTATGCGGAAGAAGTTGTTCAGTTCTGCTTAATTGGCCGCCCGAATGTAGGGAAATCTTCTTTAGTGAATGCAATGCTTGGAGAAGACCGGGTCATTGTGAGCAACATCGCTGGTACGACAAGAGATGCTGTGGATACGATGTTTACGTACAATCAGCGTGACTTTGTCATTGTCGATACAGCAGGTATGAGGAAAAAAGGAAAAGTATATGAAACAACAGAGAAATACAGTGTGCTTCGTGCATTAAAAGCCATTGATCGTTCTGATGTTGTCGCTGTTGTTCTAGACGGTGAAGAAGGCATTATTGAGCAGGATAAACGTATTGCAGGCTATGCACACGAAGCTGGTAAAGCTGTTGTGATCGTTGTGAACAAATGGGACGCTGTTGAAAAAGATGAGCGTACAATGAAGGAATTTGAGCAAAACATTCGCGAGCATTTTCAATTCCTGGATTATGCACCTGTCTTGTTTATGTCTGCTCTCACGAAAAAGAGAATTCATACGTTAATGCCATCCATTATTACAGCTAGTGAAAATCATGCGATGCGCGTTCAAACGAATATTTTGAACGATATCATCATGGATGCAGTGGCAATGAATCCAACACCGACTCATAATGGACAGCGTCTGAAAATTTACTATGCGACACAGGTGGCTATTAAGCCTCCGTCCTTTGTGGTGTTTGTAAATGATCCAGAGCTTATGCACTTTTCTTATGAACGTTTCCTAGAAAACCGCATTCGAGATGCATTTGGTTTTGAAGGAACACCGATTAAAATATTTGCGAGAGCGAGAAAATAAAAAGGGTGAGCAGGATGAAGAAAATTTCAGTACTTGGAGCAGGCAGCTGGGGAACAGCTCTTGCGCTTGTATTAGCTGATAATCATCATGATGTACACATGTGGGGACATAGACAAGAGCTTATTGATCAAATCAATGAGAAACATGAAAATCATGATTACTTGCCTAATGTCGAACTGCCAGCGTCTATTCAGGCGACGACAGATATGAAGCAGGCGTTAGAGGGGACAGACGCTATTATTGTCGCTGTGCCAACAAAGGCCATTCGCGAAGTATTAAAGCAGGCAAATGAGCTGATCACATCGAAAGTGCCGTTTGTCCATGTAAGTAAAGGGATTGAACCAGATACACTTCTTAGAATTTCTCAAATGATTGAACAAGAAGTACCTGCTGAGAAAAGAGAAGCTGTTGTTGTCTTATCAGGGCCGAGCCATGCCGAAGAAGTAGGCTTGCGTCATCCGACAACTGTCACTGTCTCATCAGAAAATATTGAAGCGGCTCAATTTGTTCAAGATTTGTTCATGAACAACAACTTTAGAGTATACACAAACCCTGATGTGATTGGTGTAGAAATAGGCGGAGCACTGAAAAATATCATTGCTCTTGCGGCAGGGATCACAGACGGACTTGGATATGGTGACAATGCGAAAGCGGCGCTCATCACTAGAGGACTCGCTGAAATCGCACGTCTCGGTACAAAAATGGGAGGAAATCCTCTGACATTTGCCGGATTAACAGGCGTGGGAGATTTGATCGTGACATGTACAAGTGTTCATTCGCGTAACTGGCGCTGCGGAAATCTGCTTGGTAAAGGGTATAAGCTTGAAGAAGTGCTTGAAAAAATGGGGATGGTTGTTGAAGGCGTCCGTACAACAAAAGGCGCTTATCAGCTCTCCAAAGAATACAAGGTCAGCATGCCGATTACAGAGGCGCTTTACCACGTCTTATTTGAAGGGAAAAAGGTCGACGATGCTGTAGAATCATTGATGGCACGTGTGAAAACACATGAAATGGAAGACCTTGTGAACATGTTTGAAAACCAAACAAAATAAATGGAAGACTGAACTTAGGCATGTAGAGGATGCAAGAAGGGGAAGACTTGCATAACATAGCAATGAAGTTTGAATAGAGCTTTGCCTCTACAGAATGAGGAAAAATAGTCGATTTAATGACTGAAGCAGAGTCCCCCTCTTTGCTTCAGTTTTTTATGCGCTTTTTTCTGAATGATTGGAAAAATGATTGATATTTACCTTATTTTTGGTTTAGAATGAAATATAAACGCTTACAATTTGTTCGTTTTGAAGGGGGACAGGCACGATGAGTTTTGCTTTAATCAAGATGTGGTTTGCGCTTGGTTCCATGGGGCTCATGTTTTTAGCCGTAGTAACCATTTATTTCAGTCGATTTAAGCTGAAAAGCCGGTTTCTTAAAATAACAGCCTCGACCGTCGCATACAGCTTGATGCTTATATCAGGTATCATTGTGTTTTTAGTTGTATTTAGCGGGCCGGTCAATGAATAAAGAAAAAGGAAGAATGTGATGATCAAAGCAAAAGTCAGTGTCACGTTGTTAGCACTTATTTTACTAACAGGATGTCTGTATCCAGAAAATCGCAAAACTGAAAACCGTGTGCCATATGAAGAACAGCTGCAAAGCGTTCAGACAGCGATTGAGGAATTTCAAAAAGCAACAAATGGCCTTTTGCCGATTGAAACGAAAGAAGCAGATACGCCGGTTTATCAGAAGTACGTCATCGACTTTAAGCGCTTGTCACCAAGATATTTACACGATGTACCGTCTACATCTTTTGAAGGCGGGGGAGAATATATGTATGTCCTCACAGACGTCGAAAAAAAACCAACGGTGAAACTGCTTGATGTCAAAATGACGCAAACCATCAGTGAATTACGGCTTAGAATCAAAATATATCAAGATGAACATACATATCCGCCATATGGCAAAGTAGTATCAAGCAATTTATATACGTTAAATGAAAAAAAGCTAGGCTTAAAATCGCCGCCTACGGTCATGAGTCCGGTGACGGGGAATTCCCTCCCGTTACTGATTTCATCAAATGGCGAAATCTATGTGGACTACCGCAGTGATTTTGCTCATATTTTGAAGAATACGAAACAAAAGCTCAAACCAGGTGAAAACATTCAAGATATCTATTGGCAGGAAACCCCGTTTGTACCCGCGTTTTCTGTCCCATATACCATCAACAAAAAAGGTGAGCCTGACTTTTTAGAAAAAAAGACGTCATAAACAAGAATGAACCTTTTTCCTCTGCATATAAATGAGGAGAAAGGTTTTTTTATGGCTAAACATACTCTCAAAACAAAAAAGGTGTCATATTCAAATAGGACAACGTCATACACATATATTGTCCAGACACCTTTCAAGCACAGTTTGATTGAAGAATAGAGTATTTTATTTGAAAACGAGGATAGCAAGTCCGGGAGGGGATCACTTGGAAAAAGTCGATATTTTCAAGGATATCGCTGAACGAACAGGAGGCGATATATATTTAGGAGTCGTTGGCGCTGTTCGTACAGGGAAATCTACGTTTATTAAAAAGTTTATGGAGCTCGTGGTGCTCCCGAATATCAATAATGAGGCAGATCGTGCAAGAGCACAGGATGAATTGCCGCAAAGTGCAGCAGGAAAAACCATTATGACCACTGAGCCAAAATTTGTACCGAATCAAGCGGCATCGATCCATGTGAGTGACGGTCTTGATGTCAACATCAGGCTTGTTGATTGTGTCGGATACACAGTCCCTGGTGCGCGCGGGTATGAAGATGAAAATGGTCCAAGAATGATCAACACGCCGTGGTATGAAGAGCCAATCCCGTTCCATGAAGCAGCGGAAATTGGCACACGCAAGGTCATTCAAGAGCATTCAACCATCGGTGTTGTGATTACAACAGATGGTTCCATTGGAGAAATCCCAAGACATGATTATATTGAGTCTGAAGAACGTGTGATTGATGAGCTCAAAGAGGTTGGAAAGCCGTTTATTATGGTGATCAACTCTGTGAGGCCATATCACCCTGAAACAGAAGCGCTGCGGCAGGAACTCAGCCAAAAATATGATATTCCAGTACTCGCCATGAGTGTAGAAAGTATGAGAGAGCAAGACGTCCTTAGTGTGCTTCGTGAAGCATTATATGAATTCCCAGTCCTAGAGGTGAATGTGAACTTGCCAAGCTGGGTCATGGTGCTGAAAGAAGATCATTGGCTGAGAGAAAGTTATCAGGATTCAGTGAAGGAAACCGTAAAGGATATTAAAAGATTAAGAGATGTTGACCGTGTCGTTGGTCAATTCAGCGAATTTGACTTTATTGAAAGAGCGGGCTTAGCAGGGATTGAAATGGGTCAGGGGATTGCGGAGATTGACCTGTACGCCCCAGATGATCTATATGATCATATTCTAAAAGAAGTGGTTGGTGTGGAAATTAGAGGGAAAGACCATCTTCTAGAGCTCATGCAAGATTTTGCGCATGCGAAGACAGAATATGATCAAGTATCAGACGCATTAAAAATGGTGAAGCAGACGGGATACGGGATTGCGGCCCCGGCCTTGTCAGATATGAGTTTAGATGAGCCAGAAATCATTAGGCAGGGCTCGAGATTCGGCGTGAGATTAAAGGCGGTTGCGCCATCTATTCATATGATTAAGGTAGATGTAGAGAGTGAATTTGCACCGATTATTGGAACAGAGAAACAAAGTGAAGAGCTCGTCCGCTACTTAATGCAAGACTTTGAAGATGATCCGCTTTCGATTTGGAATTCTGATATATTTGGGCGCTCACTCAGCTCCCTTGTCAGAGAAGGTATTCAAGCAAAGCTGTCGCTGATGCCAGAAAATGCAAGATATAAGCTGAAAGAAACGCTTGAAAGAATCATCAACGAAGGATCAGGCGGTTTGATCGCCATTATTCTATAGCATGTGAGACCTCTCATTGACAGGGGTCTTTTTTTGCGTATTGAATGAGTCATAAAAAGACAATTGTATAAAGATTAGTCAGATTCAGGCTGAAATTAGGAATATTCGTTCGTAAAAGTGCCCTTAATCCTTGACGAATAAGGATTCTTCCCTTTAAAATGCTTGATATGGTATTTCATATGTGTTAATCTACTTACAGAAAATCTTCACTTTGTTGGACAAACATTCCTTCAAAGAGTTGTTTTCTAATGAATAGCCATGTATAACGCTTTCTAGACGCTCTTTTTTTCGAAAAAAGTGTATAGAAAGAAGATGAATTGTGAAGAAATGATAACAATCTACTGAATGCATATTTTTGGGAGGAGGTGAAAGGCATGAACAAGACAGAACTTATTAACGCGGTTGCTGAAGCAAGCGAGTTATCTAAAAAAGACGCGACAAAAGCAGTTGATTCTGTTTTTGATACAATTTTAGATGCACTTAAAAATGGTGACAAAATCCAACTTATCGGTTTTGGTAACTTTGAAGTACGTGAGCGTTCAGCTCGTAAAGGACGTAACCCACAAACTGGTGCAGAGATCGAAATCCCTGCAAGCAAAGTACCTGCTTTCAAACCAGGTAAAGCACTTAAAGACGCGGTGGCAGGTAAATAATCGTTATGTGTAATGATCCTATTGCAGGAGTTATACATATACAGTTTCACACTGGTCTAGAAAAGCCCCTTTCATAAGGGGCTTTTCCTTTTGAATCAAAAGGTTCGTTTAGAACGCTCTCCTTTGCTTTTAGGATCTGAAGTGTGCTAGAATCTGATTGAAATGTAATCGCCTTTGGAGGATATAATACATGAGTGAAATAAATAAAGAACTAATTGAACACGCAGTACGCGATATATTAAAAGCCATCGGAGAAGATCCAGATCGTGAAGGACTTCTTGATACCCCAAAACGAGTAGCAAAAATGTATGAAGAAGTGTTCTCGGGATTAAATGAAGATCCAAAAGAACATTTTAAAACCATTTTTGGTGAAGACCACGAAGAACTCGTTCTTGTAAAAGATATTGCTTTCCATTCAATGTGTGAACACCACCTTGTACCTTTTTACGGAAAAGCCCATGTCGCTTATATTCCGCGCGGCGGAAAAGTAACGGGACTTAGCAAACTTGCAAGAGCTGTAGAGGCTGTTGCCAAACGCCCGCAGCTTCAGGAACGCATTACATCAACCATTGCAGATAGTATGGTGGAAACACTCAATCCGCATGGCGTGATGATTGTCGTTGAAGCAGAACATATGTGTATGACGATGCGCGGAGTGAAAAAGCCAGGTGCTAAAACCGTGACATCAGCAGTACGCGGTACATTTGCAAATGATACGGCGGCAAGAGCAGAAGTGCTTTCCTTTATTAAAAACGACTAATTCAATAGATGGAAGGTGAACAGATTGAGTGAAAATAAAGCATCTGATTTTGTAGTGATTAAAGCCATTGATAATGGTGTAAATGTCATCGGCTTAACTAGAGGCTCTGATACAAGATTTCACCATTCCGAAAAGCTCGATAAAGGTGAAGTCATCATTGCACAATTTACTGAGCATACGTCAGCGATCAAAGTAAGAGGCGATGCTGTCATTCAAACAAGCTTCGGTGAAATTCAAAGCGAAGCAAAGAAATAAGCACTTGAATGCACTTGATAGCATAAAAGTGAGAGCTGATATGGTATAATAAATCTCTATACAATGTGCAGGGCTACATATGAAACTGTAATTTTTGGGACAAGGGTGATATCTTTGCAAGACATCTACGGAATTTTATCTAATCTAAATATAAAATTAAATAAAAAGCTTTCTCATCCTTATTTGGCGAAGCATTTACGTGCGCCACTCATCGATGAAGATAAGCTCCTTCTTTTTCATGCAATGTTTGATGAAGCTCAAATTGATGCAGAGAAAAAAGAAAATTATATTTTAACGGCGATGCTTGTACAAATTGCCCTTGATACCCATGACGAAGTCACAACTGCTGCAGCCATCAAACAAGACGAATTCAAAAATCGTCAGCTGACCATCCTAGCAGGAGACTATTTCAGCGGTCTCTATTATTCTCTTCTCTCTGACATGAAAGACATCTACATGATTCGCACGCTCGCAACGGCGATCAAAGAGATCAATGAACATAAAATTAGACTGTATGATCGATCCATTCAAGATGCAGCGCACTTTTACAAAAGTGTAGCAACTGTTGAGTCTGCGTTATTCCAAAGGGTTTCTGAGCATTTTCAATTAACGCATTGGAATGAGATTGCAAGTCGTTTCCTTGTTTATAAGCGTTTCATGAAACAAGCAGAAGATGACAAACATTTAAAACTTTTTTTGAACGATAGCTATACGGACGCCTATACATGTTTTGACAACTTTGAGAAGGAAGGCTATGAAAAGGCCAAACGATCGATCAAGGAGCATCTTGTTTCATCTCCGGTCGTTCAAAAAGAGCTATTAAATCGCTTGGATCATATGAAAAATGAGCCTGCGTACCATCAGAAAGTGGAAGAAGGGTAAGTCATGCAGCAATCAAAAGAACAGCGAGTACACGGTGTATTTGAAAAAATTTATAAAAATTATGATCAAATGAACTCTGTCATCAGCTTTAAGCAGCATAAAAAGTGGCGCGATAAAACAATGAAACTCATGAATGTTCAAAAAGGAGCCATAGCATTGGATGTATGCTGCGGAACAGCCGATTGGACCATTGCGCTTGCTGATGCTGTAGGCGAAAAAGGCGAAGTCAAAGGCCTTGATTTTAGTAAAAATATGCTGAGTGTTGGAGAAACGAAGGTGAAAACTGGGGGCTATAATCAAATTGAACTGCTTCACGGCAATGCGATGGAGCTTCCTTTTGAGGATAACACATTTGATTATGTCACGATCGGTTTTGGCCTACGAAACGTCCCTGATTACTTAACGGTGCTAAAGGAAATGACAAGAGTCGTGAAGCCTGGTGGAATGGTTGTCTGTCTTGAGACATCACAGCCTGAAATGATTGGGTTTAAACAAGGTTACTATGTCTATTTCAAATACATCATGCCGCTCTTTGGTAAACTGTTTGCCAAAAGCTATCAGGAGTATTCATGGCTTCAAGAATCAGCCAAAGCGTTCCCTGGCATGAAAGAACTGGCGGCTCTTTTCGAAGAGGCGGGTCTGTCTGATGTCTCGTATCATCCATTTACAGGCGGTGTAGCAGCAACACATATCGGAAAGAAGCTTTGAATAAACGATATTTGGGTGAAAATAATGAAACTAAAAGCAATGATCTCTTTTTTAAATCATGATATCGATATTATTGAAAAAGAGCTTGAACAAACAGTTCGCTCTGATTATGCATTATTAAGTGAAGCAGGTCTTCATTTGCTGCAAGCGGGCGGAAAACGAATCCGCCCCGTTTTTGTTCTCCTTTCAGGCATGTTTGGCGACTATGACATTAATAAAATTAAATATGTTGCCGTTGCTCTTGAGCTGATTCATATGGCATCGCTCGTTCATGATGATGTCATTGATGATGCTGAGCTGAGAAGAGGCAAGCCAACGATTAAGGCAAAATGGGACAATCGAATTGCCATGTACACAGGAGATTATATGTTTGCAAGATCGCTTGAGTATATGACAAAGATCAATCACCCAATGGCGCATGAAATTTTGTCAAAGATGGTCGTCGAGCTCTGTCTTGGTGAAATCGAGCAAGTGAAAGACAAATACAATATGGATCAAAACCTGCGTACATACTTAAGAAGAATCAAACGAAAAACAGCCTTGCTCATTGCAGGCAGCTGCCAGTTAGGTGCGATAGCAGCAGGTACAGATGAGAAAACACATAAAGCCCTTTACTGGTTTGGCTATTATGTCGGTATGTCCTATCAGATCATTGATGATGTGCTTGATTTCACATCAACTGAAGAAGAGCTTGGTAAGCCTGTTGGGGGAGACCTTTTACAAGGAAATGTCACACTCCCGGTCTTATATGCACTGAAGAACCAGGCACTCGAAGGCCAATTAAAGCTGATTAATAGTGAAACAACGGAAATGCAGCTGAAGCCTGTGATTGAACATCTCAAACAAACAGATGCGATCGACCGCTCGATTCGAGTGAGTGAAATGTATTTGAAGAAGGCATTTGAACAGCTGGACAAACTTCCTCGAGGACGAGCGAAAACGTCACTCGCCTCCATTGCCAAATATATTGGAAAACGAAAATTCTAATCAACATGTTGTTGATTGGTTTTTTTGTGAAATTTTTTGTCAAAAATTGATTATTATAAAAAAAAATGATACGATCACTTTGTAACAATGTAAGCCTATACATACATAACGACGGGGTGGAGAACGTATATGGACAAAACATTTCTTATGGTCAAACCTGATGGTGTGGAAAGACAATTAATCGGTGAAATTGTGTCAAGATTCGAAAAAAAGGGGCTTCAGCTTGTTGGTGCAAAACTAATGAGTATTCCAAAAGAAGTAGCAGAAACACATTACGGAGAGCATAAAGAAAAACCATTTTTCGGGGAATTGGTTGACTTTATTACGTCAGGACCAGTATTTGCAATGGTATGGCAAGGTGAACAGGTAGTAGATGTAACAAGACAGATTATCGGCAAAACAAACCCGAAGGAAGCACTTCCAGGCACAATAAGAGGAGACTATGGATTGACGGTTGGAAAAAACATTATCCATGGCTCAGACTCACCAGAAAGTGCTGAAAGAGAAATCAACTTATTCTTCAAACAAGAAGAACTCACAAGCTGGGATCAAACCATCTCAAGCTGGATTTATTAAGGTTCAAGCCAAGGTGTTCATCAAATGAGCACCTTGGCTTTTTTTATATGAATATTTCTACACGAAATTTCGCATGAGAAGATACAAATTTTCGATAAAAACAGCTATACTAGGACAAAGATAGATGAGACAGGAGAGGACTTTGATGGATCAATATCAAGTATTTGTCGGAAAATGGAAAAAACTAACCGGGGTGGATCTGAATTTATATAAAGAAGCACAAATGAAACGAAGATTAACGTCACTTTATGATAAAAAAGGATATAGAGATTTTGAAGCATTCGCGGCTGCCCTTGAAAAGGATAGAGCACTATTAGATGAGACGATGGATCGAATGACGATCAATGTGTCAGAATTTTACCGAAACTATCAGCGCTGGGAAGTGCTTGACCAAAAAATTCTTCCGCTGCTTTCGAAAAACAGCGGCACCCTAAAAATATGGAGTGCAGCATGTTCGACAGGAGAGGAGCCGTATACACTCTCAATGCTTCTATCAAGCCATCCGCTCGTGAAGGACTTCCAAATTATTGCAACTGATATTGATGATAAAGTTCTGCAATCAGCTCAAAAAGGAAGATATCATGAACGATCATTGCAAGAGGTACCAGATCAAATCAAGCAAAAATATTTCACAAAAGAAGATTCTTCATTTTACACTGTGAAGGATGATGTGCGAAAGCACATTCAATTTAAGAAGCACAACCTTTTAGCAGATCCTTATGAAAAACAGCTTGATCTTATCGTGTGCCGAAATGTCCTCATTTACTTTACAGAAGAGGCAAAAGAAGAGATTTACTTGAAAATGAGCAGCAGTTTAAAACCAAATGGCGTATTATTTGTTGGTTCTACTGAACAAATTTTTCACCCAGAAAAGTTTGGACTGACATCTGCTGATACTTTCTTTTATCAAAAGAAGGGGTTGTAGCTGACTTTTTAGTAGTAAGTGTGTTATCATAGTTTTACTTAAAAGCGTTAATGCGATGAAGGGAGATCAAGTCATGAGATACTTAACAGCAGGTGAATCACATGGTCCACAATTGACCACAATTATTGAAGGCGTTCCAGCGGGACTTTACATAGAGCAGGATGACATCAATTATGAATTGGCTAGAAGACAAAAAGGTCATGGCCGCGGGCGAAGAATGCAGATTGAAAAAGACCAAGCGAAAGTGTTAAGTGGTGTTCGCCACGGGAAAACATTAGGTTCTCCTATTGCACTTGTCGTTGAAAACAACGACTGGAAGCATTGGACAAAGGTGATGGGGGCAGAGCCGATCACAGAAGAAGAAGAGAGTGAAATGAAGCGTCAAATTTCACGCCCTAGACCAGGACATGCGGATTTAAATGGTGCGATTAAATATGGACATCGTGATATGCGAAACGTATTAGAGCGTTCATCAGCCCGCGAGACAACCGTTCGCGTAGCAGCAGGCGCAGTCGCCAAACAAATCTTGGCTCATCTAGGAATCAAGGTAGCTGGCCACGTTCTTGAAATTGGCGGAGTGAAAGCAGCTCATACGACATATAAATCGATTGAAGATTTGCAAAAGGTAACGGAAGAGTCGCCTGTTCGCTGCTACGACAGTGAAGCAGGTCAAAAAATGATGGATGCCATTGATGAAGCGAAGAAAAACGGTGATTCAATTGGCGGAATTGTTGAAGTCATCGTTGAAGGAATGCCGGTTGGAGTCGGAAGCTATGTTCACTATGACCGCAAATTAGACAGCAAGCTTGCAGGTGCTGTTCTGAGTATCAACGCTTTTAAAGGGGTTGAATTCGGTATCGGCTTCGAGGCGGCTTCTAAAAATGGCAGTGAGGTCCATGATGAAATCATCTGGGATGAAGAAAAGGGCTATACGAGAAAAACAAATCGCTTAGGCGGTCTTGAAGGCGGAATGTCAACTGGTATGCCAATTGTCGTAAGAGGGGTCATGAAACCAATCCCAACGCTTTATAAACCGCTTCAAAGCGTTGACATTGAAACAAAAGAACCTTTCTCCGCAAGTATTGAACGTTCTGACAGCTGTGCTGTTCCTGCCGCAAGTGTTGTCGCAGAAGCAGTCGTGGCTTGGGAAATTGCCAATGCTGTTGTTGAGCAGTTTGGTCTTGATCAAATCGACCGCATTAAAGAAAATGTTGAAAAAATGCGCCAGCTTCAGAGGGAATTTTAATGAAAACACTGGAAGTTAAGACGTCTTCAGCCACTTATCCTGTATACATCGGTGATGGGATTAAACGCAATATCGTCGACTTGATGACTTCCACGGGGCATTCCTATACGAAGCTCCTAATCGTTACAGATACAGCTGTTGATGCCATTTACGGTGATGAAATGATTCGATTACTTGAACAGAAGTGGTCTGTGCATAAAGTGGTTGTGCCAAGCGGAGAGCAGTCGAAATCTTTTGTTGAGTTTGAGCATATTCATACGAAGGCCATTCAGTTTCAGCTGGATCGCTCCTCGTGCATCATTGCGCTGGGAGGAGGCGTAATTGGGGATTTGGCTGGCTTTGTTGCTGCTAGTTATATGAGAGGCGTTGATTTTATTCAAGTTCCGACGACGCTGCTGGCACATGACAGTGCAGTTGGCGGGAAAACAGGGATTAACCACCCGCTCGGTAAAAATTTAATCGGTGCATTTCATCAGCCGAAAGCTGTGATCTATGATACGAGTATGCTTGAGACACTATCTCAAATTGAATTGAGGTCAGGCTTTGCTGAGGTCATCAAACATGCCCTCATTTCAAGTGAAGACTTTTTATCAGAACTGATGTCCATTCGTTCTTTGGCGGAATGTTCAAAGAGCGAACTGGCACATATGCTGTATCAAGGGATTCAAGTCAAAGCGTCGATTGTTCAAAAAGACGAAAGAGAACAAGGCGTGCGTGCATTTTTGAATTTAGGTCATACACTTGGGCACGCCATTGAAGCAGAGTATGGATACGGCGTTATCACGCACGGAGATGCTATTGCAATCGGCATGCAGTTTGCGCTATATGTGAGCGAAAAGAAGCTGGGACTCAGCCTCAATCGGATGGAACTAAAAAATTGGATGAAAGAACTCGGATTCCCGGTACAAGTCACTCAAAACATTTCCACGAAAACATTTGTTGACCGAATGATTGGTGATAAAAAGGCAAGAGGCGGAACCGTTCAATTTGTTTTATTAAAACAGGTTGGAGACGCTGTCTTGCAGTCTTTCACAAAAGATGAGCTGCATCACTGGCTCGAAGAATGGAAACGGGAGGAGGGATGTCTATGATGTTTCGCGGGATACGTGGGGCTACAACTGTGACAGAAGATACAGAAACAGAAGTGTTAAACAAAACGAAACAGCTGCTAGAAGCGATTATTTCAAGAAATCAAGTAGATCCAGAACGTGTCGTGCAGATCTTAATTTCAGCTACACAAGATATTCACTCCGTTTTTCCGGCAAAAGCCCTTCGTCAGTTTGAAGGATGGACGTATGTGCCTGTTACTTGTATGCAGGAGCTGGACATTCAAGGCGGTCTAAAGCATTGCATTCGCGTTTTAATGACGGTCCAAACAGACACAAAGCAGGAAGATGTGCAGCATGTGTACTTGGAAGAAGCTGTGACGCTTCGCCCTGATTTACAGTTGACAAAAAACAAGGGATTATAATACGATATGAACAGCCGAAGTTTACACACAGGTGTAAACGGCATTGCAAGCTTAGAGAAGATGAGAATGAGACTAGGGTAGTTGAGATGAGTAGAGTTGAGCAGAGATACGATACGTCTATTTCATCATACTGCCTAAAAGAGCAACCCTCTTTTAGGCTTATTTCGTATACTCATACAAACCCTCTATATGTCCCCTCATTCTCCTTAATCCCATTTAAGGAGTGTGCTTATGAATTCCCAAACAAACCTGACCCAATTTTTAAGGGACAGCGAGTCCCACAAAACAATCCCGATTGTTGAAACCATTACAGTTGATACGCTCTCACCGATTCAAATTGTCGAAAAACTCAAGCAAGATATTGTGTATCTGCTAGAAAGCAGAGACGAGTCTTCTAGCTGGTCGAGATATTCCTTCATCGGATTACATCCTTTTTTAACCTTACATGATGACCAAAACCAATATATTGCACGTGACGCTGCAGGGCAGGAAGTCATGAAAAAGCAAGAACTGAAAGACTTACTAGACTGGATGAAAGAGCAATACCAAATCAAGACACCAGGTGTTGACATCCCATTTACAGGCGGGGCAGTTGGGTACTTAAGTTACGATCTTATTCCAAGCATTGAACCTTCTGTCAGGCCACACCTAAGCGCATCAACGACAGACAATTGTACTCTATTTGTCTGCCAAACGATGATTGCCTTTGATCATGAAACTAATCATGTTCATTTTATCCAATACGCCCAGCTGACCGGAAATGAAACAGAAGACGAAAAAATACAAGCTTATAAAGAAAATCAAAAGCGGCTTGAACAGATGATTCACAAGCTCCATACAAAGATTGATATGAAAGAACTGATTTTATCAGGGAATATGAACGAATCACCGTCCTTTGAACATGTGACGTCAACCTATGAAAAAGCGCAATTTTTAAAGGACGTAGAAAAAATCAAAGAATACATTCGAGCAGGTGATATTTTTCAAGGCGTCCTCTCACAGCGCTTTGATATCCCAGTGTCAGTGAGTTCATTTGAATTATACCGCGTGCTTCGCATTGTGAATCCATCTCCATACATGTATTTTATGAAATTAAAAGACCGCGATTTAGTCGGAAGCTCGCCAGAACGATTAATCCATGCCAAAAATGGGCACTTAGAAATTCACCCCATTGCAGGCACAAGAAAACGAGGAACAACAAAAGAAGAGGACGCTGCGCTTGCAAGAGAGCTGTTAGAGGATGAGAAAGAAAAAGCAGAACATTACATGTTAGTAGATCTAGCCAGAAATGATGTCGGCCGCGTAGCAGAATACGGCAGTGTGTCTGTACCGACCTTTACAAAAGTTGTGAACTTTTCACATGTCATGCACATCATCTCCATTGTGACAGGGAAGCTAAAGCAGGATACACACCCAGTCGATGCGCTCATGTCCGCTTTTCCTGCAGGCACATTAACAGGGGCACCGAAAATAAGAGCGATGCAATTATTAAATGAAATGGAGCCTGAGCCAAGGGAAACGTATGGCGGCTGTATTGCCTATATTGGGTTCGACGGCAATATCGACTCTTGTATTACCATTCGCACCATGAGCATCAAAGATCAGACCGCTTCCATACAAGCAGGCGCTGGCATTGTCGCAGATTCTGTTCCAGAAAATGAATGGGAAGAGACTTGTAACAAGGCAGGAGCGCTTCTGAAGGCCATTCAGCTTGCTGAACATATTTTCTCAGAAAAGGAGAGTGTGCAGGATGAATCAGCGACTTTCAGCTCTTGTTAACGGAGGCTTCCTATCAGAAAATGAAGCCCATAGGCTAATGCATGATATGATGAGCGGATCTTTAACAGATGCTGAAGTCGCTGCAAGTCTATCGATTTTAGCGCACAGAGGAGAAACCGCTGAAGAAATGACAGGCTTCGTGAGGGCCATGCGGCAAAAGGCAGCACCAGCGGAAAGATCGCTCGATGTCGTTGACACATGCGGTACAGGAGGCGATGGACTCTCTACATTTAATATATCAACTGCAGCTGCCATTGTGGCTTCCGCCGCTGGTGCTAAAATCGCAAAACACGGAAATCGTTCAGTCTCTTCTAAAAGCGGAAGTGCCGACGTGCTAGAGTGTCTTGGCATTCACATTCAATCCACTCCAGAAGAAACGAGAAGACAAATACAAGACAAAAACATGGGCTTTTTATTTGCACCACTGTACCATTCATCGATGAAACAAGTAGCAGCAGTCCGCAAGCAGCTCGGCTTCCGGACGGTATTTAATCTATTAGGACCGCTTTGCCACCCGATGCAAGCCAAAAAGCAAATCATCGGTGTGTACTCAAAGGAAAAGGCAAAATTAATGGCGGAAGCCCTTGCCCCATTAGAGCCAGAACATGTCCTGTTTGTGAGCGGGGAAGACGGGCTGGATGAATTAACGATTACAGCAAATTCATATGTGATTGAACTCAAAAAAGGTACCATGACAGAATATACGCTAAACCCGGAAGACTTTGGACTGGAAAAAGGAACCTTATCAGATATTCAGGTCCAATCACCGGAAGAGAGCGCGAAATTGATTCAGAATATATTGAATCATCAAACAGAAGGAGCGCCGCTTCATGTTACAGCTCTGAATGCCGGGGCAGCTTTATATGTCGCAGGCAAGTCAGAAAGCCTCATGGCAGGAACATTAAAAGCGTTAGAAACGATTAAAAACGGCACAGCCAAAGAACAATTGGCTCGTTTAAAACAAAAAAAGAAAGAGGAAGAGATCTATGCTTAATCAAATCATTGCACGCAAAAAAGAACATATTCAAACGTTGCAGTTACCTGTGGATGGAGACTTTGAAAGACGATCATTTAAAGAAGCGCTCATGAACCCTCACCGCTCGATTGGTCTAATTGCTGAGGTGAAAAAGGCATCTCCTTCCAAAGGAATCATTCAGCCGAATTTTGATCCTCTGCAAACAGCAAAAGCATACGAAAAATCAAATGCTGATTGCTTATCTGTCTTAACAGATGAACCATTTTTTCAAGGGAAGAACGAGTATCTTTCCTTAATTAAAGAACACGTCGCACGTCCAATTTTAAGAAAAGACTTTATCATCGACTCCATACAGATAGAAGAGTCAAGACGTATCGGTGCAGATGCCATTTTATTAATTGGAGAAGTACTTGAACCGCAACAGCTGCATGAGCTCTATGCTGAAGCGAAGGAAAAAGGACTAGATATTCTTGTCGAAGTTCATGCAGCAGATACACTGGAAAATATCTTAAACCTATTCACCCCTGAAATCATTGGAGTGAATAACCGAAATTTAAAGACATTTAAAACAACAGTTGAACAAACAAAAGAGATTGCACCACTTGTTCCAAAGGATGTCTTACTAGTGAGTGAAAGCGGTATTCAGACATTTGATGATCTGACCTTTGTCAAAAAACATGGAGCGAGTGCTGTCCTTGTAGGTGAATCATTAATGAGAGAACCATCACAAGAAAAAGCCGTTCAGACGTTATTTGGAGAATGAGGAAGATGAAGCCTTTTTTAAAATATTGCGGGGCGGTATCACAAGAAGATGTAGATTGCATTGCGCAATCTCAAGCAGATGCGATCGGGTTTATTTTTGCTCCAAGTAAAAGACAAGTCGATCCAGAACAAGTGAAACAATGGCTCACCGAGTCGCAGTGCGAGAAAAAGATTACTGGTGTATTTGTAAATGAAAAAATCCAAAAAGTGTGTGACATCACAAAGCATATTCCTTTAGATATCGTGCAGCTGCATGGAGATGAAACACGAGAGGATGCAAAAGAAATAAAACAACAAACAGGAGCGATTGTGTGGAAAGTCTTTCACCACGAGCCCGATGTAAAAGAAACACTCGATAAAATGACGGCATTTGCGCCGTTTGTCGATGGCTTCCTCATTGATGCGAAAGTAAAAGGGATGAGAGGTGGTTCTGGCACAGCTTTTACATGGGAAGCGGTACCTGTATACATTCAGCAGGCAAAACGACTGGAGAAAACATGCATCATTGCAGGCGGAATAACACCAGAAACGCTGCCAGAGCTGCTTGCCTATGGCCCAAAAGCGATCGATCTTTCAAGCGGCATAGAAGAAAACGGGAAGAAAAGCAGCGCTAAGATCAAAGCGCTCGAAGAAAGGATGTTAAACGATGTACGCATATCCAAATGAGATTGGCAGATATGGAGAATTCGGAGGGAAATTTGTTCCTGAGACGCTCATGCAGCCACTCAAAGAAATCGAACAAGCATTTAACGAATTAAAAGAAGACCCTGCTTTTGAGCAAGAATATCTTTCCCTTTTGCAAAACTATTCAGGCAGACCGACTGCGCTGACATATGCTGATCAATTATCAGCATACCTCGGCGGCGCAAAAATCTATTTAAAAAGAGAAGATTTAAACCATACAGGCGCTCATAAAATCAACAATGCACTTGGGCAGGCCCTGCTTGCGAAAAAAATGGGAAAATCAAACATCATCGCGGAAACAGGCGCTGGACAGCACGGAGTAGCAGCTGCAACGGTGGCCGCAAAGTTTGGATTATCCTGCACAGTATTTATGGGAAAAGAGGATGTGGAAAGACAATCACTCAATGTATTCCGAATGAAGCTCCTTGGCGCTGAGGTCATACCTGTCACAAGCGGGAACGGCACATTAAAAGATGCAACCAACGAAGCGATTCGTTACTGGGTCCAGCACTGCAGTGATCATTTCTATATGATCGGCTCAGTTGTAGGACCTCACCCGTATCCCCAAATCGTCAGTGAGTTCCAGCGGATGATTGGTGATGAAGCAAAAGAGCAGATACTTAAAAAAGAAGGCAGGCTCCCACATAAAGTCATTGCTTGTGTCGGCGGCGGAAGTAATGCCATTGGAATGTACCGAGCATTTTTAGATGAAGAGATTGATATTATTGGTGTAGAAGCCGCTGGAAAAGGAATCGATACGCCGCTTCATGCAGCAACCATTACGAAGGGGACAAAAGGGGTCATTCATGGATCTTTGACATATTTAATCCAAGACGAATTTGGCCAGATTATTGAGCCCTATTCCATTTCAGCTGGTTTAGATTATCCTGGGATCGGGCCAGAGCACGCATATTTACATGCGAGCGGCCGGGTTCAATATGTGAGTGCTACAGATCAAGAAGCACTGGATGCGCTAAAGCTGCTGACAGAAAAGGAAGGAATCCTGCCAGCGATTGAATCAGCACACGCTTTAGCCAAGGCGTTTGAGATGAGCAGGACGATGAATGAAGATGAAATCGTCCTTGTCTGCCTGTCAGGAAGAGGAGATAAGGATGTGCATACATTAATGAATGTGTTTGAAAGTGAGGGCAAAACCAAATGATCACATTTCAATTAGAGAAAGGCGAGAAATTATTCATCCCATTTATCACGGCAGGAGATCCGTCAGAAGAAGTCACGATTGATTTAGCTGTGTCCCTTCAAGCAGCCGGTGCACATGCGATTGAACTAGGTGTTCCTTATTCCGACCCGCTAGCGGACGGTCCTGTCATTCAAAGAGCCTCCAAAAGAGCTCTAAATCATGGCATGAATATCGTAAAAGCGATAGAATTAGCAGGGAAGATGAAAAAAAATGGTGTAAAAATTCCTGTAATTCTATTTACGTATTATAATCCTGTGTTACAATTAGACACAGAATACTTTTTCGCTTTACTGCGCAAAAATCATATTTCGGGACTCTTAACACCCGACTTGCCTTTTGAAGAGAGCAGTGAGCTGCAAAAGAACTGTCAAACATATGACATTTCATATATTTCGCTCGTTGCACCAACCAGCAAGGAACGATTAGTAAACATTGTAGAGCAGGCAGAAGGTTTTGTGTATTGTGTTTCATCTCTTGGTGTAACAGGTGTCAGACAAACCTTTGACGAATCGATTACTGATTTTATTCAACAAGTGAAACAGCTGAGTCACATACCGGTTGCGGTCGGTTTTGGCATCTCAACAAGAGAGCAGGTAGACTCAATGAATAAACTGAGTGACGGTGTCGTTGTAGGCAGTGCACTTGTGAAAAAAATTGAAGAACTTCAAGATCAATTGTTAGCAAGTGATACACGTCAAGAAGCTTTAAGAGAATTTGAAACCTATGCAAAAACATTTAGTCCCCTCTATTCATTCAAATGAGGTGAAACTTTTGCAAATCAAAGATCAATTAAAACAACTAAAACCGTATCAACCTGGGAAACCAATTGAAGAGGTCAAAAAAGAATATCAATTAGACAAGATTGTGAAATTGGCTTCAAATGAAAACCCTTTTGGATGTTCCTTACATGCAAGAGAGGCGATACAAGCTGAGCTCGAACATTTAGCGATCTATCCAGATGGATACAGCGCAAGTTTAAGAACGGAGCTTGCTGAGTTTCTTCAAGTAAATGAAAAACAATTAATATTCGGGAATGGCTCAGATGAACTTGTGCAAATTATTGCTAGGGCATTCCTTGACCAACATACAAATACCGTCATCCCAGCTCCATCTTTTCCGCAATACCGTCACAATGCCGTCATTGAGCAGGCAGAGATTCGAGAGGTGCCGCTTTTAGACGGAGGAGCTCACGATCTGAAGGGCATGCTGGATGCGATTGATGAGAACACGAAGGTCGTCTGGGTATGCAACCCGAATAACCCGACGGGAAATCATTTGTCAGAATCTGAGCTTGTGGCGTTTTTAGACCAAGTACCAGCTCATGTGCTTGTTGTACTAGATGAAGCATATGTCGAATACGTTCGTGCGGAAGACTTTCCGAACAGCTTATCTTTATTACACTCCTATCAAAATGTCATCGTACTCCGAACGTTTTCAAAAGCGTATGGACTGGCTGCACTTCGAGTAGGCTATGGCATTGCGTCGGAAGAGTTGATTACTGCGATTGAACCAGCGAGAGAGCCGTTTAATACGAGTCGTATCGCTCAGGCAGCTGCACGTGCAGCGATAAAAGATCAGGATTTCATTCAATCTTGCAGACAGAAAAATGAAGCAGGTCTCAAGCAATATCAAGAATTTGCTGACCGTTTTGGACTTTTTATTTATCCGTCTCAAACAAACTTCGTGCTGATTGATTTTAAGAGAGATGCAGATGAATTATTCAATGCATTATTGAAAAAAGGCTACATTGTTCGTTCTGGTAAAGCACTTGGTTTTCCGACTTCTTTACGTATTACGGTCGGAACAATGGAGCAAAATGCAGAAATTCTAAGTACACTTGCCGATTTAATGCAAGGCATTCGTGCGTAGCATAACCATAAAGTCATATCCTAAGGCAGGATATGGCTTTCATTGTACCAACCTCATATACATATAAGCTGTTGAAATGGCTTTTTTAATTTTCGTGAAAAAACAGGTGATGAACATGAATGATGCAAACGAAACAATATTAATCGCTGGACTTGGTTTAATTGGAGGTTCCATCGCACTGTCGATTAAAAAAGAGTATCCCCATAAAAAAATTGTAGGATACGATGTGTCCAAAGAACAAATGGTTGCGGCAACAAAGCTGGGTATCATTGATTTAGCAGCTGATTCATTTGCGGCAGGTTTGGATGAATCTGCGACTATTATATTGGCAACTCCAGTTCAGCAAACAGTCAAGATGCTTCGTGATATTGCAAACTCTGGAATTGAGAGAGAGCTCACAATTACCGATGTTGGCAGCACAAAGCAAAAGGTCGTCCATTTTGCTGAAAAAACGCTTCCTAAGCACTACCAATTTATTGGTGGACATCCGATGGCAGGCTCTCATAAGTCAGGAGTCATTGCAGCGAAAGACTTTTTATTTGAAAATGCATTCTACATTTTAACGCCGGCAAAGGAAACAAATCGCCAGGCTGTTGATCGTTTGAAGGACTTGTTAAAGGGGACAAATGCTCATTTCATTGAGATGACTCCAGAAGAACATGATGGTGTAACAAGTGTGATTAGTCATTTCCCTCATATTGTTGCAGCCAGCCTTGTGCATCAAGCACATCATTTTGAAGAACAATTCCCACTTGTCAAACGGTTTGCTGCTGGAGGCTTTCGTGACATTACACGTATTGCTTCAAGCAATCCTGCAATGTGGCGAGATATCCTTCTGCACAACAAAAACAAGATTTTAGACCGGTTCCATGAATGGAAAAAAGAGATCGACCGCATTGAGACCTTTGTACAGCAAGAAGACGCTGAAGGCTTGTTCTCTTATTTTCAAGAGGCAAAGGAATATCGCGATGGACTTCCTCTTAGGAAAAAAGGTGCCATTCCTGCTTTTTATGACCTTTATGTGGATGTTCCAGATCACCCTGGGGTCATTTCGGAGATTACAGGGCATTTAGCAAATGAAAACATCAGTATTACGAATATCCGTATTATTGAAACGCGAGAAGACATTAATGGGATTTTGCGCATTAGTTTTCAAACAGATGACGACCGTAAGCGTGCAGAGATCTGTATAAAAAATAGAGCGAATTACGATACATTTTATGCTGACTGAGGTGACAAACATGAAAATTCATAAAAATGCTCCTATGAATGGAGTCATTCATATTCCAGGTGATAAATCCATTTCTCATAGATCAGTGATGTTTGGTGCAATTGCTGATGGGACTACAGTGGTGAAAAACTTTCTTCCTGGAGCCGATTGTTTAAGTACGATTGATTGCTTTAGAAAGATGGGCGTTGAAATTGAACAAAAAGGGACAGATGTTGTGATCCACGGTAAGGGACTGAAAGAGCTCAAGGAGCCGTCTGACGTCCTCGATGTTGGGAATTCTGGTACAACCATTCGATTAATGATGGGAATATTAGCTGGTTGTGAGTTTCACAGTACACTGATCGGTGATGAGAGTATTGCTAAAAGACCAATGCAACGAGTAACAGGTCCACTTAAACAACTGGGAGCGAAAATAGATGGCAGAGCAAACGGCGAGTATACGCCACTGTCTATTCGTGGCGGTCATTTAAAAGGTATCTCATATGAGTCTCCGGTGGCAAGTGCCCAAATTAAGTCCGCTGTCCTTTTAGCGGGGCTTCAAGCAGAGGGAACAACAACATTAACTGAACCGCATAAATCAAGAGATCATACAGAAAGAATGCTCTCTATGTTTGGTGTAAAACTAGACGAAGATGAACAAAGTGTTTCCATTGAAGGCGGTCAAACATTAAAAGCAACAGATATATTTGTTCCTGGAGACATCTCTTCAGCTGCATTTTTCCTTGTTGCTGGATCTATTGTTCCTAACAGCCGGATTGTGTTAAAAAATGTCGGGCTAAACAAAACAAGAACGGGTATTATCGATGTACTGAAACAAATGGGTGCGAATCTTGAGATCAAAGAAGGAGATGCAAAAGAAGGAGAACCGTATGGTGATTTAACGATTTCAACCTCTTCATTAAAAGGGATTGAAATTTCTGGTGACATGATTTCAAGACTCATCGACGAAATCCCGATTATAGCGCTTCTAGCGACACAAGCAGAAGGAACAACGATTATTAAAGATGCTGCTGAGTTAAAAGTAAAAGAGACCAATCGAATTGATACCGTCGTGTCAGAACTTAAAAAACTCGGTGCTGATATTGAAGCAACTGATGATGGTATGAAGATTCATGGTAAAACCACACTTCAAGGCGGCGTTGTCGTGTCAAGCTACGGAGATCACCGAATCGGTATGATGCTGGGGGTTGCTGCTTGCATCACAAAGCAAGCTGTTGAGATTGAAGATACAGATGCTGTTCGTGTATCATACCCGAATTTCTTTGAACACATTGAATACTTAACCAAAACAGTCTGAGGATGTCCTCAGGCTTTTTCTTTCCTTATGCATATTTGTAAGAAAGATAGCATAGCTTGTCTCAAGATGAAACCTGGAAAAAAATCATTTTATCCGATAAAAAAATGAATTTCAGGTGCTTGCAGTTTACAAAACTTCCGTTTCGTAAAGGATGAAATGAAAAACAGTCTTTAAAACAAAAAAATGGGTTCATTTTAAAAGAGCAACATATTTGCTGGATGAGTACCTGTCGATTATGATATGAAGTAACAATAGTTTAGGTTTTTGGAAACAGAAAGGAACGGTTTGATTTGAATAGTTCATTACAAGAAGCCATAAAATTAGTTGAGGCGGGTGAGACTGAAAAAGGACTCCAAACACTTGCTCAGGCAGAAAAGCATTTGCATGATGAAGAAAAGGCGCAGGCAGCTCAGTTATATTATGATTGGGGAGATATCGATAAAGCGCGGAATCTCATCAGTGATTTACATGATTTATATCCAGAGGAAACAGGGTTAACATGTTTTTATGCAGAGCTACTGATTGACTCTGATGAAGAAGAAAAGGCGATTTCGGTATTAGAGACGATTCCTGAAGATGATGATGCGTATCCAGAGAGTTTATTGTTAATGGCAGATTTGTATCAAATGCAAGGACTATTTGAAGTCAGTGAACAAAAGCTCTTAAAAGCGAAAGAAGTGCTTCCAAATGAAGCCATCATTGATTTTGCGTTAGGTGAATTGTATTTTTCACAAGGTCTTTCAAAGAAAGCCGCCGACTATTTCTACAAAGTCGCAGATCAACAACATGAGGTTGGCGGCGTCAATGTTTACCAGAGACTCGCTGAATCACTCAGCACCGCTGGAGAATTTGAAGATGCGCTTGAATGGTACGAAAAGGCAGTAAAAGATCAAACAGACCCGAATACACTTTTTGGCTACGGATTTACAGCGATGAGGGCCGGCAGAACGAAAACAGCCATTCAGCAGCTTTCAGAACTAAAAGATATTGATCCGTCTTATTCGTCTCTTTATATGCCTTTAGCGAAAAGTTATGAGGAAGAAGGACTATATCAGGAGGCTTTAGAGGTAGTAAAAGAGGGTATTAAAATTGATGAGTATAACAAAGAATTATATTTATATGGTGCAAAGATCGACTTGAAAAATGGGGATTCAGAAGATGCGAAAAAGCTGCTTCAAGAAGCACTTGCTCTTGATCCGGGATATATTGAAGCGGTTCAAACATTGCTCGCGATCTATTTAAATGAAGAGCTTTTTGATGAAATCCTGGATGTCATTAAAGAGGTTAAAAGCTTTGGGGAAGTTGATCCAAAATGGAATTGGTATGCTGCATCTGCTTCTGTTGGACGAGAGGAATACAAAGAAGCAGCCGATTACTTCAAGCTGGCTCTGCCTGATTTTGATGAGGAGCGTGACTTTTTATATGAATACGCTTCGTTCCTTTTAGAAGAAGGCAGACAAAAAGAAGCATTGCCGCTATTACGCAAAGTTCTTCAGAAAGATGGCACGAATGAAGAAATCGAAGAAACGATTTTAAGAATTGAAGACGAAATTTCCTTATAGTTTGCAGGAATGAAGAACTGGTTTGTTGAATAATTCATGTATAGCAATTTAATTTACGATAGAGGAGGGAATAACATGCAGACCCCTGTTTCTGTCAATGAAAAGAAGGAATTCATCCGGTGGTTTTTAAACCATTATCAGCTAAAACGAAGAGAGTGTGTTTGGATATTAAATTATTTAATGAGTCACGACTCTTTGATGGAAAAGGTTCATTTTGTAGAGCAAGCAGAATTTTGCCCAAGGGGAATCATTATGTCAACACACTGTGTGGATGAAGTTCCCTTTAGATTTTATAAAGAAAACATCATGACGACAGATGCTGAAAAGTCATTTCATGATATTCGTTTGAATAAACAGCAAGATTTGTTTATTCAATTGAATTTCCGTTCTGCTTATCGTTCGCCGGAATATGCAGCTGTGCTTGAAACAAATCCTCATATTCCAAAGGATCTTTATGAGAACGAAAAAGATAAGGATCTTGCGGAGAAAGTGCTTGAACACTCGATCGCAACGTTCCAAAAAGAACGGCTTATGAAAGAGATAGATGAGGCACTTGACCGTCATGATCAAGAAACATTTAATAAGTTAGCAAAAGAATTAAGCCTATTGTCATAAACTGAACGAATAAGCCTTGCCCTATACAGGCAGGGCTTATGTCATGAAAGAGGGGAAATTGATGAAGTTTCAAGCGGAGGATGCGGATCGCTTTTTGCAATCTAAAGATTACATTGATACCGCTATCATTCCAATAGTTGGAATAGATGCGAATCAAATCAAACAAACTGTATCTTTAGGTGAGTTTACCATTCTTGTAGCAGAGGAACTTGAAAGGCAGCTGAAAGGGCGGGTCTTTCTTTTTCCACCACATACATATGTAGAGATCAATGATCGAAAACTAGAAGACATCTTCACGATGAAGCAGTCGCTAGAAGATCATTTTCAGCATGTCGTGTTGATCTCATCTGATCACCAATGGAAAGAGCATGCGGCGGTTAGTGAAGCGCTATTTTTGTTAAAGCCGGTTCCGCTCGAGCATTTAAAGGTAGAATTAAAGCAAAAAATCGTTCAAGACAGTGTAGAACAAATTTTGAACTTTTTGTTACAAAAGTGGAACCCTTCATAAAAACCCTTACATTTGCATTGTACATAGCTTTTTAGGCTGTTGACCTTGTGAATAGATTGATATATTATGAGGGTGTCCTAGTTTTATGAAATTTTTTCTAATTCAGTTATAAAGTAGCTGACGACCTGAGGGGGGGAGAAAAAAATGAGCGAGAAGAGACATGGAGTGTCCAGGCGTCAATTTTTGAATTACACGTTGACCGGCGTGGGGGGATTTATGGCCGCTGGAATGCTCATGCCTATGGTTCGCTTTGCGCTTGACCCTGTGCTAAAAGGAACAGAGGATCAGGATATGGTTCAAGTTGTCAGTGTAGATGAACTGACGAAGGAACCGAAGCGCTTTGACTTTAAAATTGATCAAGTAGATGCATGGTATGAGTCAAAGGAATCTAGGTCAGCATGGGTGTACAAAGAAGGGGATGAAATTGTCGCTTTATCGCCAATCTGTAAACATTTAGGATGTACAGTGAACTGGAACAGTGATCCGAAAAATCCAAACAAATTTTTCTGCCCATGCCACTATGGGCTGTACGACAAGGATGGTACAAACGTACCCGGAACTCCACCGCTTGCACCGCTTGACCATTATAAGCAGCAAGTGAAGGACGGATACCTCTATCTTGGAAAAGCTGTGCCGAAAGGGGAAGGGTAACGATGCTTAACAAGATTTATGATTGGGTAGATGAGCGGCTAGACATTACACCAATATGGAGAGATATTGCGGATCATGAGGTGCCAGAGCATGTCAATCCAGCACATCATTTCTCCGCTTTTGTGTACTGTTTTGGCGGTTTAACGTTTTTTGTGACAGTCATTCAAGTCCTTTCGGGCATGTTTTTAACGATGTATTATGTGCCGGATATTAAAAATGCCTGGGAATCTGTCTATTATTTGCAAAATGAAGTGGCATTTGGTCAGATTGTCAGAGGGATGCACCACTGGGGTGCGAGTCTAGTCATTGTCATGATGTTTTTACATACGCTAAGGGTCTTTTTCCAAGGGGCGTATAAAAAGCCTAGAGAGCTGAACTGGATTGTTGGTGTGCTCATTTTCTTTGTGATGCTTGGACTTGGTTTTACAGGATATCTCTTGCCATGGGATATGAAGGCGCTATTTGCGACGAAGGTTGGTCTTCAAATTGCAGAAGCCACACCATTCATTGGAAAAGAGATCAAAACGCTGCTTGCAGGTCATCCTGACATTGTAGGGGCACAAACGCTGACGAGATTTTTCGCTATCCATGTCTTTTTCTTGCCAGCGGCATTATTTGGGCTGATGGCTGCCCACTTTATTATGATTCGTAAGCAAGGAATTTCTGGACCGCTATAAAAAAAGTTGCGTTTGATGAATGTTCAATGAGGAGGGGATGACTTTGCATAGGGGAAAAGGGATGAAGTTTGTCGGAGACTCCAGAATTCCGGCAGAAAGAAAACCTAACATACCTAAAGACTATTCCGAATATCCGGGAAAAACAGAAGCCTTTTGGCCGAACTTTCTTTTAAAGGAATGGCTTGTAGGTGCCGTTTTTTTAATTGGATTTCTTGTCCTAACTGTTGTTCATGCACCTCCGCTTGAGCGGATGGCTGATCCAACAGATACCGGCTATATTCCGCTGCCAGACTGGTATTTCCTATTCTTGTACCAGTTATTAAAATATGAATTTGCTGCAGGAGGCTATACAGTAGTTGGCGCGATGATTATGCCTGGAATTGCGTTTGGTGCACTTTTGCTCGCACCATTTCTTGATTCTGGTCCTGAACGCAGACCGTATAGAAGACCGGTTGCAGTGGGGATGATGATCCTTGCAGTCGGCGCAGCAACATATTTAACGTGGGAGTCTGTTGCTACTCATGATTGGGAAGCAGCGGCGAAGCAAGGTGAAATTAAGAAAGAAGCAGAGATTGATACCTCAGCGGAAGAGTATAAAATTTATCAGGAGCAGACATGTATCTCCTGTCACGGGGATAACATGCAGGGCGGAGCAGCCGGACCGTCACTTGTTGACAACGGTCTTGCACCTGAGGAGATAGCTAAAATCGCTGTTGAAGGAAAAGGCAACATGCCTAAGGGTATCTTTAAAGGCAGCGATGAAGAACTTGAAAAGCTTTCTAAATATTTATCTGAAGTCAAATCTAAATAATTCAGTTGTTTAAATGCAAGTACAAGGATATACTCAAAAGAGAAAAAGCTGGCGCTGTCAGCTTTTTTCTGATTTTAACAGATCGTGAGTGAAGAGACGTATGAGATGGATTCAATATCTGCTAGCCACGCGCTACATGCTTGTGCTAGTCCTGATGATCAATTTCCTTGGCACTGTGTACGGCTACTATTGGTATATTCCTCAGCTTGTAGAGACGCCGGCTATCTTTTTAGCTTTTGTTCCAGACAGCCCAACGGCAAGCTTTTTCTTTTTATTTGTACTACTTGCGTTTTTGATGAAACGAAACGCTCCTTATTTTGAAGCACTTGCCCTTGTGACCTTGATTAAGTACGGGTTATGGGCTGTAGGAATGAATATCTTTGTGCTTTTATCTGTTGATGACTTTCCGTGGGAAGGATACATGCTGATTGGGTCTCACTTTGCGATGGCGGTTCAAGCTGTATTGTTTGCACCGTATTATCGTTTTAAAATGCGTCATTTGGTGGTAGCCGGCATATGGATTTTACATAACGATGTGATAGATTATGTATTTGGTATGATGCCGCGTTATTCTATGCTGTCTGCCTATTCAAACGAGATCGGCTATGTCACGTTTTGGTTAAGTATTGCCGTTCTTCTTGTTTCGTATTATCTCGTCCTATCGAAAAAATCGGTCAAGCTTGAACTCCCTTAACAATATTGGTCTAACCTTGTCCTTTTCTTCATACGCTGTATGGAGAAGGGCTAGGAGGGACTTGCATGAAACGAAAGCCAATCGCGATGATTCTATTATTTTTTCTCGTATTACAGCCACCTGTTGCCAAAGGCGAGGAAACAGCCGCTAACGTGCTGCAAGAATTAACGGAACTATCAGATTCAATCTTTCAATTAACGAGACAAGCTAAATATGATGAGGCGTTACAGGTCGCATTGTATGTTGAAAAGACATTTAAAGCTGAGAATTGGCGTGGTACTCTGACAAATACGCAGATTCGGCAAATTACACTTGGCTATCAAGATATCATAAAAGGGCTGCCGCAGGAAGAATTGAATGAGCGCGAAAAGCTTCGTTATGCCTCTCAGTTTAGAATGCTGCTTGATGCGATCCAGTCAGACTCTGAGCCTCTTTGGGGTTCGCTGGAGAAGCCCATTATGGGGTCTTTTCCTACTTTGAAAAAAGAAGTGAGGGATCCGGAGTCGACGACGTTTTATGAAACTTGGAATGAGCTGGTTTCTTTATACGATATGATCTACCCGAGTTTAACCATTGATGTTTCGCCTGAAAAGCTGCAAACGATTAAGCAGCATATGGAAGTGATTGAGCAAGGTGAATTTTTAAAAGCATCAAGTGGGACAAAGCTTGAGCGCCTCACGAAGCTCGAAGAGGATTTATCGAGTGTGTTTGCCCACGTTGATCAAGATGAGGCTGACCCATCGCTTTTATGGGTCATTTTAACAACAGGGAGCATCATTTTATTAACGTTAACGTATGTTGGGTTTCGGAAATACCGTGCTGAAAAAGAGAAGAAGCAAAAGCGTCAGGCTGATTATCCGAAATCATAAAAAAAGAAGCACCATTTTTGGGCTTCTTTTTTTAATGCGGATTAAGCGGCTCTTTGTGTTCATCTAATGTGAAGCCTTCACCAAGCACATCATGCACGTCACTGACAGATACAAATGCATGAGGATCGACTGAGGTCACGACGCTTTTGAGATGGACAAGCTCGTTTTTCGGGACGACGCAATAAAGGACGTTGCGCTCCTGTTTTGTATAGGAACCAACCCCTTTTAAAATGGTCACACCGCGCTCCATTTCCTCTGTGATTTTCTTTTGAATGATGTCATCTTTTTCAGAGATAATCATGGCGCCTTTGGCTGCGTAAGCGCCTTCTTGCATGAAGTCAATGACCTTTGCGGCAACAAACACTGCGACGAGTGTATACATGGCTTCTTTGTAATTTAAATAAGTAAGAGAAATCGTAATGACACATGCGTCGAAGATGAACATTGTTCGTCCCATGGCCACCTGATAATGCTTGTTGATGAGTCTTGCGATGATATCCACGCCGCCGGTTGTACCGCCGAACTTAAAGATGATCCCGAGGCCTGTTCCGATAAACACACCAGCAAAGAGCGCGGCTAGGGCCAAATCGTGCTGGAGAGGCATATGTATTTGAAAGCGCTGGAAGATGGCAAGAAAGACAGAAAGACTGACGGTTCCTACAATTGTATAAGTAAACATGGTTCTGCCGAGCATTTTCCAGCCGATAAAAAAGATCGGAATGTTTAAGACAAGGTTTGAAATGGATGGATCAATGTGGAATAGAAAATATAAAAGCAGTGTAATACCTGTAAATCCGCCTTCCGCCAAATTGTTCTGCATATTAAAATGAACAAGACCGAAAGAAAAAATCGCAGATCCTATTAAAATAAATACGATATTTTTAAGACGAATTTCTTTTAGCAAGAGACCACTCCTTTTTTTGCTTAGACAGCGATAATATTATATGGTATGGGAGAGAAACAAGCAAACTGAGTCTTAAACATTTGTCAAATATTTATGATTTCGCTAACATGTAAGAGATGGATAGGAGGATGAGCTTCATGACGAATGAAAAAACGCTGCGTCACGTGCAGCAAGAAGTAGATGATTACATAGGACAATTTAAAGAAGGCTATTTCAGCCCGCTTGCCATGATGGCCCGTCTGACAGAAGAATTAGGCGAGCTAGCAAGAGAGGTTAACCATTACTATGGAGAAAAGCCGAAAAAAACAACGGAAACAGAAAAAAGCATGGAAGAAGAAATTGGCGATGTTTTGTTTGTGTTAACATGCCTCGCTAATTCACTAGATATATCACTAGAGGAAGCACACGATCGTGTGATGCATAAATTCAATACAAGAGACAAAGACCGCTGGACGAAAAAAGAAGGGAAGTAGAGACGATGACGAACCAAACCATCAAAGTAGTAATCGCTGGAGCAAGAGGAAGAATGGGAATAGAGGCTGTGAAGCTGGCAGAAGAAACGAGCCATTTTGAGCTTGTGGCAGCCCTTGATCACGCGCACGAAGGAAAAAAATTATCTGATGTGATTCATACGACATCTGAGGCGCCAATTTATACAGATATTGATGTGTGTCTTTCAGAGACAGCACCTGATGTATTAATTGATTTGACGACACCAGAAATCGGGAAAGTACATACAAAAAAGGCACTTGAACATGGCGTCCGTCCAGTCGTAGGAACCACTGGATTTTCTGAAGCTGACCTGAAAGAGCTACAGCAATTAACAGAAGAAAAGGGCATAGGCTGTATTATTGCGCCAAACTTTGCTGTCGGTGCGGTCTTAATGATGAAGTTTGCCAAAATGGCAGCGAATTACTTCCCTGACGTTGAAATCATTGAGCTTCACCATGATAAAAAACTAGATGCTCCGAGCGGTACAGGGCTTAAAACAGCTGAAATGATTGCAGAAATCAGAGAAAGCAAAAAGCAGGGGCATCCAGAAGAGAAAGAATTAATCGAAGGTGCACGAGGCGCAGATTATGACGGTATCCGTCTGCACAGCGTAAGACTTCCGGGTATGATTGCACATCAAGAAGTACTGTTTGGAATGGACGGACAGACGCTCACCATTCGCCATGATTCTTATAACCGTGCATCATTTATGTCAGGTGTGAAGCTTTCAGTTGAACAGGTCATGCACATTGATCAGCTCGTCTATGGTTTAGAAAATATCATCGACTAATAAGGAGTGGATTCCTGATGAACATTGCTTTAATCGCTCACGATAAGAAAAAAAGTGACATGATCCAATTTGCCATTGCGTACCGTGATATATTGGCAGATCATACACTTTACGCAACAGGGACAACAGGTTTGAGAGTGAAAGAAGCGACGGGGCTTCCCATTCATCGTTTCCAGTCAGGACCACTTGGAGGAGATCAGCAGATTGGTGCTTTAATTGCTGATAATGCAATGGATCTTGTGCTCTTTTTTAGAGACCCGCTTACCGCGCAGCCGCATGAACCGGATGTATCTGCACTCATTCGGCTTTGTGATGTGTATACCATTCCACTAGCCACCAATATGGGGACCGCTGAAATTTTAGTCAGGAATTTAAATAAAGGCACGTTTGATTTTCGAGATGTAGTAAAAAACGGAGGAACAAATGAAACGACTTGATATCCTTGCATTCGGTGCCCACAGCGATGATGTTGAGATCGGTATGGGCGGAACGATTGCAAAATACGTAAAAAAAGGGGCGCGTGTCGGGATTTGCGACTTGACCCAGGCCGAATTATCTTCGAATGGAACGGTAGAGAGCCGTAAAGAGGAAGCAAAAGCTGCTGCCGCCATTTTAGGTGTGTCAACGCGAATCCAGCTCACACTGCCAGACAGAGGACTTTATCTAAATGACGAAGCGATGAAGGACATTGCAGGCGTGATTCGAACATACAAGCCAAAACTGATTTTTGCTCCGCATCACCAAGATCGGCATCCAGATCATGGTCATGCGGGCTCACTTGTAGAAGAGGCTGCTTTTTCGGCAGGTATACATAAATTTGAAGATTCATACAAGCAGCCAGCGCATAAAATAAGTCAGATGTATTATTACATGATTAACGGTCATCATCATCCAGATTTTGTGATTGATATTTCTGAGGAAATGCACCAAAAGATTGATAGCTTGCATGCGTATAAAAGCCAATTTGTTAAATCGGCGAATTCAGTTGAGACACCTCTTGTGAACGGTTATATTGATTTTGTCAAAATGAGAGAGTCTATGTATGGAAGGGAAGTCAATAAAGCTTATGCAGAAGGGTTTATCACAAAGAAACCACTTTTGATAGATGACGACTTACTTGGGGGGTAATTATGAAAAAACTGAAGGTCGGAATCACTTGTTATCCAAGTGTCGGCGGCTCGGGCATTATTGCTACGGAACTTGGAAAACGTTTAGCTGAAAAAGGGCACGATGTTCATTTCATTACCTCAAGTATTCCGTTTAGGCTCAATAAAGTGTATCCGAATATTTATTTTCACGAGGTGGATGTCAATCAATACGCTGTTTTTCAATACCCGCCTTATGACCTTGCATTAGCAAGTAAATTGGCAGAAGTTGCAAAACGAGAGAAGCTTGATATTATTCACGCGCATTATGCGGTTCCGCACGCCGTCTGTGCGTTCTTAGCGAAGCAGATGACGGGACACTCTGTGAAAGTCGTCACGACGCTTCATGGGACTGATATTACGGTATTAGGCTATGATCCATCACTAAAGGAAGTCATTCGATTTGCGATCGAATCATCAGACCGGGTAACGGCGGTATCGCATTCATTAGCTGCGCAGACGTATGACCTTATCAAACCAAATAAAAAGATCGAGACGATCCATAATTTTGTCGATGAACGGGTGTATTTGCGCGAAGATCACGAAGTGCTAAAGACACATTATGGTCTTTTACCGGACGATAAAGTCGTCATCCATGTATCAAATTTTCGAAAGGTCAAACGGGTGCATGATGTCGTTCATGTGTTTAAAAAGATCTCAGAACAGGTGCAGGCAAAGCTGCTGCTCATCGGTGATGGTCCTGAAAAATCGGTCGTATGCGAACTCGTGAAAAAACTGGGGCTGACAGACCGCGTGTTATTTTTAGGAAAGCAAGAGAAAGTAGAAGAGCTGTATTCCATCAGTGATTTGAAGCTGCTTCTTTCTGAGAAAGAGAGCTTCGGACTTGTGCTTCTTGAGGCGATGGCATGCGGTGTCCCATGTATTGGGACTGATGTTGGCGGGATTCCAGAGGTCATTACACATGGAGAAACAGGTTTCCTTGTCCCGCTCGGCGATATAGACGCGGCAGCTAAACACGCAGTCTCTATACTCAAAGACAAAGCGCTTCATGAACAAGTGTCTGCGTCGGCCCAGTCTAGTGTTCAGGCCCATTTCTCTTCTGAAAAAATTGTGAGTGAATATGAAGAGCTTTACCTAGAATTGATCGAAGGTGATGATGAACATGAATGAACCATTCACACATGCGATCCCTATTTTACATACACTGCACGAACATGGGCATCAGGCTTACTTTGTCGGCGGAGCAGTGAGAGATGTCCTTTTAGGCAGGGAAATCGGCGATATCGATATAGCAACAGATGCAACGCCTGATACGGTCGAATCCTTATTTGAAAAAACAGTTGATGTTGGCAAAGAGCATGGCACTGTCATCGTGTTACATGATGGGGTCAGCTATGAGGTGACGACGTTTCGAACTGAATCAGAATATGAAGATTTTCGCAGACCGAAAGAAGTGGCGTTTATCACATCATTGAAGGAAGATCTTTTAAGAAGAGATTTAACGATCAATGCGATGGCCATGGATATAAATGGGGAGATCATTGACCATGTAGGGGGCAAACAGGATATTGAGCGGAAACGAATTCAAACCGTAGGAGATCCTGCGTGCCGCTTTCAGGAAGACGCGCTTCGTATGATGAGAGCGGTCCGTTTTTTAAGCCAGCTTGGCTTTGAGCTCGCTGCAGAAACGGCTGAAGCGATGAAAAAAGATAAGCACCTGCTTGCCAACATATCAGTTGAACGCAAAAAGATTGAAATGGAGAAGCTTTTAAAAGGCCGTTATTGTGAGCGGGCGATTAAGATGCTCATTTCTACCAAATTGTATGAAGAATTGCCGGGTCTCAAAAAGGATGGTCTGCAAGAATCCTTTCAATCATTTCCGTATTATTTACTGGATGGACTAGAAGAAGTATGGGGGGCTGTTATCCATTTGCTTGGCTTAGATGAAGCGGAGGCTGTGCTCTTCTTAAAAGAATGGAAGCTGTCAACAAAGCTTTTGAAAGACGCGGTGACGATTAGCCAATACGTCGATTGTGACTGGGATGCGGAGAAGATGTTTGAGGCTGGTGAACACGTGCTCTTATCTAGCTTGAAGATCTCACAGCTAAAACACGAGCGCCGCATTTTCTTTGACGAGCTTGAGGCAGCGAAGCGTTCTTATGATGCCCTTCCGATTAAAACGCTTCAAGATCTCGCTGTTTCAGGAAAAGATTTAATGGCCTTTCGGCAAAAGACATCAGGAAAATGGATCGCAGAGGAGCTCGATTTGGTGAAAAAAGCCGTTCTGCAAAATCATTTGGAAAACCGAAAAGAAGCCATAGAGGAGTGGCTTACAGCATGCGATCAGCAATTAGAAAACGATTAATCGAACTATTTACAGCATCAAGTGAGGACTTTGTCTCAAGTCAGCAAATATGTGATGAGCTTGGCTGTTCTCGAACAGCTGTCTGGAAGCATATAGAGGGCCTCAGAAAAGAGGGCTATGAGGTAGAAGCCGTCAGAAGAAAGGGGTACCGCCTGCTTCGTAAACCGGACAAAATTAGTGAGGATGAAATTCTGTTTGGTCTAGAAACAGAGAGCTTTGGCAGGCACATTTATTTTCAGAAAGAAGTCGCCTCCACACAGCTGATTGCCCATGATCTTGTAAATGAAGGTGCGCCCCACGGTACGCTTGTTGTCAGTGATCATCAGACAAATGGGAAAGGCCGTCTTCAAAGAACGTGGCATTCACCAAATGGGACAGGCATCTGGATGAGTCTCGTTCTACGGCCTGAAATTCCGCTGCACAAAGCGCCGCAGATGACGCTTTTAGCATCTGTAGCCATCGCAGAAGCCATTGCAGAGCAAACAGGACTCAGTCCATCCATTAAATGGCCAAACGATATTTTGTTAAACGGGAAAAAGGTCGTTGGCATTCTAACCGAATTAAAAGCAGAGGCGGACCAGGTTCATGCGGTGATAATTGGCCCGGGCATTAATGTGAACCAAACGGCTGATGACTTTCCGGATGAACTAAAGGATGTCGCCACAAGCCTGCGAATGGAACTGAATGAAAAAGTGGACCGTGCTGCGCTCATACAACAGATCATGTCCACCTTTGAAAAAAGGTATGACGATTATATGAAGCATGGATTTACACCGATTAAACAATTATGGGAATCGTTTGCGATGACGATCGGTCAGCATATTGTTGCCCGCACCGTCAATGGGCAATACACTGGAAAAGCGCTCGGAATCAATGAAGAAGGTGTTTTATTGCTTGAAACGGAGGAAGGTATTCAAAAAATCTACTCCGCAGACATCGAGATAAAGTCAACTTAAGTGGAACACCCGGCACATTTTTGATATACTTCGTGTGGGCAGTATCTGAAAAAGAGCTGTACCTGTATAAACAAAAATTTGATAAATTTCTGCCTTGATCCTAAGGGACTTGGACAGAGGGATGATTCGCCGCGCATGAGAAATCAAAACATGTGATGTGAGGCAAGCCATCTCCTCTCCAGAATGAGGAGGAACAAATGAAGACAAAGCTAGATTTTTTCAAAATGAAAGAACAAAACGAACCGATTGTGATGCTGACAGCATACGACTATCCATCTGCAAAGCAAGCAGAAAAAGCGGAAGTCGACATGATCTTAGTTGGTGATTCACTTGGGATGGTTGTACTTGGACTCGATTCGACAGTACAAGTCACGATGGATGATATGATTCATCACACAAAAGCAGTGAAAAGAGGCGCAAAAGACACATTTATTGTGACGGATATGCCATTTATGTCTTACCATTATTCATTAGCAGAAACATTGAAAAACGCAGCACGCATCATGCAAGAAAGCGGTGCGGATGCTTTAAAGCTAGAAGGCGGAGATGGCGTATTTGAATCCATTCAAGCTCTCACAAGAGGCGGGATTCCTGTCGTCAGTCATTTAGGCCTCACACCTCAGTCAGTTGGAGTACTTGGCGGATATAAAGTGCAAGGAAAAGACCACGAAAGTGCGCAGAAATTGATTGAAGACAGCTTAAAATGTGAGGAAGCTGGTGCGATTGCACTTGTGCTTGAATGCGTCCCTGGTGAACTGACAAAACGAATTACCGACATGCTGAAAATTCCTGTCATCGGGATTGGTGCAGGAGCTGAGGCAGACGGACAAGTTCTCGTTTACCATGATGTGGTAGGATACGGGGTGTCTAGAACACCTAAGTTTGTGAAACAATACGCGCAAATTGATACTGTACTAGAAGAAGCGCTTATTCAATATACGAAAGAAGTAAAAGCACACACATTTCCAGAAGACAAGCATACATTTCATATCAAAGAAGAAGTCCTTAATGGTTTATATGGGGGTATGAAAAAATGAACGTTGTCACCCATATTCACGAGCTGAAAGAATGGATCAAGCAGCATCAAGAAAAACAGCATTCCATCGGCTTTGTCCCAACGATGGGCTTTCTTCATGAAGGACATCTGACGCTCGCGAAAGAAGCAAGGGATCAAAATGACATTGTGGTAATGAGCATCTTTGTCAATCCTTTGCAATTTGGACCGAACGAGGACTTTGAATCCTATCCAAGGGATATGGAAAGAGATCAGCGCCTTGCAGAAGAAGCAGGTGTGGATATTTTATTTACACCTGATGTGAAAGAAATGTATCCAAATGAGCCATCTATCACGATGACGGTTCAAAAGCGGACTGATGTCTTATGCGGGAAAAAACGTCCAGGACATTTCGACGGCGTTGTTACTGTGCTTACAAAGCTATTTCATCTTGTAGCACCAACAAATGTATACTTTGGTCTAAAGGATGCACAGCAAGTCGCTGTGATCGATGTGATGATCAAGGATTTCTTCTTTGATCTTCACCTTGTATCTGTGCCGACAGTTAGAGAAGAAAACGGTTTAGCGAAAAGTTCAAGAAATGTGTACTTATCTGAAAAAGAAAGACAAGAAGCACCTGCTTTGTACCGCGCATTGAAAAAAGGACAGTCAGCGGTTGAAAAAGGTGAACGTGACGTCAGTCGTATTTATCAGTTGGTAGAAGAGGAAATTCTTCAAACGAGCGGGGAAATCGATTATATTGAGATCTACTCCTATCCAGAGCTTGAGCCGCTTCAGCAGTTGGCAGGTCAGGTCATCATTGCGATTGCGGTGAAATTCTCACGGGCAAGACTGATTGATAATGTGATATTCCATGTTCCTGAAAGCGGTGAAAAACATGTATAGAACCTTTATGACCTCTAAACTTCATAAAGCGACGGTAACAGAAGCAAACTTACATTATGTAGGAAGTATCACCATTGACGAAGATTTACTTGATGCGGCAGGCATGATGGCAAATGAGAAAGTACAGATTGTCAATAATCACAATGGCGCGAGACTTGAAACATATATTATTCCTGGTGAAAGAAAGAGCGGTGTCATTTGTCTAAATGGCGCGGCAGCAAGATTGGTTCAGCCGGGGGATGAAGTGATTATTATCGCTTATGGGATGCTCTCAGAAGAAGAAGCAAAGACACATACACCAAAAGTGGTCGTATTAAATAAACAAAATCAAATTGAACAAATGATTGGGCAAGAGCCTGCGAGAACGATTTTATAACGCATGCTGCAAGGAAACAGAACAGTTTTAAGAAAAGAAGCTGTTCTGTTTCAGCTATTTTGCCCAGAGCGTGTTTCACTTCGAGTGAAACGAGGAATTGAGGTGTCCATTTTATGGCCGATCAAAGGTTTGTTGTCGTTGATATTGAAACCACCGGAAATTCACCCAAAAAGGGTGATAAAATCATTCAAATTGCTGCGGTGGTCATTGAAAATGGACAAATTGTCGAACGGTATTCAAAATATGTGAACCCGGGAAAAGCGATCCCTGGATTTATTGAACAGCTGACAGGTATTCAGCAGCACATGGTTAACGATGCAGTGTTTTTTGAGGACATTGCCCAAGAGGTGTATGATCTTATTCAAGGCGCTTATTTTGTTGCGCACAATGTTCATTTTGACTTGAATTTTTTAAATGATGAACTAAAAGCATGCGGGAAAAATGAGCTGGATGTGCTAGCGATTGATACAGTTGAGATTTCTAGAATTCTTTATCCAGAACTTGAAGGTTATAAGCTCACTGAATTAAGTGAAGAGCTCATGCTTCCACATGACCACCCGCACCGGGCGGATAGTGATGCGGAAGTTACTGCCATGTTATTTTTAACCTTATTACATCAATTAACACATACACCGCCAAATGTGCTAAAGCAGCTGCGCAGATTATCCTCTTATCTCTTAAGCGATATAGGACTTTTAATACAGCAGCTTGAAACGAGTCGTGCTAGCCGTGAAGATTCTTTGGTAGAAGTGGGCTCTTTTGCTGTAAAAGATGTCACCAATCCTGAAACGGATACGACAGATTCAGTAGGGGAAGACGATAAACAGCTGTTTGAGGAGATCAAAAAGAAGCTTCCCCAAACAGTGGAAGGCTATGAAGTAAGAGAAGGCCAGCTCACGATGATGAATAAAGTGAGAGATGTGTTTCATGAAAGGGCCTACGCTTTAATTGAAGCGGCACCAGGTATTGGAAAAACGCTGGCATACCTCATACCAGCTGCACTAGAGGCAAAGAAATCAGGAAAACCTGTCATTATTAGTACATATTCCATTCTTTTGCAGCAGCAAATGCTTCAGCGCGATGTGCCGATTCTAAATCAATTGCTTCCGTTTGAGCCAGCTGCCTGTGTATTCAAAGGACGGGCGCATTATATTTGCTTAGATAAGTTTGAGCATGTGCTGCATGAGGAAGATGATAACTATGATGTGGTCTTAACGAAGGCGCAAATATTAATGTGGCTTCTTGTCACAGAAACGGGTGATTTATCTGAACTGAATTTACCGTCAGGAGCTGCCAATATAAAAGACCGTATTTCGTGTGTGCACATGCCGTTTACATCAAAAAAGCGCCGCTTTAAAGAATACTGCTTTTATGAACGCGCCAAAAAAAGAGCCAAAACAGCCAATTTAATTTTAACAAATCATCGCCTGCTCTTATCACAAACGGAAGCATCGTCTATCTTTCAGCATGCAGACGTATATGTAATTGACGAGGCTCATCAATTTGAGAAAACAGCCAATGAAACACTAGGAGATAGTGCGTCGTATATCCAGCTTCATGCGAAATTAACGCAGCTTGGCTCCTTACAGGGCGGTCTTTTAAACAAGCTGAAAAAGAGATTTCACGGTGCAGGTTTACAGACGGACACCTTTATCGAAATGGATGAGTATCTTCATCAGCTTCAAATGGAAAGTGACGCCTTCTTTAGTACCGTTCATTCTTTTGTCAAAAGGACAAAACCAAAAGCAGACATCAATCGTCTCATTCATAGAGTACGTCATCATTCGAAGCATTCGCAGTGGAAACGGATTAAAGAGACGGCAAGTAAGCTTTGTTCCTTGTTAATTGCTTGTGAAAAGCTGTATGAGCAGCAAAAAAGCGAGCTTCTTCAAAAAAGTGATCAGCTGACAGAACACTTTGCGTTTGAAGCAGAGGAATACGATCAAGTGATGTCGTTTATGCATACATTTTGCAGTACGCTGTACCGGTTTATTTTTGAACCGAAAAATGATGAAACGGTTTGGATTGAGATTGATGCAAAGGGTGCCAAAAATGCTGTCTTTATGCATGCACAGCCGCTAGATACAGGAGAGCTTTTAGCTGATCGTTTTTTTATGAACAAAAAAAGTGTTGTTCTCACATCAGGAACACTCACAATCAATGGGCGCTTTGATTATTGCTTAGAACGATTTGGTCTGCAGGATTTTTATCCGCATCTTGTACAGATTGAGTCACCGTTTGAACTTGAAAAACAGCTCAAGGTGATTGTACCAGCTGATATGCCGCCGATTACGAACCGTGATGAGCGCGACTATGTAAAGCAAGCAGCACGGTACATTAAGGTGATGGAAAAGCAGCATCAAGCGAAGATATTGGTGTTGTTTAATTCACATGAGATGTTAAAAGCAGTGTATGAAGAGCTGAAAACAGAAGGGATGCAAGCCGCCCTTTTTGCTCAAGGTCTGACGGGCGGGAGCCCTGTTAAATTAACGAAAATGTTCAAATTAGCAAAACATGCGATTTTACTTGGTACGGGTAGTTTTTGGGAAGGTGTCGATTTTCCTGGATCAGAACTGACAACAGTCATTATGGCACGTCTCCCGTTCAGGCCGCCTGATTCACCGCTCATTGAAGCAAAATGTGATGCCGCTAAAAAACAGGGGAAGAATCCGTTTAAAGCCGTTGCTCTCCCAGAAGCTGTGCTAACCTTTAAACAAGGTGCAGGACGCTTGCTGCGCTCTGAAAAAGACATAGGTACATTGCTCATTTTAGACCGCCGAGTGAAAACCGCTTCATATGGAAAGCTATTTTTAGAATCACTCCCTCATGCGCCAGTCCACGAAATGTCAAAAGAATCACTTGAGGCGTATATAGAGAAGCTCAACAACGAAAAGCCGCTGTCATAAGCGGCCTTTAGCTGGTGTGGGTTTGGAGTTAATTTATCGTAACGGCTTTTTGTGTTCCGTTGTAAAAATAGTATCGGTTCCCGCGCCGAAAAGTATGACTAACAATATTTACGTACCGAGGAGGAATTAGAAGTGGAAAGTAAAATAGAGGTACTTTCAACTGTTCAAATTAAGCATTCAGAGGACCTGTATAAAATTGTTGACTTATTGAACAGAACGCTTAAAAGAGAAGATCTCATGTTTGGATTAGCATTAGATCAAGAAGATCAAAATCAAGCGATATTTACGATATATCGCACATAGGGGAAGCTTGACATGAAAAAAATAGTCTGGATCATTTCATCCGTTGTGGCTCTCGTTTTGCTCATTGGCATCATCAGTTTTACGTGGATTTATCAGATTGCCATGGGACAAAAAGAACAAGGTCATGAGGCGGCGATTGAACGAGCAAAAAAACAAGCAAACATCGTACAAGTGGAGCAAGTGGAAACCTTTGTCGGGAAAGAAAAACAATTTATTGTTGAAGGAAAAAACAAACAAAATGAAACAACCTATGTTTGGGTACCTGCCAGCAATAAAGAAAAAGTGATCGCAAAAAAAGCAAAAGAAGGCATTACCTCAAATCAAGCAGTACAAGCCGTTCAAAAGGAGAACACTGTATCTAAGCTAAAGGACGTTCAATTAGCAAGAGAAGGTGACGTACTCCTTTGGGAAGTGACGTACTTAAATGAGAACAATCAATACAGCTTCAGCTATGTCGACTTCTCGACAGGACACGTGGAAAAAAATGTAACGCCATAGTTTCTCCTGTCTTGCGTTGACCATGCTGATTTAGAACGGTTATAATAAAATGTATGAAAAAAGATTCACACCTGTCGAAAAGGTGAGTTTCTTTCTGGCTTTGGAGGGAATTATGTTGAAAACAACGATTAATCAAGTGTTCAAACATGTCGATGAAGATGTAACCATCGGCGCATGGATTGCCAATAAACGTTCAAGCGGTAAAATTGCATTCTTGCAGCTGCGTGACGGGACAGGCTTTATTCAAGGAGTCGTAGTAAAAGCAGAAGTGGAAGAGGAAGTCTTTAAGCTTGCGAAATCAGTCACTCAAGAAACATCTGTCTATGTGACAGGACAAGTGACAAAAGACGAGCGTTCACCTCTTGGTTTTGAATTGCAAGTGAAATCCATTGAAGTGATTCACGAAGCAACTGACTATCCAATTACACCAAAAGAGCATGGAACAGAATTCTTAATGGATCACCGTCATTTATGGCTTCGTTCTAAAAAGCAGCATGCCATTATGAAAATTCGTAACGAAATTATTCGTGCTACATATGAATTCTTCCATCAAGAAGGTTTCGTGAAAGTAGATCCGCCAATTTTAACTGGAAGTGCACCTGAGGGCACAACGGAGCTGTTTGCGACGAAATATTTTGATGAAGATGCGTACCTTTCTCAAAGTGGACAGCTTTACATGGAAGCTGCGGCAATGGCACTCGGAAAAGTATTCTCATTTGGCCCAACATTTAGAGCTGAAAAATCTAAAACAAAACGTCATTTAATTGAGTTTTGGATGATCGAGCCTGAGATGGCTTTTGTCGAATTTAATGAAAACCTTGAGTATCAAGAACATTATGTGACTCATGTTGTTCAAAGTGTACTTGAAAACTGTAAAGTTGAACTGCATACACTTGGCCGTGATACAGCAAAATTAGAAAACATCAAAGCACCATTCCCGCGCATCACTTACGATGAAGCGATTAAATTCTTGCAGGAAAAAGGCTTTGACGATATTGAATGGGGAGATGACTTCGGTGCGCCTCACGAAACAGCGATCGCTGAAAGCTACGATAAACCAGTGTTTATCACTCATTACCCAACATCATTAAAACCATTTTACATGCAGCCTGCACCGGATCGTGATGATGTCGTCCTTTGTGCAGACTTGATTGCACCAGAAGGCTACGGAGAGATCATTGGCGGTTCTGAGCGTGTGCATGATCTAGAGCTGCTTGAAGCAAGATTGAAAGAACATGGGCTAGATCAAGAAACTTACAAATGGTACACAGAATTAAGACAATATGGCTCTGTACCGCATTCAGGTTTTGGTCTTGGACTTGAACGTACAGTTGCTTGGATTAGTGGAGCGCCGCATGTGCGTGAAACCATTCCTTTCCCAAGATTATTAAACCGTTTATATCCTTAAGACATGAAAGCCTCCAACATATGGAGGCTTTTTCAAACGTTTTTTGGAGGGGCACGTGAAATAAAACGTGATATACTTAAAGTGAAGAGGTGTATCCGATGAATAGGCAGCAATTTATAAATATGCAGCAAATGGGTTCGACCAGTTTGCCTAATTTGCTGATTGCTCATTATGAGCAGTTAGGACTGAATGAATCACAAATGATGGTGATGCTTAAGATTAAAATGAATGAAGAACAAGGTGTTTTCTTTCAAACATTTGAAGAGCTGTCCCATGGCATGACCATTTCAGCTGAAGAGTGTGCGTATATGGTTCAGCATTTAATTCAAAAGGGATTTATTTCGATTCAGCCGTTTGAGGACGGGTCTGGTATTCAGCATGACCGATACTCAGTTGAGCCTTTATGGGGCGTACTGTATGACTTTTTAGAAGCAAAACAAGCGAAGGAAGGTCAAAAACTTCATGTGCAGGCTGAAAAGTCTTTATATGCTCTATTTGAAGATGAATTTGGCAGACCGCTGTCTCCTCTTGAAGGAGAAACACTCTCGATCTGGATGGATCAAGACCATCATGATGCTGAAATGATTCGCCTAGCGTTAAGAGAAGCGGTTTTATCAGGAAAATTAAATTTCCGTTATATCGACCGAATTCTGTTTGAGTGGAAAAAGAAAGGGCTGAAAACAGCGGAAGAAGCAAAAGAGCATAGCCAGCACTTCCGTTCTCAGCAAAAAGCGCCACCTTCAAAAGAAGAGACGTCAACATATAAACGACAAGTTCCTTTTTATAATTGGCTGGAACAATAACCAATAAAGGAGAAGTCATGTTATCAAAAAAACAAATCAATGAATGTTTAGATATTATAGGAGATATGTTTCCAGAGGCTGAGTGTGAGCTTGTTCATTCCAATCCATTTGAACTTGTGATCGCTGTGGCACTCTCTGCGCAGTGTACAGACGTGCTTGTCAACAAAGTCACCAAAACGTTATTTCAAAAATATCAAACACCAGAAGACTATTTAAGTGTACCGCTTGAAGAATTGCAGCAAGATATTCGTTCGATTGGCCTTTATCGAAATAAAGCCAAAAACATTCAAAAGTTGAGCAAAATGCTGATTGAAGAATATGGCGGTGAAGTGCCAAAGGATCGGGACGAGCTTGTGAAACTTCCTGGGGTGGGCCGGAAAACAGCAAATGTCGTCGTATCTGTCGCTTTTGGAGTGCCGGCCATTGCTGTCGATACACACGTAGAACGAGTCAGCAAGCGTCTTGGGATTTGCCGGTGGAAGGATTCTGTTCTTGAAGTAGAGCAAACCTTAATGAAAAAGGTGCCAGAAGAAGATTGGTCTGTGACGCATCACCGCCTCATCTTTTTTGGCAGATATCACTGCAAGGCGCAGCGGCCGCAGTGCGAGTCTTGTCCGCTTCTTGATATGTGTAGAGAAGGGCAGAAGAGGCTGAAAAAAGGATTGGTGAAGCTGGCATGAGCGGGGCAGCTGTTTTTACCTCATATGTCGAAAAGCTAAAAGGGAAAAAGGTAGAGGTGAAAGGCGATCGAGTAGACATACTTAGAGATCATCCACTCGCATATGATCTATCATCAGATCTTTTAACAGATGAGCTTCCATGGCAGAAAACAGAAGAGTTTGTTCCTGTGATGTTCGAACTGTGGAATGAATTAAAAGAAAAAATGCTTCCTCGTTTTCAAACAAGAAAGTCCCGGTGTGAAGAAGACGATATGCTGCAAGGTATTGTCAGTATGATTGCGATGTTTTACTGGATCAAAGGGGAGAGACTTCAAACGCTTGAATGGGAACATATTAAGCAAGAGACTTTTCCTGTTGCTCCGATTAACTGGACGGAACGTTTAGAGTTCATTTTGCTAAAACCAACTCAATATCATTGCTTTATTCAACTGGACGAGCTATACACGGAACTAAAAAAGCAGTATGGAAAACATGAAGCACTTAAAAAGATCAGACAAAACCGTTAAAAAAAGCACTTGCCATATGGGCAAGTGCTTTTTCATTATTCATTTTCTTTTCGACTAGGAGAATTTGATTGCGAATTTGAGCTTTGAGAGTTTGTTTTCGCATCATCTTTCTTTTTATCTTTATTGTCAGTTTGTGAGTTCCCATTTGTACTGTCTGAGCTATCATCGGAAGAACCATTATGTCCGTTTTCCGTATTTCCGCCTTGATCCTGATCCTTATCCTTATCTTGATCTTTTTTATCATCTGGCTTTTGCTCGTCAGTGCCTGGGGGTTGATTTTTGTTATCGTCAGTCTGGTCTGTCTGCTCGTCGTCAGGCTGCTGCGGTTCTTCTTCTTCTTTGTTCTCATCATCTGCTTTTTCTTCCTCATCTTCATCATCCTTGATGGTGAGGAAGGTAGAAGCTGCTTTACTTGTGACATCCTCTACAGTGGCTGTTACTTGGAATTTATAAGTAGAGCCAGGCTTCACATCAGAGATGACCGCTTCTTTAGCAGAACTGTTTTGAATCTCTTTATAGCCGCCGTTATCAACCGCTTGTTTTACATTAAATGTAGCATCTGCGTCGTCATCATAGCCCCAAGACAGTGTGATGGATTTTTTCTCTTCATCATACACCGCTTTTAAGTCAGAAGGCTTATCGGCTTCTTTTTTCTCATATGTGTCAGACACTTTTGTCGGAACCGTTCCTTTTACAAAGTATTCTGTTGTCTTCTTATCGCTCGGTGTATTTGGTCCGGCTAATTTCGCTGGATCCGATCCTTTTTCAACCGTAGCTTCAACGACACTGTCTGGTTTTTCAAATGAGCCGCTTCCATCATCAATTTGAGAAATTAATCGCTGGAAGACGAGTTTGGCAACACGCTGTTCATAATTTGTGAGCCATATTTTGCCGTCCGCATCTTTTGAGTTACCAATTCCAGTCCAAACGGCTGCTGTATATTGCGGCGTATAACCAACAAACCACGAATCTTTCGCACCGCCAGAAGGAATATTGTGTTTATTAATATCATCTTGTTCAAAGTTCGTTGTACCTGTTTTACCAGCTACTTGAACGTTTGGTACTTGTGCAAGTGTCCCAGTTCCAGATTGGACAGCAGTTTTTAGCATATCTGTGATCATAAATGCTGTGTAGTCACTCATAGCTGCTTTGGAATCTGGCGTAAGGTCAAGCTTTGTACCGTCATTAAATTCAACAGACGTGACAGCATGTGGTTCGTTATAGTATCCGTTATTACCGAATGCACTAAATGCTCCAGCCATCTTCAGGGAGGAGACACCATCGTCAAATCCACCGATTGAGTAAGACTCTTGAATGTCAGACGGTAAGTCCATACCTAAGTTATTAGCGAATTGAACAGCATTGTCTGTGCCAGCTTCTTGGAAAGCTTTTAGGGCAGGGATGTTTCGTGATTGTGCCAAAGCACTTCTCATCGACATTTTCCCTAAATGTCTTCTGTCAAAGTTATTAATTGGTGTACCGTTTGAGTACGTATAAGGCGCATCATCAATTTGCTGATACGTTGACCATTTTTTGCTTTCAATGACTGGGCCGTAATCTAAAATTGGTTTGATTGTTGAACCTGGCTGGCGTTTTGCATCAGTCGCATAGTTAAAGCCGCCGGCTGGTACATCACGTCCACCGCCAATAGCTCGGATTTCGCCATTTTTCGTATCAAGCAGGGTGACACCCGCCTGCATACCTTTCGTAAAACCAACTGAATCCCCATTGATAATATCATCTAGGTGATCCTGTGCTTTTCGATCGAGTGAAGTATAGATTTTTAATCCATCTGTTGATACATCCACTTTGGCTTTTTTCTGTACTTCTTCCATGACTTCTTCAATATAAGCAGAGTACTTACTTGAGTTCTGGCTCTTATATTTATCAGCTGAGACGACCGTCTTGCTGACAGGGGTAGCTTTTGCATCCTCATAGTCTTTCTCTGAAATGTAGCCTTGTTTTTTCATGAGGCCTAAAACGATATTACGGCGTTTTTCCGCTGCCTCGGGATTTTTCACTGGGTTATAGGCAGAAGGACTTTGCGGCATACCTGCAAGTGTAGCAGCCTGTGCAACAGTTAGTTTATTTAAATCTGTCACGCCGAAAAATTGTTCTGCCGCTTTCCCAACACCATAAGCATAAGGCGAGAAGAAAATACGGTTTAAATACATTTCTAAAATTTCATCTTTAGAGTATTTTTGCTCAAGCTGAATCGAGAGCCATACTTCCTGTACTTTACGTTTTAACGTTTTTTGATTGTTAAGTAGAGAGTTTTTCACAACTTGCTGTGTAATCGTACTTCCACCTTCAGCTCCAAAGCCGTCCTCGACGTTTGCGACAAGGGCACCGCCGATACGGATTGGATCAATCCCGTGGTGTTTATAAAAACGTGCATCTTCAGTTGCAATAAATGCTTCTTTTACCACATCGGGTATATCTTTAATCGAGACATACGTTCTTTTTTCCGCACCTACTTCTGCAAACACTTTCTTGTCTTTGTCATAAAGCTTTGAAGAATACGGTGTTTTGAGCTTACTATCATCAATAGAAGGAGCGCTTGATGCAAAAACGGCAAAAGTTGTGATTCCGGCAACTACACAAAGAAGACCGATCACGAGTAAAGATAAAAATATTTTTTTAAATAGACCTGCTTTCTTTTTGCCTTTTTTGTTCTTTTGCTTCTTATTGTTTTCTTGACTTGCTTTACGTCGCTGTTCACGACTTGTAAATTGATCAGACATCACATCTCAACCTTTCGTGTTAAACCTTTTTCGAACGTCATTGCTACTCACTTTCATCCGAAAAATGAAGTGTCTCCACTACTTTAATATAATCAATTCTTGGCGAATATCCAAGTGTCATTAAGTGGCCAGCTTCCATTAATTCGTCTTTGCTAATGGATTTCCGGCCGTTTTGCTGCTGCCGCTCCCAGAAGAAAAAGAGATCTGAAGCGGACAAATAATAAACGGAGCCAAATGCGGATATAATAACGAAACAAATACCGCCTTGCTTTTCTACCTGTTTCATATGCTCAATTTGATGATCGTGAAAATTTTTGAGTGGAAACGAGGTGGTGCTTTTGGTTTCCTTTGCTTCAAAATCGATATAGCGCCCTTTGTACACTCCATTATAGTCTGTTGTGGATGATTGTTTAAAATAGGCTTCTTTGATAACAGCAGCGCTTCTTTTTGGATAATCCACATTCACAATTTGAACGGGGGTAGGCTTTTTATGAATGACTGCGATCCCGTTGACCAAATAGTACTGGTTGGTTTCATTTAAGTCAGCCTCAAGCGTCATCCCGCGGTTACTATAAGAGGATTCGCCGCTGAATCTTTTTTTTGTCCCAATTTGTTGAATGGGCTGATACGATTTTCCGTTTGGATACCGAATCATCAAGTTTCAGCCTCCTTTTAATGCATTTTGTATTGGAGAGATTACTATGTTGTCACAAGAAGAGCACATCATCACTCAGTATATATTGCGTGAAACGAAAGCGAAAAATAAAGACAACCTGACGAGGACAAATGCTTACAAACGCTTTTATGACCGCCATCCAGAGATGAAATGGTCGCTGCTTGCTTCCTTTGTCTCGAGAAATGCTGGATGGTCTATGACGGATCTAAAGGGCGAGCTCTTTCATCCAGGTTTAACAGATCAGCAGGGGCACCTTTTTTTCACAGCGTATGAAAGAGCGAATTGGCTGATCTTTTCGGATGCTTACCCTCAGCTTCTTTTGTATGAATGGTCTAAGCGGTGCAGCAAACCCTTGTTCCATCTGCTTCCATATTTTTCTGTTTCTCGTTTTATGAGCACTGAGTGGGAACGTTTTTGGCTAAAGCGTGACACAGAGCGCCTGCTTTATGCACTCATCATAAATGAACAATATACTATACAATCTCCTATTATACAAAATCCTCTTCTGAAAAAGAATGTTTTTCACTCGATTCAATATCTGTTCAGCGAGTGGGGACATTTCCAAACCGTTGTTTTTCCAACGGTGGACGGGCATTTGTACGGGTTAACCATACGGAAGTTTTCCCGCGTAAAGGAGCGTATTACATTAGGAAAAAAACTAGCGAAACTATTATTTCGAGCCGATTTATTTTCGGATTTTTATCATTTTTTGCATACTGTTCCGCATACCGGATCACGGTTTGATTTTGAGCCGTTTTTAGGGATCGCTAGGAGGTCAACACCTTTTCTTCGAACAGTTTATCCGGTGATGGCACATTCATTAGACGATCAAAGGGACGATTGGTTTCAAAAGAAATTGAGCCCATCCTTATTTGATGCAGAGACGTTACCAAAACAAATTGAGCTGACCGACTGGTATTTTCATAAAAAAAGACAGCTTCGTTTTCTTTTCTCATTAGAGCACTATTTTTTGCATAAATAAAAAGCAGGGGGTACCTGCTTTTTTTACGTGGATGGTCGATTAGGACCGCCAAGCTTTTTATCAAGCTGATCTGTACTGTTTTCTTTCCCTTTTGGCTTTTGCTCTTTTGGTGCTGGCTGCTTTTTCATGAAATCTACCTCCTTTGTCCTTAGAATTTACACAATCGGACGCAATCATACAAAGAAGGACAAGCATATGTCGAAAAGGAAGAAATAGCGCTCATCTACACTTAGATTGGCGATTTGCTTCTAGTTTTGTCATGTGTGAAGGAGGGTGTGAAAGAAAAGAGAATGTAACGAGAGACGATAAAGGAGGAATCTGATGATGAGCGAATTTGTATCAAAAGAATCCATTATGCAGTTATTAGAGGAAATCGAGCGGAAAATTGATGCGGTGGAAGAAGAACTGTCTCTTGCTGTGAACCAAACAAAACGTGTAGCCATAGAGGAGCAAGAACAAATGATAGACCGGCTTGAATCAGAAGTAAAGGACTGTGAAGTGAAGATTCACGCGGCTGAGTATAAACTGGCGGCAAGACCGGCATATCACGCCGGATAGCTTTTCTATTTGAGCAATAAGTAAACGTTTGATAGGATGGTTCATAGAGGTGAACATTTTGGATAATCAAACATTACTTGAACATACACAAGATCTGAGAATATGGATCGAAGAGGCGTATGAGCAGTACCAAAAGGGAAAGGCTGAAGAGGAATACCCCGTATATGATTTTCACACGGACATTCAGCCGGCCGTTGAGACATTTGATCAGAAAATGGAAGAGTGGCTCACTGCTGCGATCTCGTTTATTCATCTGGTCAAACCTAGATATTTACACCAAGAACAGCTTGAAGCCGTCAAAGAAAATGGAAAAGAGGTTGTCCTGCAATCTTATTTTGGCAAACAGCATGCACCCCGTGTGAAAAATTTAGTTGAGTCAGTGATTTACACACTGAACCTTTTAATAGAAGAAATCAACAAGCGCAGCTGAAGACATATGCTGCGTTTTTCTTATGGCTGCTTTAGGCACATCTTCTGTTCTTGATCATAATATATGAGTGACATCACTATGTGTTGAGAGCGAGAGGAGCGAGATATATGATCCCTTATTCAAACCAGCAGCCTTATGAATTCAATCCATTCAATCGAGGGCCTTTTCCGTATCCAGATATGCAGCAGCAGCCTCCGCAGCCTCCAGAATATTTCATGCCGCCACATCAAGGTGGAATGAGCCAGGCACCATCTGCTGTCAATCAGCCGCCTTATGGATACCAAGAAAATGTGCCGCCTTTTCATCCGCCTGAAGCGATCAATCAACCCCTGATGCCGCCACCAGGCATGATGCCCATGCAGCAGCCTATGAACCCTTATCCTTTGCCAAGACCGCAAAAACAGCAATCATCTCAATTTAAAAGTGTGCTGTCACAATTCAAAAAAACGAATGGACAATACGACTTTAACAAAATGTTTGATACAGCTGGGCAAATGATGAGTACGATGAATCAAGTAGGTTCATTAGCGAAAGGATTTACAAGCATTTTTAAAGCATAGTTAAAACCCAATAGATGGACCTATTGGGTAGTTTGCTTTGGTGCCGTCACACGAAGCGTTTGATCTTTCCACACGCTCTTCATGTTCGTTTCATCTATTTTTGCCGGCATTAAAATGGTTTTGGTAAAGCTCGAATACGAGGAAGTTGTATCTGTTTTGATTGTTTCCTGCACGGATAAGTGTAAATATTGGGCTTTTACTTCTAGCGCGATATCCCCTTCGACAAAATGGTCGGGAAATTGGATCTCGATATACACAAACTGCTCATCCTCTGTCACATCGGTCGTAATCGATGCAAGTGAATGTGATGTGGTCATGAGCGCCTCCGCACTATTTAATATCTCGTGAAACGGGGAGGATGCGAAAAATTGTTCAATCGCTTCATTGAGAATATCTTCATTTGCCAGCAATTCATGTTTCTTTTCGCCTTCATGTTTCATTTGAATCACCTCTCATCTACAGCCTATGCAGAAAGGGCTCAGGCGGTTATCAATTGATGAGAGGAAAAAATTATGATTAAATAGTGTTGAATGAAGCAAGGTGTATGAGCGCAGCGTTTCATACGCGGAATAGAACTAGAAGCAAAGCTTGAAGGGAGCAATTGACATTGCTGAAAAAATTATTCGGTTTCGGAAAAAACCAAGATGATGTAAAGGAAGAAATCATTTATTCTCCAGCTGATGGAGAGTTAATGGATATGACGGATGTACCAGACCCTGTTTTTTCTCAAAAGATGATGGGAGACGGCGTAGCAGTAAAACCAAACAGTGGCACGATTGTGTCACCAGTAGAGGGTGAAATCATCCAGCTCTTCCATACAAAACATGCAATTGGCATTCGAACACTCTCAGGGCTTGAGCTTCTGATTCATATCGGGCTTGAAACAGTGGGATTAAATGGTGAAGGATTTGAAGCGCACATAAAAGAAGGGGATAAAGTGAAGATCGGTGACCCTCTCATTACGTGTGATTTAGAACTGATTGAAGAGAAAGCGGCAAGTACAGTGACTCCGATTGTCATTATGAATGGTGACTTGATCGAGCATCTTGATAAAGAACCAAAGGGACCTGTAGAAAAACAGACTTCTAAGCTTTTTACCGTTAAACTAAAATAATCAGGAATCACAAAAAAAACTACCCAATCGTATAAGGGTAGTTTTTTTGATGACATTAATCTTCCATCGGAACCCAGCCTTGACTCGCTTCCATGACAGACCACAATCCTTCTGGAATCAAATACTTATCTTTTTGGCTGCGTTTAATGACAGTTTCAATCTCGCTTTCTCTGCCTTCTTTAATCTTCTTTGCCCAATCTGGGTCGACGATCAGCTCTCGTGCGACAGCGATAAGTGGAATTTCTTGATTATAAGCACCTAGTGCATCTTCGGCTGTAATGACGCTGCCCACACCGATGAGTGGAAGGGTATCGCCGCAGCGTTCTTTTAGCAGCTCCATACGTGTCTTATGAGTATCTGCACCACGTCTTGCTTTAGAGTCAATCTCCATTAAAGAGATATGCAAATAATCGAGGTTTTTTGTTTTGAGAACATCCACTAAGGTAAACGTCTCTGTCATTGTTAAACCAGGTGTTTCTGGTTCTTCTGGGGATAATCGATATCCAAAGATAAACGGTTTTGTTGCATGCTTTTCGATTGCCTCTTTGACTGCATCCACAATAGCGATAGGGAAGGCTAGACGCTTTTCTTCATTTCCTCCCCACTGATCTGTCCGCTGATTGCTATGCGGAGAGTAAAATTGCTGTAATAGATAACCATTTGCACCGTGGATTTCCACGCCGTCAAACCCTGCTTGAACCGCTCGTCTTGCCGCTTCTTTAAAAGAGTCAATGATATGGACAATTTCCTCTTCTTTTAAAGCGCGTGCAATCTGCTTTCCATCTTTAAACACATCACTTGGCGCAACCACATCACCGTTTGGAACTAAGTGAGGGAGAGCCTGAGAGCCGCCGTGATGAATTTGAATGATGGCTTTTGTTCCCTTTGCCTGAATCGCAGAAGCAAGTTTTTTCAGGCCAGGTATATCTTCATCTCTTGCAATAGAAGGCTGTCCTTCAAATGCCTTACCATCTGGAGTCACGTTTGCACATGCTGTGATCACCATGCCCATATCACTAGATCTAGCTGTAATGAAATCAATTTCCTCTTTAGAAATGGTGCCATCCTCGTGAGAACCGAAGTGTGTCATTGGCGCAACGACTAACCGGCCATCAATAGACGCACCTCCTGGAAACGTAAATGGTTCAAATAAAGGCTTAAATTCGTTTTTCACTCTCATCATCTTCTTCCTTGATAAAATCATTTCACTATAGAAGTGTAATAGATACTGTTACAACACTTCAAAGTATTTGCTCATAGGCTGCGCATCAAAAAATTGCCGCCTAGTCATGCAAACAAATATTCGGTACACTATGTAAGAGAGGTGATGCGGTATGAAAAAGAAAACAATGAACGAACTCATAGAAGAATTAAAGAAAGACGAACAGGTAGAACATTGGCATGAAATTGATGCGAAGCCTGCACAGACCTCTCCGGTTCCTGAAAGAGTGAACGACAGGCTGAAAAAGGCGCTTGAGAAACGAGGCGTGAGCGAACTCTACATTCATCAAAAGGAAGCCTTTGAACGTGTGATGGATGGAGATCATGTGGTAACTGTCACACCAACAGCTTCAGGTAAAACGCTTTGCTACAATTTGCCTGTCCTTCAGTCGATCGCAGAAGATCAGACAAGCCGCTCCCTTTATTTATTCCCAACAAAAGCGCTCGCACAAGATCAAAAAAGTGAACTTAACGAGATCATCCATGAGATGGATGTTCCGATTCATAGTGAAACATATGACGGGGACACCTCTCCGGCCATTCGGCAGCGAGTCAGACAAGCAGGACATATTGTCATCACAAACCCGGATATGCTGCATTCAGCCATTTTGCCTCATCATACGAAATGGGTCAGCTTGTTTGAGAATTTGAAGTATATTGTCATTGATGAGCTTCATACATATCGAGGTGTATTTGGCAGTCATGTGGCCAATGTGATTCGCAGGTTAAAACGAATTTGTGCATTTTATGGAAGTGAACCGGTTTTTATTTGTACTTCTGCAACGATTGCAAATCCAAAAGAGCTAGCGCAGCAGCTAACGGGGAGCAAGGTGCATCTGATTGAACGAAACGGGGCACCTAGCGGTAAAAAGAATTTTGTGTTTTACAACCCGCCAGTTGTGAATAAACCATTAAATATTAGACAAAGTGCCGCCACTGTTGTCAATCAATTGGCAAAAACTTTTTTGAAAGAAAAAATCCAAACGATTGTTTTTGCTAGAAGCAGAGTAAGAGTTGAAGTGATTTTAAGCCATATTCAAGAGCTAGTGAAAAAAGAGATCGGCCCAAAATCGATTCGTGGATATCGCGGAGGCTATTTACCAAAAGAGCGGCGCGTGATTGAAAAAGGATTGAGAGAAGGAGACATTCTAGGTGTGGTCAGCACAAACGCACTAGAATTAGGGGTGGATATAGGTCAGCTAAAGGTCTGTATCATGACCGGGTATCCTGGCAGTGTAGCGAGTACATGGCAGCAGGCAGGACGAGCTGGAAGGCGTCACGAGGAAGCACTCATTATTATGGTGGCAAGCTCCTCACCTCTTGACCAATATATCGTCAGACACCCTGAATATTTCTTTAACAGGCCGCCTGAAGCTGCCAGAATCAACCCTGAAAACCTCATTATCTTAGTGGATCATTTAAAATGTGCATCCTACGAGCTTCCGTTTCGGGAGGATGAACAGTTTGGCGGCATGGACGTAGAAGAGATTTTGCAGTACTTACATGAGGAAGGCGTTCTTCATTTTAGCGGGAACCGGTATTATTGGTCAGATCAATCGTTCCCAGCACATGGCATCAGCCTCCGGTCTGCAAGCCAGGAAAATGTGGTGATTGTGGATCAATCAGATGTAGCGAATGTTCGGATTATTGGAGAGATGGATCGGTTCAGTGCGATGACGCTGCTTCATGATGAAGCCATTTATTTACACGAAGGGGTTCAGTATCAAGTGGAAAAGCTAGATTACGAGCATCTCAAGGCTTATGTGAAACAAGTAGATGTAGAATACTATACAGACGCGAATTTAGCTGTTCAACTTAAGGTGCTTGAAATCGATCAGACGACAGAGAAGGAAGCCGTATCTGTTCACTACGGTGATGTGACTGTCAACGCAATGCCGACGATTTTTAAAAAAATCCGGCTAAGTACCGGTGAAAATATCGGCTCTGGACCGATTCACTTGCCGGAAGAAGAAATTCATACGAGTGCTGCTTGGTTTGAATTACATGAAGCAGAGCGGAGATTTGAAGAGAAAACACTTGAACAGCTGCTGCTTGGCATCGCAAATGTTCTTCAGCACATTGTACCTGCTTTTGTGATGTGTGACCGTTCTGATATTCATGTTGTTTCACAAATTAAAGCGGCACATACCGGAAAACCGACGGTCTTTTTATATGACCACTACCCTGGCGGAATCGGCTTAAGCAAGGAAGTACAAGCTCGTTTCGATGAAATAGCAGGCGCAGCCATTCAGCTGATTGAGCGGTGCCGCTGTGAAAATGGCTGTCCATCCTGCATTGGCATGGAAATGAAAGAGGTGAGCGGAAAAAGCAGCATCGTTGAATTGATGTCCGTATTTTAAGGGAAAGGAGGGGGACACCTGCTCATGTCTTTAAAAGGGAAATTAAACAGAATGAAGAAGCACCTATCGCACAATCAGACACATGAAAACCGGCAGAAAACTTTAGAAGGACAACCACAGCCTGTGACTTCAGAAAATATCCCATTTTTAAAAGAATGGGAAACATTAGGTGTATCTCCTTATCACTTTGAGGATTCCTTTTGTCTGATTCGGGAAGTCACCTATTCATTAGAAGATCAGCATGGGCGCTATTCGTTTGCGGAACTGCCGAAGATCATCGAGGCATGGAACGAAAGCGGCATCAAGCATTCGCTATCGGCTAAAGGGTACGAGCCGCACGAGCTGTTTTTCTTTGATACAGAAACAACAGGATTATCTGGCGGTACGGGAAATATGATTTTCTTGCTTGGACATGCACGTGTCTTTTCCGACAAAGTGGTGGTGAAACAGCACCTGCTCACCAATCCAGGAAATGAAGCGGCTCTGTACAAAAGCTTTCTCGATGAAGTGAACGTAGAATCATTGGTTACATATAATGGTAAATCGTTCGACTGGCCGCAAGTGAAAACGAGACATACGCTCTTACGAGATCAAATCCCTGCACTTCCTGAATTCGGACATTTTGATCTTCTGCACGGATCTAGACGATTGTGGAAGCATAAATATGAACGAATGGCGCTATCCGTTGTGGAAAAAGAAGAGCTGCACGTGCATCGTGAAAACGACACGCCGGGGTTTTTGGCACCGATGATTTATTTTCATTTTTTAAAGGAACAAAATCCGAAGCTGATTGAAGGGATCTTGACTCATAATGAACTAGACGTCTTATCGTTAATCAGCCTCTACATTCATCTATCCAAAAAAATACTATCTGAGGATGCGGTAAAGGAACACAATGAGAAGTATGCGCTCGCCAGGTGGCATCTTGCTCATCGTGATGTACAGGAAGCAACGAAGCATTTGCAAAAATTAACGGATGCTGATTTTGAGCATGCGAATCAGGCGTCTTATGATCTTTCCTTACAATATAAACGACAAAACGAGTGGGATGAAGCGGTTCAAATATGGGAAAAATTATTTAAATCAAGTGATGTCCATTTAGCATTAAAAGCGGGTATAGAGCTTGCGAAGTGTAAAGAGCATCGTCAAAAAAATGCAAGGTCAGCTCTATCCATCACTGAATCGTTATTATCTTTCTCATCGTTAAGTCAGCGAGACACGGAAGAACTTGAGAAGCGAAAAAAACGGCTCTTGAGAAAAGCTGGGCAATGAACATTATTGCCCGGGAAAGCGCAAAACATGACAACGTTCGGCTCTCGGCCGAAAATAAAAATTGTTTAGCACTTTTATTGTAGAAAAGTCACGAATCCTGTAAAATAACGTTAGATATTGAATGAGGAGCGTAGAGCATGTATAAGGGTCTTTTCTACTTGTTTTTTCTTGTTGTCATTTTAGTCGCTTTTGTGTTTTCAAACTATAAGGATGTTTTTCTTGCAAACTTTTAAAATAGGTTAATGCATTAGTACATGTACACCTCTTAATTCATACATTGTTAATGTAAGAAAATTAAGGAGAGGGGAATGCTACATGTACCATCATCATCATCATTGCCAGCCGAATGTTACACAGCCAATTGTTCATCCGACGAATCATTGCTGTACACACAGCGATTCAACAACAATTGTGCCGCATATCCATCCGCAGCATGTGACAAATGTTCACCATCAAAATTTCAAACATGTTCACTATTTCCCGCATACGTTTTCTCAGGTGGACCCGGCAACACATCAACACTTTAACTGCGGTGGACCTTGCTGTAACAGATAAAGTGAAATGGGACTTTTAGAAGTCCCTTTTTTTAAAAGCAGGTGAAAAAATGAAAATTATTGCTGTCACAGGGTACAAGCCATTTGAGCTTGGGATATTCAAACAAGACGAGCCTGCACTTCAATACATAAAAGCAGAGCTTCAAAAAAGGCTGACAGCCCTGATTGAAGAAGGCCTGGAATGGGTTCTCATATCAGGCCAGCTTGGGGCAGAAATCTGGACTGCCGAAGTGGTATTTGAGCTTCAAGAGGAGTATCCAGCGTTAAAACTGGCCGTCATTACACCATTTTATGAACAGGAAGAGCGCTGGAATGAACAAAACAAAGAGTTGTATGAAGGGATTCTTGCACAGGCCGATTTTGTAGAAAGTGTCACGCATAGACCGTATGAAAGTCCGGCACAATTTAAACAAAAGAACCGTTTTTTTATTGAAAAAACAGATGGCCTTCTCGTCCTTTATGATCCTGAGCATGATGGCTCGCCAAAGTACATGATCAAAGAAGCGGAAACCTATACCGATTACCCCATTATGTACATCACAATGGATGATTTGAGAGCGCAAGTTGAGGCAGAAGATCCGTTTTTTGACTAAAAGCAAGAGAAAATTTGACAACGTCACGTATTTCTGAAAAAATATACTATGAATTCACGATATGAGGTGAAAAAGATGCTTGCTGATAAAGTAAAGCTTTCTGCGAAAGAAATTTTAGAAAAAGAATTTAAAACAGGTGTCAGAGGATACAAACAAGAAGAAGTCGATAAATTTTTAGATATGGTCATTAAAGACTATGAGACATTCAACCAAGAAATCGAAAAGCTTCAACAAGAAAACCTCCATTTGTCTAAACAGCTTGAAGAAGCCGTTGAGCAAGGAAAAAGACAGCCTGCACAGTCTAATACAACAAACTTTGATATTTTAAAAAGACTATCTAACCTTGAGAAACACGTTTTCGGCAGCAAACTTTATGATTGAGCCTTGCTGAAAAAAGCTTGTGCCTGATGTCATTGTCGTTTATAATAACGATTATTGATTAACGTTCGGGTAATCGCTGCAATGCTTTTAGACATTGCAGAGGAAAGTCCATGCTCGCACGGTGCTGAGATGCCCGTAGTGTTCGTGCCTGGCGAAAAAATAAGCCAGGGCAGCCTGGGAAAGGCTGACGGCAGGAAAAATGCCTACGTCCTTTTAGGATATGGCAAAGTATCCTTGAAAGTGCCACAGTGACGAAGTCTCACTAGAAATGGTGAGAGTGGAACGCGGTAAACCCCTCGAGCGAGAAACCCAAACTTGGTAGGGGAACTTTCTCAAAGGAACCAAACGGAGAGAAGGACAGAGTATTCTGTAGATAGATGATTACCACCTGAGTACGAGGCATTTGCCGTTTGCAGTACGATGGAACAAAACATGGCTTACAGAACGTTATATCCGTTATTATAAACATGATGAAAAACAAAGCTCTCCTATTTCAACATATGGAGAGCTTTTATCTTGAATACATAAAAGGACGAGAAAACAGGTGATAAAACAATGAAAACCTATACACTCATCGCAACAGCTCCAATGGGAATTGAAGCGATTGTTGCAAAAGAAGTAAGAGACCTTGGCTATGACTGCACAGTAGACAATGGAAAAGTGATTTTCGAGGGGGATGCTCTTGCGATTTGCCGTGCGAACCTTTGGCTGCGTACAGCAGACCGGATTAAGGTACAAGTAGCTGAATTTTCGGCAAAAACATTCGATGAGCTGTTTGAACGGACGAAGGCGATTGACTGGTCCTCTTTTTTACCGAAAAACAGCACGTTCCCTGTCATCGGTAAATCTGTGAAATCACAGCTTGCCAGTGTGCCGGATTGTCAGCGTATCGTCAAAAAGGCGATCGCGCAAAAGCTCATATCCTCTTACAACATACAGTCTGAATGGCTTGAAGAAACAGGACCTGAGTATAAAATTGAGGTTGCCCTTTTAAAAGATAAAGCTGTGCTCACGCTTGATACATCTGGTGTGGGTCTTCATAAACGAGGGTACCGTACGGATCAAGGCGGAGCACCTATTAAAGAAACCCTTGCGGCTGCACTCGTGCTATTAACAAACTGGACACCTGACCGTCCGTTTGTTGACCCTTTCTGCGGGTCAGGAACAATCGCTATTGAAGCGGCCATGATAGGACAAAACATTGCCCCAGGATTTAACCGGGAATTTGCGTCCGAGTCATGGGAATGGATTGGTGAAGACGTTTGGAACAAAGCGCGTCACGAAGTGGAAGAAAAAGCAAACTATGATCAGCCGCTCCACATTATTGCAAGTGATATCGACCATCGGATGGTAGACATTGCACAAATGAATGCTGAAGAAGCTGGTCTAAGTGAATTGATTCAATTTAAACAAATGCAAGTGAAAGACTTTCAAACGAAAGAAGAGTATGGTGTGATTGTCGGAAATCCGCCTTACGGAGAACGACTCAGTGATAAACCAGCTGTTGAAAAAATGTATCAAGGAATGGGCGAAGCATTTAAGAGCCTAGATACTTGGTCCATTTACATCTTAACGTCACACGAAAAGTTCGAAGAGTGCTTCGGCAGAAAAGCAACGAAAAAGAGAAAACTGTTTAATGGTTTTATTAAAACAGACTATTACCAATATTGGGGAAAACGCCCGCCTAGAAAACAGACAACTGAATCATAAAAAAATGGTCACACCTACAGAAGGTGTGGCTTTTTTTATCGCAGAAAGGTATAAACCTTCACGGGGCGGAATAAACTGAACTTGATTTTAAAAAAAGAGGTGTCTCCATGATACAATATGATCAATTTCAGTTAATCCAAAAAGCACTCGCTTCGACTGCTCAAAAAATTGAAGGGCAAGAAGGTGGACAATCTGCTCAGCTGACAGCAGCCATCGAAGATTTAGCGCTTGCTCAGGCTTACATAGAGCGTTCAGAGCATGCATTTTTAATGAAAGAAACCTATCAACATCGTTTGCGATCGTAAAAAAGATTGTCATTCCCCAGCATAAATGTTACTATTGAATGTCTGAATGATTCAAAAGTTGGGGGTTGAAGCAGGTGACAGCATCTCGTTTGCCTTTTTCATTATCAAAAGAACATAATTTTTACGAAGAACTGGGCAACTGGATTGGTGATGTGTTCTATGACATTTTGCCAGAAAAGGGCTTTGATCTTCGAGATGAACAAATATTTATGGCTTTTCAACTAGAAAGAGCCTTTAAAGAAAAAAGTGTGATGTTTGCCGAAGCTGGGGTAGGCACAGGCAAAACCATTGTCTATCTATTATTTGCGGTCACATATGCAAGGTATACAGGGAAACCTGCGATTATTGCATGTGCAGACGAAACGTTAATTGAACAGCTGGTGAAACAAGAGGGTGATATCTATAAAATTGCCAATCACCTTGATATTCAAATAGATGCGAGATTAAGTAAATCGCATGACCAATATTTATGCTTAAAGAAACTAGAGAAAACCATGCAGCGTGAAGATGATGAGAAGTGGCTCGATATTTATGAATCGCTTCCTTCATTTGTTCATGAATCACATGGTATGCAAAACTTTTATCCGTATGGTGATCGAAAAGAGTATCCAGAACTATCAAATGATGAATGGTCACGCATTGGCTATGACTCGTTTCAAGACTGCTTGACGTGCGATATGCGTCATCGCTGCGGTCTGAATTTATCAAGAGATCATTACCGGAAAGCAACCGATCTCATCATCTGTTCTCATGATTTTTACATGGAGCATGTGTGGACGAAGGAATCCCGCAAACGCGAGGGCCAGCTTCCGCTGCTTCCAGAACATAGCTCCGTCGTATTTGATGAAGGGCACCTTCTTGAATTTGCCGCACAAAAAGCACTGACGTACCGAGTGAAGCAATCAATGCTCGAAACATTTTTAGAGCGCCTGTTGCAAAACGATATACGTGAAGAGTTTGCCGAGCTCGTTGAAGATGCACTTGCCACAAACGATGAGTTCTTCTATCTCTTAAAAACACATGCCAAAGAAATCAAGGGCTCGCATCGACTTGAAATTGGACGTGTGGATGAAGTGAAGCGGTCTGCAAGTGAATTGTGTGATTTGCTTGAAAAAATCGGAGAAGCACTCGTGTTTGAATCAGAGATGTATACAATCGATCAATACGAATTGTCTGTTGTGGAAGAGTACATTGAACAAATGGCGTATTCTCTGTCGCTATATCAAAAAAATGCGATTAGCTGGCTTGAAAAGCAGGAGTTAGATACGACATTTGTTGTGATGCCAAAGACAGTCGCAGAGGTGCTTGGTGAAAAAGTATTCTCGCAAAAAAGACCATACATTTTCTCTTCTGCTACATTGTCTGAAAATCAATCCTTTGATTATTTAGCTGAAAGTCTTGGGATCAAAGATTATTTATCAATGAGTGTCGCTTCTCCGTATGATTACGATGAGCAAATGAAGATTTATTTCCACGGGATTCAGCAGCTTCAAGAGCAAGAGGCAAAAGGACAGCAAGTGATCACTCAGCTGAAAGAAAACGGAGGACGATCTCTGATTTTGTTCCCTTCATTTGATGAACTTCATTTCTTTAGAAAGCAGCTTGAGGCATCGGATGAATCACTGCCTTTCCACGTGTATTTTGAGGGAGACGAGGAAATCAGCACGATTGTTCAAAAGTTCCAAGCAGATGAGACATCCGTGTTATGCTCTGTTCACCTTTGGGAAGGGCTGGATATTCCAGGACAATCACTAACAAATGTGATCATCTGGGGACTTCCTTACCCGCCTCATGATCCGGTATTTGAGGCAAAACGGAATGAAGCAAAGGATGCTCGTGCTGAAGTTGACCTTCCGTATATGCTGCTGCGCTTGCGACAAGGTATTGGAAGGCTGATTCGGACAAGCCAAGATGCAGGAACCATTCATATTTATTTTGACCGTAAGGAAGATACAGAGCTTCAAAGTAAAATTGAATCCGTTCTGCCAGTCAAGCCAATCATCTAAATAACGCCCGAACGAGGAAAAGAGGAGGATACCATCTGAGTATCCTCCTTTTTCATTGACAAAAGAACATTCCTTGAAGTAGCCTTGAAACGTACATACATATTTTATTGATTGGGGGAACAAACGTATGAGTCTTGAAGCAAAAGAGAAAGCGTTTTATCAATTACTAGGAAAAATCGCCCATTATACGGAGGCGCTCCATTTACTTTATTGGGACTCTAGAACACAGGCGCCTAAAAAAAGCGCCGATTTCAGAGCTGAAACCATCGGTCAATTATCAAGTGATATTTTTAATATGAAGACTTCTGATGAAATGAGAGATCTTCTTCACGCATTAAACAAACATCGAGATGAGCTGTCAAAAGATACACAAAAGGCGCTCGAATTATCACAAAAAGAGTATGATGAAAACAGCAAAATTCCGAAAGAAGAATTTAAAGAATACTCGATTTTGCAATCAAAAGCAGAGCATGTCTGGGTAGAAGCAAGGGAGAAATCAGACTTTTCACTCTTTGCACCATACTTAAAACAGCTCATTGATTTTAACAAGCGCTTTATTCAATATTGGGGCGTGAAACAAACGCCATACGATGTGCTGCTCAATAACTATGAGCCAGATATGACAGTTGAACAGCTCGATCAAAAGTTTGGTGCACTTCGTGATGCCATTGTTCCTCTCGTGAAAAAAATCGAAGCCTCTCCTCATAAGCCGGATACTTCATTTTTATCGAAAAGTTTTCCGATCGACAAACAAAAGGAACTGAGTCTCTTCTTCTTAAAAGAATTGGGGTATGACTTTGACGCAGGACGTCTGGATACAACGGTTCATCCGTTTGCTGTGACATTGAGCAGAGGGGACGTTCGTGTGACGACCCGTTATGATGAGCATGATTTTCGGATGGCGATCTTTGGCACGATTCATGAGTGTGGTCATGCCATCTACGAGCAAAACATTGATGAGGCACTGAGCGGAACGCTATTATGTGATGGCACATCAATGGGGATCCATGAATCACAGTCTCTTTTCTTTGAGAATTTTATCGGCAGACATGAAGATTTCTGGAAAACGTATTATCATAAGCTGCAAGAAGCGTCTCCTGAGCAATTTAAAGATGTCTCTTTAGAAGACTTTGTGCATGCAGTGAATGAATCGAAGCCGACTTACATTCGAATTGAGGCAGATGAACTGACGTATCCGCTTCACATTATCATCCGCTATGAAATTGAAAAAGCGATTTTTAATGAAGAAGTAGCAGTTGAAGACCTGCCTGCACTGTGGAATGAAAAATATAAAGCGTATCTTGGCATTACGCCTCCTAATGATGCACTCGGCATTTTGCAGGATGTTCACTGGTCTGATGGAAGCTTTGGATATTTCCCTTCATATGCGCTTGGTTATATGTATGCGGCGCAACTAAAGCACCAAATGATCAAAGATTTACCGAATTTTGATGAGCTGATTCAAAATGGGTCTTTTGCACCGATAAAAGAATGGCTCACAGAACATGTCCACCAGCATGGAAAACGCAAAAAACCATCTGAAATCATTCAAGATGCGACTGGTGAGGAATTAAATGTGCAATATTTAATCGATTATTTAACAGATAAATATACGAAATTGTATTTATCTTAAATAAAAGGCACCCTTTGCTCAGAAGGGTGCTTTTTTGATGCTTGAATATTCTAAAAACGAACGTTTTGAACTGATCTATTATTTAAGTTCGGTATTTTTCTAGAAAAGTGCTTTCCAAGCGTCTGAAATCTTGTTATAATTTGAACACTATAACACTCATATAATCGCGTGATGATGGCACGCAAGTTTCTACCGGACACCGATACGGTCCGACTATGAGTGAGCAAAATGAAACAGTTCTTTCTTGTTTGAGCTGAAGATCCGTGGATCGTTTTCGCATTGCTTGCTCCTCATGGACAGCAATGCTTTTTTTATGCAAAAATTAAAATGTTTGCCAATATGCTGGGAGGAAGAATGATGGAATTGTTACGTCAAAAAATTGAGAACGAAGGAATCGTTCTGTCAAATCAAGTGTTAAAGGTAGATGCCTTTTTAAATCATCAAATTGATCCTGTGTTAATGCATGAGATCGGGCAAGAGTTTGCTAGATTATTCAAGCATGATGGCATTACAAAAATTGTCACAATCGAATCTTCTGGCATTGCACCTGCTGTGATGGCTGGACTAGCTCTTCAAGTACCAGTTGTCTTTGCTCGAAAACGTCAATCACTAACACTAACAGATAACCTATTAACAGCGAGTGTGTACTCTTTTACGAAAAAAGTAGAAAGCACGATCGCTGTTTCAAATACGCATCTCAGTGAAAAAGATTGTGTATTAATCATTGATGACTTTTTAGCGAACGGTGAAGCCGCTAAAGGGCTTGCTGCAATCGCAAAGCAGGCGAAGGCGAAAGTAGCCGGATTTGGCATTGTCATTGAAAAGTCATTTCAGCCCGGAAGGAATGCGCTTGTTCAAATGGGCTACCGCGTCGAGTCCCTTGCACGTATTGAATCACTTGAGGAAGGGAAAGTCACGTTTGTACGGGAGGTACAATCATGAGTGCCGCTAAAAAAGCCAAAACGCTCTCGCTAGGGATTCAGCATGTGCTGGCGATGTATGCAGGTGCCGTTCTTGTGCCGCTCATTGTGGGAGATGCGCTCGGCCTCACCCCTGCACAGCTGACTTACTTAATCTCGGCAGATATTTTCATGTGCGGGGCTGCCACGCTCCTTCAAGTTTGGAAAAACCGTTTCTTTGGTATCGGTCTGCCTGTTGTATTAGGCTGTACATTTACTGCGGTTTCTCCTATGATTGCGATTGGCTCTAAATACGGGATTTCGTCTATCTATGGAAGTATTATCGCTTCTGGGTGTATCATCATTCTTCTTTCCTTTTTCTTTGGGAAGCTTGTGAAATTTTTCCCGCCTGTTGTGACTGGGTCTGTCGTCACCATTATTGGCATTACCCTTATTCCGGTAGCGATGAACAATATGGCAGGTGGAGAAGGAAGTGCAGATTATGGTTCTTTTGAAAATCTAGGCCTCGCTTTCCTTGTGCTGTTTATCATTGTGCTGCTCTATCGATTCACAAAAGGCTTTATGAAGGCGATCGCCATTTTAATTGGTATTCTCCTTGGGACAGCAGTCGCTGCATTTATGGGGAAAGTGGAAACAGCTGAGGTGGCGAACGCTCAAGTTTTTCGTATAATTGAACCATTTTATTTCGGCATGCCTACCTTTGAATTTGCACCCATTATGACGATGACGTTAGTTGCGATTGTGTCATTAGTCGAATCAACAGGTGTTTATTTCGCATTAGGTGATTTAACAAACCGGTCATTAAAAGAGAAGGATTTAGCGAAAGGCTATCGCGCAGAGGGGATTGCTGTTTTATTAGGTGGTATTTTCAATGCCTTTCCTTACACAGCCTACTCGCAAAACGTTGGGTTGATCCAGTTGACAGGAGTCAAGAAAAATCAAGTCATCGTTGTGACAGGAGCATTGCTCATGTCATTTGGACTTTTTCCTAAAATTGCTGCATTTACGACGATTATTCCAAAGTCAGTTCTTGGCGGCGCAATGGTCGCCATGTTTGGGATGGTCATTGCCTACGGTATTAAAATGCTCTCGCGCGTAGATTTTGCCAAACAGGAAAACCTACTAATTGTTGCTTGCTCAGTTGGGATCGGCTTAGGTGTCACCGTCGTGCCGCAAATGTTTGAGCATTTGCCAGAATCAGTGAAATTATTAACAAGTAACGGAATCGTGGCCGGTAGCTTTACCGCTATTTTGCTTCATATTATTTATCACATGATTCCATTTAAAAAAGAAACAGGGCAGGACCTGATAGAAGAACCTAAGCAATCTGTTATGTAAACACCTCTCATTAAGAGGTGTTTTTTTGCATAAAAAAAGCAGGTTCGCTTGGCTTGGAACGAACCTGTGAAGGAGGAAAACTACATCATGTTTTCAACTATATTATCCAATATTTATCAATTGTCGTCAAGACAAAAAGTTAGACGGAGGAAAATGTTTTGACTGAATTGTGACGACTTGGCATGTATATCCTTTTTTCGATAGGGGATATTAACCGAAAAAAGAGGTGAAGCCGATGGCGTACATTCTTTCAGTTGGAACGAGTCTCCCAAAGCATCACGTGGATCAGAAAACAGCTGCTGAATTTGCTAGGTCTCAATTTAAACGATCGTTTAAAGATATTGATCGGCTGCTGAGAGCTTTTCAAAATGGAGAAATTGAGAGCAGGCAATTTGTACAGCCCATTGAATGGTATCAGACGCACCACTCTTTTGAAGAGAAAAACAATATCTATTTGGAGAAGGCACTGGCTCATGCAAAAGAAGCGATCTTACATTGTCTTCAAGAGAAGGCGTTTCTGAAAAAGCCGATCCCGGTTGAAGAGATCGATGCACTGTTTTTTATTTCAAGTACCGGCTTATCGACCCCAAGTCTTGATGCAAAGCTGATGAACGTACTTCCCTTTTCTCCTTATACGAAACGAGTACCGATCTGGGGGCTAGGGTGCGGGGGTGGTGCGTCAGGGCTGTCTCGGGCTTATGAATACATAAGGGCATATCCAGAAGCAAAGGTGCTCGTCGTTGCCTGTGAGCTGTGCAGTTTAACCTTTCAGCCGCAAGATCAATCAAAAAGCAATTTAATCGGCACCTCCTTATTTGGAGACGGGACGGCTGCGGCTCTTTTAGCTGGAGAAACGGCTGCACTAGAATATGCCCATTTAAAAACAGTCCCTAAAGTACTAAGCACACAATCCGTCACGATGAAGGATTCTGAGGATGTGATGGGCTGGGAATTTACAAGTGACGGCTTTCGGGTTATTTTCTCCCGTGACATACCGTCTATGATTTCAGGCTGGTTAAAAGAGCAGGTGGATCGATTTTTAGAGGAGCTTGGATGTTCAACTAAAGACTTATCCGTTTTTCTTGCCCATCCTGGAGGAAAAAAAGTGATTGATGCCTATGTTGAAAGTCTATCTTTACGAGAGGATCAGCTATTTTCTTCAAAAGAAGTACTCAAACAACACGGAAATATGTCCTCTGCCACAGTTTTGTATGTCATCAAGCATTTCCTTGAACATCAATCAGCTGAAGCGGGGGATATTGGCCTTTGCGGGGCGCTTGGTCCAGGCTTTTCCTCAGAGCTGCTGCTTATGAAATGGGAGGAGGTCTTGTCATGATCATTTGGCTTGTTATCGGTTTCTTCGTTTGTCAGCGGCTCATTGAAATGCTTGTGGCCAAAAGAAATGAAAGAAAAGTAAAAGCGATGGGTGCCATTGAATTTGGTGCTAGTCATTATCCCTATATGGTCGCTATGCATACGGCCTTTTTTCTCTCACTCATAGTTGAGATAGGGCTTTTACATAAGGGGCCGTCCCGGTATTTTCTTGTGCTGCTCCTTTTCCTGATGGCTACACAGGTCATTCGATACTGGGCATTATGCTCCCTTGGGACGTACTGGAATACAAAGATTTTAGTCGTGCCAAACGCAATGATTGTAAAAAAAGGGCCGTATCGTTGGTTGAAACACCCTAACTATGTAGTCGTGGCGATTGAACTTTTGCTGATCCCGCTATTGTTTGAGGCGTATGTCACTGCCATTTTGTTTACGTGTTTAAATGCATGGATGATGGCTGTAAGAATTCAAACAGAGGAGAAAGCGTTAAATCAGTATTTGCTAAATTAATATTGAAAATCATTATCAATTGTGCTACACTTTCATTAATGATAAGCATTCTCAATCATGAAGGATGGACGGTGATCACATGACAATGATTTTCTTACTCGGTACGGTGTGTATATACAGCCTATTAATTGGCTTCGTATTAAAAGGTGTCTCCAAAAAATCTGCTTCCTGATCTCAGTCAATTGCGACTGATCGGGCAGCAGATTTTTTTTATTTCCTGAGATCAGAAGAAAAATCTCTTTATTTTGTGTAAAATGGTATCACATACATAACTGACTTTTCTAAAAACAAAGGGGTTTATCGTCATGAAAGACTTGTCTATTCGAGATTCGCTCGTTCAAACTACAGGAGCTTTATATCAAAGCTTTCTCAAAAGGGATGATCATGAGCGCGCAGCCAAACTTGCATCGATTATCAAAAAGGAAGCAGAAGAAGAAGTGTATATCGCATTTACCGGCCACTATTCTGCTGGAAAGTCATCACTTGTGAATCATCTGCTTCATGATCACATTTTGCCAACGAGCCCAATCCCAACAAGTGCAAACTTGGTCGTCGTGAGGAAAGGCGAAAGTGAAGTGCAGCTTCACACCTCTGATGGCCGTTTTGCAAAAATGAGCGGCTCTTATGATAAAGAAGCAGTACAGCGTTTCTGTAAGGATGGAGAACAGATTGAGATGGTGGAAATTAGCGGTGACTATAGAGGACTGGAAGAAAAGGTGGCACTGATTGATACGCCAGGAATTGATTCAACGGATCATGCACACTTTTTGTCTGCTGCCTCTATTCTTCATCAAGCAGATGCTCTTTTTTATGTTGTTCACTACAACCATGTTCATTCTGAAGAAAACATTCGTTTTATTCGCTCCATTAAAGAGAAAGTGCCAAATCTTTATTTCATCGTGAATCAAGTGGACCGGCATGATGAGCATGAGACAGCATTTGAAGACTACAAAAATCAAGTGGTAGACATGCTCCTTAAAGAGGGCATTGAAGAAGATCATCTATACTTTACATCTGTAACCGATGAGACGCACCCAAGAAATGAAATGATTCGTTTAATCGAAAAACTACAAGAATTACAGACGTTGCCGAAAGCATCACTTCGGGCTTATACGGAGCAGAAAATTGAGCATGTCTTAAAAGAACACATTGACTCGTTAAAAGAAGAGCTGCAAGGTGAAGAGCTTGATTCACAGCTCCAAGAAAAAAGAAAAGAAGTAAAGGAGTTTGAAGCGAAAAACTACTTCATTGAAAATGGAGCCAAACAGTTAGAAGATGAAGTATCTTCTGAAGTCGAGAGCATCTTAAAAAATGCCAACCTAACTCCATTTAAAATGAGGGAACTCGCAAGCGACTATATTGAATCAAAAGCACCTGGCTTTAAAGTGGGGCTGCTTTTTGCTAAAAACAAAACTGAGCAAGAAAAAGAAAAACGGGCAACCGACTTCTTAGCAGATGTCAAAGCGAGGATGAAAGCAGAAGTGGACTGGCATATTGCTGAGCTGCTTAAAAAAGAAGTCAAGAAGCATCAGCTTGGTGAAGAGTTATTAAATCAAGTGATGGCATTTGAAACACCTGTGCAAGAAGCACTCCTTGAAAGTGTGATTCATCATGGTGCGACGTTCTCCAATGAATACGTACTGCAATATGCAAAAGATGCTGGCGATGCCTTGAGAAGACAGGCAAAACAGAAAGCGATGACACTGATTGAACAAATGTCTGAGTCGCTGAAAGCCCAGCTTATGAAAGATAAAGCAAAACATCAAGAAAAATGGGCCCAGGCTGCAAAAGAACTCCAAACGCTCGAGCAGTGCATCGAAAAAAATGAACAAATCAAACGAGATATTCAGCATGTATGGGATATATGGCAAAACGGAACGGATGAACAGATCGAAGAAGATTGGTTTTATGCGAAAAAGAGGCGGATGCAGCATGACCAGCTAAAGCAGGATCACGCGCCCATTCATCCCGAAGAGAGCGAGCAAGAAAAAGCGCAGAAGCAGATAGAGCAACATCAAATGCGTCAGTCACAGCATGTCACGACGGCACAGTCAATTGACCAGTTTGAACAGCTTTCTCAGATTTTATTGCCATTAGACGCTCTCAAATCTCAAAGAAAGTCCTTTGAAAAACGAACAAAACGGCTGCAAGCGAAAGAATTCACACTCGCTTTATTTGGGGCTTTTAGTTCGGGGAAATCTTCCTTTGCAAATGCCCTTGTTGGGAGAAAGGTACTGCCATCCTCTCCCACGCCAACAACGGCAACGATTAATAAGCTGACGCGACCGACGGAAGATCACCCGCATGAAAGTGTAAAAGTGGTGTTCAAAACAGAACAGGATATATTAGAGGAGCTCAATCAGATCCTCGGACTTTCGATCTCAGAAGAAAAGGGAGAGACGTTTACATCCAAGCTCGAACGAACGCTGAAAAAAAGACAGCTTGAACAAGATCACCGCATCATTGTTGAACATTTTTTACAAGCGCATACACGTTTCCTTCATCACATTACTAAGCAAACGCCGCTTCATGTCACTCTTCAAGAACTGAGGCCATATGTGGCAGAAGAAGCTGTTTCTTGTGTGGTGAAGGAAGTGACGGTGTATTTGAGTACACCTTTAACAGATAAAGGGCTGACTATTGTTGATACGCCAGGCGCCAGCAGTATGAATAAGCGCCATACAGAGATTGCCTTTCAATATATGAAGGACGCAGATGCTCTTCTTTATTTAACTTACTACCAGCACTCTTTCTCGAAGGCAGATCGGTCATTTTTACGTAAGCTTGGGCTTGTAAAAGATTCATTTAGCATGGATAAAATGTTCTTTATTATCAATGCAGCTGACCTCGCAAAGGATCAAGCAGAGCTTGACACCGTCTTTGACTATGTGAAAAATGAGCTCACAAAAGAAGGCATCCGAAACCCAAACCTTCATCATGTGTCCAGTAAGGAAGAAATCGAAGGAAAGGGAGAGACAGCTTATAATCAATATGCAAAGCTTAGAAAACAGCTCGACTATTTTATTGAGAAAGAATTAACGAAAGATGCGATCGAGCTTTTGTATTTTGAAGCCGGAAGGTTATGTAGCACAGTCGACAAGCTGCATGCGACACTGCATCAATCAGAAGATGAGAAGCAAGCGGAAAAGAAAAAGATAGACACATCCTATGAAGCGATTCTTGATCAAATGAGTCATATCAAACAATCTAAGCTAGTGACAGAAAGTGTGAAAAAGGACTTACATGAACAGCTCTATCATATTGTGCAGCGCCTATCACTATTTGCGAATGATCTGTTAAAGACAGCCTTTTACCCTGGAATATCTCAAGGAGACTTCAGGCAGCAGTTGAAAAAAGCGCTTGAGCAGGCACTGAAGGATTATGAATTTGAATTTGTACAGGAGTTAAAGGCGCTTGATATCCGAATGGAATCGTTTATTCATCAATATTTCCAAGAGGAGTGGGAGAAAGGATTGCAGGCGGCAAGTGCAGAAGACCCCTACTTTTCTCTCACACTCTCGCCGCCAGAAGAGAAAAATGCTGAGCTGAAACAAATTGAAGTCGAAGCTGAACTGACGCCATTCGAACCGCTCTTAAAGAAGCAAAAATCAGCGAAAGTTTTCTTTGAACAGAATGGAAAGGCTGCGTTCATTGAAGCGATTCGAGATATTCTTCATCAGTTAACCACGAAATGGGCAGATAAAGAAAAAGAAGAATTACTGAGCAGGTACGACACAATGGTGAAGACCTTTACTGAAAGATATGAAACAGAAGCGCTCGAGCAGCTAAGTGAACAAAAACAAACATTTATCACGAGCCTAACGACAGATGCCAAAGAACAGGCGGTAATTGAACAAGTATATGAACAAACAAACGAATGGAAGAACCAGTTGAAAACCATTTGATTCATGGTAGACTAAATAAAAAAGAAAGCAGTTGATAGAAAATGACGAGCGTACACAAAGAGATTTCCGCACACTCACAAAAGCAGCATGCTCATATTCAGTCCTTTCTTGAGCTTGAACAGAAAAGAGAACAAGCAATAGAGACTGCTGTATTCAAATGTGAGCAAAACGAGCCATTTACAACAGACGACATCAATGCCATTACGTCGAAGATGAATGAGCTTGCACGAGGCGGTATTGTTCCGCTGCGTAAGCATGTGACGAATGATATGGTCAGGGAGTATGTCAAGCGGAAACAGAAGTAAAGAGTAACTTTCTCTTTTTTGGTCATCTTAATGAATGTACCGAGAAAGGGGAATGATCATGAAAAAAAAGCAACAGACAAAGCAGCAGGATGAGCGTGACCCTAAACAAAAAGACATGCCGTCCTATGCAGAAGCAGAGTCGAAAAAAATGCAATACGGTCAAAAGTAAACAGGGTGCCTCTTCTTTTCTAAAAGAAGAAGGCGCCTTTTTTATGTCGAATTTTGTGTTCTGTGATAGAATAGGAGTATTGTTTTGAAAAAGGGAGTTTATAAGAATGAATAAACACGTACTGCTTGTAGATGGAATGGCGCTTTTGTTCAGATCGTTTTATGCAACGGCTGTACATCGCAATTTTATGATAAATGATCACGGTGTGCCGACAAATGGAGTCAATGGCTATTTGAAGCACTTATTAACGGCTGTACAGACATTTGAGCCAACGCATATTGTTTGCTGCTGGGATATGGGAAGCCAAACATACCGAAACGAATTGTTTCAAGATTATAAAGCAAATCGGGGAGAGGCGCCTGTCGAGCTCATTCCGCAATTCGATTTAGCAAAAGAAGCTACAGAAGAACTGGGAATTGTAAACATTGGTTTAAAGGGCTTTGAAGCAGATGATTGTATCGGTACTCTTGCTGCGCTCTACCAAAAAGAAGCACGGGTGACTGTCCTAACTGGAGACAAAGATTTGCTGCAAATTTTGAATGAACAAGTCACTGTTGCCTTGATGCAAAAAGGAATTGGCAATTATAAGCATTATACAAAAGTCTTATTCGAAGAGGAAATGGGAATCTCTCCAAAGGCGCTGATCGATATGAAAGCGCTCATGGGTGATGCAAGTGATAATTATCCAGGTGTCAAAGGAATCGGAGAAAAAACCGCATTAAAATTTATCCAAACATATGAAACGATTGACGGTTTGTTAGAAAATGTCCATGAACTAACGGCTGCACAGCAAAAGAAAATGCAAGCAGGATTAGAAGATCTGAAGCTTTCTCGTCTATTGGCAGAGATCAAATGTGATGTCCCGCTCAGCTGTCCAATTGATGAGACGAAAATGAACATCAATCAAGAACGTGCTGCTGCTATGCTGAGGTACCATCAAATCAAAGGAATCGAACCGATGATGAATCGTTTAAGTACAATAGAGATCAGCTAAAGCCGATCTCTCAGGTTCATCTTTTTGTATTGCTTTTCTTCGCTCTATTTTCCAGCTGAGATAGTGGCTGTTTATCTTTTGTTTGCGCATCACCTTGTGGGGTTGTCCCATTTGTGACACGACCTTTATTTTCTTTATCCAATCAGTATCACCTCACACACATTAGCATAACCGAAAAAAAGCGATTCATCCTTTAGAAAGGTGAATCGCTTTTCTAGCGAGTTGATCCGCTATTTGATTTTCCTTACTCGGAATCCATTTAATGAAAAATAAATCAAACTGGCTTTGAAGTTCGATCATCTCTTTGATAAAATGCTGAAAGGCTGGATTTTTAGCAAATCCTGCATTGGCTGCGCGGTCAACTACTTGTGAATCTGTTCGAAATGAAACGGTACGCAATCCTTTTTCCGCGCATATTTTCATCCCCTCGATCAGAGCGGAAAATTCTGCTTCGTGATTGCTCATTGATCTAAGAGGAATGGAGAAGGATTCAGCCTTTCCATCATATTTAATGAAAATGCCGATGCCAGAGGGACCTGGATTACCTGCACTTGCACCATCAATGTATATTTCAGCTGGCACATTATTTCACCCTTTCATCAAGCGGAACCATTTTTTTCGCTGCATACGCGTAAGGTGTCGCAATCGCAGCTACGATAAATTTAATGACATATGTCGTGATGAAGATTTCAATCCATACATGAAATGGATACGTGCCAAGAAAGGCAATGGTCGTGAAAATCAGTGTATCAAGAAGCTGGCTAATCATCGTACTTCCGGCGTTGCGCACCCAGAGCGCACCATCGGAAGGAAATATCCGGCGAATAAACGAATATACATAAACATCTAGCATTTGACTGATGATATAAGCAGCAAGACTGCCAAGTGCAACCCTTGGCATAAAGCCAAATATCGTTTCCAGCGATGATTGTGAGATATCAGATGGAGCGGGATGGAAAAGCAAAGCCTCCTGCATGACAACAGTTAGTGTTAAAAGGGTGGCAAAGCCAATCCAGACAGCTTTTCTCGCTTCATTTTGTCCATATTTTTCATTTAATACGTCCGTTGCAAAGAACACACTGCCATATAAAATATTTCCAAGTGTTGCCGTTAAGCCAAATAATTCAACGGTTTTGACAACTTGTAAATTTGCGGCAGCCGTCGCAAAGCCAATCCAGACAAAAAGGCCCATCTTGCCAAATCCTTTATAAAATAGAAGAACAATGATAAAATTAATGATCGCAAATAAGATCCAAATACCTTCATTAAACAAGTGACATGAACTTCCTTTCTCATTGTAAAATGTAACTTTTTGATTATAGCATAACGTATGTTTACCTTAAAAGCACGGGAAGGCGATGTGATCAATGAAATTAAGAGCACACTACACAATGAAAGTGAAATCAATTGGGTCCATTGCTTTTTACCAAGAAGATTGGTTGGAGCTAAAAGAGGCCTTGAGGTTAGCAAAATATATCGACAAAAAAGAACCACAGTCACTCCTGTCATTTGAAGATGAAAAAGGGGCCGTGTGGTTCATAAAAGAGCTTGAAAAGCTAAATGAAGAACTAAAGCTTGAACCTGATCAGCTTCAAGTCTATTTTGATGCAAGTTTTCATAAAGAAATAGGCGACTCTGGTCTTGGAGTTGTCGTCTACTATAAGCTGGGAAAAGACGCTTATCGATTGAGAAAAAATCAGCCTTTCCAAGGGAGCACCAATAATGAAGCAGAGTATGCGGCTTTATTTGAGGCAGTAAAAGCTTTAAAAGACCTAGGGGCAAGCAGAAATTCTGTCACGATTAGAGGAGATTCACTTGTTGTCATGAATCAGTTAAAAGGAGAATGGCCTTGTTATGATGATGTACATAACAAATGGCTTGACCGAATTGAAGCAGCTTTAAAAGAGCTGAAGCTGACGCCAACCTATGAAGTCATCGATCGGAAACAAAATGCAGAAGCGGATCAGCTTGCAAGACAGATTCTTGCAGACGTCCCAATCGAAAGTACATTGAAATTAGAAGCAGACGGAGCTGAATAATGTGGATAAAAAAACAGCAGTACAAGAATTGACCGATCTTCAAGACACGTATTGTTCAGATTGTTTGATTAAGAAGCATTTTCGGAAAGAATTTGGCAAAAAATATGCCCATTCCTTTTGTATACAGCAATGCACCGTTGGAGAGAAAATAAAAGAATATGGACAGACGCTGCTCAAAAAGTAAGCGGACGCACCGGTTTTCCCTGCTCAAACATCCGTTCATGAAAAAAAACGGATAGAATGTGTAAAAAAAGAACATATTCTGAAAAATGAGCCGATATAACTATAGAAAGTTTTGGTTGAGTTACTTTTTGACTAAGTGACGGATATTAGAGGAAAAGGGGAAGGCCGGTATGAATAATAAGGAGTTCGAAACGGTATTACATCGAACATTTCAAGAGGTGTACAGCGATCTAGAGCAACTAGTAGATGTAGCAAAGAAGGGAAGACCTTTTCTCGAAAAAGATATCTCTGAAATTGAACAACGACTGAAGCAAAATATTTTAGCGATTGAAATTCAGCTGAAAATCAAATAAGAGAGGCATAGGCCTCTCTTTATTTTGTCTTTACATCATTGATTTAGTTGATTAGATTTTTGTTACGTTTGCAGCTTGAGGTCCACGATTACCTTCAACGATTTCAAAAGAAACTTCTTGTCCTTCTTCTAAAGACTTGTAGCCGTCACCTTCGATAGCTGTGAAGTGAACGAATACATCGTCTCCGCCTTCAACTTCAATGAAGCCGAAACCTTTTTCATTATTGAACCATTTTACTTTACCGTTTTGCATATTGCTTTTTCCTCCTAGTACTGTAGCATACCTTTTGGCATACTAAAAAAAATTTTCATCACCTAACGACTTTGCAGTTGTTAAATGATGGTTCCACTATACACCATCAAAAGTAAAGCGTCAAGCGGAAGAGCCAAATTTTGAGCAGAATATTTGATTTTTTTTGGCGAATAACAATAATAGCTAAAACGTCCCCATTTTCTGAAACTTTATGCACACCTTGTCCGTATATAAAAAAAATACAGGAAGAGGTGCTATCATGAATCGTTATACACTTGAAGAATTTGTTCAGAATACGCAGCAGGAAGATAAAGGAGAAGGGGTCTTCGAACTTGAAACATCAAGACTTTTAGAAATTAATTTGACTGATACCATTTGGGCAAAAACAGGTTCCATGGTTTCGTACCGAGGCAAAATCAAGTTTGAACGCGAGGGCGTTTTTGAACATGGCGTCTCAAAGATGTTCAAAAAAATGCTGTCAGGAGAAGGCACTTCACTCATGAAGGCAACAGGTGATGGGAAATTATATGTGGCAGATCAAGGTAAAAAAATCTCAATTCTTCGTTTGGCTCAAGGGGATTCCATTTTTGTGAATGGGAATGATCTGCTCGCATTTGAACCGTCAGTGCGCTGGGATATCAAATTGATGAAAAAAGTGTCGGGCATGCTTGCAGGCGGTTTATTTAATGTCAAATTAGAAGGACCAGGCCTTGTTGCGATTACCAGTCATTATGAGCCCCTCACATTGATTATTCAGCCGGGTGACTCTGTCTATACAGATCCGAACGCGACAGTTGCATGGTCAGGGGATTTAAAAACTGAATTTGTGACAGATGTTTCATTCAAAACCTTTATTGGCAGAGGAAGCGGAGAGTCTATTCAAATGAAATTTAGCGGAAGCGGTTTTGTTGTCGTGCAGCCGTTTGAAGAAGTGTACACAACAAATGGAAATCAAGGATAAAGAAAAAGGTGTCCGTCATTGACGGACACCTTTTTATGATAATGCACGAGCATACGTTTTGTTATTCGTGATGAGATTTGATTGCTCAACGATATCTTCCAAAATGGTTTGAGAAGAATGCTTTAAGTGCAGTTTTTTAATGTTTTGTTTCATGACTTCTAACTTTTCTTCATCTTGCAGCAAGTTGGTCACAGATTCTAAAATGTCTTCATGTCTGTTGATGACGATGGCCGCACCATAATCTTCAAAGAAATGAGCATTTTCCTTTTCTTGTCCAGGGACAGGCTTGTAAAGAATGACCGGGACACCGATTGCTGTTGCTTCTGTTAAAGTAATGCCGCCTGGTTTTGTGATCATACAATCTGTTACTCTGAACAATTCATCAATTTGTTCCACATATCCAAGCGCCTTCAATTGATCTGGATGTGCTTGTTCAAGATCGCTCAGTGATTGTTTCAGCGCTGTGTTCTTTCCGCATACAACAACAATTTGTACTTCACTGTCGAGAAGCAGCGCTTCACATAATTCCTTGACATTTTTCAGTACACCATGAGCACCAGCCATAATCAGAAGAACTTTTTTGTTTGATGATAATCCATATTTTTTATAAATCTTCGATTTGGGCACGTCTGCTTCAAATTGTGGTCTAATAGGAATGCCTGTCACTTTGACATCGCTTGGATGTGTGCCGATTTCCACTAATTTTTGTTTCACATAATCGGTTGCAACATAGTATCGGTCGATGTTTTCATGTACCCAAATCTTATGAAGACAGAAATCTGTCATGACATTAAATGTCGGGATGACTTTGCCTGTTTTGTTCCGGTATTCTGGAACAACAATCATCGGGAATGTAATAATAATGATATCCGGATTGTGTAATTGAATGAGTTCATCAAGACGCTTATTTCCCATTTTTAAATAAATGTTAAATTTGCGTTTATTGTAAATTTTATCTACACCATAATAAAACAAGCGATAAAATTGTTTCCCAATGGAAAAGCTCTTCAAGTATAAATATTGAGTCACTTCCGACACAATGGGATTTGATTCTTGATACAAATTAGAAACTACAACATGTTCAAACCCTTGGGATTTGCATTCATCATACAGTGTTTTAGCCACCTGCATATGTCCATTTCCATAATTTGCGGTCAAGATTAATATTTTTTTATTGGTATTCAAGAATATTCACCTCAAATGTAATCAACAACAACAAAACTTCGTACGAAAACTATTAATCTCATAGGTCTACATATACATAAAGATAACATATAAACAGCCAGAGCATATCATTCGTTACGAAAGAATTAAACTAATTTTAAAAAACAACGAGACTAAATTGATAATGGAAGACAGAGCCATTTGTATTTTAACACATTTTGACCATTTATCATCAGACCACAGTCTATTTTATTCCCAAACGTATGGAGTTTCTTGATAAACATAATAATTGAGCCAATTCATAAACAGTAAAGTGGCATGGGCTTTCCAGCGATTCACTGGGACTAATGTGTCACCATCTTCTATAAAATAGTGGACAGGTTTTTGGACTGTATCATGCTTCAACAAATCTCTTTCATATTCCTGCTTCAATGTGTCCGTATCATATTCAGGATGTCCAGTTAAAAATACTTGTTTATCATCATCTGAAACAATTAAACAAACACCCGCTTCTTCAGAGATACTCAATACTTTCAAATTCGGCGTGTTTTTTAATTGTTCTGTATTAATATCTGTATGCCTCGAATGTGGGACATAGTATACTTCATCGAAACCTCTGACTAATCTTTCTTTTTTCTCTTTCACAAGATGCTCAAATACACCAAATTTTTTCTCGGGAAGCTTGATTTTTTCAATCCCATAATGGTGATATAGGCCTGCCTGTGCACCCCAGCAAATATGAAGGGTAGACGTCACATTGGTTTTACTCCAGTCCAAGATGTCCTGAAGCTCTTTCCAATAGGACACTTCTTCAAAAGCTAAATGCTCAATTGGTGCGCCGGTGATGATCATTCCATCAAATTTCTTATGGCGAATCGATTCAAAGGTCGTATAAAATTCATCTAGATGCTCTCTCGACGTATTCTTCGGTGTATGCGTACTTGGAATCAAAAACGTAAAGTACACTTGCAAAGGAGAATTTCCGAGCATTCTTAGCAGCTGCGTTTCAGTTTGTATTTTTTTTGGCATTAAATTTAAGATCACGATATTCAAAGGACGGATATCTTGCTTGAATGCCCTTGTCTCATCCATGACGAAAATGTTTTCGCTCTCTAGTATTTGTTTTGCCGGCAGATGAACTGGTATGTTAATAGGCAACTCGCCACCCCCTGAACCAAAGCTAATTTCATTTCATTATAGGAACTTTCTGGCGATATTTCAATGTTTCAATTATGTTACAATAAAAAACAGAGCAAAAACAAAGCTGTTTCTGGAAAAAAAGGAGGCCGTTTATTTATGATCACAAAGCATTTATCAGATATTGACATCGCCCAAAAGGCAAAGCTGAGACCTATTCAAGACATCGCAGCAAAGCTGCAAATACATGACGAAGAATTAGAATGCTATGGTTTCACAAAAGCGAAAATATCTTTGACTATTTTTGACCGTTTAAAAGAACAAAAAGAAGGACATGTGATTCTTGTCACATCGATCAATCCAACGCCAGCAGGTGAGGGGAAGTCCACCGTAACAGTCGGCCTCGGTCAAGCCTTCGAAAAAATTGGGAAAAAAGCAATCATTGCGATGCGCGAGCCTTCATTAGGTCCTACAATGGGCATAAAAGGCGGTGCAGCGGGTGGAGGATATTCACAAGTGCTGCCAATGGAAGAAATCAATCTTCATTTTACAGGAGATTTTCATGCCATTACTTCTGCACATAATGCCTTATCTGCGTTCATTGATAACCATATCCATCACGGAAATGAACTCGGCATCGACTCGCGCCGCATTGTATGGAAGCGAGTGCTTGATTTAAACGATCGTGCATTAAGACAGGTCGTTGTCGGACTTGGCGGTCAGTTAAATGGGTATCCTAGAGAAGACGGATTTGACATCACAGTTGCCTCCGAAATGATGGCCATCCTTTGTTTAGCAGAAGACTTAACCGATTTAAAAAAACGTCTTTCTTCTATTGTTGTTGCCTATAATCAAGATGGCGAGCCAGTCACAGTTGGAGCACTTGGATATGAAGGTGTTCTTACGTTACTTTTAAAAGACGCGCTCAAACCGAATCTTGTTCAAACGATTGAAGGAACTCCGGCCCTAGTACATGGCGGTCCTTTTGCCAATATTGCGCATGGATGTAATAGTTTAATTGCAACCAAAATGGCGGCGAAATTAGCCGATTATGTGGTAACAGAAGCTGGATTTGGAGCAGATCTTGGAGCAGAAAAGTTCCTGCACATTAAAACAAGAGCTGGTGATTTCAAGCCTGGTGCAGTTGTCATTGTGGCGACTGTCAGAGCATTAAAGATGCATGGCGGAATGAAGAAAACTGAACTCAAAGAAGAGAATGCACATGCCGTATTAGAAGGTATACATAATTTAGAAAAGCATATTGAAACTGTGCAAGCCTTCGGTCTTCCATACATCGTCGCAGTAAACAGGTTTATCACTGATACAAAAGAAGAGATTCAATCGATAGAAGATTGGTGCCACGCACATGGCCATCCAGTCAAAGCTGTGAATGTATGGGAAGAAGGAGGCGAAGGCGGGACAGCACTTGCCGAGGAACTCGCGACACTTATTGAAAAGAAGAAGAACCACTTTTCCTATTTGTATGAAGAAAATGATTCCATCGAAGAAAAGTTATCTAAAGTTGCCCAAGTGGTTTATGGAGCAGACGGGGTCACACTCACTTCAAAAGCAAGAAAGCAACTGGCAGCCATCGAGAAAAACGACTGGGGTCATTTACCGGTTTGTATGGCAAAAACGCAATATTCACTTTCGGATGATCCAGCTTTAATTGGGAGACCTAAGGGCTTTACCATTACGATTCGTGAGTTAAAACCATCTGTAGGAGCAGGCTTTATTGTTGCTTTAACCGGAAGCATTCTGACAATGCCTGGATTACCTAAAAAACCTGCGGCGCTCGAGATGGATTTATTAGAAGACGACAGTGTGACAGGGCTCTTTTAACAGGAGGCATAAAAAGCGATTTTATAAAAGAAGCATGTTACGATAGGAAAAAGTGAATCCTAGGAGGCTATGAGATGTCAATTTATGATATTCAGGTCAAGACCATTAACGGTCAGGAAAAATCAATGGCAGATTACAAAGGAAAAGTACTCATTATTGTCAACACAGCAAGTAAATGTGGACTGACTCCTCAATTCAAACAATTGCAAGAGCTATATGATCAATATCATGAAAAGGGCCTTGAAATTTTAGGATTTCCGTGCAACCAATTTATGAACCAGGAGCCAGAAGGGGAAGAAGCGATTCAGGAATTCTGTTCTTTGAATTATGGCGTAACCTTCCCTATGTTTGCGAAAGTAGATGTCAATGGTGACAATGCGCATCCGCTTTTCAAACATTTAACAAGTCATGCAAAAGGTGTACTTGGAACGAAAACAGTGAAATGGAATTTTACAAAATTTATCGTGGATCAAAACGGAGAAGTCACTGAGCGGTTCTCTCCGAAAACATCACCAAAAGAATTAGAAAGCTCCATCATCGCTCTTTTGGACAAATAAGGTGCTCACAGTCATGCAGAAAAAACAATTGGAGGCAGCTGCCTCCTTTGTTTCAGATCAGCTGAAATATGAACCGACTGGACACGATGCGGCTCATATTGATCGTGTGCGCCAGCTTGTCCGCCAGATTGCTAATCAGGAAGGCGGCTCTCTTTTTATTATTGAAATGGCGGCGATTGTTCATGATGTCATTGATGAAAAGCTGTCGAGTGAATGGAAGCTTTCACCGCAACAACTTGAGCATCAGCTCCTTTCTTGGGAAGTTAATACGCGGGATATTCGTTATATCATGGATATCATTACCACGATGTCTTTTCGTCATCGACATAAGCAGAATAGGCCTATGACGTTAGAAGGGGCCATTGTTCAAGACGCAGATAGACTCGATGCGATAGGAGCAAGCGGTATTGCAAGAGTGTTTACTTATGCAGGCGCAAAAGGGGAGCCCCACTATACAAAGAACATGCAGCAGGGCTCCGTGCTAAAGCATATGGAAGAAAAATTGCTCAAATTAAAAGACTTGATGAACACCTCTGCAGGAAAGCAGCTTGCTGAGGAACGGCATGAATTGATGAGCTTATTTATCAAGACGTGGAAAGAAGAATGCGGCCTTACAGATGAGTAGGGTCTTTATGTGTGTAAGGAGGATGTATAGATGAAAATAACAGCGATAGAACCGACGCCAAGTCCAAATACCATGAAGGTCATTTTGACAGAAGCACTTGCCGGCGGTAAAAGCAACAACTACAAAAAGGATCAAAAAGACGAAGCGCCAGAAATGATCAAGCGCATTTTGAACATTGAAGGTGTAAAAGGTGTTTATCATGTCGCAGATTTCTTAGCGGTCGAGCGTAATGCAAAGTTTGACTGGCAGGGCATTTTACAACAGGTGAGAGAAGCCTTTGGTCAAGAAACAGAAGGCCTTCAGGAAGGACCGCAGTCAGGCGGTGACACATTTGGCGAAGTCAAAGTGTTTGTCCAAATGTTTAATGGGATTCCGATGCAAGTCAAATTAACTGACGGCGAAAGAGAAGAGCGGTTCGGAATGCCTGAACGCTTCCAAGCAGCCATTTTAAAGCTCAGAAGCAGTTCAGACAATGTCGTATTTGAACGTGTGTGGAAAGAACATGGCGTTCGTTTTGGTGACTTTGCTGATATCGGCCAGGAAGTCACAGAAGAGCTGCAAGCAGCCTATGATGACGAGCGTTTAGCCCGCTTAACAGAGGCGGTCAAAGAAGGGCAAGAAGCCGTAGATAGACAGGTGAACCGAAAGGCATATGATGTAACAGAAGACATGCTGCGCGAGGAAGATTGGAAAAAGCGTTTTGCCCATTTAGAGCAAATGCAGCCAGAGCAAAAGGATATACCTGTTTTAATGAAAGCGATGGAGGACCCAAAAACATCCATTCGCAGACAAGCCGTTGTGAATGCTGGAATGATTGAAGATCCTGCTATACTGCCTATATTATATAAGGGCCTTAAAGACAAAACTGTGACGGTCCGCAGAACCGCTGGAGACTGTATTTCAGACCTTGGTGACCCTAGCGCTATGGAAGCAATGATCGAAGCATTAAAGGATCCGAGTAAACTTGTCCGCTGGCGTGCAGCTATGTTCCTCTATGAAGAAGGTGACGAAACAGCACTTGACGCATTAAAAGAAGCTGAGCAAGACCCTGAATTTGAAGTCAGCCTTCAAGTGAAAATGGCGATTGAGCGCATTGAGCACGGAGAAGAAGCGAAAGGCTCTGTATGGAAGCAAATGACAGAAAGTAGAAAAAATGCATCAGAATGATGAGAAATATGAGCAAGCTGCCAATGAAAGGCAGCTTGTTTTTCTTAAAGTGATAGACAGAAAAATTTTTTTAGAAAAATTATTTTGAATATTGTTGAAATATGCGAAAAAACTCTATATAGTAGTACCAATATAGAATATTGGAGGTCAGATTTTATGACACGAACCTTGCTGAGCGCTAGTTTCAGCAGACATGTTGGTCATCAGTCATTCATCGGTGGCTAAATAAACAGAAAATTTGTAAAATAAAATCAACTCAAAATCATGCAGTCAACAAGACTTGTAGTATAGGAGGCTTTTTAAACAGATGGCAGAACTACGCAGTAATATGATTAAACAAGGAATTGACAGAGCACCTCACCGAAGCTTACTAAGAGCGGCGGGGGTAAAGGATGAGGACTTCGGCAAGCCATTTATTGCCGTATGTAATTCCTATATTGATATTGTCCCAGGACATGTCCATCTTCAGGAATTCGGGAAAATTGTGAAAGAAGCCATTCGTGAAGCTGGCGGGGTCCCATTTGAATTCAATACGATTGGGGTCGATGATGGAATTGCGATGGGTCATATCGGGATGAGATATTCATTACCAAGCCGTGAAATCATTGCTGACTCTGTAGAAACCGTTGTATCTGCTCACTGGTTTGATGGAATGGTTTGTATTCCTAACTGCGATAAAATTACACCAGGGATGATGATGGCAGCGATGCGTGTCAATATTCCGACTGTCTTTGTCAGCGGTGGACCGATGGAAGCGGGTAGAACAAGTGATGGCAGAAAGATTTCTCTTTCTTCTGTATTTGAAGGCGTTGGTGCATACCAGTCAGGTAAAATTAACGAAGAGGAATTAAATGAATTAGAACAGTTTGGCTGTCCAACCTGCGGTTCTTGTTCAGGTATGTTTACAGCAAACTCAATGAACTGTTTAGCAGAGGCGCTTGGAATTGCTCTTCCTGGAAATGGAACGATTTTGGCGACATCACCAGAGCGAAGAGAATTTGCGAAAAAGTCAGCAAAACAACTGATGGAGCTCATTAAAAAGGATATTAAACCACGTGATATTGTTACTGAAAAAGCAATCGATAACGCATTTGCATTAGATATGGCACTTGGTGGTTCAACCAATACCGTTCTTCACACACTGGCGATCGCAAATGAAGCAGGTGTTGAATATTCACTTGAACGTATCAATGAAGTAGCTGAGCGTGTGCCTCATTTATCAAAACTTGCTCCAGCTTCGGATGTTTATATTGAGGATTTACATGAAGCAGGCGGCGTCACAGCTGCGCTAAATGAATTGTCCAAAAAAGAAGGCGCACTTCATTTAGATACAATGACCGTCACAGCGAAAACGCTTGGTGAGAACATTGCAGGACATGAGGTAAAAGACTATAACGTCATTTATCCAATCGATAAGCCATTTACTGAAAAGGGCGGCTTAGCCGTTTTATTTGGAAACCTTGCGCCAGATGGAGCCATCATTAAAACGGGCGGGGTACAAGATGGGATCACACGTCACGAAGGACCTGCGATCGTATTTGAATCCCAAGAAGAAGCTCTTGAAGGCATCATTAATAGAAAAGTAGAAGCAGGACATGTTGTCATTATTCGCTATGAAGGACCTAAAGGCGGACCTGGTATGCCAGAAATGCTTGCACCAACTTCACAAATTGTCGGCATGGGACTTGGGCCAAAGGTTGCTTTAATTACTGACGGACGTTTTTCCGGCGCTTCTCGTGGTTTGTCCATTGGACACGTCTCTCCAGAGGCAGCTGAAGGCGGCCCGCTCGCCTTTGTTGAAAATGGTGACCATGTCGTGGTTGATATTGAACAACGCATTTTAAGCGTCGATGTTCCAGAGGAAGAATGGGAAAAAAGAAAAGCAAACTGGAAAGGCTTTGAGCCAAAAGTGAAAACTGGCTATCTTGCTAGATATTCAAAACTTGTGACATCAGCCAATACAGGCGGAATCATGAAAATTTAATCTGATATGGAAGATTTGAAAATTGGCTCTCTCTATAGTATCCTTTATTCACAACATAAGGATTTTTAGAGGGGGCTTTTTTATGTCAATGGCATATGAAGAATATATGCGACAGCTCGTTGTGCCAATGCGCCAAGAGCTGACAAGTGCAGGATTTCAAGAACTTAAGACGGAAGAAGAAGTAGAACAAACCATGCAAGAAGCTGAAGGAACAACATTTGTTGTCATTAATTCTGTATGCGGATGTGCTGCCGGATTAGCACGCCCAGCAGCGACTCAAGCTGTGATGAAGGCAGAAAAAGCTCCAGACAGAATCGTCACAGTATTTGCTGGGCAGGATCGGGAAGCAACGGCAAAAATGAGAGAATACTTCACGGGTGAAGAGCCATCATCTCCTTCTATGGCCCTTTTAAAAGCAAATGAACTCGTTCATTTTATCCCGCGTGACGAAATTGAAGGTCATGAAATGGAAGATATCATGAAAAATGTCTTAACTGCATTCGAAAAACATTGCTAATACAAGTGTTGAAATGCCCTGTGATCAGATCAGGGCATTTTTTCTTGATCATGATGGAGGAACGATATGCTCATTACAACAAGCTTTAGAGCAAATGAACAAACGATTGAAACAGCGAAGGCGCTTGCAGAGGATTTACATGGTGAGTATGTAGAAAGACGCAAACAATCCGTCAAGCAGCTTGCGATGAAACGAGGAGATGTACTTGTTGTCGGGAAAGAAAGATTCGAATGGTATCAGCCCAATGGTGAAAAGTTCTTTTTTCATCCAAGCTCAGCGATGTTCAGGGTGAAACGGCTCTTGCGCGGAGAAAAGGATCCTTTAATCGAAGCAGCACAGCTAAAGCCGGGCGATTCCTTTTTAGATTGCACACTTGGCTTAGGGTCTGATGCTATTACTGCAAGCTGTGCGATAGGCAGGAATGGAAGGGCCGTCGGTATAGAAAAGAATCCCATTACGGCGTTACTAGTGCGAGAAGGACTGAACACATGGGAGACAGGGATAGAAGAAGCAGATGAAGCGATGAAACGGATATCTGTGATCAGTGGAGACAGTATCGAGCAGCTAAAGAAGTGTCCTGACCGTTCATTTGATATTGTCTATTTTGATCCGATGTTTGAGGAAACGATTCAAGAATCTGCAAGTATAGCGCCGCTGCGTCATGCGGCAGAGCACCACTTTGATCACGAAATAGCCGTGCAAGAGGCGTTAAGAGTGGCAAGAAAAAGAGTGGTTTTAAAAGATCATTGGAAAAGTACACGATTTACAGCGGAATCCTATCAATTTCACGTCATAAAACGAAAAACAGCCCAATTTCATTATGGTTATATTGAGAAAGAAAAAAGCCCTCACTAAGGGCTTTTAATCCGTAATCTCCATATAGACAAAATAAAACAGTGTCAGCAAGGAAGCTGTGATGAAAAACCCTTCAAGCATACCCATTCCTCCCAAATTTTAGTCGTCATTACTGTCATTGTAAACGTTTTATTATGAAAAAGAAAGTCTCAAATCAGTGACCAAATTGAATGACTGAAAATTCATTATATGCTAGAATAGCAGTATGATAACTTATGGAAGGAATTAGATATCATGAAGATGTGGATGAGAAAAACGCTTGTTGCGCTCTTTACAATTGCAACTTTTGGTTTGATCTCTCCTCCGTCGGCTTTGATGACAGACAAGCCATCTGAACTTTCTTCATCTGATAAAACGCCTTATACAGCGGTTTATGATACATCAGATGAATTGCGCAGCTGGGAACTATCGCAAGAGGACAACAAAGAGCAGGTAGACCCCTTTGAGCAATATAAGGAGGAGGTTCTATCAAGTGCAGAAAATCAATCCTTTCTCAAATTTGGCCGTAAAATCACACCTGTCATTGAAGACGAGTACAGAGAAGAGATTCAACCGAAAATTGAACAAGTGTTAACCGATGTTTTAACAAATTTCAAAGATGACGAAAAATTTCAAGATGTTGTGTTAACTGATCAGCCTTCAAGCGGAAATGGCGAAAAAATCTTCCACATCTACAACCGGAAGACTGGAGAAGATTTGCTCCGTTTTCATGTGAGAAGAGATCAGCCGCCACACAGCGGATATTGGTTTAACTTTCACTACCATACAGCAGAAGATGGATTCCAGACGCATCATGAACTCGGTAATATTTACTGGGACAAAAACACCCCGCCGAGCTGGATGAGCCACTAGAAGGAGATGTCATGCCAATTGAAAAAGTATACAATGAACGAAATGGTGCAGATTACAAAACAAATGTTAAACGAACGTGGAGTGAAAATTGAAGATATTGCACATATTGTGCTAAAGCTTCAAGAAAAATATCATCCAAACCTTCCACTTAGTGTCTGTATTGAAAATGTTGAAAAAGTGTTGAATAAAAGGGAAATTGTCCATGCGGTTTTAACAGGACTTGCCCTTGATCAGCTGGCTGAAAAAAAGCTATTGCCAGAACCATTGCAGCACTTAGTAGAAACAGACGAGCCGCTATATGGTATTGATGAAATTATTCCGCTTTCCATTGTCAATGTATATGGATCAATCGGTTTGACCAACTTCGGTTATTTAGATAAAGAGAAATTTGGTATTATTCGAGAATTAGATGAAGGTCGTCCAGGTGAAGTGCATACCTTCCTTGATGACCTTGTCGCCGCGCTTGCCGCAGCAGCAGCTAGCCGTATTGCTCACTCACACCAAGATATTAAGGACGAAGAGCAGGATCGAGTGAATCAAGTATAAAAAGAAAAACATGTCTGCTCATCATGCAGGCATGTTTTTTTGGTTTAAACAAAAGCAGAAATAAGGTAAACTACAACAAGAACATAAATAAAGGATGAAAAAAATGAAACAATACAAAGAGTTATGCCGTCATGTATTACAGCACGGGGATGAAAAAGGTGACAGAACGGGAACAGGCACAATCAGCACGTTCGGTTACCAGATGAGATTTGATTTGCAGGAAGGATTTCCTCTTTTAACAACAAAGAAATTGCACCTGAAATCAATTATTCATGAGTTACTGTGGTTTTTAAAAGGTGATACAAATGTCAAATATCTTCAGGAAAATGGCGTCCGGATTTGGAACGAATGGGCAGATGAAAATGGCGAACTGGGCCGTGTGTACGGAGCGCAGTGGCGATCTTGGGCTAGTGGGGACGGTGAGACTGTGGATCAGATCACAAAGCTGATCCACGATATCGAGCATAATCCGAATTCAAGAAGACTGATCGTCAGCGCTTGGAACCCGGGTGAAATTGATCAAATGGCGCTGCCACCATGTCATTGTCTGTTTCAATTTTACGTATCAAACGGGAAGCTTTCCTGCCAGCTTTATCAAAGATCGGCAGATATCTTTTTAGGCGTGCCATTTAATATTGCTTCATATGCCCTTCTCACGATGATGATTGCCAAAGTTACAAATCTTGAGCCAGGAGAGTTTATTCATACGCTAGGAGATGCTCATATTTATCAGAATCATCTTCCGCAGGTGAAAATGCAGCTAGAGCGCGAGGAACGCACGCTTCCGCAGCTTCGCATCACAAGAGATGTGAAAAGCATTTTTGATTTCACGTTCGATGATTTTGTACTTGAGAACTATGATCCACATCCGCATATCAAAGGAGAAGTCAGTGTATGATTTCAATGATTGTGGCGACAGGAAAAGACAGAGTCATTGGTCAAGATAATCAAATGCCTTGGCATTTACCAGCTGATTTAGCGTATTTTAAGAAGGTCACAGGCGGTCATACGATTGTCATGGGCAGAAAAACGTTTGAATCAATCGGACGAGCGCTTCCTAACCGCCGTAATATCGTTTTGACGACAAGTTCTTCTTTTGAAGCAGAAGGATGCGAGGTTGTCCATTCCATTGCTGATATTTTGGCAATCGGAGAGAACGAGACAGAGTTATTTATCATCGGCGGGTCTAAGCTGTATGAAGAAATGATGCCATATGCGGATCGTCTATATATCACGCATATTCACCATGCGTTTGAAGGAGACCGCTACTTTCCTGATTACAATGAAAACGAATGGACGGTTGTATCACGCGAAAAAGGCCATCGTGACGAAAAGAACCCCTACAATTATGAATTTGTCGTATATGACAAAAAAGGATAAATGAGTAGGAGGAGTACGGTTGTTTCGTTATTGGTTTTTAACGATTTATGTTGCCCTATCCATTTTTAAAAGTATGAGGCATTTGCATGCCCATGAATTAACTGATCCGCGCATTTCCTATACGAAACGAATGCATCTCATTCATGAGCATGCAAAAAGGTTTGCCCGGGGCTGTATTGATCAGTCAGGATCAGTCATGACCATTCACCAGCAAAAGAAGCTGCCAGATGGACCCGTTATTTATATCACACAGGCACTGAATCCAGTCACGACGACATTATTGATTGGTCACCTTGAGAAGCCATTTGCTTTCATGGCAAAGCCGAATCTTTTTCGATATCCCATTTTAAAACAATGGCTGAAGAAGATGGCGGTTATTCATCAGAATCAATCTGATGATGCCTTATTAGAAGAAGCAAAGGAAAGAATCTTATCTGGGCAGAGCGTATTGCTTTCAGAAGCACAGCGTCACATGGCAGAGGCACTTGCTGAAGATTGTGATTGTCCGCTTGTACCGATTGAAACAAGTGGAACGGATCGTCTATTAACTGGGAAAGTTGTGAAAAGGCTGCGCCCTGTTAATGTTGATATTCATATTAAAGCACCTGTCATGATGAGTGATTACGCCCAAAAGCGCGCATAGAAAAACCAGCATCCGAAAGTGGATGCTGGTTTTTTTCATGCAGCAGGAATGTTCACACAATAGAAGAGAATGCAGAAGAACATCGATGCACTGCCGCCGAGTACAAAGCTGTGCCAAATGGCATGATGATAGGGGATTTTCCGCCAAATATAAAAGATGGTTCCGACCGAATACAATAGACCGCCTAACAGTAAGAGGCCAAATCCTGCGCCCGTTAACCCAATGTAAAGTGGTTTGATGGCAATGATAATCATCCAGCCCATTAATAAATAAACGAGCGTGGACACAATGATAAACCTTTTGACGAAAAAGATTTTAAAGACAATTCCGCCAGCAGCAAGCGCCCATACAATCGCAAGAAGCGTATAGCCTAGTGCGCCTTTTAATGGTCCTAGTAAAAAGGGCGTATATGTACCAGCAATCAATACATAAATAGCCGAGTGGTCGAGGATTTCAAATACATCTTTTGTTTTTTTATGCCGTATGCTATGAAGCAAGGTTGAGCTTAAATAGAGCAGCAGCATGGATGCGCCAAATATCGAAAAGCTGATGATGTCTGTGACAGTGCCGTATTGAACAGCGAATAACACGAGAAAAACAATGGCTGGTATGGATAAAATAACGCCAATGCCATGTGTAATGGCGTTTGCAATTTCTTCTTTTACAGTAAACAATGAATAGCCTCCTTTTATTGAACCGGTATATAACCATCAAGTGACTTCAGGAATGAAAGACCTTCAAGTGTAATCTTCGTGCCAGCCCTGCCTTTTCCTTTCGTCACGTAAGCTTTTTTCTCAAGATCATCTAATCGGCTCCTCACCTGCTGAGGGGTCAGCGGAATGTCGCCTTGTTTGCTTAATTCAGACAAGATGCGTCTGCTGGCTGCTTCACCTTTCTCATTGAGAGACTTAATGGCTTCCAGCAGGAAAACAAACTCTTGTTTTTCCATTAGTGTGAGCTGGTGTTCTTCCTTTTTTCCTTTTACGTCCGGCGAAAGAGGTGTTAACACAAAAGGCGGCAGGTGGTGTAAAAATACCGTTTGCCCCTCGAGAATGACTGCAGCATAATGAACGATATTTTTGAGTTCCTGTACGTTTCCTTCAAACGGATACTCCTGCAAGGTTTCCCAAACACTTGGATCAATATCAGGCGTCATGCTCAGCTCCTGAAAGAAAGCAGTTGTTAACACAGGAATGTCTGTTTTTCGATCTGCTAATGACGGCAGGGGCAAATGAAAAACATTTAAACGATAAAACAGCTCAGGTAAAAAGGTAGATGACACCCTCAATGCCTCTATTGATAAAGACGAAGTGGCAATGATTTTTGTTGCAAAAGATGTTTCTAGAAAACGAATGACCTGATGCTGCATAGGAATACTTAATGCGGCGATTTCGTCTAAATAAAGAATTTGACGGGTCTTTTCCGTGAAGGCTTTCTGTAAGGTATCTTCATCTAAGACGGGGCAATATAGATGTGTCAGTGAAGCGTTTGGAGCAGCTGCATTTGCAATTTCCTGGGCAAATAGTGTTTTGCCTGTGCCAATTTCTCCTGTTATCAAGACCGGCTGCTCGTGTTTTGTGAATTGCTTTGCCAGATGAATGGCACGCTTCATTTCTTGATGCTCTCCATATATAGACGTAAACGAATGTGTGGTCATCGGGTGATTCCTTTCTTTGTGGTTCTAATTGGTTCAATTGTAACACCCAATAAAACCAAATGTACAGAAAAACGAAAAAGTTTATGAAATTTATGCTTGATCCATGATCTATTGGTTTATTTTTTGAATATTCATGTTATAATGACAAATTAAATAAGGTTAAAGAGAAAGGATCTTGTACATGAAACCGTTGCTCAAAGAAAACACGCTAATTCAAGTGAAAGACATTTTAAAGGCCCATCAAAATTTGAAGGATGTAGTGATTCATACACCTCTTCAAAAAAATGAGCGACTTTCTGAACGATATGAATGTAATGTCTACTTAAAAAGAGAGGATCTTCAAGTAGTTCGTTCCTTTAAATTAAGAGGCGCTTTTAATAAAATGAGCCAGCTTCCAAAAGATAAACTAGAAAACGGCATTGTCTGTGCAAGTGCAGGAAATCACGCACAGGGTGTTGCCTATTCTTGTAAATATTTAGAGATCCACGGGAAAATCTTTATGCCTGCCACGACACCAAGGCAAAAAGTATCTCAAGTGGAGCTTTTCGGAAAAGAATATGTTGAAATTATCTTAACCGGAGATACGTTTGATGATTCATATCATGAAGCAGTAAAATGCGGAGATGAAGAGAAGCGCGAGTTTATCCATCCGTTTGATGATTTGGATGTGATGGCAGGACAAGGAACGACTGCTGTAGAAATATTAAATGATATCGAAGTGGAGCCTCACTTTTTATTTGCAAGTGTTGGAGGTGGAGGTCTGTTATCTGGAGTTGGTACATATATCAAAAATATCGCCCCAGAAACCGAAATCATTGCAGTCGAACCGCTTGGCGCAGCTTCACTCCATGCTTCCCATGAAAAGGGCAAGGTTGTGACACTTGATTCAATTGATAAGTTTGTAGACGGAGCAGCGGTTCAGCGGATTGGCGAAAAGACGTTTACATCGCTTCAGTCCGTTGTCGATAAAATCAGTCTTGTACCTGAAGGAAAAGTATGTACAACCATTTTAGAGCTGTATAATCAATGTGCGATTGTAGCAGAGCCGGCAGGCGCACTGCCGATCGCAGCGCTGGATGCCCATCGCGAGGAGATTAAAGGGAAAAATGTTGTCTGTATTGTCAGTGGAGGAAATAATGACATTGGCAGAATGCAGGAAATCAAAGAACGGTCGATGATCTATGAAGGGCTTCAACATTATTTCATCGTCAATTTTCCGCAAAGAGCAGGAGCGCTTCGGGAATTTTTAGATGAAGTATTAGGACCAAATGATGATATCTCACGCTTTGAATATATGAAAAAGAATAACCGAAGCAAAGGCCCCGCGCTTGTTGGCATCGAATTGAAAGAAAGAGATGACTATGCGGCACTGATTGAACGGATGAATAAAAAAGGCTTCCATTATGTTGAAGTGAATAAAGATCAAGATTTATTCCACCTATTTATTTAGGCGTAAAAGAACATTGGAAAAGAGGATTGATCGTTTGTGCTGCTCAAAACAATATGTTTTAGACGGATGGATGGAGCTCAGATCAAGGTAACAGAAGTCCCTGTACTAAAGGGAGATGAGACGTATGGTTTCATGCTCACCTTTAGACTTGAAGCTTTCTTGAAAAAAGTCTATGTATCTAAAGGAAAGAGAGCTGTATACTCTTTCAGAGAGGATGTGAAACGTAACGTCAAGTGGAGCACATATGAGCAGATCTATCAGGAGCCTACACTGAAACACAATGCGTAAATAGAAATCTTTGTCAAGTGGAGTGAGCGGCCGTTTTGAAATGACAGCTGCTCAGCTTGGCAAGGATTTTTTTCATGAAAAGAAGAAAATGTGACAATTTCAAAAACGTCATGACAGTTGTTTTCAAGTATGCACGAAATAAGGTAATATCATAAGTAAAGACTAAGACAGCAAGGATGAGACGATAGTGAAACAAATTAAAATTGTAACAGATTCAACTGTGGACCTTCCGCAAGAAAAAATCAATGATCTTTCCATTCACGTGATTCCGCTCAATATCTCCATTTCTGGGGTTGATTATATTGACCGAGTGAATATACAGCCAGATGAATTTATTGAAAAAATGGAGGCCGCTGAGGAATTGCCGAAAACGTCTCAACCTGCGATCGGTCAATTCGTCGAATTATATGAAAAGCTCACGGCAGATGGAAGCGAAGTCATTAGTATCCATTTAACGGGTGGGATGAGTGGTACTGTTCAAACTGCTGAAAGCGCTTCGAAAATGGTAGACGGAAACATCACGGTGATTGATTCAAATTTTATTTCCTATGGATTAGGGTTTCAAGTCAGCAAAGCAGCAGAGCTTGCAAAAAATGGTGCAAGCCGTGAAGACATCATCAAAGAAATGGATAAAATCCGTCTTAAAACAAAGCTATTTGTCACAATCGATACATTAGAAAATCTCGTGAAAGGTGGAAGAATTGGAAGAGGAAAGGCGCTGATCGGCTCACTTCTTCATATCAAACCAATTGCCAGCTTAACGGATGGGGTATACACGCCGGAAGCGAATGTGAGAAGCTATTCTGCTCTTGTCCGCTATTTGACCAAACAGTATGTACAGGCCGTGAAAGGAAAAACAGTTCAAGCCATTGGGATAGCGCATGCAGATGCATTAGAACTCGCTGAAAAGCTCAAATCAGCGCTGCTTGATCACACACCTGAAGCACTTGTTGACATCGCCTACACAACACCGATTATTTCGTGTCACACTGGAAAAGGCGCAATAGGCTTTACTTTTTATACCGATTGATTGAAAAAGGGGATGGACGTACCATGCTTAAAAAAAGGGGAGCCTCACTTGGTACGCTTATGATCATAAGCGTGCTTCTTTTAGTCTCATGTTCAAATGGACAAATCAAAGATGCGTTAAATTATCAAATACAGCCGTTTGAGTATGAAAATCAGGATGGTCAAAAGGTGTCATTGGATGATTTGAAGGGGAAAGTATGGGTTGCAGATTTTATTTTCACAAGCTGTGAAACGATCTGTCCGCCGATGACTGCTCATATGACAGAGCTGCAAAAACGGTTAAAAGAAGAAAAATTGGATGCGCATATCATTTCCTTTAGCGTGGACCCGGAGGTAGACTCACCGAACAAGCTAAAAGAATTTGCAAAAGCATATCCATTGTCCTTTAAAAATTGGGATTTTCTCACTGGCTATTCACAGTCCGCAATCGAAAAATTCGCAATGAAAAGCTTTAAAACCATTGTGAAGAAACCTGAAGATGAAGACCAAGTGATTCATCAGTCATTGTTTTTCCTAGTTGATCAAGAAGGGAAAGTGATGAAAAATTATGATGGCGTACAAAATACACCTTATGATGAAATTATCAAGGACATCAAAACGCTGAATCGAAGCTAGCATAAGGATGTTCAAATGAGCGAAAACATGATACACTTTTTTAATCAGAAAAAGGAGGGACATCATCGTTTGAAGGCTCGTTTGATTTTGATTGTGATGTCTGTAGCTTTTGTTCTTTCTGCATGTTCCGCGCAAGAGGCTGGCATAAAGGATAAACTAGAAGACACACAAGACGTAAAAGAACATATTACGATCGCAGCGGTTGGAGATTCCTTAACAGAAGGAATCGGAGATCAACATAAAAAAGGATATGCAGGCATGACCCGTGACAAGTTAGAAGCGGTGGACGGCGTGCAATCTGTCACATTAAAAAATTATGCCATTAAAGGCAGTAGAACGGTAGATTTATTAAAAAGATTAAAAGAAAAAAAGGTGCAAGACGGACTGAAAGACGCTGACTATATTTTCTTTACGATCGGCGGCAATGACTTAATGCATGTTGTCCATCAAAATGTGCTCAATTTGACGTTTGCTCCTTTTCAAAAAGAGCAGGGTCCTTTTGAGGAGCGCTTTAAAACCATTCTTGCTCAATTGAGAAAGCACAATGATCATGCGAAGATCATGTATGTCAGCATGTACAATCCCTTTAAGTTCAGTTTGTCTGAGCTGCGAGATATTGATGAAGTCGTCAAAGATTGGAATGCCGCTGCCAAAAAGGAACTGAAAAAAGACGGCAACGCTGATATCATCAATGTAGCAGATTTATTTGAGGAAGATTCTGATGAAAAATTACTGGCAGATGATGATTTCCACCCAAACCAAAAGGGGTACTCTCTTATGGCAAATCGTTTATTCTCCAAAGTGAAAAAAGAAGGACTGCCGAAGGAATAGGGTGAACGTATGAAAAAGTGGAAAAGCTTATTTTTTATTTTACTTGCAATCAATCTATTGATTGTTCTAGCCTGCGGTATTTTGATGATGCTGCCAGGCGGTCAATCCGCTTCAACTAAAGAATTAAAAAGCGAGTATTCTTTTAATATATCTAGCTCAAAGGAATCGCTCACCAGCTTTATCAATGATTACTTGAAAAATCAAGGATCAAGTGATATGCCAGACTTTCATGTGGCGATCGATCAAGATGTGAAAGTAACAGGCGCAATTAAAGCTTTCTCTTCGACTATTGATGCAAACGTCTCATTTACGCCAACTGTCGAAGATAATGGTGATGTGCTGTTGAAAGTGGATGGCCTTTCAATTGGACAATTGAGCATTCCGATTAGTTTTGTTTTAAGCTACATGGGCCAGTTCTATGAACTGCCAGAATTCGTTCATGTGAAACCGGATCAAAAAACGGTTGAAGTACGCCTTTCAGAAATGCCACTGACGAATGATATGTATGTGAAAGCAAACAAAATTGATCTAGAGAACGATGAAATTGAGTTCTCATATTATCATCCAAAGCAATAGAAAGTGAGTCAGGAGTGAAATCATGAAGCGAGTCTATCAATATTTTAGTTTACTGTCGCTTTTATTTGCTGCGTACTTTGGCATTACAGCTGCCACTGATTTAAGAGCAGAAAATATCGATCAGTTTTACTTAAATATTGCCTATTGTGCATTATTTCTAGGTATCATGATTCTTGCTTTTGATTTTCAAAAGCAAGAAAAAGCTGAAGATGTCTCGTAAAGAGCCTTTTCCATTGAGGAAAGGCTCTTTTTTATATTTGCTGAGACAAGACCACCTTCGCCATAAGCTCTGGCTCTCCGTTAGCAAAGCCATGAAGCAGAATGAGGTATGCGCGATTTGCTTGCAGATGAACTTTTGGGATATCAAGCAGTACACTTTGAGTACCGGCGGCTTTCAATTCAAAATGATATTTATTCGGGGAGAAATGATGAATGTGAGTGCCGTTTACATAATGAAGCTCCTTTGATAACACCCCTTGATCACGTTCATATATATCAATGGAAGGAAGGTCTGGAGACAGATGGACAAATGTAAGGGCTGACAGGTCCTCGTGTTGAATCACAGGGTCTTGCCGCTCTGTCAGCAGCGCAAAACCTGCATGAGCACCTGTGATACATAGGGTGTAAATCTCGCTACGTTTAATCATCATGCAAGAATGAAGAACTCTTTCTTTTGTGGCCAGCTTGAACACTTCTATCTCATAAATTCCCTCATCCCACTCCATATAAGCTGTCAAATGACTGTAAGGCATTTTTTTCAAGACCTCATTCCGATTCACATATACAGCGAGCTCACTAAGATCTGGTGCAGCGTGAAAGAGCCGAATAAAGGCTTTGGATGAAAGGCTGCTTTGAGGGTGCTCGAAGCCCGCAGCGAGTGGCCGGTATGGAAAGTCATGATAAGAGAGCTGCTGCATGTCATCAATCCCTACTTTCTAATGCGATGGTGTTTTTTGTAGCGTATGCATGAAAAAGGCGATCTGTATAGGCAAAAGAAGCATAGAAAAAAGCCTGACGTTTTCCGTCAGGCAAGTTAAGAAGGAGAAGAATATTGATGATATTCAGCTAGCTTAATGAACGTTTTTTCATCCTCAATTAAACCACAAACGCCGCACTGGACTTTTATTTGAGGACCTTGATAGCTCACGTGAAAAGGAGAAAGCTGCTCTCCTTCGTATCTTTCGACAACTGCTCCGGTCGCAGGATCCAGCTTCACAGGTTCTGAAAGCTGCTCAATCAGATTAAAGCGCGTTCTGTTTGTTTTACAGTTTGGACAAAGATAAGGGCTTGTCATGGTTCATTCCACCTCTTTTTATCCGTAGCATGTCCAGAGCGCTAAAATCTATGCTTAATCCTTTTGACTTTTATCCAGCTTTTTAAATAATTTGATCATTGTTTTCAGTTCTTCGTCGTCGAATGACTCAAATCGCTCCATAAAGTATTCTGTTTTCTTTTTCTCAAAATGCTCAGTAATTTCCTTACCCTTATCGGTTAAGTGGATTTTGATGATGCGGCGATCCTCTTTAGAACGGATACGGGTAATCCAGCCCTTTTCTACGAGTGTGTCGGTCACAGCTGTGATATGGCTTGCTGACACCCCTAGAATGGACGCAAATTCCGTTACTTTTTTTGCACCTTGCTCACGAAGCAGATTTAAAATGAGAAATTCATTCCGAGATAATTCGTTTTCGAGCAGGCTGTTAATCTCATAACGGATCTGCTTAAATACGGTTCTCAGTAAAGAATCCATTTCATACATCATTTGTTTTCTTTGTTCCAATCATTAAACCCCCATTATATTTTAAGATACGACAGAATGCTTTCTTTTATTTTAGGTATACAAGTCGTATCATTTTCATTATTTTTCATCATGTTATAATATGATGATACCATTTTTTAAATGAAGGGGGCACTAATATGTCTGAAAAACAAGAATTAGCCACATTTGCAGGAGGCTGCTTCTGGTGTATGGTTAAACCTTTTGATGAACAGCCGGGCATTATCAAAGTTGAATCAGGGTATACTGGCGGACATACAGTGAATCCGACCTATGAGGAAGTATGTACAAATACAACGGGACATAGAGAAGCGGTTCAAATCACGTTTGATCCAGACGTTTTCCCGTATGAAAAGCTATTAGAACTGTATTGGCAGCAAATAGACCCAACAGATGATGGAGGGCAATTTGGTGATAGAGGAGAGTCCTACCGCACAGGTATTTATGTTCATCATGACGAGCAGAGAAAGCTTGCAGAAGCATCGAAAGAGAAGCTGAACGAAAGCGGCACTTTCCAAAAGCCAATTGTGACAGAAATTTTAGATGCTGGTCCTTTTTATCCCGCAGAGGAATATCATCAGCATTATTATAAAAAGAACAAAATGCACTACGAACGATATCATGTCGGTTCGGGCAGAGCGGGTTTTATTGAGTCCCATTGGAGTGATAAATCATGACAAACGAAAAAGAAAAGCGTCTGAAAGAATTAAACCGAATGCAGTACGAAGTCACGCAAAATAATGGCACTGAGCCGCCATTTCAAAATGAATTCTGGGATCACAAAGAAGAAGGCATTTATGTGGATATCATTTCAGGCAAGCCGCTTTTTTCATCTTTAGATAAGTTTGATGCCCATTGCGGCTGGCCGAGTTTCACAAAGCCGCTTGAAGATGAGGAAGTAGCGGAGAAGGTGGATACGAGCCATGGGATGGTGCGGACAGAGGTGCGCAGCAAAACAGCTGATTCTCATCTAGGTCATGTCTTTCCTGATGGTCCAGGACCAAATGGTCTTCGGTATTGTATTAACTCAGCCGCTTTGAAGTTTATCCCAAAAGATGATCTTGAAAAAGAAGGCTATGGGGATTTGAAACATCTATTTGATTGATCTATTTAAAAATCGTCACATGGAAGGCATCTGCTTCCGTGTGACGATTTTTTATTTTTTATGATGCGTGTGATGTAATTGTTCAATGATGTGGAATAGCTTTTCTTTTGTAATGAGAGGCGCTTCATTTGATGTGTAATTGGTTAAGTCGACTTTTTGAAAGTCAGCGTGCAGTTGTGGTCTTGGTAAAATGGCATAAAATTGTTCATGCTCAAATAGTGCATCTGCTTCGTGCTGAAATGTGAGCTCTTCGTGAAGCTTTTCTCCAGGTCTTTTCCCAACAACGAGAATATCCGGGGATGCGACATTGATTTGAGTGGCATATTCATGAAACGCTTTTAAGAGATCAGCAAGCTGTAATGACTCCATCTTGAGAATGAACGTTTCGCCGCCTTTCATCATGATCGCTGCTTGAAGTGTGAGGGAGACAGCCTCTTCGATGGACATAAAAAAACGTGTCATATTAGGGTCAGTTACGGTCAAAGGTTTTTCATTTAACAGCTGCTGGAGCATGATGGGAATGACTGAACCTCTTGATCCAAGCACATTGCCAAAACGCACAGAGCAAAACATCGTTTTTTGATTCGGAATACTTTCGTTTGCTTGGAAAAATAGTTTTTCTGAAATTAATTTTGTTGCACCCATGGCATTTGTCGGAGAAACCGCTTTGTCAGTTGATATGTTGACAACATGACTGACTTCATGTTCGATTGCGGCTTCAATGACGTGCTGCCCTCCGATAATATTCGTTTGCACGGCTTCAAACGGATTGTCTTCACAAGTGGGTACTTGTTTTAAGGCGGCTGCATGAAAGATGATATCAACGCCTTTGACGAGCTGTCTCACGCGGCTTGCATCTCGTACATCTCCTAAAGCGAATGCAACTTCTGGATGATCTGCATACTCATTTTTCATCATGTATTGTTTGCTGTCATCTTTGCTGAAGACGATAATCTTCTTTGGAGAGCATGATGTTAATTTTTTCACAATTTGACGGCCGATCGAACCCGTACCGCCTGTGACTAATATCGTTTTGTCACGAAAAAAAGCCTTCAAACTCGTTTCTATCTTTTTGGACATATCTAATCCCCCAACTCTCATTTCTCTACTTTGCATCATATGTGAAAGAGCGGCATCCGTTTGAGGAAAAGAACCACTTTCTATATAAATTAGGTGAACAAATTATAACCATCTGCTTGACGTCTTAATAGAATATGGAGAAATAAGAGAACAAGTAGAAAAACGAGAGACCTGAACACTTCAGTACTGCGATCAGCTCGGATGAAAATGAAGAGAGCTTTGCGCGAGGGGAGAAGGGAATACATGTATAGGGGAAATCGTATTTTAGCCTTGATACCAGCTTTTAGAAGTAGGCACGATCAGCACGATGAACACATTCGCGTATTGGCGGAGCGGCCGCTCATCTATTGGACCATTCAGCCGTTACTGCAAATGATTGAGTTAGATGAAGTCATCGTCTCTACAGAGGATGTCAATACTCAAATCATTTCATCTCACTACGGAGCCCATGTGATTGAACTGCCAGACACGCATGTAACGGAACAAACACCGTCACTCATAGCTGTGAAGCATGCGCTTGCTTATTTAGAGCGTGAGGGGAAGACCTTTGATATTGTTCTATATTTGCATCCATCGTCTCCTTTAAGAGAGCCGGAAGATATTGAGAAGTGCTTGCAGCTTCTAGTAGAAGGGAGTTATGACTGCATGGCATCTTTTACAGAGGCGCTAGAAAACCCAAATGAAACATGGACACTGCATGAGAATAATGAAGCAACTTTATATAAGGACAATCACTACTTTTTCATGCCAAAGCATGAGCAGCCATATACGTATGGCCGTTTAAATGGAGCAGTGTATGCTTTTCATGTTCCATATGCAAAAGAATGCATTCATTCCTTTTTAGAAGGATCTGTTGGAGCGTATATCATGGATCGCCAAAAATCACTCGTGGTGAAACAGGAGGAAGACCTTGAGAAAGCGGAGAAAGTCTTATTGGCTCGCCGAGATGCGGAGGGTTATGCATAAGATGAATTTCAACGAGAAAAGCGCCCGGTCATAGGGCGCTTTTTACGATCTCATAAAGCCTGTGTGGAAATGTCTCAAATGTATTCCAGGGAACGACTTGTTCGTAATTGTTTCGTGCGATCGCTTTTCTTTTCTCGGCATTTGATCCATAATATTCAACCTGTTCCAGCAAATCGTCCTCATCTTTATAAAAAACGAAGCTTGAAAAAGCTTGCGGCGGTTGTAGATCCGTCAATTGAAAGCTTTCAGCTGCAGCGATATCAAACGCTCTGTTGTTCAGGCTTACATTTTGAATCATGGCTTTGTTTTTATTATAGGCAAACTGAGCCGGCCTGTGCGGGTTAAGAACAATCGCTGATTGCTGATAGATGTCCGCCATTTGCTGAGGGCTCAGCCAATTGGTCACTAGTGTGAGATCTCGATAATGTCTTCGTGACTTATTTAAATGACGATGCCATTCCTTACCTGCAACGAGAATCCGCCATTTGTTCTGTTGTAAGAGTGTATCAATGGCTTTGATGCGGTTGGGATAAGGGTAGCCGGCGAGTGCAATGTCATAGTTGCACATCTCTTCAGGCGATTCGTTTTTTTGAAAAACACGTGTATTTGCCGGAATGGGAAAGTAGTGGGTGTGACCTATGCCCAATTGTTTGTAAAATGGCAAAGCTCCTTCATCAATCGTTAATATGAGCCGCGCATCACGCGTGCAAGCAGCTGACACATCTGTATAAAAGGGATCTTCTGTCATCCACAAAACGATCGGGATCTTTTCTTGTTTGAATTGATGAAGCACTTCGCTCGGAACATGATCACCGATCATCATAAAAACAAAATCCGGAGAAAATGTCCGGATTTTGTGCATGTGAGCGGGTAGAGATTCTCGATCAATTTTTACACATGAAAAGGGGGAATCAATGAAGCTCTCTTCTACCCATTGATCAAACATGTGATAGATTCCACCGTAGCCAGAGCTGATATAAAGAACCTTCATGATGGCCCTCTCACATTAAGATGTGAACGTAACACTTTCAACTTTATCTACATCTAATAAAGTCGTTGCAGAGCCTGTTGGTGTAACTGAGCTTTCTTGTGTAACAAATACAACACCCGTTGAAGCATTGAATGCTACGAATTGAACTGGCCCGATTAAATCTCCTGAGTCAGTGACAATGCTGATGACGGTTCCTGGTGCAAGTCTTGCAAAAATCCATCTTGCTGGCTGCGAAACATCGAGTGTTGTAGCAGAATCTGAAGGTGATGCCTCAGCTGCCACTTCACTTAATAAATTGTTCAATTTTTCTTCCATTTGAACTCCTCCTTCTTCAAGATTAACTGTTAATGCACGAGTAAGTGGTTTGAAAAACACTTTCAATAGTTCTTTTTTTAATTCGGCACGCTTGTCGCTCATTTTTTCCCCATCCTTTCTTCATCAATTCAAACTCACCCCTATGTATATGCCGTTCACTTTTTTTGGTATAAGCAGAACGCTGATTCTTTGTTCTTTTTTTCATTTAATTACTTCACACATTTTTAAAAATGTTTTCAAATGCTGAGGCTAAATGAAGTGATTCTCATACTCTAGTAAAGATTAAATGTGAAGAGAGAGGGATTATGAATGGAATTTGAACAATTATTAAATGGTTGGAACGAAGAATTACTAGAAGCAGAAGGAGTACTTGAAGTCATCTTGATTTTACTTCTTCTTCGTCTTTTAGAAGAAAGTGAGGAAGAGAGTGTGTCAGACATCAAAGAATTACTTCGTCCATGGCTTGAGCTTGGCATTCCGCTGCCACGTGTTCATTTAGTCAATGGAGAGGTCCTTCAAAACGTAGTTGTTGTGCAGCTCTTTGATACAGTAGCGGTCTTTAAAAACGTGACAAATCAGCTAAGAGTGAATGTTCCTTACGTGAACATTGTCAGCTGGGGGGCTTTTTAATCTAATTAAAAAGGATAATGATCATGAAAGTATCGGTAATTTTAACAAGCTACAATAAACCTGATTTCATTGATCGTGTGCTAAAGAGTATGGTGGAACAAACGTATTCAAATTGGGAGCTTCTGATTATGGATGATGGCTCAGAACAAGGCACCCTCCAAAAGATCCAGCCCTATTTAGACGATGAACGCATTCATCTGTATTCACGCACGGTTCATCCTGCAAAACGGCTGTTAACCGTACGGTATGCGACGCTTATTAATGAAGCGCTAACCCGTATAACAGGTCAGCTCATTTGTTATTTAACAGATGATACTGTGTATCATCAAGATCGTTTGCAGAAAATGGTGGATGTTTTTCAGTCGAAGCCTCATATCGATATCGTGTATTCCTCGCAGCGGGTCGTGCATGTTGATAAGCATTTAGTTGAGACCATGAGCTTTGTCCGTGAAGCAGAACAAATCTTGGAGCATGCGTCCTTTCAAGTGGATCATTGTTCGGTCATGCACAGAAGGCGTTTGCTTCCGCTAATTCATGAAAAATACGGACAATATTGGGCTGATGAGCCTAAACACTGGCATCATGCAGATTCTGTTTTTTGGATGAGGCTGAATCAATTTGCCGCGTTTTTTCCATTAAGAGATGTACTTGATACAACGTATAAAACCCCTCATTCCTTTCATCATCTGTTTTCGAGTATGCCGTATGATCTCATTGACGGAACGGTGATTGAAAAGGAAGGGGATTACTACCAAATCGCAGGCGGCAATCTTCATGAAATTGAAAGGTGCTGGGTGAACGAAAAAAACAGGCGCGCAATTCGGGTGCCATCGTTATGTGCGATGAAATATGAGATGAAAGACATGCTGGCAGTACCAAATTATACAGTTGTCACGGCAGATCATGGGAAAACGTTCTATTATATTGAAGATCAGAAAAAAAGGCGATTTGCTGCAAAACGTGACGTGCAATATTTTCAGTTTCACCCTAAGGAGATCTATACGATTTCAAATGAACGGCTTCAGATGTTTGAAGATGGCGGCATGATTCAAGTTTCTCCAGTATTTAGTCCGCCAAACAGGCGGCTGTTTAAATGGAAACAAGATGTCTATTTACTGATGCATCATACCTTTTACCGTATTGATCCTGATGTCGTGAAGCGATTTGCTTTTTATCATCAGCCAATTAATTTATACCCTTCCCAATTTACGTTATTTCAAGAAGGAAAGCCGATAGTGCCGCTGTATATCGAATCGCTGCAAGAATTTGATATGTCTCTTTATCAAACATCAGGGCGAAAGCACTCCTCATAAGAGGGGTGCTTTTTTGACGCTATAGACAAAAAAAGCAGGAAGTTGCAAGGAAAAAGCGAAACATGAAAGGACAGGAGAACGTGTGATGAAGATGATCAAGCCGCTGAAAATCCGGCAATAGACGCCGGTTTTTTGGCACTGAAAGTGAGGGGGAAAGAATGGGGAAAGTTGTCGAAAGAGCGGATTGGTTTGAATTAATTTTAGAAGCCATTGATGAAGCCATTCATGTTGTAGATGATCAAGGCATGACGATCTTTTACAATCATAATGCCGCTAAGTTTGACTGTTTACAAAAAGAAGAGGTGATTGGCAAGTACATCCTTGAGGTGTATCCCTCTTTAACAGAAAAAACAAGTACGCTTATGCATGTTTTGAGAACTGGGAAGCCCATTTATCATTCGCTGCAAACCTATTTGAATAAAAACGGAGAAAGAATTGAAACCGTCAACACGACATTGCCCATTATTGAAGAAAGCAAGCTAATAGGCGCGGTCGAAGTCGCAAAAGATGTATCGAAGCTGTCAGCCCTTTCAAATCGTTTAGATCAAAAAAAACGGATACACGATGTGGCTGGGGCAGAACAAATGCATGATTTTGCTTCATTTTTAACAAATGACCCGTTCTTAAAAGAAATGCTTGAAAAGGCAAAAAATGCAGCTGCTTATCCGTCATCAGTTGTTGTCTACGGGGAAACAGGGACAGGGAAAGAAGTGCTCGTTCAAGCCATTGTTCATGAATCTGACCGGAAAAACCAAGTGTTCATTCCGCAAAACTGTGCAGCACTTCCAGAATCGCTACTTGAGAGCCTATTATTCGGATCAGTCAAAGGGAGCTATACGGGCGCAATTGATCGCAAGGGGCTCTTTGAATTGGCTGATGGAGGCACGCTTTTTCTTGATGAACTGCAAGCGATGCCGCTCACGCTGCAGACGAAATTATTACGTGTGTTAGAGGATGGTGTTGTGCGCCGCATTGGGGATGCAAAAGCGATTCAAGTGGATGTAAGACTCATTACTGCACTCAATATGGACCCATTTGAAGCAGTGAAAAAGCAAATTTTAAGAGAAGACTTATTTTATAGACTGCATGTGTCATCTTTTCATATCCCGCCGCTTCGTGAGAGAAAGCAAGACATCCCGCTGCTTTCCCGCCATTTCATTCAAACCTATCATCAGCAGTTTTCAAAAAACGTCAAACGCCTTTCTGAAGAAACGGAACAATTGTTTATGGCTCACCACTGGCCGGGAAACGTCAGAGAATTAAAACATACCATTGAGCATGCCGTATTGATGATGCCAAAGGAAGCGGAAGACATCACTCCTTCATACCTTCCTGCTCATTTACGTACGCAGAAGCTCGAGGAAGAAACACCCGACGCCTCCTTAAAAAGTCAGGTTTCTTCATTTGAACAAACTTTGATTCAAGAAGCTTTAAATCAGCATCATGGCAATATTAAAAAAACCGCCGCAGCCTTAAAAATCCCTCGACAAACGCTGCAGTATAAACTGAAGAAATATGCAGATGCCGAAAAATAGGCACCACCATCCATTGAATATCACGGGTAAAGCTCCTTTTGTAAAGAATAGGGGCATTTTCCCATGTTGGCACATAACTTGCATAGTATAAGGTGAATGCTGATAGGGGGAATGGATATGAATCAGAAACTGTATGAACCGGCGCGTCATTGGAAGGACATTGAGCTTTGGAAGGATGTACCTGAGGAAAAGTGGAACGACTGGATTTGGCAGCTGACGCATACCGTGAAAACGCTTGAAGATTTAGAGAAAATCGTGAACTTAACAGAAGAGGAAAGAGAAGGGGTGAAGATTTCCACCAAAACCATTCCACTCAACATTACACCCTACTATGCCTCACTGATGAATCCAGACGATCCAAGATGCCCAGTACGTATGCAATCTGTGCCAATCGCTGAGGAGCTGCATAAAACAAAATATGACTTGGAAGACCCGCTGCATGAAGATGAGGACTCGCCTGTCCCGGGGTTAACGCATCGGTACCCAGATCGTGTGCTCTTTCTTGTAACAAATCAGTGCTCCATGTACTGCCGCTATTGTACGAGAAGACGTTTTTCCGGCCAGATCGGTATGGGCGTGCCAAAAAAGCAGTTAGATGCTGCCATTGGATATATTAGAGAAACACCTGAGGTGCGGGATGTGTTAATTTCCGGCGGAGATGGGCTCTTAATCAATGATCAAGTGCTTGAATACATTTTGAAAAACTTACGAGACATTCCGCACGTGGAGATCATTCGGATAGGAACCCGCGCGCCGGTCGTCTTTCCGCAGCGCATTACAGATGAGCTGTGCGAGATTTTGAAAAAATATCATCCAGTTTGGCTGAATACCCATTTCAATACAAGCATTGAAATTACGAAAGAAGCGAAAGAAGCGTGCGAACGTCTTGTGAATGCCGGCGTCCCTGTTGGTAATCAGGCTGTCATCCTTGCAGGTATTAACGACAGTGTGCCGATTATGAAGAAGCTGATGCACGATCTCGTGAAGATACGGGTCAGACCTTATTATATCTATCAATGTGATTTATCTGAGGGGATTGGCCACTTTAGAACACCAGTATCAAAAGGTCTTGAAATCATTGAAGGCTTAAGAGGGCATACGAGCGGGTATGCCGTGCCAAGCTTTGTTGTAGATGCACCAGGAGGCGGAGGAAAGATCGCCTTACAGCCAAATTATTTATTATCGCAAAGCCCTGACAAAGTCGTCCTTCGTAACTTTGAAGGTGTGATCACCTCTTACCCTGAACCAGAGCATTACGTCGCAGGGCAGGCAGATGCGTATTTTAATGAAATTTATGAAGAGAAACAAGAACCGGCAATTGGTGTTACCGCACTATTTCAGGATGAAGCGAAATCGTTTACGCCTGAGAATTTAAGCCGGATGAAACGAAGAGAAGCATATGAGACAAATCCTGAGCATGACACACTCAAAAACAAACGTGAAAAACGAGATGAATTAAAAGAGAAAAAATATCAAGCACAGCTCAAAAAAGATCAAACTGTAAAGGAGGAGAAATGACCTTGCTGACATGTGATTGGTGTGAGGAAAACAAAGCAAACGCAGAGCAGACAACAGTCTATTGGGAACTGATCACTGGCACACAATCAATTGAAATCATCGAAACACCGTCCATTTCCTGCACGCACTGCGGCATGTTATATCAAAAGGATGAGACGGTCAAAGAGATAGAAGATCAATTAATTTTAGTGGATCAGACAAAACTTCCAGAAAAAATTTCATACGAAGAATTAATGAGCATGGAGCGGTTATTAAAGCGAAATTACTTTGACTTTTCATCATAAGTTGTACCTCCGCCTATACAAGTCATCAAATTGCTGTATAATATAACAACAAAATAGAGTGTCGCGGAGGGAAAAACAGGTGAAGTCGTTTTACCATTATTTAATGAAGTACAGACATCCAAAACCGAAAGATGAAATCAGCCATTTTGCAAATGCTGCTTATGAGGATCACAGCTTCCCGAAAGCGTCCACTGATTATCATGAGCTGTGTGCCTATTTAGAATTAAATGGCGATTATTTGAGCTCAATGACAACATTTGACGAAGCGTTTGAGCAATATGAAGTAGAAGTCAAAAAAAAATAACAAACAACCGCTTGTTCCAGATGGGAGAAGCGGTTTTTTTATGAGAAATAAAATGGCGTTTTGCATGGTGTCGTTGCCCATGCAGAATTCCTTGCGCCGGCATACGATACGTTAAGACCAAAAGTCGGGCAAGGGGGAGACAGAATGAAGGCGAAAGCACCAAAATATCAAGTAGGGGATATTGTCGTCGTTGTCATGTACGGCACAGTCGGAACGATTACAAAAGTCCATCAAATTGACCAGCACTATTTGTATGAGGTCAATCATAATGAGGTGCTTTATTTTGAAACATCACTTCAGCTTTACGATGAGTACGACGGGGTGATTGTGGATACAGAAAAGCTGGACATTGAATATGAGTTCCTCATTGGCGATGTTGTATATGTAAAAGATTACGGAAAAGAGCTATTTAAAATTATTGGCCATCGGACTGAAATATGGCGATACCTTGATGACGGCTGGGAAGATGTCATTTACGAACTCACGAGGCTAAAGGACGGAGAGTGGCTGGAAACAGAAGAGGAAGACTTAACGCTTGTCCTGAGGAAGTATGAGATGGACCAGTTCGTTCATCAGCTTCTTTTTGTGCATTACGTCGGTGAAACCTCAAAAGAAATGGAAGAAGATATGGTTCAAACGGCTCTATTACAACTAGAAGAGAAACAAGAAAGCGAAGCATCACTAGAATTCCTCGCTGTATCTATAGTGGATGAGCTTCTTGATATATATAATGACTATAAAATTCTCTACGAATTTTTCGAAGATCCAGAATACAAGGATATGATGGATTTTATATTGGAAAGTTTACACGAACATTTTGGTTAAAGAAAGACTTGTCCTAACACGAATAAAAAATAAGGCACGCAGAAAAAAACAATCACATAAAACCATCCCCTCAAGATACGGCCCATCACCTGATCAAACGTTTCTCCATCTAATATGCTTAACCATTTCATTGCCTCAAACCCCTTTTCTTTTTGTTTACTGCATTTATATGTATGGAATGAGCCATTATGACAAACTGTAATAAAAAACAGGCGTCGTTCATACATCATAAAAAAGGAGGCGGAATGTAATGAAAGAAGCAGATTTGGTGATTGATACAGAGGAAATTGCGGAATTCTTCTACATGGAGCTGGTCAAAAGAGGGTACATACCTGCTGAGCTTGAAACGTTTGAGCTGGCTGACATTACGTTTGAATATATGCTGAAAAAAGCAATGATAGTTGAAGAAGAGGCGTGGTAGGCACTATACTTTGAAGAGATTCTGAAGAGAGAGGGAGGAGAATCTTTCGCGTGTATATCCTATTTCTTTTGATTTTATTTGGCGCCATTGCTGCGCTCATGGTATCTGGTGCGGGTCAAGAATTGGACAACCAGATCATCTTATGGTTTGAGAGCATCAGACTCCCTTTTTTAAATGATGTCATGCTGACTTTGACGGACTTTGGCATTAGTGCGCTGCTCGTCCCAATCATGCTCATTTTTAGTGTCGTACTATTCATGTATAAGCGCTATTACTCTATCATGATGCTTTTTCTATTATATCTCACAGAAAAAACCATCAATCATGAACTAAAGGGAATGTTTGCTAGAGAGCGACCGGCCTTTGATCATCTTGTCAATGAAACGTATTACAGCTTTCCGAGCGGACATTCGATGAATGCAGCCACAATCTATCCTTTTATAGCTTATCTATTAGTTGAAATGATTCCATGGCTGAAAGAAAGACAAAAAATCGTCTACTTGATCACGGGGTTCTGTGTTCTTTTGATTGGGATCAGCCGAATGTATATCGGTGTTCATTATTTGACAGATGTTGCAGGCGGTTTTGCGATAGGACTTGCTTTATTTCTCATTTGTAAAAAGATTGACGAAAAATTGTCTGTCATTCGACAAAAATAGAAGAAGGAAATTGACAGACCCCAGCCAATTTTATATAAAAGGGGAGGGATTTGAATGCAATTGACGTTGAGATTTTTTCAAAAGAAACCTTCAGCATTTCACTTAACCATTTATCAGACACCTGAATATGGCGCTGCAAGCGGGCATCAGCCTGTGTACCGGACAAAGATTGGCGGCAGAACACACCTGGATGTTCTGGAAAAAGCATTCTCGACATTTAATGTACATGATACAGTCCCTAATGATTACAATGCACGGTTTATGACAACAGGTGATATTGTTGTGATTGATGATAAGAAGAAGGGAAAGTGCTATTATCAGCTTTTTCCGGCAGGATGGAAACGCAGTGAACGACTGATGACGATGAGTTAAATAGATGATTGACGATGCCAGCTTGAGCTTCAGCTGGTATTTTCTTTTTTAGGCTCAATCGTTTATACTAAATAGGATAAATCACATAGTAAACGTAAGTGGAGGCTAAAAAATGAGTGTACATATTGGAGCAGAAAAAGGACAAATTGGAGAAACGGTATTGCTGCCAGGCGACCCGCTTCGTGCGAAATATATTGCAGATACATATTTAGAAGATGTCGAATGCTATAACGAAGTGCGCGGAATGTATGGTTATACTGGAACCTACAAAGGAAAGCGCGTTTCTGTACAAGGTACCGGAATGGGCGTACCTTCTATTTCGATTTATGTGAATGAACTCATTCAAAGCTATGATGTTCAAAACTTAATCCGCGTCGGATCTTGCGGGGCTATCAAAAGGGATGTCAACGTGCGTGATGTCATTTTAGCTCAAACATCTTCAACAGACTCACAAATGAATCGTGTGGCGTTTGGACCGATTGATTACGCACCTTGCGCTGATTTTGGACTGCTTAAGAAAACCTACGATACAGCAGAAGCAAAAAATGTCGCTGTACGTGTCGGTAATGTATTTACAGCAGACCAATTTTACAATGAAAAACCACTTGAACTCATGGCTCAATACGGTATCCTAGCGATTGAAATGGAGACAACAGCTCTTTATTCGCTTGCAGCAAAATTTGATCGAAAAGCGTTATCCATTCTGACAGTGAGTGATCATGTTCTCACAGGAGAAGAAACAACGGCTGAAGAGCGTCAAACGACATTTGACGAAATGATCTTAATTGCACTAGACTCTGTTTTATAATAGTATAAAGGGTGTGCTACGATGTAGCGCATCTTTATTTTTTTTAGAAGAGCAAAAGGAAGGTATGTCATGAAGAAAAGCTATAAAATACTCTCAATCGCATCGATTCTTGGTTTGACAGCCGCACTATCGGGCTGCCAGTTGCTGGATCAAAAAAGCGGTACATCTGAATCGAACAAAACAAACGAACAAAAGAGCGCAGCAAATTCATCTACCCAGCAAAACTCAAACAATACAGCAGATTCATCGGATCAAGAGCTGACATTAAAGAGTGAATATTTCAATGACATCAAGGTGGTAAGTGGGCTGAAAACCATTCAAAATCCTGCAAACGTGCTAGCTCTTGTCAACAAAGAATACGCATTACCAGGAACCTATAAACCTTCTGATCTCGTTGTACCAAAAGTAGAATTCTCTTTTTCAGAGGATATTGAAAAACGATATATTCGTAAAGAAGCAGCGGAAGCACTTGAGAAGTTATTCAAAGATGCGAAAAAGAAAAACTTCGAGCTGGCTGCAGTATCTGGCTATCGCTCCTATGACCGTCAAAAAGTCATTTTTGATAGTGAAGTCAAATTAAAAGGCAAAGACAAAGCGCAGGAAGCAGTAGCTTTACCAGGCGAAAGTGAACATCAAACAGGTCTTGCCATGGACATTTCCTCAAAAAGTGCCGGCTTTGACATCTCTGAAAAGTTTGGTGAAACACCTGATGGCAAATGGGTGGCTAAAAACGCCTATAAATATGGTTTTATCATTCGTTATCCAAAAGGAAAAGAAGATATTACAAAATATGAATATGAGCCGTGGCATCTGCGCTATGTTGGAAAAGAAGCAGCAAAAGCGATGCATGATCACGATTTAACATTTGAAGAGTACATGAACAAAGTGAAGAAAATCTAATCAAATAAAAAGGCCTCCCAGCTATTCGGGGGGCCTTCTTTATTCTTCTTTTAAAAAAAGAACAATCCTGCTAATGCGAAACCTGTAATGAAACCAAGCCCGATGCCATAAGCGGCACCCCAGCCGTAATACCCTCCGTAATAACCAAAGCCAAAGCCGCCGCGAGAACCGCCGACTGGACGAATATACACTTTACGGTTTGTCACCCGCTCAATGCGTCCGACATGTACTCTGCCATTACGATCTGTGATTCTAGCGACTTTTCCCATGTGCTGCTGACAAAGCTTTTGATAGCGCTCCATATTTTTCCTCCTTATGACAAACTCTGTTCACTCTTATCCTATGCGAGAGACCTCATAGAGTTTGGACAAAACATATAGGAGATTCGCTCATTTTATACGGTACATTCAAATAGAATGTGGCTTAGCTGCTTCCGGTGCGCTTGAATCAGATCGTAGTGTGTTTGCAGCGTTTCGTAAAGAGAAGGCGGGATGTGTTCAGATAATTCCATTTCTGTCGGCTCCTCCTGTACCATGTGTTCATCAAATGAGAGAATGCGAAAGTCATGGAATCCTGCTGCTTTTAGCTGCTCCTTCCATTCTTCAAGTGAAAAGAGTGAGTGGAACCCGTAAAAATCTCGTACGGTGGCGAGCTCCTCTGGTGTAAGGGGTGCTTTTAACACAGCTTCATTTGCGATCATTTGACTTCCAGGGGCAAGCACTCGTTTGATCTCAGCAAGTGCAGCAGGAAGGTTTGTGAAGCTTAAAACAGATTCACTGATGAGAAGAGTGAACGCTTCATCTGGAAATGGCAGCTGTTCAATCGATGCTTGCAATGCGCGGATCGGCAGTTCTTCTCGCTCAAATCGCAGGTTGGCCTTTTCAATCATCAAAGGGTGTGTATCAATCGCCTCTACCTGATAACCGATATTTCCTAAATATGCCGCCGTTTGTCCTGTCCCGCATCCCGCATCCAGTATACGTGCATCCGGCGTCAATTTTATATGCTCAAGCATCGTTTTTGTTAACTCAATTCCGCCAGGATGGGCACTGGATACGCCAAAATAGGCAAGCATTTCTACATAATCACTCATAAAATCCCTTCTTTCCTTATCAAGTTCCTCTTTAAAGATTATGCAATGCAAGGTCAAATGGCTTATCTTTTCAAAGAGAACTTCGATCCTTTGGTTGACGGATGAAGCATCGTCCTTGATAATAATGAAAGGAGATAAAGGTGGTGTTTTTTTGAAAAAACAATTTAAGTTCGTGATCGCCATTCTGGTGACAGCGGCCCTGTCCTCTGCGATTACATTTGTGATCACAAAACAAGGGGCTGTCAGTGTCTCAGGAGACGAGAAGTTTAGTAAACTCATGGCGGCGTATACGAAGGTAAAAGATGAGTATTACGAAAAAACGGATGATCAAAAACTAGTAGATGGTGCGATTCAAGGAATGATTGCATCACTTGATGATCCATACTCTACATATATGGATCAGGAGGAAGCCGAAGGATTTAACAACACCATTTCATCATCATTTGAAGGAATTGGTGCACAAGTAGAAGAGAAGGATGGGCAAATTTTAATTGTCGCACCGATTAAAGGCTCTCCTGCTGAAAAAGCCGGGTTGAAACCTCATGATCGTATTTTAAAGGTGGATGGGAAAAGCACAAAAGGCATGTCGGTCAATAAAGCAGTTTCTCTTATTAGAGGGAAAAAAGGAACGGATGTCAAGCTGCACCTTAACCGCCAAGGAGTGGGCAATGTTGATGTGACGATCACAAGAGACACCATTCCGCTTGAAACGGTGTATGCAAAACTCACAAAAGACAAAATAGGAGAAATCCAAATTACGTCCTTTGCTGAAACAACATCGAAAGAGCTAGATAAAGCCATTGATGACCTCGAGAAAAAAGGGGCAAAAGGCTTTGTCATCGACCTGAGAGATAATCCAGGCGGCATTATGACAGAAGCGATTGAAATGAGTAATGACTTTATCGATAAAGGGAAAGTCATCATGCAAGTTGAAGAAAAAGGGAAGAAAGAAGAGTACAAGGCTGAAAAAGAACGTAAAGTTCATCAGCCGGCAGTTGTTCTTGTAAATGGCGGCTCAGCCAGCGCTGCTGAAATCATGGCGGCGGCTCTGCACCAATCTTCAGGTATCAAAATTATTGGTGAAAAGACATTTGGTAAAGGAACTGTTCAAAATGCACAAAGCTATAATGATGGTTCTAGCGTCAAGTTAACCATTGCCAAGTGGCTGACGCCGGATGGTTCTTGGATTCACAAAAAAGGAATTGAACCACAGGTCAAAGCATCGCTCCCAAGTTATGCAAAGCTGCCATACTTAAGTCCGAAAAAATCGTATCAGCTGAATGACAATGGAGATGAAGTCAAAGCGGCTCAAAAAATGTTCCAAGCGCTTGGCTACAAAGCAAAAGCAAATGGTGAGTACGATCAAGCTTTCCAGTCTATCGTCAAACGCTTCCAAACAGACAACGATCTGAAAACAGACGGTATTCTGACAGGAGATACAACGACAGTACTGATGACAAAGATCCAAGATAAGTTAAAGAACAATGATACACAAATGAAAAAAGCCATTGAAGTTTTGAAAAAAGAAATGAAATAAAGAAAGAGCAGTCCTCATAAGGGGGACTGCTCTTTTTATGTTTACGCGTTGTTTACAGTCGCTTCTGTTTTTTCGTTATCTTTTTCAAAAAGATCATTTATGACAGAATTGTCTGTGACATGCTTTTGGAAGAATGGATTCAAGATCAAGATGACCACAACGTTTGCTAGTAAACCGAGAAAACCTTCATAAAGACCGAACGTGACTTGTGAGATATTGGCTGTAAAGGTGACGATGATGCCAACAACTAACCCCGCAATCGTTGCTTCTCTCGATTGTTTTTTCCAGAACAAGCTGATCGCAATGGCTGGGAAAATTTGAACCATTCCTGAAACGCCAATGAGCTGAAGCGTTACAAGTGCTGTTGGGAAGAGCATCCCGAATAAAAGGGCCAGTCCGATGACGATAAACACCATTGAACGTGTAATGATGGTCAATCTTTTTGGTGATACATTCGGATGAATTAAGTCACGGTATAAATTATTGGCAAATAAATTCGATGCGCCAATGGCCATGATCGAGCATGGAATGAGGGAAGCCAGTGCAATTGTTGAATAAGCGAGGCCCTGCATCACACCACCATATGACGTTTGAATTAAATGAAGAAGAGCAAATCTTGGATTTGTATCTTCAGGTAAGACTAAAAAGGCAATAAATCCAAGGAAGATGACCAAAATCAATACGATGTTATAAAGAGGCAAAAACATACTGTTTTTACGGATGGCATCTGCACTTTTGGCTGTAAAAACCCCAGTTGCCGCATGTGCCCACATAAACAAAGCAAGGGCAGAAACGCCTGAAGCGGTAATGAACCATAAAATGCCTTTAGGACCGCCGTCAGGAATTGTCAGAAGCTGTGGCGCTTCCTTAGCTAACGTATTCATCATCGGGGTCCAGCCGTTAAAATGAATGATTGGCAGTGAAACCACCATAAACAGCATGATGACCCAAACGAGAATATCCTTAATAATGGCTGTATATGTAGGACCTTTAATACCACTGAAAAATGTATAAAGTGCGACTAAAATAAATGAAATAATAACAACTGCATTCACATTAATATAACTAGTACCAGCGACAGTTAACGTATCTTGAATCCCGCTTAGCTGAAGACAAATATAAGGAATCAGCATAAGTACTCCAATAATCGCAATCAAACTGGATAACAGCTTGCTGTCAAACCGCTCACGTGCATAATCAGCGAGCGTTGTGAGGTTGTGATTTTTCGCAACCGTCCATAGCTTTGGTAAGAAGAAATAAGCAATAAAATACGCTAGAACTGAATAGGGGATAGCGAAAAAAGCGACACTTCCAGCTGTATAGGCTGTACTAGTGAGCCCTAAAAAGGTATAAGCGGTATATAAATCTGCGCCTACGAGGAACCAGACGAGCAGACCGCCAAATTTTCTCCCGCCGACAGACCATTCCTCTACTGACTGTCTCGATGATTTATCCCGGCCAGCGGCAAATCCGATGACCACGACGATGAAAATAATACTTGCAGTAATCAATAAAGCTGTTAAATTTCCTTGCATTAGTCAGTTCCTCCATTTGAATGTTGCATCCGGTAAATGATGAATGTGCAGATTGGTGTGAGAACAATCCATAGTATGAGCCAGAAGTGGAAAAAAGGAAGCCCTATCACAAATGGATGAATACGATTTGCAAAGGGCAGCAGTGCAAGCTGTCCGATGAATGGAATCGCTATAAGTAGTGCCAGTATCAATTTTTTATTCATGATTCCCTCCTGAATTTTTTGTAATTTCATAATAATAGCAGTTGTCAGATTAGATCACAAGACCATTTTCAGAAAAAACAATCATTTTGGCGAATATCATACTAATATAACGCTTTCATTCTTAAAAAGGAGAAAGGGTGAAGGTGAAAAGGGGTAAAGTGAAAAGAAAGTATGTAGGAATAATATTTAAACCAAATAAAAAAAGCCTCAGCATGAAAGCTGAGGCCTTGCCAATTTTAAAGGAAATCAGATACTTGTTCGATGTCGAAACGATTGCTTTTATGAGCTTCTTTCGCTGCTTTACCAACTGAAATCAACATGACTGGCTCATAACGGCCGCTTACATTGAATTCTTTGATGAAGGCGTCTTTACTGAAACCACCCATTGCGCATGTATCATAGCCCATTGCTTTTGCAGCAATCATTAATTGCATAGCAGCTAATGAAGCATTTGAATACGCAGCTTCACGTGCATACTGCTCGCTTTGGTATGCGCCATTGATTTGAGTCATCAATGTTTCTTTGATGTCTTCAGTAATGAAGCCTTGTTCTGCCAGCTCACTGTAGATTTTTTCACCATTTTGATTGGCTTCAAGATCACCTAGTACAGCAATAACAGCTGATGCTTGTGAGATTTGCTTTTGGTTGTAAGCGATTGGAAGTAACTTCGCTTTAGATTCAGCACTATGGAAAACAGTGAAATGCCAATGCTGAAGGTTCCACGCAGATGGTGCTTTAGTTGTGATATCAAGCAGCTCTGTTAACTCTTCTTTTGTCATTTCATGAGTTGTATCATACTCTTTTACTGAAGCTCTTTGTTTTAAAATGTCAATTGTTTTTTGATCAGTCGCCATATGGATATTTCCTCCCGTTTTTGCAAATAGTATGGTACAATAACTAAAAAAGTGAGAAACTTACTTATTGTAACTAGAGCTATTTTAAATTGTATACCGTTAGTTTGTCAAACAATCATGAAAAGAAAGGCTGAAATTTATGGAATTTCAATTATGTCCACACATTCAGCAAGCTTTTTTACTGCTAGGCAAAAGGTGGAATGGTCTCATTATTCATGTATTGCTTGATGGTCCAAAGCGCTTTAAAGACATGACGGACATTATCCCATCTATCAGTCAAAAAATGCTCGCAGAGCGTTTAAAAGAACTTGAGCAAGAAAGGATTATAGAGCGAACTGTTCTGCCTGAGACGCCTGTTAAAGTCATTTATTGTTTAACTGAAAAAGGAAATGCGCTAAATAATGTGTTTCATGAGGTATCTAGGTGGGCAGGGGAGTATACAGAATCTCATGAAAAAAAGGAGCAAGCCTAGTTTCAGGTTTGCCCAAACGTTTTGACTCCTGATGAATATGCTGATGTTAGGCACATGACAAAGGAGGAGAAATGCATGTACCCTCATACTCCGTATTTCCGAGGCGGCGCCCCTGGCATTCCGCCATATGAATCCAGAGTCCCTTTGTTTTTTGGTTTTGGCGCTCCTTTAGTCGGCGGACTGCTTGGCGGATTTTTAGGAAGTGCGATTTTTAATTATCCCCGTCCATATTACCCGCCACCACCACCGCCTGCTCCACCACCTTATGGCGGCGGATATCCACCATACTATTAAGAAAAAAGAGTAAGCCTGCTTCTATATGAAAGCAGGCTTTTTATAATGGAATATCGATTTCAGAGATCCCCGGATCATCATGCTTTAAAAACATAATCTCCAAAATACCGTCCTGATACGAAGCCTTCGTTCCTTTTCTTTTTACAGCAGCAGGAAGGACAACTTTCTTCTGCGTGCCTTCCTCAGGAAAATGATCAATAAACAGCAGGTTGGCTGTATGTTTGATTTTTACTTTTTCTGTGTTCGGCCGAGCAAGCTCAATTTTAACGAACACGTGATCAGTGGTTTCGAACACTTCCACTTCGGGTTCTTTTTCTCCTTTGACGTCTGTTTCTCTCGTTTTTTGATGTTGAGAGAGTGGATCCTGAAAAGGGAACTGAGCAGGATAATTGGAGCCGAATACACTTTCCATCACTTGATTGACATACTGCTCAACGTCTTTAGGGTCTGAATTCTTTAAGGCTTCTTTTGAAAATTGCTTTTGAAAAGGGAATAATCGGTTCCAGTCAAACATGCAAATCATCCTTTCTAAATGCCCTGAATTAGTATATGCCCATTCACCTGAGTGCGTGCTATAATATACGATAGGTTTAGAAAGGAATGGTTAGATTGAACGATCAGCAACAATCAAAAGGTGTTCTCTATACGGCAGCATCTTTTACATTATGGGGACTATTCCCTTTATATTGGAAACTGATGGAGCATATTTCGTCAGGCGAAATTTTAGCGCACAGAATTTTATGGTCATTTGTTTTTATGTGCGGTATTCTACTGTATTTAAAACAAGTCCGGCCGGCGATGCAGACAGTGAAGGGTCTCATGCTGGATGGTAAAGCACTTTTTTCACTACTTTTATCTGCTATTTTAATTTCGGTTAACTGGTATGTGTACATTTGGGCAGTCAATCACCATCTCATGCTAGAAGCTAGTTTAGGGTATTATATTAATCCGCTTGTCTCTGTTTTACTAGGCATCATTTTCTTGAAAGAGCGGCTCAATAAATTACAAACCATTGCGATACTAATTGCCGCCACTGGGGTGATTCTTTCCACGATACAGTACGGTTCATTTCCTGTCGTTGCGATATTACTTGCCTTTAGCTTCGGTTTTTATGGATTGATTAAAAAAAGAATGAGCTTCACGAGTGCAATTGGATTGACAATTGAAACGCTGCTTTTAGCCCCGGCGGCCCTTGTGTACTTATTGTTCTTCTTAAAAGAACCTGTGGTGACAATGAATCCTAACAGCTTCGGATCGCTTGGTCTCTTATTCTTTGCAGGGGTTTTTACAGCGGTGCCACTTCTTTTATTCTCTGAAGGCGCAAAAAGAATTCCTCTTTATCAAGTGGGCATTTTACAATACATTGCACCGACGATTACGCTGTTTTTGGGGTTATTTGTGTATCATGAGCATTTATCTTCAGCTAAAATCGTGACGTTTCTTTGTATCTGGGTGGCGATTTTATTATTTACTACCTCTCAATTACGCATGAAAAAAACAGCGAATTCTCATTAAGTGGAACAAGCAGTTTGCTTTTTTTTGAATGCGGATCATGTCATAATAAGTTGTTACCAAAACTGTAGAGGTGATTACATGTCATCTGCCAATGAGCTTGCAGCCGCTTATCAATCTTTATGGAAAAATCGTCAGCTTGATGTCGATGATATGTCTTCTTTACTCGAGGCGATATGTGATGATTTAAGCGATGCGCGCACTCATCCGCGGGCGAGAAAATCATTCCATCAAAAATATGTGCTCGCTGTAGAGAGAATATTAGAAAGTGAGCTTGAGCATGATCATCAGCTGCAGCTGATCAGCTTACATACAAAAAAGCTGCGAGAATTAATTCAAAATGAAGGAAGGAACCACTCATGAAACCAATTCAAACGGAAGATGTCACAACACATCTTGAATCGTTTTTAAATCGTCCAGTTTTCGTTCATCTTGAAACGACAACTGGTTCTTATTCAGCTCATGTAAATGAACAAAATATGACGGTCGTGGCTTATATCCGAAATGCGAAAGTCGTCTATTCACAGGCGAAAATAAAAGGACAAGGTCCGTACCGTGTTGGAATGAAAACAGAAGATGGCTGGATTTACGCAGAAGGATTAACGGATTATGTGTTTGATGACCATGGCCGCCTGCTGTTAGCAGGGCACTTGCCAGACGGAAAACTAGCGATCTCATTACAAATTAGTGAAACACCATTTCAGGTGTAGAAGAAAGGGTGACGAGTCATGAACGAACATGTACTAGTGATGCTGCCTCACCCAGATGATGAATCCTTTGGGGTTGCAGGTCTCATTGCACAAAGCAGAAAACGCGGAATCCCAGTCACGTATGCATGCGGGACACTTGGGGAAATGGGCAGAAATATGGGCAGCCCAACATATGCCAATCGCGAAACACTTCCTGAATTAAGAAAACAGGAATTAATCAATGCCTGCAAAGAAATGGATATCACAGACTTACGTATGCTTGGACTTCGTGATAAAACATTGGAATTTGAAGACGACGAGTATTTAGCTGATGTGATGGAAAACATCATTGATGAAGTCAAACCTACACTGATTGTCACGTTTTATCCAGGACACGGTGTACACCCTGATCATGATGCGACAGGAGAAGCGGTTATTCGCGCTCTTTACCGTAAGAAAAAAGAAGACCGTCCTGTCACATACTGCATGGCCATTACGAGAAATAGAGAAGAAGTGCTGGGAAATGCAGATATTATGATCGACATTACAGATGTAGCAGATATCAAATTAAATGCACTGAGAGCGCATAGAACGCAAACAGAAGGCATGCTGAGAGAGCTTGAACAGAAGCTGAAAAACAAAGAACCTGTCGTCCAAAAATGGTTCGATGAAGAGATTTTCTGGACGTACCAATGGAATGACTAAATAAAAAAGCAGCTGACATCGATCAGCTGCTTTTTTTGTGTCGTCTTTAGTGATTGGGCGCTTGCTGAAGCAAGCGTTTTTCAATCAATCTGAGGCGGATAAAGAGGACGACGGCACCAGCGGCAAGTCCTGCAATGAGACCAACCCAATAGCCAAATGCCCCAAATGAGGTATAGGTGCCAATCAAATAGCCGGAAGGAAGACCGATCACCCAGTAAGAAACAAATGCGGCAATGAGCGTATAGTTTACATCTTTATAGCCGCGCAGAGCCCCTTGAATGGGTGCAGCAATTGCATCTGACAGCTGGAAAAAGATCGCATAAATCAAAAAGTGCTGTGTCAACTGTAAAACAGCCGATTCAGCTGTGTATAAACCAGCAATCTCTGGTCTAAATAACAAAATGAGTGCCGCCGTACACAATGAGAATAATACCGCCGTTCCAATTCCGATATAGCTGTAGTTTTGCGCGTCTTTATACCGCTTGGCACCGGCTTCAAACCCAACGACAATTGTTAAAGCCATTGAGATACTGAGCGGTAAAATATATAAGATAGAAGCAAAGTTCATCGCAGCCTGGTGACTTGCAATCGTCACAGTATCAAAGTGACCCATTAACAGCGTGACAGCTGCAAAGATACTCGTTTCAAAAAAGATCGCAAACCCAATAGGAAGACCGATTTTCAGTATTTGCCCCATACGGGAGATATTGATTCGAGGCAGTTTTTGAAACAAACGAAATGAGGCAAATGGTTCTGCTTTCATGACAATACAAATACTCATGATGAAAATGGCCCAATACGTCATCGCAGATGCAAGGCCAGCTCCCGCACCGCCAAGCTTTGGAAAGCCAAAATTCCCAAAAATAAATACATAGTTTAAAGAAAAGTTAATAGGAAGTGCTGTTAACGTGATGAACATCGTCACACGTGTTTTCCCTAATGCATCAATAAATGACCTGAGTACCGAATAACCAAACAGCGGGATGATACCAAAAGCAAGAAAACTGAGAAAATGCCGCGCAATATCCTCTACGGATTGCTCAAGTCCAAGTCCACCTAATACGTAAGGGATGCTGATTGTACCAATCGCAATCACACCGATACTTAAAAGAAAGGATAAATAAATCGCCTGAAAGACAGCCTTGGGAACATCTTTTTTATGCCCAGCGCCCATCAGCTGAGCGACAATCGGCGTAACGGCCATTAATATACCAGCAAGTCCTGTATAAACGGGTGTCCAAATACTAGAACCGATCGCAACACCCGCAAGGTCTTCTGCACTCACTTTTCCAGACATTACGGTGTCTAAAAACGTAATAAGCGAAAGACCCGCTTGAGTGATTAAAATCGGAATCAAAATGGTTAAAAATAGTGTCACCTTAGCTCGAATGCTATTTGTTTCTCTCATCATAAGTTCCTCTCTGAACAGAAATAACGAGAGGATTATATCATGCTATGTAAAAAAATCAATTCTCCGTCGGATTATTTTTCTTAGATGGCTTCGTTTTTTTAAACATTTGGGCATAAATAAAGGAAAGACTGACAACACCTAAAATGCTGCAAGCATATTGAATCACTTTCTGAATGGTCATATTAAGTCACCTCCATATCAATAGAATGCGCATAATTTGTTATTTTATGACAACAAAAGGAGGAGGGAAAAGGTCAAATGATCAATCGTACGAATGAAGAAGCGCTATTTAAAGTGGACATGAGAACACACTTGATGAAAATCATGAAGGATGCAAGTGACATTATCGATTCTCTTGATGAGATCGAGCAATGTCTACTTTGTGATCTCGAGTCATTACATGATGAGTTTAATGAAATGCACGCAGAGGCTTCCTCGTTTTATTTGCAATCGTATATGGAAGAATTCACACCTGGATTTGCTCAATTTTCGTTAGCCATTGAGAACTTATCAAAACAAAAACACGGGGCACTTATTGTGATTCAAAGGCGTGATGAGGTTGAGGATTTTATTCAAAAAGGGACAAATCTTCATGCGAAAATTAGTGCTTCATTAATAGAAAGCATTTTCTACCCAGGAAATCCACTTCATGATGGTGCTCTTTTAGTCAAAGAGAATACACTCGTATCTGCTGCAAATGTGCTCCCGCTTACTTCAAAAAAAGTTAGTCCTTCTCTCGGGACAAGACACAGGGCTGCGATCGGACTCTCCGGTATGACCGATGCACTTGTTCTCGTCGTATCAGAAGAAACGGGGAAAATGTCGTTTGCGAAAGAAGGAGTCCTTTATCCGCTCACTGTAAAAGAACCTGAAATAAGGAAATAAAAATGAATCGCTGCATTCTTCATTCGGAAGGATGCTTTTTTTCATTTGAGGAGAAAAAACAGCCAATTGAGTAAAAAGTCATTTGATACAGAAAAATTTGTCATGTAGAATAGAACTATGAAACTAGCACCGTGCTTGTTTTGACAAATTTCTAAACGTCAACTTAAAAATTCCTTAAAAAATGTTTATAAATACAGCAAACTGCCGATAGAAACGATATGGCTTTGTTTTAGCATTTTGAGTTGGCTGCTTTAGCCTATTTGTTATTGCCCAACGTCTACATGTCGAGTAATATAATAGAAATAAAGATAAAATAGTGCAAGAGAAGCAGAACCATTAAATGCTAAACTCAAAACTAGTACATAAGTCTTATTGAATGAAATATGAAAGGCGGAGATTCATCTATGAAGAAAAAAGTAGTAACCGGCCTCACAGTTTCAGCGATCGCTGGCTCAGCTGTGTTTGCTGCACCGGCAGAAGCACAGACGATCAAAGTGAAAAGCGGTGACTCACTTTGGAAGATTGCCGAACAGTACAATACAAGTATTTCGGAACTTCAATCTCTTAATCAACTAAAAACGACGATGATTTTTGCAGGACAAAGCTTGAAAATTCCTGGCGCAAAAAGCAAAAAATCCAGCTCGTCAACTGGATCAAAAGCAACGAAATCAAATGCTTCAACAACATCAAGCTACACTGTAAAGCTTGGAGATTCTTTATGGCTCATTGCAAAAAATCATAAAATGTCAGTCGCAGGCTTAAAAAGTCTAAACAGCTTAAACAGTGACTTAATTCGTCCTGGACAAAAACTAAAGGTATCTGGAAGTACGAAGACAAGCGGGGGCCAGTCATCAAACTCCTCTTCAAATTCCAGCTCAAACAATAAGACAACGAACTCAAATAGTTCATCCTCATCAAGTACATACAAGGTTAAATTAGGGGATTCTCTCTGGAAAATTGCGAATTCGCTCAATATGTCGATTGGTGAAATCAAAACATTGAATGGGATAAAATCTGATATGATTTATCCGAATCAAGTATTGAAAGTAAAAGGGACGGCTGCATCAAAACCAAGTCAGCCGAAAGCACCTGCTAAACCAAGCAACCCGCCTTCAAGCGGGAAAGCGACATCTTATACTGTAAAATCAGGCGATTCCTTATGGAAAATTGCGAATCAATTTAAAGTGCAGGTTCAATCCATCCGCACAGCAAACAGCTTAAAAAGCGATGTGCTTAGAATTGGACAAGTTCTAAAAATTAATGGTGCAGCTTCAGGCTCAACTGGGTCGAATGGTTCTACGTCTAACGGTTCGACAACTCCGGTCAATAATAACAAAAATGATGTGCCGATGAATGCAAAAATCACGACGATGATCCAAGAAGGGAAAAAGCTGACAGGCATTCCTTACAGATGGGGCGGCAATACACCATCTGGTTTTGACTGCAGCGGCTTTGTTTATTACCTCATTAATAAAGTTTCGTCTGTATCCAGATTAAGCACAGCAGGCTACTGGAGTATGATGAAACCTGTGAGCACACCTCAGGTTGGCGATTTTGTTTATTTCACAACATACAAAGCGGGTCCATCTCATATGGGACTATACCTTGGCGGAGGAGATTTCCTTCATGCAAGTGACAGCGGAGTAGGGATATCGAACTTAAGCAACCCATATTGGAAAAAAGCCTATTTAGGTGCAAAACGTTTCTTCTAAAAAAAGCCGATTTTCGGCTTTTTTTGTTTGCCTATTGATCAGGTTGTCCATACTGATAACAAAAGGGGGCAGTCATATGAAAAAGTCAGTGTGGATGATCATGATGTGTCTGGTCTTTGTCGCAACAGCATGTCATGCACCGCCGAAAAAAGAAACGACAGAAGAAATCAGCGAGGTTGCAGCACCTAAACAAGCACCAGTTACCACGACACTCATCAATGAAAACGGGCAAAAAATAGGCAGCATCGAAGTAAGAGATTCCTCAGAAAATGGGCTGGATTTACATGTGAAAGCGAAAGATCTGCCGCCTGGTCCTCATGGCTTCCATATTCACGAAACAGGAATATGTGAAGCGCCAGATTTTGAAACGGCAGGGGCTCACTTTAATCCGACACACCGGGAGCATGGATTTGATAACCCAAAAGGCCACCACGCTGGAGATATGCCTAATTTAGAAGTTGGGGCAGATGGACAAATTGATGTTGTCGTGAATGTACCAGATGTGACGTTAAAGGGAGGTCCAAACCAATTAATCGATCAATATGGACGGAGCTTTATCATTCATGCAGAAGCAGATGATTACTTAAGCAACCCTTCTGGAAACTCAGGGGAACGCATCGCTTGCGGAGCGATTACAAAAGAAATGGTAAAATAACAGATGTCTAGCCTTTATGTATTGAGTGCATAAAGGTTTTTTTAGTATACTTGGTGAGGAAAATGATCGAAGAGAGGAATTAATCATATATGTTTAACGAACAATCACTCCCAGAAGAAATTCAAGCAATGATTGAAGCAAAAGCAAAAGGACTAGAAGAAGAATTCCGTCCGCTTATTGGAACAGGCGGCTATGAATCACAGGATACGTCTATCATACAAGATGCGATGATTGCACTAGCACTCGGCAAAAACGTTCTTTTAAAAGGGCCGACTGGCTCAGGTAAAACAAAACTAGCAGAAACTTTATCTGCTTTCTTTCAGCAGCCGATGCATAGTGTGAACTGCTCGGTTGATCTTGATGCAGAAAGTTTGATTGGCTATAAAACCATTCACAATGATGGTCAAGTTGCTTCTATTGAATTTATTGAAGGACCCGTAACGAAAGCGATGAAAAAAGGCCATCTCTTATATATTGATGAAATCAACATGGCGAAGCCGGAAACACTGCCTATTTTAAACGGTGTACTCGACTACAGAAAAATGATGACAAACCCATTTACAGGCGAGGTCGTTCGAGCAGATGAAGGCTTTGGCGTGATTGCGGCAATCAATGAAGGCTATGTCGGCACAGTGCCTCTAAATGAAGCGTTAAAAAACCGTTTTGTTGTGATTGACGTTCCATATATTGGCGGCGGTATCCTAAAGGATGTACTGCAATCTCAATCTGTATTAAAGGATGAACGGTTAATCGATCAATTCGTGCAGCTCTCATCAGACCTCATTACACAGGCGCACAACGGGCAGGTAAGTGAAGAAGCGGCATCTATTCGCGCACTCCTAGACACATGTGATCTTGCGCAATTTATCCCGCCGCTTCGTGCAGTTGAACGAGGGATTGTTGAAAAGCTAGAAGATGACCGAGAAAAAGCAGCGGTAAGAAATATTGCCCAAACATTATTCGAGTGAGGTTCTGACTTTTGAAATTCATCAAATTTAATGACAGCAGAATCGATTCATTTTTATTTATGGAATTAACGGATTTAGCTAAAACGTTAGCAAAAAGTGATGATGTCGAGCTTGAATACGGAGTGCATTCTTACTATGAGCCTTTTGAAAAGAAAATTTTCATCAGCCATTTTTGGGATGACCGTAAGCAAGAAGACATGACAGCCGGGCTAAAAAGTGATGTGTTCCTCCGAGCAGTAGGAACCGTTTATAGTGATCTGACTGTCTTTCAGGAAATTATTCGCTATGCCCATACAATTTCCATTCCTGATCTATGTAAACAATTGTTTATGCTGTTTGAAGATATCCGGATTGAAGAGCGAATTAAACGCGATCGCCCAGGAACAAAAAAGGTATTTAAACGAAGAAGAGAGCTGTACCGGCGACACTTTAAGACGCAATTAACAATTAACCAAGAGCGAAGCGTTTTAACGGATGCACTCTATTGTGCAATGTATGTGAAGCTGACAGCTGATTCGCCGCTGGAAGAGATTCCGCCTCTTCACGAGCGGATCAACCCAATGATTCCGTTTATTGAATCAAGTCTTGAGCGTGTATATGAGGCGGGTTCAACAGCAGATATCGCAGTCATTGTCAAAGAATTAATGGAAGGCTTTGATGAGCTTCTTGATAAGGATATGCTGAATACGTACTTTTTCTTCCCAGAATTGGACTATGAAAAAGCGGCAAAAGAACCGCTGTTTCATGACTTGAAAAGAAAACCTAAATTAAGTGAGGACATCAAAGTCGACCGGGAAAAAGAGGGCGATGAAGATATCCACCAGGAGTATATGGAAGTGTGGCATCGAGAAACAGAAGCGCCGTCAAAAAGCTTCCTTCAATTTGATTTAGAGCACGGCGGTAAAAGTGATCTCGGGAAGGATGCAGCAAGAGAAGGCGATGACGGAGATCAAGCACTCGGCACTGTCCAAGGCTCTGCCAAGCAAACATACCGAAAAGATTATTCAAAGCTTGAGGCGCTGGAAGAGGCTGAAGGAGAAGAAAGCGGGGCGGATGCTCATGAGAATGGAAAAGAGAACAAATATGCGTTTCCAGTCATGATTTCACCTGATCCTCCCGCGCCAGAACAAATCGATGTATACAAGCAGCACGCTAAGGAGATTGAGCCTTATCAGAAACGCTTAAAACAGATGATTCAAAAAACGCTCGAACACAAAAAATCATGGCCAAAAACGGACCTTCATGCAGGACGCCTCAGTAAAAAGCTGATTCGGTATTTTACAGAGTCTAACCCGCGTCTTTTCTATAAAAAACAGGCACCTTCTTCGGAGATTGATGCTGTTTTCACTTTATTAGTAGACTGTTCTGCCAGCATGTTTGACAAGATGGACGAGACGAAAAAAGGAATTGTTCTATTTCATGAAGCGTTAAAATCCGTTCAAGTCCCACATCAAATTGTGGGGTTTTGGGAAGATACAAACGACGCAACCGAAACAAGTCAGCCGAACTATTTCAACACGGTCGTGTCGTTCAAAGATTCTTTATTTGATGCAGGTCCTTCCATTATGTCCCTTGAACCAGAAGAGGATAACCGGGATGGCTATGCGATTCGCCAAATGACAAAAATGATTTTAAAACGAAGAGAAGAGCAAAAGTTTCTCATTGTCTTTTCAGACGGAGAGCCAGCTGCCTTCAGCTACGAACAAAATGGGATCGTCGATACACATGAAGCAGTTCTTGAGGCGAGGAAAAAGGGTATTGAGGTGATCAATGTGTTTTTATCCAATTCGCCGATAGAAGAAGCACAGATAAAAACCATTCAAGATATGTATGGCAAGTTCAGCATTTTTGTACCAGATGTCGATACATTGCCGGATGTCTTATATCCATTACTGAAGAAATTACTGCATAAAAGCATTGGGGCATAAGGTTTTGCCCCTTTCTTCAAAATATTTTTCGGAATGATTTAAATTTTTTGTTTTTCTGTGAATTTTTTATCTTTAATTGAACAAAGAATGTAGAAAGTAATCCGAAACAGTGGTAGAATATTATTGGAAGCGTTTTATTACATAAATTTGGTCATTGTGTTCTGGAAGTTATATCGAGATAGTGTTCAATCACTTGATGATCAAAGTTGGGGGTAGTGTTCAAAATGTTTCAAAATGATGTGAAACAACCGTTGAGTTGGGAAGAATTTCATGGTCCGAACCTCGGCTATGTGCTCGAGCTCTACGATCAGTATGTCCAGGATCCTACTAGTGTTGATGAAGATCTAAGAGGCATATTTGTTGAACTTGGTGCACCACCGAGTGAAATGAAGGAGGAAATTGGGAAAAAAGAAAATAGCGTAGTTACTTCTGAACAAATCCAAAAGATAGCATCAGTCGTTAAACTGGCAGAAGACATCAGAACGTATGGCCATTTAAATGCTTCCGTCAATCCTCTTCGCAAAGAAAAGGAATTACAAGAGCTGTTTCCTTTAAAGGAGTACGGTTTAACAGAAGAAGACGTCAAGAATATTCCAATATCTATTATTAGTCCTGACGCACCAAAACACATTTCAAACGGCATAGAAGCCATTAACCATTTGAGAAATACGTATAAGCGTACCATTTCATTTGAGTTTGATCACGTGCATGATTTCGAAGAACGAAACTGGCTCTCAAAATCGATTGAGTCTGGTGAACTATTTAAGAAAAAACCAGCGGATAAACTAGTTTCTGTTTTCAAGAGATTAACAGAAGTTGAGCAGTTCGAACAGTTTCTTCATAAAACATTTGTTGGGCAAAAGCGCTTCTCAATAGAAGGATTAGACGCACTTGTCCCAGTACTTGATGAAATTATTTCAGAGTCTGTTACACAAGGGACTTCAAATATTAACATTGGAATGGCACACAGAGGCCGTTTAAATGTATTAGCACATGTGTTAGGAAAACCATACGAGATTATTTTCTCAGAATTCCAGCATGCGCCAAATAAAGAGCTTGTTCCATCAGAAGGCTCTATCGGCATCAGCTACGGGTGGACAGGTGATGTAAAGTACCATCTTGGAGCAGATCGCCAAATTAAAGACGAAGATACAAAGAGTGCGAGAGTCACGCTTGCTAATAACCCAAGTCACTTGGAATTCATTGATCCAATTATTGAAGGAAGCACACGTGCCGCTCAGGAAACACGTACTCAAAAAGGTTATCCAGCTCTAGACGTTGAAAAGGCATTAGCCATCTTAATTCATGGTGATGCGGCATTTCCTGGAGAAGGAATTGTGGCAGAAACATTAAATTTAAGTCAACTTGTAGGCTATCAGGTGGGCGGAACAATCCATATCATTGCAAACAATATGATCGGATTTACAACAGAAAGCAATGAATCTCGCTCAACGAAATATGCAAGTGACCTTGCAAAAGGGTTTGAGATTCCAATTGTTCACGTCAATGCAGATGATCCAGAAGCATGTTTAGCGGCTGTTCAGCTAGCTGTAGAATACCGCAAACGCTTTAAGAAGGATTTCTTAATTGACTTGATCGGTTATCGCAGATTCGGTCATAACGAAATGGATGAGCCTTCTACGACTCAGCCGATGCTGTACGATGCAGTCAGAAAGCACAAAACGGTCAAGAATATCTTTGCAGATAAACTTGTTACAGAAGGTCTTCTAACGAAAGAGCAGCGTGAAGAAATCGAGCAGGCTGTAGCGGCGAAAATAGAAGAAGCCTATCAAAAGGTGCCTTCAAAGAAAGAGCATACGATTCAAGAAATTGAACTGCCAGAACCAGTATCAAATGGCTTCCCAGCAGTGGATACATCAGTAGAATTTGATGTATTACGAAAGCTGAATGAAGAATTGATCAGCTGGCCTGAGGATTTCCAAGTATTTGGTAAGCTCAAGCGGATCCTTGAAAAACGTGCAAAAGTGTTTACAGATGACCGTAAAGTAGAATGGTCGCTTGGGGAAGCACTTGCATTTGCATCTATATTAAAAGACGGTACGCCAATTCGAATGACCGGACAGGATTCAGAGCGCGGTACTTTTGCTCAAAGAAACCTTGTTCTTCACGACAGTCAAACTGGAGATGAATTTATTGCTCTTCATGAGCTGAGTGATGCAAACGCATCATTTACTGTTCATAATAGTCCACTGTCAGAGGGCTCAGTGATCGGATTTGAATATGGTTATAATGTCTATTCTCCTGAAACGTTAGTCATTTGGGAGGCTCAATTTGGAGACTTCGCAAATGCGGCTCAAGTGTATTTCGATCAATTTATTTCAGCTGGCCGCGCAAAATGGGGGCAAAAATCAGGTCTAGTGATGCTCTTGCCGCATGGATATGAAGGACAAGGACCTGAACATTCAAGTGGTAGAACAGAGCGTTTCCTGCAATCAGCTGCTGAGAATAACTGGACAGTGGCGAACCTGACGAGTGCAGCGCAATACTTCCATATCCTTAGAAGACAGGCGAAAATGCTGCTTCGTGAAGAGATTCGTCCGCTTGTCATCATGACACCGAAGAGTCTGCTTCGTAATCCGAACACATTGTCTGAAGTCCAGGAATTAACGGATGGACAGTTCCGTCCAGTTCTTGAACAGCCAGGCCTTGTGCATGATCACGAAAAAGTATCGCGCCTCGTGCTATCTAGCGGGAAGGTATCAATCGATATTAGTGATCGTTTTACTCAAATGGAAGAGACGAAAAATTGGCTTCACATTGCGAGAGTGGAACAACTATATCCATTCCCAGCCAAAGATATTAAAGCGATTTTATCGAAACTAACAAACTTAGAAGAAATCGTATGGGTGCAAGAAGAGCCACAAAATATGGGGGCTTGGGGATACATTGAGCCATATTTACGTGAGATTGCGCCTGAAAAAGTAAAAGTACGTTACATCGGCCGAAGAAGACGTTCAAGTACGGCTGAGGGTGACCCAACTGTGCATAAAAAAGAACAAGAACGAATTGTATCTGATAGCTTGACTCGCAAAAACTAAGGGGGAAATGAAAAATGGCGGAAATTAAAGTACCTGAATTAGCGGAATCGATCTCGGAAGGAACGATTGCTCAATGGCTAAAGCAGCCGGGCGATTATGTGGAGCAGGGAGAGTACCTGTTAGAACTTGAAACAGATAAAGTCAATGTCGAACTGACAGCCGAAGAATCTGGTGTACTGAAAGAAGTGCTGAAAGATTCTGGTGACACTGTACAAGTTGGAGAAGTCATCGGAACAATTGCAGCAGGTGAAGCTGGCGGAAGCGAGTCCGCAGCTCCAGCACCTGAGCAAGAGTCTGCACCAGCTTCGAAAGAAGAACCGGCAGCTGCCCAAAAAGAAGAAGCAGTGAAAGAAGAGCCGAAATCTGGTAATGGCAGAACCATCGCTTCTCCTGCAGCTAGAAAACTGGCGAGAGAGAAGGGACTAGACTTATCTGAGATTCCAACCGTAGATCCGCTGGGCAGGGTACGAAAGCAGGATGTCGCTTCTTATCAAAAGAATGAAGCACCTGCAAGTGCACCGAAAGCCGCGCCAAAAGCAAATGCTGCGGTGCAAAATGAGCAACCAGGAAAGCCAGTTGAACGTGAGAGAATGTCACGCCGCAGACAAACGATTGCAAAACGTTTAGTTGAGGTTCAGCAAACGGCTGCGATGCTGACGACATTTAATGAAGTGGATATGACGGCCGTGATGGACTTAAGAAAGCGCCGTAAAGATGCGTTCCTTGAACAAAATGATGTAAAGCTTGGCTTCATGTCCTTCTTCACAAAAGCAGTTGTAGCAGCACTGAAGAAATATCCGCTGCTTAACGCAGAAATTCAAGGTGATGAGCTTGTCTTGAAGAAATTCTATGACATCGGCATCGCTGTTGCTGCAAACGAAGGACTTGTCGTACCGGTTGTCCGTGATGCAGACAGATTGTCGTTTGCAGGGATTGAAAAGGAAATTGGTCATCTTGCGAAAAAAGCACGAGATAACAAATTGTCTCTGAATGAGTTACAAGGTGGATCATTCACGATCACAAACGGTGGAACATTCGGTTCACTGCTTTCAACACCAATTTTAAACAGTCCTCAAGTTGGAATTTTAGGGATGCATAAAATTCAGCTTCGTCCTGTGGCAATTGATGAAGAACGTTTTGAGAACCGTCCGATGATGTATTTAGCTCTTTCTTACGACCACCGGATTGTTGATGGTAAAGAAGCAGTTGGATTCCTTGTCACGATTAAAAACTTGCTTGAAGATCCGGAGCAGCTATTGCTTGAAGGATAATCTTCAATTTGAAAAGCTAGCACCCGTTAAGGTGCTAGCTTTTTTTCTTTTTCATTTTCAGGATTTCCTTTTTTTGACCAATATGTTGCAAGCCAGGAACCAGATAAATTATGCCACACACTAAAAATGGCACTTGGTACGGCTGCAAGTGGCGAGAAGTGTGCTGTCGCTAGAGCTGCACCGAGTCCAGAGTTTTGCATGCCAACTTCAATCGAGATGGCTCTTCGAGAAGGGATATCCATTTTGCACCATTTTGCAATAAGGTAACCAAATAAAAGACCAAGTCCATTATGTAATATAACAACGGCCAATATCAGCAGTCCAGATTGAAGAATCTGCTCTTTATTTGCACTGACAACCGCAGCAATGATCACCACAATTCCGGCAACAGATACAAGCGGCAGTGCTTGAACCGCATACGATACTTGTTTTTTAAAAAACAATTTCACAAGAATACCTAAAATAATAGGGATTAATACAACTTGTACAATGGATAAAAACAGAGCCTCTGGTGATACAGGTAACCAAGATCTTGCAAAAATTAAAATGAAAACAGGGGTTAAAAACGGCGCAAGCAATGTTGATATGGTGGTTACAGCTACAGATAAAGCTGTATTTCCTTTCGCCAAAAAGGTCATGACGTTCGATGCTGTACCGCCTGGGCAGCAGCCTACGAGAACAACTCCTACTGCGATTTCAGACGGAAGCCGCAGTCCGTAAGCTAACAAAAAGGCAAGAAGCGGCATGAGTGTGTACTGCGTCAGCACCCCGATCAGAACATAAAGCGGTTTTCGAAACAATTCTTTAAAATCTTCAGTGGACAAGGTAAGCCCCATTCCAAACATAATAATACCGAGTAAAAAAGGAATATACGGTCCAATCTTAGAGAATTCGGCAGGAAAGGCAAATCCAAGAAGTGCAAAGACAATGACCCAAATCGCAAAGGTCCTTCCTGCAAAGTGACTAATAGTTAAAAGAATCTTCATTTATTGTTTCAACTCTCTTTCCTTACATATCTTTTTTATTTTAAACGAATTTTCTGAAAAAACAACCCATTCTTTATAAAGGAGATCATAATAAAATTATGTAAACTAAATTGAATTAAAAACCCCCATATAAGCATTTGCCTATATGGAGTATCGTCTTAAAAAGGGGTCCATTTCACTTGCTGAGCTTGCTTTAGTCGTGCTTCTGGCTCACGCCAGTCAACGACATTCCACCAACGGTCTACATATTGTGCTTTTTCATTCAGATATTGCAGATAGTAGGCATGTTCCCAAACGTCAAGAGCTAGAAGAGGGATCACATCCCATTGTGATAGAAATTGATGGCGTTCGGCTTGTAAAATCTCTAATCGTTGAGATCTTGGTGCCCATACAAGAATGACCCAGCCAACACCTTCTACTTGTTTGGCTGCAGCTGAAAATTGGGATTTGAATGCATCATAGCTTTCAAACGAGTGTTCAATAAGACGAAGCATTTGACCAGTGGGCTTTCGTTTTCCTGAAGGACTCATAGAAAACCAAAAAATGCAATGTAAATAGTGTCCCGCACCATTGAAGGCAAGCTCCCGTTCCCAATGCTTGATCATTTTAAAATCATTGGTTCTTCTCGCTCTTTTTAAGGCAAGCTCAGCTTGGTTCAGACCATCAACATATGATTGATGATGCTTCTGGTGATGCAAATACATAATCTCTTTTGAAATAAACGGTTCTAGTGCATCATACCGGTAAGGGAGCGGAGGTAATTTATGGTCGCCAGCTGCTACATCTCGCATTGCTTCTAGTGGTTTCATATCCTCTGCAATACTTTCAGCCAATTCGTACCACTCTTCTTCACTGGAATATTCATCATTCATGATGAACGATAAATGTTCTGTTTTCTGACGGATGTTGTCATCTTGAACTGCACCTTGAATGGAGCTAAGCCAATCTTTAAGCTGCATGCGATATTCTTCCTTATTCATTTTTACGCCTCATTTCTTCTAAAAATGTGGAACAAGCCATCATTGGAAAGACAAATGGATAGCTATGATAGGTGATGTAAAATTGCTTTGGAAGACCAATGCCTACTGGATAGTGCAAGGCTTCACTCGAGTGCTGATGATGAATCAAAAATGAGATGGCTTTTAAAATTGTTGTGTGATCCGGCTTCTCATATTGTAAAAGTGCCTCAGCAGCCCAAGCCGTTTGAACCACTGTTCCAAATGGGAGCGGGACATATCTTTTTACCTCTGCACTTTTACACGATTCTCCGAAGCTGCCATCTTCCAATTGAATTGTTTTTAAAAATCGACACGCTTTTTGAACAGCAGGATGCGATGAGGGGATGCCAGCAGCCTTTAGTCCTGTTAATGCAGCCCAGGTTCCATAAATATAGCAAACACCCCATCTGCCAAACCATGATCCGTTGTTCTCTTGATGATCAAGAAGCCATTTTACGCAATGATCTTTTTGCCTTTGCATGAGTGGTGACATGTTGTTCTCTTCAAGACCGATGAGATGAAGCACACGACCTGTAATATCAGGAGTAGATGGGTCAATGGCCGCATCCTCAGCAGATTCGAGCGGAAGATGACGAAGCAAGAAGTGATCTTGATTTTTTTCAAAAGCAGAAAAGCCGCCATCACGGTTTTGCATGGAAAGAAGCCAATCAAACCCTCGTTTCCACTGAACCGGTGCGTAGGTGTGAGGAATGGCTTTTAACACAATTTGCGTATCATCACAATCAGGGTTATTTGTGTTCAAATCTGAAAAACCAAAGCCTCCCGGAGCCGCATGCCGGTTATGAATCGCCCAATCTGCTTTCTTCATTTGCTGCCGGTTCAATAAGTACGTAAAAGACTTTTCGATAACTGGATCTTCTTGTGTTCTGCCTGCTCGCTGAGAAGCATAACTGACAAGCGCTGTATCCCAAACTGTGGATGTAGAATTCTCAGCATATTTCCTGCCCCCACAGTCAGTGACTATCTTTTTCATCCCTTTAACTGCTTTTAAAATGAGATGATGTCCTGGAGAGTATCCAAGACTCATGAGTGCATAGACCATAAAAATACTGGCACTTAAATAGCTGTACAGCGTGCCGTCTTTTTCAAGGCGGTCAAACATATACCGCTTCGCTGCCTCATACCCGAAAAAGTCGAGGCGGCTGTCGAGTGCTGTATACGACCGCATGTACGCTAGAAAGTGGTGAGTGGAACGTTCTTCTCTTGCCATAAACCAGTCAAAAGGATTTTTAGACATGTTCGCATCAAGATGTGCTAAGCTTGGAAACTGTTCATGAGAGGTATATCGTTTGTTGAGTGCAATCATCATTGGGACAAAATGAATTCTTGCATATGCACTAAGATGATAGAAGTGCAGCGGAAAGTATGTAGGGATGAGTAAAAATGAAAGTGGCGCATAGAAGTATGGCCAAGGGTGCATGCCATTGACGGCAAGCATCCACTTTGTCATAAAATGAACGTCTTTTAATCCGCCTTTTGATCGAATAAAGTGTGCTGCTTTTTCCATATGCGGCTCATCTTGTTGAAACCTGCCTGAAACAAGCATTCCACAATAGCCTTGCACAGTCGCTGTTACATGTCCCGATTGATCATGATACAAAGAAAAAGACCCATCCTCATTTTGCTTTTCGCGAATCGCTTCTGCCAATTGATGAACAAGCGTCTGATCCGAATCGCCAACAGCCTTTAACAGCATAATCAAAAAAGCATTTGTCATCATTGGGCCTTCAAAGCAGAAGACAAAAGCGCCATCTTCTCGTTGTCTGCGCTGCATTTGCATGTGCAATTCATCAATAAATTCGTTTACTTTCGTTTTGAAATCTTGCATATTCGGCCATGCTCCTTTCCTTTATTACTATATTCAGGAGCCTGCCTGTCACATGCAATCACAAAAAAGCCGATGACATGGTCACCGGCTTTATAGGCGTCATTAGTCTTGGAGATTAATCCACACACTTTTGACCTCTGTATAGTTGTTAAGGGCGTATGATCCCATTTCTCTGCCAAGACCTGATTGCTTGTATCCTCCAAATGGGGATGCAGCATCAAAGACATTATAGCAGTTGACCCAAATCGTGCCTGCTTCAAGACGTGCAGCAATGTCATGGGCATGCTTTAAGTTTTCTGTCCAAAGTCCTGCGGCTAATCCATAATCAGACTGGTTGGCTCTTTCGACCACTTCATCAATGGAATCGTAAGGAATCGCAGATAAGACAGGACCGAAGATTTCTTCTTTTGCGATGGTCATGTCATCTTCTACATCTTTAAAAACAGTAGGGGAGACAAAATAGCCAGCCTCATAAGGGCAATCGCCACCGACAACGGCTGTTGCACCTTCTGATTTACCCTTTTCGATATAGCCTAACACGCGCTCGTGCTGTTCTTTACTTACAAGAGGTCCGATTTGCGTATCTTGATGAAGACCAGCGCCTTGCTTGAGGGATGTCGCATATTTAGCCATTTGATCGACAACCTCATCATATTGGCTCCGGTGAACAAAGACCCTAGAACCTGCACAGCACACCTGGCCTTGGTTAAACATGACCCCATTTAAAGCACCTGGAATGGCTTTCTTTAAATCGGCATCTGGCAATATAATATTTGGTGATTTTCCGCCAAGTTCTAATGTGACCCTCTTAATGGATTTGGCTGCTTTCTCCATAATGAGTTTCCCAACACTTGTTGACCCCGTGAAGGCAAGCTTGTTTACATCAGGGTGATCGGTTAATGCGTTCCCAGCTGTTTCACCAAATCCAGGAACGATGTTAATCACACCTTCTGGGAAGCCGGCTTTATCCACTAATTCAGCTAAATAAAGAGCAGAGAGGGGTGTTTGTTCTGCTGGTTTTAAAACGATGGTGCAGCCAGTTGCAAGTGCAGCACCCATTTTCCACATGGCCATGAGCAGCGGGAAGTTCCAAGGAATGATTTGTCCTACAACGCCAACAGGCTCATGACGGGTATAATTAAAGTACCCTTGACTGACAGGAATGGTTTGTCCGCTTATTTTGGTCGTCCAGCCCGCATAATAGCGCATATGCTCAATGGCGAGAGGGATATCTGCATTTGTTGTTTCATTAATTGGTTTTCCGTTATCTAATGTTTCAAGCTGTGCGAGTTCTTCTTGGTTTTCTTCCATTAGATCGGCAAGCTTGAACATGAAGCGGGCGCGTTCAGCGGCAGATATGGAGCGCCAAGGACCATGAAAAGCTTTTTTTGCAGCTTTTACTGCCTCATCAATGTCTTTTGCACCTGCTTCATATACATCAATAAGGGTTTCACCTGTGGCCGGGTTAGGAGTCGAAAAGGTTTTGTTATCGTGACTTGTGACAAACTGACCGTTAATGTAGAGTTTTTTCGTCCCTTGGAGAAAAGATTCGAGTTTTGAACTAATTTGAAGTGTTGTAGAGCTCATAAATAAACAAACCTCCTTAAAGATATGGATTGTTCTGCGAGTTCTAGGTGGAAAAGCGGACCTGAAGCAAATGAACCAGTATACGCACACATATGTAAACGTATACATTTATCATATTACACGACATGTTTGAAAGCAATCCATAACACTCATTGCATTTCACGAAAAATTGGCTACAATAAATGTATAGATGAAAAAAGGAGTTTTTAAATTATGATCCATCAAAACTGGCAAACGGCTCAAACGTTAAAGCAAGTAAAATGTATACATACGAATGCGAAAAAATATATGGTCGATCGAGCACTAACGGTTGGAAGCACATATGAAGTGAAAAATGAGACAGAAGAATTCCTGTTTGTCGTTGATAATACAGGTAAAGTAGGCGGGTATTATAAAGAGTATTTCGAAGACATTTCTGCTGAATGATTTTAGTGATCATCACTCATACTAAGAAAAACAGTAAAGGGTGATGATGATGAAAAAGAAGCAAACAGACGAGCAGAATAATCAAAATGCTTGGCATGATCACGAAGATGCTGATATGGCGATTACGCTTGAGCAGATTTCCGATGTATATGCCGAGGGAACCATTGATACACCAACAGACGAATAGTCCAGATTGTTGACAAAGTGCTAAAATGATCTTTATTTTAGCACTTTGTCTTCTTTTTCAGCGTGACATGAAAACCTTTGCGGTCTAGGAAGGACGAGTACCGGAGCGGAGCGAATTTGACATTCGTGAGCACCGGCGCGCAGGACTGACAAAGAATGCGAGGGTTTGTCTACACGCTGACAGTGATTTGAAAAAATCACTGTTTTTTTATTGGTAACATTCAGCAATTTTTCTCAAAAAGAACTGAAACTTTTTTCCTGCTTTAACTGTCTAAATAAGTAGAGGAAAGAGCATCGAATCAAAAAGAAAAAGTTAAATGAAATTTAATCTATTCGTAATGGAATAACGACCATTTATAGCGTATTCTATAAGTGAGAATAAAACGTACCCACAGAGCGTGCGTCCGTTTTTTCATAAAGGAATTTGATGGAGGAAGAGGGGGTTTACGTGGGTATTTTTTCTGTCAGTAAACAAAATGATAAGAAATTCGAATCCTTACTAATTGAAGGGGAAAGAATTGAGGCTGTTTACAGACTGCGTCACGACCAAATTTGTTTCACCAATAAACGACTGATCTTTGGCGATAACCGCGTATTTTCTAAGAAGAAAGTCAGGGTCTCCTTGCCGTATCGATCAATTGAAAGTTTTGCCATTCAAGAAGCTGGCGTGTTTGATCAGGACACAGGTATGCTGCTTGTCACAAGCTCAAAAGTATTTGAACTCGATTTTTCGAAAGAGACGGATTTGAGTGATGTGCAAGCCATTTTGACAAAACATCTTTGCTGATCAACCTTGCGATTACATAGATCATGCACTTTTCTCATTCTACTTATTTTAATAGATCGCACATTGCCTGAGCCCTTACCCATATTTTCTGGGAAGGGCTTTTTTTGTTTAGGTGTTTGAATGATAGCAAAAAAGGATAAAGATGAAACAGATACAGAAAGGAGAATGAACAATGAAAGTATTAGTTGCTGGAGCAAATGGACATACAGGCAGGCTCGTCATTCGTTATTTAAAAGAAAAAGGACATGAGCCGCTTGCTCTCATTCGAGATGAAAAACAAGCGGATGCGCTAAAGGAACTTGGTGCAGCGCCTGTCATCGGTGATCTTGAAAAGGATGTGACAGATGCTGTGAAACAAGCAGATGCTGTCATCTTTGCAGCTGGTTCAGGCTCAAAAACAGGTGCAGATAAGACGATTGCAGTGGATCAAGAAGGTGCAAAACGCCTTGTCGACACAGCGAAAAAAGAAAACATTCAGCATTTTGTTATGCTGAGTTCCTATAATGCCGATGATCCAAACCAGGGAAAAGGGCAAGGAAGTATGGAAATTTATTATGAGGCGAAAAGAAAAGCAGATGAACACTTAAAACAGTCTGGGCTTTCCTATACCATCGTCCGCCCAGGTGCCTTGCTGCATGAGGAAAAGACAGGAAAGATTGAAGCTGCGGAGCATATTCCAGATGATCAAAACATTGAGATTTCAAGAGAGGACGTAGCCGCTGTACTTGTGGAAAGCTTAACGGAATCCAATGTGAAAAATAAATCCTTTGACTTGATTAAAGGGGATAAACCAGTAGAAGAAGCACTTCGCACCATGTAAGAGAAGAAAGCTGCTGCCAAAAAGGCGGCGGCTTTTTTGATGTTTTCAATTCCCTTGCAGCGGGAAGGTAATGAGAAAGGAGTGATTGACCGTGGGCTTAACGAAAGAACAAAAAGCTGATTTATACGAAAGATTGAATCAATTAAAGGGAGATGTAAAAGGATCAAAAAAGAAAGAAGAATCTATGCTAAGTGAATCCAGCGAGATTTCAAATGGTGTTGGGAACCATATCGCTGATCATGGGAGCATCTATTTAGACCGCATGACAGAACAAACGCTGGATCAAGTTGATGGCGAGCTTGAAGACGAAATTGATGCAGCACTGAAACGAATGGAAGACGGAACATATGGGATATGTGAGAAAACAGGGAAAGACATTCCATATGAACGTTTAAAAGCAGTCCCCTATACACGTTATTCAATCGATGCGAAGAAAAACGAAGAAACGACTCAAGACCCAAACGAGTTTGACCGTAATTTCTCTGATCAAATGCGTGATTTAACAAATAGGGAAACAATGGATCAGATGCATTCAGATACGTATGAACGATTAGAGGAAGAGCAGGATGTTGACATAGACGAAGAAAAATAGGATAATAAGTTGAAGTTACATTTTTTCAGAATAATGTTTTCTTATGTGTGCAAGGACAAATATCTTGTATATATAAGTATTTCTTAGAAAAAAGATCTCTTGAAATTTAATAAACTTTCGTGTAATATAGTTTAAAGGCTGCGATGCGCGTAATGTTAATTAAGTTTTAACCTTTAAGCTGTAATAGGGAGTTTTATATTGAAGCCGGAATGTCATGCCTCCTTAGAGAGGAAGACAGGAACGTTTCTGCAAACACCCACTTTGAGGAGTGGTGGTTTAAAACTTTCTTACTTAGATTACGGCATCCGCAGCTTTTCCTAGGATGATTCAAGCCATTTTCCATTTCGGAAAATGGCTTTTTATTTTGTGAAAATGCGAAATTGGACAGATCGCCTGTAGAGGCAAGAATATATGTTAAAATGGACAAAACTAATGACGGAGAGGGAATTGGATGTTAGAACAAGCAGAAGCACTCCTGAAACAATACTATGGCTTTGATGTCTTTAGAAAAGGACAGAAACAAGCCATTGAAGCGATTGTAAATAAACAAAAGGATACTGTCTGCATTATGCCGACAGGCGGTGGGAAGTCAGTTTGCTATCAGATCCCTGCCCTCATGATGGAAGGTACAACGATCGTTGTATCTCCGCTTATTTCTTTAATGAAGGATCAGGTCGATGCGTTAAATGAGATGGGAATACGTTCTTCCTTTTTAAACAGCACACTTTCCGCAGCTGAAATGAATGAAAGGCTGAAAAAATGCGAAAATGGGGAATATGAGCTGCTTTATATCACACCTGAACGCTTACAAAATGAACGTTTTTTTCAGCTGCTGGATCGGTTAACGATCCCTTTAATCGCGATTGATGAAGCGCACTGTATATCTGAGTGGGGGCATGATTTTAGGCCAAGTTATCGCTTCATTCAAGAATGCTTGAACAAGCTGTCAAAAAGACCGGTGATTGTCGCATTAACAGCTACAGCGACGAAAAAGGTTCACCAAGATATATGTGAACAGCTTGGCATGAACGGAGAAGAAACCATCTTTACTGGGTTTGCTAGAGAAAATTTGTCCTTTCAAGTGATCAAAGGGGAAAATAGTGACCGTTTTATCACACAATATATGAAGAAAAACAGTCTTGAGTCTGGCATTATTTATACAGCAACTCGTAAAGAAGCGGATAACATTTATAATCGACTAAAAAAACAAAAGATCAAAGCTGGCGTTTATCATGGCGGATTGGATGACCATACGAGAGAAGAGCAGCAAAACCTGTTTTTAAATGATGACATCCAGGTTATGGTCGCTACATCAGCATTTGGCATGGGAATCAATAAGTCGAATGTACGTTTTGTGATCCATCATCAAATTCCAAGGGATATTGAAAGCTACTATCAAGAAGCTGGGCGTGCCGGCAGAGATGGGCTTGAAAGTGAATGTATTTTACTGTTTTCACCTCAAGGTGTAAGAGTGCAGCGTTTTCTCATTGAACAGTCAATAGAAGATGAGACGCGCTACCAACATGAGCTGCTTAAATTAAGGCAAATGGTGGATTACTGTCATACCGAGCAATGTCTGCAGCAATTTGTCATGGACTATTTTGATCAAACAGCTAGTTCGCCTTGCGGAAAATGCAGCAACTGCCTTGATGAGAGAGAGCGTGAAGAGGTCACAAGAGAAGCACAGATGGTGTTATCTTGTACAGTGAGGATGAATGAGCGATTCGGTAAAATGATGATAGCCCAAGTACTGGCAGGCTCTAAAAACAAAAAAGTGCTTGAGCTAGGTTTCGACCGTCTCCCTACATATGCTTTAATGAAACAACATTCGGCTCAGCAAATCAGTGACTTCATTGAATTTTTAATTACAGAAGAGTATTTGCACATGTCTGAAGGTGCTTACCCAACACTTAAGGTGACCCATAAAGGGAAGAAAGTGTTAGTTGGACAAGAGACAGTGTATAAAAAGCAGGCGATCAAAGCAGAGGCCATTCAAGAAAATGATGCATTATTTGAGCGATTGAGATCGCTGAGAATGAAGCTAGCCAGAGAGCAAGGTGTCCCGCCGTTTGTTGTTTTTTCTGATCAAACATTGAAGGAAATGTCAGCTGTAGAGCCTCAAACAGATGAAGAATTACTCCAAATTAAGGGGATTGGCGCTCAAAAAAGAGAGAAATACGGAGATGTTTTTTTAGAAGAAATTCGTTTATTTATAGAAAAAGAGAAAAAATAAAGTGTTTAAAGAAGAAAAATAAATTTTTTTTCGCTGCACTTGGACACGTTTTCATCAGGTCGTTTTCGATCCTTTTAAAACCTTGATATGGCGGGGAATCAAGCCGTTTTGTGGTCTGATTTACCAATGGAGAGAGATGTTTCATGTAAAGGAACTGTAATCTAAAACATATCGTTTTGTTATTGAAATGACATTTACATATGTTACGATAGCACTCGTTAGCCGCCATAAAAAGCTAACAAGGGAGGATTTACTTTATGAAGAAGACTATTATGTCCTTGGTTGCTGTTGCAGCAATCTCAACAACAGCATTTGGAGCGCAGCAAGCTTCTGCAAAGGAAATCACTGTGAAGAAAGGTGATACACTTTGGGGAATCTCTCAAAAAAATGATGTGTCTCTAAAAGACCTAAAGGGTTGGAACAATTTATCTACTGATATGATCTATGTAGGTGATAAATTGACAATCTCTTCAAAAGAGAAAACTCAGGAGCAGTATAAAGTCCAGAAGGGGGACAGCCTCTGGAAAATCGCTCAAAAATTCAATGTGTCAATTAGCGATATTAAGTCTTGGAATAACTTAAACTCAGATATAATTATGGTTGGTTCAACACTAAGTGTTGCTGGCCAAAGCTCGGCTCCGGTAAGCTCAGAACCTGTTCAAAAACAGGAACCTGTCCAAAAAGAGCAAACAACGAAAAAAGCTGCTCCTAAAAAGGAAACAGCTAAAGCAGAATCATCTTCTGCTAGTCAGAGTGTACAAAAAGAAATGACTGTTACGGCTACGGCTTATACAGCAAATGATGGTGGCATTTCAGGTATCACTGCAACAGGGGTAAACTTAAACAAAAACCCAAACGCAAAAGTCATTGCAGTAGATCCTAATGTCATTCCATTAGGAAGTAAGGTTTATGTTGAAGGCTACGGTGCAGCCATCGCAGCAGATACTGGCGGCGCAATTAAAGGTAACAAAATTGATGTGCATGTACCAAGCAAATCCCAAGCGCAAAATTGGGGCGTAAAATCAGTCAAAGTAAAAGTACTTAACTAGTAAACAATTGTTTTTTGGAAGAAAGCATCAGGTGGCGGCCTGATGCTTTTATTATACCCTTTTTTTGGTCAAAAATACACATATTTTTCTGAAAAGTTTGCATTTTCGACAAAAAGCAGCGCATATCTTATGATACACGCTGGTTTTTGTCGTTAGCTGTCCACCCAATAAATTTCTCCGCTTTGTTCTTTCCAATTGATTTGGACATCAAATTGATGTTTTTCATAAAAATGAATCAAGCGATCCACGTGATTCCAGTCCCTTTTGACGAGGTCGCCAGTAATCACTGGTATGTTCTGCTCTCTTGCGATTTCTTTTAAATGCTTCATACAGATGGAGCCGTACCCATTATCTGGCGGGCCTTTAATATCGGCAATATGAATCTTTCCTTCTTCAGGATATTCCGCAATTAAGGAAAAATCAGATTGTCCGCGAAAAGCTTTTTCACAATCGCTCAACATAATTTTACATGTATCTGCACTTTCAATGGCAGAGACGATCATCCACTCATCTTCTTTCGCTTGATCGATGCCAATGATTTTTGCTTTTTTCGAAATATCTTTCATATTTTCTTGCATTCGATACATTTGGAACTGCAATTGCTGTAATTCTTGCTCTAACGTCTTCACATCTTTGGCTGTTTCCTGTAAGATTGACAAGTCCATTACTCCTTTCATATCAGAAATGATAAAAATCACATAAATTCCAATTCTAAAGGAAGTGGATGGATCTTTCAAGTCGTTAGAACGCCTGCAACCCTTAAGTTTGTCTAAAATTCGACGAAGACAGCGAATTCATTGACTTTATAGAGAAAGTTAAATAACATACTCTTAGTCGGAACTAATAAAGAGAGGTTTTCAAACATGAACGAACAGAATCAAAAACCGAAAAATTTCACTGGTATTGTGATCATTTTAACAATTGCCATAAACGGATTAATCGCTTTATTATTTTTAATGCCAAAATCAGATAAATTTAGTCATCTGGATATTACATTTTTGCCGTTACTTAATGCCGTGATGAACAGCTTTACGTTTATCTTTTTACTTTCAGCACTCATCATGATTAAACAAAAGAACATTAAAGCGCATAGACGATTTATCTTTGCTGCATTTTCAACGACACTTGTCTTTTTAATTTCGTATGTGACATATCATTCAATGGCAGCTGATACCCATTTCGGAGGAGAAGGGATCATCCGTCCAATTTACTTCTTTATTTTAATCACACATATCGTCTTATCAGCTGTAATTGTACCGCTTGCCCTGATTACTCTTTTTAGAGGCGCACAGATGCAAGTCGAGCGTCACCGTAAAATTGCCCGCTGGACAATGCCGCTATGGCTTTATGTCAGTCTCACTGGCGTCATTGTGTATATGATGATTTCTCCATATTACAGCTAACGTATGCCCAACTGGACATACGTTCTTTTATTTACAAGAGGCAGTGCTTTGGATAAAATGGGAATTGGGTATCCGACTTGCACGGTATCTTCCCATCTATAGACTCACATCATTTCTGGCCGTTTGCTCGTTTGGAGAACAACAATTGAACGAAACGGGGGTTATATGATGACTGAACAACTGCATTATAAACCGGGGCTTGAAGACATTGTGGCAAGCGAAACGTCTATCTCATACTTAGATGTGCAGCAAGAAGAAATTGTAATTCGCGGGTATGACCTCATCGAGTTGGCACAAAAAAAGACCTATTTAGAAACAGCCTATCTGCTTATTTATGGAAGATTACCAGATACCATGGAATATCACCAATTTCAGCAAGACATTTCCTCACAAACCAACTTACATCCAACCATTCAAACCATTTTAACAAAGCTGCCAAAAACCACTCATCCGATGGATGCCATGAGAACGTGCATATCTGCTCTTAGTGGGTACGATGATGCATTACATGATCGATCAGAAGCGTGCCAGCAAAGGCGTGCTGTTCGATTACTCGGCCAGCTGCCGGCCATTGTTGCTGGAAGCTATCATATTCTCACAAAAGACGCCGCTATTACTCCAGATCAGACCAAATCCTACACTGAAACCTTTTTAGCCATGCTCACAGGACGTACTCCAACACAAGACGAAATCACCGCTTTTGACCAAACACTCACATTATATAGTGAACATGAACTGCCTAATTCAACGTTTGCCGCTAGAGTCATCGCATCCACACATTCTGACATGTATGGTGCTTTTACTGGAGCGATTTCTTCATTAAAAGGTGACTTGCACGGGGGAGCGAATGAAGCTGTCATGCACATGCTTCTCGAAGGAAAAACAACGGAAGGATTCCTTGCGCTGATTGAACGAAAATTAGCCGCAAAAGAAAAAATGATGGGCTTTGGCCATAGGGTATACATGAGAAAAATGGACCCAAGAGCCGCTCTTTTAAAACGATCATTGAAAACGCTTACGGAATCAAAGGGAGATACAACGCTTTATGACATGTGTGTAGCAGGAGAGGCATACATGAAAGAGAAGAAAAACCTCTATCCGAATCTTGATTATTACGCTGCACCTATTTATTACGTGCTCGGGATTCCGATTTCACTTTATACACCGATTTTCTTTGCTGCGAGAGCTAGCGGATTAGCTGCCCATGTCATTGAACAGCATTTGCATAATCGCATTTTTAGACCGAGAGTCCGGTATTTAGGGCCAAGAGGATTAAAAGTCTCAGATGATGATAGAAAAACGGGGGAATGAACATGAATAAAACAGCAGTCGCCAATCAAACGGATCAGCTATTGGAAGAAATCGCAGCCTATGCAGTAGACGGGGAGATTACGAGCAAAGAAGCCATTGAAACAGCGCGGTATGTACTGATAGACACACTCGGCTGCGGAATGCTGGCGCTCAATTTTCCGGAATGTACGAAGCATCTTGGCCCCATCGTACCTGGTACCGTTGTGCCTAACGGAGCAAGAGTTCCAGGCACTTCGTTTGTGCTAGATCCTGTTCAAGCGGCTTTTGATATAGGCTGTATGATTCGCTGGTTAGATTATAATGACACGTGGCTTGCAGAGGAGTGGGGACATCCGTCAGATAACTTAGGCGGAATATTAGCTGTAAGTGATTACATCAGCAGAACGCGGCTTGCAAACGGTGAAGAGCCGCTTTCGATGAATGACGTACTGCATGCGATCGTCAAGGCACATGAAATTCAAGGTGTGCTCGCTTTAGAAAATTGTCTGAATCGAAATGGCTTGGATCATGTGTTATTTGTCAAAGTGGCAACAAGTGCTGTTGTGTGTGCATTGCTTGGCGGAACAAAGGAAGACGTGCAGCATGTTTTATCGCAAGCGTTTGTTGATAATTCTCCGCTTAGGACGTATCGCCACGCCCCAAACACAGGATCAAGGAAATCGTGGGCAGCGGGTGATGCAACAAGCCGCGGGGTAAGACTGGCAATGATGACACTAAAAGGGGAAATGGGCTATCAAACACCGCTTAGTGCTGAGAAGTGGGGCTTTGAAGATGTTCTTATGCAAGGAAAATCTCTCACACTCGCTCAGCCGCTAGGATCATACGTCATAGAAAATGTGCTTTTCAAAATTGCTTATCCTGCTGAGTTTCATGCCCAGACGGCTGCAGAGGCCGCTATGATGCTGCATGATGCTGTAAAAGATCGATTAGATGACATTGACCGGGTAGAGATTACAACACATGAATCAGCGATTCGCATTATTGATAAGAAGGGGCCGCTGTATAACCCAGCAGACCGCGATCATTGCTTGCAGTATATTACCGCGATTGGATTGATCTATGGTGAGCTAACAGCTGACCATTATGAAGAAGAAACGGCGCGAAATCCGGCCATTGATCGTCTCCGGGACCAAATGGTTGTCAAAGAAGATAAACGTTATACAGCAGATTATTTAGATCCGAAAAAGAGATCAATAGCAAACTGTGTGCAAATCTTCTTTAAAGACGGGACGATGACAGATCGAATTGAAATTGAATACCCGCTTGGTCATCGCAGAAGAAGACAGGAAGGCATTCCGCTGCTTGAAAAGAAATGGGTCTATCATTTGAAGACAAGATTTCCACAAAAACAAGTGGATCAAATTGTGTCACTCTGTCAAAATCCAAATCAATTAAAAACAACAACCGTACCAGCATTTATGGACCTATTCGTTATATAAGGGGGAACTAGTGTGTGGATCGTGAATGATGAATCAAGTCAAGCAGATTTAGCCGCAGCCTTTAAAGAACAAATGCACAAATCAGCTTTATTTCAAATCCCAGGCGTTCACGATGGAATGTCTGCGCTTTATGCAAAAAAAATGGGCTTCCAAGGGCTCTATTTATCTGGCGCCGCTTTTTGTGCCAGCAAAGGACTGCCTGATCTCGGCATGATCCATTCAACGGAAATGGCTGAAAAAGCGAAGGAAATCATTCGAGCTTCTCAGCTGCCGCTTTTGGTCGATATGGATACTGGCTATGGCGGCGTATTGAATGCTGCAAGGGCGGCAAAAGAAATGGTAGAGAGCAAGGTGGCAGCTGTTCAAATTGAAGATCAGCAAATGCCGAAAAAATGCGGACATTTAAACGGAAAATCGCTCGTTCCAGTAGAAGAGATGATCGCGAAAATCAAAGCCATCAAACAAGCGGCACCAACGCTTTTGGTGATTGCAAGAACCGATGCAAAGTCTGTAAACGGGATGGAGGATGTCATCCGCAGAGGCAATCTTTATCTCGAAGCAGGAGCTGATGCTATTTTTCCTGAGGCGCTCATTACAGCTGAAGACTTCACGCATGCGTCAAGCAGCATAAAAGGACCGCTTCTTGCAAATATGACGGAGTTTGGTAAGACTCCTTATTATCATGCAGATGAATTTTCGATGTTTGGATTTCAGATGGTCATCTACCCTGTGTCATCACTTAGAGTCGCTGCAAAAGCGTATGAGCGTTTATTTACAGAAATCATGGAGAAGGGGACGCAGCAAGGAATTTTGAAGGACATGCAAACGAGAAAAGAGCTGTATGAAACGATTCAATATGATGACTATGAGGAAATGGATCAGCATTTAGCGAAAACGATCCTGCCGGAAATCGGGAAAGAACAGCGATAAAATGAAAAGCACTTCCTAAACGGAAGTGCTTTTTTACGATGATGGTGTGGATGATGAAGCCAATTTCATCTTTTCTTCAACTGTTTTCGTTTTTTCTTTTACTTTTTCAGCATAAGTGAAATCACCGTAGCAATACGGATAGCGGAAGTTATCTTTGTTGCCTCCGCACGTATAGACTTCGGGGTTTTGTTTCACTTGCTTTTTGGAGTATTGCTTTGCCAATTTCTCGGAATGTTTTCCCCCGTTTTTTGCAACAAAATCAATATAGCCGATTCCCATATTATAGCTTTGAATAATGGTTTCCAAATCAACGCCTTTTTTCTTCCCATGCTTGTACATAGTAGAAAAATGATGGACTCCTTGTCTAATGCTTTTCTGAGGGTCATTGATTTCATTTCGTTTCAAACCAAGAGATTCAGAGGACTGCATTGGATCTCCGCCTCTGCCTTTTGATTCTTGATACATCATACCGAGGATTAACGCGGTATATTGATCTAAATCTTGATCTCTTAGCTCTGTTTCTACAAGCGGCTTGTAATCATCCAATCTCGACAAAACAATTGATTCCGTATCAATCGGCAGCTTTTTTAATTCCTTTTGATTAAAGGACATGACAATGGCTGCTAATACGAAAACAAACAGAAAAATCGTGAAGCAGCCTGAAATGGCAAAACATCCTGTTTTTTTCTTTTTCAAGGTCAGTTCACCCCTGTTTTGCCCCGCTTTTAAAAGGGAAGTACAGCCTTTTTATTATGCCATATCCTGTACAGGATACCAAGTGAAAACCTTATAATCAATCATACCCAAATGTAAATTCGGGTCTTGTTTTCAGTCTGTAGCAGAAATAAACAAAACCGATAATCAGCCAAAGCATACCAATGATTAATGCATTTGTACTGATGCTCGTTAACAGCCAAATACAAAAGGCCGTCCCGCACAGAGGGATCAATGCGTATCTCAATGTATTGAGCACACCTCTTTGTTTTTGTCTGACGAAATAGTACGCAAAAACAGACAAGTTCACAAAAGTGAATCCAATCAACGCGCCGAAGCTGATAAAGGAATAAATGACTTCAAGTTCGCCAACGACTGCGGTTAAGGAGAAAGCACCAATTAATAAAATATTAAAAACAGGGGTTTTTAATCTCGGATGAATATATCCGAAGAAACGCTTCGGTAACGACTCATCTCTACCCATTGCATATAACAGCCTTGCTGCACTTGCATGTGACGATAAGGAAGAAGAGATGACAGCGACCATTGTGCCAGCTAAAAAGAACGAGTGGAGAAATGCGCCCCCCACAAATTCCGCAATTTCAAGTGAGGCAGCATCGGGATGCTTGAACTGTTGAAAATTTGGAAATACCTGCTGCAAAAAATAAGACGTCAAGGTAAACAGTACGCCTCCAATGGCGACGGTTAAGAAGATGGCAAGTGGGATCGTCTTTTTTGGCTTAATGGTTTCCTCAGACATGGTCGAAATTGCATCAAATCCTAGAAACGAAAAACATAAAATGGTCGCTCCTGAAAAAATAAGCGCTGGTTCTAAGCTCGCTGAATAAAAAGGCCGGGCGGACAATAATTCTCCACTTCCAGCGTTTTGTGTGAGCCCATAAATAACAAACCCAACAAAAGTGACGGCGACAATGACCTGGAAGGTCACAAATAGTGCCGTGATGTTGGCTGTAAGCCGAATACCGATTACATTGACAGTCGTTATGGCGATAGCAAGTATGATGATCCAAATGTAATGAGGTACATCAGGAAAGGCTGCGGTTAAATAAGCACTTCCGATCGCAAAATTCACCATAGGCAAAAATAAATAATCCAGTAAAAGTGTCCAGCCCACAAGGAAGCCGACATGAGGATGAATACTTTTTTGCGCATATGTATAAGCAGATCCTGCTTTTGGAAAAGCCTTCACCATATTCCCATAGCTAAGCGCTGTCAATAGTAATGCAAGTAACGTAAATATATAAGCTGCAGCGACGTGTCCTTTCGTCAGCTGAGCAACAATGCCGTATGAATCAAATACGACAAGTGGATCCATATAAGCAAGCCCGATCACAACAAGTGGAAAGACAGTCAGGCTGCGTTTTAGTCTTGGCTCTTCAGTCAATTTGCCTATCAGCTCCTCTAAAAAAATGAATAAATAATGCTCATTTTAAAAAGAATGCTACCAAGTGTCAATGCTATTTGAGTAAATCTTTTTTCTAAAGTGTGCCCGCTTTGCATGCCGGACGTTTTGGTATATGATGATACAGAGAATAAGTCGTGATTTGACGGACAAGAAAGGTGAAGCAAAATGAAGGAAGAACTGAATACAAATCAAGAACAGGAACGGATGGAGCTGGATGAAGAAAGTCTATTTCTTGTCTCCCAAACCTTTAAAGCTTTATCTGATCCGACTCGTATTCGAATTCTGCACCTGCTGTCTCAAGGTGAACACTCGGTAAATGATATAGCAGAAACACTGAATCTCATGCAATCAACCGTTTCTCATCAGCTGCGCTTTTTAAAAAACCTTCGTCTCGTGAAATCTAGACGAGCAGGGACCTCGATTTTTTACAGCCCTGAAGATCAGCATGTGATGGAAGTGCTTGAACAGATGATTCACCATGCACAGCACGATTGATAAAAAACCTTCCTACGCCTATAGGAAGGTTTTTATGCATGATGCACATGTGTCGATCGTTTACTTGCTTTCATCATGTGATAAGAAAAAACAACATAGTAAGCAGCTAAAAGAAAAAAGCTGAGCATAGTCATCGCATCATCGCTCACAATATGCTGATATAGTTCAACGACACTGATCTTGGTCATCGAATGGTTTGTCAGCTCAACCAGCTTAAAACTAAGCCTGGATAAAAACAAACATAAAATGAAGCTTTCAATCCATTTACTCGTTTTCATATACAGCCGGCCATTTTCTTCTTTCATTCGAATCGTCTGATAGGCATGAATAGCCAGGCTGCTTCCAAAAAGCATGCCAATAGCGGCATAGATGAAGATACTGTGATTTTGCCATCCTTCTGATAGGAGAATAAGGGCAGAGAGACCAAAGATATACATTCTCATCAAAAGACTGATGGGGCGTACAAGCTGATAGCGTCTCATTCGATTCATTCGAATCATGATGCAGATCAACATAATGCTCCCAATCATGAACAACTGCCACACGTTATGTGTCATGATGCAACCTCCTCCTGCACGTGCAGGGATGTAAACGAATGCTGGCTGTTACTTATCTTTACCATTCTTTCTTTTTTTATCAAAACAAAACCTACATTTATGAAAAAGAGGAAAAGTCATGAAAATCGACCGCATTTTATCTATTGTGATGCTGCTCATTAGCAAGAAGCAGGTACAGGCGAAAGATCTTGCTGAACTCCACGAAGTGAGCGTGAGGACCATTTATCGTGATATTGATACCATCAATCAAGCGGGAATCCCTATTGTGACAACCCAAGGAGCAGGTGGAGGCATTTCACTTGTTGAGGACTATCGTTTAGAGAAAAAATTATTTACCGATGATGACATCGAGGTCATTTTAACAGCCCTCGAAAGCATGACGAGTGCGTACTCCTTTAAAGAAAGTGAGCATGTACTGAAAAAAATCAAATCGCTCATTCCCACGCATACGGGTGAGAGCGAAAAACAGCATCATGTCTTCATTGATTTAAGCTCCTGGGGAAAAGACAGCCAGGCAGAGCAGAAGCTCCAGCTCATCCATACAGCTGCCTCAGCGCACCAATATATTCAGTTCACCTATCGCAATGCGAAAGGCGAAACACTTCCACGCAAAGTGGAGCCTTATACGCTTGTTTTAAAAGGAAGGCATTGGTATTTGTATGCGTTTTGTTGTGTGAAAAAAGCTTTTCGTCTGTTCAAGCTGACCAGAATGACGGGTCTTGTCACCATTTCAGGATATTTCCAACCGAAAAGAATCAAAAACGAAGAGAAGCCTTGGAATGACTCTTGGCAAGAACAACCATCGGTCAGCTCTGTCACGCTCAGGTTAACGGAAGCATCAGTGGGCAAAGTGAAGGAATGGGTGGATGAGAACGAATTGAACGTATGTTCAGACGGAAGCTATCTTGCCACCATCACTGTACCTCAAGATGATTGGTTAAATAGTTTCCTATTCCATTTAGGTCCAGATGTCGACATTCTTTCCCCGAAGCATGTCAAAGAAGCGTTTGATCTCCAGTTGAAACAATTTCTCAAACGAATGGAAACTTGACACAATGTTGTCAGGTTTCTTTTTATATGATAGAAAAAAAGGAGATGAGAATGTATGTACGATATCGTGACATTAGAGAAACAATGGATGAAAGGGTTGTCTGTTCGAACAACAAACGAAATGGAGCTGACAAAAGAGCGGAAGATTGCACCTCTTTGGCAGCAATTTTTTGCGCAGCAGCTTCACGGGGGACAAGCTCCCGTCATAGGGCTGTATTCAGATTATGAAAAAGATGAGCATGGCTCTTATTTATTCACAGCGGGACACTTTGTGGATCAGCACTTAGAACATGTAAAAGAGATTCCCTCGTCCACGTACGCAAGATTTCGAACGAGAAAGGGGCCGATTGAAGAAGTTGTGCTTGAAACATGGCAGCAGATTTGGACGTGGGATGAGCGCCATTACCGCACATATACAGGCGACTTTGAATGGTATGATGAAAGATCTATAGATCCAAAAGAAGCGCAAATTGATATTTATATTGCGGTCGATGAAAAAATAGTTGCTAAAACTAATAGTATTAGTTAATATAAAACTAACAACATTAGTTTTAGGGGGACACTTGATGAGATTGACAACTTTTGACCGTCTGCACCAGCTCACATTGATGCCGCGATTATTTCCGGTAAATTGTTATGTATTTGAGGAAGAGAATGGGCTCATCTTAATTGATGCTGCTTTAAAAATGGCAGCAAAGCCGATCATCGAATTTGCCCGTCAAAAGAACAAACCCATACACAAAATTATTCTCACCCATAGTCATATGGATCATATAGGCGCATTAGATGAAGTGAAAAAAGTTTTTCCAGAGGCAGTCGTCTATTTATCAAAACGCGATGCCCGCCTATTTGAGGGTGACTTATCCTTGCTTCCTGGCGAACCCCAGCAAAAAATCAAAGGCAGTTTTTCGAAAAATATTCACACAAAACCGGATGTGCTTGTCGAAGAAGGAGATGAGATTGGGCCGCTGAAAGTTATTGCGACACCAGGGCACACACCTGGCAGCATTTCCTTATACGATGGAAGGTCAGGAGTTGTGATTGCTGGGGATGCCCTTGTAACAAAAGGCGGCTTATCAGTAACGGGTGAATTTCGCTGGACCTTCCCGTTCCCGGCCTTTGCTACATGGGATGCAGAAACCGCACTCAAAAGTGCCGAAAAATTACTGGCACTTCGCTTATCCTGTCTTGCTGCAGGACATGGCGATCTCATCATAAAACCTCATGAAAAGCTGCAAGCTGCCGTTCGTAAAAGGCAGCAGCAGCTGAAGAAAGGGGAGCAGTAAACCGTGTCTCCAAGAATGGGTATCACGCAAGAAAAAATTATGGATACAGCAGCTGCATTTGTTGATGAAGAGGGGTTTTCTGCATTGACCATTGCTACATTGTCTAAAAGGCTGAACATCAGACCGCCTTCCCTTTATAATCACGTATCCGGTCTTCATGAGATTCAGGCGGCACTCGCAGTAAAAGGGCTGTCCATGCTTTGTGAAGAAGGCATACACGTAACAGAGGGGCTGGATAAAGAAGAAGCTGTTTTAGCCTTCGCCAGGCAGTATGTTGAATTTGTCCGGGAACATCCAGGCCTCTATGAAGCTGCCTTTTCACATATGGATGAGAAAAAAGTAAGAAGCGAGGCAGAGCGCCTTGCTGAATTTGTCCAATCCATCATGTCCCGCTTTGGTGTAAAAGAAGAAGAGATGACACATGTGGTAAGAGGACTAAGAAGCTTATTGCACGGCTTCGGTGATATTTCAAATAAAAAGGGATTTCAACGAAAAGAACAGCTTGAAGACAGTGTGAGCTATGCGGTCAGGCTTTATATCTCAGGTGTGTTGCAAAAAGAAGATCTGTCTCATTGACAGGTCTTTTTTTGCAGTGAATCGATATCTTAAAAGGGCGGCCGTCTTGAAGAATTTTTTTAACAGAAAACGAATAAAGATTTGACAGTTTTGTGAAACATGGTATGCTTGTTATGTGAAATAATTCACATAGAGGAGTAGAGGCAGATGAAAAGAAAGCCTGTTTATGTGGAAACAACCATTCATGCACCTATAGAGAAAGTATGGGAATATACGCAAAATCCAAAGCTTCATGAACAGTGGGATTTGCGTTTTTCAACCATTTCATTAAATGAATCCCAAAATGAACAGCCCCAATCCTTTTTGTATGAAAAGCATCTTGGGTTTGGTTTAAGTGTCACAGGGACAGGAGCGTATCGAACAAGAATGATGGATGAACGGAATGAGCGGGCATCCTCACTCAATTTCAAATCGTCACACCCATTGTCTTTTATCAAAGAAGGCAGCGGCTACTGGAAGTATATGAAAACAAGCGATCACATTGTATTTCAAACTCAATTTGATTACGAAACGAAAGAAGGAAAAGGTTGGACATGGGCAGACCGGATTCTTTTTCGCCCGATGATAGGATTTATGACGGCCTTTAGTTTTGGCGCATTAAAGACGTGGCTTGAAAAGGGAACGCATCCTCGGTTATTACTAGAGAGAACACTTGCTCATTACGGGATTTGTTTGCTGTTTGCCATCGTCTGGCTATGCCAAGCGGTCATCCCTTTTTCACATTCTGCTTTTGATCATAGCACGAGTTTTCGATTGTTTTATGCGCTTTTAGGCGTATCATGGCTAATTCCTAAGCTGTCAAAGAAATATCTCTTCATTCTACAAAGCATGTTTCTGCTGATCATGCTTTGTATAGGGATCCTATCCCCGCAAACGACGCTTCATGAGCCGCTTGTGATGAGTGCATTTTTCATCTTGTCGATTGCAGGTATGATAAATCTAAAAGATTGTGTAGATGTATTTTCCATCAAACGAAAAAGGGGAGGTAGACATGGTCGTTCATCGTCATCAAGTAAAGGATTACGATAAGCTGCATCCAAAACTAAAAGAGAGATACAACCGCGCGTTTTCTGCTGAAGGCACCATGGAGGAGATAGGCGGCGGGTCAAGACTCATTCGATTGATCTTCAGAATTGGTCCATTGTTTCGTTGTTTTTTCCCTGAGAGAGGAAAAGATATTCCTTTCCAAATTGTCAATGAGCCCTTTGTGACAAATAAGGGGGAGGAAGGGATGCACTGGTATCGAACGTTTTATTTCCCAAAGAAGGAGCGGCACTTTGATGCAGATATGATCATTGATCAGAAGAGTCATACAGTCCTAGACTACTTTGGAAAGCCTAGACTTCTTGTGTCAGAGCTTCATTTTACAGTAACAAAGCATGGTTTCCTGCACATTCAATCCGGCCGGCAGAAGTTTTTGATGTTCGGCAGGGAATGGCCGCTGCCTTCATGGCTTTATGGTGTGTCAGATGTAACGGAAGGCTACGATGAGGATGCAGGTGAATATACCATTGATGTCCACGTGAAAAATCGCCTGTTTGGTACTCTTTTTACATATAAAGGCCGTTTTACAGAAAGGGTGTCTCCTGATGAATAAGTGGCATTTGACCTCCAGTCTGATCTTTATGTCTTTTTTTATCGCCACCCGTTTGATGACAGGTCCAATAGCAGAATTTTTTGTTCTCATGGCAATTCTATTTTTTCTTCCCGCTGCCTTACACTTTTTTGAGAAAGAAGGGAAGAAACAAAAGCCAGGGATGCTGATCGGCTTTTTAATGAAAGCCTTTCCACTAGCCGCTCTTTGTGCAACCGCTGCTTTTATCTATCATTCCGCCTGGTTTGCATCGGGATGGCTTTTATATACATTCCTGTTGGCGTTATTTGGCTTTGCTCGTTTGCTGAAAAGAGGAATCTTTCCGCTTCATGAACTGATGATTGATGGTGCATGGATGTATATCGCTTTAGGCGGGCTTTGGTTTTGGCTGTACACAACAGATATACAGGTGATGACATTTTCGCCGATCATTGTGCTTTTGACCGCTATTCATTTTCATTACTCGGCTTTTTTTATCCCGCTTTTTTATGGATTTTTAGGAAGGCAGCGAACAAAAGAGACAGCTTTATATAAAGCGGCAGGCTGGGTGATTTTGCTGTCGCCTGTGATGATTGCTGTTGGGATTAGCTTCTCCCGTCTATTTGATACGTTCAGCGTCGTTCTTTATGTGGTTGCCCTCTACATATATGGAATCCTTTGTGTGAAAACAAAATTTCGGTCAACTTTCGCAAAAGGTCTTGTTGTGTTTTCTAGCTTTGTTTTAATGGGGACGATCGTGTTATCTCTTCTTTATTCAGCGGGTATGCTTATGCGAGTGACCTACATCAGCATTGATCAGATGATTTGGTTTCATGGCAGTATCAATGCTTTTTTTGTGATTTTGCCAGGTTTAATTGGCTGGTTGATCGAAGGACCGAAGGATCAATTGAAGCAGAAGGATTTTCCGATTTCGAAAGTGCATGGTCGCTTTCATTTGATCTCTTTTCAAGAGGAAAGAGTGCACGATCGAGAGAAGCTCGGTTTAGTCGATTCACTTGATGAATTAAATGGAACGACATTTTCAGCTGATCGGGTTTCACCTGTGATTCGCAGATTTTATGAGAACCCTATGGCTTTTACGTTAAAAGCAGCCGTCAGCTTTCATTGGTGGGTGAGGCCTTTTGTTTTTTTACTTCAGCCAGTGTTTAAGAAAATAGGTCAGCTTTATTTGGGGTCATCTCGTATTCCTTATGAAATGCCGGGAAGCCTTTGTAGATTTCAACACCCTAAGGAAGAAAGAGAGAATGTGCGTGCGTGGATTCGTCATAACGCAAAAGGGGAGCAAGTCTTTTTTGCACTTTATGCTCTTCATCACGATGCAGCTGCGGGTTATATGAATATTGCGCTGCCGCTTCCGTATTCTCAGCTGACTGCCATTTTAAAGCCTTTTAATGAAAAGGAAGACTTTCTATTAAAAAGCACACGTCCAAAAGGCAGTACCGGTGACGAAGGATTGTATTTACATACGCCTTTTATCACCATGAAACTGCCAATGGAAGAAAGCTTTCATATGAAGCCGGAGACAGATCAAAGTCTCACAGCGGTACACCAAATGAAGCTGTTCGGTATTCCTTTTTTAACGATTCATTATCATATTGACAGCGAAAGTCATCATGTTAGTCAATGATGTCACATGGTTCACCGTGCCGAATGATGTTCACAATCGCTTGCCCATCACTCGGATGATGATCTGCATACTGGACTGGCAGCAGTGCAAAAAATACATAGTAGACTGAGAAGTAAGCAAATTGATAGAAAAATTGGTGCTCTGGCAGGAAATCATTGGCGATCATTGTATTCAGTATGAGAACACTGAGCAGGTTGCATAATGAACCGCCTAAGTAGACAAGAATGTGCGAAAATCGGTTATTTTTCCTCATTTCTTCATAGTGGCAAAATGCATCTAGAAAATAGATTCGTCTAATTTCAACGACGCCTACTTTCAACACTTTTTTGCCTCTGCCAAGAGCAAAGGAAACCTTTGCCCCAAACATCCACGCGACCACAATATGGCCAAGCTGATGAAGGATGGCAACGATAGGAAGAATGACGAAAAACGACCAGCAAAACGTCCACATATCCGATAATGTAAACAAGTGTTAACCCTCCCCAATATATTCGGGAGGAAGCAGTAGGATTATTTGCCATTTTACTGAATTCATTTTCAGGATGCAAACATTTAATACACGACTATAAATTTATTATGTAAACTAAAAGGAGATTTTAGGGCTGAATAGGCTTTTTGAACCTCCTTTTTGACGAAATGAATGTGCTACAATGGATAATCAATAGATTACGTTACCTTTCGTGAAGGGGAGAGAGTCATATGGCAGATATTGAACAGTTCTTGGCGTTAGATATTCGTGTTGGGACGATCATAGAAGCAGAATTATTTGCAGAGGCAAGAGTGCCAGCGTTGAAACTCAAGATTGATTTTGGTGAAGAAATTGGTGTAAAGCAATCTAGTGCTCAGCTGACAAAGCGTTATACAGCGGAGAATCTTACCGGCAAACAAATTGTAGCAGTCGTTAATTTCCCGCCAAGAAGAATTGCAGGGTTCAAATCAGAAGTGCTTGTCTTAGGAGGCATGCCATCAAAAGAAGACGTGGTTTTGCTAGCCACAGATGAACCGGTTGAGAATGGAACAAAAATAGGGTAAGAAAAAAGACATCTTCCTCAGAAGATGTCTTTTGCGTATTGAGGCGGAATAACCACACGCCACATTCGTGTGTGTCTCAAAGAGACATGTTACCCGACTTACACAATTCAGCTCATCGCTTGATTAATATAGCATGGGATGAGCTTGAATGCAACCATTAAATGAATTCTTTCAGATTTTCATGTCATTTTACAAGATGAATGACAAGAAATCGATTATTTGGATTATTTTTTCAAAAAATATTGAAAAGTCAGATCAGATTTTATAAAATGAATTCATCTTAGTTTGTTTGGTCAATAAACTAAGATAGATTTCAAGCATTGATTCCTATATTGAAGGAGATGATTCCGTCATTCAACTGATTTGCTGCTTAAATGGGCTAAGCTGAAAGGATGAGATGTTCAGCTACATTTTTACAACAAATTGAAAGCGCTTTATATTTCCCGCATTGATTGCTGCTGCCCTCCATCATCTGTTCGTTAGAAGAGGCTAAGTGAAGAAGGGAGAAAGCTCATGGTTAGTGAGAATTTAAAGAAGATTCGTATGTCTGAAAAAGTGGGATATGCTTCAGGAGATTTCGCATGTAATTTGATTTATGCAACTGTCTCTACGTATCTATTATTTTTTTATACAGATGTGTACGGTTTATCAGCGGCAGCAGCAGGGACGATGTTTTTGGTTGTTCGCGCCATCGATGCGCTTGCAGATCCATTTATTGGTGCATTGGTGGACCGGACGAACAGCCGTTTTGGCAGGTTCAGACCTTACTTGTTATTCGGTGCGTTTCCTTTCGTCGTACTTGCCATCCTTTGCTTTACAACACCTGATTTTTCCGAAATGGGTAAACTCATTTATGCCTACATCACGTATGTTGGTTTATCGCTTACATACACATTCATCAACGTTCCTTATGGTGCTTTAACTTCCGCAATGACAAGAAATAACCAAGAGGTTGTCAGTATTACGTCCGTTCGTATGGTTTTTGCCAATCTAGGCGGTCTAGTTGTGGCTTTTTTTGTTCCTTTTCTTGCGACCTTTTTAAGTGATACGACAGGAAATACAGCACTCGGCTGGCAGATGACGATGGCTTTTCTCGGCGTTCTTGGCGGTGCATTACTGATTTTCTGTTTTAAAAGCACGAATGAACGTGTCACGCTTCAAAAGCCAGAGGAAAAGATTAAATTCAGTGATATCTTTGTCCAGTTGCGAGTGAATCGTCCGCTTGTTGTATTAAGCATTTTCTTTATTATTATTTTTGGTGTGAACTCGATCAGCAACTCTGTTGGGATCTATTATGTGACGTATAACCTTGGCAGAGAAGATTTAGTGAAATGGTACGGACTCATTGGCAGTCTGCCAGCTTTAATGGTGCTGCCGTTTATTCCTAAGCTGCACAAGCTGTTAGGAAAGAAAAAGCTGCTGAATTATTCTTTATTGCTGAATATCGTAGGTCTTCTTGCATTACTTGTGATACCGCCGAGTCAAATCACTTTAATACTTGTTTTTAGGCTCGTCGCTGCTGCGGGGAGTATTACAGCCGGTGCTTACATGTGGGCACTTATTCCAGAGACTGTTGAATATGGCGAATATAAAACAGGGAAAAGGATGGGCGGGCTCATCTACGCAGTCATTGGGTTCTTCTTTAAATTTGGGATGGCATTAGGCGGGATTGTTCCGGGGCTTGTACTCGATCGATTTGGCTATGTCGCGAACCAAATACAGACACCAGAAGCATTACTTGGCATTTTAATCACGGTAACGGTGATTCCTGTATGCTTACTGATTTTAGCGATGATTGATATTAATTTTTACAACCTAGATGAAGAAAAACACAAAAAAGTTGTAAGGGAGCTTGAGAATAGGGATCAAGTATATATCGATCATATGGATGATTTTAAAATGTAGGTCGTGAAGAGGAGGAAGTTGAATGAAAATTACCAATCCAGTGCTCAAAGGGTTTAACCCGGACCCAAGTATTTGCCGTGTAGGAGAAGATTATTACATGGCGGTCTCTACATTTGAATGGTTTCCAGGGGTGCAAATTTATCATTCGAGGGATTTAGTTCATTGGCGGCTTGCTGCGCGTCCTTTGCAAAAAACGTCGCAGCTGGACATGAAGGGGAATCCTGATTCTGGCGGAGTATGGGCACCGTGCCTAAGCTATGCAGATGGTCAGTTTTGGCTCATTTATTCAGATATCAAAGTAGTGGATGGTCCATTTAAAGATGGTCATAATTATTTGGTCACGGCAAGTGAAGTGGATGGTGATTGGAGTGAGCCGGTCCGTCTCAATAGCTCTGGCTTTGATCCTTCTTTATTTCATGACCAAAGCGGCAAGAAATACGTCTTAAATATGCTGTGGGATCATAGGGAAAAACACCATTCCTTTGCGGGTATTGCCCTGCAAGAATATAGCGTGACGGAAAAGAAACTCATTGGTCAGCGGAAGGTCATTTTTAAAGGCACGCCGATAAAATTGACAGAAGCGCCGCATCTTTATCACATTGGTGATTACTATTATTTATTAACAGCAGAAGGAGGTACCCGGTACGAGCATGCGGCAACAATTGCCCGTTCCTCGCAGATTGAAGGGCCTTATGAGGTTCATCCTGATAACCCCATTTTAAGTGCTTTTCACGCACCTGAACATCCGCTTCAAAAATGCGGGCATGCTTCCATCGTTCAAACGCATACAAATGAATGGTATTTGGCGCATCTCACTGGCCGCCCTATTCAATCAAGCAAGGAATCGGTTTTTCAACAGAGAGGATGGTGTCCTTTAGGAAGAGAAACAGCGATTCAAAAGCTTGAATGGAAGGATGGCTGGCCGTATGTTGTGGGCGGAAAAGAGGGGGCGCTGGAGGTTGAAGCGCCAGCGATAAACGAAAAGGTTTTTGCTCCTACACACCTTACAGTCGATGAATTTAAAGAATCAACGTTAAATAGACACTTCCAAACATTAAGAATCCCTTTTACTGATCAGATCGGTTCATTAACGGAAAAACCTCAGCATTTAAGGTTATACGGTCAGGAATCTCTAACATCTAAGTTTACCCAAGCTTTCGTTGCAAGGCGCTGGCAAAGCTTTTATTTTGAAGCAGAGACAGCTGTTTCGTTCTTTCCAGAGAATTTTCAGCAAGCCGCTGGTCTTGTGAATTATTATAATACGGAAAATTGGACAGCGCTTCAGGTGACATATGACGAGGAACTTGGCCGCATTCTTGAACTATCTGTCTGTCAAAACCTTTCCTTTTCTCAGCCGTTGACACAAAAAATCGTCATTCCAGAGGAGATCACGTATGTGTATTTAAAAGTGACCGTTCAGAAAGAGACATATACCTATTCTTATTCTTTTGATCAAAGAGAATGGAAGGAAATTGAAGTGTCATTTGAATCAAGCCATTTATCCGATGACTTCATTCGAGGAGGGGGATTTTTTACAGGGGCATTTGTCGGCATGCAGTGCCAGGATACAAGCGGCGAGCGTCTTCCTGCTGATTTCAACTATTTCCGTTATGAGGAAACAGATAAATAAAAAAGACAACACGCTAAGAGCTGTCTTTTTTATCTATGAACCTGTCATGGTGAGAGGGTGGCATCTTGCAGGAAAGCTTCAATGACTAAAGATGTCATCCCTAATACCGGTGCGTTGTGTCCTAATGACGAAGGAAGCAGCTCTACATGTGAACTGAATTGCGTATCCATCCTTGAGGATACCTCCTCTTGAATCACACGTAAAACCGTTGGCTGTGCTTCAATCACCTTGTTTCGTAAAATAATCGCTTGCGGGTTAAAGGTATGCAGGACGTTTGTGAGACCCACGCCAAGGTAAAAACCAAAGTTGCGCAGGGCATTGAGCGTTTTCATATCATTTAACGTCGCCAGCTGTTCCAAGTCTTGATGGGAGATGGGCTGATCATTTGTTTGAAGGGACTGAAACAAGGCTTTCTCAGATGCGTACAGCTCCCAGCATCCACGGTTTCCGCAGCTGCATGTTGGTCCATTAAAGTCGATGGTCATATGTCCCATTTCACCAGAAAAGCCGTATGCGCCTCTGTATAAATGATGATTGATAATGATCCCGATCCCAATGCCAGTGCCGATGCTGGCATAGATCAAATGATCATAGTGTTTAGCAGCGCCAAAGATTTTTTCACCATATGCACCCGCGTTTGCTTCATTTTCAATGAAGACGGGTACTTGGAAAGCGTCTTGGAGCGTTGTTTTCAGGTCAACATTTTTCCATTTGGAATGAGGCGTAAACACGATTTGTTCATCGGTATCCACTAACCCAGGTATACATAGGCCAATACCTATGAGCCCGTATGGGGAAGAGGGGATTTGTGCCATCAACTGCTGTATTAATTCAATTAAAATGCGTATGGTCACATCAGGAGAGCTTGATGGGAGCTTGATCTGCTCTTCATGAAGAATGGACCCTTCGAGGTCGGTTAAAATGCCGTTGACATAATCAACGCCGACATCAATCCCGATGGAGCAGCCAGCACGTTTATTAAACATCAGTAAAACCGGTCTTCTCCCGCCGCTAGACTCACCTTGACCGATCTCATAGACGAGATGCTCTTTCATTAATGTACTTACTTGAGAGGAAACAGTCGATTTATTTAACCCAGTGCGTTCAGATAATTTTGCTCTGGAAATTGGCGCATGCTGGAGAATTTCTTTTAATAATAGCTTTTGATTTATTTTTTTCACAAAGTTCTGATCAGCAATATCCACGTTATCCACTCCATTTGTTTCGTCTTTAGATTAAGTTAAAAAAAAGCTGTTTTTGTTTGCCTGTATTCTGTAAGAAGGATGATTTTAACTTTATTATAACGAAAATATTTCTAAAAAACTAAAAAATATGGAAAATTCAAAGTGAATTGATCATAGATTGAACATTAGTTTGTTGAATAAACTTACTAAGTATATTCATAGGAGGAATAAAAAATGGCCAACTCAAATATGAAAACGTTACACAACTTAGAAGGAATCGGAAAAATACAATATGAAGGAAAACAATCAAAAAATCCACTCGCTTTTAAACACTATGATCCAAACGAAATGATTGGCGGAAAAACAATGAAAGATCACCTGCGCTTCTCAGTCGCTTATTGGCATACATTGACTGCAGATGGAACAGACATGTTTGGAACTGGCACGATGCAGAGAGCCTGGGACTCCTATAGCGGAATGGATTTAGCGAAAGCTAGATTGGAAGTGGCCTTTCAACTTTTTGATCTATTGGATGTTCCGTATTTTTCCTTCCATGACCGTGACATTGCACCGGAGGGAGATACGCTTCAAGAGACCAATCAACAATTAGATATCATTTTAGATAGAATGAAAGAATACATGCGGGATAGCGGAGTAAAGCTGCTCTGGAACACGGCCAATATGTTCAAACATCCTAGATTTGTACACGGCGCAGCGACATCTTGTCATGCAGATGTCTTTGCCTATGCGGCCGCACAGGTAAAAAAAGGCATCGAAACAGCTAAAGAACTCGGCGCTGAAAACTACGTTTTCTGGGGAGGACGAGAAGGATACGATACTCTGCTGAATACAGATATGAAAAGAGAGCTTGACCACATGGCGTCGTTCTTGCATATGGCTGTTGATTATGCAAAGGAAATTGGGTACACTGGCCAATTTTTAATTGAGCCTAAGCCAAAGGAGCCAACCACTCATCAATACGATGCAGATGCAGCGACATCTATCGCCTTTTTAAAGCAATACGGATTAGATTCACATTTTAAATTGAATATCGAGGCCAATCACGCGACGCTTGCCGGTCATACGTTTGAGCATGAATTACGAGTAGCAAGAATACATGGATTGCTCGGTTCTGTGGATGCGAACCAAGGGAATACGCTGCTCGGCTGGGACACTGATGAATTTCCAACAGATTTATATGCCACAACTCTTGCTATGTATGAAATTCTGCAAAATGGCGGACTAGGAACTGGTGGTCTCAATTTTGATGCAAAAGTTAGAAGAGCTTCTTTTGAGCTTGAAGATATTTTGTATGCCCATATTGCGGGTATGGATGCATTCGCAAAAGGACTGCGGGTCGCTCATAGACTCATAGAAGATCGAGTGTTTGAAGATGTGATAAAGCACAGGTATCGCAGTTTTTCTGAAGGGATTGGCCGTGACATTTCAGAAGGAAAGGCAAACTTTCATACATTAGAAGAGTATGCGCTCAAACACCCTTTGATCAGAAACGAATCGGGAAGAGAGGAACAGTTGAAAGCCCGGTTAAATCAATATTTGTTAGAAGATTGATTGAAGGAGCGGACCTGTTTTGAAGGAGTGAAGACCATGAAGTATGTGATGGGAATTGATCTTGGAACGAGCGGAGTCAAAGCAATATTAGTAGATGAGAATGGAAAGGTGTGCTGCGAGGCCTCTAAGCCTTACCGCCTCATTCAAGATAAACCTGGATATTGTGAGCAGAACCCAGAGGATTGGGTTGAGCAAACAGTGGCTGCGATGAAAGAACTGATGGCAAGACAGCCTGTTCATTCAAAGAAAGTAGAAGGCATCAGCTTTTCTGGACAGATGCATGGTCTGGTTCTTTTAAATGAATCCCGCAAGGTACTCCGCCCTGCGATTTTATGGAATGATACACGAACGACAGCGCAATGTACACGCATCACAAAAAAGCTGGGGGAACGGCTGCAAAAGATCACGAAAAATCAGGCGCTAGAAGGATTTACACTGCCAAAATTATTATGGGTAAAGGAACATGAACCAGAAATTGATCAACAAATCGACATGTTTTTACTCCCGAAAGATTATGTCAGATTTCGTTTAACAGGGTCTGTTCATATCGATTATTCTGATGCGGCTGGCACATTGCTGTTAGATATTGGAGAGCAAAAGTGGAGTGAAGAGATTTGTCAGGCATTTGATATTCCTCCTCATATTTGTCCGCCGCTTGTCTCATCAGAGGATGAGGTCGGTACACTGTTGCCGCATATTGCACGTGAGGCGGGGATCGAAGAGGGTGCAAAAGTCTTTGCTGGCGGGGCAGACAATGCTTGCGGAGCAATTGGAGCTGGCATTTTATCCTCTGGCCGCACGTTATGCAGCATTGGCACATCTGGCGTCATTCTCTCTTACGAAGAGGATCATGAAAGAGCGCTTCAAGGAAACTTGCATTTGTTTCATCATGCAAAAAAAGACGCTTTTTACACAATGGGTGTCACCCTTTCAGCAGGATATAGCCTTAACTGGGTAAAACACTTACTGGCTCCAGAGGAATCGTTCCAATCGCTTTTAGAGGGTGCGGTTGATGTCGCGCCAGGAGCGAATGGATTGCTCTTTACGCCATATTTAGTCGGGGAGAGAACACCTCATGCGGATTCTACCGTTCGTGGAAGCTTGATTGGATTAGACAGCAGACATGAAAGGACACATATCGTAAGGGCTGTGCTAGAAGGGATTACCTTCTCGTTAAATGAATCCATCGCCTTATTCCGGCAAGCAGGGAAACACATAGATTCTATTGTATCCATTGGGGGCGGCGCGAGAAGCCGGACATGGCTTCAAATGCAAGCAGACATTTTTCAGGCTGAGGTCATCCAGTTAGACAATGAACAAGGGCCTGCTTTAGGTGCAGCTATGCTGGCCGCCGTTGGCTGCGGATGGTATCCGTCGCTTGAGGCATGTGCAGATCAGTTTATTCATCAAGCTGCTGTCTATGAGCCAGAGCAGCAGCATGCAAGTATATATGCTGATCTATTTCATCTGTATCAAAAGATCTATACACAAACAAGAGACATCCATGCCGGGTTAGAACAATACCGTTCTGTCTAGCAAGAAAGGTTACATGAAAGGAGGTGATGGGCTCGTTTCATCTTAGAGAAGGCAGAATAATATGATGAAAAAAGGAGAGGGATGAAAAATGAATTTGAAAAGATTGAGGCTGTTGTTTGTGATGTGTATTGGATTTGTGCTGACACTGACTGCTGTACCAGCTCATGCGGAAACGATTTATGATAATAGAATAGGCACACACAGCGGATACGATTTTGAATTATGGAAGGATTACGGAAATACCTCAATGACACTCAATAATGGCGGAGCATTTAGCGCACAATGGAACAATATTGGAAATGCTTTGTTTCGAAAAGGGAAGAAGTTTGATTCCACTAAAACTCATCATCAACTTGGCAACATCTCCATCAATTACAACGCAGCCTTTAACCCAGGCGGGAATTCCTACTTATGTGTCTATGGCTGGACACAATCTCCATTAGCTGAATACTACATTGTTGAGTCATGGGGCACCTATCGCCCAACAGGAACGTATAAAGGATCATTTTATGCCGATGGAGGCACATATGACATTTATGAAACGCTACGTGTCAACCAGCCTTCTATTATTGGGGACGCTACCTTTAAGCAATATTGGAGTGTACGTCAAACAAAACGTACGAGCGGAACTGTATCCGTCAGTGAGCATTTCAGAAAATGGGAAAGCCTAGGTATGCCAATGGGGAAAATGTATGAAACAGCATTAACTGTAGAAGGCTACCGAAGCAACGGAAGTGCAAATGTGATGACCAACCAGCTGATTATTCGATAAAATCAAATGAAAAAAAGCCAGCAGTTTTTGCTGGCTTCAGCGTGTAGACAAACCCTCGCATTCGTTGTCAGGTCTGCGCGCTGGTGCTCACGAATGTTAAATTCGCTCCGCGCCAGTGCTCGCCCTTCCTAGACTTCAAAGGTTTTCTATCACGCTGAAAAGAAGACAAAGTGCTAAAATAAAAATCATTTTAGCACTTTGTCAACAATCTAAAGCCAGCAGTTTTTGCTGGCTTTTCTTCTGTCTATGATAATTTTTCAACTTCCACTCTGCCAGAAAAGAACGTCGCGCCGCCGCCCATATCTGCCAAGCGATCTGGTGTTAATCCATTGACTAGATGTTTTTTGCCTTTTTGATCTGCCCATAATCCTTGACTGACCACAACACCAGATAATACATTTTGACCGACTGATACGACCAGCTCACATTCTCCCCGGTCATTCAGCACACGCACCATGTCACCATCTTCAATCTGTCTTGCCTTTGCATCTTGTTCATTCATATGAAGCTTAGGAAACTTCTCAAGCTTTTGATGCTTTTCATGAAGTGAGAAGGTCGAGTTAAGAAAATTATGATTCGGTCCCGGTATAAAGGTAAGCGGATAATCGCTTTCCTGATAGAGGGGCACGTAGGTTGGTAGTGCTGGATAGCCGTCTTTTTTCATTTGTTCAGAATAAAGCTCAATTTTCCCGCTTGGAGTAGAGAGCTTTAAGTCTTGGAAAGGTCCTCGTTTTGCTTTAATCCATTTCTTTTCTTTTAATGCTTCGTACGAAATGTCCTCATAATGCGGATTTTCCGGATGGTGAAGGGCTTGTTCCATGAGCTCCGCATCTGTCTCGCGGAAGGCTTCATCTTCAAAGCCCATCGCATGGGCTAACAGGCGGAACACTTCCGTATTGGATTTACTTTCTCCATAGCGTTCAATCACCGGCTCTTGAATTTGAATATAATGGTGCCAGTATGATGTATAGAAATCCTCATTTTCAAAAGCGGATGTTGCCGGCAGGACAATGTCTGCATACGCAGCTGTCTCTGTCAGAAATAGGTCATGAACCACTGTAAATAAGTCCTCTCTCAGCAAACCTTCTCTTACTTTATTTGCTTCAGGTGTCACAACGGCTGGGTTGCACGAGTAGACAAAGAGTGAATCAATGGAAGGCGCTGCATTCGTCAGCACACTGCCTAGCTGATTCATATTAAATGATCTAGGCGTGCGGTCCTTTAATAGATCCGGCCGCTGAAGAGCGGTTTCATTATAGCTGAGAAAAGAAGAGTTTGATTTCATCGCACCGCCGCCCTTGTAGAGCCATTGACCAGTCAGGGCAGGGAGGCAGGAAATGGTTCGAATACTCATCCCGCCATTATCATGGTGCTGCAAACCATTGCCAATGCGAATGAGAGATGGCGATGTCTCTGCGTACATTCTCGCAAGTGTAAGGATGTCCTCTTTAGAAACCCCAGTGATACCCTCAACGGTGTCTGGATCATACCGCTTCACATGCTCACGCAGCTCTTTATGACCGGTTGTATATTCCTCTAAAAAGGCTTCATCTGTCAGTCCTTCTTTAAAAAGGACATGCATGATGCCAAGGGCAAGTGCGCTGTCAGTACCAGGTCGAAGCGGAATAAACCAATCTGCCATCCGTCCGGTTTGGTTCTTGTGAACATCAATCACGACAATCTTTGCTCCTTGCTTTCGCGCTTTTTGTGCGAGGGTGATTTGGTGCATATTGGTCGACACAGCATTGATGCCCCAAAAGATAAATAGTTTCGTATGAATGGTGTCTTCTGGGTCTGTCCCGATGCTTGCACCCATTGTATATTTATAGCCAGTCGTTCCTGCTGACTGACAGATGGTCCGGTCTAACTGACTTGAACCAAGACGATAGAAAAAGCGGCGGTCCATGCCTTCTGCATTCAGATTGCCCATGTTCCCATAAAAGCTGTAAGGCAGAATACTTTCTGGACCTTTTTCTTCAATCAGCTTTGTCCATTTTTGACGAATGGTTTCAATGGCTTCTTCCCACGTAATCGGTGCAAATTGACCATCGCCTTTGCGTCCAACACGTTTCAAAGGAGTGGTCAGCCGTTTTTCATCATATAAACGGGCTGTGACATTCCGCACCTTGTTGCATATGTTGCCTTGGGTAACTGGGTGGTCTGGATCTCCCTGCACTTTTACGATCTTTCCATTTTCTTTATGTATCAAAAGACCGCACTGATCCGGGCAATCTAACGAACAAACTGATTTGAATATTCCGTCTTTCATTGCTGTATAATCGGTCATGAATTTTTGGCTCCCTTTCTGCATTCCGTTATCACTTTGTATGGACTTTATTTTAGCATGTTCGGAGATGGAAGGTAAGAAAGAGATGATGAATTGAAGAAAATGAAAAAGCCCCTCAAAAGGGACTTTTAAAAACGGGTGACCTGTACAGGAAATTCTTTTACCCCAAAAACAAATGTGCTTTGAATGGGTTTTAGCTGATCTGCCGCACAGGTGATGTCTTGAAACGTCTGGAGTAAGACCTCAAGGGCAATGTTGCTCTCAAGGCGGGCAAGCGGTGCACCGAGACAAAAATGAATGCCAAAGCCAAAGCTCATATGCGGATTTGATTTCCGGTCAAGACGGAACGTATCTGGATCGTCAAATTTCTGTTCATCGCGATTTGCAGAAGCGACCCAGCTAATGAGATAGTCACCTTTTTCAATTTTTGAGCCTGCAATCTCCACATCCTCGGCCGCGATTCGCCCAATGGCTTGAACAGGCGGGTAATAGCGTAACGTTTCCTCGGTCAATTGAGGAATAAGAGAGGGGTCCTGCCGTACTGCTTCGGCGATATGCGGCTGCTCTGTAAGCAGTCGTACTGCATTTGTAATTAAATTGGTCGTTGTCTCATTACCAGCAACAAGTAATAGAATACAAAAGCCAAGCAGTTCATTCTCGGTTAAACGCTCACCATCGATTTCCGATTGAATGAGAAGTGAGATCAGGTCATCAGCAGGGGATTCTTTTCGTTTTTGGATTAAGTGAGCAAAATAAGCGGACAGCTCTTCCTCTGCGCGTTTCTGCATATCGACAACTGCCTGAATGGCTTCTTTTGATTCATCCTTAGCGCCTGCCACTAGGGCATCAGAATGTTTCTTAATCAGATCTCTATCTTTTACCTCTGCACCGAGAAGCTCAGCAATAATCATCACAGGAAGGGGAGCTGCTAGATCTTGCACGATATCAAACGTACGTTGATCCTTGACTTGTTGCAGCAGGTCATGTGTCAGGTCTTTAATCTTACCTTCTAATTGCTTGATCGCTTTTGGCGTGAATGCTTTATTCACGAGTGCTCTCATCTTTGTATGTTTTGGAGGGTCCATTGTTAAAATACTCGTTTTCGAGGTGCTTCTTCCTCGCTGTGAGGAGAACACTTTCGGCTGCTTGAGAACAGATTGGATATCCGCATATCGAAAGAGATCCCAGCACTTTCTTGTCTCATCATATCTCATATCACTCTGCGCACGTAGCTCATTGTAAATAGGGAATGGGAAAAGAAGGTCATCGGTAGAACGGATTTCTTTCATTGGAATGACATTGACATAGTTTTCTTTCACTTTCATTATGAACGCTCCTTTTTCACTTGGTTTCTCTTTCACCGTATCACCAGTAAAATGTCATTTCAACGGACATGTTTTCTAAAATATGTCAATAGTCTAATCGGAAGATTCAAGCACATTCATCGTATAGGAAAATAGAAAGTCATTAAAAATGATAGCGCTTTCTAAAAAATAGAATTGAAGTCACCGAATCAAAAATAAAATGGGGAATTCAGTCGAAAGAAAGGGTACTATGATGCTAATTCGAATAGTTCTTTTGATCTAAATTGTTGTTTCGTAAAAGCGCAGTCAGCATACATATAGCAAGCGGTTCGCTATACAATCGGGACTTTTGAAAAGCACTAGCTCTTTCTTGACACGATTTCTCATCATGTTACGATAACTAACGTGTGAAAAACACGAACAAAAAGCGAACAAGGGAGAGGATCCATATCATTGATCAAAAGAAAGTTGCTTTCATTGGAGCAGGCTCTATGGCGGAAGGAATGATTGCAGGGATTGTGCGATCAGGACAGATGCCGCTAGGCCAAATTTACGCAACAAACAGACAAAATCAACATCGATTGAATGAACTAACGAAACGATACGGAATACAAACAGCCACAATGGATTCTTTTCCTTTTGAAGAAATGGATATGTTGATCCTGGCCATGAAGCCAAAGGATGCTGAAACAGCACTTGAATCGTTAAAACCTCATATTCAGAGAGACCAGCTGATCATGTCTGTCCTTGCAGGCGTTAAGCAATCATATATTGAAAATATGCTGCATGAAGGGCAGCCTGTTATGAGGGTGATGCCCAATACGTCAAGTACGATTGGGGCTTCAGCGACCGCTTTATGTGCTGGACGTTATGTGAAAGACGACCATATCAGCATGAGTCAGGCTCTTTTATCTGAAATGGGCGAAGTCTATACCATTCAGGAAGAGCAAATGGATATTTTCACTGGAATTGCCGGAAGCGGCCCAGCCTATTTTTATTTCTTAATGGAGAGAATCGAAGAAGCAGGAGAAGAAGCAGGTTTATCTAAGGAATTGTCTCGTCAAATTGGCGCGCAGACACTTCTCGGTGCTGCGAAAATGCTGCAAGAAACAGAAGAAGACCCTTCTACTCTAAGAGAGAAAATTACGTCACCAAATGGAACAACGGCTGCTGGATTGAATGCATTAGATGATTTTGGCGGTGGAGAAGCGATCAAGCAGGCCGTCAAACATGCTGCTAATCGATCAAAAGAGATCAGCAATCAGCAAAAACAAAAAGTATCTATATAAATAGAGCTCAGGTACAGGAGTGATAAGGTGTACGCAGATAAAGAGAGAAAACGAATTGTTGTGAAAATCGGAAGCAGCTCGCTTACTAGCTTTCAAGGGGAGATTAGTTTAAAAAAACTAGAAAACCTCGTCAATCAAATTGTGAAACTCAAAGATGCAGGACACGAAGTCATTTTGGTTTCATCTGGTGCGGTTGCAGCTGGTTACCGAAAACTAGGATTTATCGATAGACCCAAAACACTGCCGGAAAAACAGGCATCTGCCTCAATTGGGCAAGGCCTTTTAATGGAATCATATTCTACTTTATTTTTATCACACGGTTATATTGCCTCACAGCTTTTAATCACAAGAAGTGATTTTTCAGATGAAACGCGCTATCAAAATGTACGCAACACGATGAATGTGTTATTAGATCGAGGCATCATCCCAATTATTAATGAAAATGACACAGTGACGATCAATCGGCTGAAGTTCGGAGATAACGATACATTGTCTGCAAAAGTAGCTGGATTGATTGATGCGGATTTCCTTGCCATTTTATCTGATATTGATGGCTTGTATGAAGATAACCCGCATACAAACCCAAATGCAAAGAGAATTCTTGAAGTCACAGACATCACAGAAGACATCGAAGCAGCGGCTGGAGATGCAGGCAGCAGTGTGGGCACAGGCGGAATGAAATCAAAGCTCGATGCGTTTAAAATTTCCATGGCCGCTGGCATCAATGGCTTTTTAGGAAAAGCGGATACGCCTCACATTTTAGATAAAGCGATCAATGGGACAGAGGACGGCACTTATTTTACGGCTGATGAAAATTTAGCTCCGCTGAATTACAAGAAGCAGTGGATTGCCTTTCATTCTGGACCAAAAGGCGAGATCGTTGTTCAAAAAAAATCACAGGAGCACCTCATGCACCGCGAGAAAAGCCTTGATTCCGATGGCATTGTCAATGTAAAGGGTTCGTTTAAAAAAGGCGATGTCGTCCGTATTTTAGATCAAGATGGTAGAGAAATAGGGCTTGGTATTGTGAATTACCCAGCTGACGAACTTGCACTGAGCAGTGACTCGTTACAGGATGAAGTGGTTCATGTCGTCGATCTTGAAGCGTTTGTTTGTCATTTAGAATTATCGATACCAGTTTGCTAACCAAAAGGGAGGAATTCCATGACACTGACAGCTGAAGTTGTCACATCGGTCAAAGAAAAAGCAAAAAAAGCAAAGCACGTTTCAAAAAAACTAGGTTTACTTCATACAGAGGATAAAAACGAGGCGCTGCTTAAACTAGCAGAAGCGTTAGAACAAAAAAGCACCTTCATTTTACAGGAGAACCAAAAGGATGTAGATGCCGGGAAGGAAAAGGGCTTCTCAGAGGCACTCTTGGATCGTTTAATGTTAAATGAAGAAAGAATTCATGAGTTTGCGGAAAGCTTACGGCTTGTGACGAGATTAACAGATCCTGTTGGAGAAATATTGGATGAATGGACTCTTGAAAACGGCTTGCACGTGAAAAGCCGAAGAGTACCGCTCGGCGTGATCGGGATGATCTATGAAGCGAGACCGAACGTCACTGTCGATGCAGCAGGGCTTGCCCTCAAGGCAGGCAACGCAGTGATTTTAAAAGGCGGTTCCTCCGCTATTTCTTCCAACAAAGCCATTGTCCGTGTCATTCATGAAACATTAGATCAAACAAAGATTCCGCGTGATGCGGTGCAATTGATTGAACAAACAGACCGTTCATCGGTTCAAGCGATGTTCCATCTAAAAGAATGGATCGATGTCTTAATTCCGCGAGGGGGAGCTTCTTTAATCAAAACAGTGGTTGAACAATCCACTATTCCCGTCCTTGAAACAGGGACAGGAAACTGCCATGTCTTTATTGATCAAACAGCCAATGTAAAAAAAGCCATTGAGATTGTCATCAATGCAAAAACGAATCGTCCGGCTGTATGTAATGCACTTGAGACGCTGATCATCCATCGCGATTGGCTGAAAGAGAATGCGGCATCATTGAATGAAGCCCTGCTGGAGCACCATGTCACCGTACATGGTGACGAGGCAGCATTGTCTCATTTTTCAAACGCCATTCCTGCTGAGGAAGTGGACTGGGCAGATGAGTATTTAAGTCTTGATCTTGCAGTAAAGGTAGTCGATTCAATCGAGGAAGCCATACACCATATTGATCAGTACGGTACAAAACATTCAGAAGCCATCGTGACAGAAGATGAAAAGCAGGCACTCACGTTTTTAAACGCAGTCGATGCGGCGGCGGTTTATCATAACGCATCTACCCGCTTTACAGACGGCGGCGCACTTGGATATGGGGCTGAAATTGGCATCTCCACTCAAAAACTGCATGCAAGAGGTCCAATGGGACTTCCTGCACTCACGACAACGAAGCTGCTTCTATCTGGCGATGGCCAGATTAGAGGCTAGAAGAGATTCAAAAAACACTACCTTTTTTATGGGGTAGTGTTTTTTAGTGTATGCATATATTTATTTGCTAGAGCAAGTTTTCTTCATAACTTTCTCAAATTTAAAGAATTCAAATTCCTCAGGTGCTGAAAGCTCATTTTCTTGATCATCTGCATGAGGTTCGTTCGGATCTGGATGTTTCATGTGATAAAATTCAACAATTTGAAAGCCGCACTTATTGACATAAAAATGAATGTTGCGTTTTTCAAAATAGGGGGTCACAACCTCCCAAACAATCGTTTCTGGATATTGCGCCTCGATGGCTTTCCATGCTGCCTGACCAATGCCTTTTCCGTGTGAGGATGAAGAGATGTATAATAGGTCAACTGAGTTGTGATGGGTCTCTTTGTTGATTTTAATGACAACTCCGCCTGCCTTTTCACCATTTAGCTTAATATGATAAACAATGTGTTCATTCGAATGAAAAGATTCATCAATCACTTCATCTGGAGGAATCGGTCCATCATGCGCATCGCCAAATGCGTCGATCACGCCAGCTGTAAAAGCTTTCTGCAGCTCTTTTTTCATAAAAGGGAAATCCTCTTTATTTGCAAGTTCTAATGTCACTTCATGTTGAGTTATGTTGTTCATGTTTTTATCCTTTCCCAGCGTAGTGGTGGTTCTGCATGTTATCATGATAAAGGGTGGAGTAACTCCATAGTCAAGAGAGGAGCCTTAATCATGATCAATGATGTGCAAAAAACGTTTTTCACTGGAGAATTTGCCAAGTTATTTGATGTAAAAAAAGATACCCTGTTTTATTACGATAAAATTGATTTATTTAAGCCAGCTGGTGTCCATGAAAATGGGTACCGTTACTATACACTCGAGCAATTTGATCATTTTATAGCGATTCAATCCCTTCGAGCTGTTCAATTTCCGATAAAAGAGTTAAAACAATATTTTACAGAGCCTTCCCGCGAAAGGCTTCAAAGCCTAGCAACCGAACAAATAGAAAAGGTCAAACAAGAGATTGAAAAACTTCAAGATATCCAGTCTTTTCTTATGCGGGTGATGGAGACGACGCAAGAACTATCATCTATAAAAATAGGGGAGGTTCAGTTTCAAGAGATGCCAGAAGAACCTGTTGTATTAAGTGCATCGAACCCAATTGACATGAATACATCCGTAGAAGAAATATCACGTATTGTTGGAAAATTTCTAAAGGGGATTGGTATAAAAGGTGCTGCGGCAAATGGTGCTGTCTTAAAAAAGGAGCAGTTTCTTCAGCGTCACTATCATCAGTCAGATCGGCTGTTTTGCCGAATGGAAGCGCCGGGAGCAGTTAAAAAACCTGCGGGCCTCTATGCGGTGATGTATGATCAAGGATCATATGAGGAGATTGAATCTGCTTATTCGCGCTTGTTAGATGAAATCGAGAAAGAGGAAATGATGCTGGATGGAGATGTATTTGAGGAGTATTTGCTTCATTCACTCATGTCTAAAGATGAAGCAGAGTATATAACGAAACTCAGTGTAAAAGTGAAAAAGCGAGCTGATTAACAAAAAAGAGGATAGACCGCATGGGTGCGTGTCTATCCTCTCTTTATATTTAACCCACTTGATTCTCCGAAAATTGGCTCATATATAAGTCTGCATAAAAGCCTTTTTGTTTCAAGAGTTCACTGTGCGTTCCTTTTTCAATGATGGTGCCATCTTTCATGACTAGAATAAGGTCTGCATCCTTGATCGTCGACAGCCTGTGTGCAATGACGAAGCTCGTTCTGCCTTTCATCAATTCATTCATCGCTTTTTGAATGTGCATCTCTGTCCGTGTATCCACACTGCTCGTCGCTTCATCTAATATTAAGATCTTTGGATCAGATAAAATCGCACGGGCGATGGTTAACAGCTGGCGCTGACCTTGGGACAGGTTGCCGGCATCTTCTGTTAAGAGTGTGTCATATCCGTCTGGTAGTGTGCGGATGAAGTCATCAGCATAAGCATGTTTGGCGGCTTTGATGACATCCTCTTTTGAGACGTTCTGCCTGCCATAGGCAATATTGTCGTGAATCGTTCCTTCAAAAAGCCACGTATCCTGAAGAACCATCGCAAATAAGTCGCGTACTTGCTGACGGCTGAGGTCAGTTGTTTTGACGCCGCCGATGCGGATAGAGCCTTGATCTAATTCATAGAAACGCATTAAAAGATTGATGATGGTTGTTTTTCCAGCGCCTGTTGGTCCGACAATGGCAACCGTTTGTCCTTCTTTTACATCTAAAGTCAAATCTTTAATAATCGGATGGTCTTTTTCATACCCAAATTGAACTTGTTCAAAGCTCACATCGCCTGAAAGTGATTCAAGATCAATTGCTGCATCTTCCTCGGCACTTTCTTCTTCCTCATCGAGGATTTCAAATACCCTTTCAGCAGAAGCAATCGCTGATTGAACCAAGTTGGCGACGCTTGATGCCTGCACGAGCGGTTGAGACATTTGCTGCGTGTATTGGATAAACGCCTGCACATCTCCGACACGAATATTCCCATTAATGACAAGAATACCGCCGGCTACACTGACTGCCACATAGCCAAGGTTCCCGATAAACGTCATCAATGGCATCATTAAACCAGAAATGAACTGCGCTTTCCTTGATGATTCATACAGCTGTTCGTTTAATTGATCAAACGTATCAATCGCTTTCTTTTCGTAGCCATACGCACGAACCGTTTGATGCCCTGAGAACATTTCATTAATATGTCCGTTGATCATCCCGAGCTCTTTTTGCTGCGCTTTAAAATGCTTTTGAGAAAATGACGTAATGCCGCGGATCGCAAACAGGCTGAGCGGCAGCGTTAAACAAACAAGCAAGGTCAATAGCGGACTAATCAATAGCATCATGACGACAATCCCAATGACCGTAATGACAGATGTAATCACTTGGGTGAGTGCCTGCTGAAGCGATGTATTAATATTATCGATATCATTCATCACACGGCTCAGCGTGTCCCCATGGGTTGTTTTATCAAAATACCGAAGGGGGAGACGTGTGAGCTTGTCATTTGCTTCTTGCCGTAATTCAGCAATGGTCTGTTGGGAGACACCCGCCATCACATATTGCTGAACGAATGAAAAGAGAGAGGCAATGACATATAGCGCGACAAGCAGTAATAAAATACGTGAAATGACATCAAATTGAACAGCTGTTCCTTGAGTAAAGCTGTCAAACAGGGAAGAGGTGGCATCCCCTAGCAGCTTTGGACTAATGACGTTAAAGACGGTTGAACCGACCGCTGCAATGAAGACAATGATCAATTGAATTTTCCTCGGTTTTAAATAACCAATCAAACGAAGCAGTGTTTTCTTAAATTCCTTCGGTTTTGCGACAGGTCCTCTAGGGTGGCCGCCTTTATGGCCCATGCCGGAAGACATTTTCTTACTCATCCTCGCTCCACCTCCTGACCTTCCTGGGATGCAACAATCTCTTGATAGACAAGATTGTCCTTCAGTAATTGTTCATGTGTTCCGATACCTGCGATTTTCCCATCATCTAGTACGATGATTTTATCACTATGCTTCACTGTGCTGATTCTTTGCGCCACAATGATGAGGGCTGCATGTGCTTTTTCGGCTTCTAATGATGCCCGAAGCTTCGCATCTGTTTTGTAATCAAGTGCTGAGAAACTATCGTCAAACAGATAGAATGACGGCTTTCTCACTAGCGCTCTTGCAATAGAAAGACGCTGCTTTTGACCGCCAGATAGATTCGATCCACCCTGGTCAATTTCCGCATTGATTCCGCCATCTTTTTGCAAAACAAATTCTTCTGCCTGCGCCGTTCGCAGCGCCTGCCAGACGTCCTCATCGCTTGCATCCTGCCTGCCAAAACGCACATTATCGGCAATGGTGCCGCTAAATAAAACCGCTTTTTGAGAGACATAGCCCATCTGGCTTCTTAGTTTCTCCTGAGGCAGCTCTCTAATGTCTACACCATCTAGTGTAATCCGGCCATCTGTTGCTTCATAAAAGCGTGTCATCAGCTGGAGAAGAGTGGTTTTCCCAGAACCTGTACTTCCGATAATAGCTGTCGTTTCGCCAGTTTTGGCTTCAAACGTAATGTCTTGAACTGCCGGCTTCTCAGCATTTGAGTAATAAAATGACACATCTTCAAAACGAATGGATTGGGCTGGCGCGCGCAGGTCAGTAACAGTTCCTTCATTGTCTTGAATCTTCGGTTCCATGTTTAACACTTCGTTCATGCGTTTAGCTGATGCTTGTGCTCTTGGGACCATAATAAAACTCATCGACAGCATAATAAGTGCCATTAAAATCATCATCGCATATTGAATGAAAGCAATGAGATTCCCAACTTCCATCTCTCCGGCATCAATTCGGTTTGCACCTAGCCAGACAATGCCGATATTCGTGAAGTTCATGATGATCAGCATAAATGGAAACAAGTAAGCCATTAATCGGTTGACTCTAAGGCCAGTATCCTTGTAGGATGTGTTGGCTTCTTGAAAACGTTCCTTTTCATCATCTACACGGTTAAAAGCACGAATGACCCGGATGCCTGAAAGAGATTCTCGCATAATTAAATTCAGCCGGTCTGTTTTCTTCTGAAGCTGGCTGAATAGCGGAATGGCTTTTCTCGATACCAAATAGATAAATCCGCCAAGAAGGGGAAGAGCTGCTAAAAAGATGAGAGACAGGACAGCATCTCGGGATACAGCCAAAATAATTCCGCCCACAAGCATGAGCGGTGCTCTCGTCATCATTTGTAAAATCATGATCGTGACATCTTGGACTTGTTTCACATCATTTGTTGATCTTGTAATAAAGGAAGACGTCCCGATCCTTTGAAATTCTTCTAGTGAAAATTGTTCGACATGCACAAACAGCTGTCTTCTCATATCACGCCCGAAGCCAAGTGCAGTCTTTGATGACAAGTAAGACTTCCAGATCGTGAGCAAGATGGCAAGCAAAGAACAGGCCACCATCCAGCCGCCAACCTTCCATATGTAAGCAATATCTCCTTGGACTATTCCAACATCGACGATATCTGCCGTAAGCGTCGGTAAATACAGCTGGAGCATGCTGCTTAAAAAGGTGAGGATAACAATGGACACAACGGACAGCCGATACGGCTTTAAAAACGATAAAATTGATTTCATACGAATACCTTTCTTCCATATAGTGTGTTGTTCTGTAACCCATCATATACAAAGAGGGATTATTTCCACAAATGAAATGTCCTGTTTTAATAAATTATTTATATTGTTCAATTTTAGAAAAGAAATCCTTCACAAACACATAAAAATCATGGGCAGAAGGAGACATTTCTCGTGACTTAGACGCAATAATTCCAACAGTTCTTCTCACTTGCGGAAAATCGATCGGAATTTTCGCTGTAAATCGCGGTGTGGTTTCATAAAAGGCGCTTTCGGGTAATAAGGTAACGCCCATACCCGCTGATACAAGACCTTTAATGGCGTCTAAATCCTCTCCTTCAGATGAAATGGTTGGCTTATAGCCTGCCTGCTTGCAAGCATCAACTGCAATTTGTCTCAGCACATACCCTTCAGGAAATAACACGAAATGATCCTTTCTTAAATCACTTAAATGAATACTCTTTTGTCCGCTAAAGGGGTGGCTAACCGGCAAAAGGGCATAAATGCTTTCTGAAAACAAAATATTTCCTTCTATTTGAGGATCGTTTGTCGGTACGGGTCCTAAAAAGGCGAGATCAATATCCCGATTTTTTACAGCTTCAATGAGAAATTTATAGGATCCTTGACGAAGTAAAAAATCGACCTCTGGATATTCCTGCTTAAAGGCGGAAATGACTGAAGGAAGCACTTGGCTTGCTAGACTTGTAGGAAAGCCGATATTCACCGTTCCTTTGTGCGGATCTAAGTATTCATCAATTTGCTCTTTCGCATAATCAATGGCTTTTAGTGCCGTTCTGACATGATCTAAAAATTGTCTGCCGATTTTCGTTAATTTGATATTTCGGCCTTCTCGTTCGAATAAGGCCACTCCAAGTTCTTCTTCTAAATTCGCAATCTGCCGGCTGATAGCAGATTGGGCGACATGTAAGTTTTCAGCCGCTTCTGACACGTGCTCACGGTCTGCGACTTCTACAAAATAACGCAACTGACGAAGCTCCATTTTTACACTTCACACCCATCTATCTCAAAAAGAGATTGTTTTCATCTAAATTATATATTGTTTATATTAATTTGAAAACTTAAAATAAGTTACAGAGTTTGTGAGATTTTATGACTGTGAAAAAACGGATCTTTTAAACGGGGGAGAGAAACGATGACTTATAATCAACTACCACAACCACAAGGTCTCTACCGTCCTGAATTTGAACATGATGCATGTGGAATCGGACTGTACGCTCATTTAAAAGGGGAAGCGACACACAGCATCGTCAAAAAGGGATTACAAATGCTTTGCCAGCTTGATCACCGCGGCGGGCAAGGCAGTGATCCGTATACAGGTGATGGTGCCGGCTTAATGGTACAGCTGCCAGACGCTTTCTTTAGAAAAAGCTGCAAAGACTTTGCACTTCCTGAAAAGGGCCGTTACGGGGTAGGAATGGTCTTCTTTTCAAAAGAGGATGACGAGAAAACGCGTCAAGCCATCGAGCAAAAAATCAACGGATTCATTAAACAAGAAGGTCAAACATTAATTGGCTGGAGAACAGTCCCTGTCGATGCCGGGAAAATTGGTACTGTCGCAGCGAAGAGCTGTCCGGTTGTGAGGCAAGTCTTTATTGGGGCAAACGACAACATCACAGATCGTTTGTCATTTGAAAGAAAATTATATGTCATTCGTAAGCAGGCTGAGAACTGGGGAACAGCAGAGGAAAAGCAATTTTACTTTGTCAGCTTGTCGAGTCAAACCATTGTATACAAGGGGCTTTTAACATCAGATCAAGTCGATGCTTTTTATCTTGATCTTCAGGATGAAACATTTGTTTCTGCATTTTCACTTGTTCATTCAAGATTTAGTACAAATACATTTCCTACATGGGAAAGAGCCCATCCAAACCGTTACTTGATTCACAACGGTGAAATCAACACATTAAGAGGAAACATCAATTGGATGAGAGCAAGAGAACAACAATTCGTATCTGAAGCTTTCGGAGACGATTTAGACAAGATTTTGCCAGTGCTGAATGCAGACGGAAGTGATTCATCCATTCTAGACAATGCCTTTGAATTCTTTGTGCTTGCAGGCCGTACACCTGCTCATACAGCCATGATGCTGATTCCAGAGCCTTGGACTGAAAACACGCACATGTCAAAAGAGAAACGGGCATTTTATGAATACCATAGTTCTCTCATGGAGCCGTGGGATGGACCAACAGCCATTTCCTTTACAGATGGTAAACAAATCGGTGCCATCTTAGACCGAAACGGATTAAGACCTGCAAGATATTACGTCACAAATGATGATCATATCATTTTCTCTTCTGAGGTCGGCGTGATCGACACAAATGAAGAGGATGTCAAATACAAAGACCGTCTTGAGCCGGGCAAAATGCTGTTAATCGATTTAGAAGAAGGACGAATTATTTCTGACGAAGAAGTGAAATCGACGATTGCGAATGAACTTCCTTATCAAAAATGGCTTGATGAAGAAATGGTTCATGTCAATCGCTCGGAAGAAAATTCAGAAAATTCTAGTATAATGGATGATTTATTGACTCGTCAGCGTGCGTTCCATTATACGTACGAAGACATTCAAAAATATTTAATTCCTTTACTAGAAGAAGGTAAGGACCCAATCGGTTCAATGGGAAGCGACACACCGCTTGCTGTGTTATCAGATCGTGCGCAGTCTCTGTTTCATTATTTCAAGCAGTTGTTTGCACAGGTGACGAACCCGCCGATTGATGCTATTCGTGAGCAGCTTGTGACATCTACCATGACTTGGTTAGGTGCTGAAGGGGATATTTTACATCCGAATGAATATTCATGCCGAAGAATTAAACTTTATACACCGGTCTTAACGAGTGGACAATTTAACGGCTTGAAAACGATTGTTCATAATGCCTTTAAAAGCAAAACGATTCATACTCTATTCACCGATGATTTAAAGCGCGGATTGGATGCGATGTTTGAAGAGGCGGAAAAAGCGATCCGCGAAGGCGTATCTTTATTAATCCTTTCAGATCGTGAAATGACAGAACAAAAAGTGCCGATTCCACCGCTTCTAGCGCTCAGTGCACTGCATCAGCATCTTGTACGCCAAGGCTTACGGACAAAGGTTAGTCTGATCGTTGAATCTGGAGAAGTCAGAGAGGTCCATCATTTTGCTGCACTGATTGGCTACGGAGCAGATGCGATCCATCCTTATCTTGTGTATGAAACGTACAAACAGTTGATTGCAGAAGAAGCGATCTCTTTCAGCTTTGATGAAGCGGTCACAAAGTTTGGTAAAAGCGTGACCGAAGGTGTCGTCAAAGTCATGTCTAAAGTGGGAATTTCCACTGTGCAAAGCTATAGAGGAGCGCAAATCTTTGAAGCCGTCGGCATTAGTGAAGACGTCATTCAGGCGTATTTCACGGGAACAGCTTCTCAGCTTGGCGGGATCGATCTTGAGACCATTGCACATGAGGCAAAACTCCGTCATGAAGCAGGGTATCAGGCAGCGACTGACCAAACACTCGAATCAGGCAGTGATTTCCAGTGGAGAAAAAATGGAGAGCACCATGCCTTTAATCCAAAAACGATCCATACGCTTCAGTGGGCATGCCGCAATGAAGATTACGATCTATTTAAGCAATATACAAAGGCAGCGGACGAAGAAAGAATCGGCTTCCTTAGAAATTTATTTTCTTTCCAGCCAAAACAAAAGCCAGTTCGTCTGGAAGAAGTTGAATCTGCTGAATCCATCGTGCGCCGATTCAAGACAGGTGCCATGTCATTTGGATCTTTAAGTAAAGAAGCGCACGAAGCGCTTGCGATTGCCATGAACCGAATTGGCGGTAAAAGTAACAGCGGAGAAGGCGGAGAAGATCCTGCACGCTTTACAGTTGATGAACGCGGCGATGATCGCAGAAGTGCGATTAAACAAATTGCTTCCGGCCGCTTTGGCGTAAAGAGTCATTATTTGGTCAATGCAGATGAACTCCAAATTAAAATGGCGCAGGGAGCAAAACCTGGAGAAGGCGGACAGCTGCCAGGAAATAAAGTATACCCTTGGGTTGCCGATGTACGTGGCTCTACACCAGGCGTCGGATTGATTTCACCACCGCCGCATCATGATATTTATTCCATCGAGGATTTGGCGCAGCTGATCCATGATTTGAAAAACGCGAACCGTGATGCCCGCATCAGCGTCAAGCTTGTGTCTAAAGCCGGCGTTGGGACGATTGCAGCAGGTGTAGCAAAAGGGACGGCGGATGTCATTGTGATCAGTGGATACGATGGCGGCACAGGAGCTTCGCCGAAAACAAGTATTAAACACACAGGACTTCCTTGGGAGCTCGGTTTGGCAGAAGCACATCAAACCCTTGTGTTAAATGGTCTTCGCGAGAGAGTCGTTCTTGAAACGGACGGCAAGTTAATGACTGGACGCGATGTTGTCATGGCTGCGATTTTAGGAGCAGAAGAATACGGCTTTGCGACAGCTCCACTTGTCGTATTGGGCTGTGTGATGATGAGAGCATGTCATTTAGATACTTGCCCAGTCGGCGTCGCTACACAGAATCCAGAGCTTCGCAAAAAATTCATGGGGAACCCTGATCACATTGTGAATTTCATGATGTTTATTGCAGAGGAAGTAAGAGAAATCTTAGCGGAACTTGGCTTTACATCAATGGATGAATTAATTGGACGCACGGATGTTCTAGGAGTCAGTGAACGAGCAAAAGCACACTGGAAAGCAGGGCAGCTAGACCTTGAAACACTGCTTTATCAGCCAGAAGGAGCTCGTACATTCAGAACACCGCAAAATCATAAAATTGATGAATCACTGGATATGAATGAAATCCTCCCTTATGTACAGGAAGCGCTGAATCATCAAACACCGGTTGATCTATCATTGAATATTCGCAATATCAATCGTGTGGCCGGAACCATTACTGGAAGTGAAGTGTCTAAGCGCTACGGGGAAGAAGGCTTGCCAGAGGATACGATCACACTAAGGTTCACTGGTTCCGCAGGACAAAGCTTCGGCGCATTTGTGCCAAAGGGCATGTCTCTCTATTTAACAGGTGATTCAAATGACTATATCGGCAAAGGACTCTCTGGAGGCAAAATTGCGGTCAAAACCTCTGATCACTTTGTACAAAATGGACATGAAAACGTCATTGTCGGAAACGTCGCATTCTACGGAGCGACAAGCGGAAAAGCCTTTATTAACGGTCGTGCAGGTGAGCGCTTTGCCGTTCGTAATTCAGGTGTGCATGTGGTCGTTGAAGGAATCGGTGATCACGGCTGTGAATACATGACTGGCGGACGTGTCGTCATTTTAGGAGACGTCGGAAAAAACTTCGGCGCAGGCATGTCTGGCGGCGTAGCTTACGTCCATACATCCGATGCGAAACAGTTCAAAAGAATGTGCAACATGGAAATGATCATGTTTGAAAAGCTCACAGATCATGAAGAAGAACAAGAAGTGAAACAGCTGATTAAAGAGCACCTTCATTATACAAACAGCTCAAAAGCGTCAGCACTTCTCGAAAACTGGGCGCAAGAAAAGGATCAATTCATCAAGGTTATTCCGAGAAATTACAAAATGATGCTTCAAAGCATTGAAGAACAAAAACAAGCGGGCCTCAGTCATGAAGAAGCTGTCATGTTCGCCTTTGAAGCAAACACTAAACCGAAAAATCAAGAAACGGCAAACGGGCAAAAAGCAGCCCTCGCTCATTAAGAAAGGGGAGAGGACAATGGGCAAAGCAACAGGTTTTATGGATTATAAAAGAGAAAAGCCAAATGAACGTGACCCTCTCACTCGTCAAAATGACTGGAAAGAATATTCCGCTCCTTATACAGATGACGTATTGAAGAAGCAGGGCGCTAGATGTATGGATTGCGGCACACCGTTTTGTCAAATTGGGATGGAGATCAAAGGCGGCGTCTCAGGCTGCCCGATCTACAATTTAATTCCAGAATGGAATGACCTTGTGTACCGCGGGAGATGGAAAGAAGCTCTCGAAAGACTGCAAAAAACAAATAATTTCCCAGAATTTACTGGGAGAGTATGTCCAGCACCTTGCGAAGGGTCATGTACAGTTGCCATCAATGATCCAGCCGTTTCGATTAAAAATATCGAACGGACGATCATTGATAAAGGCTTTGAAAATGGATGGATCACACCAAGAATTCCTTCAAGCCGTACAGGCAAGAAGATTGCCATTGTCGGCTCAGGGCCAGCAGGACTTGCAAGTGCGGATCAATTAAACCAAGCAGGCCACGCCGTAACAGTGTTCGAACGGTCTGACCGCCTTGGCGGGCTGCTGACATACGGCATTCCAAACATGAAGCTGGACAAAGAAGTGGTGGAGCGAAGAGTCAAACTGTTGAGACAAGAAGGCATTGATTTTGTAACGAACACAGAAATCGGCGTCGATGTCACTGCCGACGAACTGAAAGAACAGTTTGATGCGGTCATCCTTTGTACAGGTGCACAGAAGCAGCGTGACCTGTTGATTGAAGGCCGGGAAGCTAAAGGGATTCACCTTGCGATGGATTATTTAACCCTCGCAACAAAAAGCATGCTTGATTCAGGATTTAAAGACAAAAACTTCATTGATGCAAAAGGAAAAGACGTCATTGTCATTGGCGGGGGAGATACAGGTGCGGATTGCGTCGCAACTGCACTTCGCCAAAAAGCAAAAAGTGTTGTTCAGTTCGGGAAGCACCCAAAACTTCCGGATACACGTGTAGGGGATAACATGTGGCCTGAACAGCCTTACGTCTTCTCACTGGATTATGCTTATGAAGAAGCACAAGCAAAATTCGGAGAAGATCCGCGTCAATATTCCATTCAAACCACAAAAATTGTGGCAGACAAAAATGGGAAATTAAAAGAGCTTCATACCATTCAAATGGAAAAGGTGAAAAACGAACAGGGGAAGTTTGAATTTCATGAGATTCCAGGGACAGAAAAGGTATGGCCTGCTCAGCTAGTCTTTATTGCAATTGGTTTTGAGGGAACTGAACAGCCGCTCGTGAAACACTTTGGCGTGGACAGCAAAAACAATCGTATTGACGCAAAGTATGGGGAGTATACAACAAATGTAGAAGGCGTATTTGCAGCGGGAGATGCAAGACGCGGGCAAAGCTTGATTGTCTGGGCAATTAATGAAGGCAGACAAGTGGCGCACGAGGTAGACCGTTATTTAATGGGGAGTTCGGTTCTGCCAAAATAGGTCATACAAAGGGTGTTTACACATATAAAGAAAAGCCATGGCCAAAGAGTGGTCATGGCTTTTTATGATTCAGAAATGGTGTGGTTGATGATGACTTTTTTGCGTTTAAGCTGCGATATGACTAAACAAATAAAGACAACTAGAACAAAAAGAGAAATGGTCAAAAAGCCAAACATATATGAGCCCGTCACTTCTTTTAAACTGCCCAGAATATTAGGTAAAAAGAAGCCGCCAATGCCCCCAGCAGCACCAACAATTCCGGTCACGATCCCAATTTCTTTATGAAATACTTGAGGCACCAGCTGAAAAACTGCGCCATTCCCCATCCCAAGACACATCATCCCGGTAAATAAAAGGGTAATGACCAAAGGTAAAGCTGGAAGACTGCTCACCCCTCCTAAGCAGATGCCGATGACTGCGAATAATCCAAGCAGTACTTTCATTCCACCTATTTTATCCGCAATGAGACCACCGATGGGGCGAAAGAAGCTGCCCGCCGCCACACAAAGAGTCACAAAATCACCTGCATGAATTTTCGAGATACCATATTGATCCACAAAGAAAATACTGAGAAAACTGGAAAGCCCGACAAATCCTCCGAATGTAATCGCATAAAGCAGGCAGAAAAACCATGTCGATTTCACCTGAAATACTGAAAAATACGACCGTAGCGGCTTTGGAGCGGGCTGATTTGGTGCATCTTTTGCTGTGAAAATAAAAAACAAAAAGACAAGACTTAACGGAATCAGGGCGAGCCCCATGACTGCATGCCATCCATAAATCTCGGCAAGACGTGGACCAAATAGTGTGGAGATCAGTGTTCCGCTGTTACCGGCACCTGCAATCCCCATGGCCACGCCTTGTAAATGAGGAGGATACCAGCGGCTTGCCATTGGCAAAGCAACAGCAAAGCTTGCTCCTGCTACTCCTAACAAAATACCAATCAGCACGAGCTCGGAAAGGGTTGTACCAGCGATGAACCCCCAGATGAGCGGGATGGTGGTGAAAAGCATGCCAATTACCGCTGTCTTCTTAGGTCCTATACGATCAGTGAATAAGCCAAGTACAATCCGAAAAAAAGAACCAGATAAAATCGGAATGGCAACAATCATGCCTTTCTCTGCGGTCGATAAAGCAAAGTCTTGCGCAATAAAAGCACCCAGTGCCCCTAATAAGACCCAGATCATAAAGCTCACATCGAAATATAAAAAGGAACTTAGCAATGTCTTAGGGTGACCACTTGATTTTAACTCTGAGAGTTTCATAAAATGCCTCCTCTATTTTGAATTTTCTGACTTAAAGATAGCGAGTTATCCCAAGTAATAAAAGTATCATGTTAGAAAAATTGACATGATTACACACTTTTTTACAGGCATGTGCCATAATCTATCCATACAATGTGTTGGGCAAGAAGCTTAGAGAGGTTGATTTCATATGGCAAAACGCAAACTCGTGTTTATCGGAAACGGCATGGCGAGTATGAAATGTATCGAACAGATGGTTCAAAAACAGCCAGAACACTATGCCATAACAGTCATTGGAAAAGAGAAGCGCCCTGCCTACAATCGAATAAAACTTTCATCGATTTTACAAAAAAGCGACTCATTATCTCAAATTGAACTCAAGGAAAAAGAATGGTACACCGCGCATGACATCATCATGTACAAAGGGGAAACAGTCGTCCATATCGATACAAACAAGAAGTGTATCATGACAGAAGCGCGCCGGGAAATTCCCTATGACAAGCTCGTCATCGCAACAGGATCATTGCCGTATTTTCTTCCTATTCAGGGCGTATCCAAAAAAGGGATTTATGCGTTTCGTACAATTGATGATTATGAGGCCATTTGTGCGGATGCGATGCGTTATCAACGAGCAGCAGTGGTCGGAGGCGGTGTGCTTGGTGTAGAGGTGGCGGCTGGCCTGCAGATTTCGGGACTTGAGACAACCATCATTCATCATGCCGAGTGGCTCATGCAGCGCCAATTAGATGAAACGGCTGCTAGTCTATTACAGCAGCAATTAACGCGCAAGGGCATCCAGATGAAAACAAATGCCCATACCATTGCATGCTTAGGGGACGAGAGGGTAGAAGGCGTTCTATTGAAAAATGGCGACATCGTGGATGCTGATCTTGTTGTCTTCACAACAGGTATCCGTCCAAACATACAGCTTGCAAAGAATCACGGCATTCATACGCGAAAAGCCATTGTCGTCAATGATATGATGCAAACAAATGTCCAAGATATTTATGCCATTGGGGAATGTGCAGAGCATAAAGGAATGGTGCATGGCCTTGTTCAGCCCATTTATGAACAAGCAAATGCACTTGCCAATCATCTATTAGGCGAGCAAATTACATCTGTACCTCATCCCATTTACTCAACAAAATTAAAGGTACCTGACATGCCTATCTATTCTGCGGGATGTATTGAACACCATTCTCCGTATACGTCAGTGGTGACATATTTAGATGAAGAGCAAGAAGTGTATAAAAAATTCGTCTTTGAACGCGAGGCACTAACAGGTTTTTTATTAGTTGGAGAACTGGAGAAAGCCGATCAGCTTTTGCAAGATGTGAAAGTGGGGCGTGATAAAAGTGTCGTCATGAAAGCTCTTCATGAGGAGCAGCCATCTCCTCTAGATTCATTAAAAATGGACGATCTCGTCTGCCAATGTCAAAGCGTTACAAAAGGGACGATTTTGAACACCATATCCGCCCATCAGCTGACAAGCTTAGAAGAGGTTCAAAAACAAACAGGGGCAGCAACGGGCTGCGGCGGCTGTCAAGAGCTCGTCCGTGCCTGCTGTCAGTTATCATCACATGAACAAATAGATGCGCCGGCCTCTTTTTGTTCATGTACAGAAGCTGATGAGCAGACCATTTTTTCGTTTATCAAAAAGCAACTGCTGCTGAATGTGGAGGAAATCAGAAGACATTTTCATTGGAAAACAGAGAACGGCTGCAGCAACTGCAGGTCTGCCATTCCATACTATCTCGAGCAATTCCAATCACCGATTGAAAAAATCAGCGATGCTGATCAAGAAGACATGCTGCCTCAGCTATACGGAGGGCGTCTTGAACTGGATTTCCTGAAAATCATGACGTCTTTGTTAGAACAAAAACTGATTGATCAGGCAGAGCTGACAGAGCATAAGCGAATACGGCTCATCGGCGTGTCAAAACAGGCGGCACAGATCGTCAAAAAACATTGGCCCATCATGGCGAAAGAGAAAAGAAGACTATCTTATGTCCTTACATGTGATTGTAGTCACGATCCAGCTGTCACAGCACTAGTAATGGAGTTTGAAAGACAAGTAGAAGACACACTTTTACCAGCCGTCACCTCTATTCATGTCGCCAGCTCTTCCTGCACGTGTAAACTATCTCCAATATATGACATTTGCATGAAGAGACAGCTGGGGGAATGGAACATTTATATAGGAGGTGACGTATGTCAGCCGAAGGCCGGCCAGCTTTTTTACACTTTGCCTCAATCAAGTGAGCTGATCCCTTTTTTAAAAGCGCTGCTTGAAGATTATAGAAAAAGTGCATACTTTCAAGAATCCATCGGCGATTGGCTTCTCCGATATGGACTTATTTCTATTCGAGAAAAATTGCTTGATGAGGAAAGAAGAAAAGAGCTCTGTGAACAATTTGACCAAAGCAGACAAAAGGATGTGAAGGTATGAGTCAGTCTTTTTTACGATATGCCCAGCAAATATCAGAGCAGGAAGAACGAAAGCGAGTGTATCAATCCCAATGTCCATTTTGCAGTATGCAGTGCAAAATGCAGCTAGTAGAGCAGCATGTGGAAGGACGAACCAGATATCAAACGATTGGCGTACACAATCCAACTACGCACGGGAGACTTTGTATGAAAGGGCAGCATGCACACCAGCACGCACTGCACAAAGAACGTTTGAATCACCCGCTCATCAAAAGAAACGGGCAATTTGTAAAAGCGTCATGGCAGGAGGCACTTAATGAAATCAAAACAAACATGGAATCCCTTCAGATGGCACACGGGCATGATGCCATCAGTGTGTACGGAAGCGCATCTATTACAAATGAGGAGGCGTACTTACTCGGAAAGTTTGCGAGAGTGGCGCTGAAAACGAAATACATCGATTACAACGGGAGACTTTGTATGTCGTCAGCAGCAACTGCGGCGAATCAAACATTCGGACTTGACCGGGGTCTTACGTTTCCTCTCAGTGACATCAAGCATACACGGGTATTGATATTGGTTGGAACGAATATAGCAGAATGTCAGCCAACCTTCATGCCGTACGTCGAAGAGGCGAAAAAAAACGGTGCATTTCTCATCGTCATCGATCCGCGCAAAACACCGACAGCCCAATTAGCCGATGTACATGTCAGCCTGAAACCAGGATCAGATGCTGCACTGGCAAACGGCATCTTGCACATTATGCTTCATGAACATTTAATAGATGAATCATTTATTCGTCATCGAACGTCAGGGTTCCAAAAATTAAAGGAGCACGTCTCGCGCATGTCCCTCTCAAACATTGCTGAGCAAACCGGTGTGACGATTGAAGTTCTGCAGAAAACAGCAAGGAAATTCGCACAAGAAAAGACAGGCATGATTTTCACAGCAAGAGGCATTGAGCAGCAAATAGACGGGACAGCATCTGTACGAAATTTCCTGAATATTCTGCTTGTTACTGGGAAGATCGGCCGCGTTGGGTGCGGCTATGGCGCAATAACCGGGCAAGGAAATGGCCAGGGGGCAAGAGAGCATGGACAAAAAGCAGATCAGCTTCCAGGGTATCGAGATATCACAAATTCTGCTCACAGAAAAGAAATAGCTGACATATGGAACATTGATGAAAAAGAACTCCCTGGAAAAGGCGTGTCTGCTTTTGAGATGTTTGAAAAAATGCAGGAAGGAGAAATAAAAGCGCTCTTTTTAATGTGCTCAAACCCCGTTCAGTCAGGCCCGCACGCGCGCTTTATTCAACAAGCCATCAAGAAATTGTCCTTTTTTGTAGCTGTTGATTTATTTATGTCTGAGACAGCTGCGCTGGCAGATGTAATTTTACCTACTTCGTCATATTTAGAGGATGAAGGTACGGTGACAAATGTAGAGGGGCGCGTTACGCTTAGAGAAGCAACCTATCCACTTAAGCATCAAAGAAAACACGATTGGCAAATCATTTGTGATATAGCAGCTGTATTAGGCAAAAGCGGCTATTTCTCCTTTTCATCCGCAGAAGAGATTTTTGAAGAATTAAGAGCCGCAACGAAAGGCGCAAAAGCGGATTACTCAGGCATGACCTATGAAAGACTGAGGAAGGAGCAAGGCATATTATGGCCTTGTACGCATCTAGAAGACCCAGGAACCGAAAGATTATTTGAACATGTATTCTCACATTCTGACAGTTTAGCAAAGTTTGCCGTCGTCACACACGGAAAAAATGTGGCAAAGGAACCAGTCAGTCAAGAATATCCTCTTTATTTAACGACGGGCAGAGTGATGGCTCACTACCAAACGGGCGTTCAAACAAGAAAAAGTACCTCTCTTGTTGCCCGGCAGTTTGAATCTTATGCAGAGCTTCATCCTGACACAGCAAAAACGTATGGACTTCAGCACGGGGAGCTTGTGACCATCCAGTCAAAAAGAGGAAGTGTCATCATGAGATGCCGCATATCAGACACCATTCGAAAAGATACCGTGTTTGTTCCATTTCACTGGAGTAAACATCAATCCATTAATCAATTAATTAGTGAACAACTAGATCCGCACAGTAAAATGCCAGGCTTTAAATATTGTCCTGTACAGCTGTCAGCCTATGTGAATTAAAAAATATGTGAGAAATCATAACATGTATTTTCCATCTATGTTTAGATGATGGTACTTTCTAAAAAATGATCACATGAGGGGTGTTTTATCATGAAAGAAAAACTCGTATTAGTGGGGAACGGTATGGCTGGCATTCGAAGCCTCGAAAACATTTTAAAAGCAGACAGCGAACGATTCGACATGACGGTATTTGGAAGTGAACCGCATCCTAACTATAACCGGATTCTTTTATCGAAGGTGCTTCAAGGAGATACGAAGGTTGAAGATATTACACTAAACGATTGGAATTGGTATCAGGAGCATGATATTCAGTTGTTTACAAATGAGACCATTGTGAAGATCGATACAGATAACCAAACAGTCACCAGTGATCAAGGACGGACCGTGCATTATGACCGATTGATTTTAGCAACAGGGTCACTTCCGTTTATCCTGCCGATTCCAGGGAGTGATAAAAAAGGCGTGACGGCCTTTCGTACATTGCAAGACACAGAGGAAATGGTCAATGCCTCTAGCAGGTACAAAAAAGCAGCAGTCATTGGAGGCGGCCTTCTTGGACTGGAAGCAGCACGCGGCCTACTCAACTTAGGCATGGAAGTGAATGTCATTCACCTCAGCTCTCATTTAATGGAACGCCAGCTAGACCCTATTGCAGGTCAGCTTCTACAAAAAGCATTAGAAGAACAGGGCATGAACTTCCTGTTAGGAAAACAGACAAATGAGATTTTAGGAGATACAAGAGTTGAAGGGTTATCATTTTCAGATGGCACGACACTTGAGACAGACCTAGTCGTCATGGCTGTAGGAATTAAACCAAGTAAAATGCTTGCAGAGATAAGCGGCCTTGAAGTGAACCGAGGTATTATTGTCAATGATTTCATGGAAACGAGTGTCCCAGGCATTTATGCCGTCGGAGAATGTGTAGAACACAGAGGACAAACGTACGGGCTTGTCGCTCCTTTATACGATCAAGCGAATGTGCTTGCTGGGCATGTATGTGACATGAATCCTGTGCCATATGAAGGCTCTGTTCTGTCAACGCAACTGAAAGTATCGGGGGTTGACGTGTTTTCAGCTGGTGACTTTATAGAAAACGATGAGAAAAAAGCGATCAAAATCTTTGACGAACAAAAAGGCATCTATCAAAAACTAGTCTTCCAGCAAAACCGATTAGTAGGTGCCGTCATGTTTGGAGAAACAAGCGATGGACCTCGTCTATTCTCGTATATTAGAGAAGGGGTAGATATGTCGGATATGGAGAAGGTATCTGTCTTAACCTCGAATGATCCGGCGCAAGAAAGCACGATTGAAAGCATGGCAAATGACCATATCGTTTGCGGCTGTAATGGTGTCTCAAAGGGTCAGATTGTGGAAGCCATTCAAAAAGAAGGCTTAACAACGATTCAGGAAGTGAAGCAATGTACAAGTGCCTCACGATCATGTGGAGGCTGCAAGCCCGTTGTCGAAGAGATTCTTTGGCACACGTTGGGCGATGATGCGAACCGAACAGCCCAAAAAGAAACCATCTGCGCCTGCACCACTCGTTCACGAGATGAAGTCATTCATGAAATCAAAGAGAAGGGCCTGCAGCATGTCAAAGAAGTGATGAACGTACTTGACTGGGAGACAGAGGAAGGCTGTTCAAAATGCCGACCTGCCCTGAATTATTATTTAGGCATGCTTCAACCTCTTGAGTACAAAGATGAAAAGAGCTCACGATTTGTGAATGAACGCATGCATGCCAATATTCAAAAAGATGGCACCTATTCGGTTGTTCCGCGGATGTACGGCGGCGTGACAAATGCAAATGACCTGAGAAAAATAGCTGATGTCGTCGACAAATATGAAATACCGCTTGTGAAAATGACTGGCGGCCAGCGTATCGACCTTCTAGGTGTCAAAAAAGAAGATTTACCTAAAGTATGGGCAGACCTGGATATGCCATCTGGTTATGCATACGGAAAATCTTTAAGAACGGTCAAAACTTGTGTTGGAGAACAATTTTGCCGGTTCGGCACACAGGACTCGATGGCTCTTGGCATTGCACTTGAAAAGAAATTCGAAGGTCTTGCGACACCGCATAAAGTCAAAATGGCTGTCTCTGCTTGCCCTAGAAACTGTGCAGAATCTGGCATTAAAGACCTTGGAATTGTGGGAATTGATGGAGGGTTTGAATTGTACGCCGGCGGAAATGGCGGCACACACTTGCGGGCTGGAAATTTATTGATGAAGGTCAGTACAGCAGAAGAAGTAGAGCAAGTGGCAGCTGCGTACCTTCAATATTACAGAGAAACGGCAAATTATCTAGAAAGAACCTCTGCTTGGGTTGAACGACTTGGATTAGATCATATTCAATCAGTACTCCTAGATGATGAGAAACGAGAAGCCTTAATCCAAAGAATGGACATCGCACTGTCAACGTATGAGGAGCCTTGGCAGGAGCTGCGCGAGAGTCAAAAAGACACGAAACAATTATTTCAAAAAGCGACGGCTTCTGTATAAATCAATTGAAGGGATGAGATCATATGACAGTTTCAGTTGTAAAAGTTCACATTGGCACCCTATCAGATTTTCCGCTGCAGCTAGGAAAAACAGTCGCAGCCGGTACTCTTGAATTAGCTGTTTTTCAAACCTCTAATAAGCAGTTCAAAGCCATTGAAAACCGCTGCCCTCATAAAGGCGGTGTTCTGGCTGAAGGAATGGTAAGTGGAGACCATGTCTTCTGTCCAATGCATGATTGGAAGATTGATCTTTCGTCAGGGAACGTTCAAGCACCAGATCACGGATGCGTTAAAACGTATGAAACATTGGTCGAGGGGGACGATGTCTTTATTTTATTGCCCTCATAAATAGTTTAGATCCTTCCTTTCATGTATATGCTGTATGTAAATGCAGCAAGAAAGGAAGGAATTTCTGTGCCGTTTTTTAGTATTTTGATTGAACTATTTATCGGGTTTTTCGCCTTATTTTTTATTACAAAATTATTAGGGAAAACACAGTTTGCACAAATCACGCCGTTTGATTTTATTTCTGCACTGATTTTAGGCGAAATGGTCGGAAACGCCATTTTTGACCCAGAAGTCAAGATTCAGCACATTTTGTTTGCTGTTGCGGTATGGGGCGTTCTCATCTATACAGTTGAATGGTTTTCACAACGCTTTAAAGGTATTCGAGCCTTTTTAGAAGGAAGACCTACGCTTGTCATTGATAAAGGAAACATTCACTACAATCGTTTGAAGAAAAATATGCTTGATCTCAATCAGCTGCAGACACTGATTCGCGCGAAAGGTCATTTTGCCTTGCATGAAATAGAATATGCCATTTTGGAAACAGACGGCTCTGTCAGTGTTCTTCCGAAAATGAAATACGCAACTGCCACAGCAGAAGATGTGAACGTGAAGGGAAAAGAAGTCAAATTGCCTAGAACATTTATTATTGATGGCGAAATTTTAAAAGATGACCTACAAGAAGCTGGCTTTGACGAAACATGGCTGAGTGAGCAATTAAAAAAGCAGCACATTTCTTCTCATCGAGACGTTCTATTTTGTGAATGGATTGAAAATGAAGGGATTTATGCGATAAAATATGAAAAGTCTAAAAAACATCCACAACAAAATTAAGTGGGTGTTTTTTTTGTGTGTCATGAATAGGATCAAAAAGAATGTTTGATTGAAAATGTTCACAAAGAGGAGGAGATGTGCGATGAAGTATGGAAAGGTATGGCTTGTGGTCGTCTTGTCTTTATTACTATTTAACTCAGCTTCACTTCAAGCAGCCGAACATCAGAATCAAACAAACCGCGTCCTTGTGGTCGATCAAAAGGGAAATGGCTCGTTTCGAACCGTTCAGTCTGCCATTGATGCGATTCCAGCGAACAATCAACAGCGCGTAACGATCTATATTAAAAATGGTGTATATAAAGAAAAGATCCTGCTTCCTCAAAATAAACCACACGTGTCCTTTATCGGCGAAAACCAGCACAAGACGATTCTGACGTATGATGATACAAATGCAAGTACTGGCAGCACAACTAATAGCTCCAGCACTATGATTCGTTCGAACGACTTTTACGCAGAAAATATCACCTTTCAAAATACAGCTGGCAGACATGCTGGTCAGGCGGTTGCGCTGTATGTGTCTGGCGACCGGGCTGCGTTCAAACAAATAAGAGTCTTAGGGTATCAAGATACACTTTATGCAACAGGCTCAGGCCGGCAATATTATGAAAACTGCTATATCGAGGGCACGGTCGATTTTATTTTTGGATCAGCCACAGCTGTGTTTAAAAGAGCTGAAATAAAAAGTCTTGGAAATGGGTATATTACTGCAGCATCCACAACAGAAGCACAAAGGTATGGTTATGTATTCATCGATTCTACGTTGAAAAAGGGGACGGCAGCTGCTCAATCGGTTTATTTAGGACGTCCGTGGAGGCCTCATTCCGCTGTGACATTCCTCTATACAAAAATGGATGAACATATTAAGGCAGAGGGATGGCATAACTGGGATAACCGTGATAACGAAAGAACAGCAAGATATAAAGAATATGGATCGACTGGGACCGGAAGCAATGTAGCAAATCGCGTAAAATGGTCCAATATTTTAACGGAAAACGAAGCAAGTCAAATCACGGTGCAAGCTGTTCTTGGCGGAGCCGATGGCTGGAATCCAGAAAAAAGGTAAAGGGCTTGTCAGTTTTCGTCAAAGAAAGCTGACTTTTCTGTTTAAAAAACCTTTGAGAACAAACGTTCTTTTGTGTATAATGAACATATTCTTCTAAAATTGGCTGCGATAAAAAAGGAGGGATTGCGTGAAGCGTTTTTCACAGCTCTTGTTTTTACAAATATGTATCCTGTCGATTTTATTTCTCCCTTTTTCAGCAAAAGATGATCAACTTACAGCTCGTAACGACTCACTGCCGTGGATGACAGCTTTAGATGAATTCATACGAACAGCACCTGATTTAGAGGGCGCGATCTCCGGCATCAGCGTCCGCAATACTTCTGACTCCTCTCTTCTTTATGAACATCAAGCCGATATTCGTCTTACTCCTGCTTCTAATATGAAACTGCTCACATCAGCCATCGCCCTTGATATACTAGGAGAAACACACACATTCCTGACAGATATCTGGATGGATGGTTCTATTCAAAAGAAAACGTTACATGGCAACCTGTATCTACGCGGTACCGGGGATCCGACTTTATTAGAAGAGGATTTTGCAGCACTTGCCAAACAAGTGAAAAAGGCCGGAATACATACCATTCGCGGACAGCTTGCGGCAGATGACACTTGGTATGATGATACGCGATATTCTATTGATTTGCCTTGGAGTGATGAGGATCAATATTACGGTGCACAAATCTCTGCTCTCACAGCTTCACCGAATCAAGATTATGATGCAGGAACCGTGATTCTCGAAGTAAAACCAGGAAAGAAAGCAGGGCAAAAAGCGACCTATGACATCATCCCGAAGACTTCTGTCCCTCAAATCATGAATCAAGTAAAAACCGTGCCAGAAGGCGGAAAAAAGAAGATTTCTTTTAAGCGCTCTCACGGCACAAACAAGATTACGTTGACTGGAACCATTCCGGTTAAAGCGAGTTCATCTAGACAATGGGTAGCGTTATGGGAGCCAACCACTTATGCGTTAGATTTAATGAAACGAGCGTTAAAGGCGGAAGGGATTCAAGTAAAAGGACCGCTTAAAACAAAACAAGTTCCTAAAAAAGCTAAGAAAATTGCCACCCATTCATCGATGCCTTTATCAGATCTGCTTGTTCCCATGATGAAACTCAGCAACAATACCCATGCAGAAATTTTGCTAAAGGAACTTGGAAAACAAGTGAAAAGCAAAGGGAGCTTTGAGGATGGACTGGATGTCATGTATGAACGGCTTCCCGCGTTTGGCATCGATCCTTCGCATGCAGTGCTGCGAGATGGGTCGGGCATATCACCTATTAACCTTGTTTCTGCCAACCAGTTCACGTTATTTTTGACAAACATTCAAAAGGAAAAATGGTTTAAGACCTATGAACATGCGCTTCCGTTAGCAGGGGCAAGTGAACGAATGGTCGGAGGGACGTTAAGGAACAGATTGAAAGAACCAGCTACACTAGAAAAAGTACGTGCAAAAACAGGTTCATTAACAACGGTTAGCACACTTTCTGGATATATTGACACGAAGAGCGGAAAGACGGTCGCCTTTTCCATTTTATTAAATCATCTTGTTGATGACGAAAAAGGGAAAGAGATAGAAGACCATATTGTCAGCATTTTAGCTGAGAATCTTTAGATAGAGAAGGAGTACCATCATGACGTTAGATAACAATCAATCTTTAGTAAAAACCATGTCCATTTTTCTCGTCCCGCTTTTGCTTAGCAATATTTTGCAATCAATCGGACAGCTTGTATCCATCGTTCTTGTCGGTAGATGGATTGGAGAGGATGCAGTAGCTGCTATTTCTGCATTCTTTCCGCTTTTCTTTTTACTCGTTTCTTTTTCCATTGGAATTGGATCGGGAAGTTCCATCCTTATTGGACAAGCGTATGGAGCGAAAAATGAAAAAAGATTAAAAGAAATTATTGGCACAACGCTTTCATTCACCTTTTTAATCGGACTTTCTTTAGCGATCATTGGAGGTTTATTTGCAACAGACATCCTAAATCTCATGGGAACACCTGCAAATATTGTGGAGGAAAGTGCGGCATACGCCAGAATTCTATTCATCTCAATGCCGATCTTATTTCTTTATTTTGTTTACACGACCTTCCTGCGAGGAACTGGGGATTCAAAAACGCCTTTTTATTTCTTAATGATTAGTACGGCAACGAATATTTTAATGCTGCCCATTTTATTATTTGGCTGGCTGGGACTGCCGGCATTTGGTTTATACGGCGCTGCATATGCTTCTGTGATTTCAACCATTGTGACGTTTATTATTCTACATATCTACTTATATAAGACAAAGCACCCGCTTCGCATTGATGCATCAGTGAGAAAGCATTTATTGATGAAAGGGGATCTACTAAAAACATTATTAAAGCTCAGCATTCCATCGAGCATTAATATGATCCTTATTTCTTTATCAGAAATTGCTGTTATTTCTTTTGTCAACGATTATGGATCACAGGCCACAGCTGCCTATGGTGTTGTCAATCAAGTCGTGAGCTATGTACAGATGCCGGCAGTGAGTCTTGGCATTGCAGTCTCTATCTTTGCAGCACAATTCATCGGTGCAGGGAATAACAACCGCTTGAAAGATGTGATAAAAATCGGGTTAGGGCTCAATTTTGCCATAGGCGGATTCATTATTATCATCGTTTATCTCTTTGCACCACAGATTTTATCTATCTTTTTAACAGATTCTAAGACGATTGACATTGCCTATAGCTTGGTCGTCATTACATTATGGAGCTATCTTATTTTTGGAACGGCCCAAATTGTTGCAGCCACGATGAGAGCAAGTGGAACAGTTTTATGGCCAACAATCTTTAGTATTTGCTCCATTTGGCTTGTAGAAGTACCAGTCGCTTATGTGCTATCGCACTACACATCCCTTGGCATCAAGGGCATATGGATTGGCTATCCTGCGGCTTTCTTTGTGAACTTACTCCTTCAATACGGCTACTATCAGCTCGTATGGAAGAAAAAACAAATTGTAGCGCTTGTTCAGTCATAATGTGAAAGTGTGAAGCAGCATATACATACGAAGATCTATCACTTTTCAGGAGGTCTGATCTTCTATGTTTTTGAATCAAAGAAGTGAACTGAGCTCGCACAATATCGGTGATTTTTCTTATGCCGGACCAGATTTCCAAGTGCTGACATGGGGGGAAGGTGCGACACTAAACATTGGGAAGTTTTGTTCCATCGCAAACGAAGTGAAAATTTTCCTTGGCGGTGAACACCGGACAGATTGGGTCACAACGTATCCGTTTAATCAAATTTTCAAAGAAGCTGCCCACATCAAAGGACATCCCAAATCAAAAGGAGATGTGCAGATAGGACACGACGTATGGATTGGATATGGCGCGACGATTATGTCAGGAGTATGTATAGGGAACGGAGCAGTGATCGGAGCAAATAGTGTCATCACAAAAGATGTGCCGCCATATGCAATTGCTGCAGGAAATCCGCAGCAGCTCATGAAATATCGGTTTTCATCCGAAATGATCGAAAAACTGCAGTTATTAGAATGGTGGAATTTAGAGTTTGCAATCATCCAATCTATTTTTCACCTTTTGCAGTCTCATGATATTGAACATTGTATAAATGTAATAGAAGACATAAAAAAGAAAGGCTGAAAAAGCCTTTCTTTTTTAGTTTAGCTAAGCCGTATGATGGTCAAGGCAGCACCTGCAGCAGCACCCCCGCCAACTAAAACAGCTGTGACAACTGCCCCAAAAAACTGCAGTGAAATGATGCTTCCAGCTGTTAAATTAACGATTACAGTATTATTGATAAACGAAGTAGAGATAACAGGTGATTGAACAGAACCAGGCACAGTAGTTGCTCCATTTAAAAGCAAACATGTATTAATTAAAAGAGCTGCAGTGGTGTTGACTTGATACGTAATATAATATTTACCAGTTTGCAGAACGGTAAAAACAGTACTTGTGCCGTTTGCTGTAAAACCAGTAATGTTTTGAAAGTTTGCAAAGGAATATTCGTTCCTCCGGCTACAGTAACAATGGTAGGACCAGAACTATTAGCAGCATAAAGTGCTGTATCCGTAAAACCACCTGTTCCAGTTGCACCAGTGATTCCTGTAACTCCAGTAGGTCCCGTTGATCCGGGGTAGTACCAGCGAAGCTGTCACTACCCGCAATAAGGAATAAAGTTAAATATGCAAAGTATTTTCTTTTTCTGATTGTATTTCTTCGATTGGAATTCTCTCCATCATATCCAATTTAAAGATACCATAAGGATTTACATGGCTATAGATAAGTGGACTTAACGCTCTTAAGTCTTCAGGTGTCATCATATCTTGCCACTGCTTTTCCGATAATACAAATTGAATCATGAGTGTATTAATATACACGAGGCAATTTTGCAATAAATGTAGGGAAAGAACGGCAACCTCCTGGTCTTCCAATATATTTGTTGAAATTTTCTCCACCCTTTCCGTAAAAAATAAAGCTGTTGGCGGAATTCCAATTCTCTACAACATTGAGGCCTTCATTAATTTCTCTCCGAATGTCTTCCGAGCCTATATAATCACACAAGAAAATGGTTTTAATGACTTTTCCCAACTCAGAAAGGGCCTGATAAGTAGGGTCTTTTTTGTTACAGCAATTGCATAACAAACACTACTTTATAAAAAGTAGTAAAGTTAAAAGCTCCAGTTACTCTTTTCCGCAATCAGGCCATATTGTCGAGGATTGTTTGAATGAATTTCCAGTTTGACTCGTTATGATTGTGACGATCTTTACTTAAACCAAAGGCAGTAAAGTTGAACAAGAATGTAAGTAAGTAATACGGATTAGACCATTACTGTGCAACACTGTCTACCTTTTGAAAGAATGTTCTTAAACGTGTAGGGCAGGTTAGTAGAAGAGGGATTTAAAACATAATTATAAATAAATTCTGTTTTGAAAGAATTAAGATCCAACTTAACGGACTCTTGAATCTTTCAGAATTTCCAATAGTAGTTATGATTTTTTTAGCAAAATAGGTATATATGGATATACAAAAAGGTACACCTTAACTGAGTGCACCTTTTGTTTTTATAAATTGTATATTTCTCTGTTTATATTCACAATATCCTTATGTGAAAATTCGCCTTCCTTTTTTTCTGCAAAGAGCTCTGCAAACCGTTCCATCACCTTGTCCCGTAGTAAGGGTGCTTTTTCTTTATTTGCCTTTTTCAACGCTTTCGTAAGATCATCTTTTGTTAACTCTGTGCAGTAAGCAGGAGTTCCTGGCTGCTGTCTCCAAGAGTCACTTAAAGAACCACTGTCTACTGCGTCAAAGCCTAACTTGTTTACTACTTCCATGATTTCGTATTTTTGTGTAGGATCATTACCAGCAACTGCCATCGCGATTCGTCCACTAGAATCCTCGGATTTTCCTTCATGTTCTAAAGTGTAGGCTAATAAGTTGTTGAAAGCTTTTATGATAGGTCTGCCTAATTGATTTGAAACCCAAACACTTTCAACCATCCCGTTCTCTATTTCTTCAATTTTACCGTTTCTAAAAGGATAATAATTTGAAGTATCTACAATGATGACTGCCTCACCAACTTGATCGATAGTGTTCCGAATGTTTGGAAGTACATTTATAGGGAGCGATAGTATTAGAACATCAATATTTTTAATGGCATCCTCTACCCGCACAGCTGTTCCAGCAAGTTCTTTTCCTTCTAAATGTTCAATTCCTCGCGCATCTGCAATTTTGACATCATGTCCAATCTTAACCAATTTTTTCGAAATAATTGACCCAATTGGTCCAGCACCTATAATTCCAAATCTCATGATTGTTCCTCCTAAAGTATTTGTATATAAAAGAATTATTCAGCTTAAAGTTACACAATCATATGTTTATCAAATTGTAAACATATATTAGATAATAAAAAGTATTGAGTATTTCTGTTACATATACTAGAATAAAATCATTTCTCATCTTTTTAAAGTAGGCAAAAAAAATTGACGTAGTACAGTTTTTTGTACTTAACAGTAGAAAGCGGGTGAAGAAGGTGTCTAGGATATGTAAGGATGGATTTGATAAAGAGTGTATAAAGGAACAAAGAGAATTTTATGGCATTGCTTATACCCAAAATATCCTCTCCGGACGTTGGAAATATGTAATTCTATGGTATTTAAAGACCAAAGAGCGTCGCTATAGTGAAATTAAAGCCTTTTTATGGGATATTTCACAAGGTTCTCTTACAAAGCAACTTCGAGAACTGGAAACGGATGGTTTAATTAATCGCAAAGTTTTTCCAGAGGTTCCTCCTCGTGTTGAGTATTCACTAACCTCAAAAGGGGAAGAATTGATCCCTATTATTGATTTGATGGAAGAGTTCGGGAAGAAGTTTGGGGAGCAGGCAGACTAACCAAGGCCCTCACATTTATTGGTTACAAGTTACCCCTAATTCAAAACTAAATGATTTAAGGCCTAGGCTGTCATTGCGGCAGCTTTTTTGTAATACCAAGCTATTAAGTACAAAAAAATGTACTATGGCAACTTTTATTGCCCTCTTTTAAAAATTGAGAATTTGTTTTATTCTAGTGTCTGTAACAAAATTACTCCATACAACAAGTTGATAGGCAAAACGGTGTAATATACAGAATCCGGACATTTCAGTGTTTAACAGATAATGATGCATTGATCCATATCCCTTTGTCGTCCGTTCTAGATAAATTCAGCCTGATAAAATGAGAGTAGTTCTCTTAAGTTAGATGGACAACTAATTTTTAACTATGATATAGTTAGCTTACTAAATACATCGTAGTAATGGGGGTATACCTATGAACGATATAGTTGGATGCGAAATTCGTGAGTCATTAGATAAAATTTCATCCAAAATGCGTCGAGATTATAGCGAAAATCTAAGAGAACTTAATCTTCATGTAGGCCAGGATAGACTACTCGCTCGTTTGTGGTTAGGTGATGGAATAACACAAATGCAACTATGTGAACATTTAAAATGTGAGCCGCCTACGGTAACAAATATGGTTAAATCGTTGGAGCAAAATGGGTTCATATACCGTAAACGTGATGAACAAGATGCAAGGGTTATGCGAATTTACCTAACTGACAGAGGGAAAGAATTAGAGAAACCTGTTGATTTCAAATGGAAGCAGCAACAAGAAAAATTACTCGGTTCAATTTTACCGGAAGAACGCTTAATCTTAAGGGAACTTATGAAGAGAATGGAGAGAAACTTATTCTAAAGTTTTCTCTATGTTGATATTTAGCATGCTAAATAAAATCAGTCTATATCGTTTAGTTACTAAGAAAAAGAAAAAGTTTATAGGAAACCACTGAAGAGGATGCGTCTAGTTGAAACATTGATATCCATACTTGCTAAAATGTTTCAAATTAGTTAGTAAGCTAATTTTGTGTTTTACAAATTTATTGAATCTAATTAGAAAGAGTTTACAGCGGCTTTTTTGTTTACTTGGAGCCTTTTAAAAATAAAGGAGTGAAGATACATGAAAAGAAAAGAAATGCAACTGGCACTACAAATGGTCTCTGGATATGGAGCTGAATTCAACGCTTGGAGAATGCCTGGTACAGACCCAGCAGCCTACACAAATACGGATGGTTATGTGGAGCGAGCTAAATTAGCTGAAAAAGGGAAATTTCAAATGATTTTTATCGCTGATACTCCTGGATTATACAATGACTTAGGTCCTCAGACTCCTATGTTCCCTATGGATCCTATGTTAGCACTAATGGCTGTAGCTAGAGAAACGAAACATATTGGGCTTGTTGCTACCCTATCAACGACATTCAATTATCCATATAACATAGCACGTCAGTTCAAAGCACTGGATGTTATAAGTCATGGACGTGTAGGATGGAATGCTGTCACCACATCAAATCCAGTAGCGGCAGCAAATTTTGGTGCTCAGATTGCCAGTCGCCAAGAACGATATGACATGGCTCATGAATTCATCCAAATTGTTCAAGCATTGTGGGGGAGTTGGGAATCAGACGCTTGGACGTTAGATGTAGAAGGAGGAAAATTTGCCGACATGGACAAAATTCGGCCTATTAATCTTCAAGGGGAATATTATGCATCTCGTGGTCCTTTGCCCATCCCACCCTCTGAGCAAGGTCAGCCAGTTATTTTTCAAGCAGGTGGAGGGGTTGAAGGATTGGAATTGGCGGGAAGATACGCTTCTGGTGTTTATGCAAATCCTTATGATATAGAATCTGCTCGTGAACACAGACAAGCGCTTCGACAAAGTGCTGCCCGTTTTGGCAGAAATCCCGATGACATCAAGATGTATACAGGTTTTATGTTTTCCCTAGGCTCAACTGAAGAAGAAGGACTAGAACGACGAAGACAGCTTATGAGTTTTAATCCTGAAGAGATTCCAGGAAGGGTAAGTTACCTTGGTTCAATGGTTGGTTTACGACTATCGGAGAATTCGGTTGATATTGATCAACCTTTATCAGCTGACTTGTTGAAAAAGGCATATGCCAATCCAATGGATCCACGGTCCCACAGAGCTTTAGAGCTGCTGAAAAGAGGGATCTCCATTCGTGATGTTCTTGCTCATGGGGTTATTAACTATCATCCAGTAGTTGCAGGTACCCCCGTACAAGTTGCTGACTTCTTGGAAGAATGGTTTTTGGCTGGTGCATGTGACGGCTTCTCGGTTGTTCCGGATATAGCCTATGATGGAGTTGCTGATTTTGTGGAACTGGTTGTCCCAATTTTGCAGGACCGCGGTTTATTCCACAGGGAATATGAAGGGAAAACACTGCGCGAGAATATGGGAGTTCCTTACCAATACGGAAGGCTGAAAGAGAACAATAATTAATAGAGGAGAGGTTCAAATGAATAATACCCTTGAATTGCTTCATAATCATACATCCATTCGTTCTTTCACTAATCAACCACTGACAGAGGGACAACGAGATGCAATCTTTAAGGCAGCTAATCAAACTTCATCATTCAGTCTACTACAAGTGGTTTCTATCATTAGAATTACAGATCCAGAATTACGAAAAAAAGTGATGCAGCTCTCTGTAAATCAACCTTATATTGAAGAAGCAGCAGAATTTTGGATTTTTTGTGCAGATTTTAACAGGAATCATGAAATTGCACCCAAGGTTGACCTTGACTATATTGAATACCTATTAATAGGTACATTCGATGCTGGGTTAATGGCTCAAAATGCTTTAACTGCGGCGGAATCAATGGGACTCGGTGGTGTTTATATCGGTGGAGTAAGAGCTAATATCTCAGAATTAACCGAGGTATTAAATTTACCAAAGTATGTGATTCCGTTAGTGGGGCTATGCATAGGACATCCTGCTGGAGAGAAGCCTGGACTAAAACCACGTTTGCCTCAATCGATGGTCATGTTTGATAATCAGTATCAACCACTAGATGAAGAAAAATTAACAACTTATGACCAACAGATGCGTGAATATTACCAAAATCGTCCGGTTAAAGCGCCTTTCACAGTTAAGAAAGTAAAGGGATGGAAAGATCACATCGAGGATCATCTTGAAAGAAGTAGACTCCCTTTTATGCTTGAGTATTTAAACAAACAAGGATTTGCTAAAAAATAATCTGATATTAATTAAAAATAGATTTATGAGGATATATAAAATGAAGAATCAATACAATACGCGGGCCATCTTGACAGCGTTACTTATCTGCGGTGCTGTTGGCATGTTTAACGAAACCTCTCTAAATATAGCATTGACTAATTTAATAGAAGTGTTCCAAATTTCGCCTGCAACCGCACAGTGGTTAACAACCAGTTTTATGCCCTCTTGGTATTTTAATGCCAGTGAGTGGGTTGCTGTTGCAGACGTTTTCCACAAGGAAGCTGTTCATAGGTTCGGTCATGAGTTTAATCGTAGGTACATTGATTGCGGCACTGGCATTCAATTTTGAAATGTTGATGTTCGCCCGAGTTTTACAGGCGGTTGGCATGGGATTGTTGCTTCCACTCATATTTAATACCGTTCTTGTTATATATCCACTGGAAAAGCGGGGGGGCGGCGATGGGATTGGTCTCTCTGGTTATCATGGTCGCACCAACGTCTGGACCGACTATAGGCGGTCTATTAATAGAATATTTTACATCTTTTGGATATCCCTGCCACTTTTGGTCATAGGGTTATTGATAGGGCTTAAGTATTTGAAAAACATTACCGATGTCACTAAGCCTCGGATTGATCTACTATCTGTTGGATTCGGAGGAGTTGTCTTTGGCTTCAGTAAGGCCGGCGAAGGATTTGAGGTTGGAGTAGCATGGTTGTGATCACATCAATCGTCATTGGGCTCGTCGCGTTGGTATTATTCATAAAACAGGACGGGGGTATGTGTGTTGGAGGTATTTAACTTAAACAACTTATTATTACCTTGATATTTCCTTATTGCGGGTGGTGTCAGCTTCGCTGGTACTACCCCGATCCGGTGATTCCAGTAGCCCTGGTAGGTCCAGTAGGACCAGCAGAACCTGTGCTACCTGTTGAACCTGTAGCACCAGGTGCTGCCAAAAGCGTATAATCCGGTGACGTATCTGGCGTACCTAAAGGTGAAGCAGAGTCCACAATATACGTACCACCTTCATAAGTGACCACTTGACCCACTGAATATGTTGTTGCTATTGCAGGATCATATGCTTCAGCACCACTTAATTCTATCCCTGTAGGGCCAGTCGGACCAGTTTTCCCAGAAGCTGCCAAAAGTGTATAGTCGGGGGAGAGCCCAGGTATTCCTGATGGAGCATCTACATTGGCTATATAAATACTGCCATTAAACGTGACAACTTGACCCGCCTCGTAATCTTGTGATTGTGAGGGGTTAAAAGGGAGGGCGCCGGTTAATCCGCCAGCAGGTCCAGTTGGTCCGGTTGGCCCAGCGGGACCTGCTGGGCCTCTTCGTCCAACCCTTTGAATTGTTTTTCTCTTTTTTCACAGGGGGATTCCCTCGAGACCTGTTTTGTTTTGAATGTTCTTGATTGATAAATGGACAGTCTCTTCTTTGAGGACGGTCATGACGTGTTCTTTTGTAATGAGGCTGCTCATGATATTTACCGCAAAAGGGACATTTGTGATCGAATTGATTGTACAAATTGCCCATCTCCTAAAATTGATATTTCATTCTATGTGCAAATTTTCAAATTTGAAGTAAAACCTAGAAACTCATCATTTCGAAAATCATCGAATCAAATCATTTAAATGTTTCATGATTTTATGTTATGGTGTTGAAAGTATATAACTAGTATGATTTTTGACAGAAATGGGGACATCATTTATGAGTCAATCAGTTTTACAGCGCACAGCTTATTCCGTTTTAAATTTATCCTCTGTGACAGAAGGAGGCACCATTAAGGAGTCTTTTGAACATAGTATGGATTTAGCAAAAAAGGCGGAGAAGTGGGGTTATCATAGATACTGGCTAGCAGAACACCATAATATGGAAGGTGTTGCGAGCTCTGCAACGTCCGTTTTAATTGGATATATTGCTGGGGGAACCGAAAAAATTCGAGTAGGATCTGGCGGGATTATGCTGCCAAACCACTCTTCACTTGTCATTGCTGAACAATTTGGGACACTTGAGACATTATATCCGGGGAGAATTGATTTAGGTCTTGGCAGAGCACCGGGAACGGATCAGTTAACGGCAAGAGCTCTCAGACGTAACCTTCATAACGGAGAAGATTTCCCGGAGCAGCTTGAAGAACTTCGGCAATATTTCAAACCAACAGGTCAGGTTAAAAAACATGTAAGAGCAGTACCAGGCGAAGGACTGGACATTCCCATTTGGCTCCTTGGTTCAAGTGGTTTTAGCGCAAGGCTTGCAGGAGAACTTGGATTGCCATTTGCCTTTGCGGCACATTTTTCACCTAAAAATACAATTCCTGCTTTAGAGTTGTATAGACAGTCATTTAGACCTTCTGATGTGTTAAAAGAGCCTTATGCCATGGTGGGTGTGACCGTTTTTGCTGCAGATCAAACAGAGCGAGCTGAATATTTGGCGACCTCTCATTATCAGCGGTTTTTGAGTCTCATTCGAAATACTCCAGGAAAACTCAAAGCGCCTGTCGACAGTATGGACGGCCTTTGGAGTCCGTATGAAAAAGCGATGGTGGATGAACAATTAAGTTCGACAATGATCGGGGATAAAGAAAAGGTGAAAAAAGAATTGGAAGCCTTTATTGAAGCCACTCAAGCAGACGAAGTGATGATTAATTCGGATATGTTTGACCATCAAGAAAGAATGCGCTCGTACGAAATCATCGGAGAGATCTTCCAAGAGGCACAAGAAAAATAAACATGAAAAAAGAACTGCACAAAGCAGTTCTTTTTTATTTATGCTTTTGTAAAAATACGAAATGGTTGTCCAATTGGCAGCACAGTTCGGCCAAAATGAGTATTGAGCACAACAGCTGCTGAACCATAAAACGAAAGCAGGGAAATGATCAATTCTGCGATACCGGCAAAGGTATGAGTCACATCGTACATCACACCAAACGAGCTAAGGGAAAGACCAAGGAATAAGAAATCAATAAAGACGAAAATCAAAAATAATACTTTATGTGTTTCCATTGCACCAATCGTCATAAACAAGCTGAAAATCAAATAACCGATAAACGCAAAACCTAGTTGTTTTGGATCTGCTGCTCCCGCAAGCGTTTTCCCAAAAACGCCGGCTTGAATGAGCCAAGTCGTTCCAACGCCCATCCAAAAAAGACCGAATGCGCCAAAGGCAGTGGCTCCAAAAATATTATGATGCTTTGAATCTTGTATGGACGCGATTAGCTGCGCGATGCCTCCAAGGAAGATAGCCCAAGGTAAAATAAGGGAAGTGCCATCTGTAATTCCTAGTTTTTGTGAGGACGCAACGAGCGTCACCATTGCTAAACCAAACAAACCAAGTGGTGTTGGGTCTGCAATTGATAATCGAATAGCTTGAACATTCTGTTTTTCCATAATGACCTCCTACAATTTGCACTTACAAAAGATACTCGAATTAGACCGAAACGTCAAGCTCTTTTTTAGTAGACACTTGCAACGTCTTCCAAATAAATCTATATTTAATACATATCAAATGTGATAGAAAAAGAGGGATAAAATGAGTAAAGGCTTAGCTGGAAAAACGATTGCCATTTGTGGAACGAGAAAAACAGAAGAAATGCGTACACTTGTCGAAAAGCAAGGGGGACAAGCCGTTATTCGTTCTCTTCAAGGAACCGTATTTTTAGCCAAAGAGGAGTTAAAGCCAGGCATTGAAACCTTTGTGAAGCAAGGTGCGGATTGGGTGATTTTCACAACAGGCATCGGGACAGACACATTGATTGAGAGTGCAGAAGAGCTTCATCTGGGGGAAGCATTTATGCACATTCTATCAAATGCGCATATTGCTTCAAGAGGGTATAAAACCTTTGCAGCACTCAAAAAACGCGGAATTCAGCCAGACGTATCTGATGAAGATGGAACGGTTCGTGACATGATCTCAAAGCTTGAAGACAAGGAGTTTCATGGCAAACGCGTCATGGTGCAGCTTCACGGGGAAAACGCTCCGGCTCTCATCCAGTTTTTACATGACAAAGGGGCTGATATTTTGCCGCTTTTACCTTATCAGCACACACCTCCTGAACCAGAGGCCGCAGAAACATTGCTTCAAGAAATGAAAGATGAAAAAGTCCATGCCGTCTGTTTTACAACCGCTGTTCAGGTTCACGCCTTTTTCACATTAGCGGCAAAATGGGGCAGAAAACAAGAACTCCAAGAGCTATTCGAGCAGCACGTACTGGCAGTGGCCGTCGGAAAAGTCACAGCTGAAGCTTTAAAAGAAGAGGGAATAGACAGAATTCTAGCTCCGTCACTTGAGAGAATGGGTGCAATGATTATGGAATTATCCCAATATATGAAAAAACAATCATCACATTCATAGAAAAAACGCCTTTCACCCGATCAGTGGAAGGCGTTTTTCATTAGATTGTCCGTTTTCGGTTCGTACGAATTTTTTTGAGGACAAAATAAAGAACGATCAGGACAATCGCAATGGCCATAATAGGGGTTGTATAAGCGTGAGCAACACTTTGAATGTGATCCCACTTTGTCCCAAGCTGCATACCGAGATAGATAAATAAGATCGACCAAGGGATGGCAGCTAATCCTGTCAAGAGGACAAATTTCAAAAAAGGCATTTTGGCAATACCTGCTGGAATGGAGATGGCGTGGCGGACAACAGGAATAAAGCGCGCTGTAAACACCACACCGGTTCCATATCGGTCAAACCAGCGCTCTGCAGTTGCGATATGGTGTTCATGGATGAATAAGTATTTTCCGTACTTTGTTAAAAAAGGTCTTCCGCCATAAAGGCCGATCCAGTATATAAAACACTGTGCGAGCGTACCTCCGATGACGCCAGCGATAACAGCTCCAACAAAACCGATTGTTCCTGTTGACACCATATATCCGCCATAAGCAAGAACAATTTCGCTCGGAATGATTTCAATCATCAGACCTAGTGCTACACCAACATAACCAAGGCTTGTCAGCCAGGTTAAAATTTCATTGAACAAGGTTCCCATTCATTTCACTCTGCCTTTAAATACGAATTTTCTTCAAGCATCCTTATAAAAGCCTATGCTTGTTTTGCTTTTCTCATGAGTCTGCTTTCCGCTTACCTCTCACGGCTAAACCGAAAGACGCCTCATGAATGCCTGGCTTTTCCACCAATTCTGTGACGATAAACTCTCGTCTAGCAAACTTTATCATACCATATTTGCTTGTACCTAGACGATCTAATTGCTGAACACTTGTTATGTGAAGAACTATCATGATGTCAGTGGTCAAATCAGTAAAGAAAATAGGAATAGGCTGCATCCGTTTTTTTCAACAGATCATGATATAATTTGTTAGATGAAACGAACGGGTGGTGCACAAACATGTATTTAACAATCGCAGAAACAGCTGAATACTTAGAAGTAGCTGAAGCGTATATTGAGAAATTAATCCAGCAAAAAAAGATCCGCTATGTATTTGACGGCGAATCCTATCTGATTTATCAAGGACAGTTTCAAACGCATATGAAGCAGCTTGAACAATACAAAGAGCTCGTCCAAGAGATTTTAAATGAACCGATTCCTGAAGATCCAGATGTAAAGGACGAAGATTAGAGTATTGTCATCTTTTCAAATGAAACAATTTTTACTGCACGATGACTTTTATGGAGAGGACGGACAGGCTTTCCAATCAGAGGGTGATGTCATCGTCACCAAAGAAGACATTTTCGAATAATTTTTTACTCATTTATTGACTGACACCGGTTTGAACAATTTTCATATGGCATTTAATTTGTACATCCGCATCAGGATAGATTTCCTGCCATTTTTCTGGTGTCATTGCTTTGTCTTTTGATCGATACCTCAAACCCAGCCCAAGCGGATCTATGTTTTGCTTTTTAAAGGACTGAACAAGGTCTTGTCCTTGCTGAGCGACACGTTTTTCAACTTTTCTTTCAACATGGTCCAATATAGAAGGTTTATCAATTTTTTTGGACTTCATAAATTCTTTTAATTCACCTTTCAGCTTGATATCAATCGTGATATGAGGCTTTTTTGTTAGGTTTTTCGTTGGTTTGATCTGGTAAGACACATGTGATTTGATATTTTCAATGACGACATGGGTCTTTGCTTGATCATCCAATTGAAACTCGTAGATGCCATTTTTATGATTTTCAATCATCGCTTTAAATGTGAACGTTTCTTCTCCAGGGATATGACCCACCATTTTTTCTTGATCAAACAGAGCGACTCCTGTGACCTTGATGGCATTGCTTGTTTTTTTGATGTAAGGGAGGTAAGCATCGACCCCTTTTGCCAGCATCTGATTCATAAAAATATGCTGATTGGTCACAGGTTCATTGCCATTTCGCATATTTTGGGTTAACAGATCAGAGAGATACACGCCAATATTCAAGTTCGTTTGATTCATTTTTGTGTATAATAACTCTTCAACTTCTCCGCCTACAATCGCAAACACTTGGCGTGAACCAATGATAGGATCACGATAAATGTAATTCATTAAATCGATCATGCCGACTTCTTTTGCTAATTTTTCACTGATTAAAATAACGAGCACCTGGCCCATGACCACTGGAAAAGGTGATTTTTCTGACACGAGAAACTGAATATTACTAATGGTGTTTGACCTCGCACTTAATATTTGATAACTTCCTTGCTCTTCACTTTTAAAGACAGGGAAGACGAAGAAGCCCTTCATTTCGCCATCTTCTACTAAATCAAATCCTGCCGCCTGAGAGATATTTAATTCATCTAAAAGGCGAGGCTGTGCACAGCTAGTTAACAAAAGACTAAACAACATGAGACCCATGAGTATATAACGTTTCATGCTCGTTTTTTCACCCACCTTTTTTTCAGCATCAGCCCAATGACCATACAGACAATCAATCCATATATAAGAATGTATCCGCTATATTCCACCCATTGATTAAAGGCTTCAAAAGAGGTTGCCCCGGCAAAAAACGAAAACATGACCAAAATGAGGATGCTGAGACAGATTAAAGTGACGCGCTGACTCGTATGAAATACTTGTTTCGCCATTCGGCTCGCTGCCCATAATGGAATGGCGATATTTGGAATGATCAGAAGCAGCCAGAGGGACACTTCAATAAATTCAAAGCGCTGGATAAAGGGAAGTTTCACAATACTTGTTAACGTTAATGTCGGCCATTTTGTTAATTTGAGCTGAGCACTAGAGTAATACGCAATGGAGACGAGAAAGACAAGTAAATTTAAGCATGTCGTGAATAATGCCCCCATGTGGGCAAATTTTTGTGACGTCTGTGCTTGTTTAATAAAGGGATAATAGACAAGCAGCGTGCCAAAACCAAACATGGATAAGGAGGCATCTTTGACGCCCATTACCAGCTGCGAAAATGTATGATCAAACATCGGAAACATGAAGCGAATGTGACTATATTTCATGACATAAAAGCAAATAAACGTCATCCAATACGTCAGTACAATGCTAAAAAATGCCCATCCAGCAATGGTTCTAAAGCCGCCGGTATGAATGTAATACACAAGCAGCAGCAGTACAGACGCAAACAATAGACCAGGAATTTCTTTAAACAGCCATACATGGATCACATCCATATAGTGGACGAGAACGGTCAACGACAAAGAAGCAAAATATAAGATATAGAGTATGTTGAATAATTGCCCAATCCATTTGCCAAATACGTATTGCGTGATATCACCAAATTCATCCGAAGGGGCCTTTCTAAACATCAAGTACATCAGAAAGATCATCACATTGACGCTGATGCCAGAAATAAGAATGGCGATCCATCCATCATTATTCATAGAACGAACAAGGTTTGTTTGAAAGTTTAAAATGCCGACACCTACTTGATTGGCATTGATGAGAAAAAACACAAAAAAAGGGGAAACTTGAAATTTTTCTTTCACAGAAGAAGAACTCATGCTTTCACTTCCTTATTCATAAAAATCATTTTTCCCCTTACGGCCTTGCTTAGGCTTTTGCCGGTGAATCGTTTCATTTTGCGGGCGTAAATTTTCCGGTCTTTTATTCAAAAAGCGGAGCTGAGGACGAATCAAGCTACCCTTTAAATCCGTCAGACGCAGTGGAAAAATAGGCTCTAGATACGGCCTTCCAATAGACGTTAATTTCATTAAATGGGTGAGTAGGAAAGATCCCATCACGGCAATGCCTAATGCACCCCAAATCTGTGCTGCAAATAGAAATGGAAATCTCAGCAGCCGAATGGCACTGCCCATTTTGTAAATAGGGGTGACAAATGAGGCAAGAGCAGAAAGGGCGACAATAATGAGTAAAATATTACTTGTTAAGCCTGCTGCCACAGCAGCCTGTCCAATGACAATCCCGCCAACAATCCCGAGCGTCTGCCCGACTTTAGCTGGGAGCCTCGAACCTGCTTCTCTTAGTAATTCAATCGAAATCTCTAAAAATAGGGCCTCAATAATCGGAGGAAATGGAACAAGATAGCGCGAGGACACAATGGTTTCTAATAAATCCTTTGGGATCAGCTCATAATGAAAGGTTAAAACGGCTACATATAAAGGTGTCGCAAAAATGGAGAATATCACTGCAAATATGCGTAACAGCCGAAAGCAAGAAGCCGCCATCCACGACATATTGTAGTCTTCCATTGTGGAAAAATACTCAAGTAAAATAGTCGGGGCAAGCAAGACATGAGGCGATCCATCGACTAAGATGGCAATTTTCCCTTCTGTTAAACCTGACGACACGCGGTCGGGTCTTTCTGTATTTAAAAACAATGGAAAGATCGTATTGGATACATCATAAAGCATTTGAGCGAGGTAATTCGCATCTAAAATCTGATCATAATCAACGTCCTCAATGCGCTGGAGAACGGTTTCGATGTTTTGCGGGTTGGCGATTTCTTCAATATATAACACCGCTACTTTTGTTTGAGATAGCGTGCCAACTGTCTTTTCTGCCACTTTCAGGTTCGGCGTCGGCAGCCGCCGCCTGACCAAATTTAAATTGGTATCCAAAACCTCCACAAATGCTTCCTGGGCACTGATAATGCCAAATTCAATCTCGGGGGGCCCAACTTGTCTGCCTTTCTTTTCTTCAATCGGTATCAGAAGTGCTTTGCCCCAGTCCGTTTCGAGCCGAATGGCCATATTGCCCAGATGAAGGGCTTCTTCCACTTTTTGAAGATCGGTCGTGATGACAGACTGTTCAATGGGGATTCGTTCTTTCAGCTCCTCAAGAGTGGGGGTGAGGTGCAACTCTTTCATGCAGGGCAAAATTTGTTCATGGAGTAGATGACCATTAATTAAAGAACGAAAAAAAGAGATTCGATAAAGAAAACCTTCACTTCGTGACAATTCGTTTGTAAAATCAGAGGAACGTGACAATGCCTCAAATACTGAATTTGGGTCCTTTTGATGTTGTTTGTTTTTCTTCAGCACTTGAATCATCTCCTTCCGCGATTTGCCTCTATTATCCAACTAATTGTCTGAAGATATGCATGAAAAAAAGCGTTCAGCTTGATGAGCTAGACGCTTTTTTTCCATATTGAACGGCTTCTAATAAAAAATCTGCGAGATGGACGGCACGCATGCTGGGCGATTGTCCTGAACGTTTGATACCCGCTGCCATTTGCAAATGACAGCCTGGATTGGACGTGACAATGGCAGCCGCCGCTGTTTGACTAGCTTCTGTCATTTTATGATCTAAAATTTGCATCGACATCTTTGGTTGCAAAATATTATAAATTCCGGCGGATCCGCAGCAGCGGTCGGCATCCTTCATTTCTTTAAATGATACCCCGTGAATCGCCTTCATCAGCACCCTTGGCGCTTGCTCTACACCCATTCCATTTCGTAAGTGACAAGAGTCTTGATAGGTGATGATCTGCTCTGGCAAGGCAAGCGATGTACGCCGGTGAAACTTAAGCTCCACGAGAATATCTGATATATCCGTGATTTTATTTGAGAAGGCTTCACCTCGCTTTTGAAAAGCCGGATCATCCTTTAGCAAATGATCGTAATCACTTAAAAAGGCACCACATCCGCCCGCATTCATAACAATGGCATCTGCCTCTATCTCCTCAAATGCTTCAATATTCCGCCTTGCTAACTGTTTCGCTTGCTCTTTTTCTCCGCTATGGCCATGAAGTGCACCGCAGCACGTCTGAACAGGAGGGACGACAACGTCACAGCCGGCCAGCTGCAAAAGCTGGATGGTCGCTTCGTTTGTGCTGGAAAAAACGGTGTCCATTAAACAGCCAGTAAAAAAGGCCACACGCTTTCTTGCCGTGCCAATGGCTTTGTATTCTAACGCACGGCTTTTTTGTTGACGCGGCACCTTTGGAAGGGCCTGCTCCATCAGCTGTAAATGCGGCGGAAGCACCTTTAGCATGCCAGACTTGCGGGCGGCCGTTTGCAGACCAGAGGTTTGATAAAATCGCAGAAGTCCAGCCGCTTGACGCATTCGGCTTTGTGAAGGAAAGAGTCCTTTAAACACAACACGTCTCACAAATTTGACAGGAAGAGATTGTTTTTTGTGCTGCTGAAGGATGTCTCTCGCATCCTCAAGTAAACGTCCATATTTGACGCCGGAAGGGCAGACCGGTTCACATGCACGGCAGCCAAGACAAAGGTTCAGTGAATGTTCGACATCTTCATCCGGCTCAATCACGCCGTCTCTCACCGCCTTCATTAAAGCAATCCGGCCGCGGGGAGAGTGAGTTTCTTGTTGACCGGATTCAATATAAGTAGGACAGGAAGGGAGGCAGAAGCCGCAGCGCATGCAGTTGAGCAGCTCCTTTTCATCCATTTGCTGCTGAAAGTTTTGCTGAATCTCTGATTGTTTAGAGGAATTCATGAGACCACCACCCGCTTTCTTGCTGCTTTTCCAAACACCTTATCAGGATTCATAATATTTGCTGGATCTAGCGCTTGTTTGATTGCTTTCATTGCTGCGATTCCTTCTTTTTTGACCTTTAGCTCTAAATAGGGGGCTTTCATCAGACCCACGCCATGTTCACCCGTAATGGTGCCGCCAAGGGAGACTGCTTTTTCAAAAATGGCCTGAAAGGCTTCTTCGACCCGCTTCATTTCTTCTTCATTTCTTGCATCGGTTGCACAAGTAGGATGTAAATTCCCGTCACCTGCATGACCAAATGTACAGATTTTTACTTCGTACTCTCTCGCAATGTCTTCGATCGCCCGCACCATGTTAGCAATTTCAGACCGGGGGACTGTAGCATCTTCTAAAATCGTTGTGGGGCTTAAACGGGCGAGGGCAGATAAAGCGGCTCGTCTCGCTGTTAAAAGGGCACTTGCCTCTTCTTCAGAATGTGCGATATTTACTCCTTTTGCACCGTGCTGCTGACAGACCTTTGCGATGTTCTTTATATCACGGGAAACGGCCTCAGGGTTGCCGTCCTGTTCGATTAATAGCACCGCTTGAACGTCAGTCGGCAGGCCGATTTTGGCAAAGTCTTCGACGACTTTCAGTGTCGGCTGATCCATAAATTCTAATGTGGCGGGGATAATACGCTCTGCAATAATCGCCGAAACTGATGCGGCTGCTTCCTCTAGGCTTTCATATAAGCAAAGCATCGTTTGTTTGGTTTCTGGAAGCGGCAAAAGCTTCAGCGTGGCTTCTGTGACAATTCCGAGCGTTCCTTCTGATCCAACAAATAAACGGGTCATATCATACCCGGCCACGTCCTTAGCGAGCTTGCCGCCCGTTTTGATGATGTCACCGTTTGGCAGCACCACTTCAAGTCCAAGTACATAATCTCTCGTCACGCCATATTTTAACCCCCGGAGACCACCTGAATTTTCATTAATATTGCCGCCTAACGTGGAGATTTTCATTGAGCTTGGATCTGGTGGGTAGAAGAGACCTCTTGCCTCTACTTGGCGAATGAGTTCCTGTGTGATCAAACCAGGCTGGACCGTTGCGGTGAGGTTTTCTTCGTCTATTTCGATTAATTGGTTCATTCTTGTAAACAACATCACAAGTCCGCCTTGTGTAGGACAGGTTCCTGCACAAAGGTTCGTTCCTGATCCTCTTGGCACGATCGGCACCTTATATGAGGCGCAGAGCCGGACGATTTGCTGGATTTCCTCAGCCGCGTGCGGGCTCACGATGACATCCGGTAGATGCTGAAAATTAGGCGTTGCATCATAAGAGTAGGCAAGCCGATCGGCTTTACTGTCTTGTACATAGGGCGCACCGACAATCTTTTTTAATTGACTTAAAAATTCAGAATTTAACATGCGCATTCACTCCTACTGATTAGACATACCGTTTCTTTCAGTATAAAAAAAGAATCGCCTCATGCCTATGGACGATTCTACAAAATATTGGGCTGTTCGCCTCGTTTATTTGGATGATGATCTAATAGCATCAAGGCTAAATAAAAGAGCATCGCATCTTGCATGCGTTTTGGATCAAGTGCCGTTAAATCTTGGATACGTTTTAGTCTGTAATGCAGTGTATTGATATGTACGTGCATCGCTTCCGCGGTATACTTCAATGAGTAATCTGATGTCATGAGTACACGCAATGTTTTCACTAGTTCAGGGTAGGGGAGAAGTGGGGCGATCGTTCGATCAAGGAACACTTCTTTTGTTTCCTGACTCACTTCTTCTATAAAAAGTTCAAGTGTTAAATCCTCATCAAACACAATCGGTGTATCCACATGTGCCAATTTTAAGGCACGAAAGGCTTGATGAAAGGATTGCTTCATCATATGTCCAGCTGCAGGTTTTCCCGCACCTATCAAAACCTTTGATGTGGAACGTGAGGTGAGGGAAGCATGGATGTGAAAAAGACGCTGCTGCAAGGTATCACGTTCATCTGCTGTGGTTTGCAGCATGAGCAAAAAGCGGGCATGTCCCCAGCGGACGATCATTTCCTGACTTGTGAGATGCAGCATTTCCTTTACTTTTTTGTATTGATCCTGCTTCATAAATGATTCATCGTGACAATCAATGAGGACGACGACACGCTGCTTGTTGACATCAAGCTGAAGCCGCGCTGCTTTTTCAGTGAGATTGATTGCTGTCTCTGGCAGATGAAGCCAGTCGAACACAAACGCTTCAAGCTGCCGTTCATCGGTTTCCGTTTCTAGAAAAAATTCATGCTCTTGAATAAGCAGTTCGGTCATTTTTCGTAATATTTCGCCAAATGGAGAGACATGGACGGGATTTCCTGTCATCCCAATCACACCAATGACCTCTTGCTTAAAATAAATAGGCAGATTGATGCCGGCTTTGACCCCTTTCATTTGCTGCTCATCATTCTTTGTGAGGATTCGTTTTTGTCCTTCAAAGGATGTCAAATACGCCCCTTCATGAAATTGACCAATGCGCGCTGGATCTGTTGCCGCAATGATGGTGCCGTTTGTTTGTGCGATGATGATTTCCTCAGTCAGCACTTTTTTGACCTCGTCTACGATTTTTTCTGCCAGTGTCATTGTGAGCAAAACGTACCCCTCCGAGATGTTTCTTTTGACACTATCATACCATCATATGCTGAGTCATATCTTTCTTTTCATGAGTTATGCTAAAATAATAAACGCACATGAATGAGAAGAAAGGAGACATAGCCATGTCATTGCAAAATCGCTTACAAGATCTTTTGAAAGAAGGACAAGCGCTGACAGACTTTGAATATGACGAAGCGGCGCGCCACAATTGGCCTTTAGAAGGTGCAAGAATAAAGGAAGAGGCACGCTTTAGCGATGTATATATAGAGCGTGTAGACAAAGAATCCGAGGACATGATTCAAACAGAAGGCGCCTCATTTCTAAACACACCGCTTACATATGTAAAACAACATCAAAAAGAATTCATTTATATCGAATCAAAGTGGTTTGATGTGGTGAGAGTCGATGGATTAGCCATTGAATGGGACGAAGTGTTTCAAACGTATACCGTGTTATTCGGTTTAAAACGTCCTAAAAAAGACACAGGTATTTTAAAAGACATGCTGGCTTCATTAAATGGTGCGCAGCTTCAATTTAATGGGCAAGACGGCTTATTCGATGTGAATTTACAGCTTCTTGAACTTGAGGACATCCATGAAGATATGCCTTTTATTGAAGTCATCTCAGCCGTGTACCGTTTTTTATTCCGCATGATCATCCAGCTTGAAATGAATGAATCAAAAAACGGCTCAAATTCCTGAGCCGTTTTTTTGTGATCCATTTATTTACGTCTTCTCATTTGATGAAGGCGTGGCAAACCGTACATCATGATCTTTTCCATATTGAAGATAATCTTCATTTGGCTGTTTATTCGTCACGACGACATCAAGATCGTGTAAATCACAAAACGTGGTCAAAGCGTAGTGATCGAACTTACTATCATCAACTAATAAAAACGTTTTGGCACTTTTTTCAACAACTGTCTTTTTAATATCCGTTTCAAGCGGGGACGAATTCGTGACTCCGTGATCAATGGATAAACCAGTTGATGCGATAAAGGCTTTATTGACATTGTAAGCTTTCAAACGCTCTACACTTTGATAGCCAACGAAAGAATTCGTTTTTCTCTCAAGCATCCCGCCGGTGGAAAAGATAGTGAGATTTTCATAAGGCATCGCCTGTGTAATAAAATCTACATTATTGGTCACAACGGTCACCTGTTTCTCAGTCAAATAGGGAAGCATTTCAAGTGTTGTCGTACCAGAATCAACAAAAATCATATCCCCATTTTCCACAAAAGCAGCAGCCGTTTGTCCGATCAATTGCTTTTTACTGAGCTGGCGGGTCTTCCGCTCTTGATATACTACTAATGTTGAATGGTTCACAGCGACTCCGCCGTACACTTTCTTTAGTACGCCGGACTCGACCAATGCTTGTACATCTCGGCGTATCGTGTTTTTTGAGACGCCAAAATGCGCCACAAGCTCATCAAGTGAGGCAGATTCCCGGTCAAACACATACTCTTTGATTTGCTGAATCCGTTTTGTTTTGATCATGCTTCATATCTCCAATCCATCCGAATCTCCTTTTTCCATTATACCAAATGGCTTCTCTTTTCCCCATCTCAATAAAAGCGTATGATAGAGAAAAGAACGTAACGGAAAGGATTTTCACTTCTATGAATCAATCAAACAACCCATTTTCAAAGCTTGCGAATTTTAGAGAAGTAGGGGGACTTCAAACAACAGGTGAGATGGTGATCAGGCAGGGAATGATTTATCGATCCGCAGATCTATCGCGTCTCACAAAACAAGATATGTTGACGTTCTCAAAGCTTAGGATTCAAACCATTTGTGATCTCCGAACAAGCTCAGAACGCAAATCACATCCGCCAAAAATCAAGGAACACAACAAAATCGTTCATATCCCGATGCAGCCAGACAGTAAGATGCCAAGTAAGTGGACCATGTTTCGTATGCTGACAACTGAAGGGAAATCTCTCTCATTTACACCGATTATGAAAGATTTATATCAAAGTATGCTCACAGAGCGTAAAGAAGAGATTCAGCAGCTGTTCTCACTGCTTTCAGATAAGAGCAATTACCCGCTGATGCTTCACTGCACGAGCGGTAAGGACCGGACAGGCTTTTTATCTGCCCTTATTCAATTAGCAGCAGGTGTACCGATGCCGGCCGTTTTAAGTGAATATATGCGTTCCAATGAAGGTGTGAAAATGCTTGTCAGAAGGCAGCAGCGATTTGTCCGCATGATGAGTTTATACCGGGTGTCAAAAGAGCAAATTCAACCGCTTCTCGGTGTGCAGCAAGATTATCTGGAAGATGTGCTAAACGAGATGATGGCGACATACGGAAGTACAGAGCGATATTTAATCGAGGCTTGCGAAATACCTGAAGCTCAGCTCAAGGAAATGAAAAACATCCTGCTGACACCATCTGCTGGCATTCGATCTCAAAAAGCGGAATAAACTGAATATGAGGTGATGCAAAAAATGCTGAAAAAAATCAGTATGACGTGTCTAACACTAATTTTGATGTTTGTATTCTTATTGATTCCTTCTAGCAGTCTAGCTCGTCCAATGCCAAAAGGGAAGCTTGAAAGCACAAGAGAGATGCGCGCGGTATGGATCGCATCGGTTTATAACTTAGATTGGCCTTCAAAGAAAGGACTGCCTGTCAAAGAGCAGAAACAAGAGTTTATTCATTTGTTAGATGAGATCAAAGCGATGAATATGAATGCCGTGATCATGCAAATTAAACCGACAGCAGATGCCTTTTATCCTTCGGCATACGGCCCGTGGTCCGAATATTTAACCGGCACGCAAGGGAAAGATCCTGGGTATGACCCGCTTGAATTCATGATCGAAGAAGCTCATAAACGCGGGCTCGAATTTCACGCTTGGTTTAACCCGTATCGAATCACAATGAATCATACCGACCTCAGCCGTTTATCAGCCGATCACCCTGCAAAAAAACATCCAGATTGGACTATTGCTTATGGTAATCAGCTTTATTACAATCCAGGCATTCCTAAAGCTCAGGAGTTCATTGTCGGCAGCATAGAAGAAGTCGTGAAAAACTACGATATTGATGCAGTGCATATGGATGATTATTTTTACCCGAATAAAATAGCCGGTGTGCCGTTTCCAGATCAAGAAACGTATGAAACATATGGAAAAAAGGCATTCACGCATATAGAAGATTGGCGAAGAGATAATGTGAACCAATTGGTCAAGCAAATCAACAACACCGTGAAGAAAGTAAAGCCGTATGTGAAGTTTGGTATTAGCCCATTTGGAGTCTGGCGCAACATAAAGGATGATCCGACTGGTTCAAACACCACAGCAGGGATGACCAACTATGATGATTTGTATGCTGATACAAGAGAGTGGATTCAGCAGCACGATATCGATTATGTCACCCCGCAAATTTACTGGAGCATCGGCTTTCAGGCAGCCGCATACGATGTGCTAACAAAATGGTGGTCAAATGAAGTGAAGGGAGAGCCTGTTCACCTGTACATTGGTCAGGCGACGTATAAAATTAATCAAAACAGTGATCCTGCTTGGTCTGATCCAGAAGAATACTTTCGGCAGATTGAGCTGAACAGACAGTCACCTCTCGTACAGGGAAGCATGCACTTTAGCCTAAAGGATATCAATCGCAACCCTTTGAATGTCAAAAATCAATTGATAGAAGATGCTTACCGTAAACCGGCTCTCATTCCAGAAATGCCTTGGCTTCATCAGAAAGCGCCAAAAAAACCAATCATTCAATCTATTAAAAAGACAGCAGAGGGTGCGGCTTTACAGATCAAAAATGATCCACAATCTACCGCATCCTATTACGCGGTCTATCGCTTGACGACGAAAGGAACATATGAATTGCTGCAAACCGTTAGAAAAGAAGCCGGCACGCTGACATCTGTCAAAAATCTTTCAGTTCATCAGAATAAGAGTGATACTTACAAAGTAACGGCTCTCAATCGACTTCATCACGAAAGCAAGCCTTCTACAATAAAAGTGAGATAACGAAAAAGCATGAATGAGGATTTTCTTCGTTCATGCTTTTTTCTATTATTTTTGTTTTAATATTCTGAATTCAGCTAAGCTTGGCATGAAGCAGCCACTTGATTAATAAATATGATAGAAAAGAGCCAAAGGGGGAAACAAGATGGATTTTGAATTAACGAAAGAACAACAAATGATTCGGCAGATGGTCAAAGAATTCGCCAAGGAAGAAATTGCACCACTCACTCAAACCATTGATGAACAGGCTGTATTCCCGGTCCAAACTTTTCAAAAAATGGGGGAACTCGGCTTGATGGGCATCCCTTTTCCAGAGAAATACGGAGGCTCAGGAGGAGATACAATCTCATATGCGCTCGCTGTAGAAGAAATCGGAAAACAGTGTGCCAGTACAGGCCTTAGCTATGCCGCAGCCGTTTCCTTAGGCGCAAGCCCGCTTTATTACTTCGGTACAGAGGAGCAAAAGATGGATCACCTTGTCCCGCTGGCATCTGGAACAGCACTCGGTTCCTTCGGATTAACAGAGCCAAATGCAGGGTCAGATGCAAAAGGGACGAAAACAAAAGCGGTCAAAGACGGACAAGAGTATGTGATTAGCGGGGAGAAGTGCTGGATCACAAATGCCAATTTTGCCAGAACCATTATCGTCACAGCTGTCACGGATCATGATAAGCACGGCCGCCCGATCATCTCCGCCTTCATTGTAGAAAAAGGTCAAAAAGGGCTGTCCATTACAAATCCATACGACAAAATGGGAGTGCGCGGTTCAGATACGGCTGAAATCATTTTAGACAGCGTACGTGTACCAGCACATCATATATTAGGAGACCCAGCCAAAGGCTTCAAGCAATTTTTATATACATTAGACGGGGGACGCATATCAATTGCTGCCTTATCTGTTGGTATCGCGCAAGCTGCACTAGATGCTTCTCTCTCCTATGCAAAGGAAAGAAAGCAATTTGGGCAGACCCTCTCGTCCTTTCAAGCCATTCAATTTAAACTGGCAGATATGGCGATGCAAATAGAACTTGCTCGTCAAATGGTGTGGAAAGCCGCTTGGCTGAAAGATCATGGCAAGCCATTTACAAAAGAAGCTGCCTATGCCAAGCTTTTCGCTTCGGAAATGGCCACAAAAGCAAGTCTTGATGCTGTCCAAATTCACGGAGGAACAGGCTACATGAAAGAGTGCGGGGTAGAACGGCTTGTGAGAGATGCCAAGCTCATGGAAATCGGAGAAGGCACCTCTGAAATTCAGCGTCTAGTCATCGCGAGACAACTGCTATCATAACCCTTTTATGAAAACGCTTACCACTGATGGAGGAGGAAAATCATGATGTCGATTCATCCACAAACGATCGGCTCCCTATTAAAAGAGAAAAAGGAGCAGCACCCAGCACATGAAGCCATTGTGTATCCAGAACGTTCATTACGTTATTCATACGAAGCGTTTTTTAGAGAGGTCAAGGAAACAGGGAAAGGTCTTATGGCATTAGGGGTTCAAAAAGGGGATCATATCGCCATCATGGCACCTAATGTCCCTGAATGGCTCATGCTGCAATTCGCCTGCGCCTCCATTGGAGCCGTTCTTGTCACCGTGAATACGAACTTTCAATCACAAGAACTCGCTTACTTACTAAAGCACTCTGATAGCAGCATGCTGTTTATCGTTGACGGGTTTAAAGAGACATCATATGTCAGGATGCTTGAAAACCTCATTCCAGAGCTTCAAACAGCTCATCAAGACGAGATCACTTCATCATCATTTCCATATTTAAAAAGTGTTGTATATATTGGCGAGCACACGCCAAAGGGCATGCGCAGCTGGGACAGTATTCAAGCTGCTGCTAAAAGAATGGAGGATGATGCATGGGAGAAACGAATGGATGAGCTGGCGCCTGATGACGTTATTAATATGCAATATACCTCTGGCACAACCGGCTACCCAAAAGGCGTCATGCTCAGCCATACAAACATCGTCTGCAATGCCAGTCAGATCGCAGATTGCATGAAGCTCACCCATGAAGACCGCATGTGTATCCCCGTGCCGTTCTTTCATTGCTTTGGATCTGTTCTTGGCGTACTTGCTTGTCTCACAAAAGGAGGCACGATCATTCCAATTGAAACTTTCCACCCAGAGCGAGTCCTTCAAACAGTGGAACAAGAGAAGTGCACTGTTCTTCATGGCGTCCCGACAATGTTCATTGCAGAGCTTGATCATCCGAATTTCCACCAATACGATCTGTCCACATTACGAACAGGCATTATGGCAGGATCTCTTTGCCCATCCCATGTGATGAAAGCAGTCATTGAACAAATGGGACTGAAGGAGCTCACGATTGCCTACGGTCAAACCGAAAGCTCACCTGTCATTACCCAAACTAGAACGGATGATTCATTTGAAAGGCGGGTTCAAACAGTCGGTCGGGCACTTCCTCACATCGAAGTGAAAATCACTGCACCAGGTACGCCGGATGAAGTACCAAGAGGAGAACAAGGTGAGCTGTGTACAAGAGGCTACCATGTGATGAAAGGCTACTATAAAAATGAAGAGGCCACAAATGAAGTCATTGATGAGGACGGGTGGCTTCATACAGGAGATTTAGCAGAGATGGATGAGGACGGCTATGTGAAAATCACAGGACGGCTGAAAGATATGATCATTAGAGGCGGAGAGAATGTTTACCCAAAAGAGATTGAAGACGTTCTTTACACGCATCCAGCCATTCTTGATGCACAGGTCGTTGGTATTCCTGACGAGACCTATGGAGAGGAAGCCGCCGCATTCATTCGGCTCAAACAAGGTCACACGGTGACGATTGAGTCATTAACCAGCTATTGTCAGTCACAAATGGCTCGCTACAAAATTCCAAAATATTTTTTCATCACAGACGAGTATCCGATGACCGCATCAGGGAAGATTCAAAAGTTTCGTCTGAAAAAACAGGCGCTTGATCTAATAAAGGAGTGAGGGCAGCGATGTTCAAAAAAGTACTCATTGCGAATCGAGGCGAAATTGCTCGTAGAATTATTCGGACTTGTAAAAGGCTCGGGATCAACACCGTGGTTGTTTATTCAGAGGCAGATCAGCATGCGCTTCATGTGCAAGAAGCAGACAGCGCCTATCTGATTGGAGGAGCGAAAGTATCTGAAAGCTATTTAAACATGGAAGTGATCATCGAGGTTGCCAAGCAGACAAATACAGATGCCATCCATCCTGGATATGGCCTTTTATCAGAAAATGCGGGCTTTGCTGAACGCTGCCGCAGCGAAGGAATTATTTTTATTGGACCATCCGCACAGGTCATTCAGCGAATGGGGAATAAAATTGAAGCGAGAAAAATGATGGACCATGCGGGGATTCCCATTGTACCAGGCGTTTCAGCCCCGCTCCATGACGCAGAAGAAGGAGTCAGTAAAGCCCAGTCACTCGGTTATCCGATCATGCTCAAGGCATCAAGCGGAGGCGGGGGAATTGGCATGCAGCTTGTGCGAAATGACGAGGAGCTGCATAAAGCTTTTGAAGGAAATCAAAAAAGAGCGCAAAGTTTTTTCAACGACGGGACGCTTTATATGGAAAAGGTCATTGAAGACGCGCGGCACATTGAAATTCAAGTCCTTTTTGATTCCTTCGGCCATGGGGTTCACTTATTTGAGCGCGACTGTTCACTCCAAAGAAGACACCAGAAAATCATCGAAGAAGCACCTGCCGCCTGTCTCGATGAATCGGTGAGACAACAGATGGGACAGATGGCCGTCAAAGCAGCCAAAGCCATTGGCTATGAAAATGCAGGGACGATTGAATGTTTAGTCGATCAAAACCAACAATTTTATTTTCTAGAGATGAACACGAGATTACAAGTAGAGCACCCTGTCACAGAAGAAATTACAGGTATTGATCTTGTCGAGGAGCAGCTGAAAATCGCTGCATCAGAGCCGCTTTCCTTCATTCAGGAGGATATTCATCAAATTGGGCATGCCATCGAGGTCAGAATCTATGCGGAGGACCCCGTTACCTTTTATCCGTCACCAGGAACAATCACTCGGCTATTTATGCCAGAAGCTCCCTATATACGCCATGAATCAAGTGTGACAAGTGGGAGCGTCATTACCCCATATTACGATCCAATGATTGCGAAGATGATCGTTTACGGTGATACACGAAAACTTGCAATAGAACGATTAAAAAAGGCGTTACAAGCATATGAAATAGAAGGGATCAAAACCAACTTACCGCTTTTAAGGGAAATGGCTGGATCTTCTGCTTTCTTACATGGCAGCATCACAACCGATTTTCTCATGAAAAAAAGGGAGGGGAACCGTTCATGAAAATGGTCACGATACAAATGGCCGGAAACTTATGGAAGCTTCTTGTGAAACAAGGCGATGAAGTGCAAAAAGGGCAGGAGGTCGCTATCTTGGAATCAATGAAAATGGAGATTCCAATTGTTGCAGAAGAGGCTGGTGTCATCAGCAAAGTGTATAAGGCAGAGGGGGAATTTGTCGATGAAGGAGAGGTCCTTCTAGAGCTGACAGAATAGGAGTGAGCGAGATGGCATTACCAAAGCGTGTACTTATTAGAGAGGTCGGCCCGCGGGACGGACTGCAAAATGAATCCACTTGGCTGGACACAAGCGAGAAGCAAAGGTGGATTGAACTGCTCACAGCAGCCCGGCTCCCTTATATTGAAGTCACCTCATTTGTTCATCCTAAATGGGTCCCAGCCTTAAAAGACGCCAAAGAGTTAGCTCAATCCTTACACAAAAATGACAACATCACCTATGCAGCACTCATTCCTAATGAAAAAGGCTTGGCTCACTTTTTTGAAGCAAATCTTGACGCAGGCGCTATGTTTATCTCTTCGAGTGAAACACATAACAAAAAAAATATGAATCAATCCATCCACGAAACACTTCCTGTCATCAAACAAATGACAGCTGATTTAAAAGCAGCAGGAAAGATCACGCGCGCATATATTTCTACCGTGTTTGGCTGCCCTTATGAACATCAAGTGCCAATGGATCAAGTTCTGCGGTTAACGGATATTCTGCTCTCTTATGGCATTGATGAAATATCACTCGGCGACACCATTGGAGAAGCCCATCCGCTTCAAGTAGAAAGGCGATTAGACATTTTACTTGAACGTTTTCCTGCTGATAAAATCGCTCTACATTTTCACGATACGAAGGGGATGGGTCTTGCCAATATTTATACGGCATTAAAAGCGGGAATCACAACATTTGACTCCTCTAGCGGCGGGCTTGGCGGCTGCCCATATGCACCTGGCTCTAGCGGAAATGTCGCGACTGAAGATGTAGTGCATATGCTTCAAAAACTAGGAATTAAAACAAATATCGATTTTCCTGCATTGATAAAAGCGGCAGAATGGATCGAAACAAAAGTAGATCGAACCCTGCCTAGTCATTGTTTACGTGCTTTTCACTCTCATACTACTTCATAAAGGATGAATGTGACATGACATCATTGGTTAATTTTATGATACAAGATGAACGGATTGGGATCATGACCTTAAACAGGCCGGAACAAGCGAATTCCCTATCCGCTGCGATGCTTGAGGAGATCAATCAAATCATTCAAGAAATCAAACACGATGAAAGCATTTCCTGTCTGCTCATTACAGGAGCTGGTTCTAACGTCTTTTGCGCAGGAGCTGATTTAAAAGAGCGACGATTGATGACAGAAGAAGAAGCAAAAGCGGCGGTTCTGTCGATTCAGCAAACCTTTACAGAAATTGACTCCCTTCCTGTGCCTGTCATTGCCGTGATGAATGGACACGCACTCGGCGGAGGCCTTGAGCTCGCACTGGCTTGTGATCTCCGCATCGCACGAGCCGGAGCAAGATTCGGCCTGCCAGAAACTGGACTAGCCATCATACCAGGAGCCGGAGGAACCCAGCGGCTTCCGCGCCTGATTGGACTCGGTAAAGCAAAAGAACTGATTTTCACAGGTGGTTCATTACAAGCTGAAGAAGCCATTCAAATCGGGTTGATTGAGCACCTCTCTTTAGCAGATTCTCTTATGGATGACGCCATTTCTCTCGCAAAACAAATCGCCAAAAACGGTCCAATTGCTTTAAAAGAAGCGAAACAAGCGATTCAAATGAGCCTTGATCATGATTTACGTACAGGTCTGATGAAGGAATACGAAGCCTATGTACGGCTCATTGATACAGAAGATCGAATGGAGGGACTTCAAGCTTTCCAAGAAAAACGAACGCCTCATTACAGAGGCAACTAGCAAGAAAGGGGAATGGGCATGATCGAAGAATATGAAGTGAAAAAACAGCGGATTGTAAAAGGAGGAGCCGAACGATACCATCAAAAAAACAAAGAAAAAGGAAAATTGTTCGTCCGTGACCGGCTCCAGTTGTTATTAGATGAGGATTCTTTCATTGAGGATGCCATGTTTGCCGAGTGTAAAGATCAACATTTACCAGCAGATGGGGTTGTCACAGGGACGGGGCGGATGAATGGGCAAACGGTTTGCGTCATGGCGAATGACTCTACCGTCAAAGCTGGATCATGGGGCGTCAAAACGGTAGAAAAAATCATTAGAATCCAAGAAACAGCGGAAAAGCTCAACTGCCCGATGCTGTATTTAGTCGATTCTGCGGGTGCAAGAATCACCGATCAAATTGCCATGTTTCCAGGCAGAAGGGGCGCGGGGCGCATTTTTTATAACCAGGTGAAGCTGTCTGGACGTATCCCGCAAATTTGTTTACTATTTGGTCCTTCTGCAGCAGGAGGTGCTTACATTCCTGCTTTTTGTGACATCGTCGTTATGGTCGAAGGGAATGCCTCGATGTATTTAGGCTCTCCGAGAATGGCCGAAATGGTGATTGGAGAAAAAGTATCACTAGAAGAAATGGGCGGGGCAAACATGCATTGCAGCATATCAGGATGTGGTGATATTTTAGCCAAAACAGAGGAAGAAGCCATTCAAATCGCTCGCGACTATTTAACCTACATGCCTGCCAACTATACAGAGAAACCAAAACGGGCAGCCGCAAAAGCACCTCAGCCATCTGAGATGACCATCCAAGACCTTATCCCTAAGGGGCAGAATACCCCTTTTGATATGTATCAGCTCATTTATTTACTCATTGATGAAGGGTCATTTTTTGAAATCAAAAAACTGTTTGCCGCGGAGCTGATTACAGGCTTTGGCCGCATGAATGGTCAGCCTGTTGGTCTTATTGCCAACCAGCCTAGGGTGAAAGGCGGGGTGTTATTCCATGACTCAGCTGACAAAGCCGCCAAGTTTATTCAGCTATGTGACGCCTTTCATATCCCGCTCCTTTTTCTTGCGGATATACCGGGATTTATGATTGGAACAAAAGTGGAACAAGCTGGCATTATTAGACACGGGGCGAAAATGATCTCTGCTATGTCAGAGGCAACCGTTCCGAAAATATCGGTCATTGTGCGTAAAGCATACGGTGCAGGTTTATATGCAATGGCAGGGCCAGCGTTTGAACCAGACTGCTGTCTTGCTCTTCCATCAGCGCAAATTGCTGTCATGGGGCCAGAAGCGGCTGTGAATGCTGTCTATGCGAATAAAATTGCCGAGCTGCCTGCCGAAGAGAGAGCTGCATTTATACAAGAGAAACGTAAGGAATATCAGGAAGATATGAATATATATGAGCTTGCCTCTGAAATGATTGTCGATGGCGTCATCCCGTTTGACCACCTGCGAGCTGAGCTTTGTCATCGATTACAAGCCTATTCCTCAAAAGAGATGACATTTACAAGACGAAAACATCCGGTCTATCCGGTCTAAAGGGGGCATCCTTATGATGAACCTGAAACCAGCATGGGTACCGGAAGAGCAGAAGGTCAAACATACACGTCTTTACAAATGGATGCACTCACTTGGTTTCTCTACTTATGATGCATTCTACAAAGCTAGTATCGAGCGGACCGATTGGTTTTGGAGAGAAGCTGAAAAGGCGGTCGGCATCAAGTGGAAGATGCCGTATGAAGCCGCATTAGGTCAAAATTCATTCATGTGGCCGAAGTGGTATAAAGGCGGTCAACTAAACATAACCGAAACCGCCGTGGACAAATGGGCAGAGAACGAAGAGACCCAGCATCAGCCAGCCGTGATTTGGAGAAATGAAGTTGGGGCAGAGAGGAAATGGACGTATCTCGACCTTCAGGAAAAGGTTAATCGCCTCGCTGCTGGTTTTTTGAAGAATGGGCTTCAAAAAGGAGATGTAGCGGTCATTTATATGCCAATGCTTCCTGAAACGGTTGCCGTCATGCTAGCCTTTGCAAAAATTGGTGTCATCTTTAGCCCCGTCTTCTCCGGCTATGGAAGCGAGCCTCTTGCCGTGCGTATTCGTGCATCAGGTGCATCCATTGTCGTCACAGGCTCCGACATGACGCGACGCGGGAAGACGATCAATATGCGGGAATGTGCGGCAGATGCGATTCACAAAACAGACACTGTCAAAACCGTCATTGTACACACTCCCTCTCATACTGAATATGAAGGAGTTATCAGGCTAAACGATTTGTTAAAAGAAGATCCGTTAAGTGAAACGACCTATCTCACAAATGAAGAGCCTCTCATGATCTTATACACTTCTGGAACAACTGGTACGCCAAAAGGAGCTGTCCATACACACGCAGGCTTCCCTGTAAAAGCTGCTTTTGACGCCGGTCTTTGTATGGACGTTGCAAAAGGAGACCGTTTGTTTTGGCTCACAGACATGGGCTGGATGATGGGGCCATTTCTCGTCTTTGGCGGCTTGATCAATGGAGCTGCAATCGTTTTATATGACGGTGCACCCGATTATCCAGATGAACAGCACCTCTGGTCATTCATCCACAAGCAAAAAGTCACCCATTTTGGACTTTCACCTACTTTTGTTCGGTCTGCGATGCAGCAAAACCTTGCAGGTACAAAGCTGCCACATGTCAAAGCCATCATTTCTACAGGTGAGCCGTGGAATGAAGCACCATGGCAATGGCTTTTTGACAAAATCGGTCAAAAGCACATTCCGATCCTAAATTATTCAGGGGGAACAGAGGTCTCTGGCGGAATTGTAGGAAGTACGCTGCTTCGCCCAATTAAGCCAGTCCTTTTTAATGCGGCGATCTTAGGAATGGCGGCAGATGTGTATAATGAAGCAGGTCAGAGCGTCATAAATGAAGTAGGAGAACTTGTTTTGAAAAAGCCATGGGTCGGCATGACCTGTGGTTTTTGGAAAGATCCGGGGCGATATGAAGACACGTATTTCAGACGATTTGATGGGGTGTGGACACATGGTGATTGGGTGATGCAATCAGCGGATGGCACATTCCATATCACGGGCAGATCGGATGATGTCATTAATTCAGCAGGAAAACGTGTCGGCCCAGCAGAAATTGAATCCATTCTTGTCGGACATCCAGCCGTACACGAGGCAGCTGTAATTGGGGTAAAGGATGAGGTGAAAGGGGAGGCACTCGTGTGCTTCATCGTGACTAGCTCACAATCTTGTGACGAAGCAAAACTGATACGAGAGCTCAAAACACATGTTGGTTCACACGCGGGAAAAGCTCTCATGCCAAAGGAAATTCATCTCATTTCAACTTTACCGAAAACAAGAAACGGAAAAATCGTCCGGCGTTTATTAAAAGGAGCCTATGAACAGCAGCCTTCACTAGATCTTTCTTCTTTAGAAAACCCTCATGTGTACAAAAGCATTTGCGAATACTTGAAACGGAAACAGAATCCATAGAAAAAGACAGGAGAGTGTCCTGTCTTTTTCTATTGCACATGAAAATTCGTGCCATCTGTTGTTTCTTTGACAATCCCTGCCCGAACGACAAAATCACCGAAATGTTCTTGGTCTTCTCGTTCTTTTGCATAGCGAGGGAGCAGAGAACCAAGCTCGTTTAAAATGTCTTCCTCACCAACATTTTCACGGTACAGCTTACTTAATCTGCTGCCATCAAACGCAGCGCCAAGATACATGTTGTATTTGCCAGGTGATTTGCCGATAAAGCCAATTTCACCTAGCGCATGGCGGGCACATCCATTTGGACATCCAGTCATTCGAATCGTGATTTCTTTATCACTTAAGCCGTTTTCTTCGACAATCTCTTCAATTTTGTCAATCAAGCGTGGAAGGTAGCGTTCTGCTTCTGCCATCGCTAAGCCGCATGTTGGAAGAGAAACACAGGCCATTGAACTGCGGCGCAGTGCAGAGTGCTGCTGGCCAGCTGATAAACCGAACTCCTGAATGAGCTGCTCGATTTGTTTCTTTTTATGAGAAGTGACATTTCCAATGATCAAATTTTGATTCGCTGTTAAGCGGAAGTCACCTGTATGAATCTTTGCAATTTCCCGAATACCTGTCATCAGCGGGTAGTCATCGTAATCCGTGATGCGGCCGCCTTCTACAAACATCGTATAATGCCATCTGCCATTGATGCCTTTTACCCAGCCATAGCGGTCTCCGTTATGATCAAAGCGATAATCTCTTGCGTCTAAAAGGGCAAATCCTAGGCGGCGTTCCAGCTCTTCTTTTACATTCTCAAGACCAAGGCGGTCCACTGTATATTTAAAGCGGGCGTTTTTTCGCACCGAACGGTTTCCATAGTCACGCTGAATGGTAATCACTTGTTTCGCAATCTCTACAACTTGTTCCGGTGTACAAAAGCCAATCACTTTTGCAAGCTGAGGATAGGTCGCTGTATCACCATGAGTCATGCCCATTCCACCGCCAATTGCGACATTAAAGCCGATCAATTGCTCATTTTCGATGATCGCAATGAAGCCTAAATCCTGCGAAAAGACATCAATATCGTTAGCAGGAGGGACCGCCACACCAATTTTGAATTTTCTTGGCAAATAAAGCGGACCATACATCGGCTCAACCTCTGTATCAGGCGTTGCCGCAACCTTTTCCTCATCAAGCCAAATTTCATGATACGCTCTAGTTTGCGGAAGCAGGTCATCACTTAATTTTTTGGCCAGCTCGTATACATCATGGTGCACTTCTGATTGATAGGGGTTTGATGTACACATCACATTCCGGTTCACGTCGCCGCAAGCAGCAATTGTATCAAGCATAGTCGAATGGATGTCTTGAATGGTCTTTTTCATGTTCCATTTTAAAATACCGTGAAGCTGAAAGGTTTCACGAGTTGTCAGCTTTAACGTACCGTTTCCGTATTTGTGAGCAAGCTCATCCATCACAAGCCACTGCTTGGATGTGGCGATCCCGCCAGGCAGGCGTACGCGCAGCATAAATTGATAGGCTGGCTCAAGCTTTTGTTTTTGCCGTTCATTTCTGAGGTCTCGATCATCCTGTAAATAGCTGCCGTGATGCTTCATCAGGCGGTTGTCATCATCAGGAATTCCCGCTGAAATCGGATCAAGCATCACTTCTTTTAACGTACCCCGTAAATAATCACTTTTTTCTTTGATTTCCTCTACGTCGCTCGGAGGTCCATCCGGCGCTGTTAATGCTGTCTTCACCATGTAAGTAAAAGCTCCTTTCTTTCAAGCATCAAATCAATCAATATACGTCACGCTGATAGCGTTTTTGCTGCTGCAAATTGGCTAAATAGCTTTCTGCTTTCTCCTTGCTCATCGCACCTTCTTCTTGGATGATCGATAGAAGGGTACCATGAACATCATGCGCCATATGCTTTTCATCTCCGCAAACATATACATAGGCACCTTGCTCCAGCCATTCGAATAATTCTTTACTTTGTTTCTTCATTTGGTGCTGGACATATACCTTTTCCTCTGAATCTCTTGAAAAAGCCACGTCCATTTTCGTTAAGACACCATCTTTTAACCACTTTTGCCATTCAGTTTGATATAAGAAATCCGTCACAAAGTGCTGATCACCGAAGAATAGCCATGACTTTCCGTTTGCACCGATTTCTTCTCGTTCCTGCATAAACGAACGGAAAGGAGCGATACCTGTGCCTGGCCCCACCATAATGATCGGTGCATCAGGGTTTTCAGGAAGCTTAAAGTTTTGGTTGTGCTGGATATAAACAGGCAGTGTATCACCTGGCTCTAAGCGCTCCGCACATAAGATGGAGCAGACACCTTGGCGTTCTCTCCCGTGTGCATCATATCTCACAACACCTATTGTCAAATGAACTTCTTCTTCATTGGCTTTCAGGCTGCTTGCAATCGAATAAAGGCGTGCAGGGATTTTTCTTAAAATAGCGGTGAAATCTGCGGCTGTTCCTTCAAAAGGACCAAAATCGCGCGCAGCATCTACTAGATCTCTTCCTGCTATATACGCTTTTAACTTTTCTTCATTCCCTTCTTCTAAAAGGGCATGGAGGGCTTCACTTTTTGTAAAGTCCGCCATCTTTTGAAGAAGGGGTTTTGTTAATACTGTAATCTCAAAGTGCGAGGTGAGTGCTTCTTTCAAAAGAAGAGTGTCGCCATTTTTATGCACGGTTACGGCTTCCTCTGCATTCCATCCGCATGTCGTGAGCAGTTCATCAACAAGCGCAGGATCATTTGTTGGATAAATACCAAGGCTGTCACCCGGCTCATAAACAAGTCCTGATCCTTCAAGAGAGAGCTCCAAATGGCGGGTTTCTTTGTTAGAGCCGCGGCCATTTAGGTTGATATTTTCAAGAACTTCCGCATAAAAAGGATTCGTTCTTGAGTATTCAGCAGCTGCTGTTTGGTTGGTTGCTCCTGCTGATTCTTGCGGGAATGCTGCGGCTTCACCTTCGCTAAGTGCCGATGTCACCCCTTGAAGCCATTCAGAAAACGGCTCATCATAATCAAGGTCACAATCCACTCGGCCTATAAGACGCGTTCCGCCAAGTTCTTTGAGGCGCTCATCAAATTCTTTTCCAGTCTGACAGAAGAATTCGTAAGAGCTGTCGCCAAGCGAAAGAACAGAAAAGCTTAAATGATCGAGCTTTGGCGCACGTCTACCATGGACATATTCATGGAAAGAAAGGGCATTATCAGGCGGATCTCCCTCGCCATGTGTGCTGACGATCATCAGTAAATTGTGTATTTTTTTCAGATTATTTGGTTTAAAATCTGACATAGAAGAGAGCGTCACTTGAAAACCTTTCTCCTCGAGATGCTGCGCTGTCTTTTTCGCTAATCCTTCAGAATTGCCTGTTTGCGAGCCATAAAGTACGGTCACATCTTTACTGACAGGCTGCGCAGGGGCTGCGGCAGAAGGAGTAGGGGCCAGAGCGGCCGTTTCTGATCCGGCTAGAGCTGCCTGTGCTGATAAATAACCGGTAAGCCAAATTTTTTGTTGATCTGTTAAAGTCGGAAGCAGCTGATTGAGTAGCTCTGCCTGCTGCTGACTAAACGGACTGTTCAATACATGAAGTTGCAACGATATCCACCTCACAAGGAATATAAACATAGATTAATTCGATAGGAATTATATATATAGGTTCAATTTGAACTTTACCGAAAGTTTGCCATTAAGTAAAATATATAATATTGATTGTCATGATTAAGATTTCTAATACCTTTACAAGGTGAATGAACTTGAAGGTAAATCAGCTTAACTTATAAAGCACCTTAAGAAAAATAGGCGTTTTGTTCTGAGAATGCTAGCATGAAGAAGCTATCGTGAAGAATTGAAAAGGGGTGTATGAAAGTTGATGCAGCTAAAGTTTAAAAACATAAAATGTTTTCGGCTTGTCATCTTGATTTTTCTCATTTTATTAGTAGCGTGCAATTCTCCAAAGGACAATATAAAGGATTCATACAATAAGAATAAAACAACAACGCCTTTTTCAAAAAAAGGCATACTGCTGAGTAAAGAGGAGACTGGTTTACTTCTTATAAACAATAAAACTCCTCTAAAAAGCGATTATTCATTGAATACTCACCTTCTTATTGATAAGTATAAACATGATCTCATCATTATGGATTTATCGAAAGTTGATACTAAAGAGCTGTCACAGGGTCAAACGATTGAGGTTTGGTTTGATGAGTTACAAGAATCGTTTCCTCCTAAAGTAACGGTTGAAAAATATAACATCATTATGGATAAGTAGGGGAGCAGTTCTTAAAATCCACAAAAAGGAGAAAAACCTTAAGGCTTTTCTCCTTTCGTAAATTATGCCGTTGGAAGTCCCATCACAGCTTTCACTTCTAAATATTCCTCGATGCCGAAGTCTCCCCATTCTCTTCCGATACCAGATTGCTTAAAGCCGCCAAATGGGGCAAAGTAATCTGTTTCGGCATTGTTAATGGTGATTTGGCCAGCACGGATATGTTCAGCTACATATTTTAAAGTTTTTTCATCTTTTCCAACAACATACCCGGCAAGGCCATAAACCGTATCATTGGCGATGTCAAGGGCATGATCTAGGTCCTGATACGTAATCACACTCATGACCGGTCCGAAGATTTCTTCTTGCGCAATGGTCATATCATTTTTCACATTGGTGAAAATGGTATGCTTGGCGAAATATCCTTTATCGATTCCGTCCGGCTTTCCAGTTCCCCCTGCAAGCAGAGTAGCACCTTCATCAATTCCTTTTTCAATATAAGATTGCACGGTATCCCACTGCTTTTTAGAAACAAGCGGGCCTGTAGCGTGATCTTCTCTCGGATCACCAACTGTAAACTTCGGCAGGGCATTCAGCAGCGCTTTTTCAAACTTGTCTTTCATTGATTCTGGAATAAGCACACGCGTAGCTGCAGAACACACTTGACCTGTATTCATCGCAATCTGATGAATGGCAGTTTCTGCTGCCTCATCCACATCTGCATCATCTAAAACAATAAGAGGGGATTTCCCGCCAAGCTCAAGAGCCACTTTCTTCACATTGTCCGCCGCGTTTTCCATAATTTTTGAGCCGACGGCACCTGATCCAGTAAATGAAACAAAGTCAATATCAGGATGTGAGCTAATACCGTCACCAATAACGTCACCAGTTCCGTTTACTAAGTTGAAGACTCCTTTCGGTACGCCTGCTTCATCAATGATTTCTGCAAGAATCATCGCAGCAAAAGGTGTAATTTCCGCTGGCTTTAAGACAACTGGTGAGCCTGCCGCAATGGCACCCGCAATTTTAAGAGATGTTTGATTCGTTGGGAAGTTCCACGGTGTAATCAATCCGCTGACGCCAATCGCTTCTTTTATAATGGTATGTCCGCCGCGGTCCTCGGTAAATGTATAAGATTTAAGTGCTTCCGCTGCTTTAGAAAAATGTTCATAGCCCATTGTGTAATGAACTTCTTCTGATACTTTCAGCGGTGCACCGAGCTCTTGTGTCATCACTTCTACAAGTTCATCCTTGCGTTTTTCGTAGCCGCGCACAATGTTTTCCAGCATCTTCACGCGGTCATTTCGAGATGTTTTTGAGAAAGAAGGGAAGGCGGCACGAGCTGCTTTCACTGCCTTATCTAAATCTTCTTTTGTTCCTAAGCTAATAGTGCCAATGACTTCTTCTGTCGCAGGGTTGATGACCTCTGTCGTTTCGTTTCCTGTTGATGCAACCCATTCTCCGTTAATAAAATGTTTCTCTTGATTTCTCATTCTGACATGTCTCCTTTTTATATGTGATTCATTTAATATTCTGTTTTCAGCTGATATAAAACTGTACCCACTGTGAAAAATCTAAAACGAAGAAACTGCAAAAGAAAAAGTTTCTGATATAATACGCAAAGTGGGACATATGTCCTTTTCAATAGGTGAGCATGTATCATTTAATGGAACTAGACTGAAAAAAGAAGGAGCATTTGAACGAATGAAAGGTGTTATTTTCGCTTTATTAGGAGGCGCTTGCATTACACTGCAAGGCGTAGCCAACGCAAGAATCAGCCAGGATATCGGCACATGGCAGGCAGCAACTATCACGCAGCTAACCGGTTTTATCATCTCACTTGTCATTTTACTCATCGTACGAGACGGACACTTCAGGGAATATCGAAAGGTGCAGCCACTTTATTTAATAGGCGGCGCATTTGCAGCCATTATTATTTTTAATGAAGTCACCGCGATTCAAATGATCGGTGTCACACTTACCATCGCAGCGTTACTTATTGCACAGCTTGCTTTTACCTTTGCAATCGATGCAAAAGGATGGTTTGGTGTACAGAAGAAAAAAATGAAATGGCCTCATTATGCAGGAATTTTACTGATGGTCGCAGGCGTGATCATTTTAAAGCTATAAAGGAGAGCGTCAGATGGAGGAGCTTTATGATGAATCTCTTTTTTCCTCTTATCTTAAGGCACATCAATTAGAAAACGTCTTTCATCAAAAGCTCATATCACACGTGAGCTTGTGGCGGTATGAGCAAGGGGAGCTCGTTTGTTCAAAAGGGGATAAGAGGGAGTACCTGTACTTGTTAGTGAAAGGAAAATTAAAGATTTTCACGACCACAAAGGAAGGGAAAACCTTTATTCTTAGCTTTAAACATCCCCTTGAAGCGATTGGAGATATTGAATACGTTCAGCAAACCGACATGGTCAATACAGTCGAAGCTGTCACAGAAGTACATATGCTAAGGGTTTCTCATCAAGCGCTCATGCGCCATGCGAAGGATGACCCACGCGTGTTAACCTTTCTGCTAAAAGGCATCACAAACAAATTTTATACAAAATCAAACGATCTGAGTTTCCACCTTTTATATCCTGTGGAGGTCAGGCTTGCAAGCTACTTATTGTCTGTTGTAACAAATGATGACAGCGCGAGCGCCCTTCGTCTCACTGATGCGGCAAGCTTAATCGGTACAAGCTATCGTCATATTAACCGGGTCATTCAGCAATTCTGTGAAAAAGGGCTGATAGAGAGGCGTAGAGGAGAGATTACGATTTGTGACCGGAAAGGGCTTCTAGAAATAGCAGAGCACAATATTTATGAATAGAAGAAATGAAGGGATTTATATATGATCATAGGAATACTATTAGCTATCACTGCTGGCGCACTCGTCAGCTTACAAACCATTTTTAACAGTAAGGTCAATGAGCATACAGGCTCTTGGTCAACTACAACCCTCGTTCTTGGAATGGGCTTTATTGCTTCACTCCTGATGGGTCTCTTACTAGAGGGAACTGGCATGTTTCAATTAAGACATATGGAAGCTTGGTACTGGATCAGCGGAGCCATTGGGGTAGGAGTGGTCATTTGTCTAGTTCAGAGTATCAAACGTCTTGGACCGACTTATGGCATCTCGATTGTCCTCACGTCACAGCTGGGCTGCGCTCTTTTGTTTGATTCGCTAGGCTGGCTTGGGTTAGAAAAAGTGGCATTTTCTTTTACAAAACTATTAGGTGTCATTGTGATTGTTGCTGGGATCTTAATGTTTAAATTGACCAAATTGGAGTCAGCCGAAAAAGATCAATCGCAAGAAAAAGGGCTGCCACAAGAGTAGCCGCCCTTTTTTAAATCAATCGCCGCCATAATACCGTTATCGCGGATAATCCATTTAAAAGGAGTCTTTTCATCAAAGGCTTTTTTTTCTGCCCATAATCGCTCGCATGATAGACTGTTCGATCCTTAGCGACAAGAATACTATAGGCGATTTTTCGTTCGATTGCCTGTGTAAGTGATAACGCAAACGGGGCACTGTCAATCACCAAAATCGACTCTGTGTTTAAAAAACTAGACCTCGCATCTAAGTTATATGTCCCAATAATACTCAAGTAATCATCAATCACCATTGATTTCCCATGAATGGAATAGGGGCCTTCATATTCATACAAATGAACGCCTGTTTTCATCAGTTCCTTTTTCGTGCTTAAATATCCAGCAAAGGCTAACGGATTTGGTGTCGCTGTAAGAGAATTCGTGACCATTGTCGTTTGAATCTCACTATCTAAGGGGGTGAGTCCGGCTTTCATTGGGCGTGTTGGGATGGCATAAGGCGTTTGTATAAGCACAGAACGCTTTGCCCGGTGCGCAAGATCGTTCAGTTTTTTCAGCACAAGCGGCCGCTTATTGAAGCGTTCCACAGGATTTGTGAAAAAGGCAATCTGTTTCACTGAAGTGGCATCTGCTGCCCAATCAAAGGAGGACATCACAAAAGGTTCTTTTGTGCGCACTGCTTCTTGATAGGATCTGAGCAGCTGTTTTCTTAGCTTTAACCCTTTTTTCGCTTTTTGCTTGGAGAACACATCTTTTGTTCTTTTCGTAAAATCATGATTCCATAGATAAACGAAATATTGCTCCATTTCATCTAATACTTTTCCCTTTTTGGCGTTATAGAGCAGCACATCACGGTCAAAAGCAAAGTCTTTCGGCGGCTGATCTGCAAAGTATTTATCACCGATATTTCTTCCGCCCATCACAGCCACTCGGCCATCTGCTAGTAGCAGCTTATCGTGAAGCCGATTATGCCACGTCCAAGGCTTGAACAAACGAAAGGGCTCATAAAAACGAATCGACATGTTCGGATGATTTGCCACCGCATAGCGCAAATGCTTCAGCGGCCCGCGCAAACTGTGACAGATGCCATCTAACAACACCTGGACTTTCACACCTCGATCAGCTGCTTCAATTAAAGCACCTAGTACCCATTCGGCTGTTTTTCCCTTTTGAATGGAATAGTAACTGAGGCGGATCATCTTCTTTGCCTCACGAATCATTTGGATTCTAACCTGACCAGATTCAAACCCGTCGTCAAGAAGCATCACTTGATTTGTCCCCTGATCGTCTCCTGAGATAGAAGAGGCTTTATAAATACAATGTTCTTTGCATGTTTTTCGTATCGGTAAATAAAACAACACAAATGCGGTCAAAAATACATAGACGACATAGAGAAGGATGAGAAAAAACAAGAGATGAAGCATAGGTATCAGCTCCTTTCACACAGACACAACTTTTCCTTAGTGTATGTCAAAAATCAAATTTCACTCATTTTGGCTTTCCATCAAAATATATGACAAAAGAATCATCTTGTTTTTATTGGGCATTTAATTATAGTATGAAATGAGTAAGGGGGAATCGAATTGAATGAACCACTATTTAACATTCCAAGCGATGTGTATCAAACGTTAAGTGAAACAGAACGTTATTTACTCCATTATATTCACCAGCATCTAGAGGAAATCTCCACCTTATCCATCGTCACATTAAGTGAAAGAGCGAATGTGTCGACAGCCACAATTGTCAGATTGATGAAAAAAATTGGTTACAACGGCTATACTTCCTTTAAATATCGATTGAAACAAGAAAAGAAAATGACCGATGCAAGTGATCAGCTAAAAAACATCGATGAAGACATCAAACTAGCGATTCGGAAAAATGAAGAAGAGGTTTTAAAGACGATTCAGCTGCAAAGTATTGGGCAAATTGAAGATGCCGTTCAAAAAATACATAATGCGGACAAAATTTATATTTTCGGCAGAGGCTTCTCAGAGATGATTGCCAAAGAAATGACCATCAAATTACAGCTCATCGGAAAAACATGCGAAGTACATGACGACCCGAATATCATTCGGCTGAAATCACGAGATATTGGTAAAAATGAACTTGCGATCTTTGTTTCATTAAATGGCGAAACAGCAGAGCTCGTTGAAGCGTGTCAAAATCTCAGCATGAAGCAAGTCACGACCATTACCGTCACGACAAGAATAGATTCTACATTAAGCAAAATATCAGATATGACTCTAGTCGGATATAAAGGCGAACAATCTTTCTTCCCAGATTATGAAGTCAGATCGCGCCTGTCTCTTCATGTCATTGCCCGCATTTTACTAGATGCCTATGTGATCCGAATGAAATAACCGCTAAAGAAGCCTTCGAGACTTTGATCTGGAAGGCTTTTTATCATGAAAACCTTTACACAATCTGAAAACATTTTCACTCCATCGTATGAGATACTTTCTTTAGAGAAAAGAAAGAAGGTGAAACCAATTGATTTATACCTGCACCTTAAACCCTGCTATTGACCTATATATTGCATTAAAAGAAATGAGAGCAAATGCAGTCAACCGCACAGAAGATGAAGATTATCAGCCGAATGGCAAAGGAGTCAATGTCTCCATTATGCTAAAGAAATATGGATTCACCAGCACTGCATTAGGATTTATTGCTGGGTTTTCAGGCTCTTATATTGAACAATCCTTAAAGGACCTTTCCATTCAAACCGATTTTATCTCGGTTGAAGGAATTACACGCATTAATGTTTTTATTAATACGACAGAAGAATACAAGCTCGTGAACCAAGGACCTGCGATTGAAGCAAAAGCGCTTCACGCCTTTCGTGAAAAAATAGCGGCCATCCCGCAGGGGGACATCCTTATCATGTCAGGCAGCCTGCCAAAGGGCGTACCCGCCAGCATTTTTTCAGAAGTAGCAGCTATTTGTCATCAGCACAACGTCAAGTTTATTTTAGACACAAGCTCCGCAGCAGTTCTTGAGACGCTTCAATACAAGCCGTATTTATTAAAACCGAATGAAGAAGAAATCGCTGCTTTTTTCGGCAAAATACATCCTATGTCAGAAAAAGAACTCATTCAATCAGGAGAAAAACTCATTGAGATGGGTGTAGAGCAAGTGCTTATTTCCCGCGGAGGAGAAGGGGCTTTGTTCATTACGAAAGACATCATCTTAAAAGGAAACGCACCGACAGGCACTGTGGTAAACACAGCTTGTTCTGGAGATGCAATGCTCGCAGCCTTTCTTAGTAAACAGCTTGAAGGTCATTCACCTGAAGAATGCTTACGTTACGGCATTGCAACGGGCGCATCTACTGCATTTTCTAAAGGCTTAAGTGATTTACATGACATTCATTCATTAATTGAGCAAGTACACATTCACAAGATATAAGGGGGAATCAGATATGAGCCGTAAAAAAATTGTCGCTGCAACTGGCTGTCCAACAGGCATTGCACACACGTTTATGGCAGCTGAGGCATTAAAAATAGCTGCTGAGCAATTAGGGGTCGACATCAAAGTCGAAACACATGGTCAAGTAGGAATTGAAAACGCTTTAACCGGTCAAGACATTCTGGAGGCTGATGGGGTCATTGTCGCAGCTGACAAAGATGTGAATACAGATCGTTTTCACGGCAAACCACTGATTGAAGTGCCTGTAGCGAAAGGCATCCGCACGCCAGAAGAACTGATCCAAGGCATTATCAATGGAGATGCACCCGTTCATCAAGTGAAAGGAAGGGCTTCTGGAACGGAGAAAACATCTGCTCCTTCATCCTCTCAACAAAAGACGACGAATAAATGGATACACACGATCTACAAACATTTAATGAACGGTGTATCACACATGCTTCCATTTGTTGTTGGAGGCGGAGTCTTAATTGCCATTTCATTTCTATTCGGTATCTACTCTGCTGATCCTCAGCATGAAACGTATCATCCGTTTGCTGCCTATTTGAAAAGCATTGGCGGACTCGGCTTTAGCTTAATGGTGCCTATTTTAGCAGCATTTATCGCTGATTCAATCGCCAGACGCCCAGGGATGGTTGTCGGGTTTATCGGCGGCCTGCTTGCAAACGACGGAGGCGCTGGATTCTTAGGTGGTATTATCGCAGGTTTTGCAGCAGGATATATCATCGTATTACTTCAATTCCTGCTTCAAAAATTACCTGCATCACTTGACGGTTTAAAATCAATCTTCATCTATCCTGTTATCGGTATTTTCTTGATTGGAGCTGTGATGACACCACTATTAGTTCCGATCACAGGCCTAAATAATTCATTAATGGATTTTCTCTCAGCTGTTCAATCCACGAACCCGCTGCTCTTAGGTTTAATTGTTGGAGCGATGTGTGGATTTGATATGGGAGGTCCTTTTAACAAAGCAGCCTATGTCACAGGAACGGCTTTACTTGCACAAGGCAACCTTTACTTCATGGCAGGTGTGTCCGCAGCATGTATCACGCCACCACTTATCATTGCGATTGCCACAACGATTTTCAGAAAACATTTCACACCGCAGGAACGAAATGCAGGGGCAATCAACTATATTCTAGGGGCGACACATATTACAGAAGGGGCCATCCCATTTGCGGCAAAAAACCCGATCGTTGTCCTGCCAATTATCATGTTTGGCTCAGCCATCTCTGCTATATTGACGTATCTATTTGGCGTACAGGTTCCAGCTCCGCATGGTGGATTCCTTGTCCTTCCAGTCGTCACAGGTGCATTTCAGTGGGTACTATCCATACTGATCGGATCACTTGTAGGTGCCATTCTATACGGACTTTACCGTAAAAAAATAGACAAACCCGCAGTTTAATAGGGAGGAAGAGAAATAATGGAACATATCTATATGAATCTTCATGAAACAGCTTCTTCACAGGCTGGCGTTTTCGCAGCCATTGCTGACATTGCCTACAAAGCAGGTATTTGTACATCAGCAGAGGATGTCAAAAAAGGCTTAGCTGAAAGGGAAGCACTGAGCACGACTGGATTTCAAGATGGATTTGCCATTCCACATACACAAACAGAAGCCATCACAAAACCAGCACTTGTGATCGTCCGCACTGAAACAGGCATTGAATGGGACGCTTTTGATGGGAAGCCATGCTTTTTCTTCTTATCCTTACTGATCCCCAAAAATGAAGCGGGCACCACTCATCTAAAGGCTCTTTCTGCCCTTTCACGAGGATTAATGGATGAAGCCAAACGACAAAAGCTGCTGGAAACAAGAACAAATGAAGACATGCTTACTGTTTTAGAAACAGATATTTTAACGAGAGAGGATGTTTGATTATGCCTTTACTTTCAACAACACCGATGCTTGAGGCTGCGAAAAAAGAAAAATACGGAATAGTTGCATTCAATGTACACTCCTTTGACAGTATTTATTGGGTGCTCGAAACGGCCGCAGAATTAAAATCACCTGTCATTTTGCAAACAACGGTTGGAACGGTTCAATCACTTGGAGCAAAAGCGATTGCAGATACAGTCAAAGCGGCGGCTGATCAATATCAAATCCCAATCGGTCTGCACCTCGATCACTGCACGGACTTTGATGTGATTCTCACCTGTATTCGAGCAGGATATACATCCGTCATGATCGATGCATCCATGCATTCATATGAAGAAAATGTACGCCGCACAAAAGAAGTTGTGGACCTCGCATTAAAAGTAGGAGTGAACGTTGAAGCAGAATTAGGCAAGGTAGGCGGTGTAGAGGATGATATCATCGTCGATGAAAAGGATGCTGAAAAAGCCATTCCATCAGAATGCCGTCAATTTGTAGAAGAAACTGGGGTACCTACTTTAGCGCCTGCGATTGGTACCGCTCACGGCATTTATAAAGGGGTACCGGATATTGACTTTGACCGTATTGAACAAATTGCAGCGCTGGTCGATGTTCCTCTTGTGCTGCACGGTGGTTCCGCTGTTCCGGATGAAGACGTCAGACGATGTGTGGCACTTGGTATGGCAAAGGTCAATGTCTCAACTGAATTGAAAAATGCGTACTCTGAAGCCATCCGTGATCATTTCTCAAACGAACCTGAAAGCTTAGATCCACGTATGTATTTACAAAAAGCAAAGCAAGCAGCAAAAGACATGGTCACATCGAAAATACGTATCGTTGGCAGTGAGGGCAAAGCCCATCCTCTATATCAGTGAAACGAAAAAAAGCAGAGCCGCTAACGCTCTGCTTTTTCACATTATTCGCTTTCTTTCATTTCATTTGATGTGCGTACTCGTGCATTTCCCATAAATAGGACCGTAATCGCTGCAAGGGCAATAGGGAATAACGCAATCAAAAATACGTACGTAATGCTTTGTGACATCGCATCGATGACTTTATTTAAAATATCAGGCGGAATTTGTGAACGGGCACCTTCTTGGAATATGGCTTGTGGATCGCCTATTTGAGAAGGGGCTCCTTTCATTCCGCTAAAGGCATCTGCTAAGCGATTCGTCAGGACATTGGTTTGAATCGTCCCAAAAATCGTGACACCAAGTGTCATCCCAAGTGATCTCATAAATGAATTGGTTGAGTTTGCACTGCCTCGGTAACGAGGGGCAAGATCATTCATTGAAGCTGACGGCAGAAGGGAGAAGCTGAAGCCGACACCAAAGCCTGATATCATCATAAAGATTGTGAGCCAAAGTCTAGCTGTATCTGGTGACATATTGGCAAGCAGCAGCATCCCAGCAAAAAATGAAATAACAGAGATCGTCATAAGACGTCTGAAAGGAACTTTCGTCTGCATCGTTCCGCCAATCATACTGCCAATCACAGATCCTATCATCATCGGTGTTAAAATAAACCCTGCACTTGTCGCAGATTCACCATACACCGCTTGCACGAAAATAGGAATAAAGACGGCAAGAATAATAAATGTCCCCCCATATAAAAACGCCAATATTTGAGATGTCGCAAATAAACGATTTTTAAACATCCAAAAAGAAATAATCGGTTCCTCCGCTTTACGCTCAACAATAAAGAAGATGGTACCAAACACAAGAAACACGGCAAAAAGTGTGAGGATTTGCACCGAATCCCACGCATAAGATTTACCGCCAAGCTCAAGTGCGAACATTAAGCTCACAACTGCCACGACAAGTGTAATAGCACCTGACCAGTCAATTTTTTGCTTGCGATGTTCTAGCGATTCATGATAGTATCTGGCGATCAAGAACACACTAACAATACCGATTGGCACGTTAATATAGAAAACCCAATGCCAGCCGATCGAATCTGTGATAATAGCTCCTAACAGTGGTCCTAGTACACTCGATAAACCAAACACTGCACCAAACATACCGGACATTTTTCCGCGCTTTTCAGGCGGGAAGATATCAAAGATGATCGTAAACGCGATCGGAAGAAGGGCACCGCCTCCAAGCCCTTGAATGGCTCGATAAATAATGAGCTGATCCATCGTTTGTGCGATACCGCACAGCGCTGATCCAATTAAAAAGAAAATAAGTCCAAACAGAAAAAAACGCTTTCGACCATACATATCAGAAAGCTTTCCGTAAATCGGCATTCCAGCCATTACTGCCACCATATAAGAAGCCGTCACCCAAGCAAATTTATCAAAACTGCCCAAATCTGCTACGATGCTTCCCATCGCTGTTGCAACAATGGTATTGTCCATCGCTGCCATAAAAATCCCTAACAGCAAACCGATGACAACAAAGCGAGTGGATGCCTTGCCTTTATCCACATGATTCATTTCATTTACCTCCTGCTTACGTTCTCTCCTTATTTTTGCTATGATCAACTTAAATATAAAGCAAGAGAACATTTATCTTGATGATCAAGATAAATTGATTTTAAAGGGAGGAGAACAAGTTGTCAATAAAGAACGACGCTGAAGACAGAGCAGACCTGATCATACATACAATGAGGCGCCTCGCCACACGAACGGTTTTATTCCATCAAGCGGCCGCGCAATCGCTCGGCCTTTTCCCAACAGATCTCAAATCAGCCGATTTATTAAACGAACTCGGCCCCCTCACAGCAGGGGAATTAAGTGAAAAAACAGGTCTTAGCTCAGGTGCGGTCACAGCTCTTATTGACCGTCTTGAAAAAGCGGGCTACGTCAAAAGAGAAAAGGACCCAAAAGACAAGCGAAGAGTCATCATCGTTCCATTAACGGCTGGGAAATCACAAGTAAAAGAACTCTTTCAATCTTTATCGGCATCAACAAAACAGCTTACAAACGAATACAAGCGAGAAGAATTAGACTTGATCATTCAATTTATTACCGAAGCAGCAGATATTATGGATCAAGAGCTGAAATTGCTTAAGTCTAAGTCTTAAGAGAGCGCACTGTTGGAGGTGTGCTTTTTTATGGAAAAATGGACTCAAAGGCTGCACGCTGTTTTTGAAGATGGTTTAGCTGAAAGTATAACTGATGATAAGAGGAGGACTGAGCTGTCAAAGATAACTATCTTGGGCTGAAAACATAGATGAGGCTCTGACTGAAGCTGATCTGAAGGCTTTGATTATTTGTCTTTAGATTTAAGGGACGAACATCTCTTTTTGAAATTCTAACTACAAAGAAAATTGAAAGCACATAGAGTTGGGAAGAGTAAAGCTCCTAATCTTAGACGGAGTAAACCACAAAGCCTATTTATCAGACATTCCTGATTACGGAAAGACTAGTATTCATTCAAAAAACGGAGTACCTATAAGGATACAATATGATTAAGGATATAAAATAACATGAGTATTGTTATAATATACCTTATCACGTTCCACCGAATCTAAAAGATCATCATGTTATTTTCTAAAGGAGAGATCAACGGTGCTTAATTTAGACGATACAATGCATTTGCATGTAGGCTATTATGAAAATGATTTAGATTATGAAGGTGTGTTTTTTAAAAGTTTAGATTCAGGGAAATGGTTATTGTTTTTTGATCAAGAAAGCTATGGTATAAAACTTAAACAAAAATATGAAAAATATGATGATTTTGGTTTGTTGGTTGGAGAGTATAATATTGATGATGAATATATTGAGGATAAAGGTGATGAATTGTTCGAACGGTTTCTAAAAGAAAATGGTTTAATTAAAGCATAGTGTTTTTGTGGGATACGTTACAATAAAACAACAGGATATAGAAGAAGACAGCTTTATCTGTTTGAAGACGTTTATGTAGACTTTAAAACTTTTGTTGAGGAATATATTTATTACGAAGGCGATGCGTTTTGGGAATAATATAAAAAAAGTGTCCATGTTTATGGGCACTTTTTCTTATTTGTATTGGCCGAGAAAAAGGGGACCTTTTTTTCTAAGTGGATCATCGTATGATAGAGGCAAGCAAAACGAACGTGAATATTTTGTCCAGGAAGAAAGAACATGCGGACACTGATGCAGTACATATGTGTGAATCAAGAATGCCAAAAGCATTGTGAAAGATCAAAAAAATTCAAAAAGATTTTTCAGTACATCCATGACCTCATTACAAACGTTTTCTATCACATAAAAGAAGACAAAGGATTCTTTTTGTAAAAGTCTCAAAGCACACTCAAGCGGGTGTGCTTTTTCTTATGGCAAAAGAGCACCCAAAAGCTGCACAGCATGTGCTGAAGACATTTGGGCTTCTTTGATGCATGTGAGTTGATTAGACTTATAACCAAAGGGAAGAAGGGAGGAATTCCAACTGTATTTAACCAAAAGGGGCACGACTTTACTATCAATGCTGATTCACACGACATCTTATTTATCAATTGAAGATTTACAGAATCGACTGAATGTCTCTACTCGAACCGTCTACTCTGAAATCAAACGCATGAATAGCTGGCTGGAAACTCAGCAGCTGAGTGGTATTCAGCGAAAAGATCAACTTGGCTACTACTTACACCCACATGAAAAAGAAGTCATTATTCAAAAAGCGAACACCATTCTCGTTGGCCATGATTATGAACCATGTGTAAAGGAAAGAAGGGCCATGCTGCTCTTATCCATTGCATGCAGTGAGAAACGCCTAAGAATTGATGATTTTATGAAGATGACCAAAGTGAGCCGGAATACATTGCTTGAAGATATGAAACAGCTAAAAGAAGCACTTTCAAAGCAGCAGCTCACGCTTCACTATCAGACAGCCTGCGGCTATTTGATTTCAGGAGAAGAAAGAGCGATTCGATTGGCGCTGAAACCTTATATTCATTCCATTCGCACAATGATAAAAAACGAAAAAGCGTTTCCATCTTTTTGGTTAAAGGGGCCCATTTCATATAAGCGGTTAAAGCATCTCCTCGAGAAGTCAGAACAAGAGCTTAAGCTCGAGTTTGCAGATGACATGCTGGATCAGCTGTCTTTGGATCTCTTTTTCTACTTCAAGCGGATGAAGCTAGGACGTGCTGTACACCTTTCAAACGAAGAAAAGCGTACATTGCAGGAAACAGATGAATGCTTGGCGGCTATTCGTTTCATGGCACAAATTCAAAGGGAAACAGGTCTTCAAGTTCATGATGATGAAATCTATTTTCTTAGCACTCTATGGCTCAGCGCCAAGAAACAAAAGCTTCCATCAAGTAAAAAACCAGAAGAGCATCTCATTCGCACCATTGCCAGACAAATGATTTTTGACTTTCAGCGGTATGCTTGTATTTCCTTTCAAGAGTACGAAGCCTTGGAGCAAAACTTGACCATGCATCTCATCCCGGCCTATTACAGACTCATCTATCACATTGATATCAACAATGAATTAACAGAATCTATTAAAAAAGCACAGCCAGAGGTGTTTGACATCACTCAAAAGGTCGTATGCCATTTAGAAAAGGCGACTTGCTCAAAGATCAGCGACCATGAAATTGCATATGTGGCGATGCATTTTGGTGGTTGGATGAGAAGAGAAGGGATTTCACCAATTGTGCGGCGTTCTGTATACATTGTCTGCGGCGAAGGAATTGGCACAAGTCACATGCTGAAAACACAGCTTATCGAATTAATCGGTTATATCGAAGTACGTGAACTATTATCAAAGCGTTCATATGAAGAAATGTCATCCATTGATGTTGACTTTGTTGTGTCAACAACACCTATTTCGTTTAAAGGAAAACCCGTTCACCTCGTTCATCCCATCCTCACTGCCTATGAGAAAAAAACCTTGCTTCAATATGGAGAAGGTGCAGAAATCAGGCTTGATGAGAAAAATGTGGACGCTTTATTCAACATCATTCAGCAGCATACCATCGTACAAAATGAAAAAGCACTGCTTCGTGATCTTAAAGAGCTACTTCATCCCGCATATGTATCCCATCAGAAAGGGTGGAAACCAGTGTTAAACGATTTATTAACAGAAAAAACCATTCATCTCCAGCAAACAGCAGATACTTGGCAAGAGGCCATCACAAAAGCAGCGCAGCCTTTACTCGATCAAAATGCCATTCAGAGAGGTTATGTGGAGGCCATGATTCAGTCTGTGCATCAAAATGGACCTTATATTGTGATTGCACCACAAGTAGCCATTCCGCACGCCAGACCAGAGGACGGCGTGAACAAATTAAGCATGTCACTCATGTCATTTGAACCGCCCGTTTTTTTCTCTAAAGATGGAAAAAAACAGGTTCGTCTCATCATTGTGCTAGCAGCCATTGACAGTATGACCCACTTGAAAGCACTCAAACAGCTGACCATGCTGTTAAGTGATGAAAAACGGAGAAAACAACTGGTTGAAGCAAAGGAATTAGCATCGGTGCAAAAACTAGTTGATCAAATTTCACAACTATAAAGGAGGAAAAAGAGAATGAAAAAAATTCTTGTTGTGTGCGGAAACGGATTAGGAAGCAGCTTTATCGTAGAAATGAATGTCAAAAAAGCATTAGAAGAGTTAGGACTTGTAGCTGAAGTGGATCATACCGATCTCAGCACAAGTAAAAATGAACAGGCCGATCTATATATCGGAGCAACAGACATTATCGATCAGCTGGATGACGGCACAAGAAAGGTCGCTGGATTAAATAACTTGTTAGACCAGGAAGCCATTAAAGACGTCCTTCGTAAACACATATAAGCCACAAAAAAGGGGGATTCACATCATGATAGAACTGATCATGAACGATATATTGGGCACACCGGCAATTCTCATCGGTTTGTTTGCACTGGCCGGTTTACTTTTGCAGAAAAAATCAGCCGCAGATACCGTGTCAGGCACCTTGAAAACAACCATGGGTTTTTTAATATTAGGAGCGGGCGCCACGGTCGTGTCTGATTCACTTGGAGTTTTTCGAAAAATGTTTGAAGCAGCCTTTCACATTCAAGGGGTAGTCCCAAATACAGATGCCATGGCGGCCATTGCCCAAAAGGAATTCGGTACACAGACGGCTCTCATTATGATTTTTGGCATGCTGGTCAATTTGTTATTGGCAAAATTCACGCCCTTTAAATACGTCTTTTTAACAGGGCACCATACCTTGTATATGGCTGCAATGCTCGCAGTCGTTCTCTCGACAGCCGGAATGCAAGGAGGATTTCTTGTGACCACCGGTTCGATTATATTAGGAACAGCTATGGTCATTGCACCCGCTATCCTTCAGCCATTCACAAGGAAAGTCACCGGAAGCGATGATCTCGCGCTCGGACACTTCAGTACCTTCGGTTATTTTACAGCGGGAATGATCGGCAAATGGATCGGTCGTCCAGAGAAATCAACGGAAACCATTCAAGTGCCTAAATCACTCGGCTTTCTAAGAGATACATCTGTTGCCATTTCGATCACGATGGCTTTGCTGTTCTTTGCGATTGCACCGTTTGCAGGGATTCCCTTTATAGAACAAATTAGCGGGGGCACGAACTTCGCTGTCTTCATTCTCATTCAGGCTATTACCTTTGCCGCTGGTGTATACATTATTTTAGCCGGGGTGAGGATGGCAATCGGTGAAATCGTGCCTGCTTTTAAAGGGATTGCCGATCGTTTTGTGAAAGGGGCAAAGCCGGCACTTGACGCACCAACCGTTTTTCCATTTGCTCCAAATGCAGTGATTATCGGATTTTTATGCAGCTTTGCAGGAGGCATCGTATCCATTTTTCTTTTACCTTTGTTTGGTTTAACTGTCATTGTCCCTGGTCTTGTCCCGCACTTTTTTTGCGGCGCTACAGCAGGAGTGTATGGTAATGCAACAGGAGGCGTAAGAGGTGCTGTCGCTGGGGCCTTTGTGAATGGATTGCTTCTTTCCTTTTTACCTGCTTGTTTATTACCTGTGTTAGGGACCCTTGGCTTTGAAGGGACAACTTTTGGAGATACAGACTTTGGTATCATCGGAATCTTAATTGGATTGATCAAGCTTTTATTTCAACTTTAAAAAAGAGGAGCCTGAGAATGAAAGCCATTTTTTCACCTTCACTAATGTGCATGGATTTAACGCACTTCCGCGAACAAATTCATATTCTCAACACGAGAGCAGATCGATATCATGTCGACGTCATGGATGGTCATTATGTGAAAAATATCACCCTATCACCCTTTTTCATTGAACAGCTTCGAAAACTAACAGATAGACCAATTGATGTTCACCTTATGGCGGAATACCCCCAAGAATTTTTAATCGATGCCAGTATTGATGCAGGCGCAAGCATGATCTGCTTACACCCAGAGGTCGTGCAAAGAGACGTTTTTAGAATCATTCGGCATATCCATCAAAGAGACTGCAAGGTCGGCTTTGTCTTAAATCCCGCCACACCAATTGCGGCGTTAGATTCCTTTATACATTTAATAGACCGAGTGACGATCATGACGATCGATCCAGGCTTTGCAGGACAGCCTTTTATTAAAGAAATGCTTCAGAAAATTAAACAAGTGAAAAATGTAAAAGAGAAGGGAGGATACACGTTTTCAATTGAAGTAGACGGCTCTTGTAATGAGAGCACTTTCCGGCTGCTTGCTGAGGCTGGAAATGAGATCTATATCATCGGCAACTCAGGTTTATTTGGACTTCACAATCAACTCGATAAAGCTTGGGAGACAATGAAGCAATTGTTTGCAAAAGAAACAGCCTCAATTGAATCACGTTAGTAAAAGAGGATGTAATCCATCCTCTTTTTTACGCAATTTTACTAAAACACCGCAATCTCACCGAAACATACCCAAATACAAAATAAAAAATTACAAATCCACAATTGAAAGCGCTTTACTTATATGTTATCCTTCAAATATCTTTAGTAAATATTTAGTCAAAAACCAAGAGGAGTTTGCCTATGACCACACTCAAAGATATTGCTCATGATGCAAAAGTGTCCGTTTCTACTGTATCCCGTGTGTTAAATGGCGATCAAACACTTGCCGTTTCACACGCAACAAGACAAAACATCCTCGACATTGCGAAGAAGCTAAACTATACCCCAGTGAGAGCAAGAAAAGCCGATCAAGCAGAAGAAAAAAGCCCATCTGAATCCCCAGTGATTGGTATCGTTGTCGCTCAATCCATTGACGAAGAATTAAATGATCCCTTTTTTTCATCGATTCGAAAAGGAATTGAAAAAGAATATGCCAAACAAGGGCTGTCTACCCTCCATACCTTTCGCCTGAGAAGCATGGACAAAGGGGCGATGCTAAAGGATATTGACGGTTTGATTGTCATTGGACGAATCAGCCCTGATACGGTTGAAAAAATGACAAATCGAATGGAGCACATTGTTTTTATTAATCATTATGCGGATGAGGATTTGTATGATTGTGTGCATGTGGATTTTGTAAGAGCGGCAGATCGAGCAATTCGCCATCTGCAATCGCTTGGCTATACACATCTAGGCTATATTGGCGGAAAGGAGCGGGAGCATTACTTCGAAGGAAATGCTGTGATTGAGGACGAAAGACAAACGACGTTTATGAGAAGAATGCAGGAGGCGGGAGGTCTTCATCTGGATGATATCCACATTGGGGAATACTCCATGCAAGAAGGCTATACGCTTATGCAGCAAGCCATTAAAAAAGGAAACCTTCCACAAGCCTTTTTTATCGGAAGTGATTCAATGGCGATCGGTGCAATGCGCGCTCTCAACGAAGCCGGTCTACGTGTTCCTTTCGATGTATCCATTGTTGGGTTTAATGACATTGAAGCTGCTTCATTTTCAAGTCCGCCGCTTACAAGCGTGAAAGTATATACAGAAGAAATGGGGGAAGTCGGCTTGAAGCTTTTGCTTGAGCGAATAAACGGAAGAAAGCTCCCTCTAAAAGTCGTCGTGCCAACAAAACTCATCGAACGGGGCAGCACATGTCTCATCCATGAAAGGGGGTGAACCAAGATCTCAGCAAACAAAAAAGAGACAAAAAAGCAGAAAGCAGCTGCTCAGCATGATGGCCAGATCATGCTAAGAACAAGGCAGCCTGCCGTTATGCTCTCTTATCTCTTTGAAAAGAATAGAATTCCAGTATAATGGACTTCTTTTGTTTCCGCAACTGCATGAATTCTACCGATTATCGTCTGAATTTTCTGTGATCAAAAGGAGGAAACCATGAATAAAAAATTCATGCTGCTGACTGCGGCCTTTGTCTTGACCATTCTTTTGTCTGCTTGCGGCAATAACGGTACGTCCGAAGCAAACGGAAAGGTCACCCTGACTCTCTTTTCGACGATGAGCAACAGCGGGGAAAGAAAAGCATTTGAAGAAGTGATTCGCGAGTTTGAAAAAGAGCATCCACATATTGGAATCGATGCCAACTTCCCAGGCAACAGCTATGAAGACATGATTCGCGTCAAAATGGGGGCAAACGATATGCCGGATCTGTTTGACACACATGGCTGGGCCAAACTGCGCTATAGCGAGTATGTGGCTGATTTAAAAGAGATGGATTGGGTCAAACAGCTTGATCCTTCACTCGATCAGATTTTAAAGGACCAAGATGGCAAAGTATACGCGTATCCGCTTAATCAAGCAAAAGACGGGCTTAGCTTTAATGCCAATCTATTAAAGGACTATGACATTGAAGTCCCTAAAACACTTGATGAATTAAAATCTGCTTTGCTGACAGTTAAAGAAAAGAGCAAAGGAGAGATTGTGCCGCTCTGGATACCAGGAGGAGATAACTCAAATATCGCCCAAGTCTTTGATGAACTAGCCACACCTTTATTAATCACCGATCAAACACATCAATACGGAAAAGAACTTGAAAACGGATCTTTTGATTGGTCTCACTATACACCGCTTGCACAGTTCATGAAGGAGCTGAAGGATCAAGATCTTTTAAACAAAGATGTCCTGACAGCGAAACTATCTCAAGCACCTGAACTGATGGCACAAAACAAAATAGCCTTCACCTTTGTCGGAGGTTCTTTAGGACCTGAAGCGTCAGAACTCAATCAATCGATCAAAGTAGGCACGATACCTGTTCCTGCCATTCATGAAGGAGATGAGCAAAGCTGGATTGGGGGAGAACGATTTACTGTCGCTGCCTGGAAGGACTCCAAGCATCTAAAAGAAGCAAAACAATTCATCGATTTTCTCGCAAAGCCTGAAAATGCGGAAAAAATCGCAGAAGGCACATCCTCTGAAGCAGCCTTAACGCATGTAAAAGCGAAAAACTATTACTCTACGTTTTACGATCAATACGAACAGGTGAAGATTGAACCTTACTTCGATCGAAAATACTTACCAAGCGGAATGTGGGCTGTCATGGCAACGACGGGTCAAGAATTATTAGCAGGCTCCATCACACCAGAACAATTATCGAAGAAGATGGAAGAGGAATATAAGCGTCTGAAAAAACAATAGCAGGCCCATGCTGAAACAGGAGTGAAGCCAATGAATGACATCACAAAAGCAAAGCAGCCAGCCGCATTTACCTCTTTACCAAAACAAAAGATGCAAAAAAGCCGGAATTCATCACTTTGGTGGATGTACATGCCAGCTGTACTCGTCGTCAGTACCTTTATCATTTATCCTTTTTTGAACGGCATTCAGCTATCTTTTACGAATTGGAACGGGTTCTCACAAACTTATGAATGGATTGGGCTTGATCAATATAAACGTCTGCTTCAAGACCCAACGACATGGCTTGTTGTCAAAAACACGCTTCTCTACGGAATTGGGAGTACAATCTTACAAAATATCATTGGACTTGGATATGCTCTCTTATTAAACCAAAGTTTAAAGATGAGAGGCATCACAAGGACGGTGATCTATCTACCTGTCATGATCAGTCCGATTGCCATGGGCTATATTTGGTATTTTGTGTTTGCTTACCAAGGCGGTGCCTTAAACGATGTGGTCACGTTTTTTGGATTTGACCAAATGAATGCGCTTGGCAATCCGCAATTAAACACATGGATCATTGTGCTTGTCAACACCTATCAATTCGTCGGAATTGCGATGATCATTTATTTAGCAGGCCTTCAAAGTATTCCTAAGGATTATTATGAGGCGGCACAATTAGACGGCGCATCAAGCCTCCAGCAATTCAGACGGATCACATTGCCGCTGCTTATGCCGTCTATCACCATTAATGTTGTGCTTAACGTCATTGGCGGGCTGAAACTTTTTGATGTCATTGTGGCACTAACAGGCGGCGGACCTGGAGATTCCTCGCAATCGATGTCGACCTTTATGTATGATCTGTATTTCAAACGTCAGGATGCAGGCTATGCAGCAACGCAAGGAGTCTTCATGGCGGTCATCATCCTTGTCATTAGTGTCGCAGCACTGATTTATTTCAAACGAAAGGAGACCGAGGTGTGATGGATAACGCCTTTAAACGCAAAAAGAGATGGTACACCTTCCTCGCACTTTTGGTGACATTGCTTCACCTCATTCCATTTTATATCTTGGTGACGACATCATTAAAGGGGATAGGAGATTTCAGTTCAAAATGGCTGTTTCCGAAAGCGCTCCATCTTGAAAACTTTCGCACGGCATGGACAGAGGCTCAGCTTGGCCAGTCCTTTTTGAATACAGTGATGATTACGTTTAGCTCCGCTGTATTACTCATCATACTTGGATCTCTTGCAGCCTATCCGCTCGCAAGAAGAAACACAAAGCTAAATAAAGCAGTTTATGTTTTATTCATCACCATTATGGTCATTCCACCGCTCACAGCCCTTGTCCCGCTCTATAAAATGGTCGTTCAAATCGGGATGATGAACACCTATCAAATCGCTATTTTAAATAATGTCGCTGCTTTTTTGCCGCTAACCATTTTCTTATACGCAGGCTTTATCCGGTCGACCATTCCAAAGGAGCTTGAAGAAGCAGCCCGTATTGATGGAGCGGGGACACTCAGAGTTTTTTTCACTGTCGTTTTTCCTCTTCTGAAGCCCATTACCGCTTCTGTTTTAATCATTGCCTGTGTGTATATTTGGAACGACTATCAATTTGCCATCTTCTTTTTGCAAGATAAAGAGATGCATACACTCACAGTCGCCTTATCCCATTTTTTTGGTCAAAATCAGCATCAGCTCCAGCTCGTTGGTGCCGCTGCGCTCATTGCGATGCTGCCAATGGTTACGATGTTTTTACTGTTGCAAAAATATTTTATCGCAGGGCTTTCACAAGGCTCTGTCAAAGGGTAGTTCAATATGGATGTAAAAAGGAGAGTCGTCAATGTCTAAAATTACATTTATCGGTGCAGGGAGTACCGTGTTTGCTAAAAATATATTAGGAGATTGTTTGTTCGTCCCTGCACTTAGCGGCTTTGAATTCGCATTATATGATATCGACCACAACCGGCTGAATGAATCAGACACGATGCTTCGGCATTTAAAAGAGAACTACGGTGCAAATGTGACCATTAAGCCCTATCACAACCGAAAAGAAGCCTTAAAGGATGCGAAATATGTCATCAATGCCATCCAGGTTGGAGGCTATCGGCCAAGCACTGTGATTGATTTTGAGATTCCGAAAAAATACGGATTAAGACAAACGATTGCGGATACGGTTGGCATCGGCGGCATCTTCCGCTTCCTTCGAACAATTCCTGTGATGCTTGATTTTGCAAAGGAGATGGAAGAGGTTTGTCCAAATGCTTTATTATTAAATTACACAAATCCAATGGCCACACTGACAGGTGCGATGCTGCGCTATACACCGATTCAAACAGTAGGTCTTTGTCATAGTGTGCAGGTGTGTACAAAGGATCTATTTGAATCACTTGAAATGGATCATGAAGGCATTGAAGAAAAAATTGCCGGCATCAACCATATGGCATGGTTATTAGAGGTGAAACGGGACGGAAAAGATTTGTACCCAGAAATCAAAAGAAGAGCGAAAGAAAAGCAGCAAGCGCGGCATCATGATATGGTACGTTTTGAGCTGATGGATAAATTCGGCTACTATGTCACAGAATCCTCAGAGCACAATGCCGAATACCATCCTTATTTTATCAAATCACGCTATCCAGAACTGATCGGTCAATTTAACATTCCGCTCGATGAATACCCGAGACGCTGCGAGGAACAAATCAACAACTGGAATACAATGAAGCATGACCTTGTGGGCAATACACAGATCACACATACTCGCTCAAAAGAATATGGTTCTCGTATCATTGAAGCGATCGAAACGAACGTTCCCTTTAAATTTGGCGGGAATGTGCTGAACACAAGAGGACTCATTCACAATCTGCCTGAAAAAGCGTGTGTCGAAGTACCATGTGTTGCAGATCGCAGCGGCATCATGCCTTGCTATGTCGGAGAGATCCCTGAACAATTGGCTGGACTCAACCGGACCAATATCAGCTCACAGCTCATGACAATCGAAGCAGCAATTAGCGGCAAAAAAGAGCACATTTATCAAGCGGCATTACTTGATCCACACACAAGCGCTGAACTATCCATTGATGACATCATCAAATTATGCGATGAACTCATTGAAGCACATGGTGAGATGCTCCCGCATTTTGCAGAACCGAATCAATATGCTGCATCAACTAAATAAAAGAAAAGAACCAGCCTCTACCTGATGCAATGCGCATCAGGTTTTTCTTATGTTGCAAAAAGAGGATTGACTGAAAGCATTTTTAATATTATGATTTTTCTACAGTTACCCAATAGTTGATCAAAAATACACCATGAATAAATCACATTCCGGAATCATTTCTCACAAACAAATCGATGGGCGGCAACCTTTCACACTTTAGAGCAAGCTATCACAACGTAAACCAAAACGACAATTACATTTGACAAAGAGTGTATACAGATGGGCGCCCTTTAGATGAGACAATGACAACCATACACATCCTATAAGCATGACATTCTTTCATAAAAAGGAGAGAGGGAACATGACCAAAACAGATGTACAAATGTTGAAAAATTATATTGGCGGACAATGGATTGAGGCAGAAACAAGTCAAACAGAGGCAGTATATAACCCAGCTACTGGCGAGATCATCGCAGAAGTGCCGCTTTCAACAAAAAAGGATGTCGAACGTGCAGTACAGGCAGCACAAGAAGCATTTACCACTTGGTCTAAAACAGCCGTTCCCCGCCGTGCACGCATTTTATTTAAATACCAGCAGTTACTCGTTGAAAAATGGGATGAGCTGGCTGAACTCGTAACGATTGAAAACGGAAAAAGCATAACAGAGGCAAAAGGAGAAGTGCAGCGAGGGATTGAATGTGTGGAATTTGCCGCTGGTGCACCGACCTTAATGATGGGAAAACAATTACCAGATATCGCATCTGGACTCGAATCTGGCATGTACCGCTATCCGATTGGTGTCATTGGCGGCATTACGCCATTTAACTTTCCGATGATGGTCCCGTGCTGGATGTTCCCGCTTGCCATTGCCTGCGGAAATACGTTTGTTTTAAAACCTTCAGAACGAACGCCCATTCTTGCCGCGCGGTTAGCCGAGCTATTTGAAGAAGCGGGTCTTCCAAAAGGTGTTCTCAACATTGTCAATGGGGCTCACGATGTTGTCAATGGTCTGCTTGAACACCAAATTGTCAAAGCCATTTCATTTGTCGGCTCTCAGCCAGTCGCAGAATACGTCTATAAAAAAGGCACAGAGCATGGCAAACGTGTCCAAGCACTTGCAGGTGCAAAGAATCACTCCATTGTCCTCAAAGATGCAGATTTAGATGCGGCAACGAAACAAATCATTGGTGCTGCCTTTGGATCAGCGGGAGAGCGCTGCATGGCCGCGGCCGTTGTCGCGGTGGAAGAAGAAGTGGCAGATGAGTTCATTCAAAAATTAGTTGATGAATCGAACGAGCTCGTCATTGGAAATGGAATAAATGAAGATGTCTTTCTTGGTCCAGTCATTCGAAAGGAACATAAAGAACGAACGCTTCAATATATCCAGTCAGGGATTGAAGAAGGAGCAAGCCTCATTCGTGATGGTAGGAATGACCTTGAAACAAATGGAAAAGGGTATTTCGTTGGACCGACGATTTTTGACCATGTCACAAATCAAATGAAAATTTGGCAGGACGAGATTTTCGCCCCTGTCTTATCAATTGTCCGTGTCTCTTCACTAACAGAAGCGATCGACCTGTCCAATCAATCAAAATTTGCGAACGGTGCCTGCCTTTACACGGACAGCGCATCAAGCATCAGAGAATTTCGCGAAAACATCGAAGCAGGTATGCTCGGCGTAAATATCGGTGTGCCCGCACCAATGGCATTTTTCCCGTTTTCCGGCTGGAAGGATTCTTTCTACGGGGACTTACATGCGAACGGAACAGACGGAGTAGAGTTTTACACAAGAAAGAAAATGGTGACCGCTCGTTATATGTAATCTACATTCATTGAATAAGAAGAAAAAATGCAGTTCCAAAGTGGAGGACTGTATTTTTTTATTGTCTCCTAGTCAAAAAGTAAGGGTTTTCATGATGATTTTAGCAGTGATTCCCCCTAGAAATCATCCTTTGTATTCATTCTTCATCAGCTCATATCAACATAATTTGAAATTGGGCGTAAACCCCAATATTAGGAAGATGAAAACAGGAGGAAAATGACACGATGAGGAAGAGGATGAAGTGCGGTGTAGGTTTTTTGATTCTTGCTTTGGTGCTGAGCTGTATACCGGTATATGATGCGAGTGCAGCAAGTACCCCCATTGCAAAACGAGTAGGAAATGCAAATCCACTCATAGACCATCACCTGGGGGCGGATCCGTTTGCGCTCACCTATAACGGAAGAGTGTACATTTATATGTCGAGTGATGACTATGAATATCACAGCAATGGAACGATTAAGGATAATTCTTTTGCGAATTTGAATAGGGTTTTTGTCATCTCTTCGGCGGATATGGTGAACTGGACAGATCACGGAGCGATTCCAGTAGCTGGCGCAAATGGGGCCAATGGCGGGAGAGGGATTGCCAAATGGGCAGGCGCTTCCTGGGCTCCATCCGCTGCGGTGAAAAAGATCAATGGGAAGGATAAATTTTTCCTTTATTTTGCTAACAGCGGCGGAGGGATTGGCGTCTTGACAGCAGACAGCCCGATTGGACCTTGGAAAGATCCTATCGGAAAAGCGCTCGTCACGCCAAATACACCAGGGATGTCCGGTGTTGTATGGCTTTTTGATCCAGCCGTATTTGTAGATGATGACGGAACCGGTTATCTATATGCCGGAGGAGGCGTTCCAGGCGGTTCAAATCCAACGCAGGGACAATGGGCCAATCCTAAAACAGCGAGAGTTCTGAAACTAGGACCTGACATGACTAGTGTGGTTGGCAGCGCATCAACCATTGATGCTCCTTTTATGTTTGAAGATTCGGGTATGCATAAGTATAACGGTACCTATTACTATTCCTATTGCATCAATTTTGGCGGCTCCCACCCAGCAGATAAACCACCTGGTGAGATCGGTTATATGACGAGCTCAAGTCCAATGGGCCCCTTTACGTATAAAGGACACTTCCTGAAAAATCCGGGTGCATTTTTCGGCGGCGGCGGTAACAACCATCATGCTGTGTTCCATTTTAAAAACGAGTGGTATGTCGTGTATCACACGCAAACGGTGAGCTCAGCCTTATATGGAGCAGGGAAAGGCTACAGATCTCCACACATTAATAAGCTTGTGCATAATGCTGACGGCTCCCTTCGAGATGTCGCAGCCAATTTTGAAGGAGTTAAACAGCTTTCCAACCTGAATCCTTATCAACGGGTAGAAGCTGAAACATTCGCTTGGAATGGACGCATTTTAACAGAGGCCTCCTCAGCACCAGGTGGACCAGTCAATAACCAGCATGTCACAAACATTCAAAACGGTGATTGGGTGGCTGTCAGTAATGTCGATTTCGGATCGAGCGGTGCCAGAACCTTTAAAGCCAATGTAGCATCCGCTTCAGGCGGACAAATAGAAGTACGTCTTGGCAGTCCAGACGGCAGAATTGCCGGAACACTCAATGTCCCTTCCACAGGCGGAAACTGGCGAGAAATAGAAACGGCAGTGAACGGAGCAGCAGGAGTGCACAACGTATTTTTTGTCTTCAAAGGAAATGGTGCCAACCTATTCCAATTTGATTCCTGGCAGTTTACTCAAAGGTAAACAAAATCAGATGCTGCGGCATCGATCACTGGTTGATGGGAGAGTGGGAAAATTTGATGTCCATAATCAAAAAACCAATTTGTACTTTATTGATCTGCTTCACTATGCTGTCTGTCATGTTCATAGGGCCTGGGGTAACTGAGGTTTCAGCAGCAAGTGATGCGAATATTAATGTCAATGCGGAAAGACAAGTGATTCGCGGCTTTGGCGGAATGAACCACCCGGCTTGGATTGGTGATTTAACCGCCCCTCAAAGGGAAACCGCCTTTGGCAATGGGCAGAATCAATTAGGATTCTCCATTCTACGAATTAATGTAGACGAGAACAGAAATAATTGGCACAGAGAAGTTGCTACCGCCAAAAGAGCAATAGAGCATGGCGCTTTAGTGATCGCTTCGCCTTGGAATCCTCCAAGCCATATGGTGGAGACTTTCAACCGTAATGGTGCGTCTGCAAAGCGGTTGAGATACAATCAATACGCCGCATATGCTCAGCATCTCAATGATTTTGTGACATACATGAAAAATAATGGTGTCAACCTCTATGCCATTTCTGTACAAAACGAGCCTGATTATGCACACGAATGGACATGGTGGACGCCTCAGGAAATCCTGCGATTCATGAGAGAAAATGCCGGCTCCATTAATGCACGCGTGATTGCACCAGAATCTTTTCAATACCTTAAAAATATATCAGATCCTATCTTAAACGATCCGCAGGCGCTTAGAAATATGGACATTCTCGGTGCCCATCTGTATGGAACCCAGATCAGCCAGCTTCCGTATCCTCTTTTTAAACAAAAAGGAGCGGGGAAAGAGCTGTGGATGACAGAGGTATATTACCCGAATAGTGATAACAATTCAGCGGACCGCTGGCCTGAGGCATTAGGGGTGTCAGAGCATATTCACCATTCGATGGTGGAAGGTGATTTTCAGGCGTATGTTTGGTGGTACATCCGCAGATCATACGGTCCTATGAAGGAAGATGGAATGATTAGCAAACGTGGCTACAACATGGCGCATTTCTCCAAGTTTGTGCGTCCAGGGTACGTCAGAATTGATGCAACGAAAAGCCCTGAACCGAATGTTTTCGTCTCAGCCTATAAAGGGGACAATAAGGTCGTCATTGTAGCGATTAATAAAAACAATACAGGCGTCAATCAACACTTTGTCATGCAAAATGGAACCGCTTCACAAGCGTCAAGATGGATTACGAGTAGTAACAGCAACCTTCAGCCTGGAACTGACTTAAATATATCAGGTAATCAATTTTGGGCTCATCTCCCGGCTCAAAGTGTGACAACATTTGTGGTCAAACGCTAAAAAAACACCAAAAGCCAATTTTCTCATTAAAAAAGAAAATTGGCTTTTTTCTGTGCAAATAGAAAGTTGATTTTTCACGATGTCTACACTTTGGGTATAATAATAACAATGACTTCAGGAGAGTGATCTAATGCCAAAGCTTCAAAGCAAAGTATTGATTATAGATGACGAAAAAGAAATTTTGGAATTAATCCATACAGTATTAACAAGAGAAGGCATTGACCGGGTGATAACAGCTTCAACTGCCCGTGATGGGCTCACGCAATTCCATCAAGAACATCCCGATCTCGTCATACTGGATATTATGCTGCCAGACGGTGAAGGCTACGATATTTGCAAACAAATCAGAGACGTCTCGCATGTTCCGATTATCTTTTTATCAGCAAAGGGAGAGGAATCAGACAAAATTGTAGGACTTGCCATTGGCGGCGATGATTACATTACAAAACCTTTCAGCCCAAAGGAAGTCGCCTACCGGGTAAAAGCCCAGCTGAGACGGTCATCATACTTACAGCCTTCTCAAGCTGATCCCGTGATCAAAAAAGGGCCATTTGAGTTAAACGAGCAGCAAGCCGAACTGACGAAAAACGGAGCGGTAATTGAGCTCACACCGAAAGAACTTATGCTGATGACCTATTTCTTGCAGCACCCGAATCGAGTGATCAGTAAAGAAACGCTTTATCAAACCGTTTGGGGAGAAGATTTCTTCGGTTCTGACAATACGGTGATGGTTCATATACGAAGACTTCGGGAGAAAATAGAGAATTCCCCATCTACACCAGAGTTTCTCGTGACGGTCAAAGGGCTGGGCTATAAATTTGTTGTAAAGGATGCGTAAGGATGAAATGGCGATTAACAGGCAGATATATGGTCTCTGTCATTATCGTGACCATTATCACGGTCTTTATTAACTTATTTGGATTCATGATCTGGCTTGTACTACAAGCAAGCAGCCAGCAAAACGAAGAAAATACGCCCGAAACCTTCACAAGAACATTTGAACAATACATAACCTTTTCCGATCAAGGCATCACTGTGAACAAAGAAGGACAGCAAGCCTTAAAACAACAAAATGCGTGGATTCAAATATTAGACGAAAATGGACAAGACGTCTATCATGCACACGCACCTAAAGGAATAAAGAGCAAATATACACCTATAGAAATCGTGAACATACATAAATATAAAGATAAGCAATTGCTATCGACCATTTATGCCGGCGGAAAAAAAGGAAAGGGTAAGGAATACAGCTACTTTATCGGGTTTAAGGACCCTTCCATCGGAAAATATTTATTTTCGTTCGACACGAAGGACTTAATATCAAGATTCAATATCGGGACGATGATTTTACTATCGATCGATGCCATCATTGCCTTATTCATTGGATACTTATTCAGCCAGCAGCTCATCAAACCGCTCGGCCGTGCCATTCATGGAATCCAGCGGCTCGCAAACGGAGATTATACGACAAAGCTGCCAACTAAGGGAATATATAAAGATGTCTTCTATAATGTCAATCACTTATCAGAGCAGCTCGCTTCAAGCCAAAAAGAAAAAGACAAATTAGAGCAAATGCGGGAAGAGTGGATCAGTCATATTTCTCATGATATTAAAACACCATTATCCTCTATTCAAGGCTATGCAGAAATCATCAAAGATCCAAATTATCCTCTTTCAGATCAAGACATCAGACATTATGCCAGCATCATAGAGAATAAATCACTGTACATCAAAGATGTCATGGAGGATCTAAATTTAACAACAAGGCTGAAAAATAACGACGTGATGCTGCATAAAGAGCTAGTGAACATTGTGCCGTTGCTGCGGGAAACGTTAATTGATATCCTAAACGATTCGAGATATGCAGAACAGACGATTGAGCTGCAAACGAATGTAGACAAGCTCATGCTAAATATTGATACGATCCTCATACGAAGAGCGGTCACCAATCTCATTTTAAATGCCCTTGTTCACAATGATTCTGATGTGAAAATCATTGTACAGCTGGAACAAAAAGAAAATACCCACATCACGATTAAAGATAACGGCAAAGGAATCGAAGAGGCAGAGCTAGAAAAAGTGTTTGACCGCTACTATAGAGGGACGAATACAGGAGGGACACATGCAGGCTCTGGTCTCGGAATGGCCATTGCAAAGGATATTATCCAAAAGCACGGCGGGGATATTACGATACGCAGTATAATAGGGGAAGGAACAACGATTGATATCCAATTACCCGCATGAATGGACATACAAAAAAACGGTTCTGATCAATCACAGAACCGTTTTTCCCATCTATTATTCTGAAAACACTTTAATGCCTTTGACAATGTTCCAAATAAAGAAGTAGATCGCCACAAGGAATGTCACAGCATACGTTGCAATTAAGAACGGACCAGCATGTCTGATATCGTTCATGCCAAGTAAACCTGAACCAAGGATGCCAATGCCAAAAATCAAATAAGGAATAAAATGTGTCCATAGCGATTTTTTCGCATGATATTTCACTTCGTCCTTCCCTAAGAAATAGACGATAATCGGAAACAAAAACGGAGCAAAAAAGATACTGAAGTAACATAATGAAGACAAAATTTTATTTTCTCTCAAACCTTTTCACCTCTATGATTGATTTAGAAGGGGGGAGAATCATTCGACTCATCCCTCACTTCCTTACAAACCCATTGTACAACCTCAACCTTAACCTGTATTAATCCGAACCTTACAGCAACCTTAAAAATGTTAAACGATCGAACGATACATGAAAGATAAAGGAAATACAAGTTATGGAACTGCTGAGTCAAGACATAGAACCTGATACTTTAAGAAGGATTGTCCATCACAAACACGAAGAAATTGAAAGGAAAATCAAACGCTTCCGTCAAATTCAAGACCTTTTATCTAACTTGTTAAAGACCTCTGATAAACAAATACAAGTCTACCTCCAAATTCAAGACCTTTTATCTAACTTGTTAAAGACCCCTGATAAACAAATACAAGTCTACCTCGAATCATTTCGTGTGATACATCAGGATGAACAATAAAACAATTGACTTAAAGGAGAGAAAACAAATGAGTGTGGAAATTGTTAATGGAGAACGTTCTGAAGAAAGTATTCAATTTGAAAAATTATTCGCTTCCCAAAGTAATAAAGAGAGTTTTTCTAGTATTGAAAACACAAAAAAATTTCTTGATCAAAAAGGAATAGAAAATACTAAGCCTTATGCCATTGAGGATGATGTGAAGTTAATTAGTGAGATAAAAGAGCAGACATTCGAAGGCATGCAAGTTTTCACTTTGAATGACCAAACGTCACAAAAACAAAAAGTCATTCTATATATACATGGCGGCGCGTGGACAAATCAGCCTTTGAATTTCCATTGGTGGTTCATGGATAAGATGGCGCAATCACTCAATGCGAAAGTGGTGGCTCCTATTTACCCAAAAGTGCCTCATTATAGCTGCCAGGATACCTATCCGAAAATCCTAAACCTATATAAAGACCTTCTGAAAACTGTTGAAAGTGCCAATCAATTGACGATCATGGGAGATTCAGCTGGCGGAAATATCTCACTTGGTCTGGCGCACCTTTTAAAGAAGGAAGGTCTGCCGCAGCCGAAGGATATTATTTTATTATCTGCATGTGTTGATATGAGCTTAAGCAATCCTCTAATGTTTGAATATGCAAAAAAGGACCCGATTCTAGGTCCTGAAGGAATGGAAGTCATTGCAAAGATTTGGACAGCTGATAAAAATGTAACTGACCCATTGATCAGTCCCATTTACGGTGACTTTAAAGGACTTGGGAAGATTACTCATTTTATTGGAACACATGATATGTTATATCCAGATGCCATAAAGCTTGATGAAAAACTAACAGAACAAGGAATTGACATAAAAACCTTTGTTTATCCTGAAATGCTTCATGTATTTGTTGTCATGCCAATCCCTGAGGCACAAGATGCTCAGGAGAAAATCATTCAGGTAATCAATCGTTAGGGGTTGAGTTCACACCACAAAAAGGTAGAATGATTTGATTAAAATAGTCGAAAGTTTAGTGAATGGGCTGTTTACTTGAAAGCAGCCTTTTTCAATTCACTACATATTAAAATTTCCTTAAATACCATTTTTTGTTTACAACATACATATTCCCTATTAATATAATATTGTTCGCTTCTTCATTGGATTTATACAAATGGCGGTTAGTAAAGGAGAGTGAATGATGAGTGTTTCCTTTCTTCAACCTATGGCTCTGATCTTATTTACATTGCCTTTATTATCTTTGATCTGGGGGATTGTCGGCTACTTCGTCTTTAAGCGGGTCTATGTCGTTCTAATGATCACATTTGCAGCTTCAACCGTTTTTATCTTTGCCTATACGGGGTTCGACATGTCGAACTTATATTGGGTAGTCGCTATGACCTTTCTATGCATGTGTACCTCTGTCATCACAAAAATCATCCGATATATGATTCATCGCTATAAAAAAGTATAATGAAGAAGCTTATGCCTATTGCGATTGGCAGTGCTTTATCGAATGGACATAAGGATTTTGAAACAATTGTCGCAGTAAGACATCCCTATTCAGATGAAGAAGATCGAAGGATAAAGGTAGTGAGTCCTTGCGGTATTTGCAGAGAGCTCATTTCAGATTTCGGACCCGCATGTTTTGTCATCATCGAGATGAATGGCGAGCTAGTCAAGGTAAAAATTGAAGAACTCATTCCACTCAAATATACTCGAAGTTGATGCAGCACTTAGATATGAAGTAGAAAGGGATGCAGCAAACATCAAGCATTGTCCTTGCTGCATTCCAGATGACTGAAAAATCGCTCAACAAAAGCAGCCCCATGTATTTTCTTCATATGCGCCGTGTTAAAAATATATTGTTCCATATGCTCAAGCTTGCGCAGACTACGCACCATTATTTTCCGATCATCGTCAGAAAGAATAGGGTCAACGTCTATCTTCTCCAAGGCATTTTTCACATGTGCAGATAACTTTTCAACATATAGATGGTTTTTAGATGTTGGCGGAATACATGCCGAAAGGTCACAGCCCGTAAAACGAACACCGTCAAGGGTGCAGTTTTCAAAATTGGCGATCAGCTTTTGTTTGCCATTTCCCTCAAACGTTATATCCACTAGCTTACCGCTAAAAGAGCAATTGATAATATTCGCCGCCTGTAAAACGCGGTCATTGAATCTACATTGATAAAAAGTACAATCGATAAACATAGCATTCTCCAATGTCATTCCTCTCATATCGCAGGAGGAGAATTCGCAATTGGTGAAAACGGCTTTGATTTTGGCAATGCCCACAGAGCGCAAGTCGGAACGAATAAAGGTACAATGATCCATCGTACTACCGTCAAAAAACCTCACACGTATCAAATACAAGATGATGTAAGTGACAGCTCCAAAATATAGGTGAACGAACATTCGAGTTGATGATCGTCGTTCTGCTTATCGTTTTGTGTTCATACCTGACAATATCAGAAAATAATTCGTTGTCTACTGATATACCAGACTCAAGTCTTCTCATCGCTATCACCCTATCATTTCTTCAGAATCTTTTACAATGATGAATACCTTTCACCAAGTTCACTCCGAATCACTTAGCGGTTGACCTTGACTAGTTACTATATCACAAAGCTATATTCATCGAATGGGGTGAAATCCGTCCGAGCAAAGAGTGGGTATCTATTTCAATACAGCTTGACATGTGAATCAATTATCGATATGGTGTGAATGAGTTCACATTTTACATAAAGGAGTCATTTATGCCAAAAAATACTTTCTTTCGATTGAATGAAGCAAGGCGTGAGGACATATGTAATCGTGCTATGCATCTTTTTGTTGATCATCTTTACGAGGATATAACGATGAAGATGGTTTTGGATCGTTTGTCCATGCATCCCGGAACTTTTTATCGGTATTTTGAAGACAAAGATGACCTTTATTGTCTGTTAATACGACATGTGACCAAGAAAAGAGCTGCGTATTTTCATAACAACAATGAAGATTCTCTTTTTCAATTTTTCCTTACTGGCTTATTTGACAACACTAATGGCATTGCGACTGAGCCATTGAATGAACTGGAAATTAAACTCGTTGAAACATTTTTACACATTCCAGAGAACACCTTACTAAAAGTATATTTGAATGTGCTAAAGGGCGAGTCATTCCCCTTAATCAAGGACATGTTACGCCGCATGAGGGTTGATGGATATCTACGACCTGATATTGATGACGACCTCATTTCTTTTATGTTTGAATCTATGCAGTTTAATTTAGTCATGTTTTTTAGGGAATTCGATATTAAGGATTCTAACCTGCAGCATAAGATGAGCAAGTACTTTGCTGACTTTATGGGTCATGGGCTGCTTAGAGATGATAAATATGCTGAAGTTGTTAGCGATCTCAAGAAAGCCAAGGAATAAGGATGATGAACTGAAGATTGGATGTAACCATTTTACAGTTTTGAAAGCACTTATATCGCCATGTGTATTTCACATTCGCACTTTCATTTATTAAGGGGGAACAAAAGGATGAAAAGGTATGACACATTCCCAGAACCAATCGGCAGCTATACCGCCGCTCGTACCCAGATGGATTTTGAGTACACAGCATCAGATGACTCAAAAAGAGAATTGACCGCGTTTGTGTATTATCCGTCCGATAGCAGCGAAGGGAAGACTCCATCAACGTACATGTTTCCTGAAGTCTACGAAATGCTTCATGAGCAGCCACTTGTCACTGAGTATCTGAAAGAGAAGAATTTTTTCTCTATCGATATCAAGACTCATTGTTACGACGACCTTGCTCTTTCTGCGAAGAAAAAGCGCTATCCAGTGTTATTTTATGTTTGCGGCGGGGGCGGTTCACCGGAATGGGGGACAGCCATCTGTACAGACCTGGCAAGCCTGGGTTATGTTGTCGTCAGTATCGGCCATCAGAATAGCACAATGTATAAACGGAAAGATGGGAAGCTGTTGAATGTATCAAAGGATTTTTCGGATGTCATTATGGCGTTTTCTGAAGATCCGGAGATGATGGAGCTGGCTGGCAAGATGAAGATGCGGCCTGACGATGAAACGGCCATTGAGATGTGCCGTAACGTCCTGGCTCTGCCAATCATTAATCAGTTAACATTATATAGTGAACGACAGGCAGAAGATGTAAGGTACGTAGCCGATCATCTTCACAAACTAAACTCTGAAGAATTGGATTCTATCTTTCATGACAGACTGATGCTTGACGTCGGCATGGGCATCGTCGGACATTCTTATGGAGGACCTACGGCGGGGGTTGTTTGCAGGGATGACGACCGGTTTGCCTGCGGGATTGGCTTGGATAGCGGGGCATTCGGCCTTCTCGACAGCGACCTCAATAAACCCTTTTTGCTACTTTTTTCTGAACCGAACTATCATATGAATGCGATCATTGGCGCTAACAACAGCATGGAAACCTATTATTTTTCCGTTGATCGTGCTGCACATTTAGATTACTGTGACATCGTGTTTACCGGTGTAGATGAGGAACTCAGAGGCACAAGGGATGCATTAGATATGCGAAATCTTATGACGGATTATACGAAGACCTTTTGTGATCATTACATTCAGCAAAAGGCTGCACGTGTGGAAAGCCTGTCATATGATGGCGTGGACTTAATCAAGAAAACGAGCAACAAGTAATAACGGAGAAGCTGCTGATCAAAGCCGTTTCAAGCGTCAGCTTAAAGTTGAATATCTCAGCTTTTCCGTTAAATACCGAATGCTGATTGTTTGGAAAAGAAGAGACCGTACTAACAGATCTGTATTCCAAACAGCTTGTAGTGAATGAAGAGAAAAAAATCTAAAGTGGATCAATCCATCATCTTGATGATTAAATTAAAAGGGAACCATTTCAATCATTGCTCATATTAGCCTACAAATACTTCTCCCTCCGGATAACGTATTGGGCTTTTGGTTCGTTTCATAAAGATAAATACAATGGTCAGAGAACCTACTCTGCCAATAAACATCAAAATCGAAAGAATCACCTTACCTAAAAACGTTAAATCAGGCGTTAATCCCATAGAAAGACCTACTGTGCCAAATGCTGAAAAGGTCTCAAAAACAATATCAATGAAAGGAGCTTTTTCAGTCATTGCCAATAAGAAAATGGTGATAAACACAAAACATAAACTGATAAAGCTGATTGCTAAAGCTTTGATGACAACATCATGCTTAATCGTACGTCTAAATATAACGGGTTCTTTATTTCCTTTCAGAAAGTGGAGAACAGAAATCACAATAATGATCATTGTTGTTAACTTAATCCCACTTCCTGTTGACGCACTACCAGCCCCAATAAACATAAGAAGCATCATAAGTGTTAAAGAACTCTCATGCATATGTCCGATATCAAGAGAATTAAAGCCCGCAGTTCTAGGTGTCACAGCTTGAAAATATGACGCCCATAATTTATCAAAAAGATTCATTGGACCTAAAGTATGCGGATTACCAAATTCCATTAAGAATATCAATAATAGTGCAACACCATTTGTGACAAAGGTTCCTATGATCATAAGCTTTGAATGGATGGATAATAATTTAAATTTACGTTTATCCCATATATCAAAAATCACGGTAAATCCAAGACCGCCGATGATAAACAGGAGGGTAATCGTCAAGTTGATCAGTGGATCATTGACATAGTTCATCAAACTATTTGAAAAAAGAGAAAATCCAGCGTTATTAAAAGCAGAAATGGCATGAAATAAACTAATATAAAATCCTTTTAAAAAGCCATATTCAGGTATCCATCGAAACGATAATATACACGTCGCCAATAACTCAAAAGTCATTGAAAAGATAAACAATACTTTTACAAGACGTACAATACCACCAATATTTGTGAGGTTAAAGGCTTCTTGAACCAACAATCTTTCACGAAGCCCTATTTTTTTGCCAAGCAAAAGGATGACCATGACGGCTAAAGTTAAAAAACCAAGACCACCAATTTGTATCATCAGCATAATGACTATTTGGCCGAATAAAGTAAAAGTTGTTCCGGTATCAACCACAGCTAAACCTGTAACAGTTGTTGCTGAAACAGCTGTAAAGAAAGCATCAATGATGGGGATAGGTTTGACTGTAGAAATAGGTAAAGACAAAAGAAAGGATCCTATTACAATAACAGTCAAAAATCCAAACAATAAAATCTGGGGAGGAGTTAATTTTACTGGTTTACTTAAAAAATGATCAAATTTAAACATTCCTTAGCCTACTTTCAACCACATGAAATTTTTAATGTTATTATATAACGAATTGGGATACGCTTGTCTATTAATCACTCATTCTTATGTCAAATGAGTGCATTGGCGCTTTGATGATCCAGCAAAAGCAGAAGGAACAGAAGAAGAGAAATGGGCATTTTCCCAAAGGGTGAGAGATGAAATTGGGGGTTGATTACAGCAGTTTGCTGTGACTGAATATAGTTTTACATGATAAGCCATATTGAATCAATGGCTTATTTTTGTTTCGATCAATTGAAGACGTTCAGGTAGCGTGACTTTAAAAGACTTGATATTTAGTAATAGCACATTTACAGCCATCTTGAATGAAACAGGAAGATGATAGCAGACAAGATAAAAACATTTGATCCAACTCAAAAAGATATATAGTGAATAAACGCCGCAAAAAACGATTTTTCATTGTTCTAATGAGCGATTGAATTGTTTTCGAAAAACTAGGCATGAGACAGCAAATACTGCGAATGCGCCTGCTGATCCAGCAGCAAACATCAGCTCAAATTGTTCTGGTTTGGATTTGAATAACAAAGGGACAGAAAGAATGAGAGCAGCACCACTAAAGCTCAATCCTAATATCAACATTGCCAATAATTTATTCATAGAAACACCTCGCAGACTCAGCATTGAAACATTAGGAACCGACTGATCTAAGAATCATGTTATGATTTGAAATCCTTTAAAATCCCTAAATCAGAGTCCAATTTATATCCTTTGGGTGTCGAATGATTGGGTTCATTACAATTAAAGCACACATTCATGAAATAAACCATTTTAAACGAACACTGTTCTTTACGAACGATGTTCGTTATAATATAAATGAGATGTGGTTTTACACTACTTCCATAAAGAAGAGGAGATGCATACGATGCAGACATTATCTAAAAAACAAAAGCAAATCGCTATCATTGGAGGAGGACCAGGAGGGCTAACACTCGCCTTAATTCTGCAAAATTACGGTATACAAACAACCATCTATGAACGGGAGATGCATGACAAGAGTCTTGAAAGAGGAGGCTCACTGGATATTCACGAAGAAACAGGTCAAAAAGCCTTAAAGGAAGCAGGAGTTTATGAGAAATTTCAAAAGAACGCTCGCTATGAAGGAGAAGATTTCCGGTTATTTGATAAAGCAGGAAGAATCTATCTAGACGAAGAAACTGAATCACATGAAAAAGGCACTCGGCCAGAAATTGATCGTGGTGTTTTGTGTAAAATGCTGTTAGATCAAATTGATGCTGAAAACATCAAATACGGATATAAACTAGATAGATGTGTTTCATTAGAAAACGGCATGACAGAACTTCATTTTGAAAACGGGGTTGTCGAGACGGTTGACCTTTTGATTGGAGCAGATGGTGCATTTTCTCGTGTACGTCCGCTGTTAACAGATATTGATATTGAATACTCCGGGCTCACGATGCTTGAACTGAATGTCCTCAACGTAGAGGTGAACCACCCTGATTTAGCTGAATTTAATAAACGTGGTAAAATGTTTGCTTTAGCTGATCACAAAGGAATTATTGGTCAGTTAAACGGAGATGGACGAATAAAAGTGTATGCAAGCCTTATGGTAGAACGCAGCTGGATCGAGACTTGTGGCATTCCATTTAATCAAGCGAATGAAGCGAAAGAACCATTATTAGAGTTATTTAGTGATTGGGATGATCAGCTGAAAAATTATATTCGTTATGCAGAAGATGTCATCATTCCAAGACGTATTTATACGCTTCCTGTCGGTTTTAAATGGAACCGTCATAAAGGAGTAACGCTTATCGGTGATGCAGCTCATCTCATGACACCATTCGCAGGTGAAGGTGTAAACATGGCGATGTTTGATGCAATGGAGCTTGCACTTGCTATTGTCCGACATCCTAATGATATTGAAAAGGCTATTGAAGAGTACGAAGAAATGATGTATGAATATTCATCGGAAAAGGCTCAGGAATCGGAGAATAGTTTAAAACTGTGTTTTTCAAAAGACGCTGCGGTCAAGCTTGCAGATATGATGAATTCTTTTCAAGTAAACGGTGATTGATGCTCAATTTACTATTTTACTTTGACATGATATAAAGAGAGTATGAACAATTCAAATCGTCGTATTATAAGTCGTCGGTCTCGGCCGGCTAAAGAGCCCTTAAGCCGTGAGCTTATTGTTAAAACTGCCTATGCGCTTCTTAAGGAGCAAGGGATAGAGGGCATGAGTATGCGTAAGGTGGCTAAAGCATTGGATACGGGACCTGCATCCTTGTATGTCTACGTGAACAATTTTCAAGAACTAAGTGCTTACGTATTGGATTATGGTCTCGGCCAAATGGTTTATCCAGATTCAGTGGATGGCACATGGAAAGAAAAGTTATGTGAAATATTGCATACTTATTTCCTGCTGCTATTTGAAAAACCTGGTCTTGCTGAAATTTCTCTTTCCACCATTCCACAAGGAACGAACTTTCTTCAGTTGACCGAACATATTCTCGCTGCATTGCATGAAGGCGGGATCAAATCTACATCCGCTGCATGGGGAGTAGACCTGTTACTGTTATACGTATCTTCCGTAGCTTACGAAAAGGTCTCTTGGAAGAAACAAGGCTCTTCGCAGATTTCAGACACAAAAAAAGCATTTCATGATGCAGACAAAACGCGTTTTCCTTTCATTCATAGTGTAAAAGAAGAAATGTTTGCAGGTGATCCCGTATCAATGGAACGGTTCCGATGGGGAATTGACGTCATTTTGTATGGAATCCAGAAAGAAAGCAATTAGAAAGGAGCACAAGCAAAAAGCAGTCAATGGCTGCTTTTTTTATATGGTTATTTTCACATTTGTGATCTTGTGAGCATCATGATATATAAATAAATCTATATATTGTTTTTATATATAAAAAATTATATAATCTAGTGGAATAAAAAAATGAGGTGCTTAGGCATGGAACATATGAAGAATTTATTAGCGAGTTATATTCCTTTAGCAAAATCTACTGCAAAAATGTTTGGACCAAATTGCGAAGTGGTTATTCATGATTTAACCAACCCTCAAGCATCTGTCATGTTTACAGTAAATAACCATGTGACAGGAAGAGAAATCGGCCAATCATTTGATCATCTAGTAAAGACTGTATTACAATCAGAAGATTTTAAAGAAGATTATCTGGCTGGTTATACATTTGTAACAGAAGATAAGCGTACGATTCGTTCTTCAACTTCATTAATACGTGATTCAAAGCAAAAAGTGATTGGTGCTTTCTGTATCAATTTTGATGTTGAAGCCCTAAATCAAATGCAACATTTTATGGATACTTTTCTTTCTACACAAGTGGAAGCTCAAGAGAAAGAAACAACATCAAATGATGATCTTGAAAATGTGGAAGAAATAGTAGATCAATTGATTCAACAAATCATTCAAAACAGTGTTCATCCAGTCATGAAACGTCATGAAAAAATTGAACTAATTAAATTTATGGATGAAAAGGGCATCTTTTTAATGAAAGGATCTGTTGAGAAGGTCGCATCTATGTTAGGCATTTCCAAAGTAACCGTCTATAGCTATTTGGATGAAATCAAAAATAAATCGAGGTAAGGAGCGTCAAAATGGAAAGCATACTCGAGGTAGGAAATCTAAAATCGAACGGACACTATGCATTCGCAACCATTCATCAAAACACGGTCTATGTTTCAGGACAATTTGCCATCAATCCCGAAACGAGAGAAAAAGAGTTCGGCCCCATTGAAGAAGAGACATTACAAGCGCTTAAGAATGTAGAGATGATTGTAGAGGCTGCTGGAAGTAAAAAAGAGAAGATCTTGCGCATGACATTATACATTTCGAATATTCATTTATGGGACAAAGTAGATGCTGTTTATACTAATTTTTTCGGTGAACATAAACCAGCACGTACTATTGTACCAACGAATGAATTACATTTTGGTTTCAAAATTGAAATTGATGCCATTGCATATATTTAAGATATTTTTTTGCCTACTCTATATAAAAAATTATATTTCATATAAAAAAATATTCGAAGGGGTAGATGATCGATGAATCAATTGATTTGTAACCATTGCGGGAGAAAGTATGAGATGACACCAACTCTATGGAAATGTGATTGTGGTGGAGTATTAAACCTGGTGAAAGATACCCCTAAAATAGATATCGCAGCTTGGGATCACTATCCTAACTCATTATGGCGTTATGTTGAAACCATGCCATTTTCAAAAGGTTCTAAGACTTGGGAAACTGTCACAATGGGGGAGGGTCAATCCCCTTTAATCGTTCTAGACCCTAATGAGCCAAATACTTATGTAAAAGTTGATTATATGATGCCGACCTTATCCTTTAAAGACCGAGGAGCCGCTGTTTTGATGACAAAAGCTAAGGAACTCGGGGTATCAAAAGTGATTGCTGATAGTAGCGGGAATGCAGGAACGGCGATTGCAGCTTATGCAGCACGTTGTGGTATTGCCTGTGACATCTATCTAAGCGATGACACTTCGCCTAAAAAGGTTGCTCAAATAAAAGCACATGGAGCAGCGATTAAAACAATTCATGGTACACGTGAGGACATTGCAGCTGCGGCACAAAAGGCAGTAGACAATGAAAACGTTTTTTATGCAAGCCATGTGTATAATCCTTATTTTTTTGAAGGAACAAAAACATATGCCTACGAAATCTATGAGCAACTAAAAGGAGCACCTGATACTTTAATCATTCCGGTTGGAAACGGTACTCTCCTCCTAGGTGCATATTATGGCTTTAAAGAGTTATTTGAAAATGGTCTCATTCATAAAATACCGAAAATCGTTGCCGTACAAGCGAAAAACTGTGCACCACTTGTGAAAGCTTATCAAAATGCGAAAGGATTAGCATCGCCTGTTACGAATAAAAGGACCTTAGCAGAAGGGATAGCAATTGCTGCCCCAGCTCGCTCCAAACAAATTTTAGAAGCTGTACAAGATACCAATGGTACGTTTATTGATATTAAAGAAGATGAGATTCTAAATGCACGCTCTAAACTAAGTGAGAAAGGATTTTATGTAGAAGTGACATCTGCAGTCAATTTTGCTGGCTACATGAAATATAAAAAGGAATCAGAAGAAACCATTGTCATACCTCTTTGTGGTGCAGGGATTAAATCAAAATAACCCTATTAGAATTGTCTCTCTTTGAAAATATGGAAATCCGCCATTGCGAAGCAGATTGGTCTTACACCGACTTCCATTTGAAAACTATCAAGATGACATCATTCCATTGCTGGATCTTTAGGATTCTGATAGTTACTTAATGCCAGATGTGTGTAAGACCGTTGCAGTTAGATTGCGTCAACTAATCCGCACTTGGCCTGATGATGATATAGATAAAAAGAACGCTCTCTATTTGGTAGGAGGAATGGAGCTAGCGCATCAAAAATGAGCCATTGGGATTTATATAAGAATAGGAATTGTCATATGACAGACCATTGAAAGAAATGTAGATCCATTTTATGCTTTATAAACAATAGTCAAATAAGGATTCTACAATAATCAATTTTTTTGATGAATAAAAAATAAAAGAAAAAAACATTAATCAATAATTTTAACGCGAACAAATTTTTGTTCAAATCCATATAATCGATTGATTATATAAGTATTCAGTTATATAATATTGGAGGAGTTGATAACATGGACCGTCACCAATATTTGAAAAGAGGGAGGGAATCATTGTGACTTCAGATGTTTCAATTGGTTTGTTACATATGTCGAATTGTTTAAAAATACTCAGTGATCAAACAAGACTCATTATGATGAAATTGTTTTTGGAGAAGGAATATTGTGTTTGTGAACTGGTAGATATGTTCGAAATGAGTCAACCAGCGATTAGTCAGCATTTACGAAAATTAAAAAAAGCTGGATTTGTCCATGAGAACAGAAAAGGGCAGTGGCGTTATTATTCAATCAATACACTGTGTCCAGAATTTGAGACGATTTGTATCATCTTAAATCTAATTGATAAAGAAGATGACCTTTTAAAAAGCATACAACATAACGCAACAAACATTTCTTGTTCGTAAGGAGGGATGGGTTTGAGTTTTGCCGTTTTATCATTACTCATATTTTTGTTAACTTTGGTATTGGTTATTTGGCAGCCAAAAAATTTATCCATAGGGTGGTCCGCATGTGGAGGGGCCATTTTAGCATTAATCGTAGGTGTTGTGAATGTTGATGATGTGATCACCGTGACAGGCATCGTATGGAATGCGACTTTAGCTTTTGTTGCCATTATCGTCATCTCACTCATACTTGATCGAATCGGCTTTTTTGAATGGGCAGCATTGCATATGGCAAAGGCTGCAAAAGGCAGTGGGCTGCGTATGTTTGTGTATGTGACCATCCTTGGTGCAATCGTCGCTGCTTTATTTGCAAACGATGGTGCAGCACTTATTTTGACACCCATTGTTTTAGCAATGGTCAGAGCATTACACTTCAATGAAAAAATTGTATTCCCTTTTATTATCGCGAGTGGGTTTATTGCAGATACAACTTCGCTTCCCCTTGTCGTTAGTAATTTGGTGAACATTGTAACAGCCGACTATTTCAACATTACGTTTATTGAATATGCATCCAGAATGGTTGTTCCAAACCTTTTTTCATTGCTAGCGAGTATCACTGTACTGTACCTTTTCTTTAGAAAGAGTATACCTAAACGCTATGATCTGACTGAGTTAAAGCATCCTAGTGAAGCAATAAAAGATCCAAAGATGTTTAGATTATCTTGGTATATATTAGCTTTTTTGTTGATTGGTTATTTTGCAAGCGAATTTTTATCTATACCTGTATCGGTCATAGCTGGTGTGATTGCCATTTTATTCTTGGTCATTGCACAAAAAAGCCCTGCTGTCCAAACAAAAAGCGTTCTAAAAGAAGCACCATGGGCGATCGTTTTCTTTTCCATAGGTATGTACGTTGTTGTCTATGGCATGCGAAATGCAGGGCTCACTGATGCTCTTTCAAGCGTGATCCAAGCTGTAGCAGATCAAGGTTTATTGGCAGGGACTCTTGGTATGGGATTTATCGCAGCAATGCTTTCATCTGTCATGAATAATATGCCGACGGTCATGATCGATGCATTAGCCATATCCGGTACCGATACACAAGGAATAATGAGAGAAGCGTTAATTTACGCAAATGTCATTGGTTCTGATTTAGGACCAAAAATTACGCCCATTGGCTCCTTAGCAACACTACTGTGGCTCCACGTCCTTTCTCAAAAAGGTGTGAAGATTTCCTGGGGTACATATTTCAAAATAGGAGTCATTTTAACTGTACCAACACTATTCATCACGCTTTTAGCTTTGTATTTCTGGCTAATGATTATACATTAAAGGAGACGATCAACATGTCAAAGAAAACAATTTACTTTTTATGTACCGGTAATTCTTGCCGCAGTCAAATGGCTGAAGGTTGGGCTAAAAAACATCTTGGAGATGAGTGGAAGGTCTATAGCGCTGGTATTGAAGCTCATGGATTAAATCCGAATGCTGTAAAAGCAATGAAAGAAATAGGGATTGATATTTCTAATCAAACGTCTGACCTGATTGATCAAAAGATATTGCATCACGCTGACTTAGTCGTAACACTATGCGGTGACGCAGCTGATAAATGCCCGTTGACTCCTCCTCATGTCGAACGTGTCCATTGGGGCTTTGATGATCCAGCAAAAGCAGAAGGAACAGAAGAAGAGAAGTGGGCATTTTTCCAAAGGGTAAGAGATGAAATTGGAGATCGATTGAAACAGTTTGCTGAGACTGGAGAATAATATCTTTTATATGTGAAAGGAGACATCAATTCAGTGGATTGCGATGATCGAGTATGCAAAAATTCTATGGGATTGGCTAATAAGTCAAGCAAAGGAAAATGAGAGTGAACAATTTCATTTAGATTCTGGTGTTCATAGGCATGATGCACATAGATTCTACCTTAAAGTTGGATTAGATATTACTTGTCACCATTTTCAAATGTCTCTTTAACAAATGGATGGTCAGCATCGATTAGGTGGAATTAAGTTATATTTAGAAGAAACAAATGCATTCATTAATGTGCCATTTTTAGCTTTTCATTATTTGGAAGATGAAGAAAAGATCAGTTTATTTGATACTATCAACACTAAAGCTAAAGCTAAAGGTATAGGGTCTTCTTTAAGCCGATATCTAAAAAAGGAGAGAAGAAGAATTATGGAGATAACGCCTGTAGTATTAATAGGAGATAGAGTAAAGATACAACCTATGGAAGATTATCACGTACAGGAATTATTTGATGCGGGAAACAATTCAGATATATGGGCACACATGCCAATGAGGGTTCAATCGATTGAAGATATGAAGTCCCTTGTGAATGGAGCACTTCAAGCGAGAGAGCAAGGAAGCGAATTTCCTTTTGTTATCTTCGATAAGAATTCGGAGAAAATTGTGGGAAGCACTCGTTTTCTTAATATATCCATACCAAATCGTAACTTGGAAATTGGTTGGACATGGCTGTCTCCAACTGTTTGGCGAACTAGAATAAATACAGAATGTAAGTATCTTCTTTTGAAACACTGCTTTGAAACACTTGGGACAATTCGTGTTCAGTTGAAAACAGATAGCAGAAATGTGCGGTCTCAGCAGGCAATTGAACGGTTGGGTTTGGTAAAAGAAGGGGTGCTTCGGAATCATATGGTTATGCCTGACGGTTATTTAAGAGACTCTGTGTATTACAGTGTAATCGACCAAGAATGGGTGCTAGTGAAGGACAAATTGGAGAGTATGCTACAATAATCTCGTATTTTCGAAGTGTTGCTTATAAAACTAAAGGGTGCTTTGACTTAACAAAGGAGGTAGCTGCGGCACCTCCTTTTCTTATTGAACAAACGGAGCAACTAACTTTACTTGAACAATTATGACCCTAAAAAATATACATATAATAATAAAGGGTAATAACACAATTCTGTGGGGAATGAACATGTTATCGAAACGTGAAGAAGAAAGACGAAACCAATTAGAAGTAGTGGCTTTAGATGAATTAGTGCCTGAAGATCATCTTGTACGGAAAATAGATCAAGCGATCGATTTTGACTTCGTTTATAATCTTGTTAAAGATCATTATAGTTTCAAAAATGGTAGACCAAGTGTGGACCCCGTTGTTCTCATTAAAATGGTTTTGATCCAATATCTATTTGGCATTCGCTCCATGCGTCAAACCATTAAAGAAATTGAAACCAATGTTGCTTATCGTTGGTTTATTGGGTATGGGTTTTCCGAGAAAATTCCGCACTTTTCTACCTTCGGTAAAAACTACGGTCTGAAAGGCGCTTTATAAAGCACCTTCTATACTTATTCCCAAGTTTTTGCATGTTTTTGAACTAGTTCAATCATGCTATTAATAGAGGGTGATAGCCATTTATTTTTGTGATATGTCAAGTAAGTCGATAGGGAATTTTGTTGGTTTGAAACTTTCTCTCCCTTAAATAGGCCATTTTTTAGTTCTTCTTTTACAGAAAAGAAGGGAACAAGAGATACTCCTAGTCCATTTTTAACACAGTGTTTTATTGCTTCAATGCTTTGAAACTCTATGCTATCTTTTATATAAAGTTCATTTGATATAATGTAATCATCGAAAACTGATTTATAACTACATCTTAAATCAGAATATAATGCAGTATTTAATGTGTCCCCTTTGCTGTGTGGACTAATGAAGACCATTCTCTCCTGTACTAATTCTTCGATATACAACTCCTCCTGTGTCCAGTTCTTGTTTTCCAAAATCAAAGCTAAATCAATGTCACCACTTTGAAGGCTCTTGGTGACATCGTAATTTTCTAATGACTTAACGTAAAGACTCACTTTCGGATATTTCTGCTTAAATTCGAGGAGAATAAGAGGAATCCGGCAAATAGTTAAGGATTCTGATATTCCTATAGTTAGATCTCCTTGAGGTTCCTTATCAATAGTTAGTGATTGTTCATATAGTTCAATTATTTGATTTGCATAAGGAAGATATTGCTCTCCGAAGTGAGTCAATATTACTCTCTTTCCTAGTCGGTCGAAAAGGGGCCTACCTAATTCTTTTTCTAATTCTTTAACATGTGTAGTTATAGAAGATTGCGCATAACCCAAATGTTCAGCCGCTTTATTAAAACCATTTTTGTTAACAATTGTCTTGAAAGTAATTAAATGTCGAAGTTCCAACTTAATATCTCCTCTTAGGATAGTTTAATAATATTGAACTACCCTATCTAATATATTCATTTTACTAAACTGTATTATTCATTTAAGCTAATAACCAAGAGGTTGTCAAACAATAATTTTAGGAGGTAAAAGAAATGAAAAAAAATATATTATTTGATACTTTTAAAATTAATAAAACGGAGTTAAGAAATAGAGTTGGACTAGCACCAATGACACGAATTAGTGCTACAAAGGATGGTTATGTTACAGACAAGATGGTTAAATACTACCGTTCTTTCGCAAAAGGGGGATTTGGGTTAATAATAACTGAAGGTACGTATATTGATGATAAAAATAGCCAGACATATCAATATCAACCAGGTATTGCATTCGACGGACAAGCAGTAGTTTGGAAAAAGATTGTAGATGCAGTTCATGAAGAAGGTAGCAAGATTTTTATGCAATTACAGCATAGTGGACCACTTTCACAAGGAAATCATTTTTCAGAGGAAACGATTGCTCCGTCGTCAGTAAAGCCACAAGGGGAACAACTAAAATTCTATTTCGGAGAAGGAGAGTATAAAATACCTCGAGAAATGACTAAAGAGGAAATGGATAATGTGAAAAAAAGCTTTGTAAAAGCTGCTCAGAGGGCAGAATCTGCTGGATTTGATGGGGTTGAAATCCATGGGGCCAATGGTTATCTCTTAGATGCTTTTCTTACAGAGTATACCAACCTACGTACAGATGAATACGGAGGAAGCACAGAAAATCGTGTAAGGTTTTTAGTTGAAATTGCATCCGAAGTAACTAAATCTGTAGGAGATGATTTCATAGTTGGCATGCGAATCTCTCAATCGCAAGTAAATGATTATACCTATAAATGGTCAGGAGAAGAGGAAGATGCAAAAATCATTTTTGGTTCTCTAGGTCAATCAGGATTAGACTATATTCACGTAACGGAGTATAAAGCCTGGCAGCATGCATTTGATGGAGGAGAAAAATCCTTAGTTTCTTTAGCAAAGAAATATAGCCAGTTACCAATAATAGCAAACGGTCAATTAGATAGTATTGAAAGAGCAACTGAAATGTTAAGTAACGGTGATGCTGATGTTGTAACAATAGGAAAAGGTGCTTTAGCTAATCACGACTGGGTAAAAAAAGTTGAAAAGGCAGAACCATTAACCGTTTTTAATCCAGACGAAGTTCTTTATCCAGTAGCTAATATAAAAGATTTTGAAATCAATTAAACCAAATAAGCTAACCCAAACGCGTTAGCTTATTGTGGTTCTATTTCAGAAGGCGGTTGATTTTCTATACCCCATTCACACATTTCTTCCAAAATCGGAATGAGTGAAGCTCCTTTAGCTGAAAGATAATATTCAACTTTTGGGGGAATCTGTGGATATTCTTTCCTAACTATTAATTCACTCATTTCTAGTTCCTTGAGTTGTGAACTAAGTGTCTTAAATGTTATGTTACCAATCATTCTATGCAACTCATTGTAGCGGATCGGATGGTTTTCTGCTAGTAAATATAGGATTACCATTTTCCATTTTCCGCCAACCAAGGACAAAGTATAACCAAAAGGAGTATCCTGTATATTCTTGATTTTACCATGATATCCATTCATTGTCATTGAGATCATCCTTTCAAATAAACATCTGTATGAACTAAAACGATTGTATAGACGTCTTATATTAGTTTACAGTGAACTGTAAGACTTGAAAAGGTACTATCTTTTTAGATAGTACCTTTCATTTTAGTGCGTACTATTAATTGATTTTAATTGGTTTATACTGAAATTAGTTGAAAAGTAAAGGAGATTAAAAATGACAAATAAAACAATTCGTCTTCTAATGCCGCAATGGCAAGGTGGAAATAATCCTAATTATTCATTTGGTGCTGAACTTCTCGCTTGGTTAGCTCCACAAAATGAACAGCCGCTTATAAAAGTTCCTGTTTATGACCCGGATGAGAGTCCCCTTGAATTGGAAAGAGGGGTTCGCGGTAGAACCCAAGTAATAAATCAGTTGAAGTCTGCTCAACAAATTATTGCTGCCCATCAGCCAGATAGCATCATTATGTTTGGTGGTGATTGTCTGGTTGAACAAGCACCTTTTGCTTATTTAAACGAACGCTATAATGGAGAACTAGGACTGATATGGATTGATTCACATCCTGATGTATCTAGTCCAAAAGATTTTGAGAACAGCCATACTATGGTATTAAGGAATTTATTAGGAGAGGGAGATGCGGAATTTGCAAATGAAGTAAAAGTTCCATTAAAGCCAAGCAATGTCTTTTTTGCTGGACTTGAAGAAACATTTTCCCATGAAACAGAATTAATACAAAGACTCGGTATGAAAACGGCAAGTACAAAAGAACTGATAAATAATCCTAATGCTATTAAAGAGTGGATTGTTGAACAAAATATTAAGCATCTAGCTATTCACCTTGATTTAGATGTTCTTGATCCTAGTGCATTCCGTTCTCTGATTTTTGCAAATCCGGATTCAAAAGAAACGATAGACTTTCCTATGGGCAAAATGCATTTTCCACAATTGACGGAGATAATCCAGGATGTATCAAAAGAAACAAATGTGGTAGGATTGGGCATCACGGAGCATTTGCCTTGGGATTCTATTAATTTAAAAAAGCTTTTAAGTACTATACCTATCTTTGTTTGAGTAACAATCCTATCTTACTAAACATGTATTAATTTAAATGGAGGTTTTATGGATAACGAAGAGAAGACATTACGATTGATCATGCCACAATGGCAGGGCGGTAACAACCTTTCGTATCACTTTGGAGCTCAGTTACTAGCATGGCTTGCTCCACCCACAGATGATGAAACAATCGAAGTACCTATTTCCACGGATCCTACTAATGATGAAAAAGAAGAGGGAATCGTAGCCAAAAAGCAAATCATTAAGCAAACTTCTTTAGCTTTAAATATTCTTCATGAACGAAATCCAGACCGGGTGGTTGTTTTAGGAGGAGACTGTAGCGTAGAACTTGCACCGTTCGCTTATCTTACAGAAAAATATAAAGAGGAATTGGCTATACTTTGGATAGATGCCCATCCGGACATTAAAACAGCAGAGCTATATCCGCATTATCATGCCATGGTACTGGCAACACTTCTTGGAGAAGGGGATCCTAATTTAGCTTCGCTTGTCCCTCGAAAAGTTAATCCAAGCAATTTACTATTTGCAGGGATTAATGATGAGAAAGAAAAAGCACCTTCAGTTTACGAAAAATATAAATTTCCTAATGTGAGTTCAGAGGAATTTGCTTCATCTAGCGAAAATGTACTGGCAGCATTGCGAGCAACAGGTGCTTCTCGGATTGCCGTTCATTTTGATCTGGATGTATTGGATTTACGCGAGTTCCGTTCGCAAGGTATTGCTAAACCAGAGCGCTATGGTGAATATGTAAGTAAAGGGTTAAAACGTTCATCCATTCAATCTGTAACTCGCCTGATTCAAGATGTTAGCAATGAATTTGATATTGTTGGGTTAGGTATTACGGAACATCTGCCTTGGGATGCACTTACACTTTCAAATATGCTTAATAACTTACCGTTGTTGAAAAAGCATTGAGTATAAATATAAAAATGAAAAAGAAGTTCTTGAGCAGCTTATAAAGTTGCTCAAGAACTTAGGTGCAGTAGCTGTCAAGGGAATATTATGAATACAACCAAAACTTAAACTTGAGCTGAGCTCTCTTAGTTTACATAATATATATTCTAGGAAGTTAAACAATGAATACATTTTCCTTGTCTCAAATCTAAGTATACTTATCTTATTGAGACAAAAAAGAAAAAAAACAAAATCCTATGTTTATTCGCCAGATTTTGATTCATCAAGATATTTAATGATTTTCGCAGGATTCCCGCAAAATGTTTTCCGACCTCGATATTGTATCCGTAATCGCACTGCAATCTTTCTTCAAAAACGACATCATTTCCGCAAGCGCCTAATAATTCCTTTAAAATGGATGTTCTTTTTTCTGGCTGATTGGTTTGCTGGTATGCAAAGTTCAATTGTCTCGCTCTTTCTCGATCTGCAATCAGGGTTTGGTCACTAGATACATAATGTTCTCCTTGGATCATTTTTTCCTTTTCACTTCTATTTATCCTGATTCATCATTTGAATGAATGCATCTGTGAATTGTGTCGTGGTTTCGCTTCCACCTAAATCCTTCGTTTTTATGTTCATTTTCATCATCTCATCCAGAGTGCGTCTTATAAGAGCAGCCGTCTTTTTCAGCCTGTCATCATGATATTTCACATAAAACCAGTCAAAAAGCATGACTGTAGAAAGAATTAACCCCATGGGATTGGCGATATTTTGCCCAGCAATATCCGGTGCTGATCCATGTGCTGCCTGTGCCATCGCTTGGTTTTCGTTACAATTTAATGAAGGGGCGATCCCTAAACTTCCGACTAGTTCCCCTGTTAAATCCGATAAAATATCCCCAAACATATTCTCTGTCACAATGACATCAAAATCACCGGCACGTCTTACTAAGAGAGCTGCCATTGCATCGATATGTAGATCTTCTACTGTCACGTGCGGATATGCTTTTGCCACCTCTTGGCATGTTCGCAGAAATAAACCAGATCCTAATTTGATTACGTTTGCCTTGTGAACAATGGTCACCTTTCGCCTGCGCTCCATTGCACTTTGAAAAGCTGCATGAGCAATACGTGTAATCGCTTTTTTGGTAAACACACCTGTGGATATAGCGACCTCTGGCGTAATCATCCACTCTCCTACCCCATGATACATGTTCCGATCTGGATAAAAACCTTCTGTGTTCTCTCGAAAAATCACGAGATCGACGTTTTGCACAAGGCCCTGTACCCCAGGTAATGATTGAGATGGACGAATGTTTGCAAATAAATCAAACGTATGACGGAGCTCTCCGCTTGGATTTCTCCTCTCTGTCAATATCTCTGGATATGAGGCAGAATCATGAGGCCCTAAAATCCACCCATGGCACTTTTTTAATTCTTCTATAGTAGATGCTGGCACAGGATCTTGGTGAGAATGGATGGCTTCAAAGCCAATTGGACATTCGACATATTCCACAAATGACTCCTGAAACTGTGATAGCGCTGCCTTTAAGATGCGCATATTTGCTTGTACAATTTCTGGCCCAATCCCGTCTCCTTTCAACACACCGATACGATATGACTTCATGCTTCCTCCCCCTTTATGTTTATTTTACCTTCTCGTCAGAAGAATTGGGAAGGCAAGATTTCTTTTGACTAGAATTGGTCATGTTCCTGCCTCAAGTTATTTACGAATCAGCCCATCTCATTTATAATCGAGTAGATTTGTTCAGTAACAGATACATCTTTAAATGTGAGGGATTAGATGGAATTAAAGTGGTATAAAGCGATTATAGTTATTTTCACGATGTCTGGTATTTCCATCTCTACATGGTTTTCACGGACACCGGAAGTTAGAGATTTATTACAAGCCAATACAGGAACGATGGGACTTATTTTACTTGGCTTATCCGTTGGTTCAATTGTCGGGCTTATTCTTTCAAATGTATTTGTTCGAAAAAAAGGCGGCCGCGTGGCGATTGTGATTAGTGCTTTTTTGATGTTCCTTGGATTCACCACTCTTGCCATTGGTTCAACACTCTCTTCTATCTTTGTCGTCACTGCCGGTCTATTTCTTTTTGGAGCAGGCTCAGGTATGTGCAATGTGGCGATGAACCTAGAAGGGACAGAAATTGAATACAGTATCAAGAAAACCATTTTGCCTATATTGCACGCTTCCTTTAGCATTGGCACTTTAATTGGAGCAGGAGCTGGCATTCTTTTTATTCATCTAGGGGTCTCTGTGCTGAATCACCTACTTGTCATTGCCCTTCTTTTCTTTCTCAGCATCTTGATTTGCACACGGTTTATTCCGCACGGTACAGGAAAGGATCAGCATGAGAAGCAGTCGGATACAATAGATGATACTCAAACGCCATGGCTGAACAAACGAACGGTCTCTCTTGCGATGATCGCCTTATGTCTTGCGTTTGTCGAAGGGTCTGCCAATGATTGGATTCCACTTGCGATGGTGGATGGCTACCAGGTTTCACATTCCATGAGTACAGTCATCTATGCTTTATTTTTATGCGGGATGATTAGCGGCAGACTAATCAGCGGACGTTTGATCGATCGTTTCGGCAGGGTGTTATTGCTAAGAATTGCGATTTTATCAGCCGCCGCCGGACTATTTCTGGTCATTTTAAAGATTTCACTTGTTGTATGTATGATATCGATCTTTTTATGGGGACTTGGCGCTTCTTTAGGCTTCCCGCTAACCATTTCTGCAGCTGGTGATGATAGCCGGTACGCCGTGAAACGCGTCAGCATTGTGACCTTATCAGGTTATACAGCCTCTCTTTCTGGGCCGCCTATATTAGGGCTGCTTGCCAATCAAGTAGGACTGCTTCATGCCTTTATTTTTGTTTTATTCGCCATATGTATTGCAGGAATCTTTACAAAAGCTGTAGCAAAACCGCGTTCATTACAAGTTCACTAAAAGTGTCTGATCCTCGATCATGGCACTTTTTTTAAATTTAAAAAATAAAATTGAAACCTTTCATGAAGTGAAACAGTCCTATAAATGTCCTGATGTTTATCGCTTTTTTAAAGAGGGAAAGTAAAAAAATAAGACTTTTCAAATAACAGAAAACGTGGTAAGATCATGAAAATAAACAGGAAGGGGTGAGAAAAATGAAAAAAAATATGCTGCTAAAATTAGCTGTCTTATTTATAGCACTCGCAAGTTTTCATTTGTTCTCAATGCCTCATTCCGTTCAGGTATACCATCATGCAAAGGTGGTTGCCGATCAAGAATCACATGAAATGAAAATCGCTCAGACAATGGGCGATGAAAAGAAACAAAAACATGTGAGCGCAGTATTTGCCGCATTTACAGTACTGCTGATGATTGGCAGTATGACAGCTGGATTTGCACGCATCACTCATACTGATCAATTTGACCGGAAAAAGAAGCATTTACTAGCAGTATTCTATCAATCTTCTTATTTCCGACTATCTCGTGTTTAACCCAACCATCTAAATCAAAACAAAAATTGGGAGGTTTTACACGATGTTATTTTTCTTAAGAGTATTTATTCTAGGTCTATTCTCTGTCACTTCACTTTCTCTTTTCGTCTACCAAGGAATTGAAGTAGTGCACGCCATTACAAGCATGTTTGGCAACCACGAGAGCTAAATGACCCGTATATAAAAGAAACCCCCTGTTTATCGCAGGGGGTTTTCGTTTGCTTATTTATTGTCATCTGGCGCAGGTTGAGGTGTGACAAGGACATGTGTTACTACTCCCTGCTCTTCCTCATCTACAATAAATGATCCATTGCTATAGCGGTCATTCGCTCTTAAAGTAGAGATATCAAGCGGAATCGTTGTACCCTTATCCGTATCAATCTCAAGTGTATCGTGCAGTGATGCAGCAATAACAGCCACAATACGGTGTGGGTTTTTCTTTAATTCTCTTAGCATCAGAACTCCGCGTTTGGCTCTAGATGTTTTATCAAATTCAGAGAGGTTCATTCGCTTCACAGCCCCTCTTTGAGTCGTCAGCACGAGGACATCGTTTTTCGGATCAATGATCTGGCCAGAGACTACTTCGTCCCCATCCTTCAAGTTGATTCCTTTGACACCAGCCGCTCTCGGACCAACAACACTTACTTCTTCTTCATCAAACCACAATCCATAGCCATTCTTCGTCGCAATAAACAATTCCTGCTGTCCTGTTGTCACATGAACATCCACGAGTTCATCGTCTCCTTTTAGGTTCAAGGCGACAAGCGGTTTCGAATAGCGCTGCGCTTTATATTGAAGAAGCTCTGTTTTCTTCACCATTCCACCTTTTGTAAAGAACAGAAGATACGACGTTTCATCAAATTCTTTAATTGGAATGGCTTTTTGAATTGATTCATCACGATCAATTGAAATGATATTCGTAATATGCTGCCCCATGTCTTTCCAGCGTATGTCTGGCAGCTGATGAACTGGACAATAAATATAGCTCCCTTTATTCGTGAACAATAGGAGGACATCCGTTGTATTCATTTCAAACTGATGAATCAGGCGGTCTGTATCCTTCATGCCAAAGTCCTTACCGTTAGATGCAGCATAGGAGCGCTGGCTTGTCCGTTTGATGTACCCATCCTTCGTCACCGTGACGTAAACATCCTCTGAGGCGATCATCACTTCAAGGTTAATCTTAATTTCTTCGATTTTTTCCTCAATGACAGATCGTCTCTCATCAGCATATGTCTTTTTGAGCTTTTTCAAACTGTTTGTAATGACCTTTAGCAGCTTTTTCTCGTTACCTAAAATGTCTTCAAGTTCTGTTATACGCACATCAAGCTCACTAGCTTCGTCTCTTAATTGCGTAATATCCGTATTCGTTAAACGATATAACTGGAGGGAAACAATCGCTTCTGATTGTGCTTCTGTAAAGTCATATTTCTCCATCAAGTTGTTTTTCGCATCTCGCTTATCATTAGAGGAGCGGATTGTGGCAATGACTTCATCTAAGATGGAAAGCGCCTTAATTAATCCGTCTACAATATGGTGGCGTTCCTTCGCTTTTCGAAGCTCATATGCTGAGCGGTTCGTCACCACTTCTTTTTGATGGGCAATATATGCATCAAGTATAGTTGTCAGCGTCATTAAGGTTGGTCTACGATTATGTATCGCCACCATATTAAAGTTATATGGAATTTGCAGATCTGAGTTTTTATATAAGAAATTCAAGACACCATTTGCATCTGCTTCTTTTTTCAGCTCTACCACGATTCGAAGCCCAGTTCGGTCAGTCTCATCTCGAACCTCTGAAATTCCTTCAACTTTTCTTTCAATTCGGAACTCGTCCATCTTTTTGACAAGATTGGCTTTATTCACTTCATAAGGAATTTCTGTGATCACGATTTGCTGGCGTCCGCCGCGGATGGTTTCAATTTCCGCTTTTCCGCGAATCATAATCTTTCCTTTTCCTGTTTCATAAGCCTTCTTAATGCCGTCGACCCCTTGAATGATACCGCCTGTTGGGAAATCTGGACCTTTGATGACTGTCATTAAATCCTCAACCGTACAATGCGGCTGTTCGATTCGTTTAATGACACCATCAATCACTTCTCCCAGATGATGCGGCGGGATATCGGTGGCATAACCTGCTGAAATCCCTGTTGATCCATTCACGAGAAGGTTTGGAAACATCGCTGGTAAAACAACTGGCTCCTTGCTTGTATCATCAAAGTTTGCGACAAATTCGACCGTTTCCTTGTCTAAGTCCTTTAATAGCTCTGAAGCAATGGCAGAAAGCCTTGCTTCCGTATAACGCATGGCAGCAGGCGGATCTCCATCGATACTCCCGTTATTCCCATGCATCTCAATGAGCACATTTCGTACTTTCCAATTCTGACTCATTCTCACCATCGCTTCATAAACAGATGAGTCACCGTGCGGATGATAGTTACCAATCACGTTACCGACTGTTTTCGCGGCTTTACGGAAGTTTTTATCTTGCGTGTTTCCTTCTGCGTACATCGCATATAAGATTCTTCGTTGTACAGGCTTTAGTCCATCTCGCGCATCTGGAAGCGCACGGTCTTGGATAATATATTTACTATAGCGACCAAACCGGTCTCCGATCACTTCTTCTAATGGTAAATCATGAAATCGTTCTTGTTGTGCCATGTTTAAACCTCCTCAGCTAGCGACAAGTTTTCATTTTCAAGAATGTTGCTTTCCTCATCAAGTCCAAAGGCGACATTCTTTTCAATCCATTTACGTCGTGGTTCTACTTTGTCACCCATCAATGTCGTGACGCGGCGTTCCACACGTGCAGCATCGTCGATTTTGACCCTGACAAGTGTTCTCGATTCTGGATTCATTGTCGTTTCCCATAGCTGGTCGGCGTTCATTTCACCTAAACCTTTATAGCGCTGAATCGTGTACCCTTTTCCAACTTTCTTCAGTACGTCATCCATTTCTTCATCAGACCATGCGTACTCAATGATTTCTTTTTTCCCTGAGCCCTTGCTGACTTTATATAAAGGCGGTAGTGCAATAAATACTTTGCCATGCTCAATCAGCGGCTTCATATAGCGGTAGAAGAACGTCAGTAGAAGCACTTGAATATGCGCTCCATCTGTATCAGCATCTGTCATGATCACGATTTTGTCATAATTGATGTCTTCTATATTAAAATCGACACCGACGCCTCCACCGATCGCATGAATAATGGTGTTGATTTCTTCATTTTTGAAAATATCAGCAAGCTTCGCTTTTTCTGTGTTGATGACCTTTCCACGAAGCGGCAGCACCGCTTGGAATTTACGGTCACGCCCTTGCTTTGCTGATCCGCCCGCTGAGTCGCCCTCTACTAGGTACAATTCGTTTCTTGCTGGGTTTCTAGATTGAGCAGGTGTTAATTTTCCGCTCAGTGTTGCTTCGGACTTTTTCCGTTTCTTGCCGCTCCTTGCTTCTTCACGTGCTCTTCTAGCAGCTTCTCTTGCCTGCTGCGCTTTAATCGCTTTTTTCACAAGAAGAGTGGCTGTTTCCCGGTTTTCTTCAAGGAAATAAGCCAGCTTTTCAGAAATAACAGCATCAACAGCCGAGCGAGCCTCACTTGTCCCAAGCTTTCCTTTTGTCTGGCCTTCAAATTGAAGCAGTTCTTCAGGAATTCTGACAGAAATAATTGCTGACAGTCCTTCGCGAATATCAGTGCCTTCTAAATTTTTGTCTTTTTCTTTTAAAAGGGCTACTTTGCGTGCATATTCATTAAAGGCTCTCGTCATCGCCGTTTTGGCACCAGACTCATGCGTACCGCCATCTTTCGTTCTGACGTTATTGACGAAAGAAAGAATATTCTCCGAGTAGCCGTCATTGAATTGAAAAGCAAAATCTACTTCGATGGATTGATGCTCTCCTTCAAATGAGACCACTTCACTCAGAACATCTTTTTCTTCATTTAAATAAGCAACGAAGGCTTCAATGCCCGTCTCATAATAAAAGGTTTCTTGTACATCATGTCGTTCATCAATCAGCTCTATTTTTAATCCTTTTAATAAAAAGGCAGATTCTCTTAAACGTTCTGATAAAGTATCGAAGTTATAGGTCGTGACACTGAACATAGTTGGATCAGGTTTAAAATGAATCAGTGTTCCTGTTTTTTTCGTTTTTCCGACTTTTTCAAGTGATGTGGCAGGCTTTCCGCCGTTTTCAAAGCGCTGATGATAAATAAAGCCGTCGCGTTCAATTGTGACAGTGAGCCATTCTGACAGCGCGTTTACTACAGATGCCCCAACTCCGTGAAGCCCACCACTTGTTTTATATCCGCCTTGACCAAATTTTCCGCCTGCGTGAAGGACCGTTAAAATGATCTCAGGTGTCGGTTTTCCAAGCTTATGCATACCAGTAGGCATCCCGCGTCCTTTATCTTGGACGGAAATGCTATTATCTTTATGTATTTTGACAATGATATGATCTCCATGGCCAGCGAGCACTTCATCGACAGAGTTGTCTACAATCTCATAGACAAGGTGATGAAGACCGCGTGAATCCGTAGACCCAATATACATCCCTGGACGTTTACGGACCGCTTCAAGTCCCTCTAGCACCTGAATAGAATCATCGTTATAATCTACTTGCTGCTTTTTAACCAAATGCTTAATCCCCTTTCACTAACAAACATAACCGGCAAACCATCAAATGATCTCTCTAGATTTTAATGATGATCATGCTGCTCATTACTGTCCACTTTAATAAGCTGCATCATCACCATGCATGTGTGAATCAACAAAACATGCTCTTTTGCACGCGGCTATGAGAATGTTCTACATTCTGCAATCAGAACTAGAAGTCCATTATAAACAAGACTGTTTGATAAGCCAAATGCAATCATATGATGGTTTTCACAAAACAGAACAAGCGTTCTACCTTTATCTTATCGCTCTTTTTCTTGATATGCAAGGTCACCGCTATGTCCCTGTCGCCTTATTTTATCGCTTTCTTCTAGAATCGCAAATATATTTCTGCAACAAAAAAGCAAAAATCCTTGAAAACCAAGGATTTTTGACGATTTAATGAGTTTTTGTCATTGCATGAGCCACCTTGATACATAAATCCATGATGGCGACCTTGCCATTTTCCTCAATCAGCCTTTTCGCTTCCTCGTGATAGATGCCTTGCTGCGCCCAAAAAACAGGTGCGTCCATTTCAAGAAATTCTTCTGCCACCTCGGGCAAAAACTCTGAACGTCTAAAGACATTGACGATATCAACAGGATCTTTGATGTCCTTTAAAGAAGCGACTGCTTTCACACCAAGTGCTTCATCAATCGTTGGGTTCACCGGAATGATCTCATATCCGGCATCTTGCATCGCTTTAGACACCATATAAGACATTCGGTGCGGCTGATCTGATAATCCAACAACAGCAATTCGTTTACTGCTCTTTAATATACGGCCAATTTCTTGTTTCGTAGGATGATTCATCCAAACACCCCTTTTCCTCTATTTTAGCGAACTTCTGCTTAAAAACAAAGCTGAATCCATCTGCTTTTGATTTTTTCAAAAAAAGATCCCCATGTTTTTCATAAGATCATGTTAAAATGTAAGACAAGAGGGAGAATATAAAGGAGTTATGCAGATGTTAATTGCTTTGATGTTTATTTTGGCTTATCTTCTCGGCAGTATTCCATCCGGTCTCATTGTCGGGAAAGCTGCAAAGGGTATTGATATCCGTGAACATGGCAGCGGAAACCTAGGTGCGACGAATGCATTTCGTACACTTGGCGTAAAAGCAGGGTCTATCGTGATTTCAGCTGATATTTTAAAGGGGACCCTTGCTTCTGCTTTACCGTTTTTCATGCAACTGGACATTCATCCCTTATTAGCAGGAGTTGCTGCTGTTATCGGTCACAGCTTTCCTGTCTTTGCAAAATTTAAAGGGGGAAAAGCAGTCGCTACATCTGGCGGCGTGTTATTATTTTATGCCCCATTCTTATTTATCACGATGATCGCTGCTTTTTTCTTATTTTTATACATTAGTAAATATGTTTCACTATCATCAATGCTGACCGGTATCTATACATTCATTTACAGCATTTTCACCAAAGACGTATTCTTAATCATTGTTGTTGCCGTTCTAGCTGGTTTTGTGATCTACAGACACATCGCCAACCTCAAACGAATCCTCAACAAAACTGAACCGAAAATCAAATGGCTCTAGCCGTTTCATAAGTTTCATTATGTGGTAAAAAGAAAGAAAAGCTGTTTTTGCATCCTGCATTTAAAAAAACAGCATGACTTCAAAAAGGGGCGATCACATTGAAATTAACGATAAAAGAAGATGCACTCAATTGGTACAAGAATGAACTAGATTTAGAAAAAGGTGATCAAGTTCGCTTTTTTGTGAGATATGGCGGGTGCAGTCATGTACAAAAAGGCTTTTCTCTCGGCGTCGCAAAAGATGAACCTCAAAATGCCGGCGCAACCGCTGAAATAGAAGGTATTACTTTCTTTGTTGAAGAAAGTGATATTTGGTATTTTGACAACCATGATCTGCATATTGATTATAACGAGTCCGTGAAAGAACCAGAGTTTCATTATGAATAAACAAAAAAGATACCTCATCCCTCGGGTATCTTTTTTGTTTTATCCTTCAATATATAGCCCATACTCATGAATGTTTCCTAAAGACCGCTCCTTTTGCAGGATTCTTTTTTGTGGTTCACCAATCAAGTCAAAGTGTGGAAACCCTGCGCGGTCATGAATCCATTCTTTTTTGAGTCCATGTTTTTCTCCCCACTCAATTAACTGCTTCATATCCTGACAGGCTGCTTTAGTGACGGTATTGGCATGCGGGAAACGGTCATCAAGCCAATAATGGGTTAAAAAGGCCAGTTCTCCTTGCTGGACAGCTGATTTCCACGCATTTAGATCGCTTCTTTTAATACCAAACGCCATGAATTAAACCTGCTTCTTCGACTGTTCGTATACTTTGTGCCAGGCAGGAAAAGCTTTTCTAAATTGAATAGGTCTAAAGGTTTCTTTGTCTACACAAATATGTGAGGTTGTCCCTGTAATCGCTGTTTGCCCATCAGGCTTTTGAATTTCGTAGCCATACACCGTTTTGAGTCCATTGTATTCTTCAATCCATGTATGAACTGTCGCTGTTTCACCGTACAGCAATGGTTTTTTATATTGCACCTGCAAATCTATAACGGGTGCAAGAGCGCCGTCTGCTTCTAGCTGCGCATAGGAAAATCCTAATTCTTTAATCAGTGCTGTTCTGCCGACTTCCATCCAGATTAAATAATTGGCATGATACACGATGCCCATTTGGTCTGTTTCTGCATAACGGACTTCTATTTCTTTTTTAGATACATACACGTTTTCATCGCTCTCCTATCAAAACCTAAGGTCTCTGCCATTTTACCACAATCGAAATGGTTCTTCTAAAAGGAGGCAATAAAATAAACCAGGAATCCCTGGTTTATTCGGTATAGCCATTTTTTCTTGCTGCTTCTTCGTCCTTGATCTCAGAACGCATGGCATCAATACTCATTTTTCGATTTTCATTTTTTTGCTTGATCATCTGTTTTTCTTCATCTGTCGAAAGGGCCATCGCTGCTTCAGATTCATCGATATTGTCAAGGGTGTTTTCGATCATATCTTGCAGCTTTTCAACATTATCAGAACGATCATCTGGATTGGATTGATATGACTTTCCATTCATCATGATACCCTCCTTATTCGCCCTTCGTCTGTATGACATCAGGCTGTTCATTTGATTTATTATGCATCTTTTTTCCTTTATTACGTTTGTATGCTACAGGTTTTGTCCCTAAATGGTCTGGTGTAAACTGCGCTTGTTTATCATGCTCTCTACCCATCATTCATCCCTCCCTCTTCTTTAGGATGAACGAAAAAGGATAATTCATAACTTATTTCTGTCTAAAACGCTCTTCCAACTTTTCTTCAAGCTGGTTTAAAAATTCCTCATTGCTTAATAATTCTTTTTTATTTTCAAGTACAAGCTCTTCAAATGTACGTCGTTTTCTTCTTCTCATTGTACTCACCTCCAGTGTTTGTATTTCATTTTCGCCAAAACATTTAGAAAATAAGCAAAAAAGCTGAATCATTATAGACCCAGCTCTTGCTCAATTTCTTTTTTTGTCAGCATTTGATGCTTTACAGACACGATGCGTCCTTTTTCATCTAATATGTATGTCGTGGGGTATGAAAGCACCTGATATCGTGCTTGAATGCCTTTTTGATCCAATAAAATAGGAAAGCTCAGCTTTAATTCATCTGCAAATGCTGCAACATGATCTACACTTTTTTCAGTGGTCGTCAAATTCACCGCAAGTACTTCGACCTGATCATGTTCGCTTCTAATTGCGTCTAGATCCGGCATTTCTGTCCTGCATGGCTTACACCATGTCGCCCAAAAATTGACGAGCACCTTTTTCCCTTGGTAATCAGATAACGAGGCCGTTTGACCATCAAGGGTTTTAAGTTCAAAATCAGGGGCTTGATCCCCTTTTTCAAGACCGATTGCGGGCTCTTTTGGTCCAAGTAAATTCCACGCAAGTAAACCAATCAACACAAGTAAAACAGCGCTTGCCATTCCTTTTTTCCACATGATTGATCCTCCACTATTTTAAAAAAGAAGAGAAAGCTGAAAAGGCGCCTTCTCTTCTTTGCTGTATGAGTATTAGTTGCTTGCCAATTTTTCACGAAGTACCATTTGAAGGATACCGCCATGACGATAGTAGTCAATTTCGACTTCACTGTCAAAGCGAACAACCACTTCAAATGTTTTCTCATTGCCATCTGTATCAATTGCTTTCACAGTAACAAGATCACGTGGACGAACTGTTTCATCAACTTCAACTTCAAATGTTTCTGTTCCTGTTAGTCCATAAGTTTCTGCACTTTCTCCGTCTTTAAACTGTAACGGAAGTACACCCATGAAGACAAGGTTACTTCTGTGGATACGCTCAAAGCTTTCAGCTAGAACGAATTTAATTCCAAGAAGGTTTGTTCCTTTTGCAGCCCAGTCACGCGAAGAACCCATTCCGTAGTCTTTACCTGCTAAGATCGCAAGACCTGTTCCATCTTCTTTATAACGCATGCATGCATCATAAATGGATGTCACTTCACCAGTTGGCCAATAAGTTGTATAACCGCCTTCAGTTCCTGGTGCAATTTGGTTCTTAATACGGATGTTTGCAAAAGTACCTCTCATCATGACATGGTGGTTACCACGGCGAGATCCGTATGAGTTAAAGTCTCTAGGCGATACGCCTCTTTCTTGCAAGTATTTACCCGCAGGTGTGTCTTTACCAATCGCTCCAGCAGGAGAAATATGGTCAGTTGTCACAGAGTCACCGAACTTGGCAACGACGCGCAAGCCTTTAAGCGGTTCAACTTTACCAGGTTCAACTGATAGGTTTTCAAAGAATGGCGGGTTATCAATGTATGTGGAATTTTCATCCCATTTGTACAATGCATCATCCGTCGTTTTAATTTCATTCCAGCGGTCATTGTTGTCAAAAACAGTTTCATACTCTGAACGGAATAACTCAGGTGTGACAGTGCTTTTGACGACGCTGTTGATTTCGTCCATTGATGGCCAAATATCATCGAAATAAACGTTCTCACCATTTTTATCCACACCGATAGGGTCTTTTGTTAAATCAATATTCACCGTACCAGCAAGTGCATACGCCACAACTAATGGTGGAGATGCAAGGTAGTTTCCTTTCACAAGCGGGTGGATACGCCCTTCAAAGTTACGGTTACCTGATAAAACAGAAGTGATCAGCAGATCATTTTCAGAGACAGCATCCTCGATTTCTTGCGCAAGCGGTCCTGAGTTTCCGATACATGTTGTACAGCCATACCCAACGATGTTAAATCCGAGGTCTCTTAAGTATGGAAGAAGTCCTGAGTTCACGAGGTATCCTGTCACAACCTTAGAACCTGGAGCTAGTGACGTTTTCACGTAGTTTGGCACCTTCATACCAAGCTCACTTGCTTTCTTCGCAACAAGACCTGCTCCGATTAAGACGTATGGGTTCGATGTATTCGTACAGCTCGTAATCGCTGCAATCGCAATCGCACCTGTCTTCATCACAGCTTTTTCACCATTTGCAAGATCAAATTCAATTTGTTTATCCAGCTCTGATTTTTCTAAGCCAAAACCTTGGTTACCAGCTGGGCTTTCAATGTGTTGATGGAACGTCTCTTTCATTTCAGAAAGTGGAATCAAATCTTGTGGACGCTTTGGACCAGATAAGTTTGATTCAATTTGAGAAAGGTCAATTTCCACAACATCCGTAAAAATTGGCTCTTCTGCATCTGGCGTATAGAATAAGCCATTTGCGCGAGAATATTCTTCAACGATATTAATTTGCTCTTCATCACGTCCAGTAAGGCGAAGGTAAGCAAGAGCTTCCTCATCTACTGGGAAGAATCCGCAAGTAGCACCGTATTCAGGCGCCATATTCGCAATCGTTGCACGATCCGCTAACGGCAGCTGTGCAACTCCAGGTCCGAAGAATTCAACGAATTTGTTCACTACGCCTTTTTCACGCAGAACTTGTGTCACTTTTAATGCAAGGTCAGTTGCAGTCGTTCCGTTTGGAAGCTCTCCAACTAATTTAGCACCAATGACTTCTGGTACTGGGAAGTATGAAGGCTGACCGAGCATACCAGCTTCCGCTTCAATACCGCCAACGCCCCATCCAAGTACGCCGATCCCGTTGATCATGGTTGTATGAGAGTCAGTACCAACCAATGTATCTGGGTAAGTGATGATCTCACCATCTTCTTCAATCGCATGAACAACACTTGCAAGGTACTCTAAGTTTACTTGGTGAACAATCCCTGTTGCAGGCGGAACAGCTTGATAGTTATTAAACGCTTTCTTTGCCCAGCTAAGGAAGTTATAACGCTCTGCGTTACGTTCGAATTCTAAATCCATGTTAATGTTTAAAGCATCTTCAGTTCCAGCTTTATCAACTTGTACTGAGTGGTCAATGACAAGGTCAACTGGAATTTCAGGGTTGATTTTATCCGGGTCCCCGCCTACATCTGCCATTGCTTTTCTTAAAGAAGCAAGGTCAACGACGGCTGGTACACCCGTGAAGTCTTGTAAAATAACACGAGAAGGTTTAAATGGAACATCAATTTCTTTGACCTCGGCAGTTCCCCATTTTGCCAAGTTTTCAACGTGTTCCTTCTTGATCACTCTACCGTCTACTTGGCGAAGCACTGATTCTAAAAGTACCTTAATGGAATAAGGCAGCTTAGAAACATTTCCGATTCCTTGTTTCTCTAGTGCTTCTAACGAATAATAGTGATACGTTTTCCCATTTGTCGAAAACGTTTTTCTAGATTGAAAAGCGTCTTGTTTAGCGACTTGCTGCTGTTTCGACATGTCCAAAATCCCCCTTTTGATGATCAAGATCAATTTCAATTCTCAGAAAAATCGTCGTATTTCACCACAATTTTCTCACAATTTCATCTTAAAACAAATTCATACATAAGTAAATAACAATGCTTTTATTAAATTCAATAAGTTTAGCTTATCATCAGGAAATGATTACTCTTCATAAACCAAGCAGGGCGGGATCATACTACAATTGAGGTGATAGAACATGACAAAACGCAAAGCAAATCATGTGATTGACGGCATGAACGCAGCCAAAAGCCAAGGGAATGGTGCAGGTTATATTGAAGATGACCAACTCGTTTTAACAGAAGAACAAAGACAAAACAATAAAAAACGTAAAAAAAACCAATAAGAAAGGAGCAATCACCATGACGAATAAAAACACAGGAAAAGACATCCGTCAAAACTCACCTAAGGAGCATCAAGGCGGACAGCCTGAGCCATTATCAGGCAGTAAAAAAGTGAAAAACCGCAACCATACAAGACAAAAGCACAATTCTCATCACGATATGTAAATATTCTCCTCTCATCCCGTGACCAAGCGGGATGTTTTAGGTCTTTCACACATTTCAGTTCTCAACATATCATTTATTATGAGATGTGATGGAGGAGTGTTTATGGAGAATGAAAAGCAATCGAATTCCTCTGATTTTCTAGAAATAGATGATTGGCTCAATGTCTTAATGGATGATCCATTTGCCTGGTATGATGAACACCTCCCAATTGATCTTTATGAAACAAGCCGCGATTATATTATTGAGATTGATGTCTCCACCCTGTCGATCACTGATGTAAAGTTGACCTTCGCTGGACATGAGCTGACTCTCTGTTACACGGTACAAAAGCCAAATGATGAAGGCGAACAGCCAATTGAAAAAAGTGTCATGCTCCCTTTTTATCTGAACGACAAAGATATTGAAACAGAATACGAAAACCGAATCATTTCGATAAGAATTAAAAAAAGTTCTGACTATCCAAGCGGGGCATTTTCCTTTCAAATCCCGCACTTCAAACATTAAGAGCCCACCTTCATTTGGTGGGCTCTCTTCCGTTCGTGTCAAGTCAATACCTTTTGCGAACCACCATGGCCAAATAGTAGAGTCGCTATATGATAATGTATTCTTTTTCTACTAGATGGTTTGGGTCTTTCTAGTAAATGGGCAGTTATGAATGAAAAAAGGCGTTCATAGAGATGAGAGACATACATTTTTGTTATTTTCTTCTATCATCACTTCATGTAAAATAAGATAGAGAGACGAGGGGTATAAGGAGTGAGAACATGTTAAGCGGCTGGTTTTTGTGGTTCATTTTATTTTGGGGTACGGTGATGATCGGATTACTCGCAATCGGTGGCTTTTTTATGTTTCGCAAATTTTTAAAACGATTGCCGAAGGAAGATGGGAAATCAGAGCTTGATTGGCAGGATGAATATATTCAAAAGAGCCTCCACCTATGGCGGGAAGAAGACAAAAAGCTTTTAAATGAACTCGTATTACCTGTTCCAGAGCTGTTTAGAGATGTCGCCAAAGAAAAAATTGCGGGAAAGATTGGCGAGCTGGCTTTAAAAGAACAAGCTGCCAGCATTAATTTAGATTTAATCATTCGCGGCTATATTATCGCTACCCCAAAGCGGGATCATAAGTTTTTACTGAAGCGCCTTCAAGAAAAAGACATCGATCACACGCCATATGAAGCATTATTAAAATAACCTCCTTATAAAAGGAGGTTTAATTCATTTGAACCTGCTGAGGATCTAATTGCTTAGATATCTTTCTAAACGACAAATACATAGCAACGCGCCAAGGCACAATCATGCCAAAGGCAAGTATCCAAAACATTCCGCTTAGAGAGCCATAATCAATAGAAGAACTCAGGATCGTCTTCATTCCGATACGAAGAACAAGAAGTCCAATGAGAATAAACACAAATGCTTTTGACCGCTTTAAGTAAATCTCATTCCCTCTAATTTCAAACTTCGATGTTTTGATTAAAAAGATGGAGAAAAACATCCCCACTGTGATTGCCTCGAGAAATTCAGCCCCAGTTACCTGAAACATTGGAACAAAAAACATCAATGCACCAGTGCTCATGAAAATAGGAGGCAATATAATTTTTTTTGCGGTTGCCGGTTTTGCAGATGACTTAATGCGAATAAACATGACGGCTACCGCCATACATACCGCAATTATAGAAGAGATTAAGACCATCATATCTAATCATTCCTTTATTTTTTAAGGTCAGCCTATGTATAATATACTCCAATTGACGAAAAAAAACCATTCGCCGCGACTGTAGAAAACGATTTCAAAAGCCTGTAAATCCGCCAAAAAAGGATGAGAACATGATGATAATCCATGTCAGAAGATCAAAGAACAGCAATAACCCTACCACAATCATAATGATTCCGCCAATTTTCATAATAAGCTGCTGATGCTTTCTGATCCACGCCATTTTCGTAATGAAGAAAGATAGAATAAAAAACGGGACGGCAAATCCAAAGACATATGCAATCATATAAGGCACCGCCGACTCTGGATTGTTACTAGCAAGTGCGATAACGGCCGATAAAATTGGTCCTGTACAAGGTGTCCATCCAGCGGCAAAGCCCATTCCGATGAGAATCGACCCAAAAAAACCAGCAGGTCGGTTTTTGAACTTCATCCTCTTTTCTCCCATGAGGAAAGAAGGCTGAAATACGCCAAGCGTCATAAATCCAAAGAAAATAATGAGAATGGCTCCTACCTGGCGAATCGCTTGATGGTAATCATCAAAAAACTTCCCAACAAACGATGTCCCAAAGCCAATCGCAATAAATATAATAGAGAATCCAACTAAAAAGAATAAGGTATGAAGCAGACTTCTTCTTCTCAGCATCACCTTCTCAGATTTCACTTCATCTATACTAACGCCCGTAATATACGATAAAAAGGCTGGATAAAGCGGCAGACAGCATGGTGAGATAAAAGAAAGAAACCCTGCTCCAAAAGCTAAAAAGTAATTCAAATCTGTCAAAAGAACACCCCCTTCTTACAATATACAATAAGAGATGACAAAATCATTTCATTTTTTTTACATCCTCTCAATAAAGATGGTCTATTCTCTTAAAACCTTATATAATTTAATTTGACATTAAGATAACGAATCCTTTAAATTTGAAAATAAACCTTAAAATGGATATAATAAAATCGATTCTTTTTATCAAGATTTGCATGAAAGGAACATGACTTTGGTAAAAACATCATTATTAACTCAAATCGAAGAAAAAAGAGAAGAGCTGATGAAAGTTGTCTTGCATAATGGGATGACATCAACAGTGACCATCGAACATAGCCAGCAGCTAGATCATCTTCTCTTACAATATCAACGACACTTACACTCAAACTCAGCCAACTAATCATATCTCATGATATCTATCATGCTGCACGATTTTTAGAACAGTTGATATGTGACCATAAACGAAACAAAAACCTCTGATGACAGGGGTTTTTTGTTTTTAACAGGAGGCTGACGCAAAAATAAAAACCACCTTCCCTGCTTCATTCATGCAAGTACAGTGGTTTTAAAGCGTCTGATGAAGGTGAATTCAATAAAGATAGGACAACGCTTGTCCATTCTTTATAACCATGTTCCATCTATGATCATAATATCGTACGTATTATTTCGCTTGGTTGTTCATGGCTTTCATCATTTGATTGATTTTCTTCTGGGACGGTTTCATGCCCATTTGCATCATCATCATTCGAAGCATTTGTTCATTAATTGGTGGATTCTTTTTCAAGTAGCTCATCATATACTTACGAGCAATAAAGAATCCGAGTGCAACTCCTGCAAGCAGTGCAACAACGCCTACAAGGATGACAACCCATAAATCCATAATTCTTCCTCCTTCATGTTGTCTCGTATAAAGTGTACTAAACAAAAGGCTATTATACAACATTTCACGTTCAATTTTATTTTTTTAAACAAAATTCCTCACTTTTACCGGATTGAGCCACCCATGCTTCTTTGAACCAAAGTCCATCGCAAGAAAGCAAGGACTAATTTTTCTCAGCACTTCAAAAAACACCGCTTCTGCCTCGTAACTGCCGGTGGCAGACATTTGGATATAACGGTCTTTTATGATAAATGCAGCCGTTCCTTTTCCATCAGGTAAGGAAGCGCTGTATATCGAGCCAATTTGTGTATAGTGAATGTTCGTTAAGTTGTTCATTAATCGCTGGTGCATATGAAAAGCAGGGATTCGTTTCGTCACGTAATCCACTTGTTTCACAAGCATCACCAATTCATCTTCCGTGCGGTTCGTCCAGTGTAACGACTCAAACAAATGAAACAAAATCGATTCTCTGCCAAAATAATGATGTGCAAATTCATCCTCAATCCAATAAATATAATAATGGCGTTCCATGTCTATCCCTTCCTTTCACATTTCGTCAATCTCGTATATTGCTTGTATTATACAAAAATGCGAAAGAAAGAATTGTCTATATATGAAGCAAGAAGAAACTAGTTTTGTCAAAAAAACAAGAAAAAAGAAAAAAGTTTGCAGAGCGGATGAAAATGCTCTGCAAACAGATGAAAAAAAGCATGATGCTTGGAGACTGGTTATTTGTTCAGCTTCGCTTTCACACGGCTGACCACATTGCTGACCGTAAATCCGTATTTCTCAATAATGGTTTCACCTGGTGCAGAAGCGCCAAATTTATCAATGGCAATCACGTCACCATCAAGACCAGTGTAACGCTCCCAGCCAAGCGAAGCCCCCATTTCAATCGCAATACGTGCCCGCACTGCTGTAGGAAGGACTGATTCTTTGTATTCATCTGACTGCTGATCGAAACGATCCCATGCAGGAAGACTGACAACAGACGCACGGATCCCTTCTTTTTCAAGTGCTTTTTGCGCTTCAATCGCTAAACCGACTTCAGATCCAGAAGCGAGTAGAAGTGCTTCGGGCTGTGCATCAGCAGCTTCAACGACGACGTATCCACCTTTTTCTACTCCCTCATACGCCTTCTCTGGTGCTTGGTCAATCGTTGGAAGGTTTTGACGAGTCAGAACTAGTGCTGTCGGTTTATCCGTTGAAGATACAGCAAGTTTCCACGCTGCAGCTGTTTCGTTTCCATCCGCTGGGCGAATAACAGAAAGATTAGGCATCGCACGTAATGAAGCAAGCTGTTCAACCGGCTCATGTGTCGGACCATCTTCACCAACAGCGATACTGTCATGAGTAAAAACATATGTGACTGGAAGTCCCATTAAGGCAGCAAGACGAATCGCTGGTCTTAAGTAATCTGAGAAAACAAAGAACGTTCCGCCGAATACACGAAGGCCGCCGTGAAGTGCCATACCGTTTAACGCGGCACCCATTGCAAATTCTCTGACACCGAACCAAATATTCTTGCCGGCATAATTATCTTTACCAAAATCGTCTGTGTTTTTAATCGTTGTTTTGTTTGAACCTGCAAGGTCAGCAGACCCGCCAATGAAGAAAGGTACTTGCTTCGCAATGCCATTTAATACTTCGCCTGAAGAAGCGCGGGAGGCAAGACTTGAACCTGCTTCATAAACAGGAACCTCTTGATCCCAATTCTCAGGAAGCTTTCCTTCAATCGCAAGCTTCAGTTGAGCTGCAAGCTCAGGGTATTCTTTTTCATATTGTTCAAATAGTTCATTCCAAGCTGCTTCTTTTTTCTGACCAGCGTCTTTTACAGCTTCTTTGAAATGATCGTACACTTCAGAAGGTACATGGAAATCTTCTTCAAACGTCCAAGAGTAAGCTTCCTTCGTCAGCTTGGCTTCATCGCTGCCAAGCGGTGCACCATGCACACCAGACGTTCCTGCACGGTTAGGAGATCCGAAACCAATCGTTGTTTTCACTTCAATCAATGTAGGTCTGTCTGTACTTTGTTTCGCCTTTTCGATAGCAGCCGTCACTTCTTCAATGTTGTTGCCGTCTTTCACATAGAGAACTTCCCAGTTCATCGCTTCAAAACGATTCTTCACATTTTCAGAGAATGAACGATCTAGGTCGCCATCTAATGAAATATCATTTGAATCATAAAGAACAATTAAACGGCCTAAGCCTAAATGACCAGCAAGTGAAGCAGCTTCAGAGGAAATTCCCTCCATTAAGTCCCCATCTCCGCAAATGCTGTATGTATAGTGATCTACAACATTAAAGTTGTCTTTGTTATACGTTTCCGCAAGATGTCTTTCTGCAAGTGCCATACCAACTGCCATGGCAATCCCCTGCCCTAAAGGACCTGTTGTAGCATCTACGCCCTCTGTATGTCCAAATTCAGGGTGTCCAGGTGTTTTGCTACCCCATTGGCGGAATTGTTTTAGATCATCGATGCTCAGGTTGTATCCGCTTAAATGAAGCATGCTATATAGAAGCATAGAACCATGCCCCGCAGATAAAACAAAACGGTCTCTGTTAAACCAATTAGGGTTTTGCGGACTTACGTTTAAGTGATTCGTCCATAAAGCGTATGCCATTGGTGCAGCACCCATTGGCATTCCAGGGTGACCGGAATTCGCTTTTTCAATTGCGTCTATGGAGAGAGTACGTATTGTTGCAATAGATTTCAATTCAATCGTTTCCATATAAATCCCCTTCCGTATCTTGTGTACACCATTATCATAAATCTACTGTCCTTTTTTCACAACTATTTCACGCTGAAAAAGAGTGATTTTGTCACATTTAGTTTATCGATCACCTAAAAAGTTATGCAAATATGAAAAAAGATGAGAATATACTTCCCATCTTTTCAAAATTTAAGAAATCACAGACTTAGTGAAGGTTTTGATCTCTTTCTCTTTTTAATTTTTCTGGTGTGACATCGTTTCCTTCAGGATCAACGATTTTCACGGTTTTAAGTGTATTTTTCATAGAAGAACGAAAAGCTTTTAAATACTCTTCTCTCAATAGCTTTTGTTCTGTTTTTTCAGCGTCTGATAAACCGGTCTCTTTCGACTTTTTTGAAAGCTCATTGATTCTTGCAAGCTGCTTTTTAGAAATCATGACAAACTCCTTTAAAACATTTTCTCTACATACTACTAAATATCAATCATTTTGACAACAAATCAAGCTTTAGGTGGTCAGACCTTTTTCATATTCTTGATACCTTCTATGGACCGTTGCTTTTGAAATGTCAAAACCTAGTGCCTGAAGAGTTGCTGCAATTTCTGCGAATGTCATGTTGTTTTTTCTTAATCGAACAATTTCTGAAATCGGCACTTCAATACGCTCACGGCCAGGCGCATGATCCTGCTGTTTTAAATTCAGTTCGGGCTGATACCCGCGCTCAACAGCTCTTCTCATTCCCCGCTTGATTTTCAGGTTATGAATTTTTCGTTGATACTCTTCAACTACTCCTACGATCTCAATAACCATTTCATCTGCTTCTGAAAGCTCAAGCTCGCCTCTATGAAACGTACTGTACACCTTTACGTTCTCTTTAAAAAGACAATGAAGAAGCGCAATTTTTGCTTGTCCTCTTCCGAGACGCGTTTCATCCTGGATAAGAACGGCATCAATTGACTCTTCTTTTAGTGTAGCTAGCATATCAAACACACCATCACGATCTAGATCATATCCGCTTGCTTTTTCTTTGATGACTTTCACCACATTCATCTTGTGCATAGCAGCTAAAGCCAGCAGTTCTTCTTCTTGTCTCTTCAGCGAGGTTTCCTGCTCTTCTTTGACAGTGCTTACTCTCGCATAGATGATTGCATTCATGACTTCAATCGACCTTTCTATTGTACTGTTGCAAGTTGATATACGACTGGATGCTCTTTTTTGACTGGTATGACAAGAATGTCACCAGGCTGGATTTCCGTTGAAGCAAGATCATTGTGTTCTGTGACCCAGTCAATAAACGCATTTTTGTCGATTGATTTGCTGTCGTTTACTTGATCAGCTAACCCCCAAAGAGTATCACCTGATTGAACCTCTATTTTAACATACTGATTTGGATCATTATGGCTTGTGACTGCAATAAGTGAGAGAAATATGCCAACGATGAATGAGAATACCCCAATAAAAATAATAGATTCTTTTAACCTCATAATGTCATCTCTCCTAACAGAATATGTGTTCGCTCTTTCTGTCACTCATTATAAATACGAACAAACGTTTCTGTCAAACGTTTTTTTCGAACCTATGTTTGTACTGTTAGGAAAAACATGCTATAATTTCTTTAAAATTGACGTTTTGAGGTGCAAAAGATGACGAAGCTATCAAAAAGACAACTCGATATCCTGACATTCATCAAAGAAGAAGTAAAAAGTAAGGGCTATCCCCCATCCGTTCGTGAAATTGGAGAAGCTGTCGGTCTAGCATCCAGTTCAACGGTTCATGGACATTTAGCTAGACTAGAAACAAAGGGCTTAATTAGAAGAGACCCGACAAAACCTAGAGCGATCGAAGTACTAGATGAAGAGGAAATGAATATTCCTAAGAGTGCTGTAATGAACGTACCAGTCATCGGAAAAGTAACAGCAGGCCTGCCTATTACGGCTGTTGAGAATGTAGAAGAATACTTCCCTCTTCCAGAGACTTTTGCAGCACCAGATGAACAAGTATTTATGCTTGAAATTATGGGAGAAAGTATGATTGATGCAGGAATTTTGGACAAGGACTATGTCATTGTGCGTCAGCAAAGCACCGCTAACAATGGAGATATTGTCGTCGCCATGACAGAGGAAGATGAAGCGACAGTGAAACGTTTCTATAAAGAAGATACACACTTTAGATTACAGCCAGAGAACCCATCTATGGAACCGATTATTTTACAGAATGTAAGTATACTAGGTAAAGTGATTGGCGTATTTAGAAATATTCACTAAAAAAAGCCGGTATTTCATCAGCTGCTGATGAGAACCGGCTTTTTCTTTTATGAACAAGAATATGCTAGAATACGCGAGCTTGGGAAGGAACCAAATGTAAAGTTTGGCCAAATAAAGCCAGTTGTTCTCCCGAAAGGCTGTGAGGATAGGACATACATTAAAAACACTTGACCGTTTCTCATGAACACAATCGTCCATCTTCTATTACATCCCGCTGCAAATTGAACAGATTGCTGGCCTCCACCTGTTTGCCCTGAAATAAGTGACTGCATGCTTTGAGGCTGTGATAATGCTTGCTGATACTGCGAAATGATATGCTGCGGCGGAGCTGGCGGAGCTGATCCGCTTGATCCGGGTCCAGTGCCTCCTCCTCCGATTGGAAACCCTGGAAATCCTCCAACTTGAGGAATAGGGAGTGATGGCCATCCTTGCATCTGCCTGTCATATGTGTACCCATTCCACATACCTTCATACGGATAATACATATTCAACACCACTTTCTTAGACATTCATCACGATAGTATATGTCATAAATGAAAAAGCGTGTTGAACGTCCAAACAAAAATTTTTGCAAAAAACGTTTTGTTCTTCTTTAGAACGGTTAAATAGTAGATATAAAGAAAAAATAAAAAAATGAAAACTTTTTGTCTCCCTCAAACGTTATATATAGAAAGAAAAGAAATAAAAAACATTTAGATTTAATACTTGTAATACCACTGTAATTGTTGTAACATTTGTAACATAAGAAGTTTTCATTGAGAAAAGGAGGCAATCGCCTTGAAAAAATTATTCGTTTTATTAACTGCTATTATGCTTATGATCTCATTACAATCTACAACATTGGCCGCTTCTAAAAAACCAGCCGCTTTGACAAATAAAGAAGCGTTACATATTGCCCTTGACGCACGAGAACACTTTTGGAGTGCGATGTCAGGCTACAAAATTAATGAACATTCCGATTACAAATTAAAATCATTTAGCTATAAAGACATGACATACAACTATCTTTCTAAAACATTTGATACAAAGAAAAAACTAAACAGCTACCTATCTCAAGTTTTCACAAAAGATGCCATCAATCAAGGTTTAAAAGACTACCAGTTCATTGTTCATAAAGGCAAAATGGCTGTTCCAGTCGGTGACGGAGACAACATGCTTAATTGGGATAAAGCCACACCTAAACTTGTCTCTAAAAAACAAACGGTCCGCACCTATGAATTCACCGTCCCAACACTTGATGGACGCAAAGTAAAACGAACTGTTACGTACGAAAAAGTACAAAAAGATTGGAAAGTCACAAAAATTGACGCTGTCATCTAAATCAAAAACCAGGCCATTCAATCGGCCTGGTTTTTATATTGGAGAAAATTCAGTCATGCGATCCAGCGCGTGAGCAAGTGATGATGCCGTGCGAAATTCATTAAAAGGAAGCCCAAGCTGCACGGCTGTTTGGGCAATTTCTGGTCTGATGCCTGAAATGGTCGTCTCTACTCCAATTAACCGAAGTGATGTGACAAGATCAAAGATTTGATGAGCCACCATTGTATCAATAATGACAACGCCCGATAAATCAATACATAAATGCTGTACACCTTTTTGCGAGCACTGTTTCAGCGTATTTTCTAAAATCATCTTTGCTCTCGCTGTATCAATGTCACCTACTAACGGCAATAACGCAATATGATTTTTTAAAACAATGACAGGTGAGCTCAGCTCGTCAATCATGTCTCTTTGTGCCACGAGCTTCCTCGTTGTATTTTTCACATATTGCTGGATAAACACATGAATTGAAATATTAAACGCCTCTGAAATTAAATCATACCAATAAAAGATGCGGTCAATATCAATTTCATCTTGACGCTGTTTAATAAATTCTTTTAAGTAATGAAGGACCACTCTTTGATTGGACATGTATTCTCTCACAACATAATCTAATGGTGTATTTAAATGCTTCGGGTCACTGGCTAAGTCTTCAGACCACTTTTTAAACTCAGTATGTAAATATGTCTTGTCTTCAATAAGAGCACGTATAAAATGCTGGTAATAATCTTGATTTTGCCGTTTCAGCTCTGCTATGATGCTGGAATCTGTTGAACGATATATTGATTCTGGATCATCATCCTCAATTGATTCATACCAAGTTTCAGTCAGTTTCTCTGCATGTTGCATGAAAAAATCGTATAATGCACGGTTCTTATCCATAAGCATATGTCCCTTCACATTTTCTTCTTGTCAGTATTTGTACCTTATAGATCCATTGTACCTCTGAATCTTTTGTCCCTGCTAACTCCAATACGCTCTGATCATCAACAAAAAAGGCACCTACTCACAGGTGCCTCTCTTCCAGTTTTATTTCACAATAAATAAAATTCTTTTCCCATCAGGATAACTGCTGATCTGGTGTCCAACCCATGAGCCTGCTCCCCTATTATCAGATGGGCTGACATATTGAACACTCGCACCTTTTCCTCCCTCAAGACAAACCGCCATCGGCCACTCATCCCGGTCAAAGCCAGGTTTAGTCGGAATTCCTTTTAATGATTCTTGCCTGCGGGCATCTGCTCCATTTCGGTCTATCGTACACACATCTGAATGCCCTTTTCGAATGGCTTCTTGAATATGGCTGCCTGTTTCAGGGTACCGTTCCTTTGGAAATTGAATGACATGATCATATCGATCCGCACCTTTTGCCGCATGTTTCTCCCCAAATCCACCTAACAACGTGCCCATCCATATCACAAAGCATAAGGCGACACCAGTGATCCAGCCTCTTCTCATTTTCAAAAGTGTGAGACCTCCTCATTTTTCTCAAGCAGAATCTTGACTTAAAGGAAATGTGTCATTTTAATGTATGAGCGGTTCACGAATGACATGTGAAAAAAATGATGAGGCTGAGAACTCAATGAATCTCTCAAGCGTAGACAGATAGAAACCAGTGATTCTATCCATATAAAAAAGCTTGTCCCCTATGAAGGAAACAAGCTTTGTGCTCTAGCTTTTATTGCGCTTTTGCATAGTTGATAAATTCAACAAAGGCAGCTGTCGCTTTTGGACCGCCATTAATCGTTCCGTTTGAATACCCTGCGTTATGAACCCCAACGATTTGCTGATTTTGATCTAGCATCGCTGAGCCTGAATTTCCGCTAAATGTATCAATCGTATAGTATGCGAGATTTGTATCTTCTCTTGTCACAGAACCTGACATCTCCCACTGCGACACCTTGCCAGTCGATCTCATTTTATCACCTGGATATCCAGAAATTTTAATCGTTGTCCCAGTTAAGTTTGTCACCTGACGGATAGAGCGGTAACCGACCGTATTGCCAATGTTCGTATCTGTTTTGATCACGGCAAAATCATATTGGCTCGCGCCTGTATTGATATATCCGCTTGGTACATAGAACTCCGTCATGTTTGCTGAGCCATTCACCGCAGTACTATCGTTCATGCCTGGATACACCGATCCTTTTGCACTATAACTTCTCGATGCTGTATTGTACACGCAGTGCCCGTTTGTCAAAATTTTGTTAGGGGCAATGAGTGTCCCCGTGCAGCTTGAGCCGCCAAATGTAATATAAGCAATTGAATTATATGGTGCCACTCTTGTGTTTGCTACTTTTGTTCTACCATCGTCTCCAATGACGACTTTTGTTTGAAAGTCTTTTAAATATTTTGATAGTGGTTTTACTTTTTCGCCAACAGTAGAAGAAAGATCATCCACTTTGTCAAAGGATGAGGGGGATTTCGTATCATTGTGGAAATCACTTGAAGAGATCACCTTCCCATCAGAAGTCACCATGTCATAAACAGACGTTAGTACTGAATCCGATGTGGCATGGGCAAAACTAGGCACACTTAAAGCACCAAAAACGAGTAGAGAAGGGAGTAACATTTTCACCTTTTTCATCATATTCCTCCTTTATGTCCTATATCAAAAATCATACGATTGTTTCATATTGGAGTAAATGAGAGAATATTCTTATTTTTTACAAAATATTTCATTTTTAAATTAGGTGTTTTGTATCTTTCCAACCTTCTTTCTATTGATCTCTCTCTGAAATAGAAAAAACCGCCTAATTGGCGGTCTTCCTAATTTTTCAGCTCCACACATCTTTTACATATCTATTGTCATTTGCAAGGGTTGTCAGCCAATTTTCAGCTGTTTCCTTCGAGCAATGTTTCTCGTTTTGATAGAGGTCGATAAGCGTAGCCTCTACGTCTGGTGCCATAACTTTTCCGTCCCCGCACACGTAAAGATACCCACCTTGGTCAAGTAACTTGATCAGCATGTCGCCGTCTTCTTTCAACAAATGCTGGACATATACTTTTTGCTCTTTGTGACGAGAATAAGCCCGGTGGATGTGAACAACTCCTTTTTGCGCTGCAAGCTGCATTTCCTCAAAATACAGATTATCTTCAAGAGGGTGACGGCAGCCAAAATACAGGTGAGCTTCGCCTAGTGGTTTTCCTTCCTTCTGCCACACTTCTCTTGCCTGAACAAACCCTCTAAATGGAGCGATTCCTGTACCCGGTCCGATCATGATCATCGGTACTTCGGATGAAGGTGGCAGCTGGAATCCTGCCTGCGCTTCGTGGAGGAAGCAGGCGACTTCTTCTCCTGCCTGCAGACCGCATAAATAGTTTGATGCGACTCCGGCATATTCTCCGCGGCCGCTCCACGCTTTACCTTTCACAACCGCCACTGTGATACTGACTCTTTTTTCTTCGACCTTTGGTGAGCTAGAAATTGAGTAATAGCGCGGCTTCAAACCTGGTAAAAGTGCTAAAAAGTGCACAAACGGCAGATCACACGCTTCATATTGATCTAATAAGTCCAGCATGGTTACTCGTTTCTTTAAAACGGCTTCTTGATATGCTTCACCAGCCATTTGCTCAAGCTCCACGCGGTGAGGCGGACAAACTGTATATGCTGCGAGCTCTCTTAGCTGCGTACGTGTTGCAGGCTCTTGAAGCTCAACATGTGACGCAAGTAATTCTCTCATTTGAATCGGCTGATCTAAAGGTAAATGACTTGCTTCTTTCTGAGAAGAAAGCTTGATGTGCTGCTTAGGATCAAGATTGAAGCGATTGATCACCCGCTGCACGAGTGCATCACTATTTTTCGGAACAATTCCGATATGATCCCCTTCTTTGTATTGTTTCCCTTCAGGCAATTGCAGTTCAATATGTCTTGTTTGCCGCTCACTTTTTTCAGATTGTAATTCCTCATTTTTCAGTACAACAGCTGAAAAAGCACCATACGTTTTCGCCACAGGACGTTCTACTAGCTCATTTGTATAAACAACTGATAGTTTTGGCTTTTCCTTACCTTTCTCTTGGAAGGTGAGCTTAAATTCTTTTGCAAGCTGCTTGAAGACCGTTTTCTGGAATGTTTCTTTATCCTCATCCATATCTCCGCCTGCATCGCCTTCTCCTAAATCAGCTACACGCTTTGCACTTTTTCTTTCAAGTGCTTCATCAATGAGACGCGGAATACGCTGGTACGTACTCGCCCAATTTCGATCTCCGCATCCAAAAACAGCAAATGTCACGTTTGATAAATCCTGCTCTTCATCCTGCGTGACCCAATCCACAAATTTTTTCGCATGGTCAGGCGGATGTCCATTGTATGAAGCGGTCACGATTAAGACTGCACCTTTATCTGGTAATTGGCGTGTATAGTCATCAAGCGGAGCAGTGGTCACGTCAAACCCTTTTGCTTTCCCGTCTTCAGCAAATTCGTTTGCGATTTGCTGCGCTGTGCCAAGATTTGATCCATATAGAACAAGCAGTGGTGTACCGTGACTGGCCACTTTTGACACATCAGATTTTGTGCTTTTTTTCGCCTCTTCTTTCGGTGGTGCCATAAAGAGTAGCTGCTTCCTTGGCAGCACTTTGATTTTAAAATCGTTTGGCTTAATCGTCAGAGATTCTTTTAAATCAAGTTCATATGATGTGTGATCAATCAATTCCAGATTGTGCAGAACCATCGCTAGCACCATAGTGGCTTCATGAAGAGCGAATTGCATGCCGATACATGCACGCTGCCCATTCCCAAAAGGCTTGTAGGCATGCTGCGGGATCTTTTCAGGGTGTAGAAACCGCTCTGGTTTAAATTCTTCCGCATCCTCTCCCCATACCGCTTGATCACGATGTAACTTAGGGAGCAGCACGGAGACACTTTGATTCTTTTCAATCGAATATTTCCCTCCGATGACGGTGTCCTCTTTCGCATAAAGAGAGAACGTAGGCGCTGTTGGCCAGAGGCGAAGTGATTCATTTAAAACCATACGAGTGTAATTTAGTTTTTGTACCTGCTTAAATGTTGGCAGTCCGCCTTGCAGCACATCATCTGCTTCTTGGACGGCTTTCTTTAATTTTTCTGGATTCTTTAATAAGAAATAAATCGCAAAGGATAGCAGCCCGCTTGTTGTTTCGTGCCCAGCTATTAAGAAGGTAATGATTTGATAGCGGATATTTTCATCTGACAGGCGCTCTCCTGTTTCAGGGTCCTTTGCATGCAGCATGAGGGACAGTAAATCATCGCCCGTTTTATCTTGTTTTTTTCGTTCTTGAATAATGTCATCTACTAATTGCTTCATAAAATCGACATTTTGGTCAAATTTTTTTCTTCTTTTGATCATTAGCTTATCTGCAACCGGCAACCGGCTCGCCTGATCCATCGCTTCGTTTAAACCATTCAGCATACTTTCGATGAATGGATGCTGATTTTCTTTATAAAAGCTGTTAAATCGAAAATCAAAACCGCAAAGTCCGATCGTATCTAAAGTAAGCTTTGTCATATCCTCTGCTACTTCAATTTCTTCATCACGGCCTGTTCTTTGCCATTTTTGTACAAGCTGTGTGGCAATATCGAGCATCATCTCATGATAGCCCTTCATGGCCTGCTGGCTAAACGCCGGCATCAAGATGTGGTGAGCCTTTCTCCAGTTCGGTTCTTCTGTCCAGCTCGTAAATAACCCATCTCCTGCAAATGCTCTTACTTTATTGAGACTTCTCCCAATGTATTTATCAAAACGGCTCTCATCACATATTTCTTGGACAAGTTCATGGCTGGAAACAAAAATACTTGTTGCTTTTGAAAATTCAAACTGAAAGATCGGTCCTAATTCATCTGCAAGACGCCAAAAGGTTTGAGAAAGCTCCCCCTTTTTGATATGGGGAATATTTTTAAAAGGTCCGTATGTTTTTGGTTTTGGAATGATTGATGTTTGTTGCATGTGCCCACTCCCTTTATATCATTAAGAAGCAACGCTAATGGCGCGCCATAAACATTGCTCAATGTCCTCTAGAAATTCAATCGTTGGCTCTATTTCTTCTGCAAGAATTTGTTTATGCAGCTGTACAAAGGCACCAAATACAATCGATAAAATGGTTCTACCTGAGAGATTTGGATGAATCCCATCCTTTTTCCCTTCTTCAAAGATAAGGAATAGCTCATGTAACAAAAGCTGCATTTTCTCTTTGCTCGTCTCGTCTAAGTAATGGGATCGTTTATCAATTTCTAAGAAATATAGCCCGCTTGGATTCTCCTTTGTAAATAAAACCAAGCAATAAAATACATGCTTAAAGTACGCCCGAATACTTGCCTTTGGATCTGGACTGTTTGTGTTCATTTTTTCGATAAATGCAGAAAGGCTGCGCTGGTACAAAATGTTGACGAGTGCCTCTTTACTGTCGAAATAACGGTAAATGGTTCCTGCTCCGACGTTTGCTCTTTTTGATATCATCGGCATCGTGGTCCCATCAAAGCCCCGTTCAATAAATAAATCTAGTGAAGCCTTCATAATCTGTTCTTGTTTATCAGTCACTGCTGGCACTTCATCCCCTCCTCATTTTAGGAATGAATGTTCATTCCGCATGCGGTATATTATATTAATATTTTAATTTCTTCTATATATACTTAAACACACTTATTTTTCTCCGTCATCACATTTTCTGAAAATAATAATAATTGAGAAATGATGCCTAGTCAGACAGCATCCAAAGGACTTAGAAATATTGGCAGATATGTGTCATGCGGGTGACCTCTGCACTACACGTTCATTCTTGATCAATCGGAGACTGAATATGGCCGTCATATGTATCAATCTGTTTGCTTTCCAAGAAGACGTGCTCCACCAAATAAAATCGCAAAAGCAAACATCGTTCGAAGAATCACTTCAATATGACCAGGCATATATGGGTCTACCTTTCAATTGCATCAAAAAAAGCCTTTTCCTTAGAAAAGACTCATGTTTAGACTATGCATTTATTTCATCATTATTCAATTGGGCAGCATCGCTTTGCTCAAATTGTGTTCGCAGCTCAATAATTGAGCTATTCCTGACATCATTGGCATCTTGCTCAAGAAGCCACGTATAAAATCTAGCTTGCTCCGCTGTTTGCAAAGCGTGCATATATTTTTGCGAGGAACGCTTCTCTGCGACGCGCTGCTTGATCGCGCGCATCTGCTTCCAGAATTGATAATAAGGGAGCTTGAGCTTGGTCATGAATCCGCGATGATCCTCTATGACAAATCCCTCTTCTTTAATCGAGTCGTCATGAGAGACTGCCTGATACCATTTATAAAAAGACGTCCAATCATGGAACACAGCCACTTCCTGCTTGCAGGACATTCCAAGCTGTTCGCTTAACCTTTTCACTTCAGTGAATGCTGCTTTTTCATAGCTTAGCTGACGCTTCACAATATCAAGCAAAATGAGTTGATCTTGATCATATGTGATAATATGTGGGTCTTTCTCTGGTAAAATGACTTCAAACACAAGAGATACTTTGTGGTCACGTACGTATGATTTGATGTAGTCGATCTGCACATCGTCAAAGGTTGCATAAAATAGCTCTTCGACCCAGGAAGCATGCGGATTTTGCTTCACATGTGATGTATACGATTTGGACGTAAACACCAATTCATCATCCATTTCGTTATACCCAACCGTTCCTAAATATCCATTTGCTTTATCATAGACGGTAACAGGGAATTGAAGATGGTTCACTAGATGATGCATTTTTGTCTCTGGACGCTCGTCAATATTAAAAAATTTGTTGTAGCTTCTTGAAACAATCTGCTTTGACACCATATTGACAAACAAACCTCTTGCCTTCACATTCACATCATCCCACTGCCGTTCACTAAAAGCTTTTTTCGTAAAATTAAAAGATGAAATATGGTGCGGAAGCTTTAATTCCTGTACATATTCATGCTGATCTAAGTGAGCTAAAAAGTCATCCAGTGAGATATCTGGTTGAATAGCAGCCGATGGGTTTTTCTCAGAAGCTCTATAGACTGGGTTGTCAATTTCATGAGTCTCAATCCCGTCAGCTGTGATTTTCAAGACCCTCAGCTGCCCCCCGAATTCAACCTGGCCTTCTAGATTATAAGACCTTTCCGATGCTTGAATAGGCAGCCTGTATAAATTGCGATGCCCGTGAATTTGAATGACATCTAATCCAGCGGTGTTTTGAACAAACAAGTGGTCAATGTCATCTGAATATTCACCTACACCGTGAATGAGCTGCTGTGTTGAGACATGCAGAAGCTCTTCTGGCAAATGAGCAAGCCCCCCGTGGGTAACAAGAAATGTCTTGCCATGGTACGTAAAATAAGTAAGCTGATGAAATGTTCTGACAAACTTCCGTACTTCTTTTAAATCAAAGTCTGCTGCTTCGATTTCAGGTGCAGTATGCCGGTTAAACATATTGCTTCTTACTTTTTCACCATGTGCAAACCGGTATAAATGCTGATCATGATTGCCCTCAATCACGATGACATTCCGGCATTCTCTATGTGCGAGCATCCATTCTAATACTTCCTTGTTTTCTATTCCTCTATCAAGTAAATCACCTGCAAAGATATAAAGTTCGTTTTCTTTAATGTCTCCTTGTAAATAGGTGGTCAGAGCGGTATGACAGCCGTGAATATCTCCAAAGACATGAATGGCCTCATATTGATCGAAGGATCGAGGCTGATAGGTCATCACTTGCGGATATTCCTCAGGCTGCAAAACAGTCACCCATGATGGGACCTTTTCTGTTTTTAACCGCTCGTTCATTTGATATAAAACAGACTCCCGCACAACTTTGTGAGGTTCCCGTGAGCGATTTTGCAGGAGAGCTGTTTCAAGCGGCACTTGCGTGAAATCGACGACATACACCCTGTAACGATACGATGTGGCTAACGATTTATATTGAGATATCGATTTGCTTGAAATATGTGTCGCATCAATCACAGTAAAATCTCCACGTTCCATTCGGGCTGTGAGTAAATCAAATAATAAAGACCACACTTTATGATCATGCTTGCTCGTAATTTCCGGTTTCCCATTGACTGATAACTGCGGAGGCTGGGTCAACAAACGGATCTGATCAGCTGATAAAGTATATGGCTCTAAGCCTTGCTCTTTGACCCATGTTGATTTACCCACGCCTGGGAGACCTCGTAAAAGGACTAAAGTTCTCATATTGGTTCTCCTTTAATGAGTGATATTTTACCTATTATAGATAAATTATGGATAAATCTCAATCTTTTATTGATTATGGTAATATATAGATAGAAAGGGAGGTTTTACGTATGTCTAATGGAGAGAATATGGCATTCAATCTTGGAGATTTTTTATTTCAAGTGTTCTCTCTTCTATTCATTGCTGTTATCGTGACTATGATTGTCACCTCTTTTCGAATGATCAGAAGAAGACGAATGGAATTGAAGAAGATTGAGGAAAGATTGAACAAAGTGATTGAAAAAAATGATTTAAAAGAGTAAAAAATCCGGGATTTAACCGGATTTTTTTGGTTTCATCACAATTCCTTGACGCTGCTGCATCAAAAAGAAAAAGACGCCTAAAAGGACAAGAAGACCGCCACACATTTGAAGCAGTGTAACCTTCTCTCCAAGCAGCCACACAGCAAGAATCGTGGCCCCAACAGGTTCGCCAAGTATACTCATTGAAATCGTTGTTGCATTGACATAAGTTAAAAGCCAATTATTAATGACATGAGACATGGTGGGAATGATGGCAAGCAATAAAAAAATCCCCCACTCTTTACCCGGATAGCCTGTAAAAGGAGTTTGCTGCATTAGGTTGAATAGAATTAAAAAAAGACCAGCAAAACCAAACACACAAAAACTATAAATCCAATGAGATATTTTCCTTACAGCCTGTTGACCTATTAATAAATAACAAACAACCGCGATCACACTTAAAAAGGATAAAATGTCTCCTAGGATGGCTTCCTGGCTATGACCTATGTCTCCCCATCCAATCATAAGTGCACCAGCAATTGCGGCACACATCGTCAAGAGTGCGGGCAGCGTGGTTCGTTCACGGAAAATGAGAAAGCCGCCTAATAAGGAGACCATTGGCTGAAGGGCGATAATAATAGTAGAGCTTGCCACAGTCGTCAGCTTCAGTGAGCCAAACCACAACACAAAATGGAGTCCTAAAAAGAAGCCTGACATACATAAGAAAAACCAGTCTCTGCGCTTTATTGAAAGAAATTCTTTTTTACGTGGCAGGATAAACGGCAGCATAAAAGCCGCGGCAAAGATCATTCGATACATGCTTAAAATAGCAGCAGGTGCATTTGACCATTTCACAATGATAGCAGAAAACGAAATGGCAATAATTGAAATCACAAGCGGTAGTGCAATTGATTTCTTTTGAGCAGTTGACTTCATTTCCATAAGCAGCTTCCTTTACATCAGCAGTAGATGAGAAGTTCATCTTGTATGTCGTCATCTTACTATGTCCAATCCGCTAGAGGCAAGATGATTTTAAAACTTGTGTGAGCTTTTTTGCATGAAAAAAAGGCTTTCATCTCGAAAGCCCTACTCATCATCTATCAATAGATAAACGGCCCGAACTGGACCATGAACACCTACCACTAAATTCATCTCAATATCCGCAGAGTTACTCGGACCTGATATGAAATGAATAGCACCTTTCGCCTGCTCCCCCTCTTCTACCGAGCGATTAAGAGCCGAAACAGCCTGAATCATCCGCGGAACCACCGTGCTTTTTTCGATACACACGATATACATCATCGGTAAAAAATGCAGCGCTCTGCCTTGGCCTTGATGGGATGAAAGGACGACTGTACCTGATTCTGCAAGGGTGTAATCACTGAATACAACCGAATATGTCGCTTGTTCTGCCAGCCTGATATTTTCTTCCCTTGATGCCTCAGCATTCCATCTGGTGACTGCGAATCCTTCGTGCTGCAAGCTGTCAAACATCGGATGAAATCCATATTGTTCAAAACGATGATCGACAGGCGTCATCACAGAACCCTCTCCATACTCTGTCATCAATAATCTTAATACAGAGGGCGCTTCCTCTGGTGTTGTTTCGACCACTCTTGTGTGAATTCGTTGACATTGCTTCTTCAGTTGCTCGACTAGTTCTTCTTTAGACAAAAGTCCGTTTGTTTCCCACTGGACTTGATGCTTCCAAGCTGGACGCTGAATAGATGCAGACGGGGAGGAATCTTTACCTAATTGCTTACGGATATGAGCTAAAAACGACTCTCGGTGAGAAATGGTTCCCTTCATCACTGCTCCTCCTTCTGTCTCTTTTTAAACCAATCCCTGAATCTTTCTTTACTTGGAGCTGGCAGGTCACGAATATCTGTCCAATTCTTTAAAGGACCTATTCCTTTTGAAATCTGTCCGTTTGAAGCCATACGATTCATCAATACAGGGGCTGCTTTTGTTCCGAATTGATACATTCCGGGAGTCGATGCGCCCATACCGAACATTTTCATCGCCATCATTTCAGTTTTAGACGCTCTCCCCTCTTTTTCAACGATGACTTGTCGATGTTTTATTAATAACTCGTGAAGCGGGATCTTTACTGGACAAGCATCTGTGCAGGCTGCGCAAAGGCTTGATGCAAAGGGGAGCTCTTGGTAGTCATCATAGCCGCCAAGAAGCGGCGAAAGAACAGCGCCAATTGGCCCCGGATAAATCGATCCGTATGAATGTCCGCCCACATGCCGGTAAACTGGGCACACATTAATACAGGCTGCGCACCGGATACATTGGAGAACAGGCTGAAAGGCAGTACCTAATATATTGGACCGCCCATTGTCTACAATGACCAAGTGAAATTCTTCTGGTCCATCCACTTCTTCTCCTCCTTTTGGCCCGACGACAGAAATATAACTTGTTAATTTCTGACCAACTGCACTTCTGCACAAAAGACCAACAAGGACATCCAGTTCCTCCATCGTTGGAACAATCCGTTCCATGCCCATAACGGCGATATGTGTCTTCGGAATAGCTGTGACAAGATCCGCATTCCCTTCATTTGTCACAAGGCAAATGGAACCTGTATTGGCGACAGCAAAATTACAGCCAGTGACACCAATGTCAGCTTCGAGGAACTTTTCACGTAATATGGCTCTCACAAAACTCGTCATATCTTCAGGTGTCTCTGACATCTCATATCCGAGCTTTTCGTGAAAGACTTCTCGTATTTGTTCTTTCGTCATATGAAGAGCAGGTGCCACAATATGTGAAGGAGGTTCATGATCATCTACTTGCAGAATATACTCGCCAAGATCGCTTTCCACCACCTCACAGCCGATCTCTTCAAGCGCTTGATTCATTTCAATTTCTTCTGTGACCATTGATTTTGATTTAACGATCTTTTTGGCCGCTTTTTTCTGTGCCACATTTTGTATATACGCCGATGCCTCTTCCTTTGTTTTTGCAAAAAAGACATGTCCTCCACGTGCACTAACGCTTTCACTTAATTGGTATAAGTAGTCATCAAGATGCGTCAGCGTATGCTGCCGGATTTCCTCGCCAAGTTCTCGCCACTTTTCCCAGTTGCCAAGCTCTTCGCTCGCAGATAGCCGCCTTTCATACAGGCGTTCCTGCGCTGAGGATACAGCACCTCTCATGACAGTATCTTCTAACCCTTCCCCGATTCGTTCTTTAAAGCCCTTCTCTCCAATTTTCATACTCATGTGCCGTTCCCCCTCTTAAAGTCAGCGGCTATTTAATACTTCTGCGATATGCATCACTTGAATGGGCTTATCAAGACGATTCAGCCTCCCGCCAATATTCAGCAGACAGCCGCAGTCAGCACCAATAATGTATTCAGCGCCTGTCTCCTCTATGCTTTGGACTTTCTCATCGACCATTTGCTCAGAAATAGATGTCATTTTTACTGAAAAGGTTCCTCCAAATCCACAGCAATTTTCTGCGCGCGGCAATGGTGTCATCGTCAAATCTTTGACATTTGACAACAGTGTGAAAGGTGCTTCCTTAATTCGCAGCAGTCTCGTCATATGACAGGATGTGTGATAGGTTGCGTTTCCTTTCAGACTCGCCCCTACATCTGTGACGTGTAATATATCAACAATAAACTCGGTTAATTCATATGTTTTCTCAGCAAGTGCCTCAGCTTTTGCAGTCCACACTGGATCTTCTTTTAAAAGATGAGGATATTCTAAAAACATCGCCTTACAAGAACCTGACGGTGTCACGACATATTCAGCTGATTCAAAGGCTTTGATCATGTTTTTTGCTGCTTTGATGGTTTCTTTTGTATAGCCGCTGTTAAAGGCTGGCTGTCCGCAGCACACTTGTGCCTCTGGAAATTCCACTTCTACACCGAGCCTTTCTAGTACTTTCACTGTCGCCTTTCCTACATTTGGCTGCATGGTGTCAATTAAACAGGTAACGAATAAATGGACTTTCATCGGCGAACTTCCCTTCTTTGCTGCAATTTGATTCATCATTTTGGTCATCTGATGACGAAATAACAGGCCTTATTTTCATTTTAATCCCAAATTTCTGAAATTTCAACGAAGTGATTTGTCTAAATTTGGACATATGGCATGTGTAGCTTGAATGAAAAAAACGCCCTTTTGATAGGGCGCTTGAGAAGATTTATTTTGAAATCAATTCACGAATTCTTTCTTCAATAGGTGTGAGGTGGCCTAATTTTTCTTTATGTTCTCAATTCGTTTTTCAAAAGAGGGGTGACTTTCACGCCATTCAGACTTTCTTCCATAATCTCCATCTTCTTCTTCAATAAGACTGCTTAATTTAATCAAAGTATTGAGATACAGTGTTTTATTCTCAAGATGGGAAACAGCAAAGTTATCAGCCTGAATCTCAAATAACCGGCTGATTTTCTTTGGCAGCCATTCCGTAATGAAGATCATGAGAATTATTCCTATTGGGAAAATAAGAACATATTGCCACCATCCGTTGGCAAGCATAACCTGTCTGGCATAATACATACTGATGCCCATAAGTAATGTTACGATCAAAGTTAGGTACATGGTATAATGTGCGTGTTTTAACTTCGCATGTCCCATTTCATGATATAAGATAGCACGAATTTCATCTTTATCAAACTTATTTAACAACCCTTCTGTCACATACACATCGACTCTTCTTTTAAATGGAAGTTTAAAAGAATATATCCAGGCATTCACATCCTGTTGAGAGTCTTTTTTCACCCAAATATTTACCTTTTGGTTTGTCTTATACTCAATATCCTTGCGAATACACATGAATGCTTCCGTATTTAAAACTTCATATTTGTTTATTATTTTTTGAATGATTGAGTAACCAATAATAAATAATATGATTAGAGCGAAGTACCAGCCACAAAATAGAAAAAGGTTATCCATGATCTTCGCTTGAAATGACAAAGGAAGTAATAAATAAGATCCGAAATATAACAAGGATAATGTGGCAGCACCAATCAAAACGACTTGCTCCCTAACATTCATTAAGAACGAATTTCCTGACGCGCCTTCATTTTCTTCTAAATCTTCAGGCGTATCTTTTGTAGTATACTCAAATGAATAAGCAGTCAATAAGACTGACAGGAAACTAGGTACAAGTATAGAGAGAATAATACTTAAGACATAAGAGCCTGTTATTGATAGCACATATCCCATTAAGAAATAATAATTTAATCCCAAGGGAAGAAAAATGGCTAGAACAAAGGGAATAAATAATGTGAATAGGTTTTTCATAGATTCATGAAGATTAAAAAATAAAAATAACATAGCTGGAAAAAGGATTCCCATTAAGGTAATTAATATAATATATGTGGTATTATGCTTAAAACCTGTTTTGACCTTAGTCGTTTCTGTTAGATTCGTTAGATTGTATTTAGAGAAAAAAGGATTTTGCGATACCTGTTCCATCTTAATTTTATCATCATGAATAAGTACAAAACCTCTTCTTAGAAAAACCGTTGCCTTATCTTTCATTAATTTGTCAGTTTCAATTGTGCTAATTCCATTCCTAGAGGGAATCTCCGTGAAATTTATTTGCTTTCCCCCCAATTGAAAGGCTGCTTCTGAACGATCTTTGGAGTGACCATCTTGATAGGTTAATAAAAAATTACCCTGATAAAGAGAATGGGAGATTAATACTTTTGGATTGTTATCTTTGTTCGAATCAAGTAGAACAAATGGAGAAACAACTGCTGAACGGATACCAACTTCAATCAAAATGACTATTATTGTAATAATGCTTGCAATAAAATAAGAAAGTGAGGCTTTTCGTAACATTTCATCACATCCTGCTTATGTAGGTTTAAAAAGGTTGCATATGTTAAGAAAGTAAGAGTGATAGCCATTATATACATCCATTTTCCAGAAGAACTTATGAAAATCTAACCCTTATTAGCTTCCATATGCTAGGGTACACTTTCTCAATTAAACAGGAAGAATAAACAAATAATAAGCCTAAATTCCATTTTAGTCCCAACTTCCTGAAATTTCAATGAAGTGCTCGTGTGGCTGAATGAAAAAAACGCCCTTTTGATAGGGCGCTTGAGAAGATTTATTTTGAAATCAATTCACGAATTCTTTCTTCGATAGGTGTTAAGGGCCGGCCTAATAATGTTTCGAAATCACGGCTTTCAACAGCTAAGGCACCATCGCGTATGCCGCTTTGAATGGCTTTGACAAATGGCACAGCTTCTTTTGGTACACCATTTGAAGCTAAAAATTCTCCAAATGTGTCGACATCAATTTGCTCGACTTTGATCTCTTTTCCGCTTACCTCACTGACAATGTGTGCAAGTTCAGTATGCGTCCGAAGAGGTCCTGACAGCTCATATATCTCCTGGTCATGTACAGGAAGTGTTAACGCATTTGCGGCCGCTTCTGCGTAGTCATTTCTTGTTGCCCAGCCAACCTTGCCATCACCAATTGGACTTAAAAATGGTGCGCCGCTAACGGCTGCTAGAATCGTATCTCTTTCGTTTTCTACATACCAATTGTTTCTTAAAAACACATGAGGAATGCCAGAGGCCACAATCGCTTCTTCTGTTTTTGCATGGTCATGTGCAAGGACAAGCTGACTCTCTCTTGCACTCACAACGCTTGTATAAGCAATAAAGGATACACCAGCTGCTTTCGCCGCTTGGATGGCAGCCGTATGCTGCTGCACGCGGTCTCCTTCTGCAGTTGAAATCATCAAAAGACGGTCAATGCCTTGAAAGGCTGCCTTAAGGGTGTCTGGCTGAGTAAAGTCTCCATGGCGTACATCCACCCCAGCTTCCTTCAAATGTGCTGCTTTTTGCGGGTCCCGAACACTGACCGCAATTTGTTCAGCCGGTACCTTTGTAAGCAAATGCTGGACGACGAGCAATCCAAGCTGTCCTGTTGCGCCTGTTACTAATAACTTCATTTGTTTGACCTCCTCATTTTGTGATTCGACGGTGATGTTTTGGTACAGCTTTACGTATCCGTTTATTCGTTATAACCATCTCGATTACAACAACTGGTGTAAAAAAAGCTCAAGTTCAGCCTGAGCTTCTTTTATTCTGACTCTGTCAACAATTGCTGGATGGTCACTTGTTTGAGGTGATTTTCAAGCGCTGCCTGAGCTTCTTTTAGTTCACTCCTCAGTCTTGTATCCATTGCTTGACCAATCGGACATGCGATGACTGGCTGATGGAAGTTAAATAAATCTTCATCCTCGCTTACATCGACAGCACGGTACACATCTAACAGCGTGATTTCCTCTGCCGGCCTTTTTAAATAAGCCCCGCCTACTCCGCGGCGTATCTCAATAAGTCCCGCCCGTTTGAGCATTGCCATCATTTTTCGAACAATGGCTGGATTTGAATTCACACTCTCCGCAATAAAATCCCCTGTACACTCTTTTGGAACACCTGCAATAAATGACAAAATATGAACAGCAATCGGATACCTGCTGCTAATTTGTTTCACAATCTTTCACCACCGTTGTAATCAATATAGTTACAATGAGTGATTTTGTCAATCAATAAACGGATTTTTCTTTCTATCCCAGTCCTCATATGTCATGATATCGTAGTCTTCTGCTGTATCAAGTTCAAGCGGGGCAATGCATTCAAGCAAATTCTCATCTGGGTCAAGAAAATAGATCGCTGCATGAAATTGCGGCGGATTATCCAGAACTAAAGGCTGTTCCTCTTCTGAAAAGCCAAACATTGGGTGAATACTGATGCCTTTTTCAACCAGCCAAGCCTTGATCTGTTCGATATTGGACGTTGTAATTTGAAAGGCAACGTGCCGAGTTGATGGATGGTATGGAAAGGCGTTCATATCTACTTTCCACAAGCCAAGCCAGCTCTTTCCTTTCTCAATCCATAAAAAAGCAACTCGTTCATTTTCGTGAGCAAGTGTCAATTCCAATTTTTCATAAAACGCAATAGATGCCTTCAAATCACTCACAGGTAAATGGGCTTCATACAAACCTTTTATCATCATCAAAACCACTCCTTTTCTCCCTTCTATTCTGCTGGATTTGATGAGATTCCGCCTCAGCAAAACGATGTATTTTATCCCCTTCATTGGTTTGAGAAGAATGATATGTTTGATCCATTGCAGATGGGGGAAGGTGTTCAAATAAAAGAAAGGAGCGGTTCATATGCCTTGGACGATGAACGATTATCCAGCTTCATTTAAATCATTAGACAACGTCATTCGAAAAAAAGCGCTTGAGATTGCCAATAAAATGATTCAGGAAGGCTATGAGGAAAATAGAGCCATTCCAATTGCAATCAGTCAAGCGAAAGAGTGGAAGAAAAACGCAACGGAGAAAGAGATAGAGAATTTCTCATCTCATGGTTCTGTCAAACCTTCTGAGGGCAGCAGCTCTGCACGACCAGAGCTCATGGATCATGCGCAGCATGTCGTCAAGCACGAAGAAGGCTGGGCGGTTCAAACAGAGAAAGCAAAACGAGCAAGTGAGGTCAAAGAAACGAAACAAGAAGCAATTGACCGGGCAAAGGAGATTGCATCTAATAAAGGGACTTCTGTTGTTATCCACAGAAAAGATGGAACAATTCAGGACGTGTTAAAACCGCAATAAGACCGCTCGAAAGCGGTCTTTTCTTATGCATTCTTTTCTTTTTTCGCTGGTGCTTTTCTTTTTTTAGGTGCTGCTTTTTTCGCTTTGGCTGGTTTTGATCGATCGATTGAAGCCTGTAGAGCCGCCATTAAATCAGTCACATTGGATGCAGGATCTTTTTTGCCTGTCGTTTCTGGCTGAACTGTATGTTCTCCAGATATTTTATCGCCAATTAAGTTCATCAGCTGTTCTCTGTATTCATCCTGATATGCAGCTGGATCGAAAGTTGTGGTTAATTGTTCGATTAAAAGAAGCGCTGTATCTAACTCCTTTTTCACAATGTTCTCCTCTTGGGGGATATTCGGTACATCAGATACTTGTCTAATTTCATCAGGGAAATGAATGGTTTCCATCAGCAAAATATGTTCATAGCACCTAACGATTGCTAATTGCTCCTTTGAGCGGATCATAATCTTCGCCACACCAATTTTTCCCGATTCCTCTAAAGCTTTTCTTAATAATGAATAAGCCTTCGCACCGCCCGTATCTGGTGATAAAAAGTAACTTCTTTCATAATAGATTGGATCAATCTCTTCTATTTTCACAAAATCAATGATTTCAACCGCTTTTTCTTCATTTTCTTTTCGCAGTTTTTCAAGCTCTTCATCGTCTAATTCAATGAATTTATTTTTCGCATACTCGTACGCTTTGACGATTTGTTCTGGTGCCACCTCTTCCCCGCAGTTAGCACAAACCTTTTTATAGTTAATGGGCGTGTGACACTCTTTATGCAGCTGTCTTAATTTAATATCTTTGTTCTCTGTAGCAGTAAACAGCTTAACTGGAATATTGACTAGTCCAAAGCTAATGCCGCCTTTCCAAACTGTATGCATCGCGTCGCCTCCGTTCTTTTCTCCTTACTATGTAATGTTTTCGTTAGACTTATGTATGCGAATGAAAATTTCATCCCACTCTAAGAACACATCATATGAGGAAGTGACATGACAATGAAACCTATGCGATTAACGGCGGCACATGATATTCCTACCGGTTCAGACTGGGTGTATGAATTAAAATATGATGGCTTTCGGACCATCCTGATGTGGGAGGAAAACGAGATTCATTTAGAAAGTAGAGCCGGAAAACGATTAAACGAACAGTTTCCTGAGGTTATTGAACAGTGCGAACAATTAAGGGACCAGTTTGCTCCTTTTTTACCACTTACGTTTGATGGGGAATTGGTCTTTTTACTGGATGAACAGCAAAGCGATTTTGCGAGGGTTCAGCAAAGAGGCAGGCTGAAAAACAAAGAGGCTATTAAGCTGCAGGCTGAGCGGTTTCCATGTCATTTGATTGCATTTGATCTATTGAGATGCACAGGGAGATCCCTTGTTGATTTACCATTGATGGATAGGAAAAAACAGTTACAGCAAGTTTTCCAAGAAGCAAAACTTCCGCCAACTGTTCAGCTGGAGCACCCTTCCCTTCTTCAACTTATTCATACAGACACAAATCATGAATATATGAAAAAGCTGATGACGACGTATTTAGCAGAAGGACTCGTTGCGAAAAAAAAGACGAGTAAATGGCACGACAATACCCGGTCAAAAGAATGGCTGAAAGTCAAAAACTGGCGCTATGTCTCTGTCATTGTGACTCGTTTTGATAAAGAAAATGGCTATTTCCAAGGCTGTATTTATCAAGATCATCATCTCACCGAGGTTGTCCAATTCAAGCATGGGTTTTCTAAAGAAGAAGAACAAACGCTGCGTACACTCTTTCAAACAAAAGGCCAGCTAAAAGGAGCATCAGGATATGAAATCCCTCCTTCTATCGTCGCCAGCATTGCTTGTATATCCTTTGATGGATCCGCCTTAAGAGAGCCGCGTTTTTCTTCCTTTTTACTAGATACTGACCCAGCAGCGTGTACGTTTCAGCAAATGCTCAAACAGCTGTATCCGCTCCCTGCCGTGATTGACGTCACTCATCCTGAAAAACCAATTGTGCCGGCTCTTCATCTGAACAAGGCAGATTACTTACTTTATTTGAGACAAGCGGCTCCCTATCTCTTGCCCTTTTTACGTGAAAGACGACTTACTTTAATTCGGTTCCCTCATGGCGCTGGGGATGAATTTTTTTATCAAAAGTCGACACCTGATTATGCACCAGATTTTGTGTTGACCGATCAAGTTGATGATATTGCTTACACGGTCTGTAATGACCCTCAGACGCTTCTTTGGCTCGGTAACCAGCTTGCGATGGAATTTCATATTCCTTTTGAAACAAGGGATACGGACCGGCCGGTCGAAATCGTCTTTGATTTAGACCCGCCATCTGTTAACGAGTTTCACCTAGCCATAGAAGCTGCCAAGCGAATCAAAGCGCTTTTAGACGGGCTCTTTCTTACAGCCTTTATTAAAACAAGTGGCGGTAAAGGACTGCAAGTGTATATTCCATTAAAGAAAAATGCCTTCACATACGAAGAAACGAGATCATTCACCGCGTTTATATGCCAATTTTTATGTGAACAAGCTCCTGAGCTATTTACTTTAGAACGTCTTAAGAAAAAACGCGGCAATCGCTTGTATTTAGACTATATTCAGCACGATGCTGGAAAAACAATCATCGCGCCCTATTCACCAAGAGGAAATGAGCTTGGACTTGTAGCGACACCGCTTGAATGGGACGAACTCCATCACGATGGCCTTCATCCTTCTTTGTTTACCATGCCAGCTGTTATAGAGCGTCTAAAGGAAAAAGGAGATCCATTCCGCCGTATGAGGCATCTTGTAAATGATGACACTTTCAGACAAGTCTTACATCGGCTTGAAGACATCATACCGGCACATAAGATGGACATACGCCGTCATTAAGCGTTACACTTATTCATTAGAGAGTAAGAAAGGGATGACCATTTTGACCGCACATTCATTTCGAAATATAGCACTAATCTTCTTGTGCCTTTCCGCAGGAATTGTGGATGTGATTGGCTATTTGAGCCTAGGGCATGTGTTTACAGCCAATATGACAGGTAATATTGTGCTGCTTGGCATTGCAGCAGGAAGCTCCTTGCAGCTAACAGCCCTTCATTCCATCACTGCACTGAGTGGATTCGTTCTAGGGGTTTTACTTGCTGTTGTGATAGGCGGAAAGCATGAGAAAACGTTTTGGCCAAAAGCCGTTACACGTATCTTTATCATAGAAGTCATGATACTACTTTTATTTGCTCTCATGACCATATTTCCTTATACACAAGGTGCTTATTTTATGCTCATTATCCTTTTAAGTATGGCCATGGGCCTGCAGACAGCGGCCGCCCGCAAATTAAATGTGGCTGGCATTTCCACAACGGTTCTAACGAGTACACTCGCTAACCTATTTGAAGATTTGGCTCAGCGCATTTCACACCGGGAAAAAAGAAAAGCTCCTATACAGCATGTCAGTTTCATGCGAATAGGCTCTATTGTCTTTTACTGCCTAGGTGCCGCTTTAGCGGCATACACAGATGCGTACGACCCGTTTATCATCATTTGGCTGCCTATCTCTATCCTTGGGGTGATTGTGATCACTGCTGCATTGAAGCACTTTCACCAATTGAAATAGCCAATCGTTAGATGGCTATTTCAACGTTCACTCATAACTTCTCACATAAAAACCAGGAGGACGCCCCATAATGAACGTGGAGCCATACGGATATCCAGAAAATGTCCCGAATCCCCCGTATCCAGGGAAGCCGCCTAAACCAGAAAACACACCAGGGCTCACATAATATCCGCCAAAGCCGATATGAGAACCAACCGATCCGATATGTGCTCCCCCACCGCTAAAACCGCCTCCATGAAAACCTCCATAAACTCGTGGATACATACAATCACCTGCTTTCGTCTAACAACTCATCACATCATATGCATGACAAATGGAGCGGTGTTCCGACTTTTTCTTTTACTTCTATGTACAATAGACCAATTTGATAAAATGTGAATGAAAAGTCCTGCAAAAAATTAAATTAAGCAAAGAAAGGTGACCTTTTTAACTTGTTGCGCTGCCCTATGTTTATTTAGAATAATGGGGCAGGTAACAATTTGCACACCCCCTTTGTTGCGAATTCTTCTTATTAAACGTTCTTGTAGCGTTTAATAAGAAGAGCCTATTAACAACATACAAAAAACCCTTGCTGACGATGATCAACAAGGGCGAGAGATAAATGGTGGATTAACCACCAATGATTTTTTCTGCTACTTCGAAAGAACCCGCAACGTTTTGAGTCAGAACTGACGCAGCGATCGCTAAACCTACAACGAATAATACTTTTAAACCTGTTTTCATCTTAAATCAACCCCATTCTTTTCATATGTAAATCCGCTTCTAAACTTTTGTTCAAGTAAAAAACAGACTGCTCATAAAGTGCTTGCTTTTCACAATACTTAGCAGCAAAATGTGAAAGCTCTTTTACTTCATGATATTCATTCTTCTCTTCTAACTTTCTTAATTTCTCATCAATTTGCTGAAATCTTTGTGGTGCATTCGTTAAGTAAAGGTCATGGACGATGCCTATTTTCAGCTGAAACACTTCATGAGAAGCATCTTTTATTCTGGCATACGCAGCCTCTATATATTGGCTTGCACACTGCTTTTCACCAATCACACAGAGTTCCCGGCTGATCAGATACGTAGAATGGAAAAAGAAATCCGACTCATAATATTCTTGATGGGACAGTGCTTTTTCAAGATGACGTATTGATTCTTTCGGTTTGTTCCAAAATGAATATAAAATGGCTACATTGTGATGGAGCTGAGCCAGCATAAAGTCATCCTGCTCGCTTGTCAAAACCTCTTCCGCCAGGCGATAATTTTCAAGCGCCTCTTCATACCGGCCGATCTCTGTTTGATTCGCCGCAATGAGAGAGTATGAAAGGGCCGTTCTTCTTTCATAATGCTTGTGCCGTTTATAGACGTGAAGTGCTCTGCGGATATAGCTTAATGAGAGCATGATATGACTAAGCCGGTAGTAAAGCCAGGCCACCTTAAAATCGAAATCAGCACGTTCGATCTCACTTGGAATTTTATCTAAGAGCTTTTCAGCACTTTGATACATTTGCAATGCAACCTCGTAATTTCCTTGATGCTGCTCATACACACCCTCATAAAAATCAAAATAGTAGGCAAGTCGGTTAGACAAGTCATCCTCTTTTTTCCCATGATGACCTTCTATACTTCTCGTTGAAACACTGCCCTTTTGCCCTCTTAAATTGTACATGAGAATGTGATGTCTCTTCTCAAGAAGAGAATAGTACATAAGGATGTCCGCATCGTCAATTTCCTCTACCGCTTGTTTCGCTTTAGCAAATAACCGTTCTGCCTCATCTGCATGATCTTTTTTGATTTCCATGTTCCAGTCATTTAATAATGATGCCAATTCCGCAACAGGAATCTTGCTCATTCTACACCCCCAATCACCTTCAGCTGCATCACATGATTTCACTAAATATGGAACTTCTATTAGCAATTGCTAATTAGTCCATTTGAGATCATTTTAATATGAATCACTTGAATCTTCAATAACCGTTTCCATTGAAAATGCGTTTCTTTCTTCTAGTCAATGATGTTTGTGTAAAAATTCCGCCTTTTTTCGGAATTAAAGTAACCAATCATCTCGTAATGAAATGAAAAAGTCCTTTTTTGAGCTTTTTGTCCTTGAACGCTTGTGAGTAACGCCTTCATTTTTGTTTGATAGTTTATCTCTTTCAGTTTACTCATCAACAGGTTTGTCACTTTCTATCAGCCCAATTCAATGCTGTATACAAATCCATATGGTCTTTTATCATATGTGCCTTTGACTATTTTGTGCGATTCGCGTAAAGATCAGCGGCAGAAAGAGAACCCATGGAACTAATCGCAAAATTTACCGAACGAAAAGTCACTTTTAAAAGCTGTTCAATTAATCTATCGCATAATACGATATTACGTCATGCTCCGCCAAAAACGACGCCAGTTATACGCAAATAAAAAAACAAATCAATAAAGCTTTAAAAGTGTTAAAAGGTTTATTCATACATTGTGAAAATTATCACCTTATATAAATAGGTAAATTTAAGGTATTTTTACAAAATTGGACACAAAATGCTTTTTCTCTTTGATACTATTGAATTAACCTATTTACAAATAATAGGTTAATTCAAATTAAGGAGTTGTTTTGTTTGAAAAAATCAACATTAAAAAAAGCTGTATTATCTATCGCCTTTTCTGCAACAATGTTATTTTCTATGAATACTGCAAGTGCTGCTCCGTTAGAGTGGGTCAGAGATGCTTATCCTGATCAGTGGGATTACGTATTAATTAAACAAAATGGGGTAAGTTACACTCAAGTTTGGACAAGTAGTAACAGTTATTTCCTTGTAAAATGCGAAGTATTATCTAACGGAAAATGCTTTGTTTCAAAATAAAAATATTTACAAAACGACTTCCAATTTTGGGGTCGTTTTTTACTTCAAAGTCAAACTCCTCTAAACGGGTGCTTTAAATTAAACCTCAATGAGAGCATAATCCAGGTCTAGGAAAGTCTTTGCTTTTAAAAGTGTATACAATCTTTCACTCATACCGATTTCATTATATACCTTGTAATAGTTAATTTTGGAGCATATTTTGGTTTAATCTCCCTAATCTCTTTATACATAGGTTTTTCTTTACAATAACCCTATTAGCATTTTACTATATATAATAAGATCAATAACTTCCGCGCCTCAGCAGCTCTAGAAGGCTAGAGCACTGTAAAACGAATTATAGCTGGCGAGCCGCAAGGTAAGGGTTCAGAAGCATCGAAAAGCACACTAGCTGCGACAGGTGAAATTCCGTAGAGCGGCGTGTTGCCCCTAACCTATGCTTACGAAAGGAGTGCGGGTTCGAATCCCGTCTGAGACGTATGAGGTCGATGGAATTGGAGGATAAAACATCATGCATGTGTTTGAAGAATATGTAAGCAATATCGGTAATCCAAAGCTGAAGCAGCGCACACAAGACATTTTACAATGGATTTTAGACACATTCCCTCAATTAGAGCCAAGAATTGCTTGGAATCAGCCCATGTTCACAGACCACGGCACATTTATTATTGGGTTTAGCGTAGCAAAACATCACATTTCTGTCGCACCAGAAGGTAAAGGAATCGATCACTTTTCAGCTGACATTGTACAAGCGGGTTACGATCATGGAAAAAAGATGTTTCGCATGAAGGAAAGCTTGCCAGTTGATTATCCTCTCCTAAAAAAAATCATCGAATTTAATATCGAAGACAAAGCGGATTGTTCAACGTTTTGGCGAAAATAAAAAGCACCCCGATCTGAGCCATTAACAGATCGGGGTATTTTGCTGCAACATGTTATTTTGTTCTCTTCCTTACAACTTTCTGCTCAAGCCACTCATAACATGACAAAATGGCATTAACGCTCCTTTGGCATATCGGCAAATATACAACAGCGACCGCTGTTAAACACGCTATGACAGCACCTGCTAAGACATCAAATGGATAATGGACACCTACCCAAATCCTTGAAAAACCAACGGCGCACGCAATGATCAGCCAATAAACATGGCGCTTGTGAAAAAGCCAAAAGATCAGACAAACAGAAAAAATAAAGATGGTATGATCACTCGGAAAAGAGTTATTTACTTCCTTTTGAATCAAAAGATTGACATGACTCATTTCGGCAAAGGGCTGCTGGTTGGAATAAAAAATTCCTGCAATTTTGCCAATTAACTCTGCCAATATGAAAGTAAATCCGGCAGATACGACCACCCGCCTATTGGTTCTGCTCCGATTTTGAAACCATATGAACAGACACATGAGCGCTGCTAACAGCACTGTATATTCAGCTAGTCCAATGAATAACGGATTCAAGTAACCATGATCGATACTGAGCTGATTCACCCACCTAAATAAATCTTCATTATACCCCTGCATCTCATTTCATCCCTTTTTCCTCGATTTATGACAAGGATAATTGAAATGAGATGACCGCTCCATCGATCGAACGAACAAACCATGGAATCATATGACATGTTTGTCACTTTGCTGTCACCTGCACATCATTCACTGAGTGCTCTATAGAGAGTGATGCTGCTCCCATTCCTTTTTTAGCAAAGCATATTGATACGTGTTTTCATATTTAGGGGTGCCGTCCTCATAAGTAGTAAATGAAATAAAATCAAGAAAAAGGCCTTCTTTCCGCATGCCTAATCGCTCACATAATGCCTGTGAACGGACATTATCATCTTCTACATAGGCATAAAGCCGCCTTGCTCCCTTTTCTACAAATAAATAGGTCAAGAATGCTTCAGCACTCTCACGTGCATACCCCTTTCCTTCATATGCTGCATTGAAATTCCAGCCGATTGAATACGTATCAGGCTCCTCTTTTAAATGAAACAACTCACCGATAATTTGTTGACTTTCTTTTAAACAAACCGCTACATATGAATGATCTTCTTTTCTCTTTTGCACTTTAGCCACAGCTTCTTCTAATGAAAAAATTCGATCACTAAGAAAACAATTTACTCTTGGATTAGACAAGTACTCCAGCATCCCTGCCGCATCTTCATCACAAAACGGTCTAAGAATTAAACGATTCGTTTCTAATTGATTCATAAATGACTCCTCTTTGCATCATTTCGTGTTTTCTAGTCTCTCCATATTTTAGATGACATGCACCAGCTTTGACAATCAAGTTGTTGTGAAGTGTCTTCAATAACTGTAAAGGGGTCATGGGCGCTGGATTAGCCAAACAAATCAAAAGCAAATACCCCAATGTATACAAAGAGTATAAACAATTATGTACAGAACAAGGAGATGACTTGTTAAGCTCCGTTCAACTCATCACAACTAATGACGGAAAAACAATTGCCAACTTATTTGCTCAAACTGGATACGGAAGAAAAAGAATGCAAACTGATTACGATGCCTTACGCAGCTGCTTACAAAGCCTAAAAGACACAGTAACCTATTCACATGAAGAGAAAAACCGAACTTCCATCGCCATTCCTTACGGGATAGGCTGCGGACTGGCGGGCGGCGATTGGACGATTGTTGAAGACATGATTGAAGAGGTATTGGGTGATTGTGAAGTGACGGTTTATTGGTTTAGATAAAGTGAAAAGAAAGATTTAATTAGAAAAGAATATTGTGTTTTTCGATATTTTTGCTTTCGTGAATCGGTTTCTTTGACATGCTAATCAATACACAGTTGATTCCATATGTATTGATTTTTATTTTGTTGCTAAGTGTTGAATAAGAGCACCATTTCTGCTTGGAATGATGCTCTCAATATGTTCTCTAGTCTTTATTTCTTTAATCTATCAAAACGAATTTTATAACATCTCTAAAAGTTACTCCAATGTAGAGAGGTATTTTTCTAAATGTTTTTTACCAGAATTACTTTTAGGTATAATACCTAGATGATTATATTTCCAAATAGTTTTTCTTTCATGAGGGTTTGTATTCAAAAGGTCATCATAATTAAATTCTATATTAAAATGCCCCGTTTCATCAAATATCATTGTGAAGTTTGTCCAAGGTTCTTGACCATTTTGTTCAAACTCTCTCTTAAGTTCTTGGATACAGTCAACTAATTGATGCCATCTTTCTTTGTATTCATGTTCACTCACTTCAAAAAGTTCAGTGATCTCATGACTATATACCAGTTTACCCTCATTTTCTTTAGATGAAAAATAAAAGTAAACAGTTTGAGAACCTTCAACTACCTCACCATATAAATACACCTTTCCCCATTCAATTGGTATTGTTCCCACTACAACATCAACTATCTCTTTATATAAATGTTCTATTTTTTCTTCATTCATTACTTTTTACCTCCATACACATTGTCGAACCTTTTGATTTCCCATTCATCATCACCGATTTTATATTTAATATCAAAAGTTTCTGGGCGTAGAGAATCCGCTTTATAGTTAGGTGTAATCTTCACTTTAACTTCATCACCATTTTGAAGAGCATCAGCCCAAGTATTTTCAAGCTTTTTCCACTCACCTTTGTTTAAATTCCCATTCATCGGCACAAGATTATCAATATCTCCAGATCCTTTAAAAATTGAAGCAATTAAATGCCCACCATCATCATCTAGTAATCTGTCAGGCTTTCCTGAATTGGACTGAGCATATTGGTTTCTTTTGACCTCTCCATATTTTAAATCACTTGCTTCGACTTTGACAATCCGTCCGTAGTGATCTGTTGTGTAGGTGTAACCTTGTTTAGTTGTATAAACGACATTGGGTTTTAATACTTTTTTACGTTTCCATTTCACATAGTGATCTCCGTAACTGACAACGGTTGGCGGTGATTTTGGTGCTGGTAATCGTCTGCCTGTCTTAGAGATTCCGTATCCTGAATTGTTGTCTAGACGCTTTGCCATGGAGAGGAGTTTATTTTTAAGATTTTCTCCGTCAAAAACGTTATACGGTAGCTTCGGTCCACCAGCCATTTGAAACTTTGGTGAATATGGCAATAGGCTAGGAATGGAGACTCTGTCTAATGATTTTGCTCCTTGTTCAAGCCCTTTCTTCACCGTAGTTTTGGCCGCTGTTGTCCCCGTTTTTGTAATGGCTCCTGCCCCTTTAGAACCAAAGACGATTTCTGCTAGAGAACCAGTCGCATAGGCGAACCAGTGTGAACGAGAATACGCATCACCATCTATGACTTCTTTTTGGAATGAGTCTGAAATTGATTTTCCAATCGCTTTCGATGTTTCAATTGGGTGAGAAACAGCCGTAACGACTGATTCAACGGCACCTCCAGGGTCTGTTACAAGATCGTAGATGCCAACTACTGTATCTTTGGCCACATCATATAGACCAACTGCAGCACCTTTTACACTATCAACGAATACCTCTGATGCTTCTTCCTGCGCTTTGATTTGGAGCAGCTGGCTGTAATACATTTTTTGATCGTAAGAAAGATTTTCATATCCAATTTCGTCTACAATCTCAAAGTATTTCTCTACTGATATACACGAAGGATCATTGAGCTTTTCTTTCAATTCTTTGATTCTTCGTTTCTCTTTTTCTTCTTTTTTTAATTTTAAATATGCTTTCACTTGAGCATCGATTTTATCATGATTCTTGTACACATCTGTCTCATGAAATGCTTTTGCATCATAATACATGGGCTGAGCGTTCTTTCCTTTTCCTGTAGCAGCCATCATTTTTGTATAAAATGTTGCAAGATGTTGCTCAATCGGTTCTGATTTTTCGTATTCTGTTTTTAGGGCATGATCTAATGTATGTATAGCCTCAATTGCATCTTTTCTTTTTTTGTTCGCATCATCTAAGTGCTCGTCTACCTCTTTGCTCGAAAATGTCTGCAATTCAATCAAATCACTAATATCGTCAAAAATAGCCGTAAGGGCTTCTTTTTGTTCCTTCACCATATCTTTATTGTTCTGAATGCCTTGCTTCAATTGAGCGTCTAAGAAGTGCTCGTCAATAAATGTACTACCGCCTAATGATTCATCATCAAGCTTTCCTTTCACTCCATCTAAAAAAGCCTTTTGCATATCGATAAAATCAAGATAAGTGTCCGTGTATAGTGCAAGATCATTATAAAAAGCTTTGATATTATCTGCACCTTTTCCAGTAAACTCGTCACCTAATCCCGATACACTTTTTAATGCTTTTTTCACAAATTTCATTTCTTCTTGAAGCTCATGATAGGCCTTTGACCTCTGTTCAACAGCTGATAGTAAAGATGGAGCATCTAATATTTTCATATAAAAAAGACTCCTTTTATGGAATATTCTTTTACTAGAATACCATAAGGAGCCTCACACTTTATACCACTTTATCCATTTATGAATATCCTTTTTTACTTCAGGGGCATTCCTTAGTTTTCTTAATTAGACCTTTATTTTATAAAGTAATTTTCTCGTTCTAAACCCTTAATAATATCTTTTATTTTTCGGTCACCTCTTGAATAAAAAGCCAAAAAAATAGTTTTAAATATTTTAGGCAATAATTTATAGGTTTCAATTTTTGAACAAAGATGAATGAATTTATCCTTTGATTTTTGTAAGTTTTCTATTTGATCCACTGGATAAAGAATATATTCATCTTCAATAAAAATTGATTGAATTATTAATTCCTTATAAAAAATATCAATATGAATTTGTTCTGTATTTTTATTTACATCGTGATCAAAATTCATATTTTTAACTTTCTCAAATATTTCTTTTTTTATTAAATCTAACTTTTTTTTGATTTTTATGCGTTTTATATTTGGTTGATAATGAGATACCTTTGTTTGAATATAATTCATACCAATAACTTTTGCTACAACCGTTCTATGATTACCATCTCCAGAAGTGAAGTAACAATCTAAATCTTCTAAATAGCTAAGATGAATTTTCCTATCCTGATCTTCCTTAAATGACTTTTTATAGCTTTCTAAGCCTTTTTTCTCTAGGCTATCTATAAGATAATCCACTCTACTTCCCATCGCATCAAAATTTTCTAACCAAGAGTCAACTCGGTATGCTCCCACAATTTTACTTACCTCAACTAATCTCTCCTTCTCTTCTTCCATTTTAGGCACATACTTATATAATCTAAAATCAGGATAATTATGTGGATATGTAGTACTCATATTCTCTATTTGACTTTCAGATACTCCTGCCCTAACAATTTTTTTATTCTCTCAGACATTCTCTTTCAACTCACTTCTATTTAAGATTTGCAAAAATTTTATTTATTAAAAGCCCCTCCATTTGGCGCTGTCCCCCCGTTTTTACACTTTTAGAATCTTGGGCATCTATGAAATATGTTCAGGAGCAACTTGGCCATAAAAGCATTCGAGTAACATCTGATATTTATTCTCATATTAGCAAAAAAATTGACATGGATTCAATGAATAAATATGAAGAGCACATCTCCAAGATCATGGAGTGGTTTTTTCATCATTTTTTGTGGGTGATACCTGTTTCATTTTAAAAGATAAGAAACACCCCCAAAAACAATAAACCCCTGAAACCAATGGCTCCAAGGGGTTTTTATTATTAATACTGAGACATATACTGATCGCGTTCCCATGGGTGTACTTGGGTGCGGAACATATCCCATTCGATTTCTTTTGATTCGATGAAGTGTTCGAATAGGTGATCGCCTAGTGCGTTGATCATGACTTCGTTTGATTTCAGTAACTCAAGTGCTTCTGCAAGTGTTGCAGGTAGGTCAGAGATGCCGTTTTCAAGGCGCTCTTCTTTGTCCATGACATAAATGTTTCTGTCGATTGGTGCTGGTGCGTCTAGTTTATTTTTGATTCCGTCTAGACCTGCTGCAAGTAATACGCTTAGTGCAAGGTATGGGTTTGCAGATGGGTCTACGCTGCGCACTTCTACACGTGTGCTGATGCCGCGTGATGCAGGGATACGGATCAATGGGCTGCGGTTTTGTGCACTCCATGCCACGTAGCAAGGTGCTTCATATCCAGGTACAAGACGCTTGTAAGAGTTCACCGTTGGGTTTGTGACCGCTGTAAAGCTTGTTGCGTGCTTGACGATACCTGCGATAAAGTGTCTAGCAGTCTCGCTTAATTGTAAATCTGCTTTTTCATCAAAGAATGCGTTTTTTCCATTTTTGAATAATGATAGGTTACAGTGCATACCAGAACCGTTTACACCGAACAATGGTTTTGGCATGAATGTCGCATGAAGACCGTGCTTTCTCGCAATCGTTTTGACAACGAGTTTGAACGTTTGAATGTCATCACAAGAACGGATAGCGCCAGCATATTTGAAATCAATTTCATGCTGTCCAGGTGCTACTTCGTGGTGAGATGCTTCAATTTCAAAGCCCATTTCTTCAAGCTCAAGCACGATATCACGGCGGCAGTTTTCGCCTAGATCTGTTGGTGCAAGGTCAAAGTATCCGCCTTTATCGTTTAGTTCAAGCGTTGGTTCGCCTTTTTCATCTAATTTAAATAAGAAGAATTCTGGCTCAGGCCCAAGGTTGAAATCACTAAATCCTAGATCTTCCATTTCCTTTAAGACACGCTTTAAGTTATTACGTGGGTCTCCATCAAATGGCGTCCCGTCCGGCTTGTAAATGTCACAAATAAAGCGTGCAACTTTACCTTTTTCTGCTGTCCAAGGGAAAATAACAAATGTGTTGAGATCTGGGTATAGATACATATCTGATTCTTCAATACGTACGAAGCCTTCAATAGATGAACCGTCAAACATACATTTGTTATCGAGAGCTTTTTCTAACTGGCTCACAGGAATTTCAACATTTTTAATCGTTCCGAGAATGTCTGTAAATTGCAGACGAATGTACTTTACGTTTTCCTCATTTACTAATTTTACGATATCTTCTCTTGTGTATTTTGCCATTTCGTAAAACTCCTCCCCTACAAAAGGTAAAATTGTATAGCAATGCTTTTGCTAATTGGTTAACGGAAGAACCTTGACATATCCCCCTGCCTAAAGGTCGTTCCTTGTTGGAAACGTCCAGCCTGAATGAGTTCTTTCTTCAGTAGCTTCCTGAGTTCATCATCTGTCAAGTTGTGCTTGGCTGTGGTTTTCTCCTCGGCCTTTGTATTAGACGCTGGATGTTCTGCCTCAGCTTTGGCAAAAAGTTTTTTGATCCCTGCCATGTTTACACCTTGTTCGATGAGGTTTTTAATTTCTAGTAATTTATCAACATCATGGAAAGAAAATAATCGGCGATTCCCATCACTTCTTGCTGGAAATACTAATCCATTTTCCTCATAATAGCGAATTTGCCTTGCAGATAATTCTGTTAGCTGCATGACAATCCCAATTGGGAATAAAGGCATTGAGCGGCGAATGTTATCACTCATCTCAACTGTCTCCTCCTCTTTGCTTAAATTTATTATATGTCATGTTATATTATGTGTCAACAATATGTTAGGAATATTAACATGGATTTTTTTATTGAGCAGGTATGTCGATAAAACCTTGTTCCAATAAGGCATCTACAGCACTGCAAATCGCATTTTTCACATGGGCATACGTGAGTCCGCCTTGAACGTAGGCTGTATAAGGCGGTCTGATCGGTCCATCGGCTGACAATTCGATGCTAGCTCCTTGGACGAAGGTGCCCGCTGCCATGATGACATCATCCTCGTAGCCCGGCATATAGCTCGCATGCGGTGTGACGTGACTGTTGATCGGAGATGCATATTGAATCGCCTGGCAGAACGCAATCATTTTGTTAGGATCGCCAAATTCGACGGATTGAATCAAATCCGTTCTTTTCGCATTCCACGCTGGGTTCGTTTGGAATCCGAGCTTCTCAAGAAAACGAGCCGTGAACACTGCGCCCTTTAAGCTTTGCGCCACAACATGCGGTGCTAAGAAAAATCCTTGATACATTTCCTGAAGCGCATACAGCGAGGCACCCGCTTCACTGCCGATGCCCGGAGATGTCATTCGATAAGAGCAAGCTTCTACCCATTTTTCTTTTCCAACGATGTAGCCGCCTGTTTTGGCAAGCCCGCCGCCTGGATTTTTAATAAGGGAACCTGCCATAAGATCCGCTCCCACATGACATGGCTCTTGTAATTCAGTAAATTCACCATAACAGTTGTCCACAAACACAATGATTTCTTCATTGATCTCTTTTACAAATGAAATCATTTGCTCGATTTCTTCTATTGTAAAGGAAGGTCTTGACGCATAGCCTTTCGAACGCTGAATGCCGATCATTTTTGTTTTAGAGGAGATTGACTCTTTTACTTTGTCATAATCGACGGATCCATCTTGTCTTAAATCAATGGCCTTGTAATCAATCTGGAAGTCTTTTAATGAGCCTGTCCCTTCTTTGCCGCGAATCCCTACAATTTCTTCTAGCGTATCGTATGGTTTTCCTGTCATATAGATCAATTCATCGCCAGGTCTCAGCACACCAAATAACGCAATGGAAATCGCATGTGTGCCGGAAATGATCTGCGGACGCACAAGGCCGCTTTCTCCTCCGAAGACATCCGCGTAGATCTTTTCTAACGTGTCTCTTCCCATATCATCGTAGCCATATCCAGTTGTCGGGTTAAAGTGAGAGTCACTGACTTTATGCTTTCGGTAGCTTTCAAGCACCCGCCACTCATTTTGTTCGCTCTTTTGATCAATTTGCTGATGCACGTGTAAAATGTCTTGTTCTGTTTCTGCTGCTACTTTTTCTAAAATACTGCCGTGTTTTAATGTATGAAACATCTTGATTTAATTCCTTTCTTACAACATATACTTCTTGATTTGACCTAATATGGTCTGCTCCTCACCACTAAACCCGGTGATGTCATAAAGTTCTGCTTCTTTTTGAAATTCTAGTGATTCCACGAGCGTTTCTGATTTTAATGCGGAGATGAGCTTTCCTTCATACGCTGGAATCTTCACATGATATGGCTTTAAAAAGGTTTTTTTCAGTTCAGCCATGATATCCGCTTTTAACCGCTTCACATCTTCTTCGCGTCTCGCACTGATTAACAGATGACGATGCTTTGAAGATGGGATGAAATCCGGTCTGATTCGATCTTCTTTGTTATAAACCGTCAGCATTGGAATACGATCTGCTTCTAATTCCTCTAAAAGCTCATGAACCGTTCGTTCGTGACCTTCGTAATCCTCATTAGAAGAATCGATGACGTGAAGCAAATAATCAGCTTCCTTCACTTCTTCAAGAGTGGAACGAAATGCCGCAATCAGTGTTGTTGGAAGGTCTTGGATAAAGCCAACAGTATCTGAAATCAGCACACTGTAGCCAGATGCTAATGTCATCTTACGTGTCATTGGATCAAGCGTCGCAAACAGCAGATCCTCTTCATGACTATCTGCTTCTGTTAATTGATTAAACAAAGTAGATTTTCCGGCATTCGTATATCCGACAATGGCAATTTGGAACACCCCATTTTTCTTCCGGCGTTCCCGGTATCTTGTACGGTGTTCTTTGACTGTAGATAATTGCCCGTTAATTTCGTGAATGCGGTTTCGAATATGGCGTCTATCTGTTTCAAGTTTTGTTTCACCTGGACCTCTTGCGCCAATTCCGCCTCCTTGTCTTGAGAGGCTGATCCCTTGTCCGCTTAGTCTTGGCAAGGCATACTGAAGCTGGGCAAGCTCTATTTGCAGCTTCCCCTCTCTTGTACGAGCCCTTTTTGCAAAGATGTCTAAAATCAATTGTGTACGATCAATAATTTTCACATCTAAGGCAGTTGCCAAAGCTTTTAGCTGACTTGGAGACAGTTCGTCGTTAAAAATAATGACATCACATTCGAATTCATCGCAAAGCACTTCAAGCTCTTCTACTTTGCCTTTACCGATATACGTTGCGCTGTCTTGTCTATTTCTCTTCTGCGTCATTACGCTGACAGCTTCACCGCCAGCTGTTTTGGTTAAGGAAGCTAATTCTTCCATTGAGTATTGAAAGCGTTCATCCGTGACATGCGGCAATTGACAGCCGACAAGGATCGCTTTTTCTGTCATTTCATGTTCATTCAACGTCAGTTGTTTCCTTTCTGTACTTAAGTTTTCAGTAGTACCATCATACCAAACACATCACACGTATACCACTATTCGGATGGTTTATTTTAGTATCTCTTTATAAAAAGGATACGCCATTTTAAGTAGGCGTATCCTCTTTCATTTGCAGATCGTGACTTTTAATCGTGAGCAAATCTTTTTTATCATAATGATCCACAAGCAGAAGTCTCATCGCTTGGGTTCGAATGGCCTTTTCAATCGTGTTTCGCACAAACCGGCCGTTACTGAATTTTGCAGGGCTTGTGGTGCTTTTAATGTGCATTAAATAATCTCGCAGCTTCCATTCAGCTTCTTGCGTAAATATATATTCTCTGTCAGCCATCATTCGTTTGGCAATGTCCATGAGCTGATCGACAGTATAATCAGGAAAGCTGATATTGATTGGAAATCTGGATTGCAGGCCGGGGTTTAATGATAGAAAATGATCCATTTCCTTGGAGTAGCCAGCAAGAATGAGAATGAATTCGTGCTGTTTGTCCTCCATATGTTTTACTAGGGTATCAATCGCTTCTTTCCCAAAATCCTTTTCTCCTCCGCGGGCAAGAGAATAAGCTTCGTCGATGAACAAAATGCCGCCTAGTGATTTTTTAATTAACTCCCTTGTTTTTTGCGCAGTATGACCAATGTACTCTCCGACAAGATCTCCGCGTTCCGCTTCAATTAAGTGCCCCTTTGAGAGGACATTCATTTCAAAGAAAAGCTTCCCGACAAGCCTTGCAACCGTTGTTTTCCCTGTGCCTGGATTCCCTTTGAACATCATATGAAGCGCTTGTTTCCCTACTTTCAACCCTTGTTCCTGCCTTTTTTGATTGACAAAAATCCAAGCATAAATCTCTTTTATGTTTCGTTTCATTTCATCCATACCGACAAGGCTGTTCATTTCACGCTCTATTTCCCGTAAGATGCTGTGTTTTGCCTCATTTTTCTGCAAGGCTTCTAGGTATTCTGCCTCTGAATCTGCATCAACCAATACTTGCTTTTGTCCGTTAAGTATAATATTGATTTGGCCGTTGTTTTTATATGTGACAGCTCGCTCCAACGTATTCACCTCTCGCTCTTCTCTCTTTATTCTATTCGGGTGGAGCTGTAATCGTGACAATCGCCCGCTTAAGCCCAAGTTTGCTGTCAAAATGACCCGAGATACCGGATATTGTAGGGATTTCTGCGGTTTCCCAGGAAATGATGTGCTATTTCCATTGTATTCATCCAATTTAGGCGGACAAACCAACAATTTGCTTTTTCTTAGAAAAATGTAGCTTTCTCATCACAAATTATGCAGAAAAGAGTCTCAATGATTTCCGCATTTTGTACAGGCAATTCTTCTATTTTCTCATAAAATAAAGACGAGGTGATGAATAGATGGTGAAGATTTTTATTGATCCTGGCCACGGAGGAACAGATTCTGGAGCTGCTGCTAATGGACTTTTGGAGAAAAACATCACACTTCAAATCGCGCTTTTACTGAGAGATATCATGATTAGTGAATATGATGGGGTTTCCGTCCGCTTAAGTCGTTCAATTGACCAATCCGTCACTTTGTCCCAGCGTACAAATGCGGCAAACAGCTGGGGAGCTGACTATTTCGTGTCTATTCATGTTAATGCAGGCGGGGGCACAGGTTTTGAAAGCTTTGTGTATCCTGGCGTTTCAGCACCGACCACCACGTATCGCAATGCCCTTCATGATGAAATTGTTCGCTCGGTGGATTTTGCCAACCGCGGCAAGAAAACAGCGAACTTCCACGTTCTTCGAGAAACTTCTATGCCCGCTATTTTAACAGAGAATGGTTTCATCGATACGACAGCTGATGCCAATAAGCTCCGCAATGCGACCTTCCTTCAAGGCATCGCTCGCGCTCATGCCACTGGATTAGAGAAAGCCTTTCAGCTGAAAAAAAAAGCTAGTAATCTTTATAAAGTACAGGCTGGAGCTTTCAAGGTGAAAGCCAATGCGGATGAATTAGCAGCCACACTTAAATCCAAAGGCTTTGACGCCTTCGTTGTATTAGAGGGAGGTATGTTCCGAGTGCAAGCTGGGGCTTTCCGCACAAAACAAAATGCGGATGACCTCGTCGCAAGACTAAAGCAGGCCGGTCACGACGCATTCGTTTTCCAATAACTGAAGCTGTTATAACGAAATAAACCGGCTCAAGTCTGCTGCTGAGCCGGTTTATGATTGATTCTTTTATGCTAAAATGTTCACGACAAATTGAGACCATGTTTCAAGTCGATCGAAGTATTCGGGCTTTTTCAAATCGGATGCTTTCATCCATTTTCCTGAGATTTGATCTGTTTCTTTCACTTCTACATGAGCACCCGGCGCTAATTCAAGCGCTGATAACAGGCCAATGTGCACACGGCCGACACTGTTGTCATCATCATTAATTAAACCAAGGGTTTTCATCTCAAGTTTGTCTTCTTCTTGAATAGAAAGTTCCTCGTCCAGCTCACGATCCGTATTTTCTTTTAGAATTTCAGCAAAGTTTTTCCCTTCGATGAAATTCATGTGACCACCAAAGCCAAGAGACAACTTATGATGCAATCGAGTCTCTCCCCCGCCTTGAAGTCTTTCATATACATACACTTCGTCCTCACGCTTAATCACGACATAAGGAATCGGCTGCTTGAAGTCAGGATTTTCTTCCGCATCGCCTCTGCGCATCTGCTTGAAGTGCTCTTCGATTTCTTTCATAATGGTGTTGATTGTTTTCTCTTCACTATTCACACCATTAAACGCAAGCGTTTCGTTTTGGAACACGCGTGCGCGCGGTGCAACTAGTATGATTTCATCCATTTTTCCCATGTTCGGTAACCTCCAGTATGTAACGCTTTGTATGAAATGGCAAAAAGCCAAAACGAGTGATGCGTTTTGACTTTTACGCCTTACTTATGATTCATCTCCAAAGAAGAAGTCGTCATCTTTTAACGGCTCAACCGTCGCTTTTTTGTAGCCGTTCCCTTTCATTGAGAAGAAGTCATGCGATTTTGTTTTTGTATTGAGTCCGTTCAATACAATTGGATTGATCTCTTCTTCTTCAAAGTAAGGGGCAAATCCAAGGTTCATTAACGCTTTATTGGCATTGTAACGAATGAACTTTTTCACATCATGTGATAAATTGACTTGGTCATATATATCTTCCGTGTAATGAAGTTCATTTTCATAAAGCTCGTTCAAGAGGTCAATCGAGAAATCATATAGCTCTTTTTGCACTTCAGGTGTTTGTTTGTTGTAAATTTCTTGCGCTAATAATCCAACGTACACACCGTGAATCGCTTCATCACGCAAAATCAAGTTGATGATTTCACCACTTTGCATGAGCTTTCCTTGTCCATAGAAATAAAGCGGGTAGTAAAAACCACTGTAAAATAGGAAGCTTTCTAAATAAACAGAAGCAACCATTGCTTTAAAGAGGGAAATCGGATCGTCCTTTTGAATCGAACGGTATAAACTGACAATCATATCTGCTTTCTTTTGCAAGAATTTATTTTTCTTGACCCATTCAAACACTTCACTGATCGTTTCAGTTGGTGCGAGGGTCATGAAGATATTTGAGTAAGATTTTGCATGTACCGCATTTTCCATCATCGCCATAAAGTTTAATACCGCTTTACGCTGATGGCCTTCTACATGTTCAGCCACAATCGGCATCCCTGTATTTCCTTGTTCTGTATCAAGTAAAGTCAGGCCAGCAAGTACCTTCATGTACGTATCTCGCTCTTTTTCACCTAAATATTTCCATGTTAAGAGATCCCCGTTTAAGGAAATCTCTTCAGGAAGCCAGAACTGCTTCACATTTTGGTTGTAAAACATTTGTGTAAAATCGTCTTCGTGTTTTGACCAGTTGGCTGCATCATAAATTTTTGTCACGTTAAACTCTCCTTTAATCAAACAACACAAGAAAGACAGCCTTCCTGCCCTGTATCTTTCGTTCTTGCATAATAAAGTGTCTTAATGCCTTTGTGGTGTGCATACAGATCGATGCGGTTTAAGTCACGCGTTGTCATCGTATCTTTCAGGAATAGTGTAAAGCTGATTCCTTGATCGACGTGCTGCTGAATCGTTGCGATCATATCGACCACTTTAAACATGTCCATATCGTACGCTTCTTTATAGAAGAACCAGTTCTGCGCTGAAAGACCTGGCATCGGGTAATAGGTTTTGCTGTTGCCGTATGTTCTTTCTTCGATACGTTCCATAATTGGCATAACAGAGGCTGTGGCCGATTGCACATAAGAAATGGAACCTGTTGGTGCAATACATAAGCGGTAGCTATGGTACATGCCATTTTCCGCTACAAAGTCTTTGAGTGCTGCCCAGTCTTCTTTTGTTGGAATGTGCATGCCTTCAAATAGTGCTGCTGCTTTTTCTGTTTTTGGTGTGAAATCATTCTCCACGTATTTATTGAAGTACTCACCCGTTGCATAGCCAGAGCCTTCATAACGATGGAATGTTTCTCCTTTTTCTTTTGCAAGCTCACTTGAGCGTTTAATTGAATAATAGTTCACCATCATAAAGAACGTATTCGCGAAATCTCTTGCTTCTTCACTTTCATAGGCAATTTGGTTTTGAGCCAAATACCCGTGAAGGTTCATCGCGCCAAGTCCGATTGATTTCATCGCCTTGTTCGCTTTTCGAACAGCCGGTGCATTGCGAATGTCTGTTGTTTCAGACACAAGTGTTAGTGAGTCTGTTGCAAGTTTGACCGTTTTTTCGATCGATTTGTTTTTCATGACATTCATGATATTTAATGAACCAAGATTACAAGAAATATCAAGACCGATTTCATCTTCTTGATCATAGTCCGTGTAAGAAGAGACCTCTGAAGCCTGAAGCACTTCTGAGCAAAGGTTTGAGAATTTCACTCGTGAAATATGGTTTAATGCATGCTCTCTATTCACATTATCTTGGAACATGATATATGGATAGCCTGATTCTGAGCGAAGAACAGCCAATTTTTCAAGAAGCTTTCTCGGATTGACTTTTTCTTTTTTGATTTCCGGGTTTTCTACAAGCTCATCATACATTTCTTCCATGTCCATCTCATCAAGATGCTGTCCATATTCTTTATAGACTGTGTGTGGATAGAAGGTGTAAGCTGTTTTATCTTCTCTTGCCAGCTCGATAAATTTGTCCGGGATGACAACACCGATGGACAATGTTTTCACACGAACATCTTCATCAGCAGAGATTTTTTTTGTATCTAAGAAATCATTGATATCTCTGTGGAAAATATTGAGGTAGGCACTGCCTGATCCTTGTCTTTGTCCCATTTGATCTGCATATCTGAATGCATTATCAAGAAGCTTCATCACGCCGACGACACCTTTTGTCGCGTTTTCAACATCTTTGATTGCTTCGCCTTTTGCACGAAGTTTTGACAGGTTCAAACTGACGCCGCCGCCTAGTTTTGAAAGCTGCATTGAAATATCAATCGCTCTTGAAATATCGTTTAATGAGTCATTCACTTCAAGCAAGAAACAGCTCACAAGCTCACCGCGTCTTTTACGTCCAGCGTTTAAGAATGTTGGTGTACTTGGCTGGTACTCCTGATTGATCATCAGTTCTACAAACTCAAGTGCTTTTTCTTTATCTCCGCCCGCAAAGAAAAGCGCTACAACTGAAATGCGGTCTTCATAGCGTTCAAGGATTTTCTTTTTATCATTTGTTTTCAGTGCATAGTCGTTGTAAAACTTAAACGCACTCATGAATGATGGGAATCTAAATTTCTTCGCATATGCAGCTTCGAATACTTCTTTAATATCTGCCATGCTGTATTGTCTTAAAAATTCTTCCTCATAGTAGTCGTTTTCTATTAAGTAATCAATCTTCTCTTCTAAGTTGTGAAAGAAGACCGTGTTTTGATTAATATAATCTACGAAATAACTATGTACAGCTTCTTTGTCCTTATCAAACTGAAACTTTCCTTCTTTTTGAATCATAATCTCGTTATTTAATTGTATCCACTTTGGAACCTGATTTTGTGACAATTCTTTCTACCTCCTGTGTAAACAATTCAACATCCCTTTTTGTTCCGCTTAGTTCAAAGGTGTGCAAAATAGGAACTTGATATTGTTTAGAAATCGTATCGGCGCTTTTGGCAAAATTATCTCCCCACACTTTGTTTCCACTCACCGCTACACCTAGTAAAAGGTGAGCATTTTTCTCTAAAAAGGACTGAGTGGTACTAGGGACTTGTCCAAATCCTGTCGTAAAGGTGACGAGAATAAACGGCGTATCCAAAAACTCTTCTCCAGTCAATTTTCGTTTGTCTGTAAAAGGGGTCTTGTCCAAAAAGCGTTGAACATTTCCTGTTTTTGAATCAAATACGATTTGAATCAATTCCATCACGACCTAGTTTTTAGTATTGTTGATCATTTCATTATTCACTATATATAGTATACTATGTTTTTTCAAAACACAACATATAGATGTTCGAAACGAAAAAAATCAACCAACCCGGCCGAACATTCATAGCCGAACTCGTACGTTCAAATAAATAGAGCAGAACAGGATCTAAAAATAGACTGCTCTACTCCCTATTCAACTGAAACCGAAATCTATCATAACACGAAAAAAAATCGCTTAGTAGACTAGACTTTTTGTTTTATTTTTTGTAGGCATCGCACTGTAAATCTTCTGACACTTCTGTAATTTCCACTTCAACACCTAATTCTTTTAGCACCGCTTCAAGCGCAGAGACGATTGAAGCTTCTCTGACTAATTCTTTCCCATTTACAGAAACGCTTGTTCCATATTCGAAACAGGAGTCGTCTTCACAAGTTTGTTCCCAGTGATTAATTTTAATTTTGTGTGTCATGAACTCATCCTTTTCTGTCTAGATGTCTGATGCATGATTATAGTGTAGCGGCTTCACATTCATTTGTAAATTTACGTGCTTACTCTTCAACAGAATCATCATCATATTCCTCGTCCCATTCATCTATGTACTTCGTTTTAACGAGGGTCAGTTCTCCCTCTTTTTCATCAAACCGGTACACATGTACTTCCTCATCTTTCACAACAGCAAAGTGATTATTTTTTAGTGCAACAGCTGATTGTAAAAGGCCCTCTATATGTCCATGATCATCTTGATTAGCATAGTTATGCGAGCTTTCCTGTCTCGATTCAATGTTTGAAATGGCGCACGATCCAAATAAGACAACAATCCCAATCAATAAAAGGATCACTCTAATCCTTCTTAATTCAAGCTCTGCATTTTCCATATCGTTTCCCTCACCTTTCTTCATATCCAATAAGGGATTATACGTAAAATAGACAGAAAAGTTTCACGGCATGCAAAATAGCCCCTCTGCACTGACAAAAAACGTAGCGGGTTCCGGCCGGTTTATTCGCAGATGCATGGGGCTATTAGGTCGAACATATCCTATTCTAATTCTAGATTTACATTCTTTTGAGGTGCAAATGTAGAAATGGCGTGTTTATAAATAAGCTGCTGCTTCCCTTCTGTTTCAAGCAGCACCGTGAAATTGTCAAACCCTTTCACTTGACCGCGAAGCTGAAAGCCATTCAGTAAGAATACTGTGACAAAGGTATTGTCTTTACGGATTTGATTCAAAAATTGGTCCTGAATATTAATCGGTTTCATGTTTCGTCCTCCTTGATTCTGATAACTACAGTTTCGCTTTAAGTTCAAGCTTTCCTGCTATATATGCGAAAATTTCCTCTTTTTTGTCTGAAAAGTGGCAAGGCGGTGTCATGTCGAACCAAGTGACATCCATTTTATTACGAAACCACGTGAACTGACGCTTCGCATATCTGCGGGAATTTTGCTTTAATTGCCGGGTGGCTTCATCAAGTGAGCAGTCACCTTGAAAATACGCATACAGCTCTTTATAACCAATCGCTTGAACCGATTGACAATCCTCCAAGCCAGATTGATAAAGTGCGCTCACTTCCTCAATTAAGCCTTCATCTATCATCATATCAATTCTTTGGTGAATGCGCTCGTACAAAAGCTCTCGATCCATTTTCAGCCCAATGAAGGCTGTATCATAAAGAGGAACTTCTTGATGACCGTTTTGCATCTCCGACATTTTCTGACCTGTTGTATGGATCACTTCCAGCGCCCGGATCACGCGGCGGACATTATTCGGATGAATGGCTTTTGCAGCATCAGGGTCTACTGCCTTTAGCTTTTCGTGCAGCTGAAGGGGGCCATGCTGCTGTTCAAACAGCGCCATTTCTTCTCTAAAAGCAGGATCACTTTTCTCGTCGGTAAATGTATAATCATATAAAACAGATTGGATATACAAACCTGTTCCGCCGACAATCATGGGTGTTTTCCCTCTAGCGGCAATCTCTTTGATTTTCAAACGGACCAGCTGCTGAAATTCAGCTGTAGAAAAGGATTCGTCCGGCTCTTTAATATCAATTAAGTGATGCGGGACACCATCCATTTCTTCAGGGGTGATTTTAGCTGTTCCAATGTCCATTCCTTTATAAATCTGCATAGAATCACCGCTGATAATTTCTCCATTAAATGCTTTGGCTATATGAATGCTCAGTTTTGTTTTGCCGACAGCCGTCGGTCCTACTAATACAATCACTGGTTGTTTCGTTTTTTTCATAACATCACTCTCTTTTACAAACTGCCTACAGTATAGCATAACTTCTCATTCTCTCCTATATAGGGCCTATCACCAGCCGAGTGGTTCATTTCCGACCACTTCGTATGTTTTTCCTTTTAAACGGTGCGTATGCCTTGGCCGCTCTTCGTCCGGACTATAGACGACTCCTCCATACGGAATGGGGACAGAATCGTTATAGGCAGAAAACGTGACTTCTTCAATCTCGTGATAGTGCGTACCATCCAATCTTGGAATTGCCGGCCCTGTGACGCCGTAGTATCTGTGGAAATGCCCTCTCTCAAAAGAGGTGATCCCGCGATAGAAATGAGTATGCTGATCGGTATTACTTCCATTGACAGGCTGAGAAATGCCTTCTATTAAATGATAATGCTCTTCTGTTACATCCGTTCGTGCTTTATAGGCATGAGCATGCGGCGGGCATTTTGCCCAATCAGATGGATACAGGCCCATTTTTTACATTCCTCCTTATAATAGGCGTTCACCCAAACACATATAGGCCAATCGAATACACTGATGTCAGTTACAGTGATTTTATGTGAGAGGAGCCTTTTTTTATGAATTATTTTGATGCACCGCCATTTATGCAAGAAGACATGAGAAGACCTTTTGGTTTTGGCTTTGGACGCCCGGGTTTTGGGTTTGGGAGACCTGGATTCGGTTATGGTAGACCCGGATTCTTCGGACCTCCATTTTTAGGTGGTTTTGCTGGAGGTCTGCTTGCTGGGTCTCTGCTTGCGCCAGGCTATGGCTATGGGTACCCTTATCCGCCTCCGTACCCGCCATATGGACCATACCCTTATTATTAAATATGACGATTTAGCGAAATCAAATGAATCGATTGACACACTCGTTTTTGATGGGTTAACATTTACTTTACCGACCGTTCAGTAAAGTAGGTGTTTTTTTTATGTCTAAAACCAAAAAAGAGCAAATCTTTGATGCAGCTGCCCGCACGATTTTAGAAGAAGGATTAAGCCAGCTTACCCTTCAGCAAGTGGCAGAGCATGCACATATGACCAAAGCCGGCCTGCTTTATCATTTTGCAAGCAAGGAAGAGCTCATTCAAAAAATGAATGAGCACGCGATTCTTTGCTTTCGTCAGCAGCTCGAAACGTATCAAGAAACTTACAAACACGAAAAAGCGCCTTATGCACGTGCATATATATTGGCCACATTACATGATCTTGATCATCAAAATACGACCCAGCTATGTACAAGTATGCTGGCTACCATGTCATTTGATGAAGCGTTATTGAACCCTTGGCGTGATTTTTATGCGGAGTTCAAAGCGAAAGCAGCTGAGGAAATAAACGACCCTGCATTGAGTCAGCTAATTCGACTCGCATGTGATGGGATATGGTTTTCAGAAATGTTTCAGCTAGAACCGCTGAATCGAGAAGAAAAAACCCTTTTACTTCATCGGATTTTACACCTATTAGAGGAGGGATGATTCATGATCCTCGGATATCTTTTTCTGGCTGTGGCCATTTTTTCAGAAGCCATTGGCGCCGTGATGTTAAAACTCTCAAATGGCTTTACGCGCTTTAAGCCTAGCGCTGTCGTTGTTGCTGGCTATACACTTGCATTTTATATGCTGTCATTGACACTTAACATCATTCCGCTTAGCATGTCTTACGCAACATGGTCTGGGGTTGGTACAGTCCTCACGGCTATTTTTGGCGTGCTTTTTTTCAAAGAAACCTTGAACCAAAGAGCAGTCATTGGGATAGCGATGCTTGTCTCAGGGGTTGTACTTTTAAATATGTCATAAAGGATGTGGGAGAGCATGAAAGGAATGCTCTATTTAACAGGAGCCATTTTGACGGAGGTTTTTGGCAGTACGATGCTGAAGCTTTCACAAGGTTTTTCGCAACTGCTGCCGAGTATTGGGGTCCTGATCGGATTTGGCTGCGCCTTTACCTTCCTCAGTTTGGCACTTAAAACCATTGACCTTTCGTCTGCTTATGCGACATGGTCTGGCGTTGGAACAGCACTCACTGCTCTTATCGGACTCGTGCTGTTTAACGAAACCATTCACATAAAAGGCTTCATAGGCCTTGCACTTGTGATATGCGGCGTGATTGTCTTGAACCTGTCCAAAAAACAAAAGGAAGAAAACAAAGAACAAATCGATCAAACCGAATGGACGTCATAAAAAAAGTCATTTTCTCCATTTAATAAGAGAAAATGACTTTTTTGTTTTTACCCGCCAACTTGAATGGTTTCTTCTAAGGAAATGGCCACATTTCCTTGAACAGCTCTTGAGATCATACATGAGCTTTCGGCTTTATGCGCGAGCTTGCGGGCCAGCTCAATATCTTGCGGGGAAGCGGATTGTTTGAGGATGATGACAGGCCGGTGAATGATTTTTTCATATGTAAACACACCATTGGTCACATCTACGACAGCCTCAGAACTCATCGTTAGATCCTCTTTCTCTAATTGGCTCCGCTCCATCATAGCGGCAAGTGTAATAATATAACACGTAGCCGCTGCACCTAAAAGCATCTCATCTGGATTTGTTCCAATGCCGGGACCGTCCATTTCTTTTGGAATTGAAATCTTCGTTTTTAACTGTGCACATGAGATTGTACCCACATCGTTACGCAGACCAGGCCAGCTCGCCTGAAGATGAAAATGATGACGCGCCATATTCGTCTCTCCTTTTATTATCACTTTTTATAGTGTAACAAGAATTCACGCTGCTTGTCTTAACATGTGCACCATCTTTATGTATATTCCTCATCCAGCACTGTCCGAATCGCCCTGACATACCGGTAGAACGTCTCGTTTTTTGTACTCGACCGCCGCCGAAAGTCAAAACTGTCAAATAAAGCTTCACGCTGACTTCTACTAATCTCTAGCTGTACACTTTGCCCTGTTTTTGTAAGATTATTAATATTATGATTGCTTGTTCCGCTCAGGGTTGCGTGTGCGACAGCCAGTTCAGCAGAAAATCCGTTCCGCTCTAATGAGTTCACAATTTTTTCTGCACGGTCGTAATCTGTTCCGCCAACGAGAGTATGGTCAATTCCTTCCTCACCTTTGTATCCATGAACTGCTAAGATATAATCGTGTGCTTTTGCCTGCGCGACGCCGACTGGCTCATCAAAGTTTGTGCTTGTAATATGAAGTTCTGACGCATTCTCTCTTAAGCCTTCAAACAAATACGTAGAGAAATCATTATCGAAAAAATGGACGATCTCGCTCACGCCGCCTTCAATCCTCCCGCCATGGGGTGACATCACTAGAAGACGGCTTCCAGGCACTGGGTTGGCTGTAATCTGATAGCTGCTTGTTGATTCGTTTTCTTCCAGTTCTTTAAAATTGCGATAAATATCATTTGAACCGCTTTCGTCTTCCCCACCTGATGACACTGGCTCATCATGTTCCTGTGCTTGCATTGTATAATAAACGCCCCATCCGATCGCAAGCAGGAGAAGCAAAGCAAAAAACTTCTTCATTCCCGTTCTCCTTTAACAGATTTCTAAGCCGTTTCTATGATTTATATTGAATCTTCATTTCTTTTCATTTTTTCCACTTTTTCTCTTCAAATTTGATCATAACACTCTAGATCATGAGATTCCTCAAAAATAAGATAATTGCATTTATATACACAGAAACGCCTCTCCTCTTTGAAAACAGAGTTAGAATAGTATGACAGACAAATGAAGTTATGTTTAAAATGGCCTAGTTCTATCCAGTCTGTTTTCTTTAATTCGGCTTGTATTTATATGGATTTGATTTTTTTCCTCTGTGACAAGTCACATTTGTATGAGCATTGACCCTGTTTATCTCCCCCTTTTTTCTGCAAAATCCATTGTTTCACCGGTTCTCTTTGAAGAACTCTCCCACCTATCATCGGCAGATTCTACATGTTTTTCACCTTTTTCTATTATTTTACAAAATGTAAGCGCTTTTCTTTTTAAAGAGAAATCAGTCAGCCGCCAATATAAAGAAAAGGAGGGGCATGAATCCGAACCAAGCAGCTCTCATTCTCATAACGTAATAGTGTACAAGAATGGATAGCTAGAATGGAGGGCATTACATGTTTGGATTTTCTATGGTGCAAATGGTCAGAACACATGCTAGTAAACTGGATCAGCCTTTAAGAGAAACCGTCCTTCACCTTTATAAACCTTTTAAATGGACGCCATGCTTTCTTCATCGTTTCTTTGAAGGAAGATTAAAGAAGAGAAAGAAGCTTCGTGTGATCATTGAATTTAAGGAAGGTGCGGTCGAAGCAGGTATTCAAAGCGCAAAACAGTTCATGAAAAAAAGTAGAAAAACAAAAATTAAACGGCACTTTTCACATATCGACTGCTGCGCTGCTGACCTAACACCGGATGCTTTAGAGGAGCTGTTAGCGAATGGTGAGCATATTCGTAAAATTTATTTAGACCGGAAAGTTCATGCACTTCTGGATATGGCCACACAAGCAAGTCATGCTGATGAAGTCATCCGAAACGGTACAACCTTAACAGGGGAAGGTATTACGGTCGCTGTCATTGACACAGGGATTTATCCGCATGAAGATCTAGAAGGAAGAATTCGCGATTTTGTGGATTTAGTCAAGCAAAAAACAAAGCCTTATGATGATAACGGGCATGGCACTCACTGCGCTGGAGATGTAGCTGGAGACGGAGCTGCCTCAGATGGCTTGTACAAAGGACCTGCTCCAAAAGCTCATTTAATTGGCGTGAAAGTGTTAAATAAACAAGGGGCTGGATCACTTTCTACTATTATAGAAGGGGTTGAATGGTGCATCCAGTTCAATGAAGATCACCCTGATGATCCGATTCATATTATGAGTATGTCACTAGGCGGAGATGCCCAGCGTTATGATGACGAACAAGACGATCCGATGGTGCGCGCTGTCAATGCTGCTTGGGATCAAGGCATTGTTGTATGCGTCGCTGCCGGAAACTCTGGTCCTAACAGTCAAACGATTGCGAGCCCTGCCGTCAGTCAAAAAGTTATTACGGTTGGCGCTTTTGATGACCGGAATACACCAGAATCAAACGATGATATCGTGGCACCATTTTCGAGCAGAGGCCCTACTGTTTATGGTGAAACAAAGCCTGATATCCTTGCACCAGGAGTGAACATCGTCTCTCTCAGATCACCAAGGTCCTTTCTAGATAAACTCGATAAATCAAGCAGAGTCGATGACGATTACACGGCGTTATCTGGCACATCTATGGCAACACCGATTTGTGCTGGTATTTGCGCTCTTCTATTAGAGCATTCACCAGATTTAACGCCCGATGATGTCAAAACCCTGTTAAAAGAAAATACAAGCAAGTGGTCTGGAGATGACCCGATGATTTACGGAGCAGGTGCCATTGACGCAGAAAAAGCCATCAAAGAATAAATTAAAAAAGCCCTTTACGTTGATTCGTAAAGGGTGTTGTTTGTCTGTTATTACGTGTGAAGTCTTTCATCTACTTGAGCAGCTGACATGTTATGCTTCGTTCTCATACATCTCATCTCCTTTTTGAATGTGCGTACGCGCTTCGATCACAATCTCAAAAAAAGTGGAAGATTCCTTGTACATGTCGCGTTCCTTATAATAATTAGCCGCATCAAGCGCTAATTCCTCTAAATCAGCAAACATTTTTTTGCTTCGCAGACCAAAAAGGGCCGACCTTAATTGCTCACAGCTGTCTTTTTCTATATAAAGCGCCTGCAAAAATTGGAATTTCAACTGATAAATTTCATCTTCCAATAAACAAGCCTCTTTCATTCCTTTACGTATAGCCTCGCCAGCCCGCTGGATATCTCCGAGTTTAAAACAAGTAAGGGCAAGTGAGAATAATGATTTGATCATCGTGGATGTTTGATCTTTTTGATAAAGGGAAATGGCTTGTTCAAAAAAGACAGTCGCTGTATGATACGTTCCCATACTATAATGACAAGCACCTAAGTTATTAAGAGCCATCGCTTTAAAATAAGATGTGCATTCTTGCCGTTCCATCGCTTCACAGACCTTTAACGCTTTTTCTAAATAAGGAAGCGCTTTTTGGTGCTGACTCACATCAATCCAATTACCTGCCATGACAAAATCACATTGAATGCTTCTTTTTCCATAAAGCTGATGTTTCTTATAAATGTCTCTCGCCTTTTTAGCATAATGCATGGAGAAATAAGTTTGTTTCATATGATAGTATACTTCAGCGATTTTATAGTAAAATTCCGCTTTTTCAATCTCATCTGTCACTAAGATCAGTTGATGTTCCGCATGCTTGTAATAGGAAATAGCCTCGATATACCGGCGCTGGATAAACGCATACATTCCATGGAAAAAATGAAAGTAATAGCCGAGCAAGCCTGTCATCTCATCTTCTCCATCTTCCATTTCTTTCGGAAAAGACACGGCTTGAAGCGTTTCACTCCCTGCATGGACTGGCGTTAAATGCTGAAGCATCATTTGATGGCGAAAATCCATTAGAGAATAATATAGAAGTAAATCTTGATCCTCTTCCATCTCATGAATTTCTTCTTCAACAAGGCGCTTCATATCGTTTGCTTGTTCGACTTCAAATTTGCAAATATGCGTGTACCATTGATTGATCTTTACACCTACTTCGGAAGATGGTATTTTGTGTGCCATCCACTTCAGCCCCATTCTATCATATCAAACTGATAACTATTATTTTACATAATTTATGTTTTTAAGGCAAATTGTAAGTTATTACATAATTTATGTTCATTTCGCATATTTCTATCTTTTTTACCAAGTTTAAATAGAGTACTTTTGCCCATCAAAACGGTTTTTCTACGAAGATGGGTCAAATTCTCTTAATACTTCTTTTAAAGCACTGATATAACGTCTGAATGCTTTTTTCTTTCCTTTTCTCGTATCAAAATTGTCGAAAAAGGCTTCTCTCTGCGCCGTACTAATTTCTAGCTGAACACTTTCACCACTCGCATTTCGATTATTAATATTTTTGGGATCTGTTCCTGAAAGCCGTTCGCCTTCTTGCACCATTTCTGCAGAAAATCCTCGATCCTTTAATTCTCGTACAACTGCTCTTTGCATTTTTTCGTTTGTCCCGCCAACTAGCGTGTGTCTTTTATCACTTTTATAGCCGTGGATAGAAATGGAGAAGGGGTACGTTTTAATCATTTGAACCAATATCGGTTCATCAAACTTGGTGCTTGTAATATGCAAATCACGATTATTGTCTTGTTTTGTTCCTTCAAACAAATACGTAGAGTACTTTTCTTGAAATGCTTCTACAATTTCACTTGTTCCTGGTTCAATTTCCCCTCCATGAGGAGAAAAGACGAGTAAATCACTTCCACCCTTTTCGTGAAATTCTATTTCATAGCCTTCTCTTTCATGTCGGATAAGCTGTTTAAAGCTTTCATATTGATCCCCTTTTTTTCGCTCTTTTTGATACTTTTCTACCTCTTCTTGATATTGTTTTTGCTCTTTTTTTTCTTGAACAGAATGGCTGCATTTCACCATTAAAAGAGCACACAGGATCAGAAAGATGAATCCACATATCAGTAGCCTTTTCATTTCACCGCTCCTTTTCATTCTCTTAGGTGTCATCTTATCGCATTATTTTACTATCAATGGCTAACAGAATTCAAAGGTTGTCCGGCTCATTTGAACGAATCAGGAGAACTTACCTGTTTTTTATGCTGCCCTAGGTATTTCTGACTTCTTTGAATCATTCGTTGCTTGAATAAAAACTGCATCGTATGACCTTATTTTAGCTTTAGTTAAAATCACCTACAAAAATGGACATATTCTTCTGATTTCAAACAAAAAAAGCCGTAAACAAAAGGTATGCCCTTCTGTTTACAGCCAATTACTGTATATCCATCATTAAACTCTTAGTTCATTCTCTAAAGCTGAAAGGACTTCATCTTGCGACAGTCCTTGTGCAAGAGAAATCTCACTCACTAACATGCCTCGTGCATCTTCAAGCATCTTCTTTTCACTTGAATTTAATGCTTTCTTCTGATTGCGTCTCATCAGATCTTTGACAACGTCTGCACCATCTTCGATCGCACCTGTTTTTAGCTTTTTCAGATTTTCATCATATCTTTGCTTCCAAGTAAGCGTGTCGTCGTTTGTTTCTTCTGCAAAATTGTTCATCACAACTTTCAGCGTTGCTTGATCTGCTACCGGACGTATACCTAGTTGATTGATTCTGCCTCTTGGGATCATCATCTGCATATTCGGCATTTGAATCAGAAAATATTCCTCCGTCTTACCTAAAATCTCTTTTTCTTCCATTCCTTCAATCACACCGGCACCATGCATAGGATAAACAATTTTATCACCTATTTGAAACAAATCCGCCACCTCCGAAAGTATTCACATTATGATTATAACACATTTCATCGGTGGATAAAAATTTATATTCTATCATGTTATTTTAGCACTAGTCAATTCTTTTTATTTGAGTTTTTCAGAAAAAGCCTTTTTTTACAAAAAAAGCGCCATTATCCAGTCCCCTTGTCTTATTCTTGCATATACTAGCATTGAGTCACATTTAGGAGGGATGACAATGTGCAAATGCAAGTGCAAACATTCCCACTCAAACTGTTATAAAAAGCATGACGATCATTGCCATGAGGATCCATGTAAAGAAAAAAAGTTTCATCATAAAAAAGATAAATGGTTTGAGAGCGATTTCTGGGATACTTCTAGAAGCTACGATCCCTATTACTGTCCTAAAAGTGTCTGCAGCAGCTGTAAGAAGCGTCGTAGAAGAAGACATGGCTTCTCATATTAGCAATTGACGCTTTCACCTGCTTTTCGTTTTCCCGGCTGAAAAGCCGGTTTTTTTCATATGGATAGGCTCATGAAACGGATCATGCTCATAGGATATGGCAACCTGACATAAAGGATGAGATATCAAATGAACAATATGAATAGCCCAATGAATCATCATCACCAAGAAAACCCCTATCATACATTTGAGAATGTGTATACAGCCAATCATGAGCATGTGGTCGCGCCAAACATGGAGGATCCTATGAATATGCCAAAGCATGATCATACCGGTAAAAAAGATATGTACAGCGGACACTATCCGCATCATCATTCAACCTATTCGCCGTTTCCAAATCAGCATGATGCCTTTTCACATGTTCCAATGAAAGATCACCATCATCTTGGCCACTATGGTGGATACGGAATGATGCCATATCATCCATACGGATATCAAGATATGCATATGATGATGCCAAATCAGCAAATGACAGGCCATGGTTATGGAATGAACCAACCAAATGCGTTTTTCCCCCGTTATTACTAAACAAAGTGAAAAAATAAGGGTACAATATACCATTTAATACCATATAGGAATATGGTAACCTTATAGGTAAATAATGGGTGTAATCATCTATTATTTGCCTATATTCAACAAGGGGGAAGGAAAAAATGAAAAAAACATGGACAATGATCATGATCGGAATGCTTACACTGGTCATGGCACTATCGGTACCGATTGCCGCATCCGCAGAAGGAGTCAAAACGGAGGAAGGCAAAGCATCAACGAATGCAAGACCAGCTGAACTTTATGCAAAAATTACAGGTACAAGTAAGCAGGAATGGTCTTTTTCTGACATTGAGCTGACATACCGCCCAAATTCTATTTTAAGTATCGGTGCCATTGAGTTCACATTGCCTGCAGGCTTTCAAGCGACAACAAAAGACATCTTCAATGGAAAAGCATTAAAAGACAGCTACATTTTGAACAGTGGAAAAACTGTCCGCATTCCAGCTAGAATCGATTTATTAGGAATCTCACAATATAAATTACAACTTTCTCATAAAGTACTTCCTGCTGCAGGTACATATACGTTCCGCGCAGAAAACCGTGCGCTTAGCATTGGTTCTAAATTTTATGCAGAGGACACCCTTGATATTCAAACACGACCAGTTGTGGTCACACCGCCAAATCCTTGTGGATGCTAAATAAAAAAGCGCTCTAATAAGAGCGCTTCAGCGTGTAGACAAACCCTCGCATTCTTTGTCAGGTCTGTGCTCCGTTACTCACGAATGTTCAATTCGCTCCGTTCCGGTGCTCGCCCTTCCTAGACTGCAAAGGTTTTCTATCACGCTGAAAAGAAGACAAAGGGCCAAAATCAAGATGATTTTAGCCCTTTGTCTTTTTTTCATTTGATCACATGACCCGTTTAAACATTTTTTCCATTTCATATGTCGAGTGATGAATGATGATCGGCCGGCCGTGCGGACAAGTGAAGGGGTCCTTTGTCTGCCGGAGTTCATCTAATAAGGCTTTGATTTCATCATGACGCAAATGGCGATTTGCTTTGATAGAACCTTTACAGCTCATCATGATCGCCGCTTCTTCTCTCAATTTTTTGATATCAACACGCTTCTCATTTAGCACTTGCTCTATAATCTCTTCGATCAGTTCAGCCTCTTCCCCTTTTGGAAACCACTGCGGATGCGACCGAACAATGTAGCTTCCTGAACCGAAAGGCTCTAAGAAGACGCCCACTTTCGTTAGTATCTCTTTATGCTCTTCAATAATCAGCATATCGTTTTTCGAGTAGTGGAATGTTAATGGGACGAGCATTTCTTGCACTTCCTGCTTGATCTCTCCTACCTTCTCACGATAATACTCATACTTGATTCGCTCCTGGGCCGCATGCTGATCGATAATATAAAGCCCTCGTTCATTTTGAGCCAAAATATATGTGCCGTGCATTTGCCCGATGGGATACATGACTGGAACACGTTCGTTTTCTGAAATGGTTTCTGCAACATCTTCTCTCAGTACCGACTCTTCATATTCTAGTGAAGCGGCGGATTCCTCTAACTGAACACGCTCAGATGGAGCATCTTCATTAAATACGGGTGATGACGTCCCTGTCATTTCCTGCGCAGGCGTCCCGTATGTGCCCATCTGATTTGTCTCGTATACAACCGATTCGAGAGGCTCCGGTTGATAGCGTAGCGGCGTTTCCGTTTCGCTTGTGTTTACTTTTTTCGCATCAAAGGTTAAGGATTGCTGCTCATTTTTCACTGCTGGCATTGGTGCTTTCTTTGGCACTGAAGCACTTGGAATAAGCTGCTGCTTTTGAAATACTTCCTTAATTCCTTGTTTGATTAGCTCATGAAGTTCCTGCTCTTTACTTAGTCTCACTTCAAGCTTCGAAGGGTGAACGTTCACATCCACTAAAATGGGGTCCATCTTCATCTCAATAAATGTAATCGGATGGCGGCCAATCGGCAGCAGGGTATGATACCCTTCATGGACCGCTTTCACGAGCGGAAAATGCTTAACATATCTGCCGTTTACAACAGAAGACATATAATTCCGTGATGCCCTTGTCACTTCTGGCAAGGAGATATATCCTTTCACTTCAAAATCAAGTGATTGCACGTGAAGCGGCACCATTTTTTTCGCAACAGCTGTCCCGTAAATGGCCGCAAGCACATGCCGCACATCCCCGTTTCCATTCGTCTGAAGCAGGACTTTCCCTTGATGTCGCAAGCGAATCGATACTTCTGGGTGAGCCAGCGCAATTCGATTGACGACATCCGATATATTGCCAAGCTCCGTATGAACGGTTTTCATGTATTTTAAACGGGCAGGCGTATTGTAAAATAAGTTGGTAACGACAATCTCGGTACCGCGGCGGCCAGAGGTTTTTTTCTCTGAAATGATCTTTCCGCCTTGCAGTACCAGGTGCGTTCCAGCTCCTTCACCAGTACTTGTTTTCATTTCTAGATGAGAGACAGATGCGATACTTGGCAGCGCCTCTCCCCTGAACCCGAGCGTTCTGACACGGAACAGATCATTTTCATCTTTGATTTTACTCGTTGCATGGCGCTGAAAGGCGAGCTTACAATCTTCAGCATCGATTCCAACACCATTATCAATCATTCTAATAGAGGAAAGACCTGCTTCTTCTACATCGATTTCAATCACTGTACTGCTTGCATCGATTGCATTTTCCATAAGCTCCTTTACTACAGAAGCCGGACGCTCGACTACTTCACCTGCAGCAATTTTATTGGATAGGTCATCGGATAACTGAATAATCTTTGCCATTTTGCTCACCTCACCTTATATTATAATTTCTTTTGCAATTCATATAGCTTTGTCATCGCTTCGAGCGGGGTCATATCCATTAGGTTGAATGACTTTAATTCCTCGATCACCGCTTGATCTTTCTGTTTTAGAACTGGTTTAGTTTGCGGTTTTTCTTCTACTTCAAAGAAAGAAAGCTGCTGTTTTCCCTCGGTCTTTTCTGTTTTTGGGGCTGCAGATACGTGCGGGGTCACTTCATGTGATCCGCTCTCAAGCTCCGTCAAAATGGTCTGGGCCCTATCGATGATGGCATCAGGCAATTCAGCAAGCTGCGCTACATGAATACCATAGCTTTTATCAGCTGCCCCCTCTTTGATTTGATGTAAGAAAACGACCGTGCCTTCATGCTCTTCAGCACGTACATGGACATTTTTCAGCTCGCTTAATTGAGACTCAAGGACTGTAAGCTCATGGTAATGTGTAGAAAATAGCGTTTTGGCACCAATATGATCGTGAACAAATTCAATGATTGCCTGCGCAAGAGCCATTCCATCATAAGTGCTTGTCCCGCGTCCAATTTCATCAAATAAGATCAAGCTGTTTTTCGTTGCATGCACCATCGCATTTTTTGCTTCAAGCATCTCTACCATAAAAGTACTCTGACCAGAAATCAAATCATCTGCCGCACCAATGCGTGTAAAGATTTGATCAAAGATCGGAAGGGTCGCCTTTGATGCCGGCACAAAGCAGCCAATTTGCGCAAGAATTGAGATAAGCGCCATTTGTCTCATATACGTACTTTTCCCTGACATATTCGGCCCAGTAATGAGTAAGGTTTGCCGGCCATTTCCCATATGGCAGTCATTTGGCACATACTCCTGATGATCCATCACTTTTTCAACGACTGGGTGACGGCCATCTATGACATCCACCTCATCCTCTGAGAATTCCGGACGGATATAACGGCGCTTTTCACTGACAGTCGCAAAACATTGGAGGGCATCCAGCTCACTCATTTGTTTTGCGAGCAGCTGTAATCTCGGAATATAGACTTTCACTTGTTCCCTGAGAGCTGCGAATAGTTCATATTCCAGTTCGCTTATATTTGATTCTGCCTCAAGAATCAGCGCTTCTTTTTCTTTCAATTCAGGTGTAATATACCTCTCTGCATTGGCAAGCGTTTGTTTTCTTTCATAACGCCCTTCCTCCAGAAGATGCGTATTCGCGCGTGTCACTTCGATATAATAACCGAACACTTTATTAAACCCGACTTTTAAGGAGCGAATGCCTGTGTATTCTCTTTCTTGCTGTTCAAGCCGTGCAATCCAGTCCTTCCCATTTCGGCTGGCATCACGGTATTCATCTAATTTTGCATTGTAGCCGTCTTTAATCAAATTGCCTTCTTTTAACGTCATCGGCGGGTTCTCATATAGCGCATCTTCTAATAAATCAAGTAAGTCACCACAAGGATCAATATCATTCGCTCTTGATTTCGCCATTTCCTCTGGCAGTGAGTGCACAAGCTCTTTAATGGCTGGCACTTGCTTTAAGGATTCTTTTAACTGAATGAGATCACGGGCATTTACGTTGCCAAATGCGACGCGGCCCGCTAGACGCTCAAGATCATATACTTGCTTTAATCGTTCACGCAGATCCTCTCGTTCAAAGAAATGATCCATGAGAATTTGCACCATTTCCTGACGTTCCTTAATTTGCGAAAGACGAATTAACGGCCGGTCGATCCACTGTTTGAGCAGCCTTCCGCCCATCGCTGTTTTTGTTTCATCTAGCAGCCATAATAAAGAGCCCTTCTTGCTTTTTGAGCGGATCGTCTCTGTTAATTCAAGATTTCGTTTTGAGTAAAGATCAATTTTCATTGTTTGTTCGAGCTCAAACACTTGCACTTGCTGAAGGTGATCGAGACTTCTTTTTTGCGTTCTTCTTAAATAAGCATATAATGTCAAAAAGGTCGATCTTAGTTGCTCGCTCAGGCGGGACACGAGTCGCTCAGCTTCATCGATTAACTCATCACTATCTTCGTATGAAATGGTCGCTTGGCACCGTTCCTTTAATGTTTTGACTGTTTCCTCATCCAGCTGCTTTGACACCACAATTTCTTTTGCACCGACAGAATAAATTTCAGACACGACTTCATCTAATCGATCGATGAAAGCCGCCATATTTTCACCTGTAGATAAATCGGAAAGTGCAAGTCCGTATCCATTTTCAAATCTTGTAACAGATGCAATGAAGTTGTTTTCGTTTTCACTTAAGCCTTTACCATCCATCACCGTACCTGGTGTAATGAGTTGAACGACTTCTCTTTTGACCACACCTTTTGCCGTTTTAGGATCTTCCACCTGCTCACAAATCGCGACCTTGTAGCCTTTTGAAATCAATTGTTCTATGTATGCAGAAGCAGAATGATAAGGCACACCGCACATTGGTATTGTCCCGCCATCTCTGCTTGTTAACGTAATTTCCAATTCTTGTGCCGCTTCTTTTGCGTCATCAAAAAACATTTCATAAAAATCGCCTAAGCGAAAAAATAAAAAGGCATCTTGATACTCTGCCTTGATTTTTAAATATTGCTGTATCATGGGCGTATAACTTGCCATATTTCTAATCCCTCACTATATTACATTCGAATTCATACCATCTTTCATTATAGCATAAAAAATCCCCTTTTTTCTCCTAGATAGGACACAAAAAAACTAGGGGGATATGCGCCCTAGTCATCAATTACTCTTCTGGATCACCCGCTAGGAATTCTGGATGAATATCCTCTAACTCCTCATCCACCTCTTCTTCCCACTCGTGATCATCTTTTTCTTTCCAGCTTGAATTGACCTCTACAACAATTTTTGTTTCTCCTACCACTTCAGCAATGAATTCACGTTCTGCCTGAACGATAATTTTATTGCCGTTTGGTGAAATGGTCACTTCTAAACAATTCGGCTGCTGCAGCACTTTTGCAATCACTTCATGCTCATCATCAAGGAAATTTTTATCTTTATATCTCAGTTTGATGATGTCTACATATTTCACCCGTTCTGTGACGACTTCTGTTTTTGTGTTATCAGCGTAAGAATACCATACGTTAATATCAAAGGTTCCTTCAATCTCAACAGTTTTACCGACCTTTTCAGCATCATACTTATGATTAATGATCCAACCACCTAGGATGCTGGTTGGTTTTTGCGATGGAGAAATGGTGTGTGTGCTTTGGGTGAATTTCCTCCCTTTTGCAACCACCGCTTTTGTAATAATCTCTCTGTATTCAGACATTCCGGCATGCCTCCTTGTTCTTGATCGTTTTATCTTATGCTGGGCATTCGTCTAGTGTGTCACGATTTTGAACTTCATGTTCAATTAAATTCATTTCTGTTTCAGTGTATGCATGGTCGCCCATAAACTTGCCTTGAAAATTGGAAAAGTTGGAGAGTGAGAGATTTTGGGGTGACGAAGCAAGAGGTAGAACAGGAAGGGTGAATTTCTTCTGTTCTTTCAAAAAATGATGATAGCAAAGCAAAAAACCCCGCATCTGCGGGGTTTTCTCATTTAATGGAGCAACTTGGTGATGAGTTTTTCACTTTTGAACCGGTTTCTCCTAATAAGAGGTCACCGCCGGTTGAAAGAATGATTTCATCTGTTACTTGATTAGAAATCGTATGCGCTACGAGCTGAAGCAGGGAATTGACTTCCACTTGTGATTCTTTGAATTCTTGAATCACCGGGATTTCATCCAGTTCTTCTTGCAGGGCATCGATTTTTTCTTCCACTTGCTTTAAGGCTTCATGTTTGCCGTAATGCTTTAAATTCACAGCTTGTTTTTGAAGCGCCTTAATTTGATTAATAATCGTTGAAATTTTTGTATTTTCATTGATTTGCGCTTCTGCTTTCTTGAAGAAATCAACTTCTTCTGTTTCAGAAATCATTTTAGCGAGCTCTCTTGCACGCTCGACAATCTCTTTTTTTGAATAAAGCGTCATTTTAATTCACCTCGATAGCTTCTCCAACCATTTCTCCGTCAAGAGACCAAGTTTTGGCTTGTGTGATTTTCACTTTGACGATGTTGCCAATCGCTTCTTTTGGTGCTTTAAAATTCACAAGCTTGCTTTTACTTGTATATCCGGCTAGGATTTCAGGGTTGTTTTTACTTTCACCCTCTACTAATACTTCGACAGTCTGCCCTTCATATTCCTTCATTTTTTTCGCGGAAATTTCATTCACGAGGGCATTCAGGCGCTGCAGACGTTCTTTTTTCACATGCATTGGCACGTTGTCTTGCATTTTCGCTGCTGGTGTTCCTTCTCTTGGAGAGTAAATGAACGTATAAGCGGCATCAAACTCAACCTCGCGATAGAGGGAAAGTGTTTCCTCAAACTGCTCATCTGTCTCATTTGGGAACCCAACAATAATGTCCGTTGTTAATGAAGCATTTGGCATGGCTTCTTTGATTTTGCGCACAAGATCAAGATAACGCTCACGGTCATATTTTCTCGCCATGAGTTTCAATACAGAAGAACTTCCTGATTGAACTGGCAAATGAATATGATCGAGAAGGTTCCCACCCTTAGCAAGCACTTCAATTAAGTGATCGTCAAAGTCACGCGGGTGGCTTGTTGTAAAACGGATACGCGGAATATCGATTTTACGCAGCTCATCCATCAGGTGTCCAAGACCATATTCCATGTCTTCAAAATCTTTTCCATACGCATTCACGTTTTGACCAAGAAGGGTAATTTCCTTATATCCTTCTGCCGCTAAACGTCTGACCTCTTGAATAATTTCATCCGGGCGGCGGCTTCTTTCCTTACCGCGCGTGTAAGGGACGATACAGTATGTACAGAATTTATCACAACCGTACATAATATTCACCCAGCCCTTAATTTTTCCTTGGCGGGCTCTCGGAAGGTTTTCAATGACATCGCCTTCTTTTGACCAAACCTCGATGACCATTTCTTTTGAAAGATAGCATTCAGATAACAACTCTGGCAGGCGGTGAATGTTGTGTGTACCGAAAATCAAATCAACAAATGGATGTTTCTTCAAAATACGGTTGACGACAGATTCCTCTTGCGACATACATCCGCAGACACCTAAAATTAAATCTGGCTTTTCACGTTTTAATGCTTTTAAATGACCAAGCTCTCCGAACACTTTGTTTTCCGCATTTTCACGAATCGCACAAGTGTTTAATAAGATGACATTTGCATCTTCCGTTGAGTTTGTTGGCTCATAACCAAGCGCCATAAAGATACCAGCCATCACTTCTGTGTCATGCTCATTCATTTGACAGCCATATGTTCGAATATAAAACTTGCGGCCGTTCCCTAAACCTTGAAACCGCTCGTCAATTTGAAATTGATTGTATTCGACTTCTTCTTTACCCCGTTTTTTTGCTTCTTTTAAGGAAGGCGGAATGTACACAGCTTCAAAATACTGGCTGTAGTCCTTCTCGGATTTTTTGTCCGATGAACTTACTTGTCCGCTCGCTTTTCTCTGCTCTTCATTCATGAATTTGTACTCCTTTCAAACCAAGCTCCACCCTACAGTATAGACTATTTTGTGATGAATTGAAAATAAATTCATATACAGTTTTTCTATAAAAAATGCCTATTCAGCAAGAAGGTCACAGCCAATCTCTTTATTAAAAAAAGAGAGCCTGCGCTCTCTCAATCAAGTATGTTCAGTTTTTTTGCTTCTTCTTTGATCACCGTCAGTGCACGGTCTAGTTCTTCTTTTGTGTGCTCTGCTGTGATGATGGCTCTAATTCTCGCTTTTCCTTTTGCCACAGTTGGGAAGGCGATGCCTTGAGCAAACACGCCTCGCTCTATTAAAGCCTTTGAAAAGCGGAAAGTAAGGGCTTCGTCTCCAATCATAATTGGAATAATCGGTGTTTCTGTGGGTGCAACCTGAAATCCAAGACTGACGACTTTTTCTTTAAAATAGGCGGCGTTCTCCCAGAGCGTGCCAATTCGCTCCGGTTCATCTAACAGCACTTCAATCGCTTCTTCACACGCTCTAGTCACTGCTGGCGGATGTGAGGTGCTGAATAAAAACGGTCTTGCTTTATGTTTTAAATAATCAATTAAAACTGCTGAACCCGCTACATAGCCGCCAAGGACTCCGACAGCCTTACTAAGTGTCCCAACCTGAATTTGCACTCTGCCGTCGAGTTTAAAATGGTTGACTGTCCCGCGGCCATTTTCACCAAGCACGCCCGAGGCATGCGCATCGTCTACCATCACAAATGCATCATATGCTTCTGCGAGCCTGACAATCTCAGGAAGTGGCGCAATATCTCCATCCATCGAGAACACACCATCTGTGACGATGAGACGCATGCGGTAATTCATAGATTTCTTTAAAATTTTCTCAAGCTGTTCCATATTGGAATGACCGTATACCTTTTTATCTGCTTTTGTTAATCGGATGCCGTCAATGATTGAGGCATGATTCAGTTCATCTGAAATCACAATATCATCTTTTGTCAGGATACTTGATAAGACCCCTTGGTTGGTCGTAAAGCCTGATTGGAACACAAGGGCTGCCTCTGTCTTTTTAAATGCAGCGAGCTTTTTTTCAAGACGTTCGTGCATCGTCATTGTGCCGGCGATGGTTCGTACAGACCCTGTGCCAGCACCAAATTCATCAATTCCCTCTTTTGCCGCTTTCATCAGCCTTGGATGTGAGGTGAGGCCTAAGTAGTTATTTGAGGAGAGCTGTATGACAGATTGTTCATTTAATGTCACAGTGGATGATTGTTTTGAGTCGATCTCTTTCAATGTTTGGTGGGTGCCTTGCTGCTTCATTGTTTCCAATTCATCTTGTAAATACGTGAATTCTTTCATCATTTCTTCCCCCTTTGATTTGATGGCAGCATCAGTACGACCTTTCCGCACGTACCATTTCTCATGAGTTCAAATCCCTTTTCGAACTGTTCAAATGGCAGCGTATGGGTGACAACTGGCTGGACATCGATGGTATTCGTTCTTAATAACTCAGATACTTGACGCCACGTCTCAAACATTTTTCTCCCCGTGATTCCTTGGACGGTTAATCCCCTAAAAACAATTTGATTCGTAATATCAATTGTCACTGGCCGTTCTGGCAAGCTTAGTATATTGACTTTCCCTCCATTTGCACAAGCTTCGAGAGCTTGATTAATGGCAACTGGATGTCCTGACATCTCGCATATCACATCTGCTCCTTCCATCCGTGTGAACTGCTTAATCACCTCAACAGGATCATCTTTTCCAATATCCACGATATGATCTGCCCCCATTTTTCGGGCAAGATCCAGCCTGTATTCGTTTTGATCGACGGCAAACACTTGAACAGCACCGGAAGCTTTCGCGACGGCGATCGCCATTAAACCGATTGGTCCGCAGCCAAAAATCGCCACCGACTTACCTGAAACGGGTGTGTGCAGCACTGTATGAACAGCATTTCCAAGCGGCTCTTGGATAGACGCAAGCTCTACTGGCATTTGAGCTGGATTGTGCCACACATTTTGTTCAGGTACTTTGACATATTCAGCAAAGCAGCCGTCAATGTCTACCCCTAAAATTTTTGTTTCACTGCATAAATGCTGCTGACCGGTTAAACACATATAGCACTGATTACATACAACATGTGTCTCTGCCGATACAAAATCCCCTACTTTTGCACGTGAGACTTGCTTCCCTACTTTGACAACTTCCCCTGTAAATTCATGTCCAAAAATGTAGGGCGCTTTAACTCTTCCCTTTGCCCAGTCATCCCAGTTATAAATATGCACGTCTGTTCCGCATATCGAAGTGGCTTTCACCTGAATCAATACTTCATGATCATTGATTTCTGGAATCGGCATTTCCATCAGTACCGCTCCGTAAGCGCTTTCTTTTTTAACAATTGCTTTCATCGTTCCACACATGACGTACAACCCCTTTGTTAAAAAACTTCTCCCAATGAGATTTTAACACGTCTTATTTTAGTCGTAAATACCACTGTCTACTGTAAAAAGACAAATGAACACTCCACATATTTTTTTGGATATTTTTCTAAAAAAAAGCAAATCCCCGTAGAGAAGGAGATTTGCTTTTTGCGTCACCGTCTTTTTGAAACGGCAATATATAAGGCTGGCACAATGAAGAGTGTGAGAATCGTTGAGAAAAAGACACCCGAAACTATGCAGATTGCCAGCGGCTTAAAGAGCGGATCATTACTTAATGCTACAGGCATAAGGGCAACCAGTGCTGTAAATGCTGTTAGTAAAATTGGCCTAATCCTAGCTCTTCCCGCTTCAATGACAGCTGTCTGTTGATCGAATCCTTGCTTACGCCGCTGCTCAATAAATTCGAACAAGACAACCGCATTTCGGACCACGATACCAGCTAATGAGACAATTCCCATTGTTGCCATGAAGCTGAACGGTGTTTGTGTGACAAACAGTCCTATAACAGCTCCAGATATCGCTAAGTAAACCGTACCTAGAACTAACAATGGAAGCATCAATGAATTGAACTGAAAAGCGATGGTCACATAAATGAGCAGCAAGACAACCCCAAATAAGAGACTAATTTCAATAAAGAACTGGATTTGATCTTCATTTTCTCCACCTTGAGAAATGGTTAGCTCCTTCGCAGCATCCGTTTTTCCTACTTGATTGACGACTTCTTTCATGTCATCTTTAAACGACTCTGACGTGCCAGGGTACGCCTTCAGCGTAATGGTCGGAATTCCATTTTCATGTGGAATGCTTTCGTACTGCTCTGTTTCTTTTTCTTTTACATATCGGCTAAGCGGCTCGAGTGAAGGCATACCACCTTCATTTGAATTCACAGGCACTTTTATTTCTTTTAGCTTTAATCCATTTTGGTGTGTAGCCATATCCTGTTTGACCACTAGGTCGATATCTTTTGTTCCTTGTTTAAAGCTGCCTAATGGCATGCCTTCTGTCACTAGACCGAGCTGTCTGCTGACAAACTGAGCGCTGAGCCCATCCTCTGCCATTCGGTCACGGTTTAACTCAAAGGAGATGGTTTTTACCGGCTGATTGACATCGTCAGTGATCAAGCTCGCTCCTTTTTCTTTCATTTCACTTGTGAGCGTTTCTTTGATATTAATGAGCTTTGCAAAAGAGTCGCCCACAATGGTTACTGTCACAGGCGCACCGGTTGGCGGTCCTTGAACAATGGTTTTCATAAAAATATCAGCATCTTTGAATTTCTTACGCAAAGGCTCTGTCATACGATCTATCAATTGTTTACTGGTCATCTGATCATTGTCTACTCTCACAACAACTTGACCAGTATGATCACTTGCATTTGAGATACTTTCATTAAACAGGTTCGGTACACCGCCGCCTGCAAAGATCGCCGTCTCTTCAATGCCTTTTTGCTGTTTCGTCTCTTGTTCTATTTTCTCTAATGTTTCATTTGTTTTGTCTAATGTTGTTTCACTTGGAAGTGTGACAGTGACAACCACTTCTTTCTTATTCGCTGCAGGGAAAAATTCAAATGGTGTGACGAAAATCAGTAAAAAGGCAAGCGTTGCAACGAGCAAACCACTTAGGCCAATAAGCAGCGGACGCTTCACAATGTTCGTCAGCACACGGTCTGCATAAAAATCAGCTAATTTTTTTAACGGTTTGCCTAGGAATCCTGGCTCTTTTTGAATTTTCTTGTTCTTTCTTTTTCGGTTCACGGTATATTGATAGACTGGCACTAGTGTCAGAGAAATCACCATAGACGCAAGTACAGTCGTGACTAGGACAGACGGTAATGCTCGTATAAATGAACCGTTTGCACCTGATAGGAAAACAAGTGGCAAGAAAGCAAACACAACCGCAAGTGTTGAAGTCAAAATAGACCCTGCAACTTCTTTCACACCTGCAATCGTTCCTTTAAGCGGACTTTCGTATTTTTTCATCTGCCTTAAAATATTATCGTTGACGACAATGGCATCATCGACAAGTATTCCTAGGGCAATGATAAAGCCGATAATCGAAATCTGATTGAGGTCTACTTGTAAAAATGGCAGCGGAATCGTTCCGATTGTGATCGATAATGGGATGGCAAGTGAAACGATGAACGCACCGCCAATGGTAAGACCAAGTGTGGTGACGATAATGACAGCGATGACCGCAACAATGGCTTCTTTTATCAAATCATTAAAAATGGCATCCACATCACTTTTTTGTGAATAGTAGTCTACCCACTCCACACCATTTGGAAGCTGCTTCTCTTTCTTAATAACATCACTGACTTTGTCATACATTTTAGGAATATCAAGCCCTGGTTTGATATTGACTGTAAATGAATAGGCGGGCTTTCCGTTATACGACACAATGTCACTTTTCTCTTTTTCTACTTCTTTTAAGCTGCCAAGCTGACTGATTGTGACCGGCTCACGGTTCGTTTTGGAGAAAAGCTCAATCTTTTTCACTTGATCCAAACGGTCATAGGCATCAATGGACAGCTTAACCTTCTCGCCGCCTGCCCGAATGTCGCCTAGTGGAGATGTGTCAAATTCCTGATTGATGGCATTTGTGACATCCGTTACATTTAACCCTTCATCCTCCAGTTTACTCGATTCTAAGTTTAATACCGCTTGTTTGTCATTGAATCCTTTGATGACGACACTGGCTACCCCTTTGATGTCCTCAACCTTTTCCTTCAACGCACGCAGCGATTCCTGACTTTTTGCCAAGTCCGTTAATTGACTCGCCACAACCATATAAGAACCAACCGGCACGTTGCCGAACTCATCCTTTACATCCGGCTCCATCACTCCGTCAGGAAAGGACGACGCAGCACTTGTGGTTTCATTCTTAATTTGATTTGCCACCTCTTGAAAGTCGGCTTGATCACCAATTTCAAGCACAATATTTGAAAAACCAATGGCAGAAACAGAGCTCGTTTTCTCTACACCATTGATATCAGATATGGCTGATTCGAGCTTATTGGTTACATTACTTTCCACCTGTTTTGCATCCGCACCAGGAAACACGGTGGAAATCGTGACGATATTCGCTTGGAATTCTGGCAGTTCTCGTTTAGGGAGCTGCGCGAATAAATAGCCGCCAGCAATGAGAACAATAAAAAATAAAATAAAAACAAGCTTTCCTCTTTTCAAAAAAGCTTCAATCATTATTTCACCTACTTAAATATTTATTTTTGATGAAGTATTTTTAACTTAACCTTAATTTATCATCATGGTGAAAAAATGCAAGCTCTAATATGTCATTTTTATCTATTTCATGAACTGAATATGTTATATAAGAAATGTATAGTGGTAAACAAAAACAACCTGCTTACATGATGTAAGCAGGTTGAAAATAATAAAATTAGAATTATCGCGGCTCAACAATCAATTTGATTGCTGTTCTTTCTTCTCCATCGATAAGAATGTCAGTAAAGGCTGGAATGCATATCAAATCCACTCCGCTTGGTGCAACAAATCCCCTTGCTATGGCTACAGCCTTGACCGCCTGATTCAGCGCTCCAGCGCCGATTGCTTGTATTTCCGCTGCACCGCGTTCACGTAAAACGCCTGCTAATGCTCCTGCTACTGAATTCGGATTTGACTTTGCTGAAACTTTTAAAATTTCCATTTCTGCTCCCCCTTAAATTTACAATGGATAAGTGAGTGTTCATTAGAACAATCTTTGTTAGATGATGCTATTTTTTGAAAATCCATCCCCAAAATGTTTTTCAAAAATAGCAGGCTACCTACCATTTTTACTATATTCACGATAGAGGGCGCATATTCCTTCTTTCTGATTAATATTTTTCTGAAATAAATATGTGAACATTTATTCAAAGAAAATATGGTCATCATTTATCAAAATTCGATCAATTTTGACAGCTTTTTTCGACTGTTCGTCAATTTCTACGATTACTGCACTTAATGTTGTGCGTCCTTCTGCAATCTCAAAACGGACTGGAAGACTCGTTTTGAATCGTTTAATAATCGTCTCCCGATCAACACCTAAAATGCCATCATAAGGTCCTGTCATTCCCACATCTGAAATATACGCAGTTCCTTTTGGCAAAACGCGGTTATCTGCTGTTTGAACATGTGTATGCGTTCCAACGACACATGATGCACGGCCGTCTGTATACCAGCCCATCGCTTGCTTTTCACTTGTGGCTTCACCATGAAAATCAATAAAAATGAACGGTGTACGTTTGGATGCTTCCGCAATTAACTCGTCTACTTTTTGAAACGGGCAGTCAATTGGCGGTAAAAAAGTGCGTCCTTGTAAATTGATGACGGCCAGTTCTTTTCCTTGTTTTTTTATAAACGTAAGACCTTTACCAGGTGTGCCTTCTGGGAAGTTCGCCGGACGAACCATGTTGGCTGCGTCATCGATGAAATCAAAAATGTCTCTTTTATCCCATGTATGGTTGCCCATTGTAAGCACGTCAGCTCCTGCTTGCAGCAGCTCATGATAGATTTTTTCAGTTATCCCTTTCCCATGAGCAGCATTTTCTCCGTTGACAATGGTAAAGTGGGGCTGATATTTCTTCTTTAGCTTTGGTAAGTATTCTTTCAGTGTGTCTCGTCCAGGTGAACCGACGATATCTCCAACAAATAATATTTTCATGCGCTTTGAACCCTTTCTCTTATAAATTGACTTCTTATCAGTGTTGCATATTTACACAAAAAAATAAAGCGGCGCTAAGCGCACCGCTCTATTTTGCATACTCTACTGCGCGAGTTTCTCGAATGACCGTCACTTTAATGTGACCAGGGTAATCGAGCTCGTCCTCAATCCGCTTACGAATATCCCTTGCTAGACGGTGAGCTTCAAGATCATTAATTGAATCTGGCTTCACCATAATACGTACTTCACGTCCAGCCTGTATCGCAAACGATTTTTCAACACCTTCATAAGATTCAGAGATATCTTCTAATTTCTCAAGTCTCCGAATGTAATTTTCAAGCGTTTCACTTCTTGCACCAGGGCGTGCTGCAGATAATGCATCTGCTGCCGCAACAAGAACAGCGATAATAGATGTCGGTTCTTGGTCACCGTGGTGAGAGGCAATACTGTTGATGACAACAGGATGCTCTTTATATTTCGTCGCAAGCTCAACGCCAATTTCTACGTGGCTTCCTTCTACTTCATGATCAATGGCTTTTCCAATGTCATGCAGAAGACCTGCTCGTTTTGCAAGCTTTGCATCTTCTCCAAGCTCTGAAGCCATGAGACCTGCAAGATGTGCAACCTCAATTGAATGCTTCAGGACATTTTGTCCATAACTTGTACGGAATTTTAAGCGACCGAGAATTTTGATGAGATCCGGATGCAGACCGTGAACTCCGACTTCGAATGTCGTTTGCTCACCCATCTCGCGGATATAATCATCGACTTCACGGCGTGATTTTTCCACCATTTCTTCAATTCGTGCAGGATGAATGCGGCCATCCTGGACTAGCTTGTCCAGAGCTATCCTCGCTGTTTCACGTCTAATCGGATCAAAGCCCGATAGGATAACAGCTTCAGGTGTATCATCTATGATCAAGTCAATACCTGTTAACGTTTCTAACGTACGGATATTTCGTCCTTCACGTCCGATAATACGACCTTTCATCTCATCATTTGGAAGATTGACTACAGATACCGTCGTTTCAGCTACATGATCAGCTGCACAACGCTGTAACGCAAGTGAAAGAATGTTTTTCGCCTTTTTATCAGCCTCTTCTTTCGCTCGGTTTTCAGATTCTTTCGTCATGACTGCAATGTCGTGGGAAAGCTCATTTTCAACTTGATCCAGAATGATTTGTTTCGCTTCATCTCGAGTTAAACTAGAAATGCGTTCTAACTCGGCTTTCTGCAAACGAATCATATCATCCACTTTGCTTTCCATCTCTTCAATATGTTGTTGTCGTTCATTCAGAGAATGATCTCTCTTCTCCAACAGGGACTCCCGTTTATCTAAAGATTCGTCTTTGCGATCAAGATTTTCCTCTTTTTGAAGTAAACGGTTTTCTTGTCTTTGAAGCTCATTACGTCTTTCACGAACTTCTTGCTCCGCCTCTACACGAAAGGAATGAATTTCATCTTTCGCTTCCAAGAGCGCTTCTTTCTTCAATGCTTCCGCATCACGCTTTGCATCCTCAACAATTTGTTCGGCCATGTTTCTTGCGCCGGATATTTTTGCTTCTGCAATGGTTTTACGAACAAAGTAGCCAACAACTAAACAGATTAGGCTCAGCAAAATGGAGATGATCGTAAACATCGTAGGCGACATATTTTCACCTCCTCTTGCTATGAACTTGGTTTTACAAATAAAGTGTCGGCATGTACATTGTTTTGTGTCTCAACATACAGGGCCTTCACAGGGAATGAGATCCTCACTGCCCTTGTCAAGTTTAAATTAGTTATCAATCATGTTAAGAAAAACAAGTGATACATTCCCATTGTAATTGTGTCGGAAATACTTGTCAAGCTAGTCAGACTGAGGCGTAAGTCGTTATTTCAAGCAAAGACAGAACTTTTGACCTGCTAGCTGTCATGTAAATGTAAAAAAAAGACGCTTTTCAGCGTCTTTTAGTCTTTAAATTTCCAATTCCTCTTGTCCTTCTTCTTCTTCAGCTGCTTTCACTCCGTTTGTGTCCAAACCGTAGTGCTCTCTAATTTGTTCTTGAATCATGAGAAGAATATCTTTGTTTTCTTTAAGGAACTGTTTCGCATTTTCGCGGCCTTGCCCAAGACGTTCCTCTTGATAAGAATACCAAGCACCGCTCTTTTGTACGATATCTAGTTCGCTTCCAAGGTCGATGATTTCTCCCTCTTTTGAGATTCCTTCACCGTACATAATGTCTACTTCTGCAATACGGAATGGCGGTGCTACTTTGTTTTTCACCACTTTAATTCTCGTTTTATTCCCCATAATGTCATTGCCCTGCTTCAGCTGTTCAGCACGGCGCACTTCTAAACGAACAGACGAATAGAACTTAAGCGCACGTCCACCTGGCGTTGTTTCAGGGTTACCGAACATGACCCCAACTTTTTCACGAATTTGGTTAATAAAGATGGCAATGGTTTTCGATTTATTAATGGCACCTGATAGTTTACGAAGTGCTTGGGACATCAAACGTGCTTGTAAACCAACATGTGAATCACCCATGTCCCCTTCAATCTCTGCTTTTGGTACAAGAGCAGCTACTGAGTCAATGACAACAATATCAACTGCACCACTACGGACAAGAGCTTCTGCAATTTCAAGTGCTTGTTCTCCTGTATCAGGCTGAGAAAGTAACAGCTCATCAATATTGACACCTAGTTTTTGAGCGTAAACTGGATCGAGCGCATGCTCTGCATCGATAAATGCAGCTTGTCCTCCCTGCTGCTGAACCTCAGCAATGGCATGAAGTGCTACTGTCGTTTTACCAGAACTCTCTGGACCATATACTTCAATAATACGGCCGCGAGGATATCCACCTATTCCAAGTGCAGTATCAAGTGCTAACGAACCACTCGGTACTGTTGAAATGCGTGTATCTGTTTGCTCTCCTAGTTTCATAATAGAGCCTTTACCAAACTGTTTTTCTATTTGTTTAAGAGCCATATCTAAGGCTGCTTGACGATCACTCATTCTATTGTTTCCTCCTTTATCAATTCCACTATCTATACTATACCTTGTTTTACGTCATTTGCCAAGAAAAAAACGAACACATATTCGATTTTTTCTTGGCAGATTTTTAAGAAAAGAGTGATTTCTATTAGAAAAAACACTCTTTTATAAAGGAGTAAACCTAACAAAAAACAAAATTAACTCTCTTTTAATAAATTGAGCAAGTGATGCAGACCGTATTTCACAGCGCGCTTTCGAATGCCCGACCGGCTTCCTGTAAACATCCATTCAAACACGTCTGTATGGTCTTTCGTAGATAGCCCAATGAACACTTTTCCGACAGGCTGTCCCTCGTGGGTATCAGGGCCTGCTACACCCGTAAAACTAATGCCAATATCACTTCCCGCGAGCTTTCTAGCACCTTCAGCAAGCTCTAGAGCACACTCTTTGCTGACAGCACCATGAGAAGACAACGTTTCCTCCCGGCAGCCAAGCACCTGCTGTTTGACTTGATTTGTATAACAAACGACACTGCCGCTTAAAATCGACGATGCACCTTCAAGATCTGTCAGCCATTCAGAAAACATTCCGCCAGTCAGGCTCTCAGCCGCTGCCACTGTTTTCCCGTGTTCGTGCAAGGCCTTGGAAGCTTCACGGACAAGTGATGTATCACCATACCCGTAGAAGTACTCACCTACCCGCGCTAAAATTTTCGCTTCTGTTTCTTTTAACAGACGCTCCGTTTCTTTTTCATCCTCATGCTTAGCCGTGAGCCTAAGTGTCACTTCACCGTCAGATGCGAGAGGTGCAATCGTCGGGTTGGTTTGAGCATCAATTAAATCTTCTAGGTCTGTTTCAAGCTGTGATTCACCGATTCCGAAGAAGCGGAGAACAACAGACACAATTTTTTCCTTTAAACCCAGTTTCTCAGAAATCAGCGGCTTCGCCTCGTTCTCAAACATCGGATGCAGTTCACTTGGCGGTCCAGGAAGCAACATATAAAATGTATCGTCTTCTTGAATAAACATACCTGGGGCCATCCCAAACCGGTTTACGAGCACATCAGATCCTTCTAGAACGAGTGCCTGCTTACGGTTATTCGGCGACATGTCTCGTCCAGTCTTTCGAAAGTAGTCTTGAATGGATTCAAATGCTTCTTCATTTAGCACGAGCTCTTTTCCGAGCGTACTCGCAATGGTTTCTTTTGTTAAATCATCTTTGGTTGGTCCAAGACCACCTGAGAAGATAATAAAATTCGATCTTTCCTGCGCCACTTGAATGGCCCTTTTTAAACGCTCTGGATTGTCACCAACTGCTGTGTGGTAATAAACATTCACACCAATTTCAGCTAGCTGTTTGCTGATAAATTGTGCATTCGTATTCGTAATTTGCCCTAGCAAAAGTTCGGACCCGACTGCAATAATTTCTGCTTTTCTCTCTGACTTCAAAGCGTACACGTCCTTTTTAGTTAGAATTCTTTAAAGCTTCCCAGTTTTTTGCAAAGTAATCCCAGCCTGACACAACAGTGAAGAACACTGCTACCCACATCGCAAGGTCACCAAACGGGAATGATACAAGTTCAAATGGCAGGTTATGCAATAGAAGTGCTGAAATCGCAATGATTTGCGCCCATGTTTTCACTTTTCCAAGCATATTAGCTGCTACCACTTCACCGCCTCCGGCTAATACAAGCCTTAGACCGGTTACAGCAAATTCACGGCTAATGATCACAATCGCCATCCATGCCGGTGTGAGGTTGTATTGAACAAGTATAATTAAAGCAGCTGAAACAAGCAATTTATCTGCAAGCGGATCTAAAAATTTACCAAAGTTTGTCACTAAGTTAAGTTTACGCGCATAGTACCCATCAATCCAGTCAGTTGTCGAAGCGACAATAAACAGGATTGCTCCAACAAGATGCGTCACTTCGATGCTGACGTTACCAAAACGCGCAACACCCCAATCTAAAGGTGCAAGCATAATGATCATAAAAACAGGGATCAAGGCGATCCTAGAAAGAGTTATTTTATTCGGTAAGTTAAACATGAAATTCAATCCTCCAATAAGCCATTTTTTTATGTATATATAATAGTAGGAACAAAAGAAAAGTCATCTACTTGCTTAAGATGACTTTTCCTTTCCTTTATTCACAATCACAATGTTTTGTGTCATGGTGTTTTTAGGGTCTAATTCGTACTTAAGCGTTTCGTCATTCACCTTGATATCAATTCCAGTCGCATTGCCTAGACGGATATCGACCTGAGAGAGCTCAGACAAGTCTGTTTTAAACGATTCGCCATCTTTTAGTTCACCCATCTTCAGCACTTTTCCAGATTCGTCTCTGACGCGCAGCCATGAAGCTTTTGTTGCAGAAATGGTTAACTCCATCTCATCTGCACCTGACACTTCATACGTTGTCGTTGAGCCTTCCGTATTCGTTGCCTTCAAAGAGACCGTTTCATCGTCTTTGGATGAATCCTTTGATGAGTCATCTTTTTTAGATGATTTTTCTTGATCATCTGACGAAGCTTTTTCTTTTTTCTTTTGATCCTTTGCAAGAGATGAATCCTCAGATACTTCATATTTAGATTCTGACTGCTGAGGAGCCGTCTGATTGTTCTTCTGCCCGCTATCATGATTGACCGCCTGCACAATTACATAAATGATCGCGATGACCACAAGGACGCCTCCAATAATCAAGATGGTCGGCAGCAGCTCAAGCACCTTCGAGGCAGGCTTTGGCAGCTCTCTTTGCGGCTTAATATTTGATAATTTATCAGATACTTCATCGTTATACGTGCTCGGTACATCTTTACGAAATTCTTCGAACAATTGTTCAGGATTTAGTCCAACGGCTTCGGCATATTGTTTAATAAACGCTCTGACGTAAAATTTACCTGGAATAATATCATAGTTTCCTTGTTCGATTGCTAGCAAGTAGCGCTTTTGGATTTTGGTCACCGTCTGAAGATCCTCCAGCGACATCCCTTTTTCCTCTCTGGCCTCAATGAGCCGTTTTCCCAATTCAGTCAAAACAAACACCTACCATTACCATATTAAAAATCGAAGCCAGAAAAACCAGAATGATCAAACACTTGTGGTTCTTCAGCGTGCTCATATGTAATCTCTTCATCTGCACTATTACGCAATTCAATGATATAGTCGAAATCATCCATTGTATATTCTGAATTTTGAATAAAGATGTCTGGATGCTCAACCACCTTCGTTGCCGGCAGTCTCATAATTTCTCTTAAAAGCTGCAAGTGCTTCTCAGAACCTCTTCGCGTCGACACAATCCCATCAATAATAAAGACGTTATCTGGGCTGTATTCATCCGCAATCAGCTGACTTCGGATCGTCTGTTTCAAAAGAGTGGACGATACAAAAAGCCATCTCTTACTGGCACATACACTTGAAGCCACAATTGATTCTGTTTTTCCGACACGCGGCATCCCGCGAATCCCAATCAATTTATGTCCTTCTTTTTTAAATAGTTCAGCCATAAAATCAACAAGAAGACCAAGCTCGTCCCTTTCAAAACGGAACGTCTTTTTGTCATCCGCATCACGCTGAATATATCTGCCGTGACGAACCGCTAAGCGGTCACGGAGTTTTGGCTGTCTTAATTTCGTTACTTTTATCGTTTCCATTGTATTTAAAATTGATTCAAGGCGCTTAATTTGATCTGTGTGGTCACAGCGCAAAAGCATTCCGCGTCTTGATACATCAACACCATTAATTGTCACAATATTAATTGAAAGCATCCCCATTAGAGAAGAAATGTCTCCTAATAGTCCGGGACGGTTTACCTGTATCTCATATTCAAAATACCATTCGAGCTTTGCCAAATGATATTACCCCCTTCATTGTGGCAAATTTTTACCTTCCTTTATCATAAAGCATTTTCACATTTTTAGAAAGCACAATGTTGCTAAACGGTTAAAATAAAAAGAGAGGCACAAACGACCCCTCTTTTTGTTTAGTGCGAGCTATTATTTTCAACCAGCTTGACCATTATATTGGCAATAGCGCGCTGCTCATCTTCTGATGCAACGCTCCAAAGGTCAGCAAGTACTCTTTCTTGCTCGTTCTTTGCTTCAACTTCGTTAGCTAAATATCCGCCAATTTCATACGCAAGGTTATTGATGGTATCATCTTTTAAACCTTTATCCTGTGCATGATTTAAACGGTCACCTAAAAAGTTTTTCCAATGGTCCCAGTTCTCAAGTACTGACATGTCGATTCCTCCATTCGAAAAGATGAATTACAGCCATAGCTTTTGTCATGGAGAGACGAATTATACACGTTTTTTAACAGTACCAGCCGCCATTAACGGATAAAATTTGACCTGTCATATAACTTGACTGCTTTGAGGCGAGAAACCAAATGACATTTGCAATCTCCTCAGGTGATGCAAGCCGGCCAAGCGGGATTTCTTCCTCAAGCATTGCAATATCTTCTTGTGTGAAGCTTTTCATCATGTCTGTATGGACAGCACCTGGCGAAACAGCATTTGCTCTAATTCCACTTGGGGCAAGCTCTTTTGCCAGACCTTTAATAAACGCATTTTGCGCCCCCTTCACCATGCTGTACAGCACTTCACACGATGCACCTGTTTCTCCCCATATCGAGCTTACTACAACAATATGACCTGCTTTTTTTTGAATCATGGCTGGCAATAGGAGTTGGGTGAGCTCATATGGACTTGTGACATGCAGCTGCACCATACTGGCTAATACATCTTTTTCTGTATCTGTCACTAATCCGATATGACTTTTACCGCTATTTAATACAAGAATATCTGGGGATACAGGCAGACGGCTGACGAGCTCATCTGCTCCGCCCATTTTAGCTAAATCCGCTTGAACGACGTGCGTCTGAATATGACATGTTTCTTCCAGCTGAGCGGCAAGCTGCACGGCTGACTGTTCATTTTTGTGATAATGGAGCATCACATGGCAGCCTTCATGGGCAAGCTTTTTGGCTGCAGCCTGCCCAATCCCGCCACTGGCACCTGTTATCAGCGCCCAACGACTCATCACATGGATTCCTACTTTCTATTTGAAATATCTATTCTTTTCGTTTAAATGGGAACCAGTTAGCTGATCCGAACAATTTCACCATCACAGGTACGAACAATGGTAGCACAACGAGTGCGTACAGCAAAAGTCCTGTTAGAACAAGTGTTGCAATCTGCAGGAGAGACAGCACTCCTGAAGGAAGCATTGCTGCAAAGGTTCCTGCCAAAATAACAGCAGCAGACATAATGACAGAGCCCATATTCTTCATTGATTCGGTCATAGCAAACTGAATGTCTTTTGTTTTGTATTCATTGAACCGCTCCATTAAGAAAATCGAATAATCGACTCCGAGCGCCATTAATATGACAAATCCAAAGAATGGAACAGCCCAGTTAATGCCCGGGTATCCGAAGAAATGGGTGAAAATAAATTCTGTCATCCCGATAGCTGTAAAGTAAGTCAAAATAAGTGAACCTACCAAGTACAGCGGCATAACAAGCGAACGGAACAGGATCACCAGGATGAGGAAAATACCGATCATCATGTAAAGAACCGTCTTATTGAAATCTTGGTCTGACAGCTGTTTTAAATCAGCGTTCATACTTGATACACCTGAAACGCCGAATGATGCATCTTTTAGGTTCGTTTCAGGAAGTGCCCGCTCGACAGAAGCTTCTACTTGTTTGATCGTCGACAGGGCTTCATTGCCATATGGATTTTTTTCTAAAATGACATCAATTTTTGTCATCTTGCGGTCATCCGACATGTATGAATCAAATACTTGCTTGAATGCTTTGTTTTTCAGCACGTCTTTTGGGATAAACCAGCCGGCCATGTCTTGATCTGGTGCATTTTTCAGTTCGTCTAAGTAGTCACCTGCACCCATTAACCCGCTTGAAATTTTCTCCAGTCCACTTGCGCTTTTGTTCAGCCCATCTGTCAGCTTGGTCAGGTCATCACCAAAGCCGCCAATCTTTTCTTTCATTTGTTTTTGACCATCAATCACTTTGCCAGCTCCATTTGCAAGCTTCGGCATATTATCAGCTAACTGTCCTTGACCTTTAGACGTTTGATCAAGTCCAGTTTCAATTGCGTCTAAGCCAGCAATGAGCTCATCGATTTGACTCGTCAAGACTTTCTGCTGCTCTGAAGCTTTTGCGATAAAGGCATCCGCTGCTTCAAGCTGTTTTTTGGCTTCTTTTGCTTGTTTGGCATAGCTGTCTGCCTGTTTCGCCCCTTCTTGCAAGGTCGTAGAAAGTTCATTATATGAAGCTTTGATGGCTTGATACGATTGATTTTCTTTTACCTGCGGAATTTGTTTTTCGAGTGTACTAAATTGTTGATTTGCTTGTGTGATTAATGCTTTTACATCCGCTGCGGCAGAGGATGACGTATCAACTTGCGCTAATGCTGCCTTTAATTCTTTGGAAATGCTTTTATATAGCGCAACTTGCTGATTCACTTGTGCGACTTGAGCCGTTAATTCCTTTTTCGCACTTTTAATTTTTTCTTTAATCTCTGCTACACCGTTTTTGTTTTGATCGATTCCGCTTTGCAGTTTTCTTAACATTTTCTCGACATTTTGAATGCCTGTTTGTACTGATTCAGTGCCAGAAATCAGCTGGTTAATGCCTTTTCCAGATGATTTGATCTGCGGCGTTTGATCTTCAATAGATTTACTCATTGTCGTCAGTGCATCTTGGATTTTTTTCAAGCCTTCATTGCTTTTATCAAGTCCGGTATTCAGCTCTTTGGCTTGTGATTTCACGTACAGATCACTCAGCCCTTTACCGACAGGACGTGTCGCACTTCTCACTTTACTTACGCCATCTGTTTGTTCAATTGCACGGCTGAGTTTTTCAACAGCAATCAGCCCTTTATTGTTGTCTAACAGATCAGCTGATTTGACGACAATCGTTGCCGGCAGTGCTTCTCCTGGCCCAAATTTGTCAGAAATGGTATTGAATGCATTGACTGATTCGTATTTATTACCGATTTCATCTAAGCTGTTATACGAAAGCGTTCCTTTATACATGAGAATGGGCGGAAGCGTAATGATTCCTACGATTAATAAACTGAAAAGTGGTTTTTTAAATGAAAAACGTCCTGCTGTTTCCCACATTTTTGACTGCGGATGAGCAATATCACCTTTAATCGGCCAAAATAACACTTTTCCTAAAACCGCCATAAAGAACGGAACAATCGTGAGAAGCGCCACAATCAGCACAGCGACACCAACTGCTACTGCAACAGCTGATTTATAGAGCTGGAATTGCGCCAGGCCTATACAGGTAAAACCGATTAGCACAGCAATTCCGCTGAATAAAACGGTCTTTCCTGCTGTTTTATACGTAATCAGAATCGCCTCAATTTTATCTTTACCGTGTGCGATCTCTTCTTTAAAGCGACTGAGAAGCAGAATGCAGTAGTCCGTTCCTATTCCAAACATGATCGCGACCATGAAAATTTGGGTAAAGGTCGAGAGCGGGAAGTCGAGATATTTAACTAAATAAGCCACGATGGATTGACTCACCAAGTAAGACAGAGCTACTGCGACTAATGGTACGAAAGGCGCCACAGCTGATCTAAAGACAAGGACAAGAACGATGAGAATAAACCCAATCGTAATGAACTCTGTTTTCTTCAGACCTTCTTGCGAGCTTGTGATCACATCATCATCAATTAATGGCTGTCCTGTCATTTCAAATGTTAGGTTTAAGCTCTTCAGCTTTTCATTGACTTTTTCTTTAAAATCGGAAGCTTTGATTTTGTTTGAGTCATATGTAACTGGAACAAGGAGCGTTGTTTCATCTTTAGAGAGCATCTGTTTTTTGATATCTTTATTGGCTTCAAAATAAGAAGTGATGTCCTCTACATGAAGATCTTGATCCTTTTCTAAAATCTCCATTGCCTTTTTTAAAGATGTTTCTCTTTCTTTTACGATGTTCTTTTCTTGAAAGACAATGACGATTGATTTTTCTGTATCACCGTTTTCAGACATTTTCTTTAATAACTGATTCGCATATGAGGACGGATAGCCGTCTGGTACAGAAATTTGCCCTTTTTCTTTTGTTAATTGCGCCATATTAGGAGCGGTGATGAGTAACACTGCCGCTAATACGATCCATAGAATCGTGATCAGCCATCTACCCTTTATGATTGCTCTCATTAGTGCTTTGTGCCTCCTCTTCGATGATCACTTGATAGATCTTTTCATATGTTTGAATAAATGATTCCATTTCCTTTTCTTCCAGCTTTTCAAAATAAGATCGAACTAGATCCTGAAGCTGCTTTTCCATTCGGCTGACCACATCTTTGCCCTCTGGCGTGACGTATAGGTGAACATTTCTTCGATCGGCTTGATCGTGCTCACGGACAATATAGTTTTTCGTAAAAAGACGATTTGTCATGGAGGTTACAGCACTTTTGTTCACATTACATACATTTGCAAGGTCAGTTGATGTACATCCAGGATGTAAATTGATGTATCGAAGCGAGTAATACTGATCAAGCGTCAGCTCTTTATCAAGCTTTTCCGTGATCATACCCGATACCTTTTTTTCCATCATGAGATAGACGTCTGCATATCTCTGAATGAGCTGTGCAATTTTATTTTGTTCCATACGCTGCTCCTTTTTAGTTTAAGTGTTTAACTATTAAAGAGTTTAACTAACGAACAAATTGATTGTCAATGAAAATTCTCACAATTAACACGCTTTTATTAATTAGACATAAAAAAGACAAACTCATTTGATCTGAGTTTGTCTTTTTTTATTTATTTTGTTTTCGGGACGACTTTGAAAACGGACATCCGTTCTTCATCAATTTCTTCCTCTAAAATTTGCTGAATGTCGGCTAATTGGATTTGTTCCAGCATGGTCACGACATCAAATAAGCTCATGTCTAAAAATGCATATCGAGTGAATTGGTTCGCAATGTATTCGGGAGAGTTCATGGCTTTTAAAAAGCTGCCGATTTTCTTCTTGCGCGCGAGCTCAATTTTTTCTTCTGACATCAGGTTCTTTGCTTGAAGAAGGGTTTCTTTTAATTCTTTTGCCAGTTGATCAGGATCATTTGTATCTCCGCCAACGGACGTGAAGCCAAAGCCGCCTTCTTCCGTATAATCGTAGCTGAAGGTCTCATCAATTAAGCCTTTTTCATACATTTGTTCATATTGTAAGGAGCTTTTACCAAACAGCGTCTCTAAAATGAGATTCATCCCGAGCTCATGTTTTAGCAGCTGATTCCCTTTTTTATGAGGATTCTTTGTTTTCAACCCGAACATACATTTCGAGCCTTGTACGTTCATTGGAAGTTCGTATTCTTTTCGGTACACACCTTCAGGCTCATTGTTGTCTTTTCGTTTAATCTCTGGCTGGTCTGTAAATGGCTTTTTCGCCTGATTCGCTCTGACTTGATCTAATATTTGCTTCGGATCAACGGGACCGACAACAAATAGAAGCATATTGCTCGGGTGATAGAACGTTTCATAGCATTCATACAAATGATCTTTTGTAATCGGAGCAATACTTTCTACTGTTCCAGCAATATCAATTCTCACGGGATGCTCTTGATATAGATTTTCAATCAGACCGAAGAATAAACGCCAGTCCGGATTGTCATCATACATGTTAATCTCTTGGCCAATGATGCCTTTTTCTTTTTCGACCGTTTTTTCAGTAAAATAAGGCTCTTGAACAAAATCAATGAGTGTCTCAAGGTTTTGTTCGACATTTGAGGTGCTTGAGAATAAGTAAGCTGTTCTCGTAAACGTTGTAAAAGCGTTTGCGGATGCTCCTTGCTTACTAAATGTATGAAATACGTCTCCATCTTCTTTTTCAAACAGTTTATGCTCTAAGAAATGGGCAATTCCGTCAGGCACTCGAATCATGTCTTCTTTGCCAAGCGGCACAAATTCGTTATCGACAGAGCCATATTTGGTTGTAAAGGTCGCATAGGTTTTGTTAAACCCTTGCTTTGGCAGCACATAGACGTCAAGTCCGCTCTCCATTTTTTCGTGATAGACCGTTTCTTGCAGCTGGTCGAATTGAATTGTTTTCACTGTCATGAAGCACCCTCCGTTCCTTTAAGAAAATAGGTCGTATCCCATTCGATTTTCTGACCCACTTTGATGATGTCCTCTTTTGTCACTCGGTCTAATGCTTCTAAAAAGGAATCAAGGGTTTCCCCTGTTGGCACAACGGCATGCTGATACAAATATTCTGCTGTCCCATAAGATGTATCAATCGTTTCAAGCAGCTGATTTTTGACGACAGCCTTTGTTTGGTCAATCGCTTCATCTGAAAAATCACCTTTTTGCATTGCTTCAAATTGTTCTTTAATGATGTCTACTGCCTGCCGGTAGTTGCCGACTTCAATTCCTGACATGACCATCATCAAGCCTTTAAAGCTCTCAAGTCTAGACACAGCGTAGTACGCAAGACTTGCTTTTTCCCGAACATTGATGAATAGCTTCGAATGCGAGAAGCCGCCAAATATGCCATTAAACAAATACAGCGCCGGATAATCTTCATCTGCAATCGTCGTATGCGTGCGAAAGCCGATATTCAGCTTGCCTTGCTTCACGTCCTCTTCATCAATGACTTCTTTTGCTTCTTTTTGCGTTCTTGTTGAGTCAGCGTGTTGTTTGACCGGTTCTCTATCACTTGTTTTGAAGTATTGAGAGACCATTCGGCTGATGTCTTGTTCGTCAACATCTCCCACAACATAAAGATCAAGCTGATTTGATTGAAGCGCATGCTCATAAGCTTCAAAAAGCGAGTGAGCTGTGATCGTTTCGATGTCTTCCATTTCTCCATTGACGTGCAGTGCATACGGTTCACCTTTGCACATTTCCTGCACAAGTCTTAAGTTCGAGTAACGCATTTTATCATCATACACTGCTTGAATTCGCTGTTTTAATGTGCGTTTTTCTTGATCTACATATAATTGACTAAACACCCCATCTTCAACATACGGATGGAATAGTAGGTCAGATAGTAAGGCAATCCCTTTTTCTAGTAAAGGGGTTTGATCCTTTAAATATTTTTCATTCGCCATTTCCAGGCGGAAGGTAATGATGTGATTCTCCCCTTTTTTCGCCATGTCTGCTGAAACAGTAGCACCATAAAGCTCATCAAAATAAGCACGCAATTCTCCCGTTTTCGGCATTTTCTCTGTTCCTCTTAACAGCACATGCGGGAAAAGTGAACGCATGGTGACATCATCTTTCGATAGAGGCGCAAGCATTTTAAAAAGGATTGTGACCGTTTTAAATTTTTCTGTTTTGACAATATGAGTATGAAGACCAGGTGTGTCTAGTGTCTTCTCTTGTAAGTACGTCATGAGAAACCTCCTTTGTTCATCCTATTTATTATGTATTAGAACATAGCTGATATATACGTGAAACAGCCATTTAATAGACATTATATCAATCAGAGGAAAGGATAGGAAATAAAAACGCCTCTGCTATAAGCAGAGACGCCAGTCGTTATTTCATTCTAAACGGCCACCAATTCCATTTACCGAAAATACGAACCATGACCGGAATAAAGAGCGGCAATACAACAAAAGCATATAATAAAAGTCCAATGAGTACGACCGTTGCAATTTCAACAAGTGATAATACACCGGACGGCAACATGGCGGCGAAGGTCCCCGCTAATATCGCGACTGCTGAAATAATGACGGAACCCATATTTCTCATCGCTGATATCATCGATGCTTGCACATGCTCTCCCTTCCATTCATTAAAGCGATCCATGAGGAAGATCGAATAATCAATGCCAAGGGTGACAAGAATGACAAAGCTGAAAAATGGGACAGCCCAGCTAAGACCGTCGTAGCCAAAAAATGTTTTGAAGATCCATTCTGTTAATCCGACGGAAGTAAAATACGTTAAAATGAGTGAAAGTGTTAAGTATATCGGCATGACGATTGACCGTAATAATATAATTAAAATGATAAAGATGCCAACTAACATGAAAATGACCGTTCGAATAAAGTCACCGTCAGATGTTTCTTTTAAATCTACATTTAAACTTGAGATACCAGACACACCGTAATTTACATTCTTTAACCCGCTGACAGGTAAATATTGATCAAGGGTGTCCTCAATTTTGGCAACGCCTTTCATCGCTTCATTGCTGTATGGATTCACATTTAAAATAACTTCTAAGGTTGTTAATTTACGATCTGGAGACATATATGTTTTAAAGATTTGCTTAAATTCATGGCGTTTCAGCACGTCTTCTGGAATAAACCAGCCCGTTATTTCTTCATCTGGCGCTTGCTGAAGCTGCTTTAAGTAGCCGCCCGCCTCTGTGAAGCCGCTTTTGACCTGCTCGAGCCCTTCAATACTTTCATCTAAACCATCTGTTAACAATGTGAGTTTTGATGAAAGCTGGTTAAATCCTTTTTTGATGGCTTTTTGGCCGTCTGTCAGCTGATCTGCTCCATCTTCAATTTTAGGCATTTCTTTGATCAATTGTTTTTGTCCTTCATTTGTTTGTTCAAGACCGTCATAAATTTGATCGAGCCCGTCCATGAGTGCTTGCACTTGGCGTTTTACGTCTTTTTGCTTGCTTGATAAGGTTTGAATTACTTGATCTGCTTTTTTGATCTTTTGTTTAAAGTGAGAGGCTTCCTCTTCATACACACTCATTTGCTCCCCAGCTTGATCAAGCATTTCTTTTGTGTCTTTGAATACTTTCTTGATTTCTTTATATTCATCCATATCTTTTACTTCTGGAAGCCGTTTTTCAAGTGCTTCAAACGATACATTTTCATAGGAATTTTTTACTTTTTTAATGGTGGTCATCAGCTGCTGATTGGATTTCGCATGACGTTCCAGCGTACTCACCATTCGCTTAAGCTCTTGAATCATCGCTTCACTGCTGCGATATTCTTGCTCTAATTCCTTTTTCGCTTCTTTGATTTTACTTCGGATGGTCCCGACGCCATCTTTACTGCGCCTTACCCCATCTTCTAAAGAGATCAAGGACTCCCTTACTTCTCCAATTCCGCTTTTGATCGCTTTTGTTCCATCAATCAGCTGGTCAATGCCTTTAGCGGATTCTTGAATTTTTGGTTTTTGTTTGAGAAGGGCAAGATTTGTTTCGGTCAGGCCATCTGAAATTTTCCCGATTCCTTCGTGGCCTTTGCCAAGTTCTCCTCCCAGCTCTTTTGCTTGAGAGGTGACGTAAAGCTGACTTAGCCCGTCTCCAACAGGCCTAGTGACACTGCGGACTGTTTTTACTTCGTCAATGTCATTTAATTTACGGGTCAGTTTTTCAATCATGACAATCTTTTCTTGGTTATCTAACTTATTGTCACTTTCAACAAGTACATTCAGGGGCAGCGCTTCCCCAAAGCCAAATTGCTCTGATATCGTATTAAATGCAGACACTGATTCATACTTTGTCCCAATCTCATTTAAGCTGTTATAAGAAAGAGTTCCGTCGTACATCAAAATAGGAGGCACAGTAATTAGTGCAACTAAACCTAAACTGATCAGCGGCCTTTTAAATGAAAAACGCCCAGCCCATTCCCACATTTTACTTTGCGGGTGGCGAATGTTTTCTCTTTTAGATGGCCAAAAAAGGGATTGTCCGAAAACAGACATAAAAAAGGGAACGATGGTGACTAGGGCAATCAGCAGTATGCCAACTCCAACAGCAACACTAACGGCTGATTGATACAATTGAAATTTGGCAAACCCAATGCTTGAGAAGCCGACTAATACGGCTAAGCCACTGAAAAAGACCGTTTTCCCTGCACATTTATATGTGATGATAATCGACTCTTTGACATCACGACCTTGACCGATCTCTTCTTTAAAACGGCTTAACAGCAAAATACAATAATCTGTTCCTATACCGAACATAATAGCTACCATAAAAATCTGAGTAAAATTAGATAGAGGAAATTGCATATATTCTACTAGAAAAGCCACAATACACCGGCTGACGGCATAAGAAATGCCGATCGTAATGAGCGGAACAACAGGTGCCAAAATCGATCTGAAAACAATGATTAAAATAAAGAAAATAAAAATCATCGTAATAAGTTCAGTTTTCTTCAGACCTTGTTGAGAGCTTTTAATGACATCTGAATCCACAAATTTTTGACCCGTCATTTCATATGAGACATGATAGGGCTTTAAAACTTCCTCAATTTGTTCTTTAATCTTCACAGCTTTTGTTTCGTAGTGGTCGAATTTGAATGGAACAAGAAGTGTACTTTTATCCTTTGATAAAAGTTGTTTTTGAATGTCCGGATCTACATGAAAATACGAAGTAATTCCGTCAATGTGGAGGTCTGGGGCATGAGTCATGAGTGCAGATAAAGCCTTTTTTAATTCCTGCTCTTTTTCAGGGAACAGATGTTGTTCGGAGAATACAATGACACCCGTATCTTTTTTCCCGTTATGATCTGATAGCTTATCCAATAAGTGAAGTGCCTCAGCTGTTGGTGTCCCCTCCGGAACCTTTAATTGCCCTTTTTCTCTTGTTAATTCCTCTAAATTAGGCGCAGTAATAAACAGAATCACAGCTGTTATCATCCACACCACTAATACAATCCATCTTGCTTTAATTATTTGCAACATAGCTGCTTCAAGCTCCTTCTAGTTCATCAATCAATTTGCTGTATTTGAGCGTGTCTGAAGTGCTGACTGCGTCTCCTTCAACGTGCTAATGGCAGGATGACCTATTCAATTGTCTTTTCGTGTTGAAGAAACACATATTCATCATCAGCACGCGAGCTCAATTTCTGCCTGAAGAAAGACAGAAAATGAATGTTTTTGAACACCTCCTATTTGGGATAATTTAAAAGATATTACTATACATTAGTTTAACTATCAAAATTTTACATGTCAATTTATAAAAAAGAAAAAAGATGGCAAAATACCGTCTTTTTTCTAGATTAAACCGTTTTTAATTGTTCACTTTCATCCTTTTCATCTGGCTGGATGAAGAAGAGGACCAAAAATAGTGAAATAAGACTGCAAATGGTCGAGAGAATAAAAACGATGGAGTCCCCTTTATCCATGAGATAGGCGTAAATCGGAGGTCCTAAAGCGACACCGATAAAACGCATACTGCTGTAAAATGACGTAATGGTTCCGCACTGCTCTTTTTCGATTCCTTCTGTGATCAGGGCATCAAGTGCAGGCAGTACAATACCGATGCCAACACCGCCAATGCTTAAACAGATAAACAATACGTAAAAGCTGTGATTCCACCATAAAAACATATAGGAAAGTGATAACAAGGCCATGCCTATGATTATAAAGATTCTCATTTTCCCTTTTTCTTTTCCAATCGTTTTCCCAGCAATGTATGAACTGATGGATAGAAAAAGGAGCGGGATACTAAGCAGGAGCCCTTTTTTGACACCCTTAATTTGATAAGCTGCCTCTAGGTTATCAGATAAGTAAAAAAGCACACCAAAAAGAAGAAACATAATAAAACCGCCAATTGCAAAAATGGCATAAAGCCAGCGTCCCTCATGCTTAAAAATGGTCTTTGTTGATTTTAAAAATTCTTTAAATGTAGGCGGGTCCTCCTCTTTTTTCGCGGACTCTACCATGAACAGTACCATGAGAAAGCTGATGATTGAAAAGAACGGAATAAACCAAAACGGCACAAACCAAAACCATGAAGCTAGAAGCGCCCCAATAATCGGGCTTAATACCTTTCCAGCTGTGTTAGAGGTTTCGATGGCGCCAAGTCCCGCACTTACTTCTTCATCATCATGAAACAAATCTCCTATAAACGGCATCACGACAGGTGCTGCCCCGGCTGAGCCAATGCCTTGAAGGACCCTTCCAAATAGAATCCACATGTAAGGTTCTTTCATGATCGTTGAGGCAACTGCTGCCACAGCCCCACCAAGACCTGCGATTAACAGACACGGCAGGAGTACCTTTTTACGCCCGATTCGGTCCGATAAATAGCCGGCGATTGGAATACATAAGATCGCTACAACAGAGTATACCGTAATAATGAGGGAGACTTGAAAAGAAGTGATGGAGAGTGTCTTTTCTATCTCTGGCAATACAGGTATTAACATCGAGTTCCCAAGTGTCATGATTAGAGGCACTGATGATAATGCAATAATATTCTTTTTACTGACTGTTTTCTCGCCCAACATCATTCACCCAATTCTATATACTGTTACGTATTAGTGTGGCAAGTTTTACGGGTATTATGTATGGGCAAACAAAAAGCAACCGCTTATGGAAGCGACTGCTTGTTAAAATCGTTTACGTATCACATGAAAGCTGAATTTATCCGCTCGAAAATAATTAAGCGAGTATAAGACCGGCTGATTATCCTGATCATAGTGCATTTGTTTCAGTAATAATAATGCTGTTTCAGGGTCACATTCGAGTATCGGTGAAACCTGATCGTGGTAGCCGATTGGTTCGATGTCAGCAACTGCATATTTAATCCCGCTGTGTGGTTCTCTTCCAAACAGCTCAAAAAGAGACTCTTCTTCATGTGTAAAAGAAGCGGGAAGATGCTTGACCGGAATTTTATCTAAACAATATACCACTGGCTGTCCATCTGCCGTTCGAACGCGTTCCATTGAAAAAATCTCATCAGATTCATCACACTGAAAACGAATCACATCATTCTCTGTTGGCTCCCCTTCTTGCGAGGATAAAAAGATGGTACCAGGCGTCATATTGACCTGCTCGATCATTTTCGTGACACTTGCCAGCTGTTCTATGCCTGTTGAAAAGAGTGGTCTTGAGTTGACGAACGTTCCCACACCATGCCTTCTAATTAAATACTTCTCTTCTTCTAATACACGAAGGGCTTCACGCAGTGTCGCTCTGCTCACGCCTAAAAGCTTTGAGAGCTCAAACTCAGAAGGCAGCTTTTCTTTTTCTGCATATACACCTGTTTGTATATCTTCTTTAATACGGTCAATCACTTTCAAATATAAATGGCGATTGTCTGTTTTGGTCGACATGTTTTCCCTCCGTCTAATCAATGCAAATGATAAGATGAGAAATCTCTATTCCGAGATAAGTTGAACACAACTATATCATGTTTTTGCAAATAAATAAATAGTCTGACTTCCAGTTAACATAATCATACTATCGTTTACTTCTTATTTAGGAAAGCTCTCTTCGATTTATGAAGAGAGCTCGTCATATTGTTCTTTTGAGAGCAGGACTTCTCTCGGTTTACTTCCTTCATAAGGGCCGACAACGCCTCGCTCTTCCATTGCGTCAATCAGGCGGGCCGCTCGGGTATAGCCGATGCGGAATCTTCTTTGAAGCATAGAGACAGAAGCCGTCTGCATGCCGATGATGAGTTCCACTGCTTCATCATATAAATCGTCATCCACAGCTGTAAGCTGATCCTGCGTTTCTTCAGTTGGAATCATTTCTTCTTGATATTGTGCTTTTTGCTGGGTGATCACATGATCAACGACATGCTCCACTTCTTCATCTGATAAAAAGGCGCCTTGCACACGAACCGGTTTGTTTGCACCTACCGGTAGAAACAGCATATCCCCTCTGCCCAGCAGTTTTTCTGCGCCACCCATATCAAGGATCGTCCTTGAATCTGTTTGCGAGGACACGCTAAAGGCGATGCGCGATGGGATGTTGGCTTTAATGACACCTGTAATGACATCGACAGAAGGTCTTTGTGTAGCAATAATTAAATGAATCCCGGCAGCACGAGCCATTTGCGAAAGTCTTGTAATGGAATCTTCTACATCAGAGGAAGCGACCATCATTAAATCTGCAAGCTCGTCTACAATGACGACAATATAAGGAAGTTCTGGCTGTTTGGCCTCTTCTGATTGATTCATTCGTTTAATGTAATCATTGTATCCTTCAATATTTCTTGTCCCCGTATGAGAAAATAATTCATAGCGGCGCTCCATTTCGCTGACTACTTTTTTAAGTGCCTGTGAGGCTTTCTTAGGGTCCGTTACAACCGGAGCGAGCAGATGCGGAATGCCATTATACACATTTAGTTCAACCATTTTCGGATCAATCATCATCATTTTCACTTCATGAGGTTTCGCTCTCATGAGAATACTTGTGATAATACCATTTATGCACACACTTTTTCCGCTTCCAGTCGAGCCTGCTACAAGTAAATGCGGCATTTTGTTCATTTCAGCCAGCACAGCTTCACCAGAAATATTTCGGCCCAGTCCAATCAGCAGCTTGGCGTTTGGACGGTCATTTTGCTTTGATTCTAATACCTCTTTTAAAGAAACCATCGCGATTTCTGCATTAGGAACCTCAATACCGATGGCTGATTTACCAGGAATCGGCGCCTCAATCCGAATGTCTTTTGCTGCAAGAGCAAGGGCTAAGTCATCACTTAGATTGACGATCTTACTTACCTTCACGCCGACATCTGGATAGACTTCATATTTGGTGACTGCCGGTCCTAAGTGAACCTGTGTGACTTTTGCTTTTACACCAAAGCTTTGAAACGTTTTTTCAAGCTTTCTTGCATTTTCGTATATATTTTTCTTGTCTGTTTGCTGCCCTGAGTGCTGCGGCTCTGCCAAAATATCAAGTGACGGCAATTCGTAATCTTTGTTTTCAAGTTCAGTAAATGTCATCGGCGGCGCCTCTTTTGGTTCATCAGCTGAATCTGATGGAACCGGTGCACTTTGCACAGACTCTTGAAGAGGCTCTGTCTCTTTTGCCGTCTGCTCTTTTTGAACCAGCGGGGTGAGAATGTCATCTCTGTCAGCAAAGCTTGAGATAATCGGCTGGCTATTGTCAGAGGCCGGCGTTTCCTCTTCGATCAAGATCTGATCATCATCGTCCTCTTCCTGAATACGAGACCGTTTTTTCTTTTCACCTGTTTTCTGAGAGGGCGCGCTCTTTTTCGCCTGCCTGATTCCTTTCATATCTTCAACAAACGCTTTCCACTGCTTCACCATAAATTGTGAGACAGGGAGCGACACTTTTTTCACCATTTCTTGAAGAGATCGATTTGTAATCAGCACAATTCCAATCAGCATCAGAACGATTGCCATAATTTGAGATCCTGCTTGCGCAAATAAGAAATATGAAGCAGCAAATAATACGGCACCGATCATGCCGCCTCCTAAATCAGGTGACCCAGTCTCACCTTTCATATCCATTAAGAAAAGCTCAAATGTATTTCTTATCACACTTTGAGAGCCTATTGCGCCCGCAGATGAAAGGTGCTGAAAGAGCTTCACATGAGACAAAAGCAAGATACTCGCAATGATGCAGTATAGCCCTGCTTTTCTCCTTGTCAAAATATCTGGGATTTGTTTTTTCCAGAAGATGGTCACGCCAAAAAGAAATAATCCGATAAGGCAGAGAATGAACCATTCACCTGCAAAGAATCGGAATAAATGTACGAAGGTTTGTCCAACGACGCCTAACTGTAAAATGGCAATGATCGCTATGGCAATACAGACTAACCCATTTAATTCATATTTCAGTTTTAGCTGTTTATTTTGTTTTTTTCTCGTTTTCCGTTTTCTCTTTTTAGCCATACTCATCACCTTACTACGAAAGAAAATATAACCTACCGAAAGATCAGAAAGAAAGCAGCCTGGTTTTGGCTGCATCTTGTTGTAAGTTTTCCCTTTATTATAGCATAGAATCATTCATATGAGTCGGTTTGATTGGTGCCTAATTGTAACTTCAATCGCTTGCCTGGTGCAAGCTCTTGATTCAGAAAGTCCATTGGATTGGTACTCATGACTTGAACAATTTCTGCTTCATCCTCTTTCAATTCAACCATTACTGGCACGCCTTGGATGTTTACCTGCTGAAGTTTGCGGTCTCCTTGTTCCTCCGCGTAAATGGCTTCATATGGCATAGGTGTATATAAAATCATTGGATCAGCCCCTCGTTTTGAGATGCCCTGTCTCCAATCAGTTCGTTCAACTTTTTAATCGCTTGTCCTACGCCGCCTACTTCATTCATGAGTCCGTATTCTGCTGCCTCATGACCAACAACATTTGTTCCAATGTCTCTTGTCAAATTGCCTTTTGAGAACATGAGCTCTTTAAACTTCTCTTCTGTAATATTGGAGTGGCTTGTTACAAAGTTAATGACTCTTTCCTGCATTTTATCTAAGTATTCAAAGGTTTGCGGGACACCAATCACTAGACCAGTTAAACGCACAGGATGAATGGTCATCGTGGCTGTTTCTGCAATATAGGAATAGTCACACGATACAGCAATCGGGACACCAATAGAGTGGCCGCCGCCAAGTACAATCGATACAGTCGGTTTCGATAAAGATGCAAGCATTTCTGCAATCGCTAGTCCCGCTTCAACATCGCCGCCTACTGTATTTAAGATGATCAAAAGACCTTCAATTTTCGGGTTTTGCTCAACTGCGACGATTTGCGGAATGACATGTTCGTATTTGGTTGTTTTATTTTGTGGCGGAAGCTGCATGTGGCCTTCAATTTGTCCAATAATGGTAAGGCAATGTATATTTGTATCTTGCGGCAGCTGTGGTATGGCTGTTTCACCAAGCTGCTGTATTTTGCTCATAATGCTGTCTTTTTCTTCTGGCTTTCGCTCAGGCTGCTGTTCATTCTTTTCGTCCATTTGTCTCCATCCTTTCCTCAAACTCTCCTTCTATTATGAACAAGAAGGCCGTATTCAATCCGCATTCCTAGTGCCACATCAAAAAAGCCCAAAGAGCTTATGCTCCTTGGGCTTTCTCATCACACTTCCATAATAATTGGAATGATCATCGGCTTACGTTTTGTTTTTTCATATAGGAATTGATTGAGTACATCGCGCATGGATTGTTTCAATGTTGACCATTCAACAATTGAGTTTTCCGTTTGCTCTTTGACAATTCCTTTGACCATTTCTGTCGCTTTTACAATCAGCTCTTCGGATTCTCTGACATACACAAATCCTCTTGTGATGATTTCAGGTCCAGAAATTAATTGTTTCTTTTGTTTATCAAGCGTAATAACGACAATTAAGATACCATCTTGAGACAATAGGCGTCTATCGCGTAACACAATGTTCCCGATATCACCAACGCCAAGACCATCGATCAAAATATTGCCTTGGTGAACTTTTTCACCGATTTTTACGTTCTGTCCTCTAAACTCCACAACATCCCCTTTATCAATCAAGAAAATGTCACTTCGTTTCATTCCCACTTCTTCAGCAATACGAGAATGTGCTTTTTGCATACGATATTCGCCATTCACCGGAATTAAATACTTTGGCTTTAGTAAGTTCAGCATCAGCTTTAACTCTTCTTGGCAGCCATGTCCAGAGACATGCACACGTTTTTGCGCAAAAATGACTTGTGCGCCGCTTCTTGTGAGGAAATCCACTGTTTTTGAATATGTGAGTTCTTGTCCTGGAAGAGGTGTAGATGCAATCACAACAGTGTCATCTTTTTCAATATGAAGCTGTTTGTGATTTTGTTTTGCCATTTTTGTTAAAGCAGCAAGAGGCTCTCCGTGGCTTCCAGCTGTCAGGATGACCACATCGTTTTTCGCCATTTTCTTCACTTCTTGAACTGGTACAAATAATTCTTCGTCTGCTGTGACATAACCAAGTTTGATCGCCAGCTGAAGAGTCGTCATCATATTCTTCCCTGCTACGGCAAGCTTACGGCCATTTTGATTCGCTGCATTAATGATCTGCTGCACGCGGTTAATGTTAGATGAAGATACAGCGACAATTACTCGATTTTCAGCATTGTACATCGCATTTGAGATTTCGTCTTGGACGAGCGCCTCAGAAGGTGTATAACCTGGTTTTTCAGCATTGGCACTGTCTGAAAGAAGTGCTAAAACGCCATTGTTTCCAATTTTCGCAATCTCTCCGATGTCACAGGCTTGGTTAAGCGCTGGGGTTTGATCAAATTTAAAATCACCTGTGCATACGATTGAACCAAGAGAGGTTTTGAAGCTGATCCCAACTGAATCAGGGATGCTGTGATTCGTTCTAAAGAATGATACCTTTGTTGTTTCAAACGTAATGACTGATTTTGCATGTACCTCACGCAAGTCAGCTTTTTGATTGAAGCCATACTGCTTTAATTTTTCTCGAAGTAACGCAAGGGTCAGCTTCGTTCCATAAACTGGTACAGACAATTTGCTTAAGCAATGGAATACGCCTCCGATTGCTTCATCATGTCCGTGGGTAAGAAAAATTGCTTTCACCCGATCAGCACGTTCTGTTAAATAAGAGATATCAGGAATAACGACGTCAATGCCTAGCATTTCGTTTTCTGGATGCATCAAGCCTGCATCTACCACATATATGTCGGAATCAATTTCAATGACATATAGGTTTTTCCCGATTTCTCCAACGCCTCCCAGTGCAATAATTCTTACGTTCTCTGTATTTTTCTTTTTCAAAATTCTTATCCTCCTAGTCTCAAGCCCGTCCATCATCGCTTAATGCTATTATAACTGAATCTAATTTTAGAAAACAAGATGAAGTCACATTTTAAGAAAGTGTTTATGTATAAAAAACGGTCATACTCAGGGACATCTGAGAATGACCGCTTACGAAATCTTTTGTTTTGATCAGCTGTTTAAGACGCTGCTTAAATCCAGTCTCTCTTCTTCTGACAAAGGTAAAAGCGGAAGACGAACAGATCCGACATCTAGTCCTTTCAGCTGAAGAGCTGTTTTGACAGGCGTTGGATTTGGCGCTGTGAAAAGCTGTTTCATGATTGGGAGCAGCTTTTGATGGATCAATGCGGCATTGGCCGTTTGACCTGAAGCATAGCTTTTCAGCATTTGCTGCATATCAAGTCCTACGATATGAGACGCCACAGAGACAACTCCTTTTGCACCAACAGATACAGCTGGAAGTGTTAAGCTGTCGTCACCTGAATATACATCGAAATCTTCTGGTGTCTCTGCAATGATTTTTGTCATGGCATCAAGATCACCGCTTGCTTCTTTGATCGCGACAATGTTAGGTATTTGCGCAAGTTTAATGGTTGTTTCTGGGGCTAATGACGCAACCGTTCTCCCTGGTACATTGTAAAGCATGACAGGAAGAGATGTAGACTCGGCAATGGCTTTAAAGTGTGCATACATGCCTTCCTGTGATGGCTTGTTGTAGTAAGGTACGACAAGCATCACTGCATCAACGCCCGCTTCTTCTGCTTTTTTCGTTAGTTTGATAGACGCATTTGTATTATTACTGCCTGTTCCTGCAATGATTTTACAACGACCATTTGCTAATTTCACCGATTGCTGAAAAAGAGCGACTTTTTCTTCAGTCGATAAAGTTGGCGATTCGCCTGTTGTCCCTGCAACGACTAAAGAGTCACTGCCGTTTTTTAATAAGTAATCAATGAGAATTGATAGCTTTTGGAAATCAATGTTGCCCTTTTTATCAAAAGGTGTAATCATAGCTGTTGCGATATTTCCGAAATTCATTTTTTTCACCTCATCATGATTCAATCACATTTATCTTGAAAGTTCAAACACTTCGTGCAGGGCATTGACAGCCGCTCTCATGTTTTCTTCGTTCACTAGCACCCAAATGGTCGTATGGCTGTCAGCCGATTGTAAAATCGGAATGTTTTGCTCGGATAGAGCCGATACAATTTTAGATGTGACACCTGGTACACCCATGATGCCTGCGCCAACAGCTGATACTTTTGCACAATTTGTTGTCACAATTGGCGTATAGCCAAGATCTTTTAGAATTGACGTTGCCTTTTCAGTCATTGCACCTGTCACTGTGTACACAATCTCACTCGGTGTAATGTTGAAGAAGTCGACACTGATTTGTGCGTTAGCCATAGCCTTAAAGACCTCTGTTTGGACGCTGTACTGCCCTTCTTTTGCCGGGACTTTGATTTGCGTCACATCATTGACATGTGCAATACCCGTAATGAGGCGGTCGTACACATCATGGCTCATTTTATCTGAGTAGTGTGACGTGACGAGTGTGCCCTCTTCATCAGAGTATGTTGAACGGACCCTCATTGGTACTTTTGCTTGCATCGCAATTTCGACAGCTCTCGGGTGAATGACTTTCGCCCCTTGATATGCAAGGTTGCAAATTTCCGTATATGTCACGACTCTGAGCGGCTTTGCATTTTCAACAATGCGGGGATCTGCTGTCATGACGCCTTCTACATCTGTAAAAATATCAATGAAGTCTGCCTGTAATGCAGCACCTAAAGCAGCTGCGGACGTATCACTGCCGCCTCGTCCGATTGTGGTCACGTCTCCATTTTTTGCAGCTCCTTGGAACCCAGCAACAACGACAACATCATGTTCAGACAGTGCCGCCTCGAGACGTTCACACTTCATATCAATAATTTTCGCACTCGTATGCTCCTTATCTGTCACAAAGCCCGCCTGTGCGCCTGTCATTGCTACAGCCTTTAGCCCGTTTTCATTCAGCATACTTGAAAACACAACAGCTGAAATATTCTCTCCGCAGGAAACGAGCAAGTCTTTTTCTCGATTTGTCATATGCTGCGCGCTGCCGTAAAGCAGACCAAGCAGCGTATCTGTCGCATAAGGGTCGCCTTTTCGTCCCATTGCGGAAACGACGACAACCGACTTATAGCCTTTCTCTTTTGCCGATAAGATATGTGCAAGTGCCCTTTTTCTACCTTGATCATCTTTGACAGATGTACCGCCAAATTTTTGGACAATTATTTTCACTGTTTTCACTCCAAGTTCATTCTGACGTAACAGAAGAGAGCAGGCGAAAGATGCCTAACTCTCTTCTGTTCGTCCTCATCATCCATTGAATGTTAAACTAATTTTAATGCTTTTAAGCTTTCTGCAATTTGAACTGAGTTCCATGCAGCGCCTTTTAGCAGGTTATCAGATACAATCCACATATGGAACCCGTTTGGACGGTCCAAATCTTTCCGAATGCGGCCGACAAATACGTCGTTTTTTCCAACAGCATCTGCAGGCATTGGATAAATTTGCTGAGACGGATCATCTTGCAGTGTAATGCCTGGTGCATCTTTAAGAATTGACTTAATGTCGTCAACTGTTGCGTCATTTGATTCTAGTTCGACGTAGACAGATTCTGAATGTCCTGTTTCAATTGGAAGTCTCACACATGTTGCCGCTACTTCTAGCTCTGGCATATGCATGATTTTTTTCGTTTCGTTGATCATTTTCATTTCTTCAAATGTATAGCCATTGTCTTGGAATTTATCAATTTGCGGAATCGCATTAAATGCAATTTGATAAGGCATGACTTCCGGCTTTACATCTTCTTTATTTAAAATGGCTTGTGATTGGCTGTATAGTTCGTCAATGGCTTCATGTCCTGCACCTGATACGGCTTGGTAAGTGGACACGATGACTTTTTTCATGCCATACGCCTGACGAAGCGGTTCTAATGCCGCTACCATTTGAATCGTTGAACAGTTAGGGTTTGCAATGATTCCTTGATGGTCATGCAAGTCTTTTTCGTTTACCTCTGGTACGACAAGAGGGATGTTTTCGTCCATACGAAAAGCACTTGTGTTGTCTACAACAATCGCACCTCGTTTGACTGCTTCAGGAGCTAGCGCCTTGGAAACATTTCCTCCAGCACTGAATAATGCAATGTTCACTCCTTCAAAGCTTTCAGGTGTTGCTTCCTGAACGGTATACTCTTGACCTCTGAATGTCACTTTTGTTCCAGCAGAACGTTTTGAGGATAGTAGAGTCAGTGTATCCATTTCAAAATCTCTGTCAGCTAGTGTTTTTAACATTTGTTGACCGACAGCTCCAGTCGCTCCAACTACAGCTACATGCAATCCTCTTCCCATCAGTAAAACTCCTTCCGACCCATCCATGATTCTTTTCTTTCGGATGGCCATCCTATGACTTTTTACATTTTATTTTACCATAGAAAAGCAAGGCTTGAAGCATCTTTTTTGAATCTTTCATGATTTTCTAGTGAATCTATTATTCGTTTGCTCCAATTAAAATCGGCTGAATTTGTCTATGCTGGAGCGCCTCTTCTACTGTTTGAGAAAGCAAATCCATGTTTGCGACCATGGAGGTCGGTTTTTTAAATGGATCATCTTGGCCAAATGGAATAAAGAAAATATTCTTTGTCGACATCAGCCTCATCAGATTTGTACCATTTAAGCCTAGCGCATCATTTGTTGAAATTCCTAAAACGACAGGACGATGATTTCGAATGGTTGCTTTTGCAGCCATTAAAACAGGGCTGTCTGTCAGGGCATTTGCGAATTTCGCCATCGAGTTCCCTGTTAATGGAGCAATGACCATACAATCAAGTGGCAGCTTAGGTCCGAGCGGCTCTGCTTTAACGATTGAGTCAATCGCCTTAAAGCCAGTCAGCTTCTCAATCCGCTCAATCCAGTCAGCCCCATCTCCGAATCTTGTATTCGTACTCTGGACCGTATATGACACCACTGGACGCACTTCTGCTCCTTCTTTTACAAGTGCTTCGATTTGCGGATAAACAGCTTCGTACGTACAGTGGGAACCAGTTAAGCCAAAGCCGATTCTTTTCCCTTTTAATGTTGTCATGATTCCATCCCCCTTTTTTCCTCTGCAAGTTCACATAAGAGCCCAGAAAGCACTTTTGCAATGATTTGCCCTGCTGTCTTTGGTGCAACAATACCCGGGAGTCCTGGTGCAAGAAGCGCCTTCACTCCGTGTTTTTGTGCAAAGTCAAAGTCTGTTCCTCCTGGGCGGGAGGCGATATCCAAAATGAGTGTCTTTGGTGTCATGCTGACGATGACAGATGAATCTAATACAAGGCTTGGAATGGTATTGATGATGATATCTACATCCGTTACTTCTTCTTTTAACCGGTCCATTGAAAATGGATCAATTCCCATTTCAAAGGCCCGCGCTAAATGAGCTGTATCTGCTGCCCCTACTTTTACGTCCGCACCGAGTGCCCGAAATGTGCGGGCAATGGTGAGTCCTGTTCTTCCGAGCCCGAGAACAGCAACACGTGATCCATGAATCGTATAATCCGTTTGCTGAATGGCCATCATGATAATCCCTTCAACTGTTGGAATAGAGTTATATATGGCAATATCATCTCGCTCAAACAGCTTCACAAGTTTTCGGTTCACCAGCTTTGCCAGATTGTCTAAGTACGTATTAGAAATACCTGAGTACAAGGTACAATGGGCAGGGGTTCTTTCTAAATAAGTTGCTTCCAGCAAAACCTGCTCATTTGAGAAAACTGTCGCAACAACACCTTCATCCGTTGCCCCTGATACTGGCAGGATCATACTGTCTACCTGTTCGAATGGAAGTTCTGACATTTTCAGCTTTTCAGCACCGATAAATCCGTGATCCAGCTGATCAAATCCAACCAAAAACACTTTGGCATGCTGCTGTGACAGCTTGCGAATAATTTCAAGCTGCCTTGCATCTCCCCCGATCACCGCAACCGTTAAACCGCTCAACATACTGACCGTTCACCTTCTTTATTTAAAAAAGTCTGTAATATTTTCTGAATCTCCCTTCTAGCATATGAGGAGAGGATTCAGCCTGTGAACAAATCGGAGAGAGAAAAGAAAAAGAGCACCCATTTATGATGGATGCTCTTTTTCTCCGGGTGGCTGAAGTGCTTCAGGCACATCGAGAATGATCATATCTGATCCTATTTTTTGAATGTGATTCCACGGGACGCGGATGTCATTTCCTTGCTTTCGAAAGCCAAACCACTTCACCGAAGGTATGATGAGTGCTGTTATTTGACCGTCCTGTTCATTGATTTCAAGGTCGGTTTGTCCAAGCACGCCAAGCCGCTCCGCTCTTTTGATATCGACGATCTCTTTTCCTGACAGCTCACTTAGCCTCAAAATCGCATCACTTCCCTTCCGTATCATATATGCAGCCACAAGAAGAAATAGACCGTCCTGCTTTTTTAAGTTATGAATGATGCCAATTTGAATACCAAGCTGGTTTCAGTAGATGAAAGCGATCATGGTCTGCCAGCATTCTCTCCACTCGGTTCACCATATCTTTTACATGTTCAGGGTCATAAGAAAGCGTCCATACAATAGAAGAAAAGCAGCTCATTGCTGTATAGATGGAAAAAAGAAGCCAAAAATCGTCTGTAGCCTGCGTACTTACATAGTGATCCAGTTGCCCTGCTGAAAACGGAACACTGCTTTCTCGACTAAATAAGGACAATTTATAAAAGTCATGAACCGGGTCACCCCAGTCAGATTGATCAAAATCAATCACGCCGGCATACTCACCTCCTTGAATGATGATATTCCCTAAATGAAAATCATCATGCTGGAACTGGTTCGGTCTCGCCTTTACCGCATCAACATGTGATTTGATAAAATCTAATACGAATTGATCTTGAGCAAAAGTTACTCCACTTGATTGATAGGCATGTACATACCGTTCATGTTTCGCCATGACTCTCTCATCCCATGGCGCGACATGAGAAGGTGCGTGACATGTATGCATGAAACTCAGCTCTCTGCCTGCCCGCCTCCCGATTTCATACTGCTCTTCATTTGTGAGCAGATGGATGGATGCTCTAGCATTCTCTCCTTCAATCAAGGAGAAAATACGATAGGTACAGTTAAATTCAGCACTCATTCCAATCTCCATCACTTCAGAACATAGAAGCCCTCGATCTTTTAACTTTCGCTGAACTGACGCTTTTCTTTTAAAGGTGGAATACGTTTTGAGGTTTGATAGCTTGAGCACTAGCTTTTCACTAGAGGATGTTGTGACGAGATAAGTACGGTTTCCTGAAAAGCCAGATGTCATCGGCTGGAAGGAGATGGCTTGTGTCAGAAGCGGAGAGAGGCGTTTCAGTTTTTCATGTTCCATGAAAGCAGTGCTCCTTTCTTCTTTATATACAATAAAACGGCAGACCTCTTAGAAGCCTGCCGTGTTGTTTACATTATGATGGCTGATCACCCGTCGGACTAATAAGCGAGAGCGCATAATCTTCTGTAAAGATTCGTTTTGATAAGTTATTCACGCCGTCTAATGTGACGTGGTTGATTTCGTCAATAATTTCATCGAGTGTACGATGTTTGCCAAGGAGCAGTTCATTTTTACCGTTTCGGCTCATCTTGCTGTTTGTGCTTTCAAGGCTGAGCATGAGGTTCCCTTTCATTTGCTCCTTAGAGTTTTCAAGCTCTTTTTGCGTGATTCCCTCACGTTTTAAGACGTCTAATGTTTGTAAGATGGTTTCAGAGAGCAGGTTTAACTGCTTCGCTCCAGTCCCGCCATAAATCGTCAGCATGCCGTTATCTGCAAATGAACTGTGATAGCTGAAAACGGAATAAGCGAGTCCTTTGTCTTCTCTTACATCCTGGAACAAGCGGCTGCTCATGCTTCCGCCAAGAACATTGTTTAAGACGATTAAGTCATAGATGCCTTTATCCCCAGCTGGGAGGCCATTAAAGCCCATGCATAGATGCGCTTGCTCTGTTTCCTTTTTGCGTGTGAGCTTGTCATAGTGAAATTGCGGCGCTTCTAAAGGCTGTTTTTTCCCTTTCGTTTCATATGAACCGAACAATTTTTCAACCTCGCGAATAAAGGTGTCATCCACATTCCCTGCAACAGAGATGACGACGCGGTCCGGCGTGTAGAATTCATCCATATAAGCTCTAAGAGAGTCACCGTTAAAAGTAGAAAGTGTTTCTTCTGTTCCTAAAATCGGGAACCCTAAAGAATGATCACCATAAATCGCTTTGCTCAACAGATCATGAACGATATCATCAGGTGTATCCTCATACATTTTGATTTCTTCATAGACTACATTTTTTTCTTTTTTCAGCTCTTCTTCATCAAAAGCGGAGTGGAAGAACATGTCGCTTAATACATCGAGGGCGTAGCCAGCATGTGAATCAAGCACCTTTGCATAGTAGCAAGTGTATTCTTTTGACGTAAAGGCATTCACTTGACCACCAATGCGGTCAAAGGATTCTGCGATATCACGTGCAGATCTCGTCTTTGTCCCTTTAAAGAACATATGCTCCAGAAAGTGTGAGATTCCATTAATTTCTGGTGTCTCATGTCTAGAACCAGTTCCAATCCAGACGCCAATTGCGACAGATCTTACAGTGGGATTGTTTTCAAGTACAATTCTTACTCCGTTTTGGCATGTATACGTTTTGACCAAGTTTTGCTCCTCCTATTCAACAAACAGATCGGATCACGGATGTCTTTTTTCACTTAGGAGGTCTGAAACCGTTCCTAATTCATATCCTCTTTCCTTGATTTGAGTGATAAGTACGTCAAGACTTTTCGCCGTCGAATCTGTTGGATGCATTAATATCATCGCCCCATTGTGGATTTTCCCAAGCACCCGTTTTTGTAATATGTCTGGTGACGGTTTTTGCCAGTCAATGGTGTCTACCGTCCACATAATGGTTTCCATTCCTTCTTCAGCAGCGAGTTTCACTGTTTCTTCTTTAAAGCTGCCGCTAGGAGGGGCGAACCACTTCGGTTTTTTTCCAAGGGATTCTTCAATTTGACGATTCGTTTTGGTAATCTGCTCTAATGCTCGTTCTCTTGTCAGTGTGCGCATATCCGGGTGATTGTATGAATGGTTTCCAATTTCATGACCATCTGCCACGATTTTTTTAGCAAGATCCGTGCTTTTTTTCACCCATTTGCCCTCTAAGAAAAAGGTCGCCTTGACCCGATGCTTTTCCAGTGTCTTTAACATCTTGATTAAATGCTCGTCACCCCAAGCCACGTTGATGAGGAAAGCATTCATTTTTTTATCTGGATGTCCCTTGTAAATGGGCTCAGCACCAAGTTCGTGTAAATGAATAGAAGGTTTTGTTTCATTGAAAACAAGCAGCTTTTCATCAAATGACCCTTGTTTTTTCATTTTTTCATAAGAGGCATCGATATTGACTGTCTGTCCATTTAGACCAGGCATCTTTTTCCACACTTTATCAATCTTAGCATTTTGCGCCTTCACTTCATAGTCAGAAGACTTCGATTCAATCTCTTGATATAAAATATCTTTTGAAACAGATGCAACCTCAGCATGCTCTTTCATTGATTCAATATATGTAACAGCAGCCGGCTGCTTCATCGTTTGATATGACACGAGCAGTAAAAATACAAACACAAAGAATGGTAACGTTTTTTTCAATGGCTGTCCCTCCCCTTTACCACAAATTATGATGGGGAGAAACAAGCTAGAACTATTGTTAGCGCAAGAAAAGAAAGAAGCCTGGTACGGATACCTGGCTTCTAACACATTTCATTAAGACTGTTTTTCTTCTTTTTCCTTTTCTTCACGTAAAACAGCTTTGCGAGAAAGGTTCACACGGCCTTGTTTATCGATTTCAGTGACTTTGACAAGTAATTCATCGCCAATCTTCACAACATCTTCTACTTTGCCTACACGGTCAAGCGCAAGCTCAGAAATATGAACAAGTCCATCTTTGCCGCTGAAGATTTCAAGGAAAGCACCGAATTTTTCAATGCGTTTTACTTTACCTAAGTAAAGTTGCCCCACTTCAACTTCTCTCACAAGATCTTCAATGACTTTCTTCGCTTTTTGGTTCATGTCTTCTTCTGTAGAAGAGATAAAGATTGTACCATCTTGTTCAATATCGATTTTCACACCGGTATCTTCAATGATTTTATTGATTTGTTTACCGCTTGGTCCAATGACATCACGAATTTTATCAGGATTGATCTTCATCGTTAAGATTTTTGGTGCATAACGAGACAATTCTCCTCTAGAAGCAGGAATCGTTGACAGCATGCTTTCTAAGATTTCCATTCTTCCTTTTTTCGCTTGTTGGAGAGCTTCTTCTAAGATGTCTTTTGATAGGCCATCGATTTTGATATCCATTTGAAGCGCTGTTACACCTTTTGATGTACCTGCAACTTTAAAGTCCATATCGCCAAGTGCATCTTCCATTCCTTGAATGTCTGTCAGCACTGTGTAGTATTCACCAGATTTCACAAGCCCCATTGCAATCCCTGCAACTGGTGCTTTAATTGGAACACCCGCATCCATCATCGCAAGTGTGCTTGCGCAAATACTTGCTTGTGAAGTAGATCCGTTTGATTCCAATACCTCAGAGACAAGGCGAACCGTATAAGGGAAATCTTTTTCAGATGGGATCACTGGTTCTAATGCACGTTCACCTAGCGCACCATGTCCGATTTCACGGCGGCCTGGGCCACGCATTGGGCCTGTCTCACCAACACTGAATTGCGGGAAGTTGTAATGGTGCATGAAGCGTTTCGATTCTTCAACGCCTAGACCGTCAAGAATTTGCACATCGCCAAGTGCACCTAATGTACAAATACTGAGCGCCTGTGTTTGTCCTCTTGTAAATAGACCTGAACCGTGCGTTCTTGGCAGAAGTCCTACTTCTGAAGAAAGTGGACGGATTTGATCTACACCGCGTCCATCTGGACGTACTTTCTCTTCAGTGATCAGACGACGAACTTCGTTTTTGACAAGCTTGTTTAATACATCCTTCGCTTGTTTAATCGTCGCTTCGTCGCGATCTTCTTCTTCAAATTTCTCAACCACAGCTTTTTTCACAGCACTGATTGCATCCTCACGTGCATGCTTCTCATGTACTTGAATCGCTTTCAGCAGGTCTGTTTCAGCAAGTGCTTTTACTTCGTCTGCTAACGTTTGATCTACTTCATATAAAGGAATATCGATTTTTGCTTTACCGACTGCCTTGACAATTTCCTCTTGGAATTCGATTAAGCGTTTGATCTCTTGGTGACCATACATGATGGCCTCAAGCATTGTTTCTTCTGGTACTTCATCAGCACCAGCTTCGACCATGTTGATCGCATCTTTTGTTCCAGCGACTACAAGGTTGATGTCACTTTGTTCAAGCTGCTCTACATTTGGATTGATGATCAGCTTTCCATCAACTCGTCCTACTGTAACGCCGGCGATTGGTCCCTCAAATGGAATGTCAGACACACATAATGCTAAAGATGAGCCAAACATTGCAGCCATTTCAGATGAACAATCTTGATCCACACTCATGACGATACTAATGACTTGTACTTCGTTTCTAAATCCATCTGCAAATAATGGACGGATTGGTCTGTCAATTAAGCGGCTCGCAAGGATCGCTTTTTCACTTGGACGGCCTTCTCTTTTAATGAAGCCTCCAGGAATTTTACCTACTGCGTATAATCTTTCTTCGTAGTTCACAGTGAGCGGGAAAAAATCAAGTGGTTTTGGTTCTTTAGAAGCTGTTGCTGAGCTAAGCACAGCTGTATCTCCGTAGCGTACGAGGACCGCTCCGTTTGCTTGCTTTGCAAGCTGGCCAGTTTCAACTGTCAGTTGACGTCCAGCCCAGTCTATGGTGAAGACATGTTTCTCTTGTCCCATTCTGAGAAAAACTCCTCTCTTATCTTGAAATTTTAGTTAATTCTTATTATGAACAAAATGATTTTCACATATCAATGTGAAAGGTGTATGTAGAAGGGTTTTTGCCATTCTTTCAACATTTTAACCATAAAATATTAGTGATTATACGATAAAAAAGCGGGAATCCTCCCGCTTTTTACGATTATCGACGTAAGCCTAGTTTGTTAATTAACTCACGGTAACGAGTTACGTCTTTATTACGTAGATACGTAAGAAGATTACGACGTCTACCTACCATTTTCAAAAGACCGCGACGTGAGTGGTGATCTTTCTTATGAGTACGTAAATGCTCGTTCAAGTTGTTAATTGATTCTGTTAGGACAGCGATCTGAACTTCTGGAGATCCAGTATCAGATTCGTGTGTTTTGAACTCATTAATTAATTGAGTTTTACGCTCTTGAGTAATAGCCATCCTGTTTCACCTCCAAATCATGTTAGCCCCATCTACCTCGCAACCGTCGGTGAAGTCGGCCTGCCAAGTAAGTGGTTTTAAAGCTACAGGAATAATCATACTAAAAATATGCTGAATTTGCAAATGGTAGAGCTGTTTTTCTATGAATTTTTTGTTTGCCTTAGCTGATCTTGAAAAAACTGAATCGCTTCTTCTTTATCTTGACTGATTTGAGCCGTTAACTCCTGGATTCCGTTAAATTTTTGTTCACTGCGAATGCGTTTGAACCACTGTAATTTAATCGGTTCACCATATATTTCTTCGTTAAAATCAAAGAGGTTTACTTCAATGGCAGGCTGATCAGGGCGCTTTTCATAAAAGGTTGGTTTATAGCCAACGTTACAAACACCGTCATACACTTTGCCTTTGACTTCTGCTCTTACTGCATAAACCCCTGTTGGCGGAATAATGTATTCAGCAGATAAACCGACATTTGCAGTCGGAAAGCCGATCGTCCGTCCTCGCTTATCTCCATGAATGACAATACCGCGCAGCTGATAAGGTTTTCCTAAAAGCTCACTCACATATTCAACATCCCCATTTTTCAATGCGGAACGTATGAGTGTAGAGCTGACTTTTCGGTCTTGATTGGACAACTTAGGAACGATGGTGGCCGTGATACGCCCTTTTCCGTACTCATCGAATGTTTCCATTGTGCCTGCACCAAAACGGCCAAACGTAAAATCAAAACCGGCTACTGCGTGCTTCACATTCAGCTCATCCAAATATTGGTCCACAAACTCTTGAGGAGACAGCGCTGCAAAGCTTTCGCTGAATTGCACAATGTATAAATAGTCAGCGCCCAGCTGTTCGATGAAATCAATTTTATCCTCAAGCGGTGTAATTAAGTCCTTTGGTTCACGTGCTTTTTGCAAAACATGTGATGGATGCGGATGAAAGGTCATGACTGCTAAAGCCAATCCTTCTTTTCTCGCAATGCTTTTCGCTGCGTCAATAACTTTTTGATGTCCGAGGTGAACACCGTCAAAATACCCTAAAGCCATAACAGAAGGGTCTTGATCCTTTTGATTCAATGTATGTGGGTGTGAAATATGTATAGTCTTCACGAGATGGTCACCTTTTCTTTAAGATTGCTTGTCCTGAGATAAGATCTTCGCCGGCTTCATCAGATTCTGTTTGGTCGGGTGCTTCATATATATCGCCATACAGCGACCTGAAGGAGCAAAGACAGCGACACGATCTTCCTCTGCGAAATGAGCGAATTCATCAGGCATTGGCAGGACTGCACCGTTTTCCACTTTACTTGCTAATGTATCATTTATCTCCCATTTCGGCAAATGATTGAGCGCACGCTCGATCGGGACAAGGTGCTCATCTACTGCTCCTTCCTCGCTTATATTTCGAAGCTCATCAAGGGTGATGCATTCATCTAGCGTAAAATCACCTGACCCTGTGCGAATGAGATGTGACATATGGGCTGGAAACCCTAGTTTCTTTCCAATATCAACCGCTAAGGTTCTGACATACGTTCCTTTTGAGCATAAAACGGTGAATCTAAATGATACCTTTCCATTCTCAAATAAAGCAGGTGTTGTCCGCTCGATACGGTGAATCGTAATTTCACGGCTCGGCCGCTCAATTTCAATGCCTTCTCTTGCATATTCATAGAGTTTTTTTCCGCCAATTTTCACAGCAGAAAACATGGGAGGAATTTGTTCAATGGTTCCTTGAAACTGTTTCAGCACAGCATCAATTTCTTCTTCTGAGATGGGTTTTTGCACCTTTTCTTCTTCTACGATCTCACCTGTTTGGTCTTCTGTTGTTGTAGAAAAGCCAATCGTGATTTCTGCATCATACGTTTTCGATTTATCTGTTAAGTATTCGACAATCTTCGTTGCTCTTCCGATACAAATGGGCAGAACACCTGATACCTCCGGGTCGAGAGTGCCTGTATGTCCGACTTTTTTTGTATGCAAGATCTTTCTCACTTTGAACACACAGTCGTGAGAGGTCATTCCTCTTTCTTTATGTAATAAAAGAACACCATTTATCATCTGCGTTCTCTCCTTTCATAAACGATGAAAAAGGACAGACGATCATCGCCTATCCTTATTTCAACGTCTTATTCATGATCTTTTGTGTTTAGTTCAGCAATCAGGCTTTCAATTCGATTTCCATAATCTACGGATTCATCGAATTCAAAGTGCAGTTCTGGTGTTTTGCGAAGTCTAATTCGATTGCCAATTTCAGAGCGGATATACCCTTTAGCCTTTGCAAGGCCTTTTAAGGTTTCCTCTCTTTTTTTCTCGTCACCGAGAACAGAAATGTAAACTTTCGCAATTTGCAAATCACCGGATACTTCAACATCGGTTACAGTCAAAAAGCCAATTCTTGGATCTTTTAGCTTTCTGCCTAGGATGTCACCTAATTCTTTTTTCATCTGCTCACCCACGCGGGTTGCTCTCATACTCATGATCTTATCACCTCTAATTAAAACCACTCAGTTTTCGTGATCGTTCGTTCAATTTCAGGAAAAGAATCAATAAAGCTTAAAACACGCTGCAATTCCTTTTCCACTTGAACCCGAGATGAGGAAATCACGGCGATTCCAATTGATGTACGCTGCCATGTGTCCTGGTAATCCATTTCAGCCATGGTTACATTGAATTTATGGCGCGTTCTTGTCAATATACGCTGAAGAACCGCACGTTTTTCCTTCAGTGAGGAGGCATCATAGATGATGCACTCACATTCGGTATAACCGATCATTTTCTTTCGATTTCTTGCATAACGAATGATTCCATGACATCACCTTCACGGATATCATTGTACTTCTTAATGGTAATACCACATTCATAGCCTTGTGAAACTTCTTTCACGTCATCTTTGAATCGTTTTAATACGTCGACTTCGCCTTCAAATATCACGACGCCGTCACGGATTAAGCGGATACCACTATCTCTTGTAATGGTTCCTTCAGTGACATAGCCACCAGCAATTGTACCGATTTTAGAAACTTTGAACGTTTGACGAACTTCAACTTGACCGATGACTTTTTCTTCATATTCAGGGTCAAGCATCCCTTTCATCGCAGCTTCAATTTCATCGATGACTTTATAAATAATGCGGTGTAAGCGGATATCTACGTTTTCTGTTTCAGCTGTGCTCTTCGCATTTCCATCAGGACGTACGTTAAATCCGATCACGATCGCATTAGAAGCACTTGCTAAAATAATATCAGATTCTGTAATCGCTCCAACACCCGTATGGATGATTTTCACTTTTACGCCTTCTACTTCAATTTTTTGAAGAGCGGCCGTCAGTGCTTCAGCAGAACCTTGTACGTCTGCTTTCACGATCAAGTTGATATCTTTCACTTCACCTTGTTTGATTTGCTCAAATAGGTCATCTAGAGATAATTTTGCTTTGTCTGAACGCTGTTCATCAAGCTGTTTCGAAGCACGCGCCTCACCCACTTGACGAGCTGTTTTTTCGTCTTTGAATACGAGGAACTGATCCCCTGCATTCGGTACATCATTTAAACCAGTGATTTCAACAGGTGTAGATGGTCCTGCTGTTTTCACGCGGCGTCCGATGTCATTAACCATTGCACGAACGCGGCCAAATGTATTTCCGACAACGATTGGGTCACCTACATGAAGTGTACCAGTTTGAACAAGAAGGGTTGCAACAGATCCTCTTCCTTTATCAAGTTCAGCCTCGATGACAGTCCCTTTTGCCGCACGATTTGGGTTGGCTTTCAGTTCTCCTACTTCGCTGACAAGAAGGATCATTTCGATCAATTCGTCAATGCCTTCACCTGTTTTTGCAGATAGAGGAACGAAGATCGTTTCGCCGCCCCAAGCTTCTGGTACTAAACCATGCTCAGTTAATTCCTGCATCACACGGTCAGGGTTCGCTGTTGGTTTGTCAATTTTGTTGACAGCGACAATGATTGGCACTTCTGCCGCTTTCGCATGGTTAATGGCTTCAATCGTTTGCGGCATCACGCCATCATCTGCTGCAACGACCAGAATTGTCGTATCTGTTACCTCAGCACCACGTGCACGCATCGTTGTAAATGCTGCGTGTCCAGGTGTATCAAGGAACGTGATTTTCTTGCCGTTTTCTTCAATTTGGTAAGCACCGATATGCTGCGTGATTCCACCAGCTTCGCCTTCGACGACTTTCGTCTTACGAATGCTGTCAAGAAGCGTTGTTTTCCCGTGGTCAACGTGTCCCATGATCGTCACAACTGGAGGGCGTACTTGCATATCTTCTTCTTTATCTTCAACTTCATACTTTTCAAGTTCAGTTTCTTCTAAAATAATGACTTCCTCTACTGGAACGCCATATTCAGAAGCGATTAATTCAACTGTATCTTTATCCAGCTCTTGGTTAATGGTTGCCATAACACCAAGCATCATCAGCTTTTTGATAATTTCAGCTGTTTCTTTTCCAAGCTCTTCAGCCAACTGGCCGACTGTCATTGAATTTGTAAATTCAATTTTTTCAGGAAGCTCTTTCTTAGGCTTCACAGGTCTAGCTTGCTGATGCTGCGGTTTGTTATTCCCACCGCGTTTATTTTTGTTTTTGTTTTGGTTGTTGTTTTTTTTGTTTTTATTAAATTGATTATTCTGCACGTCATTCTTCTTTCTATCATTGTTTTTGTTAGATGATTGTTTTTTTTGTTCTGCGGGTTTCTCGTTAGCTGTCTCTTTTGCTTTGGCTTTTTTATAGATAGCGTCTAGCTTTTTCACAGTGTCGTCTTCAAGCGTCGCCATGTGGTTGTTCACTTCCACGTTCATATCCTTAAGCGCTGCTATAATATCTTTACTTGAAACATCTATGGCTTTTGCGTATTCATATACTCTCACTTTAGCCATTCGTTCACCCCCAAATAAATTAATCGAGCAAGCTTATCAGCTTCTTAGCGAAGCCTTGGTCAGTGACAGCGACAACTACGCGAGCTTCTTTCCCAATAGAACGTCCGAGAACGGAACGGTCTTCAACTTTTCTAACCGGAACATTATAAAATTTGCATTTATCAGATACCTTTTTCTCTGTGTTCGATGAGGCATCTGCTGCAAGAAGAACCAGCTTAGCACGCGCATGTCTAATTTCTTTGATCACAAGATCTTCTCCTGACACGACTTTACGAGCTCGATTTGCTAGACCAAGCAAAGGATACCATTCAGATTGAGTCATTTGGTTTTTTCACCTTTTCAGCTAGTTCTAGTAATTCTTCAAATATGTGTTCGTCAATCTGTGTCTGAAATTGCTGCTGTAAACTGCGTTTGTTCTTTGCCGCAAGAATGGTTTCTTTATCGAGAGAAAGGTAAGCTCCGCGTCCGTTCATTTTTCCGGTTGCGTCAACAGACACTTCACCTTCTTTAGAACGAACAACACGGATCAGTTCTTTCTTTGGTTTCATTTCTCCCGTCACGACACATTTTCTAAGCGGGATTTTTTTTCGGCTATTCACCTTTTACATCACCTCTTATTCGTCAGATTCCTCAGCTACTGGTTCAGCCTCTAAGAAAAGAGATTCAGAGTCTTCAGTTCTTGGGAAAATACCGAGTTCCCTTGCATCTGTTTCGCTTTTAATGTCAATTTTCCAGCTAGTCAGCTTTGCTGCAAGACGAGCATTTTGACCTCTTTTACCAATGGCTAACGACAGCTGATAATCAGGGACAATAACTGTTGTCGCCTTATCTTCTTCATTTACAATGACATCAAGTACTTTTGATGGACTTAATGCATTGGCAACAAATTCAACCGGGTCATTTGACCAATGGACAATGTCAATTTTTTCGCCTTTTAGCTCGTTGACAATTGCTTGTACACGCTGACCTTTTGGTCCAACACAAGAACCAACTGGGTCAACATCAGGATCATCTGTACGAACAGATATTTTAGAACGGTCCCCAGCTTCTCTAGCAACCGATTTAAGCTCTACAGTACCATCATAAATTTCTGGCACTTCAATTTCAAATAAACGCTTTAAAAGACCTGGATGTGTTCTAGACACATAAATTTGTGGTCCTTTTGTTGTTTTTTCGACTTTTGTAATAAACACCTTAATGCGGTCATGTGGTTTGTAGTCCTCATTTGGCATTTGTTCGTTGACCGGAAGAAGGGCTTCGATTTTGCCAAGTGACACGTAAATGAATTTACTGTCAATTCGCTGAACGATTCCCGTCATAATGTCTTCCTCGCGATCGATAAACTCAGTGTAGATCACACCTCGCTCTGCTTCTCTCACTCGCTGCGTCACCACTTGTTTCGCAGTCTGAGCTGCAATGCGTCCGAAGTCTTTTGGCGTGACTTCAATTTCAACGACGTCACCTACCATGTAATTCGGGTTGATATTGGCTGCATCATCTACAGAGATTTCAAGGCGAGAATCATACACTTCATCTACAACATCTTTTCTTGCAAATACGCGAATCGTTCCCGTTTCGCGGTTTAAATCAACACGAACATTTTGTGCTTGATTAAAGTTACGCTTATATGCAGAAATGAGTGCAGCTTCTATCGCTTCAATAATAATTTCTTTACTAATACCCTTCTCTTTCTCAAGAACAGTCAGGGCATCTAACAACTCACTACTCATTTTTATGGTTCCCCCTTATATCAATGAAAAGGTTAATTGAACGAAACTGCTAATCTTGCGTTAGCTATTTTTTCGTATGGAATATTGATCTCTTTCTTTCTTGTCTTGATCTTCACTGTCACTGTTGCAATCTCACCATCAAAGCTTGTAAGCTCACCTTCAAATGCTTTTTCACCATCAATTGGTTCATATGTTTTCATGAAAACATTTTTTCCAAGTGCTTTTTCAAAATCAGCTTTTTTCTTTAATGGGCGCTCCGCTCCAGGAGAGGACACTTCAAGAAAGTAGTTTTGGCTAATCGGATCTGCCTCATCAAGCTTTTCGCTCAAGGCTTCGCTCACTTTGGCACATTCTTCGATATCGACGCCTTTATCAGAGTCAATAAACACGCGAAGGAACCAGTTTTGACCCTCTTTGACAAATTCAACATCAACGAGTTCAAGCTGTAAGCCATCTAAAATTGGCTGCACCATTTCGCTTACGACATCCACTACTTTTTTGCTCATTCTCTTCCTCCTTGTGCTTTCGATAAACGCTCTTATCAATCATTCTGCATAAAAACCCTGCTTTATGTGAGCAGGGGGAGCAGAAAACGGATGAATAATGTCGAGACAAAAATTGCCTGTTCAATACAAAAGAGCGGGTTTCCCCACTCTTGTCTCGGTAATCGTTAGCATTTCCATAAAAACTATACCATATCCAATTTTTTTATGCAAATGAAGTTCCTTATTCAGCAGGCATTCGCCATCAGTTCTTTTCGTTCATTCTTTTCGCATGTTCACTGATAAGTGCTGCCTCCCTGCTCCCCTTTATGATGCGGAAACCGTCATAATCCGGATAGAGCGAATCATCGTCCTGAATACTTGTTAAAATCCAAAATTGACTGCCAGCTCCTCCGAGCCGCTCAACCGCTGACAGCCAGCTTTGATATACGTCAGGACGCGCTGATTGATTTTGAACGCCAAACTCTTCTAACACAACTGGTTTTCCGATTGACTTCCCGCGGGTGATATGGTCTTCGATCCATTTCACTCCCCAAGCAGCTGACTTGTTCCAGTGATCTGGGTACAGATGATAGGTTCCATAATCGATATTAGAGAGAGCCGTCAAACGGTCCCAATCGACGCCTTCTCCGCCTCCATAAAACCAGTCTTCATGTCCTGGTATGCGAAAGAACCCTTCATCTCCTACTGCAACAAGATGGTGACGATCCAGCGATTTGATCCATGTACTCATTTCATCTGCCCATTTGACTAGTATATTTCCCGTTGGATCTGACTGCACACGCGGCTCATTAGCTAATTCCCAAGTCATAATAGCTGGATCGTCCTTATATTGAACACCTGTGTACGTATTGGTTCTTTCTAATACATAGCGCACATAATTTTTGTAAGCTTTTTGTATACGAGGATCTGTATAAAAGGCATCATGCGATCCTGCCTCGAACCACTTTACGTATTGATTCATCCCGCCAAAATCATCCCAATTGTTGACTAGTGGGATGACAAGCTTTATTCCTTCCTGTCCCGCTTTATAAATTGCATAATCTAGTTTTTGAAAACCCGATTCTTCATAGACCCCTGGACTAGATTGTAAGACTGAGTTTTCTTGAGGGGCCCCATCGTGAAATCCCCAAATACGTATGACTTTTAAATTCATTGCTTTCATATCATCGAACACAGCATCTACCATCTTTTTAGATTTGTAATGGAAATAGTAATTATTTGTGCCAGCGAAGTAAAATGGTTGATTGTTCAGCGTAAATTGTGTACCAGACGTCTGTACATAAGAGGCGGCCTTAATCGTAAGTGAAAACCAGCCGGCCCATATAGCGGCCACAAGTATGAAGCAAGACACTCTTTGAGTCCATCTCTTCATTTAAATTCCCCTCACAATCTAGCCTTCTTCAGGTACGATCACATCTAACCGAAGCGGTGTTTGTTCATTTGAATCAAGTTCAATTGTCTGTTGTTTTAACAGTTTACTTTCTTTACCGATTCGAATCTCATATGTCCCGTGAAATGCTCGACATGTCACATTGCCATTAGCATCTGTTTTTTCAACTCTTTGTGTCGTCCACTCATTTAGAAGCTTTTCGTAACGTCGGCCTGCTTCATTTAAAGACCAATCATAATTCACGATGGCCGCATGCTCACCTCTCCAATGGGCACCTGCCCAAAATCCCCACATTAGCACTCCTTTTACGGCTGGATGACTAAATGCGACGCGATATAAAGCCTCTAGGTTATCCGCTCTTCTATTAGCGTCAGGGTGAACAGAATCGTACTCTGTAACCCATATAGGAAGACCAAGCTCAGCAAGCACATCGAGCCTCTCTTTTACAACGACTGGATCGACCCGTTCTTCAAAATGTCCTTGAACACCAATCGCCTCAATAGGTGCGCCTAACTGACGCAGTTCATTGATATGCGCTTTATAAGCGTGGTGCTCACCATATGAGATCACATTATAATCATTCACAAACAATAGTGCTTGAGGGTCAATTTTTTTCGTTTCTTCATACATCCACTTCCAAATATTTTTCCCGAAGCGATCTTTAAAAAATGAACCATGCATCATTTCATTGTTTACATCCCAATGACGGAACCTCCCTTTAAAATAATTACCCGCATGCTCAAGCCGGTTTTTCATCGATTCATACACTTGGTGATTCGGTAGTGACCTCAGCCAGCTTGGATTCGCATCCTCTACCTCCCAAAATAAAGCGTGCCCTCTCACTGGAAGTTGATGTTTATCTGCAAAATTCAGCATCGCTTCTGCTTTTTCGTAGGTGATTTTCCCTCTTTCCGGCTCATTCGCATACCATTTTGCCTCATTTTCAAAAACAGCCCAATTAAAATACTTCACAAAAAAATCGGCATATTGTTGATTAAACAACACTTGGTCATTCATCGCTGAACCAAATGCGAATTCATGCCTATTTTGCTTAATCTCAACCTCTATACCTGCTATTGGCTTTTTTTCGTGATTTGTGACATTTATTTCAAGATCTCTTTGTCTATGCTCTGAAATTCGATCATTCGCCTCTTTTTTCCACATCAGATTTATCTGCCCATTTTCGCCCTTGTTTAATGATTGATGAAGAAAACTTCTTTCTTTGACCATGTAAAAACACCCTTATCTTCACTGGATTTATATTTCCTAATCAAACTGCCGGCTCAAAGAAACCGGCAGCTTAAATTTGACCTGCTAGTTGATGAGACGATGATATTCAGCGTAGGCAGTGGCCATATCCACTTGAGACCAGAAACGGTGATAGGTGAAAACCGGTGCCCCATTCTCCCATTTGCCTGTTGCTTCATTAAATGAAGACTGATATTTACTCTCGAGTGAAGACCATGCTGGATCTTGTTTAATGTTCGGACGAAGATCAGCAAAACTCGTATAGACCCCATTACCTCCTCGCTGCGGATCAGAAGGAATAGTGCTGGCTCCAGGAATCTGATTCCCTTGACCAAATGTCCCGTTCCAACCATTTGGGAAATACACTTCTTTTTTAAAGAAGCGGTCATAGTCCTCTCTTTCTTCTTCTGTTACAATGCCCACGCCATCATTGTAATTCCACGCAACCTCAAGGAGCTGTGCGGCAGCATCTTTCGCTCTGACACCAAGCGCTGTATAATCCCCTGTTTCTAGCTTAGTGGCAGCAGCAAAGAATGTTAAAGCCTTGACGAGACTCCCTAGTACGCCCGTATCCTGAGTTGGATCTTTTGTTACAGCTGTTAAGTTTGGATTTCCTGTTGCAGACTGGAACCCATTCCAAGTGTCAGGCTGTCCGCTCCAAGCAATATTTCCAGGAAGCCAAAACTCGCCAGGTGCACTCGTTGTAGCAACAGCAGCATTTGTTCCTCCTAGAATTCTTTGTCCTTGGTCATCTAAGAAATAACCCTCTTCATCCGACACAGGACGGCTGCCGATAAAAATGTAATCTAATGCATAGTCGACCCATTTTGTGATACAAGATTTGGCCATTTGGACATTTTCAGATGTTTTGTCTCCGTCTTTCACAAAAATGTAATAAAGCTCTGCTACGCGCTCCATCGGCCATGCCTGCATCCCAAACCAGTTATTAGAAGGCGGGTCAAGATAAACAGGTGCATCCTCATATGCCATATCGTAAAAAGTACTTCTTCCCGCCGGATAAGCACTATAGTCTCCATTCCAGCTATTGGTTGCACCTCCTGCAATCGCTCCCTCTTTAGATTGAAGCCATACATAAAATTCAAGCTGCCTTTTTAATGTTTTTTCCCAATCGCTTGCACCAGTAGCGGAAGATGGCTTTAAGCCTCCTTTGTCTGAGGATAAAGCATAAGCGGCGACAGGGTTTTGATACCCTTGGTGACAATGGCTAGCTCCAATACGCCATGACCAGTTGGCATGGTCGCCAAGTCCTCCGCCCCAAGAGGTATACCACGCCATTAAGTAATGACAGGCACCCTTTCCGTTTCCAGGGTACGGATTCCCCTGTTTGCCGCTTCCAATCGTTTGAAAATATTTATCGTACATACCGTAACGAAGAAAATCCCCCATTTTTTTCGCTTTATCAAGATAGGCTGACTCATTATAGCCGAGTTCCTTCGCCCAATACATCACTTGTATTGCACGCGCATCAGCATCCGTCGCATTGGTATAGCGCCACTGAGCAGCTGGTGCTTGATTTTCTTTTGTGAACAAGCTCATAAAGCCTTCATTCGGCTTTCCAAAAGATTTATCATCTTGTGAAGGATGAGGGATGGCCTCCCATACGGATTCCTGTGGACCACGCTGGAATGTGTTCACATATGCAGCTGTATGTGATGGGTTGAGCAAGTTTCCATATTTATACCAGTTATCGACATCAAGCAGCCAGTGCATTAAATACGTTTCATTCGTTCCATAGGTTGTTTTCAATTCACCATCAATCGGATCTTGACCCGCAGGACGAGCACCGCTTAACTGGCTAGGGTATTGATCCGGGTATGGTTTTTCTGCTGCGTATGTGGCTGGGCTAGAAGGGTTGTAGGCGCTCATATGCGGCTGCTCATCATTTCCATCTTCATTTACTGGGATGATGTACTTCTCCATATTGTCCCAGGCTGCCTCTAATTTGCTCCAATCTCCTGTGTAATGTCCGTACAACACCTCAAGCCACAGCCAATAGCTATACGCTTCTGACGTTGTCATATGCCCATAATCAGGCGCTTCGCAAATGAGCGTCTCGATTGAATGATACGGAATTCCTTCTGGTGAAAAATATCCATTCGCATCACTTTTAATTTGATGATAAAGCGTTAAAAACCGTTCTTTGTTTGACAAGTCCTTCACCCTTTCAATAAATCTTGATTTTTATTTGTCTGGAAGTGCACCAAATACCAAAGCACCATCATCAAAAACAGGAATCCTCGCTGTTTTTTGCATATTAGATGTTAAGCCTTGAAAGGAATAATCATTTGAGGCATCCCATATATTCGCCCCATTTGGTGCAGATAATCGAAATTGTATTTCCTTCTTATGCTCTGATTCTCCTCCAGGAAAAATCGCTACGCCCGTAAAATCAATTTCTGCATAATATACGTGGGCTGATGCGTCATATACCTTCAGCGGAGATAAGGAAGCGCCTTCATTGTAGGCTGCTGTCACTTGAATATCTTTTTCAGTGAATCCCTTTGCAAAGACCTCACTTAGATTGACATAATATCTAAAGGACAGCGTTTGACTGCTTCTTGCCGGCCAGCCGGACCGATTGTATAGAACAGCCTTCACCTGAGTTGATGTTGTATCGTTATTCATCAGAGCTGCCTCTACAAAAAACTCATCCTGAGCCTGTTCTTTAGGCGGGAAATTTGGAAGCTTAGATTGCCCCTTTCCAAACAGCTGCACCATTTTGGCTATATTTCCAGTAAAGGCGGCATTATAGTCCGTCGCCACCTCGTTTGATACATAATCAGAGATGTCATCGTCATATTGATCCTGTGCATTAGGCCCGCCAACAAGCGCTCCATAAAGAGTGTGCCGATGATACGGAGGATTTGTCAGCTGGTTAGACCATGAGCCATGTGCAGTTCGATGGTGTGGATGCTTCGGCGGGTTCTGGCCAAACCCAACGACATAGCTTCTATTGAGCGGATTATCACCAAGCATATAGTGAGTTTGATTGACCGCAAACGTTTGATATCGATTCTTTTTTTCTTCATCCGAAACCCAATCAGCATAGACAAAGGCTAAAAATGCTGCATTTGCTGTATAACGAAGCGATCCCCATTGATCTAGCCATGCCAAACCGCCAGGCGTATAAGTGATTCTTTCGACTTTTCCATTTTGAACAAGACCTGTGGTCCAGTAATCGAGGTTACGCTCTGTCGATTCTATAAATCTATTCTCCTTCGTGATTCTTGCGAGTAAGATTTGTGAAGCGAAGAAAGTATTGTCCCATGACATGGTAAACGTATAATCCCAATCCTTTGGCCATTCTTCTACTGCTTTTAGTGCTTGATTTAAATAGGTCTCTTCATTTGTTGCCAAGTACAGCCAGATTCCGCCCCAAATGAGTTCATCAATATAGCCGCTCCAGGAGTTGTAAAACGGCTGAGCGTTTGTGACACAATCTGTATACTCGCCGCGATACCTGTCAGCAAATGCATAAAGCTGTTTCGCGTGGGTCAGAAGCTTTGCTGCATAAGGGGCATCTGTCTCTTTAAAAATGATAGAACCCGCTGCTAAAGCTGCAGCAGTTTGTGCGGCTACTTCTGTTCCTGGACAATTTTCATCAATTTTAAAAGCTGGCCGGCTCATCGGCATCACTTCTGCCGGTCCCCACCAAGCATGATCGGCGTTCCCATCACCTACCTGCGCCCAAAACTCGTTCGGACCTGTATGTGCTTTCAAAAAATAATCCGTTGCCCACCTGATTTGATCGAGGATGTCATCAAGCAGTTCTGCCTCTTCATAGGCTTCTCGGTATTCATATACTGTCCATGCAAGCACAGCTGCTGAGTAGGCCATCGGAAGCCCAAATTTCACATGATCACCTGCGTCATACCAGCCGCCAGTTAAATCATGCCCTACATCCTTCCCGTCCTCTAGTCCAGAATCTCCCCGCCAGTTGAGACGGCTGCTTTCGGGAAGCTTTCCAGACCGCTGCGCTTCATAAAACAACAAGGATTTTTGAAGAACCTCTACATAATTATAAGATGCCATTTCCGTATGACTCACTCCTTCTTTTTAGTCAAACATGAATAGACAAGCCACCTCCTTTTATTCAGAACGTGATTTGAACAGTTTTGAAAAGAATCAAATACGTTTCAAAAATAAGCATAGTAAACAGCAATCAGCTTTACGCTCATCGAAGGTTTTTTCTCTTGATTCTTTTTGTGACTGTACCCAGAATGATCATATGTCGCATGAGAACATTTCAGACGGCGAAATTCTCTTTTTTGCTCTATTTGGGTAGAAAGAATGACATACAATCTCTTCTCTTAAAACATCACGTTAAATCAAGGTATATGAATGAATAAGAAAATGATTCCATTTGGTGGAAAATCTTTATTAGTTAACATAATAAAATTATTGCATATAAAAAAAGAACGCCCCTTTAAGGACGCTCTTCATGAATCGCATTAAAACAAAGAAAGCTGGTTTTGATCGGGAAGTGCTTCTAAGCAGCCTTGACGATCTAAATATTCTAGGATCGTTTTCGACACTTTTCCGCGTTTTTGTAAATCTTCTTTTGAAAGGAATTCCCCGTCTTGTCGTGCGCGAACAATATTTAACGCAACGTTTGTTCCGAGTCCAGGGATCGAGTTGAATGGCGGAATTAATCCATCTCCATCAATGATAAACTCTGTTGCACTTGATCGGTAGAGGTCCACTTTTTTGAAATGGTAGCCTCTTTCACACATTTCAAGTGCAAGCTCTAGTACAGTTAATAGGTTCTTTTCTTTCGGTGATGCATCTAGACCTTTTGAGTTAATATCGTCCATGACTGCTCGAATCGCATTCGATCCTTTTGTCATTGTTTCGATATCAAAGTCATCTGCACGAACGGTAAAGTAAGCCGCATAGTATAAAAGTGCATGATGCACCTTGAAGTAGGCAATCCGTACAGCCATTAATACGTAAGCAGCTGCGTGGGCCTTAGGGAACATGTATTTGATCTTTTTACAAGAATCAATATACCAGTTCGGTACATTATTATTCTTCATTTCTTCTTCCCATTCAGGGGGAAGCCCCTTTCCTTTACGAACAGACTCCATGATTTTAAATGCGAGTGACGGCTCTAAGCCCTGATAGATGAGATAGACCATAATATCGTCACGGCACCCAATCACTTCACTTAGTTCACACGTTTTATTGTGAATGAGCTCTTGCGCGTTTCCGAGCCATACATCCGTCCCGTGTGATAGTCCAGAGATCTGAACGAGCTCTGAGAAGGTTGTTGGTTTTGTATCCTCAAGCATTTGCCGAACAAACCTTGTCCCAAACTCCGGAATACCGAGTGTACCTGTTTTACAGCCAATTTGCTCCTCTGTTACACCAAGAGGCTCTGTTCCTTGGAAAATTTTCATTACTTCAGGATCGTCTGTTGGAATCGTTTTTGGATCAATTCCGCTTAAATCCTGAAGCATACGAATAACCGTTGGATCATCGTGCCCTAGTATATCCAGCTTGAGCAAGTTGTCATGGATTGAATGGAAATCAAAATGCGTCGTTTTCCAATCAGAACCTGTCGCATCTGCTGGATATTGAATTGGTGAGAAATCATAAATGTCCATATAATCCGGCACTACGATAATACCGCCTGGGTGCTGGCCCGTTGTCCGTTTGACCCCTGTACAGCCTTGGACAAGCCGGTCGATTTCTGCGCCCCTCATATGAAGATTATGATCTCCTGCGTAGCCTTTCACGTAACCATAAGCTGTTTTTTCTGCAACAGTACCAATCGTACCTGCTCGGTATACATACTCTTCACCAAACAGCTCTTTCGTATAGTTATGTGCAATCGGCTGATATTCACCTGAGAAGTTCAAGTCGATATCAGGGACTTTGTCTCCTTTAAAACCTAAGAACGTTTCAAACGGAATATCATGTCCGTCTTTTTTGTACGGCGTACCACATTCTGGGCAGTTTTTGTCAGGAAGATCAAAGCCTGAACCAACAGATCCGTCATTAAAGAACTCTGAATGCTTACAGCTTGGACATACATAATGCGGGGCAAGTGGGTTCACTTCGGTAATCTCTGTTAATGTTGCAACAAGAGATGAGCCGACAGATCCCCTTGAACCAACAAGATATCCATCATCAAGTGATTTCTTTACAAGCTTATGAGAAATTAAGTAAATAACGGCGAATCCATGGCCGATAATACTTTTTAATTCTTTCTCAATACGGTCTTCTACAATTTTCGGCAAATCATCTCCGTAGATGCTGCGCGCCATTTGATAGCTCATTTCCCGTATTTCTTCATCTGCACCTTCAATTTTTGGTGTGTATAGGTCATCTTTGATTGGTTTAATGCTTTCGACCATCTCAGATACTTTTTTCGTATTCGCCACGACGATCTCTTTCGCTTTTTCGTCTCCTAGGAAGGAGAATGCTTCAAGCATTTCATCTGTCGTTCTAAAATGAACTTTTGGCAGTTCGTGACGGTTAAGCGGATTTGCTCCACCCTGTGATGAAATTAAGATTTTACGATAAATTTTGTCTTCTGGATGCAGATAATGCACATTTCCAGTTGCCACGACTGGTTTATTGAGCTTTTCGCCAAGCTTCACAATGTTTGTGATGATTTCTTTTAACGCACGTTCATCTCGAACAAGCTCCAGCTGCAGCAGATGCTGATACACTTCTGGCGGATGAACTTCTAAATAGTCGTAAAATGCTGCAATGTCTTCCACCTCATCAGGTGATTTTTGCATCATCCCTTCAAAGACCTCACCCTTATCACAAGCAGACCCGATAATTAAACCTTCTCGATATTTCTCAAGCTGTGAGCGCGGAATGCGCGGCACCCGGTAGAAATAATGAATATGAGAAAGAGAAACAAGTTTGAATAAATTTTTCAGACCGGTCTCATTTTGTGCGATCAGAATGGCATGGTAAGGACGTGAGCGCTGGTAGGCATTAGACTGACCCATGTTTTCATTCAATTGATCGTGATAGGCAATTTCTTTTTCAGCCGCATCTTTTAGCATCTTCAGCATGAGGTAGCCTGTCGCCTCTGCATCGTAAATGGCCCGGTGATGCTGCGTCAGTTCTATATCGAACTTTTTACAAAGTGTATTGAGCCGGTGATTTTTAAATTCAGGGTAAAGGAATCGGCCGAGTTCAAGTGTATCAATCACAGGGTTTGACGCTTTATCTGTTTTTAACAGACGTTTGTACGCTGCATTTAAAAAGCCCATATCAAAGCTTGCATTGTGCGCAACAAGGATATCTTGTCCAATCCATTCTTTGAAATCGCGCACGACATCGACGACATCTGGAGCATCTCTGACCATATCATCCGTAATACCCGTTAATTCGATCGTTGTCGCTGATAATGGGTGATGAGGATTTGCAAATGCCTCAAAGCGGTCAATGATTTCCCCGCCTTTTATTTTCACTGCTGCCAGCTCAATGATCGTGTCATAAACGGCTGAAAGTCCAGTTGTCTCTACGTCAAATACGACATACGTCGCGTCATCTAACAAACGGTGCTCCGGATTATAGGCAATGGGTACTCCGTCGTCGACCAAGTTGATTTCCACACCGTACATCATTTTGATGTCATGTTTTTTACTTGCTGCATACGCATCTGGGAAGGATTGTACAACCGCATGATCCGTCAGGGCAATCGCTTCATGTCCCCATTTTTTTGCTTGTTCCACCAGCCTGCCAATGCCAGTGACAGCATCCATTTGGCTCATTGGGGAATGCAAATGAAGCTCGACACGTTTTTCACCCACAGGTGCCGTATCCTCTTTCAGCTGAGGTTTCATTTCATTGACGTCATTGGCAATCATGACAAGGTCTCTGACAAACGTATCGTTTTGAATGCTTCCTCTTGCTTTGACCCACATGCCTTTTTTCAATGATTTCATCAGCTGGGCATCTTCTTTTTCTCTTGCAAACATTTTGATTAAAATACTGTTTGTATAATCTGTAATCTTAAAGATACAAAGCGTTCTGCCGCTTTTCAGCTCACGCGTTTCTGCATCGAATACGTAGCCTTGGACGGTGATTCTTCGTTCCTCATCCATAATACTATCAAGCGTACGGATTTCTTCATTGTCTTTAATTTGATAGCCAATCATGAGAGGACCAGACGGAGCTTCATCCTGCTCCTCACTTTCCTTCTTCTCTATCTCAGTGAGGGCTTGCATCGCTCTTTCTTGATCTTCAGCAAGCTTTTGTTCTCTGAACTTCTGAATCTCTTGATCTGATACAAAAATTTCTGTATCGAATTGCAGCTCTGGAAAGCCCACTTGTTTAAAAGCAGCCTGGAGCATTGGGCTGTACTTCTTCTTGATGGCCAAAGCCTCTGTTTCGCTTTTCGTTTTGATGATGATTTTATGTCCAGACAGCGATGGTTTTTGCTGCTGAAGCAAGCTGATGATTGGAGGAGAAATTCCTTGAAGCTCTTCCACACAATGTGACCAATACGATTGAACGAGCTCTTCAGAGATGTTCGGATCATTGACTTCAATCGTACAAGTGACTTGTGCAATATGAGAAAATGCATTTGTCAGCCTGCTGAGAAACATCGCATATACCTTGTAAGGCAGAAGCGCCTTAAATTTAAAAAGGAAATGCCACGTTTTCGTCGCCTTATGCACCGTCAATTTGACGATTTCTCCTTCTTCAAAGTAACGACTGAGGTCATCATCTGTCATTTGAATCTGATTGAGTAATATATGAAATTGCCGCCGTGTGATCGGTAATTGTTCATCCAAGACAGAACCCTCCTTTTGTCAATCAGAAAGGTACCTCTTTTCTACAGGAGGTACCTTCATTTTTTTGTTCGTTTTTATGCTTGGCGTATAAATGAAATCAGCTCATCAACAGATACTTCATGTGATTCACCTGATTTTCTAAACTTCACTTCAACAATGCCTTCTTCTGAACGTTTTCCGCAGCTAATGCGAATTGGCAGCCCAATTAAATCACTGTCTGCAAATTTTACTCCGGCACGCTCTTGGCGGTCATCGAAAAGTACGTCAAAGCCCTCATCTTCTAAGCGCTCGTATAACGTTTCAGCCAGCTCTTTTTGAGCATCGTTTTTCATATTTAATGCAAGGAGATGAAGGTCATATGGCGCAACAGTTTCGGGCCAAATGATTCCTTTCTCATCGTGATGCTGTTCAACAATTGCTGAAAGAGTTCTAGAGATACCGATACCATAGCATCCCATAATCATTGGCTGCGCTCGTCCATTTTCATCGAGGTACGTCGCATCCATTGACTCAGAATAACGAGTGCCTAGTTTAAAGACTTGTCCTACTTCAATCCCTTTGGCAAACTGGATTGTGCCTTCTCCATCTGGAGAAACATCTCCTTCTTGAATCAAACGAAGATCTGTGAATTCTTTCACTGATACATCACGCGCAGGATTGACATTGACATAGTGATAATCCGCTTCGTTTGCACCTGCGACAGCATTTGTCATGCCTTTAACCGCAAGGTCTGCATAAATATCGACTTCTGCTTCCAGCTTCACAGGACCAACAAATCCAGGCTCTGTTCCAATGACTTCTAGTACTTCTTCGCGAGTAGCAAGCTCTACAAGCTGTGCTCCTACCAAGTTTTTCACTTTCACATCATTTACTTCATGGTCGCCTCTAGTCAGGATTAGAACATACGCATCATCTGCTTTAAACAAAACAGACTTGATACAAAGAGAAGGATCAACTTCTAAAAATCCAGCGATGTCTTGAATCGTTTTTACTTGCGGTGTGTGGACTTTTTCAAGTTCTTTGAAGTCCGCAGGATTTGCTTCTTCTCCGTGATAAACAGCTTCAGCCATTTCAATGTTCGCAGCATAGGAAGATGTGTCAGAGTATGCGATTGTATCTTCTCCTACTTCTGACAGTGCCATAAACTCATGTGTATCTTTTCCTCCCATTGCACCAGAATCTGCAATGACTGGTCTAAAATTAAGACCTACTTTTGAGAATACATTGGAGTAAGCTGTAAACATCTTGTTGTATGTGTCATCAAGGCTTTCTGGTGAAGAATGGAATGAGTACGCATCCTTCATAATAAATTCACGTCCGCGCAGCAGCCCAAAACGCGGTCTCTGTTCATCGCGGAATTTTGATTGAATTTGATAAAGAGTTAAAGGAAGCTTCTTATACGATTTTACTTCGCTGCGTACGAGTGATGTGATCACCTCTTCGTGCGTTGGGCCAAGTGCGAACTCGCGGCCATGACGATCTTTCATACGCATCAATTCTGGACCGTATGTATACCATCTTCCTGACTCTTGCCACATTTCTGCCTGCTGCAGCACTGGCATTAACAGCTCAGCTGCTCCTGCCTTTTCCATTTCCTTGCGAACAATGGATTGAATATGCTGGATGACTTTATGAGCAAGCGGCAGATAATGATAGATTCCGCTTGTATTTTGTCTAATGAACCCAGCTCTTACTAAGAGCTGATGACTTTTTGCCTCAGCATCTGCCGGCACCTCTCGAAGAGTTGGAATGAAAGTCAGGGATTGTCTCATGTCGTTACACCTCATTTATGAAATAGGACTTCTCACAAAAACTCTTGTTTCCCGTAATGAGAAACAAGAGACATTGGTTTTTATAAAAATAATCGCTGGATGTCATTCCACGTAACCACTAGCATTAACAGCATGAGGAATGCAACACCGATAAAGACAACAAGTGCTTCTTTCTCACGATTAATTGGTTTACCACGAATGGCTTCAACAAACAAGAATAGTAAACGTCCTCCGTCTAGTGCAGGAATCGGTAATAAATTCACGATGCCTAAGTTGATACTAAGGAACGCCGCAAACTGCATTAATGTTAACACACCTTGCTTGGCTACTTCTCCTGTCATGTCATAGATCCCAACAGGACCCGCTAACATATCTAGTGAAAATTGTCCTGTGACAATTTTTTGCAAGTTCGTTAAAATCAGACCTGCTGTTGAAATCACAGTCGTTCCTGAGGATGAAATAACCTTCAGAAATCCATTTTCCGTTGGCGGATAAGATCCGAAACGGCCAATGCTTTTTCCGTCTGCTTTCACAGCTTCTGGTACAACCTGCACAGTGCTTTCTTTGCCGTCTCGGTCAATGACGACATTCATTTTTTTCTCAGGGTTCTTTTGAACGGTTTGAACGACGTCTGTCCAAGAATTCATTTTATCCCCGTTAATGGACACGATGTGGTCTCCCTGCATGAGTCCAGCTTCTGCCGCTCGGCCGTCTTTCGTCAGCTTGCCGAGTACAGGATCATCAACGGTTACCCCTTGAATAAAGCCTAAAGCAACCAAAATCACATATGCCAGGATAAAGTTCATAATCGGTCCAGCTGCGATCGCTTTAATACGCTGCCATACCGTTTTTGATCCAAATTGACGATTGTATGGTGCGATTTGAATTTCTTCACCATCTGCAATATAAAAGCTTGTTTGACTGACATTGTAGCCAGTCAAAATATCTTCATTTCCAGCTTCATATCCTGAGATTCTCATGGCATGATCTAAATCAATCTGCTCAACTTCGATGACAAGTGCATCAGGATATTTTTCTTTGTCATTTAAAATGATTTTTTCTACTTCATTTTGCTCATTGAATAAGAGCCCCACTGTATGACCTGGTTTAATTTCAATGACTTCAGGGTCCTCTCCTGCCATTTTAACAAATCCGCCAATAGGGAGCAGTCTAATGGTATAAACGGTTTCCTTTCGTTTAAAGGAGAAAATCTTCGGCCCAAAACCAATTGCGAACTCGCGGCATAAAATCCCCGCTCGCTGCGCCATAATTAAATGGCCAAGCTCGTGGAAAAAAACGAGCGTTCCAAAAATAATAATAAACGCAATCACTGTATTCACGAACATACCACCTTATGTGAGGATTGATTGAACAAAGTCTCGTGTATCTTTGTCCACTTCATGGATATCTTGCAAACTAGGCGTTGAAATCACATGATGTCTATTTAGTGCCTTTTCAATCAATTCTTCAATTTGCAGGAACGTTACTTTGCCTTTCAGAAATGCATCAACTGCCATTTCATTTGCTGCATTGAGCACAGCAGGCATTGTCCCTCCTATTTTACCTGATTCATAAGCAAAATGTAAGCAGCGATACCTGTCAAAATCCGCTTTTTGGAAATTCAATTGTCCAATCCCCCAAAGGTTCAATGATTTCGCTTCTGGTAATGGCGCCCTGTCAGGGTATGTGAGTGCATATTGAATGGGCACTCTCATGTCTGGTGTCCCTAACTGAGCCATGACGCTTTTATCGTGAAATTCCACCATCGAATGGATAATGCTCTCTTTATGTAACAGCACATCAATTTGTTCATACGGTATATCAAACAACCAATGTGCCTCAATCACCTCGAGCCCTTTATTCATCATCGTCGCTGAATCAATGGTAATTTTCGCTCCCATTGACCAGTTTGGGTGGTTCAGCGCTTCTTCAACCGTAACACCTTCAAGTTCAGTTCGTTTTTTATCTCGGAAACTACCACCTGAAGCTGTCACGATTAAGCGTTCAATGTTTTTAGCTTGTTCACCTTGCAGGCATTGAAAAATAGCGGAATGCTCACTATCGACAGGAAGTAAAGGTACATCATATGTTTTCGCGTACTCTTTTACTATATGACCAGCTGTGACAAGTGTTTCCTTATTTGCGAGTGCAATCGTCTTTTTTTGTTCAATGGCCTTTAATGTTGGAACAAGCCCAACACTTCCTACAAGTGCATTGACCACAACGTCCACTGCATCATAGGTCGCTGCCTCGATGTTGGCTTCATCACCAGCAGCCATCTTGACATCGTATTCAAATGAATGACCTTTTAGCGTCTGATAAGTCTCTTCACTTAAACATCCGACAAATTCAGGCTGAAACTGTTCTATGATTGGAATGGCCTTATCTACATTTCGGCCAAATGTCATGGCTTTCAGCTTAAATTTGTCTGGGTGCTGCCTAATCACATCTAATGTTTGTTCTCCAATTGATCCTGTTGCGCCTAATAGCGAAATATATTTCAAATTGCCACTCCTTCTCTCGTTCAATAAGTTTCTATGAGGTTAGCTGGCAAACGTTGCGAGCAGTAAATATAAAAACGGCAGAACGAACAAAAAGCTGTCAAACCTGTCCAAAATCCCGCCATGTCCAGGGAGAATTGTCCCTGAATCCTTTACGTGATAATGACGCTTTAAAGCAGATTCCACAAGGTCGCCAAGCTGTCCAAAGATACTGAGCAAAAGAGTAATAAACATAACAAGCAGATATGATGGCAAAAATCCTGTAACCGCCTGAAACACAAATGACAACACGACCGCTGTGACGATTCCGCCGATAAATCCTTCTACTGTTTTGTTTGGACTGATCTCTGGCCAGAGCTTTCGTTTCCCCATAGATTTCCCAATAAAGTAAGCACCTGAGTCAGTGGACCAAATAATCACTGCTGCGAAGAAGATCGCACTCATGCCATATAAGCCTCTAATTTGGATGAAATAATAGAAACTGACGCCAATATATAATGTCGCTAATACAACAAAAGCAACCTCATCGAATGTGAAAGAGTTTTTGCTCAACACTGTATAAGTTAAAAGGATTAAGACTGCAAATAAAGCAATTTGCATTTTTGATGCGTCTACGTTCGGGAAGAAGCTGTTCTCTCCGCCCATTAAAAGCCAAAGCAATATTAAGCTGACAATACCAGGAAAGCTGAAAATCGATATCTTTTTCATTCTTAGAAGCTCAAAGAGAGCGACACTTCCCATTAAGTAAATCAGCAGGGTAAATGGCATCTGTCCATATATAACCGCAAGTAAAAAGACTGCAGCTGCCAAAACACCCGTCAAAATTCTTTGTTTCATCTGCACCACCCTCTAAATTCCACCGAACCTCCGGCCGCGGCGCTGGTATTCTCCGATAGCGCCTATAAGATGCTCATCAGAAAAGTCAGGCCAAAGCACATCCGTAAAGACAAACTCGCTGTATGCAATTTGCCAAAGCATAAAGTTACTTAATCTAATTTCTCCACTTGTGCGAATAAGCAAATCCGGATCTTGAAGAGATTCTGTCATTAAATAAGCTGAAAACATCTCTTCTGTGATGTCTTCTGCTTGAAGCTTACCTTCTTTGACTTTTTCAGAAATTTGTCTGCATGCGGAGACGATTTCTGTGCGCCCTCCATAGTTGAGCGCAAAATTCAAAACGAGTCCGTCGTTATTCGCCGTACTCTTTACTGCGTTCTCTACCGCTCTTTTCGTATGCTGCGGGAGGCCGTCTGGATCACCTGTTAAGCGCACACGGACATTTTCCTCGATGAGTTCAGGCAGGTAGATGTTCAAAAATTCTTCAGGAAGCTTCATTAAAAAGTCTACTTCTAGTTTTGGACGTTTCCAATTTTCCGTAGAGAAAGCATACAAAGTCAGCACTTTGACATTCAGCTCATTTGCAAGCTTTGTCATGCGCTTGACGACTTTCATTCCTTCATGATGTCCTGCTACCCGTGGAAGAGCACGTTTTTTCGCCCATCTTCCGTTCCCATCCATGATAATGGCGATATGTTCAGGAATTTCTCCATTTAATATGTCTTCTTTTGTCAGGCTTTCTAAGTTGGAAGCAGCAGTTTGCTGATTCTTCCAATTTTTGAGTATATTGAGCATGAGATTCCTCCATCACCCAAAAAGGTTGCGTTCCCGCTAATAATATAGTCACCAACAGTATTAACAAAAAAACCCCCTGTAAACATGAAGAGGGTCTTTTCACTATTATCTATTGTACATAGTTTTTTCTTAAACTTCCATGATTTCTTTTTCTTTATCTTTCGTCACGTCATCAATTTTAGCGACATATTCATCTGTCAATTTTTGAACATCCTCTGTCGATGATCTTAATTCATCTTCAGTGATCTCACCATTTTTCTCAAGCTTTTTCAACTCATCGTTTGCATCACGACGAACATTACGAACAGCTACTTTTGCTTCTTCTGAATATTTTCTTACCACTTTCACAAGCTCTTTACGTCTTTCTTCTGTTAGTGCAGGAATCGCAATGCGGATCACATTTCCGTCACTTGTTGGCGTGATCCCAAGATCAGACTTTTGGATCGATTTTTCGATATCACCGATGGCTGTTTTATCATAAGGTGTGATAATCAGCATACGTGCTTCTGGCACTGTGATTGACGCGATTTGGTTGAGTGGTGTTTGTGCACCGTAATAATCAACCGTCACTTTATCAAGCAATGAAGCATTTGCTCTGCCCGCACGAACAGTTGCTAGTTCACGTCCGTATGCTTGAACGGCTTTTTCCATTTTTTCTTTCGTTTGGTTCAATACTTCTTTTGACACGTTATTTCCCCCTCACAATCGTTCCAATTGATTCGCCATTGACGGCACGTTTAATATTTCCTTCTTCCATAATGGAGAATACGATTAATGGAATGTCATTGTCCATACATAATGAGGACGCAGTAGAATCCATTACAGCAAGCCCTTCTTTTAACACGTCAAGATATGAAAGCTTATCATATTTTACTGCATCCGCATCTGTACGAGGATCAGCACTGTAGACACCGTCTACATTATTTTTCGCCATTAAAATGACATCTGCTTCAATTTCTGCTGCACGAAGTGCTGCCGTTGTATCTGTAGAGAAATAAGGGTTACCAGTACCTGCAGCAAAAATCACGACACGTTTCTTCTCAAGATGACGGATCGCTTTTCTTCTTATGTATGGCTCTGCAACCTGTCTCATTTCGATAGAGGTTTGTACCCTAGACTGAATGCCAAGCGTTTCTAGGCTGTCCTGCAGCGCGAGTGAATTCATCACTGTTGCCAGCATGCCCATGTAGTCTGCTGTTGCACGGTCCATTCCTAAGTCACTGCCTGTCTTACCGCGCCAAAGGTTTCCTCCGCCTACAACAACTGCAACCTCAACATCAAGCTCTGCAATTTCTTTTACTTGCTTTGCAATTGATTGAATGACAGTTGGGTTAATTCCATTTCCAGCATCACCTGCTAGTGCTTCGCCACTTAGCTTCAGTACAATGCGATTATATTTCGGTTTGCTCATGATAACCTCCAAGTGTAAACTATACCGTCTCTTATTATGCGTAAGAAACTGTCTTTTGTAAATCAATATCCTCTAAAAAATAGGGAACACAGTGCTTGTGCTCCCTAAAAAAGCCCCCGAGAGCTTTTCAAACATTATTTTTTCACTTGGCTCATAACTTCTTCAGCAAAGTTGTCTTGACGCTTTTCAATACCTTCGCCCACTTCATAGCGAACATAAGTTTGAATGCTTGCGTTTTTCGCAGCTACTACTTGTTTCACTTTTTCATCTGGGTTTTTAACGAATGCTTGGTCAAGTAAGCAAATTTCTTCAAAGAATTTGTTTAGACGGCCTTCTACCATTTTAGCTACGATATTTTCAGGCTTTCCTTCTTGAAGCGCTTGCTGTGTTAATACTTCGCGCTCACGGTTTGCTTCTTCTTCTGACACTTGGTCACGAGAAATGTATTTAGGGTTTACAGCAGCAACGTGCATTGCAATGTCTCTTGCAAGCTCTTCGTCAGTTGTTCCGTTAAGAACAGCTAACACACCGATGCGTCCGCCCATGTGTAAGTAAGAACCGAATGCTGCGTTATCTTCTTTCGTGATAACAGAGAAACGACGTAGAGTGATTTTCTCTCCGATTTTTGCAATTGCAGATGTGATATGCTCTTCAACAGTTGAACCGTTTTCCATTTTAGAAGCATGAGCTTCTTCAATTGTTGCAGGTTTAGCAGCAAGCAAATGATCAGCAAGTTCGTTAAGAAGTGATTGGAATCCTTCGTTTTTCGCAACGAAATCAGTCTCAGAGTTCACTTCTAGGATCACGCCTGTGTTGCCGTCAGTTTTGATAAGAGTTAATCCTTCAGCAGCAATACGGTCTGCTTTTTTCGCAGCTTTTGCAATTCCTTTTTCTCTTAGAAGATCGATTGCTTTGTCGATGTCACCATCAGTTTCTGTTAACGCTTTTTTACAGTCCATCATACCTGCACCAGTTTTTTGACGCAGTTCTTTAACTAATTGAGCAGTAATAGCCATTTTACATTTCCTCCTTCTATGTTAAAACACGGATTACTAGGTGAAAAAAAGGTGATAAAAGGCATTTCCCTCTTATCACCTTTTGAATAGGTTACGCAGTTGTTGTTTCAGTTTCTGTCGTTTCTTCTACAACAGCTTCTTCTTCGCCTTGTTTAGACTCAAGAATCGCATCTGCCATTTTAGCAGTTAGAAGTTTTACAGCACGGATTGCATCATCGTTTGCAGGGATCACAACATCAATTTCGTCTGGATCACAGTTTGTGTCAACGATACCGATGATTGGGATATTCAATTTACGAGCTTCTGCAACTGCAATACGCTCTTTACGAGGGTCGATAATGAAAAGTGCATCCGGAAGACCTTTCATGTCTTTGATTCCGCCTAGGAATTTTTCAAGACGCTCTAATTCTTTTTTCAGTTGAACGACTTCTTTCTTAGGAAGAACATCGAATGTACCGTTTTCTTGCATTTTTTCAATATCTTTTAAACGTTTGATACGTTTTTGGATTGTTTCAAAGTTTGTTAAAGTTCCACCAAGCCAGCGTTGGTTCACATAGAACATACCAGAACGGATTGCTTCTTCTTTCACTGAATCTTGTGCTTGCTTTTTCGTACCAACGAAAAGAATTTTTCCTCCGTCAGCAGCAAGGTTTTTCGTGAAGTTGTAAGCTTCTTCTACTTTTTTCACCGTTTTTTGAAGATCGATGATGTAGATACCGTTACGCTCTGTAAAGATGTAACGCTTCATTTTTGGGTTCCAACGGCGCGTTTGGTGACCGAAGTGAACACCAGCTTCTAGCAATTGTTTCATAGAAATAACTGACATTTTGTTGCCTCCTAATATAATGGTTTTTTTTCCTCCGCTCAAGTCATGTTCACATAAAACTGCGCCACGGCAGCACCTTCATACGAATCATTAAGCGTGTGTATTTAACACCAAGAAATAATATAACACATGATGGACTGACAATCAAGAATCCTTTACAGCTTTCCGCTAAATTTTAATAAAAGCTCGATTTCTGTCTTGCCCGTTTTCAGTTCTTTCGCTATTTCTTCTAGCGAATGCCCTTTGTCATATAAGGTCTTCACTTGGTCCTCGAATGTTTCTTCTATTTCACTTTCAGAAGGCACAGAAGCTTCTGATTCAAGATGTGGAACGGGTTCGTTTACCTTCTCTTCCTGCACTTCAACTTCACTAAGGAGAGCCGACAAGTGCTCTGGTACTGGATCTTCACTTTCTACCGATTGCTGGGATTCAATTGGTGGTTGTGGCTGCTTTGGTGTCTGAAAATCCGATTTCAGCTCTTCAGCAGAAAAATCAGGGGAAGCGGCTGCCACTTTTGATAGTTTGTCATTCTCTTCTTTGACTTCCATCAAAAATGCAGCCAGGGTATTTTCCGTTTCTTCTAGAAGTTCTCGCTGCTTTTGTTCAGTTGCCTTCAGCGAATTCATTCTCGTATATAAAATGATCACAAAATAAATAAGTGCAGCATGAAGCATGAAGCTAATCAGCCATAACATATTTTTTCACTCACTAACTCTTTAAGATTGAATGGCTTTATCAAGCAGATGCTTAAGCTTGAACAATGCCTTTGAATGAATTTGCGAAATGCGCGAGGTCGATAAATTGAGCACGTGACCGATTTCTGTTAACGTCAGTTCCTCTTTATAGAAAAGACTGATCACGAGCTTTTCTTTTTCCGATAGCTCGGTCATTTTTTCAGCAAGCTGTTCTATTAATTCATCTTTCAGCATCTTCTCTTCAGGTGTCACTGTTTTCTCATCGCGAATCATGACTTGGACGTTTTCACCGTCTTCTTGATCATGCAGCTTCTCGTCGATTGAAAGCAGATTCGCAAAGAATCCTTCATTCATTGTTGTGACAACATCCTGTTCACTCATGCCAAGTTCCTCTGCCACTTCTGTCGGCGTCACATTTCGTAAATAGCGCTGTTCAAGCTTTTCAATAGCCGCTTCTACTTTTTTTGTTTTTTCTCTTGATGTACGAGGCAGCCAGTCCTCTTTACGAAGACCGTCGATGATGGCCCCGCGGATTCTGAAGGATGCATATGTATCAAACTTCAGATCTCTTCCGGGGTCGAATTTTTCAAGGGCATCATATAAACCGAGCATCCCTAGACTGATCAAGTCTTCTTTATGCACTGACTTCGGGAGTCCGATGGAAATTCTTCCAACATGATATGTGACGAGCGGCATATAGCGGCGCATAAGATCATCTCCAGCAGCTGGGTCCTTCCACTCTTTCCATCTAGCCCATAGCGCCTGATCTTCGTAATTTAAGGATTGCATCTTTCTCCCCCTATACTTCCTTAGTTATATCTTCATAGTGCCTTGCTTCACAGTGCGGATCTCAAGCTCTGTCGTAAGCGGATCAAATTCAATCGTACGGCCATTGTTCCCGCCCGTATCCTCACTAATGATCGGGATGCGATAAAGAGACAGATGTTCTTTAACAGATGATACGTTTCTAGGTCCAATTCTCATTAGATCATTGGTTGACTTAAACTTAAACATTTCTGCGCCGCCAGCAAGTTTTGCCTTTAGCGCATGTTTGCGTGCTCCTTCTTTAAGAAGCAGATCAATTGTATGCTTGACACCTGTATCTGCATATTTAGCCAAGTTCTCCACTGCCCCTTTTGCAAGGGATGAGTCTGGAAGCATGACATGGACAAGACCTGCCAGTTTTTTTTCTTGATCAAACAGAACAAGTCCTACACAAGAACCAAGTCCGGATGTCCGAATGCGGTCCGGTGTTTTCACAAGCTGAACATCCGCTATACCAACCTTTACAACTGCCGGAATCTGAACGTTCATTACAGGTTACCTAATGCTTTGAATAGTTTTTCAAACGATTCAAAGTCTGGTAATAGAAACATATTTCCTTTCAGCTCTTGCTTATTTTGATCATCAAAAATCGATGTATCAATCACAATTGCCTGATCACCTAGAGGGCTGAATTGCATTAACCCTTCACTAATGACAGCCCCGAACATATCGAGCGTAACATCTGGAACACTTGGGTGAAGCTGCAATTTTGTTAAATCGGCAAGGGCTGATAAATAAGAGCCTGCTAAAATATTTCCCAGCTCGTGTAGTGCTGACGTCCCCATCACATGCTCGTGAATGGTATCAATATCAAATGCCGGATCCTGTACAAGCTCTCTTACAAATTGCTCTGCTTGCTCAAATGGCATAATGAAAAAGATAGAGCCGGATAAATCTCCTTCCATGCGCAGGAAAATGCTTGCAACTGGGAGGTCTGCACCGCCAAAGAAATCCATTAATTCTTCAAACGAGAGAACCTTGACAAACGGAACAGCCATATCTATTTTGCGATCCAATAGGCTGGCAAGAGCAGACGCGGCGTGGCCTGCTCCAATATTCCCAACCTCTCTTAATACATCCAGCTGTTCATCTTTTATTTCATTGAAAATGCTCATTTCACATCCTCCTTAATGAACAGGTGCATCTTGAACGCTCTTGTCGAGGACGGCACCAGGATGAATGATATTAAATAGACGCTGATCATGCTTAATGATACCTGTCACCCATGATTGTCCTTCTTTTTCAGCTGATTCAGGAGAAGATTCTACTTCTTCTTGATGGACTGTAATGACATCATTCGCTTCATCAACAATCCAGCCGACTTCAATGTCACCAACTTGTACAATAATCATTCTTGTTTCATCTGTAATGTCGTTGTCAGTTGATCCAAGTCTGACTCTAAGGTCGATGACAGGTGTCACGACACCGCGCAGATTAATAACACCGCATATATAAGGGGCAACGCCAGGGACTCTTGTCGGCTGCTGCCATTTTTCAATGGACTTTACTTCTGATACTGAAATGGCGTATTCTTTTTTGTTTACGATAAACACAATCATCTTTTCGCCAGTTTTGATATCTGTACTCATTTCAGACCGCTCCTCTATTGTTTTTTACTTGATCAGTGCATTACAGTCAACGATGAGTGCAACTTGACCGTCGCCTAGGATTGTTGCGCCTGAGATCGCAAACACGTTTGGCAGGTAATCTCCTAGTGATTTCAATACAACCTCTTGCTGACCAATAAATGAATCGACCACAAATGCTGTCAGCTTATCTCCTTTACGAACAACGATGATGTGCAGTTCTTCCTCTAATTCATTCGCATTTGGTACGTGGAATTGTTTCTTCAAGTACACGACCGGTACGATAAATCCGCGGAAATCAATCACTTCACGATCATGCGTTTGAAGGATGTCGCTTTTCTTAATGACAGCCGTTTCAATAATAGAAGAAATCGGAATCGCAAATGTTTCCTCTTCCAATTTCACAAGAAGAACGGAAATAATCGATAATGTAAGCGGAAGCTGGATCGAGAATAGTGAGCCCTGTCCTTCTGTTGAGTTGATGCTCACAGATCCACCTAGTGATTCCAGCTTGTTTTTCACAACGTCAAGGCCTACACCGCGGCCTGAGATGTCAGAAATCGTATCAGCTGTAGAGAAACCTGCTGCAAAGATCAATGAATCAATTTGATGATCTTCAAGCGTCTCTGCTTCTCTTTCTGTAATAACCCCGCGCTCTAATGCTTTTTCAAGCACTTTCTTACGGTTAATTCCGCCGCCATCATCTTCTACTTCAATGAAGACGTGGTTTCCGCTATGATACGCCTTTAATAGAACGGTGCCTTTTTCTGGCTTGCCTTTTTTCACACGTTCTTCTGGCGATTCAATTCCGTGATCTAGACTGTTTCTAAGTAAGTGTAAGAGCGGATCTCCAATCTCGTCAATGACTGTTCGATCAAGCTCCGTCTCAGCACCTTCAATGATCAGTTCAATTTTCTTATTCAGCTCTTTTGTCAATTGACGAATCATACGCGGGAATCTGTTAAACACTGTTTCCACAGGTACCATTCTCATGTTCAGGATGATCGATTGCAGGTCTCCAGAAATACGTGTCATTCTTTCAACGGTGTCTGTGAGTTCGTTATTTTCTAATTCTTTTGCAATCTGCTCTAAACGGCCTCTGTCAATCACCAGTTCTTCAAATAGATTCATGAGAGAATCGAGACGGTCAATGTTGACACGAATCGTTTTTGTTCCGCCGGCAGCTGCACCGTTATTGCCATTTGCTTTTGGCGCATCGCTTGCTGGTGCTTTCGCAGCAGGCACAGATACTTCTTCTTTTTCCTGTTCAGGTTTTGCCTCTTGTTTTTCAGCTGGAGCCGCTTCTTCAAATGCAGAGACTTCTGAGATCTCAACATGTTCAACTTCTGAGATCGCCATCACGATTTTTTTCACTTCATCCATCGGTTGTTTAGATAAATAAGAAATACTGAATTCAGATTCGAAATCTTCTGATTCTAAAAGTTCTGCATTTGGAACTGTTTTGACGACCTCGCCTGCTTCATTCAGTCTTTCAAAGATCATATAGACACGAACGGCTTTTAATAAGCATGCGTCACTTAATGTCACATTGAGTTCATAACATTTAAAGCCTTGTTCCCTCGCTTCATCAAGCACTGTTCGTTCAAATTCGTTATAGTCTAAGTCGTTAGCAGCCGCAGCTGATACATCCGCTGTCTCAACACTAGGAGCTGCCTCAGCATGGCTTCCTGTCACATCTAGCTTTTTACTAACCTCTGTGACATCGCGTTTCCCATCTCCGCCTTCTGCAATTGATTGAACCATTGCTTCCAGGTGATCAAGTGCTTCAAACATCGTGTCCATTGACTCAGGTGTGACAATCATTTGTTCATTTCGAATGGCATCAAACATGTTTTCTAAATGATGTGTGAGCTGAGCCATATCAGCGTAGCCCATCGTTGCACTCATGCCTTTCAATGTGTGAGCCGCTCTGAATATATCATTCACTAGCTGCAAGTCGGTTGGGTTCTTTTCTAAATCAAGAAGTTTTTCATTACAAGTTTGTAAGTGTTCTCTGCTTTCATCTAAAAAGATATCTAAGTATTGGTTTACATCCAACGTGTTCACGCCCTCTCTTTTTTCATGGAGCTTATAATTGCATGTGTGATGTCATCCACATGCCTTGTTTCATGTGCAAGGCCTGCTTTAATGACTGATTTAGGCATTCCGAAAACAACACATGATTCTTCTTTTTCTGCAATGACTTTCGTATGACCGCTTGCGACCATTTTTTTGACACCTTCTGTGCCGTCACTACCCATGCCTGTCATAATGACAGCAATTTTCTCGTAACCCTTTATATTGCTGATGGATTCAAATAAATAGTTAACAGAAGGTTTGTGCCGGCTTTCCGTGTCCTCTGGAGACAGCCTGATGACTAAGGATGCCCCTTGTTCATGAAGTGACATATTCATTCCACCAGGAGCTATGTAAGCCACTCCATTTTTAGCGATATCTCCATCTTGTGCTTCTTTAATCGAAATTTGAGATAAATGGTCTAACCTAGTAGCAAGTGATGCCGTAAATCCTGCCGGCATATGCTGCACAATCAAAATGGGTGCTTCTATGTCCTTTGGCAGCTTCGTGACGACTCGTTGAAGTGCTCTTGGCCCTCCCGTCGATGTTCCGATTGAAATAATCTTTCGGAGTGAGCTGCTTTTTACTGCTTGCGGGCGAGGAAAAGCCACTGGACTTGGCGTCTTCATCACCGGCTTAGGAGAAATCTGCACTTCTGTGCGTTTCCTTGACATCCCTGCCGCAAGCACTCGCTCTACAATTTGGCCTCTTACTTTGTGCAAATCGAGCGAAATACTTCCTGAAGGCTTTGTCACAAAGTCAAACGCACCAAGTTCTAAGCAATGGATGGTTAAATCTTTCCCTTGCTTTGTCTGGCTTGACACCATAATCACGGCAAGGTCATGTTCAGCCAGAATTTGTTTTAATGCTTCTGTTCCATTTAAAACAGGCATTTCCACATCTAGTGTGACAACATCTGGATTCAGTTCCTTGATCCGTTTTAAGGCATCTTCCCCATTTCGCGCCGTTCCCACGACTTCTATTTCTTGCTCGGCACTTAGGAAATCACTAATGAGCTTTCGCATAAAGGCCGAGTCATCTACTACAAGCACTCTAATCATGAGTCCACCTTCCTCCTTTTAAAAAAAGAGGACAACTTATCTATAAACGTATGCTGCTCTCTCTGTGCCTCTCTTATCTGCTGTTGATAAAGTGTTTCTGCCAGCATCTTGATCGTTTTACTCAGCCTTGAGTGAGGCTGCTTGATATAAAATGGAATTTGTTCAGCCACTGCTTTAGGAACCGCAGGATCATCTGGCACAGCACCAGCAAATACTAGCTTTCTGTGTAGAAATGATGTGACCACTCCTGCTAATTTCCGGTAGGTTTCAGACCCTTCTGACGGGGTTTCACACCGGTTGACAATGATTTGCACAGATTGTTCAAACTGATGAATAGCTAAGTGTTTAATTGCGCTGTAAGCATCCATGATCGATGTTGGTTCTGGCGTTGTCACAACCACAACTTCTCCTGCTGATAAAACAAAAGGCAGTTGATCTTTTGACAAGCCGGCACCCATATCAAAGAAGATACAATCAAAGTCGTGCATCATTCTTTCCATTTCCTCTAGAAAGAACGACCATTGATCTTTATCTAAAGAAAACAGCTGTTCAAGTCCGCTTCCGCCAGAAATGTAATAAAGGTTGTTCGTTCCTTGTGTCATAGCTGCTTGGAAGGATTTCTTCCTGACAAGAACATCTAAAATAGAGCTAGTCGATGTTTTTCCTAGTAAAATATCAATATTTCCCATACCAAAATCAAGGTCGATGACTAACACTCGCTTGCCTGCATTTGCGATAGACAGTGCCATATTCAGCGTCAAATTTGATTTTCCTACTCCGCCTTTACCGCTCATGACAGCAATAGTTTTTGCCTGTCCGCTTATACCAAGAGGAGCCGGTGTGATCGTTTGATTCTGCTGAATGAGCTTTCTTAAACCTTCCGCTTGGTCGGGCTTCATCATTGTAAGACCATCCTTGTTAATTCAAGAGGAGAGCCCTCAAGAATATCCTCAGGTACATTTTGACCATTTGTTAAAAAGCCAAGTCCGATTTGAGAGTCTGTAATGATTTGAAAGATTGTTCCCATCGTGTCTGTTTCATCTACCTTTGTAAAAATGAATTGGTCGATTGGAACGTGTTCAAATCGTTTAACCATGGCTCTCATGTCCTGATACTTCGAGGTCGCACTCATCACTAGGAAACTTTGAAAGCTTTCATCAAATGGAATAATGTCTGTCAGCTCTTTGATATACGCTTCTTCTTTAAAGTTACGACCGGCTGTGTCTACGAAAATATGATCATACTCTTTAAAGGTCTCTTGAGCTTTCACAAAATCCTCTCTCGAATAACAAACCTCAAGCGGTGCATTGAGCAGTTCCGCGTATGTTTTCAGTTGTTCGATCGCTGCAATTCGGTACGTATCTGTTGTAATAAAAGCGATTTTCTTTTGCTTCTGAATGGCAGTTTTGGCAGCCAGCTTTGCAATTGTTGTTGTTTTACCAGCCCCAGTTGAACCAAACAACACAATGTATTTTGAACGAATCATCGGCTCATCAGAGGTATGAGCCGGCAGCATACCTGTCAGCAGTTGTTCAAGTTCTTTTTGAATTTGATCTTCCTTGACAGCACCCTTCGTTAAAAGACCTTTTAGGCATTCGTCTCGAATTGAATCATCAAGACCTTGATCCTTAAGCTTTTGATCGATTGCCATGAGAGGATCGGGCAGAATACCAGCATGCCGCTCATTCCTCGCATATTCTAAAGGCTGAGCATGAGAAGGTACTGGTTTCACTGCCTCAGGAGCAAGGGATGGCTCTTCAGGCCGGTGTTGAACCTGCTCCTTTTTCGGAATTACTGGAAGAGGAGGCGCAGGATGTACACCTTTACCCGCTCTTTCTTCAAAATCTTGATCCAGCACAGCTATTACTTCAACCATTTGCTGTTTCTTTAAACCGAATAGCTTTCGTTTCACAACGGTTTTGGAATTTAAAATGACGGCATCCTTCCCAAGCTGCTGCCTAATTTGAATCGTTGCCTCCTGCATTGAATTCGCTGTGATTTTTTTCATTTTCATTAGATATCCACCACTCCGATGCTCTGTACTTCCACATTTGCTTCTAGTTCGTTATAAGATAGTACCGGTAAATCCGGGAAATATCTTTCTAACAGCTGCTTGACGTACATTCTTATAGGAGGTGAGCACAATAGAACCGGCGTTTCCTGACGAAGCGAAAGCTGTTCAATTTCTCTCGCCACTGATTGAATCACACTTTCAGAGGATTCTGGATCTAATGATAAGTAGTTGCCATGCTCTGTCTGCTGTACGCTGTCAGCAATCACCTTTTCCACTCGGCCTGAGCATGTCACGACTTTGAGCGATTCATTTTCTCTTGCATATTGTGCGGTAATCTGTCTTGCCAGCGCCTGTCTGACATACTCTGTTAACAAATCTGTATCCGTCGTTAATTTTCCGTAGTCTGCAAGCGTCTCAAAAATGGTGACAAGATTTCGAATAGAAACCTTTTCTTTCAACAGTTTTGCCAACACTTTTTGAATATCACCAACTGCTAGTGGATTTGGCGTCACCTCATCCACTAAGACAGGATAACTTTCTTTCAGATGATCGATTAATTGCTTCGTTTCTTGGCGTCCGAGCAGTTCGTGTGTGTTTTGTCTAATCTTCTCTGTGATGTGAGTAGACACAACAGATGCAGGATCTACAACCGTATAGCCAAGCATCTCAGCCTGATCTTTTTCTGCTTCTGAGATCCATTTAGCCGGAAGACCAAAGGATGGCTCGATTGTTTCAATCCCTTCAATCGGATCATCATCAGGCGTAGGAGACATCGCTAAGTAGTGATCAAGCAGCAGCTCACCTTTTGCCACTTCGTTCCCTTTTATTTTGAGCCGATACTCATTTGGGTTAAGTGCTATGTTGTCTCGAATTCGGACAACTGGAATCACAAGACCTAGTTCGAGGGCAAGCTGCCTTCGGATCATCACAATTCGGTCTAACAGGTCACCGCCTTGATTTGCATCGGCTAGCGGAATCAGGCCGTAGCCAAATTCAAATTCAATGGCATCCATTTGCAGAAGGTGAATGACGCTTTCTGGACTTTTCATCTCTTCTACCTCTGCCTGTTCCTCTAGTACCTCTTCGATTTCTTCTTGATCCTGTTTGTTTTTCGACATCAAGTATGCGCCGAGGGCAAGTAAACCTGCGATCGGTCCTGTCAAAAGTACGCCGATTGGAGTAAACAACCCAAGAAGGAAGATCGTACCTGATGTGACGTAAAGCATAGCCGGGAATGCAAACAGCTGTTCAGTGATATCTGAACCAAGGTTCCCATTAGAAGCAGCCCTTGTGACGACAATCCCTGTCGCTGTTGAAATGAGAAGTGCAGGAATTTGTGAAACAATCCCGTCTCCTACCGTTAATAGTGTAAAGTGGGAAGCTGATTCTTGAATCGACATTCCTTGCTGAAGCATCCCAATAATAATGCCAAAAATAATATTAATAATGACGATGATAATACCTGCGATGGCATCCCCTTTGACGAACTTACTTGCACCATCCATTGCACCATAAAAGTCTGCTTCTCTCGCTACTTTTTCACGGCGATTTCTTGCTTCACTTTCTGTCAGCATCCCTGCATTTAAATCTGCATCAATACTCATTTGTTTCCCTGGCATTGCATCGAGGGTAAATCTTGCCGCAACCTCTGAAACACGCTCAGCCCCTTTGGTGATTACAACAAATTGAATGATGATCAGAATAAGGAAGACCACCAGACCCACGAGTACATTACCTCCAACAACAAATGAACCAAACGTTTCTACAACCTTTCCAGCGTCTCCAGTTGATAGGATAGATCGTGTTGTAGAGATGTTAAGCCCTAAGCGGAACAGCGTTAAGAGCAAAAGCAATGATGGAAATATTGAAAATTGCAGTGGTTCTTGCATGTTCATTGTGGTGAGAAGCACGATAAGCGCAAGAGAAATATTAATAATGATTAAAATACTTAATAGCATTGGCGGAAACGGTATGACCAGCATCGCCACAATTAAAATAACACTGAATAAAACAGATAAATCTCTTGCTGCCATGCCTGTTCTCTCCTTTTAAAACCAAAAATTCATAAAATCTTTTGTTTCGTTTTATATACGTAAGCTAAAATTTCTGCGATCGCCTTAAAGTATTCCTCTGGCACCGCTTGGTCGATGTCGACCTGATCATATAGTGCACGAGCGAGCGGCCGGTTTTCTACGGTCATGATATCGTGCTCTTTCGCAATCGTTCTAATTTTCAAAGCCAAAATATCTGTTCCCTTTGCCACAACAAAGGGCGCGTCCATCTTTTCTTCGTCATATTTTAAAGCAATTGCATAGTGGGTTGGGTTTGTAATGATGACGTCCGCTTTTGGGACTTCCTGCATCATCCGTCTCATGGCCATTTCCCGCTGGCGCTGTTTAATCTTTGATTTTATGAGCGGGTCACCCTCAGATTTTTTATACTCATCTTTGATGTCTTGTTTGGACATCCGCAAGTTTTTTTCATAATCAAATTTCTGATACATATAATCAAGCCCTGCTAAGATCATGAGAGCACCTGCTGCATATAGACCCATAATCAAGGTCATATTTGCGACGAAATGAAGGGTTTCCTCTGCTGTTAATAAAGGAAGCCGCAGAATTTCATCAAAGTGCATCCAAAGTGCAATAAATGTCGCAAAACCAACAAAACCAATTTTCAAAATGGATTTTAATAGCTCTACGAGGGCTCGAATACTGTATATCCGTTTAAACCCTTTGATAGGATCTAGCTTTTCTAATTTCGGTTTGATGACTTCTGTTGAAAAGAGAAAGCCAACTTGTAAATAGTTACTAATGACGCCTGCCAGCATACCAACACCAAGGATTGGCATGAGAAGGAGCGCTGTTTCCTGAAGCAATTCCACGAATAGTTGATGAATATTAGATGTGCTAACCTTCATTAACATGGTTGTTGAATAAAAACGTTCAATAAGCGCAATAATACGCTCTTTCATAAAAGGCCCAATAAAAAAGAATGATAAAAAGATTAATAGAAATGAGATGGCTGTATTGACGTCGGTACTTTTGGCAACCTGACCTTTTTTACGTGAATCTTGTCTCTTTTTCGGCGTTGCTTTTTCTGTTTTTTCACCTGCAAAAAATTGCAAGTCTAGTCTAAGCCTTGTCATCATGACGAACCACCGACCAATGCTAAGAAATTCCTCATGGTGAGTACAATCGTATCAAATGTATTTTGGACAACACCGAAGATGACGCCCATACAGATGATGATCATAATAAAACTCACACCCATTTTAATAGGAAGTCCGACCACAAATACGTTCATCTGCGGAACTGTTCGTGCCACAATGCCCAGTGCCAAATCGACCAAAAACAAGCTGGCGACAACCGGTGCCGAGATTTGAAAGGCAATGATGAACATTTGGTTGAAACTCTTTGCAATAAAGTAAGCAAAGGATTCACTGCCGAAATTCAGTGCGTACTGATCAACTGCAATATATTGAAAGCTGTAATAGATTCCATCAAGCAGCAGGTGGTGTGCATTGGTTGCCAGCATCAATAGCAATGTGACCGTATAAAAAAACTGCCCCATCAGCGGCGTTTGCGCCCCTGTTTGTGGATCAATCACATTGGCGATCGCAAAGCCCATTTGAAAATCAATGAATGAGCCGGCAATTTGAACAGCGGACACCATGATATATGCAATCAGCCCAAGCAGAAGTCCGACCATTGCTTCTTTCACCGCAAGCATCATATAAAGACCGTCTATGTCGAGTGCTGGCGGTTCCTTAATCGTGCTAAAACTAATCACGGCTAAAAACAGTGAGAATCCAACTCTGTGTACAGCTGGGATCGTTCTATGCGCTAAAAGAGGTACTGTCACAAAAAAAGCGGTGATCCGAATAAAAACTAATAGAAAAGCAGGGAATAATTCTATGATTGACATCGCTCGTTAACCTGCAAATCGATCTAAATTCGAGAACAGCTCTGTCGTAAACGACACAATGGTCGACAGCATCCATGGACCAAACACAACAAGCCCAATCAGAACTGCAACAATTTTAGGAATGAACGCAAGCGTCTGTTCTTGAATTTGGGTTGTCGCCTGAAACACACTGACAATCAGTCCCACAATAAGAGCGAGCGCTAGAAGCGGCCCACTAACAAGCAATACCACATACACTGATCTTTCAGCCATCGTAATGACAAATTCTGAATTCATGTTTTAAGCACCTACTCTAAAAGCTTTGCAGCAAAGATTTAACAATCAAATACCATCCATCGACTAAAACAAATAACAATATTTTGAAAGGGAGCGATATCATAACCGGAGGAAGCATCATCATCCCCATTGACATCAGGACACTTGCGACCACCATGTCAATAATTAAAAATGGAATAAAGATCATGAAACCAATTTGAAATGCCGTCTTTAATTCTGAAATAGCAAAAGCGGGTACCATCGCCGTTAACGGAATATCTTTTATCGATTCAGGTGTATCCATTTTTGCGTAACTAAGAAATAAAGCCAAATCCTTCTGTCTCGTATGTTTACTCATAAACTCTTTAATTGGCACTTCGGCTTTTTCATATGCCTGATTTAGCGTAATGTCATCATTTAAAAGCGGCGTCAGTGCCTCTTTATTAATCTCTGAGAACGTGGGTGCCATGATAAAAAATGTGAGAAACAAAGCAAGCCCTACAAGCACTTGGTTTGGCGGCATTGAGTTGGTTGCAAGTGACGTTCTAACGAATGAAAGTACAATCACTATTCGTGTAAAACATGTCATTAAAATGAGAATGCCTGGTGCAACCGAAAATACGGTTAAAAGTAAAAGAAGACGGACAGACGTGCTAATGTTCCCTGCACCGCTGGAATTAAATAAATCGATAAACTCATTCATTTTGTTTCGGGCCTTTCTTTCTGACTTCTGCTTGGGTCTTTTTCAATTCGGCTAGCTGCGCCTTCAAATTGGCTGAAAAAGAAGAAGTGGTTGGCTGATTTTGTTTCTTTACCTGCGATGTGAATTTTTGAACGATTTTTGGTAAATCTGTTTTGCTTTCCATCGCTTCTTCATATTGTTTCACGATCGCTTCACATTCTTGTTCATCATCAATTTCTTTTAGCAGCTGGATTGAGTCCGCTACACCGACAACTAATACTCGTTTGCCCACTTTGATAAGCTGGACTGAACGGTTTTGGCCAACCGTCGTTCCGCCAATATTTTCAACATAGCGAAATGGTTTGAGTAAGCGGTTTTGCTTACCAACAAATCTCACCAATCCATATATGAGCAGGATGACAAAAAGTAAGGCACCAATCATTTTGACAAAATCCATAATGGAGACAGAAGAAGAGGGAACTTCTTCTGCCGGATTCGTTTGATTGTCAGTGGTTGTCTTTTCTGTATCCTTTTTGCTGCTTTTCTCTTCTTTGATCCATTCATTCACTGTGCCATTTTCAGGATCTTTCGTTTCAGCAAGCAGTGAGGCAGGCTGCATCGTCAAGAAAAGCATAAAACTGATCATTGCTATACATATCAAACGTTTTTTCAACAAGTCTTACACCCTTTTTTAGCCTAACGTTTTATTAATTGCTTCAAGTACACGGTCTGCCTGGAACGGCTTCACGATAAAGTCTTTTGCACCTGCTTGGATCGCGTCAATAACCATTGACTGCTGCCCCATTGCAGAACACATGATGATTTTTGCAGAAGCGTCGATTTGTTTAATTTCTTTTAGTGCTGTGATCCCGTCCATTTCTGGCATTGTGATATCCATTGTGACAAGATCTGGAGACGTTTCTTTGTATTTTTCAACTGCTTGAGCGCCGTTTTCTGCTTCTCCTACGACATCAAATCCGTTTTTTACAAGAATATCCTTTATCATCATTCTCATGAATGCTGCATCATCTACGATTAATACCTTAGTAGCCATTTACTTATTCTCTCCCTATATGTTTGTTTATTTTAAATTAGAAAGTCTTTCTGACTGACTTAATATATCAGTCACACGAACACCAAAGTTCTCATCAATGACAACGACTTCCCCTTTGGCAACGATTCGTTTGTTCACTAGAATGTCTACTGGCTCACCAGCAAGTTTGTCCAGTTCAATGATACTTCCTGCTGAAAGCTCAAGGACTTCTTTTACACTTCGCTGAGTTCTGCCAAGTTCCACCGTAATGGAAAGCGGAATATCCATCAGCATATCAAGATTTCCAAGCTGGCTTGTTGTATGCTGAGGCTCACTGAATGCTTCAAATTCAACTGGTGCCACATTTACAGGTGCTGCCGGCTTTGGCTTTGCCTGTCTTTTCGGCGGAGCAGTTTGCTGCGCTGGTGCAGACTGCGTTTGAGGTGCTGCTGGCTGAGGTTCAGGTGTGCTCACTTGCGTGTCTTGAACCGGCTCTTCTTCCTGCGCTGGGTCTGTTAATTCTGCGATTAGATCTTTTGCAAATGTAATAGGATAAAGCTGCATAATATTTGAATCGATGAGTTCACCTATTTTTAATCTGAAGGATACTTTGACAAGCATTTCTTCAGCTGGAATGCGGTCTGTCCCTTCTCCTTCTTTCACATCAAGTAATTCGACGCGCGGCGGAGAAATATCAATCTTTTTATTAAAGACCGTCGACATGGATGTCGCAGCAGAACCCATCATTTGGTTCATTGCTTCTTGCACTGCACTTAAGTGAATCTCGCTTAAAGAAGGGTCAGCATTTGTCCCGTCTCCGCCCATCATTAAGTCCGCAATGACTGCTGCATCTGTTTGCTGGACGACAAGCAAGTTACTTGCGCTGAAGCCTTCCGTATAATTCACTTCAATAGCGACATACGGATGAGGAAATTCCTCATTCAGCATACTTTTTTGAATCACTGTAACAGTTGGAGTTGTAATCTCCACTTTTTGATTTAATAGGGTTGAAAGTGCTGTTGCAGAGCTACCGAATGAAATGTTTCCGATTTCTCCAATGGCATCTTGCTCCATTGCAGAAAGGATTGTATCAGGCTCTATATCGTCATTGCTGCCTCCTTTAAGGAGCGCATCGATTTCGTCTTGTGATAATTTACTTCCGTTATTCTCCATCTTCTTCACCTCTTATGTCGTGATCTAGAATTTGAATCGCCTGTTTCCGATTCACGCGGCCGGCCTGTCCCAAGAATTTCGGTTTATTTCCGACCATAACAGTAAGAGGCGCATTTACTGGTTTGTCCAAGGCAATACAATCACCAATTTCCAAATTCAAAAACTCTTCCACCGTCATTTCCGATTCCCCTAGCTCTGCGACTACCGGTATTTTTGCCGTCATAATCCGTTTTTCAATGGCCTTTGTTTCTTGTTGTTTTGGTTCATTTCGTTCAGACTGCATCCAGTAGTGTACAGACAGCTTCGGAATAATAGGCTCCAATACAACATGAGGAATACATAGGTTAATAACCCCGCTGACCTCACCAATTTGTGTATTAAGAGAAATGACGACAACTGTTTCGTTTGGTGACACCATTTGAACAAACTGGGGATTTACCTCGAAATCTGCCATTTCAGGCTCGATGTCGGTTATGGACTGCCACGCTTCTCTGTAATTTTCCAAAGCTCCCTCAAACATGTTTGAGATAATCTTTGTTTCGATTTCTGTAAGTGATTCTGTCTTATTATGACTAATGCCAATCCCGCCCATCAGCCTGTCCATCATGGCATAGCCGATTGTTGGGTTCACTTCAAGCATGATTCTTCCTTCAAGCGGGCTGACGTAAAATAAGTTTAATAATGTCATATTAGGAATCGAACGAATAAATTCTTCGTATGGTACTTGGTCAACCGAGCTGACAGTAATTTGAATATATGATCTTAGCTGAGCTGAAAAGTGCGTGGTGAGCAGTCTAGCGAAGTTATCATGAATCCTTGTTAAACTTCGAATCTGGTCTTTCGAAAAGCGCAGTGCACGTTTAAAATCATACACCTTCACTTTTTTCGTCGTTTCTTCTTTTTTCAGCTCTTCTGCATCCATTTCGCCTGTAGATATGGCGGATAATAATGCATCGATCTCATTCTGGGAAAGCACTTCTCCTGACATTTCTTCACCTCCATCGTGTCAATTAATCGCCTCTATTGCAGATTAAAGGAGGTTATATATACTTCTTTCACCTTGCCATCTTGCAAATAGTTATTCACTTTGTTTTTGACTAGTGTTTTAAAATGTTCTCTGCCTTTTTTGCCATCAAGTTCATCTGCATTCGTGTCTGATAAAATGTCGATTACGGCGTCTTTCACTTGAAAACTTCTTTTCTCGAGCTCTTCTTTTGCTTTTTCAGAGTCCGTTTCAATATTCAATACAAGTTTGACAGCATTTCCTTCAGACTTTAAATTAGTAATAATCTCAGGAATTTCAACAGAAGCTTTTACGACTTCATCTGCTGTTGGCTCTTTTTCTGCTTTTGCTTCGTCTGACCCATTCAGCAGAAAAAAGATGCCTGCTCCAATTCCGACGATGGCAATAATCATGATTAGCATTACTACGACTAATTTCTTCTTCATTCAAACTCCTCTATTCCTTGATTCAATGAAATGACTTGGATTTTTCTGTAGAAAGAAATGATTTTCTCTTGAAGCTGCTCTTTATCTTCTTTCACAACGAATTTCTTTCCATTGGCTAATGTAATGGTCGTGTCTGGAAAGCTTTCGATTTGCTCGATATGGAGAGCGTTCAGCATAAATCCTTTGCCATTTAATCTTGTCACTTCAATCATATTAAGCAGAGAAGCGATAAACCGCTCCCCCTACCTCCTATCGTTTCAGATTCACAAGCTCTTGCAGGATTTCATCAGATGTTGTGATCGTCTTTGCATTCGATTGGAAACCACGCTGTGCGATAATCATTTCAGTAAACTCGTCTGTTAAATCAACATTTGACATTTCAAGTTTACCTGTTTGGATGACGCCCGTTCCTTGTTCACCAGGTACGATAGGGTTACTTGGAGCACCTGAGCTTAAGGTCTGGCGGTAAAGGTTGTCACCAACTTTGTCTAACCCTCCTGCGTTACGGAAAGATACGAGTGATACTTGACCAACGGTTCTTGATACATTGTTTTCAACAACCGAAACCGTTCCATCTGGACCAACACTCACACTCGAAACGCCGTCTGGAATCGTTATCTTTTGTCCATTCATTCCAAGCAGATAATTTCCATCAGGGGTGACTAAGCTTCCCTCTGAATCAGTGTCGAAATTCCCTGTTCTTGTATAAAGAATTTCTCCTTGACTTTCAATCCGGAAAAACCCATCTCCATTGATATAGAAGTCGTAAGGTTCATTTGTATTTTGAGAAGATCCCGCTGACATGATTTTATCAATAGAAGATAAAGATGATCCTAAACCAATTTGTTTTGAGTTGATTGAACCAGAGTTGTTCGTTGGTCCACCAGAACTTCCAATGGTTTGGCTGACCATATCTTTAAAAGTGATACGGCTTTTTTTGTATCCGTGTGTATTGACGTTGGCTACGTTGTTGGCTACAACATCTAATTTTGATTGGAAGTTTTTCATTCCGCTAATTCCTGAGTAAAGTGAGCGTAACATTTATTTTCCTCCTCGAATTACTTCGTTTTTTCTCCAACTGCTGTAACATCCCAAGGGCTGATTTTCGTTCCATCTTCTAAATACAAGAAGTATTCATTGTTTATGTTTTTAACAGACTTCACAGTGCCTGATATCTCTTTATCATCCAGTTTGCCCGATACTTCTTTACCAATCCAGCCTACATACGTCGTAAACGGATCTTGGTGTGCAACAAATGTAGACATAAGCTGATTCAGCTTGGTGATAGAATCGTTCATATTGGTTTGCTGTTCTAAAGATGAAAATGTTGCAAGCTGCGTGACAAACTCACGGTCATCTAGTGGGTTTGTCGGATCTTGGTTTTGAAGCTGTGTAAGCAATATTTTCAAGAATTGATCTTTGCCAAGCGTATCTGTTTTCTTTTCTGTCTTTGAAGAAGTGTCTGTTTGTGCGACTGTTCTATTTGTAGCATCAACTGTTGCCATTAGATTTCCTCCTCTTCTTCATCTGACCCAACAAGAGCATCCAGTACATCTTGGAATTCTGCTTCCTGTTCATCAGGCTTCTGGAAATTCTGCCCTTTTGACTGCTGCTGCTTGTTTTCTTCATTAAACTGTCCAAATAACGACTGCTCATTTGATTGAAGCGGTATATGGAAACGGTCCACTTGAACCGACATATTCGGAAGCGCCTGCTTGAGCTGCGGCAGGTGATGCTCTAACAGCTCTTTTGCTGCTTGTGTCGAAGCAGTAATCTTACTCGCATACATACCATTTTGCTTCGTCAGCTGAATCGTGATAAATCCGAGATTTTCTGGATTTAACCGAACTGTAAAGCGTCCGCTTGAGTTGCCAAATGGCGTGAATTTCATTTGCTTCCACGTATTTAGAATTTGCTGATCAACCGTTCCCGGCTTTTCATCCATTGTTTGTGTCTGCTGAACAGGAGCTGCTGATTGCAGTTGAAAAAACTGCTTATGACCTGGCAACAGCGTATGAGTGATCGTTTTTTCAGAAGCAGGTGCAGCAGTGCTTTGTCCTTTGACAACTTCCTTTTTGATGAGCCATTCAAGGGAGGAAGCACCTTTTGCCGGAGAAGCAAGAGTAGATTCTTGTCTTGGAGAGACCAATTCTTTTAACTCTCCTAAAGCAATTTTTAACTCTTTGTCTGATCCTTTTGCGTTTGCCATCATATGGTCGATTAACTGATTAAAGTGTTTCAGCTCACTTTGAGACATCGAATTCAGCTTTGGTGCTGAACCCTGCGAGAAAAACTGCTCTTTTACTTGCTGAATCAGTTTCTCATCTACCCCATTTTTCGAAAGAAAGTGAATGAAGTCTTGACCCTTTGCTTCAATATCCTGCACTAGCTTTGCATCAAAGCTGAGCGGCTGTTGATTGAGCAGTTGATATAAGAAAAAGTGGACTTGTATGAGCTGCTCACTATGTTCAGAAGCTGGCTTATCAGCTTGATCATCGTAAATGGATGATTCCATTTTTTGAAATAACTCTTCTAGTGACTTGAGATCAGACGAATCAAGCGTTTGACCTTGAAGTGTTTGAAGCGCTTCAAGAAGGTCTCCGTCGATCCCTTCTTCAGGTGATTGCATCCATTTTTCAATGATTTGCATCGCATCATTGATGGAAAGAGAGGCACCCGCTGTCTCAGCATTAACAAGACCGCTTTGTGCGCCTGCCCCGCTAAGTAATTGTTTAAACAACCCGCGTGCAGATGCCACGCCGCCTCCCTTTGGCCCCGAAAGACCTTGAGACGATTGCTGTAAGGCTCCAATATCCAATAGCTTCACTTATTGTCCACCCCCATTTTCACTTTCTTCTTTTTTAGCAAGCTCTTTCGTAAATGTAGCTGCCTTCTGAGGTGTTAGTTTTGCTAATATATCTGTTAGTTTATTTTTGCTCAGCTCTTCAAGGATCTTCAATGCCTCTTTATCACTTAATTCTGATAAAATTTTGGCGGATTTCCCTGCGTCCATGCTTTCATAAATGCTGGCAATCTTCCCTTTAGTTTTCTGATTAGAGGCTGCTGCCCCATCAGAGGTTGTCCCTGCTGCGTTATTGCCTGACGTATTGTTTGATGAGCTGTTGTTTGATGAACTATCACTCGCTGACGTATTATTTGCATCATTTTCAGATGTTTTTTCAAGCGAACTGATTTTTTGATTCAGTCTTTTAATCTCTTCATCACTTGTTTTTAAATCTTTTTGCGCAATTTCAAGTTCATTTTTTTGCTCTTTAATGGTCTTTTTCAGTTCCTTCAATTCTGCATCGCTTTGATCATTATGTGAAGATGACGTTTTTGAGGTGTCATCTGAACCAACCAAACTGCTGATCACCGGAATGTTTTGGAGCGGTTTCTTTAGATCAAAACCCGCAATATAAAGGATTGTGCCAGTCACAATCACAAGCACAATCAATGGGATAATGACAATAAACAAGATCCATTGAAATTTACCGCCGCTTGATTCCTTCGTTTTTTCCTTCTTAGGCATTCATCTCGACTCCTAATGTCCTTGAAACATGAATTGGCTGATAGAGATATCATCCATTTCTTTCATTTCAATGGCCTTATGTTCAAGGGAAAACTTTTCATACTGCTTTTCTTTCATTTTTTCAAACTTTTTAAACTCAATGTTTTTTTCAGTTAAATCAGATTGTTTTTCATTCATTTGATGGCGTTTCATGATCACAAGCTGCTGATAGTGCTGAATGGTGTTATCTAAATTGGTCACAAATTGCTGGTAATGACGCATTTCTTGAACACTCATACCACTTCTCAGCTTTTCTTCTTTGCTTTTTTCCATTAATTCTTTTTTACTCATATTTTCATAGAGTTTTTCAGCGACTTGCTCAAATGCTGAAACGGATTGTTGGTACGCTGCGAGTGACTTGTCTTTTTCACTTTCTTTCAGTTCTAAGAGCTTTTGAAATTTGTATTGATATCTCACTGTTTTTGTCAATCCTCTCTATTCATCAAACGGAGCAATAAATTCACACTGTCTTCAATAGATACAGCCTCTTCTACATCCTGCTTCAAAAATGAAATCAGATGAGGATAAGCCTGCATGGCCTCATCAATGTCTTTCGAGGAGCCTTTTTTATAAGCTCCAATGTTAATGAGGTCTTCAGCGTTTTGATAAGTGGATAAAAGCTGGCGGAACCGGTTGGCCGCCTCCTTGTGATCATGACTTGCGATATTGCTCATAACGCGGCTGATACTTTTCAGAATATTGACAGCAGGAAATTGTCCTTTGTTGGCTAAAGCACGATCAAGTACAATGTGGCCATCTAAGATCCCCCTGACTGTATCAGCGATTGGCTCATTCATATCGTCACCATCAACAAGCACTGTGTAAAACGCTGTGATGGAACCAAGCTGATTCGTTCCAGTTCGTTCAAGTAATTTAGGCAGTATAGCGAACACCGAAGGCGTATATCCTTTTGTCGTTGGCGGTTCGCCAGTTGCAAGACCGATTTCCCTTTGTGCCATAGCGACCCGTGTAACAGAGTCCATCATGAACATGACATTTTTCCCTCTGTCTCTAAAATATTCCGCAATAGCTGTTGCTGTATAAGCAGCTTTCATTCTCGTCAGTGCAGGCTGGTCAGAAGTTGCGACAACAACAATCGATCGCTTCAGTCCTTCGGCACCTAAATCTTTTTCAATAAACTCACGAACTTCACGGCCACGCTCTCCTACAAGGGCAATGACATTCAGATCTGCTTCTGTCTGCTTTGCAATCATCCCCATTAAGGTACTTTTTCCAACACCACTTCCGGCAAAAATCCCGATCCTCTGACCAGTGCCGACTGTAAGCAGACTGTCGATCACTCTGACACCAACGCCCATCTTTTCACGAATAGGCGGCCTGTCCATCGGATTTGGGGGTGACTGATCTGTCGAAACAGGAGCAAGTCCCTTCGGAAGCATGCTGCCGTCCAGCGGATCACCGAAGGCATCAACAACTTCGCCGATTAATCCAGTCCCAACTTTGACCTTCAGCGACTCACCTGTCGCTTCAACTAGACTTCCTGGTGAAATATTGGACGCTTCTACATAAGGCATGAGCAGAATATTTTCATCTCTAAACCCTACGACCTCTGCTTTTATCGGATCGTGCCTACGCCCTTTTTTATGAATGAGACACACGTCTCCTATAGAACTCTCCGGCCCCTTAGATTCAATCATCAGCCCAACAACTCGATTGACTTTGCCAAATCGTTTATAAGGATCGGCGGTTTCAATTGTTTCTTTTAACACATCAATGTTCATTTGTGATCACCTGAATCAATGACTTCTAGTAACTTTTCTTTCAACTGATTCATTTGGGTATCAACACTCGCTTCCACTTTTCCAAAGCTTGTTTCTACGTAACAAGTCCCTTTTGGCGCTTTTTCATCCGAGTAAATGGCAAGGTGTGTATCCTTTTGAAGGATTCTGATTAATTCGTCTTTATACTCCATCACATGATCGTAATGTTCAGGGTCAACATAGATGGAAATATCGTCATATTCTTTCACTTCTGAAATGACCTGCTTCACGAGAGCCAAAAATTGATCTTTCGTGTCCTCAGCCGAGTACCAAACGCGTTTGGCGAGTTCGAAAGCCAGTTCCACAATTTTTTCTGCGGAGCTTTCAATTTTTTCTTCGTAATCCTGCTTGGCAAGACTGACAATGTCATTCGCTTGATCAAGAATCGATTGGTACTGACTAATCGCATCTACTTCACCCTTTTGGAAGCCATCTTGGTAACCTGCTTGTTTCGCTTCTTCAATGAGCTGCATTCTTTCTTCTTCAAAAGCAGCGCGGCGCTGATTGATTTCAGCCATTGTTTTTTCAAGCTCACTATTTGCTTGTTCTACTATACGGCTTGCTTGATCTTCAGCATCACTTAGTACAAGCTGCGAAGCTTCTGTTTCATTGACAAGCTCTTCTTCATGATGTTCTTTTTTGAACTCCACTTGCTGCAAAGGAATCGTTTGCCGGCCTTGCTCAGGAATAACAGATGTTTCATGTTTGATAATCCTAGACAATGATATCGTCTCCTCCGCCTCGAGCTATGACGATTTCTCCAGCTTCCTCGAGTCGTCTTACGATGCTGACAATACGAGTTTGTGCTTCCTCGACATCTCTAAGCCGGACAGGTCCCATAAACTCCATTTCTTCTTTGAACGTTTCGACCATTCGCTGTGACATGTTGCGGAAGACAATTTCTTTGACCTCTTCGCTTGCCACTTTGAGCGCGAGCAATAAGTCATCATTTTCAACATCTCTGATCACACGCTGAATCGCTCTACTGTCAAGAGTGACAATATCTTCAAAGACAAACATACGTTTCTTAATTTCATCAGCAAGCTCAGGATCTTGAATTTCAAGTGTGTCTAAAATGGTCTTCTCGGTCGCACGGTCTACACCATTTAGTACTTCTACAACCGCTTCGACCCCGCCCGTTTGCGTATAGTCCTGCGTAAAGGTTGAAGAAAGCTTTTGTTCAAGAATGCGTTCCACTTCATTGATGATCTCTGGAGATGTGCGGTCCATTAAAGCAATACGTCTCGCAACCTCTGTTTGTACTTCCTCACCTAATTCAGATAAAATCTGCCCAGCTTGGACTGGATCTAAGTAGGAAAGGATGAGCGCGATGGTTTGTGGATGCTCATGCTGGATAAAGTTTAAGATTTGTTCTGGGTCAGCCTTTCGAGCAAAATCAAACGGTTTCACTTGAAGCGAGGATGTTAATCGGTTTAAGATGCTGTCCGCTTTGTCCTCACCAAGCGCTTTTTCAAGCACTTGTCTTGCGTACATAAGACCGCCTTGTGATATGTAGTCCTGTGCGATGGCGATGCTGTGAAACTCTTCGATGATTTCATCTTTCTTAGCAGTATCTACACTTCGTACATTGGAAATTTCTAATGTTAATTTTTCTATTTCGTCTTCAGACAGATGTTTGTATACAGATGCTGACACGTCTAGCCCTAAGGAAATCATTAGGATTGCTGCTTTTTGTCTGCCTGTTAGTCGATTTGGATCTTTTCTCGACATGTGTATTCCTCCTAATCCTCGGACAGCCAGCTGCGTAGCAATTTAGCAAAGTCTTCTGGTTTTTCTTTTGCCATTTTTTCAAGCTGATTTTTTCTCACCATTTCTTCTGTTTCTGGTTCAGTGTCGATATCAGGAACATGGATTGGTGTACGTTCATCAAACTCAAACTCTTCTTCCTCTTCTTTTCTGCGTTTACGCACAAGAAGAATAATGAGAGCGATAATTGCAAGTAGTAGCACACCGCCTACAATATAAACCCAGATTGGAATATTGTTTGATGGGTTTTCTGCTGCAGTTTGCTGTTTACCGTCTAATTTTGATACAGATAAAACAATTTTGTTATCTAAGTCCGCTTGAGTGAGCGCTTGACCATTTGTGTATTCTTTATCAATTGAAGTGCTAATGATCGTTGAAAGAATCTTTTTGATATCATCTTGCCTTTCAGGTGTTAAAGAGTTCACATCGTTTGCAGTTGGTGGTTCGACCAATGCTTGAATGCCAACATCTCTAATTTTATAAGGGCTCTCTTTGATATCTTTATGAATGCGGTTGACTTCATAGTTGATACGATCTTCGCTCTTTTCGTAATCTCCGCTACCGTTCGCTCCATCGGCGCCTTGATAATTTGTGACATCATCGTCGCCTGTTCCAGCGGTGCCTCCAGCTGCTGCACCATTTCCTGAATAAGTTTCAGCAATCTTTTCAGCACTGACAGCAATGCCTTGCATGTTTTCTTTATCAACTGGTTCTACAAGATCTTCTTTTCTTTTCTCTTCAGTAAAATCAATGTCTGTTGTGACCGATACAGCCACTTTTTCTTGACCCATCATTGTTCCGAGCAGCTGTTGAATTTTTCTTTGAAGGTTCTTTTCAATCTCTTCTTTTTTCTGCTGCTGTGCATCCATTCCACTTGCATAAGAATCGGAACTGCTGTTTAAGTCGTAGTAGTTGGAATCTTGGTCCATAATGACAATGTTTTCTGTCTTTAAATTCGGCACACTTTTTGAAATAAGATGATAAAGGCCTTTTACTTGCTGCGGCGCGAGCGTGTAGCCAGGCTCAACTTGCAGCACAATGGATGCTGATGCATTACTTTGCTCTTCTCCAACAAAAACGGAATCTTTTGGCAGGTTAATCATAACTTTTGAATCTTTAATCCCATCAATCGTGTTGATCAGATTGGATAGTTCTGTCTGAGTTGCGTCTACTTTCAGAACATCAAATTCATTATCTGTTAAACCGAAGCCGGAATTGTTCGCAAAGAAGGAATAATCAATATTCCCTGTCTTAGGGAGACCCTCAGATGCGAGTGTTACTTTTAAAGTGTCAGCCTGCTTTTCTGGAACGAGAATCGTTGTTCCATTATTCGCAAGTTCCGATTTAACGTTTTTGCCATCCAGTTCCTGTTTGATTTGTCCAGCTTCTGCCTCAGACAAATCTTTAAACAATGGAACCATTTTTTCAGAAGAAGCAAAGATGCTAACAACCGTAATAATGATTGCTAGGGCAGCAACGCCGCCAATCATGAGTATTTTTTGTAATTTTGATCGATTTCGCCAAAACTCAACTGTTTTTGTTCTTAATTGCATTAAAGTACGATTCATCTTAACCCCCGGTCATTCCATTCAGTCTTTTTTTGTCCGTCAGCACCTCCTACATCTGCATTCTCATAATCTCTTGGTACGCTTCGACTGCTTTATTTCGAAACTCCGTTGCAGCTGTGAGTGTCACACTCGCTTTTTGCGAGGCAATCATGACTTCATCGAGATTGACATCTTTTCCTTGTGCAAGAGCATTTGTATACTGGTCTGATTTCAGCTGTGATTGATTTAATGCCTCAATGGAATTTTTCAGCACATCAGAGAAATTCGTTTGACTTTTAGGTGCAGCCGCCTGAACGGACGATGCATTTGTCAATTCACTTGCTTGCTGAGCGGTTTGAAGCTGGAAAGGAGATATTGCGTTAACCAATTCTTTTCACCTTACTTTCCTATTTCTAAAGCTTTCATCAACATACTTTTATTCGCATTTAGTGCGGTCACGTTTGCTTCATATGACCTTGAGCTGCTGATGAGGTCAACCATTTCCTTTAATGGATCAACATTAGGTGTTTGAACATACCCATTTTCATCGGCATCGGGATTTGTAGGATCATATTGAAGGTTGAATGGAGTTTCGTCTTCTGTAATCTTCGTTGCTTTCACGCCGTTTCCTAATTTGCCGCTCGAATTCATGCTTGAGTTCAATATAGATGAAAACGATTCACCTGACGGCTGTAATGTGACGAGCTTACGTCTATAAGGCTCCCAGTTGCCATCAACCTGTTTCGCTCTTGTTGTATCCATATTTGCAAGGTTAGAGGATACAACGTCCATTCTGAGCCTCTGAGCTGTTAATGCTGAGGCCGAAGCGTTAACGCCTGAAAAAATTGACATCACTTACCTCCTGTCAAAACTGTTTTAAGAGAATTGAATTTTCCACTCATTCTTTCAACCAACGCATTATACTGAATTTGGTTTTTAGCGAGTTCACTCATCTCTTGATCAATATCGACATTATTTCCGTTTTCTTGATATGAAGTACGGTTGCTCGAAACAACTGAATAATTAGACCCTGTTTTAGAAAAATCAATGTGTCCTTGGTATGTTTTTTTAGCATCTAACGTGATCGACGCATCGTTTAGCATATCATGAAAAGCGACGTTTTTCGACTTGTAGTTCGGTGTGTCTATATTTGCGATATTATTGCTTATGACTTTTTGCTTAACATTCGCTCTGCCCAAGGCATTCTCAAGGTTGCTTATCGTTCCAGAAAATATATCCAAAACCATATACCTCCAATCATATGTATTTCATTCCATTTAATCATGTCGAGATTTGTAAAACCATATGTTCATTGTAAGAAATAATAGGATTAAAGTCTATGATGTATATGTAAAAAAAACTCGTAATATATATCTATTTTACGAATAGGCACAAAGACCTAGATTCAAAGAACTAAGGATTGTAAGGGTTTTCTTGGAAAAAAGAGTGTCATTTTTCGGACAAATCCTCTTTTTTTATACAAAAAACCCCTTTTCAGCTTGTATTTTGGCCGAAAAGGGGTTTTGATTAATGAGATTTTAAATTTTCAAGTTCGATTAAGAATTTGTTGTTTAACACTTTGATGTACGTTCCCTTCATTCCAAGAGAACGAGATTCGATGACACCTGCACTTTCTAACTTACGTAAGGCGTTCACAATCACTGAACGAGTGATTCCTACACGGTCAGCAATTTTACTTGCCACAAGAAGCCCTTCGTTGCCATCAAGTTCTTCAAAGATGTGCTCAATAGCTTCAAGCTCACTATATGAAAGAGAACTAATCGCCATTTGGACAACGGCTTTACTTCTTGCTTCTTCTTCGATTTCCTCTGCTTTCTCACGAAGGATCTCCATTCCAACAACTGTTGCACCGTATTCAGCAAGAATTAAATCATCATCTTTGAATGTATCTTGCAAACGAGACAGGATTAACGTGCCTAAACGATCTCCTCCTCCGATAATTGGAACAATGGTTGTCAAACCTGATTCGAATAAATCACGGTTCTCAATCGGGAAAGCTGTATACTCACTGTTAATGTCAAGGTTTGAAGATGTTTCAGGGATGTTGAATAGACTCTTTGTATATTCTTCAGGGAACTGACGGTCTTCAAGCATTTTCTTCATACGCGGATTTTCAATCTGCTGGTTGATCGAGTAGCCTAGAAGCTTCCCTCTTCTGCTTAACACGAAAATGTTTGAATCAATGACATCTCTCAACGTTTCTGCCATTTCCTTAAAATTAACTGGTTTCCCCGCTGCATCTTGCAGCATTGAGTTAATAATCCTTGTTTTTTGTAGTAACGCCATATTAATGATCCTCCTAGATTACTTTATTCATTTGTTAAAGTATAAATTGACTTAAGTCTTTGTTATTTGCAATCTTTCCTAGCTTCTCTTCTACATACTGAGGGGTAATGGTCACTGTCTCCAGTGTAATATCAGGCGCCTCAAATGAAAGCTCTTCAAGCAGCTTTTCAAGTATGGTATGAAGCCTTCTTGCACCGATGTTATCTGTCTCCTGATTGACATGATAAGCCACTTCGGCAATCTTATGAATAGCATCGTCAGAAAATTCAAGAGATATACCTTCTGTTTCAAGTAAAGCTTTATATTGCTTTAATAATGCGTTATCTGGTTCCGTTAAGATTTTCACAAAGTCTTCGATACTTAATTTATCTAATTCTACACGGATTGGGAAGCGCCCTTGAAGCTCTGGAATCAAATCTGATGGTTTCGCCATATGAAATGCACCTGCTGCTACAAAAAGCACATGGTCTGTTTTCACTGCCCCATATTTCGTCATCACAGTTGAACCTTCTACAATCGGTAAAATATCACGCTGAACACCTTCACGAGAAACATCTGCAGATGATGCACCACCGCTTTTGGCGATTTTGTCGATTTCGTCGATAAAAATAATCCCTTGCTGTTCTGCTTTATAAACGGCTTCCTGACTGACTTCATCCATGTCAATCAGTTTTGAAGCTTCCTCAGCAGTTAACGCCTTTCTTGCTTCTCTGACGGTCAGCTTTCTGCGTTTTTTCTTTTTAGGCATGAGATTGCCGAGCGCATCCTGCATGTTCATGCCCATTTGCTCCATACCCGAGCCCTGAAGCATATCAAACATGGATGGCTGCTGCTCTTCAACTTCGATCGTGACGTAATGATCTTCAAGTTCTCCCATCGCCAGCTGATGAGTGATTCGCTTTCTTGTCGATTCAAGTTCAACTTCTTCACTTGATTGATCTCGATCACGGTCATCTTCATCAGAACCGCCAAACAGCATCTCAAAAGGATTTTTCACAGACTGGCTTTTTTTCTTGCCAGGAACAAGTAAATGAACAAGACGTTTATTTGCTTGTTTTTCTGCTTCTTCTTGAACGTCTTTCATCTTTTCTTCTTTGACAATTCTGATCGCTGTCTCAACTAGATCTCTGACCATCGATTCTACATCACGGCCGACATAACCAACTTCAGTAAACTTCGTCGCTTCCACTTTAATAAAAGGCGCACCAGAAATTTTTGCAATTCTGCGGGCAATCTCTGTTTTCCCCACACCTGTTGGGCCGATCATTAAAATATTTTTCGGAACGACTTCATCCTTTAGCTTATCATGTAAAAGGCTTCTTCTGTAACGGTTTCTTAAAGCCACCGCCACTGCTTTTTTCGCATCAAGCTGACCAATAATATATTGATCAAGCTTTTCAACTATCTCTCTTGGGGTGAACGGCTTTTTCTCCATACGTCTCATGTCCTTTCTATTCAAGCTCTTCTAAAGTGATTTGATCGTTCGTGTAGACACATATTTCTCCGGCGGTTTCAAGAGCAGCCTTTGCAATATCTCTCGCTGTGAGGTGATCACCTGCATGTGTTTTGAGTGCTCTCCCGGCGCTAAGCGCATAATTGCCGCCTGAGCCGATGGCCAAAATACCGTCATCTGGTTCGATGACCTCTCCTGTCCCTGAGACAAGCAGGATGCTGTCTTTGTTCATAACGATCAGCATGGCCTCAAGCTGTCTGAGCATCTTGTCACTTCTCCATTCTTTCGCTAGTTCTACGGCTGCCCGCTTTAAGTTACCACCATATTCTTCAAGCTTCGTTTCAAACTTTTCAAAGAGTGTAAATGCATCTGCTACTGAACCTGCAAAACCTGCAAGCACCTTGCCTCCGAAAAGACGGCGCACTTTTTTTGCCGTGTGTTTCATCACGACAGCCTGCCCGAAAGTGACTTGACCGTCTCCAGCCATCGCACTTTTTCCTTTATGTTGAACGGCAAAGATGGTTGTTGCATGAAATGATGACATGAAAAAACCTCCTTTTAGGATCGTTTAAAAGCCCTTGGGTGATGAGACATGTATGTTTTCCTTAAAGAATCTTTTGATACATGCGTGTACACCTGAGTTGATGATAAATTCGAATGACCGAGAAGTTCTTGAACACTTCTCAAATCTGCCCCCTCATTTAAGAGGTGTGTGGCAAAGGTGTGCCTTAACATGTGAGGATGGATATGTAGTGTGCCTGACGCCTTTTTCATTAATTCAGTGAGAATGAATCGAACGCCTCTGTCTGTAAGAGGCGCCCCGCGCTGATTCAAAAACACATATGCATCAGCACGATCATTCCCCTTAGCTTTCAGCTTCTGCCTTCCATCCTCTAAATAAGTGATGAGCGCTTCATGAGCATATGAACCGAAAGGAACATACCGCTGCTTGCTGCCTTTCCCATGAACAAGCACTGTATCCAACGATAAATCAAGATCAGATTCTTTTAATGAACATAACTCACTGACCCTCATACCTGTTGCATAAAGAAGTTCTAAAATCGCTTGGTTTCTTTGCCCAAGCGGTGTGCTGACATCAGAAACTGTAAAAAGCTCTTTAAGTTCCTCTTCATACAAAAATGAAGGAATTCGCTTATCCTGCTTTGGTAAGCTAACGAGTAAAAAAGGATTTTCTTTCACAAGCTGTTCTCTTAATAGAAATTTATAAAAGCTGCGAAGCGCAGAGACTTTCTTACTAATCGTTCTTCTTGTCAGGCCTTTTTCATAAGCTTCTGTTAAATAAATTCTCGTATCTTGATAGGATACCTCTTCAAAACCGTCTATTCCTTGAATGTTCATAAATCTGACAAACTCTTCAATCGCTTCTGTATATCCTGAGATTGTTAAAGCAGAATAGTTTTTTTCAATTTGCAGATATTCAATGAATAAGTGGACAAGACGCTGTTTATTCGTCATTTTTACACCTCTTTAAGGCTTTTAAATGGTATCACATATCTTGCTTTCCGTGCAATGTTTTACTACAGAGATTTCGAAATAGTTTGAATAGTTTCGATTGCGCGCTTAGCGTACTCTGCATAACGCTCTTGTTTGTTTTTAATCCGAACACCAAGATCTTTCAGCAAGCCAAAGTTCGCATTCATCGGCTGGAAGCTTTTCTTGTTTGTCGATGTGATGTAATAAGCCATGCTGCCGATCGCCGTTTCCTCCGGAAGTGTCACAAGCTCTTCTCCTTTGACAAAACGAGCGGCGTTAATTCCAGCCACTAGTCCGGAAGCTGCGGACTCGACATAGCCTTCAACGCCTGTCATTTGTCCGGCAAAGAATAGATCCTCTCTATTTTTAAACTGATACGTTGGTTTTAAAAGACTTGGTGAGTTAATAAATGTATTGCGGTGCATTACGCCGTATCGAACGATTTCTGCTTCTTCAAGACCTGGAATCAAGCGGAATACTTCCTTTTGGTCGCCCCACTTCAGATGTGTCTGGAAGCCGACGATGTTATATAAAGTACCTGCTGCATCATCTTGTCTTAATTGAACAACAGCGTAAGGTCTTTTTCCTGTTTTCGGATCTTCAAGTCCTACTGGCTTCATCGGACCAAACAGCATCGTTTTCTTTCCTCTTTTCGCCATGACTTCAATTGGCATACAGCCTTCAAAGAAGATTTCTTTTTCGAACTCTTTTAATGGCACAGTTTCAGCAGAAATGAGCGCCTCATAAAAACGATCGAATTCCTCTTCTGTCATTGGACAGTTTAAATAAGCGGCTTCTCCTTTGTCATAGCGTGATTTCAAGTACACCTTATCCATATCAATGCTATCTTTCTCTAGAATAGGTGCCGCTGCATCGTAGAAGTACAAATACTCTTCACCCGTTAACGATTTTAATTCTTTTGAAAGTGCTTCAGATGTAAGCGGGCCCGTTGCAATAATTGTCGGACCTTCAGGAATGCTTTGCACTTCTTCTTGAAAAACCGTCACATTCGGGTGATTTTTCACACGATCGGTAACGTTTGCTGCAAATTCATGACGATCTACTGCAAGCGCTCCGCCAGCAGGGACTGAGCTTTCGTCTGCTGCTGCGATAATCGCTGAATCTAAATGACGCATTTCTTCCTTTAATACACCGACCGCATTCGTCAAAGCGTTGGCACGCAGTGAATTACTGCATACAAGCTCTGCAAATTTATCTGTGTGGTGAGCTGGCGTTTGTTTGACAGGTCTCATTTCATACAAGTTGACTTTAATTCCACGTTTGGCAATTTGCCATGCCGCTTCACTTCCGGCTAAACCTGCTCCGATCACATTTACAAATTGACTCATTGTACAACTCTCCTATTTCGTAAGTTCTGTTTGATGACATAAAAAAGCAGGTGAACAAGGCTGTTCACCGCTATTTTTGTTGTTCCTCTTTATAATCACAGTTCACACATTGAACTTGAATGCCTTTTTTCAGCTTTTTCTCTACAAGCATATTTTCGCATTTTGGACACTTTCTTTCAATTGGTTTGTCCCAAGAGACGAATTCACACTCTGGAAAACGATCACAGCCATAAAAAATGCGGCGCTTCTTAGATTTTCGTTCAACAATGTTTCCTTCATGACAAGTCGGGCATTTCACACCAATATCTTTGACAATTGGTTTTGTGTTACGGCAGTCAGGAAAGTTAGAGCAAGCCATGAACTTACCGTATCGACCCATTTTGTACACCATCGGATGTCCGCACTCTTCACAGTCGACTCCAGCGTATTCAGGCTCAATCTCAACTTCTTGCATCTCTGCTTCTGCTTTTTCTACCCGTTTTGCAAAGTCTTGATAGAAGCTGTCGATAATGCGAACCCATTCGATCGTACCTTCTTCAACGCTATCAAGTTCTTTTTCCATTTTCGCTGTGAATTCCACGTTAATGATTTCAGGGAAGAATTCAATGATTAAGTTAAGAACAATTTCCCCAAGCTCTGTTGGGATAAACCGTTTATTATCAAGTGCGACATAGCCGCGCTTTTGAATCGTATCTAATGTTGGTGCGTACGTAGACGGACGGCCTATACCCAGTTCTTCAAGTGTTTTGACAAGTCTTGCCTCAGTGTAGCGCGGAGGCGGCTGCGTGAAGTGCTGTTCAGGTTCGATATCTTTTGAAAGAACCGTATCACCTTCTTTAAGATCAGGCAGCATTTTGTCCTTTTCTTCTAGCTGATCGTCCTTCCCTTCTACATATACCTTCATGAATCCAGGGAATTTCACTTTGCTCCCGTTAGCACGGAATGTAAGCCCGTTATTGTCAAGGTCTACACTCATTGTATCAAGAACAGCCGGCGCCATTTGGCTTGCCACGAATCGTTCCCAAATCAATTTATACAGACGAAACTGATCTCGGCTTAAGACATGTTTGACATCTGCTGGTTTTCTTAGCGTAGAAGTCGGCCTGATGGCTTCGTGAGCATCTTGTGCATTTTCATTCTTTTTAGCGGTTCGTTTTGTTGTATTTAAGAAATTCTTACCGTACGTCTGATCAATGAAAGCAGATACTTCTTCAATCGCCGTATTGGAAATACGTGTTGAGTCCGTTCTCATATATGTAATGAGTCCGACTGTACCTTCTTTACCAAGATCAATTCCTTCATATAATTGCTGTGCAATCATCATCGTCTTTTTCGCACGGAAGTTTAATTTTCTTGCAGCCTCCTGCTGTAAAGTAGATGTTGTAAACGGAACAGCTGGGTTGCGTTTACGCTCTTTTTTCGTCACTTTCTCTACAGAGAATTTGCTCCCTTTTAGTTTCGAAAGGATTTCTTTTACATCTTCTTTTGTTTTCAGTGGATGCTTTTTGCCATTGACGCCAAAGAAGCTCGCTTCGAAGCTTTCTTTTCCTTTTAGGAATGTACCGTCAATTGTCCAGTATTCTTCTGGTTTAAATTCATTAATTTCATTCTCGCGATCAATAATCAGGCGGAGTGCAACTGATTGAACACGACCGGCACTTAAGCCTTTTTTCACTTTCTTCCATAAAATCGGACTGATTTTATACCCGACGAGACGATCTAAGATCCGTCTTGCCTGCTGTGCATCAACTAAATCCATATTGATCATACGTGGATGCTTAAAGGAATCTTTAATGGCATCTTTTGTAATCTCATTAAAGACAACGCGGCAGTCAGAAGAGAGGTCAAGGTCAAGGCTATGCGCTAAATGCCAAGCAATCGCTTCTCCCTCTCTATCGGGGTCAGCTGCGAGATAGACTTTCTTTGCTTTTTTCGCAGCTGTTTTTAGTTCTTTTAAAACGGGGCCTTTCCCGCGAATCGTAATATATCTCGGTTCGAAGTCATGCTCAGTGTCAACACCAAGCTGACTTTTCGGTAAATCCCTTATGTGCCCCATTGAAGCCTTTACTTTATACTTTTTACCTAAATAACGCTCAATCGTTTTCGCCTTGGCTGGCGACTCAACGATGACTAAATAATCAGCCATACTCAAAATCCCCCTTAAGAGGTGTTCTCTCTTTATACATTTCACAATTCATATTTATGTTAATTGCACCTATCTAACAGGCAATCGTTAAAAATTCTTTATGATGAACATCATTATAAACACGAAAAACAAAGTGTAAACTTAAATCCTCACTATTATTAAATATTCCTATGTCTTTTGTCAAACGATATTTTTATGAGAGTTCAGTATATTGAACGCTGCGGAAGGAGAATTCCTCTAAAATATCCTTCGTTGAATGAACAAGCTTTGCTCCCTGCTGTATAAGTCTGGCTGGTCCTGTGGAATTAGGATCAAAGATAGATCCTGCAACCGCAAATACCTCTTTACCTTGCTCAAGTGCTTGATACGCTGTAATGAGCGAACCGCTCTTTTCTTTGCACTGAATCACGATGGTTCCACTTGTCAGCGCACTAATTAAACGATTCCTCATTGGGAAATGCCACTTTTCTGGTTTCACATAAGGCGGATGCTCGGATAAAAGCAAATGATGCTCTCCCATGTATTGAGCCATTTGCACATGTTCCTTTGGGTATAAGTGCTGAAATCCGCCTGCTATAATACCGATTGTTTTCCCTTTATTCCTAATGCATTCTTTATGTGCAAGTCCATCGATTCCTTTTGCTAAGCCACTGACAATCGTCCAATCTTCCTTTACAAGCTCACCAACAATTTTCTTCACACATGATTCTCCATAAGACGATGGAACTCGTGTGCCTACTACACCTAAACTTTTTTCTTCATTTAAATATGATATGTTTCCTTTTAGGAATAACACAGGGGGAGGATCATAAATATGTTTTAGTGTGCTGGGATATAAGGGTGATGTGATGGGTATCATGTGAATGTTTTGCTTTAAATAGGCTTGAACGATGTGTTGAAAAATGGGGAATTCATTTTCTTCGGCTTGTTTTAAGCGGGTAAAGTCGATCGTTTGTAATGATCGATCCTGTTTGAAATGTTGTGTTTCTTCATTTATATATAGCTCAGGATCGACTTTCCACCATTTTGTTAACAAAGAGGGTGAGATGAGGCCTTTTAAGCGGTGAAAAATCATTCTTTCGGACACGTTGTACATACCATTCCTCCAGTTTAAGATAGAAAGAAGAAGACTTGTCAAAGAACAAGTCTTCTTGTGTCATTAATGCGTTTTACAAGCTTCGAAGAGATTCTTCTCTTTTAACACTTTAATCAATGTTTCTCCCATGACAGATGGTGTCTCTGCCACTTCAATTCCACATTCACGCATTGTTTTTACTTTTTCATCAGCTGTTCCTTTACCACCAGAAATAATGGCACCAGCATGTCCCATGCGTTTTCCTGGAGGCGCCGTTTTACCGCCAATAAAGCCAACGACTGGCTTTGTCATATTTGCTTTTACCCATTCAGCTGCTTCTTCTTCAGCCGTACCGCCGATTTCACCGATCATAATCACAGCATGTGTATCAGGGTCTTCATTGAATGCTTTTAATACATCAATAAAGTTCGTCCCATTGACAGGGTCTCCGCCGATTCCTACAGCTGTCGATTGACCAACGCCAGCTTCTGAAAGCTGATGTACCGCTTCATATGTAAGCGTTCCAGAACGAGAAACAACACCCACATGACCTTTTTTATGAATGTAGCCAGGCATGATCCCAATCTTACATTCTTCAGGTGTAATGACACCTGGGCAGTTAGGGCCAACAAGTCTTGTCTTTTTCCCTTCCATATACCGTTTCACTTTGACCATGTCAAGCACTGGAATATGTTCTGTGATACAAATGACTAGATCGACTTCTGCATCAACAGCCTCTAAAATGGCATCTGCTGCAAATGGTGCTGGTACATAGATAACAGAAGCATTTGCTCCAGTTGTTTGAACAGCTTCAGATACAGTATTAAATACAGGAACTCCTTCTACTTCAGTTCCACCTTTTCCAGGTGTGACACCGCCAACAATATTTGTTCCGTACTCAATCATTTGTTTTGTATGGAACAATGCGGTTGAACCGGTAATCCCCTGAACAATTACTCTCGTATTTTTATTAATAAATACACTCATTTAGGTTCCCTGCCTTTCTGCTCTACTTGACTAAAGATACAATCTTTTCTGCCCCGTCAGCCATAGACTCAGCAGAAGTGATATTTAAGCCTGAATCACTCAGGATTTTCTTCCCTAATTCAACGTTTGTTCCTTCAAGACGTACAACGAGTGGTAATGTTAAGCCGACTTGTTTCGTCGCTTCAACGACACCTTCTGCAATGACATCACATTTCATGATACCGCCAAAAATGTTCACGAAAATCCCTTTTACATTTTGATCAGATAAGATGATTTTAAATGCTTCCGTTACTTTTTCAGCTGTTGCACCGCCCCCAACATCCAGGAAGTTTGCAGGGTCCCCGCCGTAATGCTTGATGATATCCATTGTAGACATCGCAAGACCTGCACCATTGACCATACAGCCAATATTTCCATCTAGAGAAATGTAGCTTAGATCATATTTAGATGCTTCAATTTCTTTTGGATCCTCTTCATCAAGGTCACGGTATTCTAATATATCTTTTTGTCTATATAAAGCATTGCTATCAAAGTTTAATTTCGCATCAAGTGCCATGACTTTTCCATCGCCTGTTACAACAAGTGGATTAATCTCAGCAATTGAACAATCTTTTTCAATAAACGCATTGTAAAGACTTGTCATAAACTTAACAGCTTGGCCAACTAATTTTGTTGGAATATTAATTTTAAACGCTACTTCTCTTGCCTGATAGCCTTGCAAGCCAATCGCTGGGTCGATGACCACTTTGACGATTTTCTCTGGCGTTTTTTCTGCTACTTCTTCAATTTCAGTACCGCCTTCTTCAGAAGCCATCAATACAATTCTTGATGTCGCTCTGTCCAAAACAAGTCCAACGTAGTACTCCTTTTGAATATCGCAGCCTTCTTCAATAAGTAAGCGTTTTATTTCGCGCCCTTCAGGCCCAGTTTGATGTGTGACAAGTGTTTTACCGAGCAATTCCTCTGCAAACCCTTTCACTTCATCTTTTGTTTTTGCAATTTTTACCCCGCCTGCTTTACCACGGCCGCCTGCATGAATCTGTGCTTTTACGACATATACAGAGCTTTCTAGCTCTTCTGATGCTTTCACTGCTTCATCAGGTGTAAATGCTACTTTACCATTTGGAACTGAAACCCCATATTTTCTTAGGATTTCTTTTCCTTGGTACTCATGGATATTCATTTCCCATCCTCCCAACATATGTAGAAACAAAAATTATAAAATAGACTGCGCTTTCATTTTAAAGAATAAAAAAGAGAATGTCTAGGGTTCTATGTAAAATCGTAAAATCCTTCTAAACATTCAAACTTTTATTTTATTAAAAATATAAATTTTTCAGCCAAATCACTTATTTTTCCTTATTTTTTCATTTTTTGATCTAATCTATAGATAAACGAAAATATTTCTGCTACAGTATCGTATAACGCTTCAGGGATCTCCTCATCCAGCGTTAAGTGGCGCATAAGTTCGACTAAATTACGGTCTTCTTGGATAGGAACTCCCGACTTTTTTGCTTCTTCAATGATATGGTCTGCCACATAGCCGCTCCCTGTTGCGACGACTTTTGGCGCCTTTTGTTTTTCTTCATCATAATGTAGAGCGACCGCCCTTCTAAGCGGTTTTGAATCCTTCATACTCGTAAGTCCAGCCCTTTCTCGCTGATTTTATGAAAGTGTTCATCTAGAAAGTGAGACGGATCTACTGGCTCTTGTCTCTTCTTTGCTGTAATTCCCGTTAAACTGTATCCTAGGGCATTTAAATTCTCCCGAACAGCTGGAATCATCGGATTAATGGTTCCTTGAAGTTCATGACCGGTTTCAACTGTAATTGCCATGACCTTTTGCTGAATCGTACAGTCGATTAATGTCTCTTCGAGGTTTTCCATGTTTAAGTAAAACATGAGACGGCACTGAGAAATATCAATAGAGCCATCTTTTTTCTTATGTCCTTTTAGAATAAAGGTTAAATCTTGAACACTATGTTTTGAAAAGAGCGGATAAGAGACCATCATTTGGCTGATGGTTTGGTTCTCCTGCTGCACAAATAACTGCCCGTTCAATCTATGAAACAATTGATCGACTTCTTTTTTTACGGGCTCTGGTAAATCAGCCTGCCTCACATCATTTAAGACGAGCTTTAATTGGTGAAGCTCCTGACTTTTTACATCCTGGCTGCCTTTTTCGAGTAGTTTCAGCATACCGATTTCATCTCGTACACCTATTGCCTTTTTCATCGTCATGAGTAAATCGAGCACATCGGTTTTATTGCTTAATGCGGGTTCCGTCTGCTGCACCACCAGAGCCAATGCTTTCGCCTCTGTTTTTGACAGGAACGGAAATTCTTTTTGAAGCACGGATGCTTTTGCGTCAGGCTGAGATCCTGCCTGCTGAAGCCCTTGCAGCAATGACGTGAGCTGTTTTAAGCTAGGCTCTTGCTGCCCATCTGCACCTTGCTTCGTCAAACTTGCCATTATCCGCTCAATTTGCTGAAGCGGGATTTGCAGCTCTTTTGGACTTGTTGACTGCTGCACGTTAGATTGAAGAACTTGGGTCGTCTGACGCTCTTGAGCGATTGGAGCTTGGCTATTTTCTTTTGGCTGAGACAGATTGGGCTGAGGCGTTACAGATAGACTGCCTCCTTGCTTCGCCGCCCCTTCTCTCGCTGCTAGAAGGACCGATAAGAGCTTTTCTGCATGGACGGTCGTCTCAGCATCTATGACTGATCGAATGGCTTGTGTAAGGGCCTGTGTGGCGTCTGAGTGCTTCGGGAGCTGTGTTAATCGTTCTAGCAACGCTGTCATATCCTGATGAAGAGCAGAGGATGATTTCACGGCTAAAATTGATTGAAGCACTCCTTCCTGGATCGGCAAGTCTTTCTTTAAAGCAAATAGGAGTGCCTGAAGACCTTTTTTCACATCAGCTCCTTGAAGCTGTTCGATCCACTTCACTGCCGTTTTTAACTCTGCTTCGTTGATAACGGATTTTTCTTTTAAAAAAGCTGTGGCTGTTAGGATGTTTTCAAGTCCGTTTTTAAGTGAGAGACCTTCTAATAGTTTGGCAGCTGCATCCTTTAATGTCTTAGGGTCTTGATCAAATTGCTGTACTGGCCTTAGTTTATTGAGGCTGCCTCCACCCTCTTGTTCAAATTGGAACCAATAAAATGCGTCTGCTTTGAGCTGAGCCGCTAGCTGTGCTTTTATTTTTGTTGAGCCTATTTGAACAAGGGCTGTATCATCTCCAAGCATTTTCAGTACTTTACCGAGAATCAGCCGATGCACATTTTCCTTTCCTTCGGTGTTTAATGGAACAGATTCTGCCGCACTTAACCGGCTATTCAGTGCTGTATGTATGTCCTCAACTCTTGTCATCACAGGCAGCCTCCTTGGTCAAAAATTTATGATATAACGGATTTCACTGGCGCAAACGATAATCGATGGATTGGGACAGCTCCATGCGTTTGAATGGCAGCCAGATGCTCTTTTGTTCCGTACCCTTTATGTTTTTCAAATCGATACTCAGGGTACTTACGCCCGTATTCTTCCATCATCTGATCCCTTGTCACTTTTGCAATACATGCACCAGCTGCGATGGACGCACTTTTTGCATCTCCTTTGATGATATTCTCCTGGTGAATAGGAAGCGGGAGCGTCATGGCATCTATGAGTAGATAATCAGGTGTATGAGTTAACTGCTCCACAGCTCTCACCATCGCCAGTCTTGATGCCTCGTAAATATTGATTTCATCAATCGTAGCCGCATCAACAATGCCGATTCCGATATCAAGTGCTTCTTTTTGGATCAGGTCATAATACGCCAATCTTTTTTTCTCAGATAATTGCTTTGAGTCGTTTAAACCGAGCAGGACTGTATCTTCCTTTAATATGACAGCTGCTGCGACTACAGGGCCTGCCAGCGGTCCTCTTCCTGCTTCATCTATTCCAGCAATACATGTGTATCCCTGCGCCTTAGCTTTGTTTTCAAATTGCAGCATTTCATTCCATGCTGCACGAAGTTGCTGCTGCTTTTCTCTCTCTTTGTGCCACTTCTCTATCAGTTTTTGGACACTTTTTCTCGTATCATCTTTTACAAGCTCACGAATGTATGACTCGTCTTGCGAATGCTTTTCTATCAGTTCTTTTATTTGTTTCACCGTGTACATCAGCTTTTCGTCAGCCTCCTTCTTTATATCGGCAGTTTTCCGCAAAAAATAAAGACCCGCATGAGCTGCGTGTCTTTTAGCTTTCAGGCTTCTCAAAAGTGAGGGGACCAAATTTTTCTGTTCGAATATCCCGAATAATGATTTCGGTGGTTTTGTCGTAATTAATAAATCCACCGCTCATGAGACAGCCGCGCTTTGTACCTATTGCATCAAACAGCTCAACCGTATCTTCAGGGATCTCCGCCAGGTCATAGCGTTTTTTTAATCGCTCTGGATAGTTCTCTTCTAGAAAGCGAAGTCCATACACAGCGACATCCTGTAAGTTGATGATAGAATCTTTGATCGCTCCAGTCACCGCTAGCCTGAGTCCTACTTGCTCATCTTCAAACTTAGGCCAGAGGATTCCAGGTGTATCAAGCAGTTCAAGTTCTTTCCCTACCTTCACCCATTGCTGTGAGGTGGTAATACCAGGCCGGTCTCCTGTTTTGGCAATGTTCTTTTTCGCTAAACGATTGATTAAGGTCGATTTCCCGACGTTGGGAATCCCGATAATCAGCGCCCGGATTGCACGCGGTTTGACACCTTTTGCTTTCATGCGGTCGAATTTTTCTTTTAAGATTTCTTTTGAAGTTGTGATGATCTGATTTAACCCTTGTCCATCGACAGAGTTAATGGCAAGTGACCGAACGCCTTGCTGCTCAAAGTGCGCCTGCCACTCCTTTGTCATACGAGGATCGGCTTTATCTGCTTTGTTTAATAGCATGATTTTGGGTTTGTTCTGAAGGATTTCTTCGATCATTGGGTTTCTAGAGGACATCGGAATTCTAGCATCGGTTAATTCAAATACGATGTCGATGAGCTTTAATTTTTCTGTGACTTCACGTCTTGCTTTTGCCATATGGCCTGGAAACCATTGAATCGTCATATGTGCACCTTCTCTTCTATCGATTATTATCTCTATACATTGTACAAAAAAAGAGCCTGTTACAGGTAACAAGCTCTTTCCTTTGATATCATTATCGTCTGATTTCTTTGATACGAGCCGCTTTACCGCGAAGTTCACGTAGGTAGTAAAGTTTCGCACGACGTACCTTACCGTGACGTACAACTTCGATCTTAGCGATTTTTGGTGTGTGTACAGGGAATGTACGCTCAACGCCTACACCGTAAGAAATCTTACGAACTGTGAAAGTTTCGCTGATTCCACCACCACGACGCTTAATTACAACACCTTCAAAGATCTGGATACGCTCACGAGTACCCTCGACAACTTTAACGTGTACACGTAAAGTGTCACCAGGACGGAACGCAGGAAGATCAGTGCGTAATTGTTCTTTTGTGATTTCTTCAATCAAATGTTGCATCGTTTTCAACTCCTTCCAACAGATGCTCATGTCCTCTTTCTTCATTGCAGCGGAACATCGTTTTCAAACTTGAATCGGCAAGCCGTCCAAGTCACAAGTAGTATCATACCATACCTCTATGCAGTGTGCAATACAATCTAGTCATTATGAAGCTGCCAAAGCCATCTTTTTTCTTCATCTGTTAACGTTTTGCATGAATCGATCAAATCTGGCCGTCTTGTATAGGTTCTCTTCAAGGATTCTTTGCGCCGCCACTCTTCAATTTTTGCATGATTTCCAGAGAGGAGCACATCCGGCACTTTTAGTCCTTTATAATCGGCAGGTCTTGTATAGTGCGGGTGCTCTAGCAGACCTGTACTAAATGAATCTTCAATGTGAGACGCTTCTTTTCCAAGCACATGAGGCAAAAGCCTGACCACACTGTCTGCAATCATCATCGCTGGCAGTTCTCCGCCTGTGAGAACGAAATCCCCAATTGAGATTTCATCTGTGACAAGATGCTCCCTGATGCGCTCATCGTAGCCTTCATAATGGCCGCAAATGAACATAAGGTGTTCTTCTTTTGCAAGTTCCTCTGCCTTCTTTTGTGTATATCTTTCCCCTTGAGGACAGACAAGAATGACTCGGGGCTTCTTGCTTGCTTTCTTCGTCAAATCTTCTACCGCATCGAATACGGGCTGTGCTTTCAGTACCATACCAGCACCGCCGCCATACGGATAGTCATCCACTGTTTTATGCTTATGATCCGAGTACTCTCTAAAATTGACAACATTGAATGAGACAGCTTCTTTCTCCTGTGCCTTTTTTAAGATCGATGAGTGAAGCACACCTTCGAACATTTCAGGAAAAAGCGTTAAAAAGTCGATTTTCATTCGTCAATGAGTCCTTCCATCACTTCAATGTGTACGGTTTTGGATGAGATATCGATCTTTTTGACAACAGATGGGATATAAGGAATCAGGGCATCTTTTTTGCCCTTTCTTCCAACCACCCAGACATCATTTGCCCCTGGTGTTAAAATCTCTTTGATTTGGCCGACAAGCTGATCTTCTTCATCGTATACTTCACAGCCAATGATTTGATGGAAATAAAATTCTCCTTCGCCCAAAGAACCGAGATGTTCTTTTTCTACTTTTAAAATCGATTCTTTCAACTGCTCTGCTTCATTTAAGGAGCTAATTTCTTCAAATGTGAGCAAATCAAACTGTTTATGCTGCCTATGTGATGCGACAGTGACTTTCAGCGGCTCCCCTTGACCTTGCTTAAAAATATAGAGGAGGCTTCCTTTTTTGTAACGCTCTTCTGGGAAATCTGTCTTTGACACGACGCGTACTTCTCCGCGGACTCCGTGTGTATTGACAATCTTTCCAACATTCAACCATTCTCGTTCCATGTTCTCAATCACCCCTGACGTATTTCCACAATGGTGCCGTCTTTCACGACGATGACATTATCTTGCATCTTGTCATCCCATTTATCACCTATTTTCACTTCAACCAGCGCATCCACTTCTGTCTCTTTCATTTCACTTCCAAGCGGCAAAATATGCAGCTGCTCTACTTGAAAATCAATTTGCCGGATCTTCTCCTGGCGTTTATCGATGGCTTTTTGAAATTGAGGGATGGCTTCTTGCTGATGTGGTTCTTTTTCATGTTTTTTCAGTTGAAAATATAGTTGATTGCATTCACGTTCTAGTCTTTCTTTTTTCTCCAAAAAAGTCGTTAACAGTTTGTCCTTACTGCTTTCAGTTAATACTTGCATGACGGTGACATGTTGAATGATCTGCATCTTCCTTTTTGTCCCCCTATCCGAAGGCATTTGTCCTCTACAGTATAACGAAAAATAGATTTAAACGTGTAAAAAAAGGGGAGGTCCTAAGCCCTCTCCCTTTTTAGTCAGCAATCTCAAGTTGAACTTTCTTAGAAGACTCTGCACTTGCTGCAAACATGACTGTTCGTATCGCTTTTGCTGTACGTCCCTGCTTTCCGATCACTTTTCCGGTATCTTCAGCATTGACAGACAGTGTGTAAATCACTTGCTCATCTTTTTCTAATGAAGATACGTGAATATCTTCAGGGAAATCAACAAGTGGCTCGACGATGGACACAATCAATTCTTCCAAGGACAGCTCATTCATTATTTGCTGTTTTTCGCATTATGAAATTTTTCAAGAATTCCTTGGCTTGAGAAAAGGTTGCGAACTGTATCAGATGGTTTCGCACCATTTTGAAGCCATTTAAGCGCTAATTCTTCGTTGATTTTCACCTCAGCTGGTGATAACACTGGATTGTATGTTCCAACTGTTTCGATGAAACGACCGTCACGTGGTGAACGAGAATCTGCTACAACAATACGATAGAAAGGAGATCTTTTTGATCCCATACGTTTTAAACGAATTTTTACTGCCATTTTACTAGCACCTCCGAAAATATTTCAACAAGATAGTATATTAACAATGATAAAAGGGTTTGTAAAGTGTTTTTTCTTAACAACGGTTTTATCATGTATAACCAATTACATAAATGGTAATTTAAAGCCTTTTTTCTTCCCTTTGGACATGTTGGTCATTTGCTTCATCATCTTTTTCATTTCGTCAAATTGCTTTAAAAGGCGATTGACTTCCTGTACAGATGTTCCGCTTCCTTTTGCAATCCGTTTTCTTCGGCTTGCATTGATGACCTCTGGCTGTTCTTTTTCCTCGGTCGTCATTGATTTAATGATCGCTTCGATGTGATTGAGCTGCTTTTCGTCTACTTGGACGTTTTTGAGCCCTTTCATTTTACCGGCTCCCGGCATCATTTGGATCAATTCATCAAGTGGACCCATATTACGAACTTGCCCAAGCTGCTCGAGGAAATCATCGAGCGTAAAGCTCATGGTCCGCATTTTTTGTTCAAGCTCTTTCGCTTTATCTTGGTCAACGTTTGCCTGTGCTTTTTCAATAAGTGTAAGCACATCTCCCATGCCAAGAATTCTTGATGCCATCCGCTCCGGGTGGAATGGTTCAATCGCATCCAGCTTTTCTCCTAGTGCGGCGAATTTAATCGGCGTATTGGTGACAGCTCGAATGGAAAGTGCTGCCCCGCCTCGTGTATCCCCGTCTAGTTTCGTTAGAACGACACCTGTTAAACCAAGCTGTTCATTAAAGTTTTTTGCTACATTGACAGCATCTTGACCTGTCATAGAGTCAACAACAAGGAAAATTTCTTCTGGACTCGCTACTTCTTTTACTTTCTGAAGTTCATCCATCAATTCTTCATCAATATGAAGGCGTCCTGCTGTATCTAAAATGACATAATCGTGGTGTTCTTCTTTCGCTTTTTCGATTGCCTGTTTGGCAATGTCGACAGGGCTGACTTGATCACCTAATGAAAACACAGGCATATCAAGCTGTTTCCCCAGCGTTTGAAGCTGCTGGATCGCTGCTGGTCTGTAAATATCTGCAGCCACCATCATCGGCTTGCGATTATGCTTTTTGCGAAGTAAATTGGCAAGCTTCCCAGTTGTGGTTGTTTTACCTGCCCCTTGAAGACCAACCATCATAATGACTGTCGGAGATTTTTTCGCTACAGCGATTTTACTCTCTTCCCCACCCATTAATTCAGTGAGTTCTTCTTTTACAACTTTAATGACCTGTTGTCCAGGGGTAAGGCTTTTCATCACCTCTTGTCCAACTGCCCGCTCGCTTACTTTTTTCACAAAGTCTTTGACTACTTTAAAATTGACGTCAGCTTCAAGAAGGGCAAGGCGTACCTCGCGCATCATTTCTTTTACATCTTGCTCTGACACTTTTCCTTTGCCGCGGATTTTTGAAATCGTCTGCTGCAGTCGGTCGGCTAATCCTTCAAATGCCATACTGTGCCGCCTCCTAATCTAATTTCTCAAGCGATTCAATTAAAGCTTCTGCTTCTTCCGTCTGAGCGGAATCTGCTACAAGCTCTCTCATTTTTTTGAGAAGTTCTTTACGCTCTTTAAATTTCTTAAACAAGAGCAGCTTTTCTTCATATTGTTCAAGCATCGCTTCAGTCCGTTTAATATTATCATAAACAGCCTGTCTTGATACTTCATATTCATCCGCAATTTCACCGAGGGAAAAATCGTCTAGGTAGTAAAGCGACATGTAGCTCTTTTGCTTTGCGGTTAACAACGATTGATAGAAGTCAAACAAGTAGTTCATTCTCGTTGTTTTTTCAAGCGTCATGGGCTCTCTCCCCTTTGTTAAGTTCATTCCCTTTACATCAACTAAGTTTACACGGTTCTCTACTGTGTGTCAAGTTTTTATCTTGTCACTTCATGAAGCGGTGTATAAATAAAAATGCCAGCAGTTTTTGCCGGCATTTTTGTTAGTCCTCTTGATCAATGACGTCTGAGAATAATCCATACACATACGATTCTGCATCGAACTCTTGCAGATCGTCTACCTTTTCACCTAAACCGACAAGCTTCACGGGGATGTTCAGCTCATTGCGAATTGCAAGGACAATTCCGCCTTTTGCAGTACCGTCAAGCTTTGTTAAAGCAATTCCTGTCACATTCGTCGCTTTAGAAAATTCCTTCGCTTGTGCCATCGCATTTTGACCGGTTGTTGCATCAAGAGCGAGCAGTACTTCATGAGGTGCATCTGGAACCTCGCGTTCAATGACTCTCTTGACCTTCTCCAGCTCTTTCATCAAGTTGACTTTGTTTTGCAGTCGTCCTGCTGTATCACAGATGAGTACATCTGCATTTTTCGCTTCTGCTGATTGAACGGCATCATAGATCACCGCTGCTGGGTCAGAGCCAGCCGTCTGTTTGACAACAGGGACACCTGAACGCTCTCCCCATACTTCAAGCTGCTCAATTGCACCGGCACGGAACGTATCACCTGCTGCTAAAATGACGGATTTCCCTTCATTTTTCAGCTTATTCGCAAGTTTGCCGATAGTCGTTGTTTTCCCAACGCCATTGACACCTACAAATAAAATGATATTTAATCGGCCGTCTTCGATGTTCAGCGCAGAGATTTGTTCCTCTCCGCTATTGTAGATTTCAACCAGTTTTTCAGAGATGACCGATTGTACTTCACTTGGGTCTTGAATGTTTCTTAATTTCACTTCTTTTTTCAGCTCATCAATCAGTTCCATCACCGTTGTGAAACCGACATCAGCGCCAATCAGAACCTCTTCTAATTCTTCAAAAAAGTCTTCATCGACTTTACGGTAGCGTGAAATTAGTTCGTTTACTCTTCCTTGAAAGGAGTTTCTCGTTTTTTCAAGTCCATCTTTAAACTTTTCTGATACTGAATCAGTTTGCTGCGTAAATTTTTCTTTTAATTTCTTAAAAAAGCTCATTTGGTTCAAAAACCTCCTTTAATTACTGGACAAGCTCTTTCGTTTCTTCTAGTTTGACGGATACAAGCTTTGAAACGCCTGACTCCTGCATAGTAACGCCGTAGAGCACATCTGCTTCTTCCATTGTTCCTTTACGGTGCGTAATGACAATGAACTGTGTTTCCTGGCTGTATTTCTTTAAATATTGCGCAAAGCGGAAAACATTTGCTTCATCAAGCGCCGCTTCTACCTCATCTAACACGCAGAATGGAACAGGTCTGACTTTTAAAATAGAGAATAGTAAAGCAATCGCTGTTAATGCTCTCTCTCCGCCTGAAAGCAGGCTTAAGTTTTGCAGTTTTTTCCCTGGCGGCTGCGCGACAATATCAACGCCAGAGTTTAATAAATCGTTTGGATCTGTCAGCTTAAGATCTGCTCTTCCGCCGCCAAATAATGCTTGGAAAACCGATTCGAAATGCCCGCGGATTTGCGAGAATGTTTCAGAGAAGCGCTTTGTCATCTCTTGATCCATTTCTTCGATGACTTGGAATAATGTATTTTTCGCTTCTGTCAGATCGTTTCGCTGTTCTGTTAAAAAGAGATATCGTTCATTTACTCGTTCATACTCATCAATGCTGCCTAAGTTCACTGTTCCTAGCTCTTCAATGGCTAATTTGATCAGCTTCACTCGTTTTCTTGCTTCATCTGGTGATAACGTCAGATGATACATCTCTTTTGCCCCTTCAAACGAAAGGGCATACTCTTCGTTCAAATAAGCGATGAGGTTGTCGAGCTCAACTTCCATACGGCCAAGCTTAATCTCTTCATCTTTTAAGCTTGTGGTGAGCTGCTTGTAAAGACGCTTTTGTTCTTTCAATTCACGTTCAGCAAATTCTAACGTTTCAGAAAGAGCCAGGCGCTGTTTACGACGCTCTGAAATAAGTGCGGTTGTTTTGTTTTTGTTTTCCAGTTTCTCTTTCGCCGCTTCTTCCAGCTGTTCTGCTCCGCTTGAGCTAGACGTCATTTCACTTGTTAAGAGTGACAGGTCTTCTTTTGTTTCCATCAGCGTTTGTTCAGCCTCTTCTAATTCGGCCATTAAGCTCGAAAGCTTTTCTTGTTCATTCGCTAAGGACTGCTCTTTTTTGGCAAGCGAGATTTTCAGCTCGGTTAATTCGGCAGAAATGGTTTCTTTCGTTGAGCTTTGAGTCTGCTTACGCTTTGTTAATGTATTGATCTCTTGATCAAGCGTGGTCAGTTTCTCCCCTATTGAAACTTCAAGGGCTGCCTGCTTTTTGTCCTTATCTGTAAGTTCAGTAGAACGCTGCTGCAATTCTTCTTTTTCTTGATCATAGAGTTCAAGGTGAGCATTAATATTTTTTTCGGCTACTTGCAGTTCGTATAGCTTCCCTTTGAGCTCTTGCTGCTTTTCTCGAAGGGTTTCTCCGCGCTGACGCAATTCGTTTAATTGGCTTTCGTTTGCTGCAATCAATTGCTTCGTTTCTTTTGTTTCTTTTTCAAGGATCGTTGTTTTTTCTTCCATTTCAACGAGCTGCTTTGTTAATGTTTCGATCTCCCGGTTTCTTGAAAGAAGGGAGTTGTTCTTTTTCTTTACACCGCCACCGGTCATTGAACCGCCGGGGTTCACGACATCTCCATCAAGGGTCACGATGCGATAACGATGACCAAGCATTTTTGCCAGTTCATTGGCGCCTTTTAAGTCTCTAACGATAAGAACCGTTCCAAGCAAGTTCTGTATGACTTTTTGATACTTTTCATCAAAGGAAACAAGGTGACTTGCTACACCGATAAATGCAGCATGCTGCTCAGCTGTTTGGACGTCCCTATGCTGAATGGTTCGTTCTTTGATCACATTCATTGGCAGGAAGGTCGCACGTCCAAAGGAGTGCTGCTTTAAGTATGCAATTGCTTGTCTCGCAGCTGCTTCATTTTCTGTGACTACGTGCTGCGTTGCTGCGCCTAGCGCGATTTCAATCGCTGTCTCATGCTGCTGATCTGTTTGAATCAGCTCTGCAATGGCACCGTGAATACCGCCTACACGATCTTTTGCCTTTAAGACCTCTTTCACTCCTTGGAAAAAGCCTGAAAAGTCTTCCTGCATGGATTCTAGCATCTCTTTTTTCGATCTTGCCTGCTGCACATATTGATAGGCTTGGTAAAGAGCCGTTTCTTTTTTCTCGTATTGACGTTTCATTTGCTCAAGCTTTTGTTCCGCTTCCCTAAAGCGCTTGACCTGACCCAGTATGTCTTCTTCAAGTGCGGAAAGCTGCTGCTCAGCTTCTATTTTCTTTTCTTTGACAGACACACGTTCTTCGATGTGTTTTTGGTTGTTTTGCGTGAGCCGCTCCAGCTGCATGGCCGCTTGGCGCTGCTGTTCTTCTAGTAATTTACGTTCATTGCGGATGGTAGCCTGTTCATTAAGCAGATCAAAATAATCGCTTTTTAGCTGTTCAATTTGACCTTCCACATCTTCACTATGGAGCGACAGTTGATGCTGCTTTGTTTTCACTTCATCTTTTAGCTGTTGCACTTCTTTTTGAAGGCTGTCCCGCGTGATTTTCTGCTGCTGAATCTTTTCGGTTAACTGCGTCTGCTTTTCAGTTAAGCGAATGAGCGTTTCTTCTAGCTGTCCTTGGTTTGCAGCTGCATTTTTTTTCCGTTCTTTTAATACTTCTTTTTTTCCTTCAAGCTTTTCTAATTCCTCACTTGTGAAAAGAAGAACTTCTTGCAGATCATTAATTGATTCGTCAAGCGCTTGAATGCGGTCTCTTGACTCTTCAATTTTGGCTTCTTTTGCTTGAATATCTGTGGACTGCTTCATTTCATCTTGTTTGAAGCGCTCGACAGCTTCACCAAGTGTTGTCCATTTTTCATGAAGTGCTTCGATGTCATGGACAGTTAAGGCAATTTCGACATTTTCAAGCTCTTCTTTTTTTTGCAAATAGTCCTTTGCAATAGATGCCTGCATTCTTAATGGTTCTACTTGATCTTCTAGTTCATGCAGAATATCTTCTACTCGGTTTAAGTTGTCCTGCGTTTCAAACAGTTTATTCTCGGCTTTTTTCTTTCTTGTTTTATATTTCAAAACACCAGCCGCTTCTTCAAAGATGCTTCTCCTCTCTTCTGCCTTGCTTGATAGAATTTCCTCTACCTTTCCTTGGCTGATGATTGAAAAAGCTTCCTTTCCAAGACCTGAATCCATGAAAAGGTCAATAATATCCTTCAAGCGGACAGATTGATTGTTTATGAGAAATTCACTTTCTCCTGAACGATAGACTCTTCTTGTCACACTGACTTCGTGAAAATCGATCGGTAAAAAGTGATCTTCGTTATCTAATGTTAAAGTCACCTCTGCTAGATTGACTCTTTTTCTTGAGTCGCTTCCTGCAAAAATGATGTCTTCCATTTTTCCTCCGCGGAGGCTTTTCGCTGATTGTTCTCCAAGTACCCAGCGGATGGCATCGGTAATATTACTTTTGCCGCTTCCGTTTGGTCCAACAACAGCTGTGACCCCTTTGACAAAGTCCACGGTCACTCGCTGTGCAAAAGATTTGAATCCTATCACGTCTAAACGTTTGAGGAACATGAGAGTGATCCTCCTTATGTATTTAAAGTACTATCATCTTACCATATGAAGTGAAAAAAGATGATGGAAAACAGAGTGAAATCCCCCTGAATGACGAGGGGGATTTTATTGGTTCATATGATGTTTCTGCAATTTAGCAAGTGCTTCCTGTGCAGCATGCTGTTCTGCTTCTTTTTTAGAGCGGCCATTTCCAATTCCGAGCACTTCTCCGCGAAGGGACACATTTGCTTCAAATTCCCGGTTATGTGCTGGTCCTTTTTCATGCAGGATGTGGTATTCCAGTACACCTTTTCCATCGCGCTGAACGAATTCTTGCAGCTGGCTTTTAAAGTCCATGACATGCGAGAACGCTCCATCGTTAATTTTCGGATAGACATAGGCTTCTAGGAATCGTTCCACTGGCACCAGCCCCTGATCTAAATAAAGTGCGCCGATAAACGCCTCGAATACGTCCGCTAAGAGTGCTGGTCGTTTTCTCCCGCCTGTCATTTCTTCGCCTTTTCCTAAAAGAACAAGGTCACCGAAGGACAGCTCATGTGCCAGAGACACAAGTGACGGTTCACATACGATTGCCGCTCTTAGTTTCGTTAAATCTCCCTCGCTCATCGCGGGATATTTCGCAAATAAGAATTGAGAGATCGTCAATTCTAAAACAGCATCTCCTAGAAATTCAAGTCTTTCATTATCCTCGTATGGCTTTTTCCGGTGTTCATTCACATAAGAGGAATGCGTAAAGGCTTGATATAGAAGTTTTTCATTTTGAAAGTGTACAGAAATGCGCTGCTGGAACTCTCTAAATTGCTCTAGTTTTTTGCTCTGTTTCTGTTTGTCTTTATAGTGTTTTGGCATAGCAACCTCCAGGTAGGCTTAATCGCCTTTAAGGATACTGATTATATGGAGTCTCTCTTTCTACATGCAAGGAAACATTGCTCCTTAGCATCTGAAAAAGGCTGACAATTGATCAGCTGAATGTGTTGAAACTAACATAAATTTTCAAAGTCCCGTCATGAAAATAGACGGGACTTTGTTACGCTTATTGCTGGCTATTTATGTAGTTCACAGCGTCACCGACTGTTGCAATTTTTTCAGCATCTTCGTCAGAAATTTCCATATCGAACTCATCTTCAAGTTCCATAACTAGCTCAACTACATCAAGGGAATCAGCGCCTAAATCTTCTTTAAATGAAGCTTCCATTTTCACGTCAGCCTCATCAACGCCAAGGCGGTCTACAATAATTTTTGATACACGCTCTAATACGTCTGCCATTGCCTTTCACCTCCCCTCAAAGTATTATAGTTGATTCGTTTTTAAAAAACTAGAGAAAACCTAATGAAATTTTGATATTTCTTAGGACATAACCATTCCGCCATCTACTTGGATGGTTTGGCCTGTAATATAACCTGCTCCTTCTGAAGCTAAAAAGACAACGACGTTGCTAATATCTTCAGGTGCACCAAAGCGTGCAAGCGGGATTTGTTTGAGCATTTCAGACTGCACATTCTCATCAAGCTTGTCTGTCATATCTGTCGAAATAAAGCCTGGTGCTACTGCATTGACTGTAATATGACGGGTTGCCAGCTCTTTTGCTGTTGTTTTCGTTAACCCGATGACGCCAGCTTTTGCTGCAACATAGTTTGCTTGTCCAGGGTTTCCACATACGCCAACCACTGAAGCCAAGTTGATGATTCTTCCGCTGCGCTGTTTCATCATTTGACGTGTCACGGCTTTTGTACAGTTAAAGACCCCTTTTAAGTTTATGTTAATGACGTCATCCCATTCATTTTCTTTCATTCTCATGAGCAGGTTGTCCTTTGTGATCCCTGCATTATTGACAAGGATGTCAATTGAACCAAATGTGTCAATCGCTTGTTTCATGAGCGCTTGTACTTCTTCAGCATTTGAAACATCAGCTTTAACGGCAAATGCCTGCTGGCCAAGTGCTTTGATTTCGTCTACGACTTCATTTGCTTTTGCTTCGTTTCCAGAATAGTTGACGACAACATTTGCACCATTCTTCGCTAAATCGATCGCGATGGAACGGCCAATCCCGCGTGATGCACCTGTTACAACGGCTGTTTTATTTGTCAGCATCAAGAATCCTCCTTCAATGTTTGAATAGCTGCTTCAATTGTTTCCTGATCTGAAACAGAAATGGTTGTCAGGCGGCGATTGACCTTTTTCACAAGGCCTGAAAGTACTTTGCCCGGACCAATTTCAATAAACGTTGTCACGCCTAAATCAATGAGGCGTTCCACACTTTCTTCAAATCGAACAGGAGAATACAATTGTTCAATGAGCTTTGTCTCAATAGCATCACGAGATGTGACGATGTCTGCTGTTACATTTGAGATCACTGGTGTTTTGGCATCCGAAATGTCTAGCTTTGACAGAACATCTGTGAATTTTTCAGCGGCTGGTTTCATTAAGGCAGAATGGAAAGGTCCGCTCACTTCAAGGGCAATCGCACGTTTTGCGCCTTTTTCTTTCGCTTTCTCTGAAGCTAGTTCTACACCTTTTGCTGTACCAGAGATGACGATTTGACCAGGACAGTTTAGGTTAGCGAGTTCTACAAGGTGACCGCTCTCTGTCACTTCTTTTGTCACTTCTAGAAGCGCCGCTTGATCTAAACCAAGAATCGCTGCCATGGCGCCTTCTCCTGCTGGAACAGCTTCGTTCATTAATTCGCCGCGCTTTCTTACTGCATAGACAGCATCTTGAAACGAAAGTGCGCCTGCTGCAACGAGAGCCGTATATTCACCAAGGCTATGTCCTGCTGCGTAATCTGCTTTGATTCCGCTATCTTCAAATTTCTTTAAGATGGCGATACTTGTCGTTAAAAGAGCTGGCTGCGCGTTATAAGTGAGCGTCAGTTCTTCTGCATCTCCTTCAAAAATCATCGAAGATAAGTCAAAACCGAGGGTCTTGTCTGCTTCTTCAAATACAGCTTTAGATACTGCTTCTTGGTCAAATAAATCTTTTCCCATGCCAATTTTTTGAGAGCCTTGGCCAGGGAATAAAAATGCAATTTTAGTCATGCTGCTTTACCTCCATTAAGACTCGTTCGTGGTTTCTTTTTGGACTTCTTGATGAATGATGGCTGAAACGTCTTTTTCTACGATATCACGTGCCTGACGAATTGCATGAAAAATGGCGTTTTCATCAGAGGAGCCGTGTGCTTTAATGACAGGTGCTTTTAAACCAAATAAAGCGGCACCGCCATATTCGGAGTAATCCATTTTAGACTTCATCTGCATCAATTTCGGCTTCATCATGCCAGCTGCTATTTTTGCTGTGAAGCTGGATGTTAATGTTTCTTTCAGCATTTTAAATACAGAAAGGGCTGTGCCTTCAATCGTTTTCAAGGCGATATTTCCTGTGAAACCATCTGTGACAACAACATCAGCAACACCTTCTAGTAAATCACGAGACTCCACATTCCCTACGAAATTCAAGTCTGATGCTTTTAATAATTCAAAGGTTTTTTTCGTGAGATCGTTGCCTTTTTTATCTTCTGTTCCTACATTTAACAATCCAACGCGCGGATTGCTCTTTGGAAAGACACGCTCTGCGTAGATTGATCCCATCATGGCATATTGCACAAGGTGTTCTGGTTTGGCATCAACGTTTGCGCCGACATCCAGTAATAAAAACCCGCTGCCATCAAGTGTTGGCAGTGTTGGAGCAAGTGCCGGTCTGTCTATGCCGTCGATTCTGCCTACGATAAACAATCCTGCTGTCATGAGAGCTCCAGTATTTCCTGCTGAGATGCAGGCATCTGCACGTCCCTCGGATACTTCCTGCGCCATTTTCACCATAGATGAATCCTTTTTACGTCTAACTGCACGCACTGGTTCATCTGTCGGTTCAATGACTTCTTTTGCATCTAAAATCGTGATGCGCTCGTTATTTGTTATGTATGGTTTGATTTTGTTTTCATCGCCGACAAGTGTAATCTCGATATCTGAAAATGCCGTTAAGCTTTTTTGCACACCGTCAATAATGGCTTTAGGGGCATGGTCTCCCCCCATTGCATCGACTGCAATTCTCATATTACGTGCCACCTTTTACTTTTGTTTTGAGCGATACATGACGAAGTCACCTGAGAAGACAACTTCCTCACCGACATAGCTGTTTACTTCAACTACAGTTCTGCCTTTTTCTTTATCATGTGAGGCTACTTTAGCTTTTGAGACGACTCGTTCGCCTTGTTTAACCTGCCTTGTAAATCTGATATTCGCTTTTGCTGTCAGCGCCAGTTCATCGTCGATGACGGCTACTGCGAGCGAATTTGCCTGGGCGAAGAGATGATGTCCCCTGGCAATTTGATTTCGGCTAAATACATGCTCTTTTCTCACTTCTAAAATGGAAATGGCTTGGTCATCAAGCTCTACATCAATCATTTCTCCAATCACTTCATCCAGCGGAAGTGACTTCACTTCATCCTCTAATGTCTTTTCGGCCACATGCTTAATTCTTTCGCGTAATTCAGGAATCGACAGTTCCAAACGATCAAGACGAACCGTTTGAATGCTTACACCGAATTTACTTGCCAATTCTTCATCAGTAATGAACGGAGTCGAGCTGATCGTTTGCTGGAGAAGCTTTTGACGTTCTTTTTTATTTAGTTTCATATGCAGACACCATCCGTACATTTATGACTAGGTACTAATAGTAGTATATAATCTCATAGATGATAAATCAATCCTTGTTTCAAAAAGACAAGAAAATTCCTCCAGCGCTTGATCAGCTTAATTTATCTCCGCCCAGCACCCCGCTGTCTACAAGTGTTTGCCGAAGTTCTTTGTATTCGGGGTCTGTCCAAAATGCGTCTGATTGCACAAGTTCTGCCGCATCTTTTCTAGCAGTTTCCAGCGCTCTGTAGTCATGAACCATATCTGCTACTTTAAATTCAGGCATTCCGCTTTGTTTTTTACCGAAGAAATCGCCGGGTCCTCTTAGTTCTAAGTCCTTTTCAGACAGCTCAAAGCCGTCGGTTGTTTCGGACATGATCCGCATCCGCTCTTTCCCCGTTTCTGATTTTGGATCCGCCATTAAAACACAAAATGATTGATGCTCTCCGCGTCCAACCCGGCCTCTGAGCTGATGAAGCTGAGACAGTCCGAAGCGGTCTGCATCATAAATGACCATGATAGTCGCATTCGGTACGTTGACCCCGACTTCAACGACTGTGGTTGAAACGAGAATTTGAACTTCATTTGCTGTAAAGTCTCTCATCACCTGATCTTTTTCGTCACTCGCCAGTTTCCCGTGCATTAAGCCGATCGACCACTTACCGCGGTAAGCCTCTGTCAGCATACTGTGGACATCGATCGCATTTTGCACATCCAGCTTGTCTGATTCTTCTATGAGCGGACAAATAATATACGCCTGTCTTCCTTTTCTCAGCTCTTTATCCACAAATGCAAGAATCCTCTCAAGCATGTCATGCTTGACCCAATACGTTTCGATCTGTTTTCTGCCGGCTGGTAATTCATCAATGACGGATACGTCCATTTCTCCAAAGACAGTGATTGCAAGTGTTCGCGGAATAGGTGTGGCAGTCATAAACAAGACATCTGGGTCCTGCCCTTTACTTCTTAGTTTTTTTCGCTGTTCTACGCCAAACCGGTGCTGCTCATCTGTGATAACAAGACCGAGCTGCTGAAATTCGACTTCGTCTTGAATGAGCGCATGCGTACCGACTAATATATCAATCTCGCCCTCTTTTAGACGTTCCAGCAATTCTCTGCGGCGCTTTCCTTTCACAGAGCTTGTCAGAAGGGCGATATTCAGTCCCCATTTTTCAAACAGCTGGTAAAGTGAATCTGCATGCTGTTCTGCCAAAATCTCTGTTGGGACCATTAATGCTCCTTGATAGCCGGATAAATGAGCGGCATAAAGCGCAATGGCTGCAACAGCTGTTTTCCCTGAGCCAACATCTCCTTGGAGCAGACGGTTCATCCGGTACGGGGATGCCATATCAGACATAATTTCATCAAGCACTCTTGATTGTGCCTTCGTCAGCGGAAATGGCAGGCTGTGAACAAACTCAAAAACAGCCTCTTTGGAAAACGGATGCTGGATGCCTGATGTTTTTTCTCGCTCTTTCTTTCTGATTGCCTGCATCTTCAATTGAAAGATGAGAAATTCCTCGTACACAAAGCGGCGTCTTGCTTGCTTGAGCGATTCTCTTGTTTCTGGCAGATGAATGGTTTTTAACGCTTCCTGATAGGACATGAGTTTATAGGCAAAGGCAAGCTGCTTTGGCAGTGGATCTTCGGCTTTATCTACATAAAGTGACAGGGCTTGTTTTACAAAACGCCTCATCATCTTCACGGTTACATTTCCTTTTACTGAATAAACAGGCTCTATACTTCCATCTTGCTCGTGCGTCCCTTTTTTAAATTCCTGCACCATGATGGATTGACGGTTTTTATCCCATTTCCCAGTGACGGATACTGTATCACCTAAAACAAGGCTTCGTTTTAAATAAGGGCGATTGAAGCAAATCGCTGTGATGAGAAAACGCCCGACAAGCAGCCTGAATGTCAGCCTGCTTCGTTTTTTTCCATAATAGGTGAGGACGGGCTCACTGTGCACTTTCCCTTCAACTGTGACACGTTCATCATGCTTAACTTCTTCTAAATTACGAAGCTCATAGTCGTCATATCGATAAGGAAAGTAGCCAAGCAAATCGGCTACTGTATAGATTCCAAGTTCATTGAGTGTTTTTTCAGTTTCTTCTCCAATCCCCTTGAGGACAGAGACATTATCTTGCAGTTTCTGTATCACGAGATGAGGTCACACCTCCGAAAATCTTCTTTTCAAGCTCTCTTGCTGTCGGTGTTGCAGCAAGTCCTCCTTGTGCTGTTTCGCGAAGTGCCGTTGGCATGGTTTGACCGATTTTATACATCGCATCAATGACTTCATCACATGGAATACGGCTTGTGATGCCAGCAAGTGCCATATCTGCTGCGATCATCGCATTTGATGCACCCATTGCGTTTCGTTTTACGCACGGTACCTCGACAAGTCCAGCTACTGGGTCACAAACAAGTCCAAGCATATTTTTCAGTGTAATCGCCATCGCTTCAGCAGATTGCTGAGGTGTACCGCCTGCCATTTCGACAATGGCTGCTGCCGCCATACCTGATGCTGAACCTACCTCTGCCTGACAGCCGCCTGCTGCACCAGAGATGCTCGCATTATTGGCCACAACAAAACCAAATGCGCCAGAGGTGAATAGGAATCTGACCATTTGTTCCTTAGTTGGCTTTAATGTTTCCTTTACTGCAAATAACGTACCCGGCACAACACCTGCTGAGCCTGCTGTAGGCGTTGCACAAATCGTCCCCATTGCGGCATTGACTTCATTCGTTGCCACTGCCTTACTGACAGCATCTAATATTGTATGTCCAGACAGCGTTTTGCCTGATGCGATATATGCTTGAAGTTTGACCGCATCTCCGCCTGTTAAACCTGATAATGATTTCACACCTTTCAGCCCGTTTTCTACGGCCTGTTCCATCACTTCTAGGTTGCGGTACATCTGGGAGAAAATATCTTCACGTGACTTCCCTGTCACTTCCATTTCTTGCGCGATCATTATTTCTGAAATGGAGGTATTCCGTTCTTCTGTTAGCTGCACGAGTTCTTTGACGTTTTTAAACATCATTCATAACCTCCTTGTTGTTACTCTGCAATTTGTGTGACTTGAATAATGTTTGGCAGCGTTTCAAGCTCTGATAGGACAGCTGGGTCAATATTTTGATCCACTTCGATGGTCATCAGAGCCTCTTGCCCGACATCTTTACGTGCCACTTCCATATGACCGATGTTGATGGCGAATTTCGCTAACACATTGGCCACTGCTGCAATCGTGCCGTAGCGATCGTTATGAACCACAAGAATGGCAGGATGATTTCCTGAAAGCCTGAGCTCAAAGCCATTCAGTTCAGTGATTTCAATTTTACCACCGCCGATGGAAATCCCGATTAATTCAAGCTTTCCATTTGCATCTGATATCTCTACTTTTGCTGTATTCGGATGCGCTGGCACCGCATCTTCTTCTTTAAATTCAATGTCGATCTCTTTGCTTTTTGCAATATCAATCGCTGTTTTGATGCGTTCATCAAATGTATCAAAATCAAGAACACCGCCGATAATGGCGACATCTGTACCGTGTCCTTTATACGTATCTTTAAAAGAGCCATAAAATGAAACGACAATTTGTTTCGGTTCTCTTCCAAATAAGCTGCGAGCCACTCTCCCTATACGAGCCGCACCCGCTGTGTGCGAACTTGATGGACCAATCATGACGGGTCCAATAATATCAAACACACTTCTAAATTTCATAGGTCTTCCCCTCTCATAACCACTCACATATTGGTTTGGTTCTTTCTTTAGACTAATGGATTCATTCGTTTCCCGCAACTCATTTCACCGTTGAATCACTAGTAAAAAATTGCAAAAGAAGAAGAAGGGCTTTATTTGCCCTTCTTTCGTTATTCAACAGCCAAAATATATGAATAAAGCGGCTGTTTTCCATCGTGGACTTCAACTTCTACATCTTCAAATGTTTCTTCAATAAAGGCTTCTAACGCATCCATCTCTTCAGATGATGCATCTTCCCCTTTAATGATCGTGACAATCTCATCATCTTCTGTCACCATTTTGGTCAAAAGCTCTTTTGCTGCATCTAATTGATTTTTCGCGGTTAAGGTAATTTTCCCGTTAAAGAGACCCATATAATCGCCTTTGGCAATGTCGATTCCATCAATTTGGGTATCTCTCACTGCAAAGGTAATTTGGCCGCTTTTCACGTGGTCAATCGCTTCTAGCATTGCTGCTTCGTTGTCTTCATTTGAAGCTGCTTCATTTAGAGAAAGAAGTGCCGACATTCCTTGGGGAACGGTCTTCGTCGGAATGACAACGACCTCACGACTTGAGACAGTTGCCGCCTGTTTCGCTGCCATGACAATATTAGAATTATTAGGTAAGATAAAGACGGTTTCGGCATGTACGCTTTCAATTGCTGTGACAATGTCTTCTGTGCTCGGGTTCATCGTCTGTCCGCCTTCAATGACGACGGAAGCTCCGATACTTTTAAACAAGTCAGCAATTCCTTCTCCCATTGCGACACTGACGACTCCAAAGCGCTGTTTTTCAGCAGCAGGTGCCTTTGGTGCAGCGGGCGCGTGTTCTCTTTCTTCGTTCACAATCGAGCTATGCTGCTCTCTCATATTTTCAATTTTCATATTGATCAGGCTGCCGTAGCGCTGTGCATAGGATAAGACATCTCCAGGCTGCTCTGCATGAATATGAACTTTCGCCAGCGTTTCATCAGACACCACAAGAAGTGAATCTCCGAATTCGCTTAAGTCTTCTCTGAAGGCATTCTCATCAAAGGACTGTTTGTCTTCTTCAAATTTCACCATAAATTCAGTACAATAACCAAATTCGATATCTTCAGTGTTCATATGGCTTTGTGCACTTTTATGATGCTCTGCACTGACAAGTTCTTTTAACGTTGGCAAAGAGGCCGCTTTCAGATGGAGGTCCTCTCCTCTTAATGAAGCAAGGAAACCTTCATATACGCATAGAAGTCCTTTACCCCCACTATCGACAACGCCCACTTCTTTTAAAACAGGAAGCAGATCCGGCGTTCGATCAAGTGATGCTCTCGCTTCCTCAATCGTTAACTCAAGAACGCGGTCAATGTCATTTTCTGCCGCTGAAACAGCAACCGCTTTCTTTGCTGCATCCTTTGCAACCGTTAAGATGGTCCCTTCAATCGGTTTCATCACGGCTTTATATGCTGTATCAACACCTGCCTGTAAGGCAAGGGCAAATTCTTTTGCATCAATCGTTTCTTTTTGTTCGATATGTTTACTGAAACCTCTAAAGAGCTGTGAAAGGATCACGCCTGAGTTTCCTCTTGCGCCCATCAATAGCCCTTTTGACAGGGCCACGCCGACCTTCCCAATATGATCGGTATTTGTTTCTTCAACTGCTTTTGCCCCTGAAGTCATCGACAAATTCATATTTGTCCCCGTGTCTCCGTCTGGCACTGGAAAAACATTTAACGCATCAACAATTTGTGCGTTTTGAGAAAGATGGTGAGCACCTGCAAGAATCATTTTTGCAAATGAGCGGCCATCAAGATTTCTAATAGACAATATATTTCCTCCTTACTACGGGTTCGTAACTCTTACTCCTTGTACATAAATGTTGACCGAATCAACAGAAAGTCCAACTGTGTGAGAAATCGTATATTTGACTTTCGTTTGAACATTATGTGCGACTTCTGATATTTTTGTACCGTAGCTGACGATGATGTACATATCAATATGAATGCGGTCTTCTTTTTGACGCACAAGAACACCCCGGCTGAAGTTCTCTTTGCGGAGAATATCCGTCAAGCCGTCCTTGATTTGATTTTTGGACGCCATCCCAACAATACCATAGCAATCGATCGCAGCGCCTCCTGCCACCATTGCAATGACTTCATTTGATATATCAATTTGTCCGTATTTCGTTCTAAGTTCAATGGACACATTGGTTCCCCCTTTTTGAGAAATTGCCCTGAGTTATCACTATTTTACTATAAGACCCTTCTTTTTAAAAGAAATCATTCAATCCGACCCAATCCTACTTATACTATAGCCTCGATTTTTTATCAAGATGTCAAGGTATTTTTCTTGAAAGAGGAGTAAACAATCCTTGCAAACCCCTTGAAGCTGTGGTAAATTATTAAAGTATCTTGAGGCATCTCTAAGTACGTATATGAAGAATATGATGATGTTTTCGCAGTTAGGAGGGAAACAAATGGCACGTAAATGCGTTATTACAGGCAGAAAAACAAAAGCTGGGAACAACCGTTCTCACGCAATGAACTCTACAAAACGTACATGGGGCGCGAACCTTCAAAAAGTTCGTATTCTAGTGGACGGTAAGCCTAAAAGAGTATATGTATCAGCTCGAGCTTTGAAATCTGGTAAAGTTGAGCGTGTATAAGCAAGAGTAAACGCCTGCTACAATGAATTGTAGCAGGCGTTTTTATGTGGAAATAAAGGAGATTACTCATTAATCTTTCTTAAATGAACCAAGCATCGCACGGACAATGCCGCCAAGAAATCTAGGCAGTTTGATTGTATAAAATTTCATTTTGTCCCCCTCCTAAAAGTACCGCTTGCAGCACAATTGAGCTTAATCAGCCATCCACATTGATAGGTTGGTCAATCTTTGCTTCTTACCATTATTAATATGCCTTCATGAAAAGAAAAAGTACCATTTGAGTGGATGAGTTCGTTACTAATACATAGTGTGGAACCAGGCTCAATATGACAATTTTTCAGAGGATATTTGAAACCTTTTAATGTCAGCTTTTCAACCGGTGTTCCAAAGGGTAGAAACGACACATATTTTTTATCCTGATCTTCTTTTATTTCGTATGTACCAGGTTCAAACATTTGAATGATATTTTGTTTGTCTACAAGGGTGATATTCTGCTTGTGCTGAATCCCTTTGTAAAGAAGATGGATATTTCCTAGAAAATGATCAGCCCTTCCTCCCGTAATACCGTAGATGTAAATATGTGCTGGATGCTGACTCAATGCCCAGTTCAGCGCAAGCTCTAAATCGGTTTCATCCTTTTCAGCTTGAAATACATTCAGGGCAGGCAATTTTTCTTTCAGCCCCCGAAGCTCTTCTTCTGTCACACTGTCAAAATCACCAAAGGCTTTGGCAGGGATGATGCCTTGCTCTAGTAAGAAGAGGGTTCCACGGTCTACGCCAATCCAGAGAATATCCTTCTGTGATGCTTCATGTTCAAGTGGCGGAATGTATCCAAAAGGACCGCCGGCTACGATATGTATGTGCATGATATACGCTCCTCTCTATATAAAAAGAACCAAAGATCACAAAGACTTTGGTTCCTTTCTTTACGCTTCTCGAATTGCCTGGATCGCTGCTGCGCGGTTGTCTTTACCGTATACCGCTGAGCCCGCTACAAGTAAATTAGCGCCTGCTTCCCTGCAGCTCTTTGCAGTTTCTACATTGACACCACCGTCTATTTCTATCAGTAAATCGGTTAAGCCCTTTTGTTCACTCAGTGCTTTTACTTCTTTTACCTTCGTGAGGACAGATGGAATAAATGCCTGTCCCCCAAAACCAGGATTTACCGTCATGAATAACACAAGGTCCACATCCTCTAATACATGCTCAATGTGAGAAACAGTTGTGTGAGGATTCAAGACGACCCCTGCTTTTACACCTTGTTCTTTAATGTGCTGTATTGTTCGGTGTAAGTGCGGACAAGCTTCCACATGAACAGAAATAATATCAGCGCCTGCTTTTGCGAATGCAGGAATATACCGGTCTGGCTGCTCAATCATTAAGTGAACATCAAGCGGAAGACGCGTATGCGGTCTGATCGCTTCGACAACATTCGGCCCAAATGTAATATTCGGTACAAAATGACCGTCCATGACATCGATATGAATGTAATCCGCACCGCCTTGTTCCACATCACGGATATCTTTCTCCAAATTGGCAAAATCTGCTGATAAAATGGAAGGGGCAATATAAACCATGATTTAGTACCTCGGCTTTCTGTCTTTGATTTCAGTTAAAAACTCTAAATAATGCTGATAGCGATACTCTCTGATTTGATCATGCTCGACCGCATCTTTTATCGCACAGCCAGGCTCTTTCACGTGCAGGCAGCCTCTAAATTTACAATCTGCACTCCGCTCTCTGATGTCTAAAAAGTATAGAGCTAGATCTTCTGCTTCGATGCCAGTAAATTCGAGCGAGCTAAAGCCAGGAGTATCTGCAATGAGCCCATCTGTTGTTCGAATAAGTTCAACATGTCTTGTCGTATGCTTGCCTCGTCCGAGATGGGATGAGATATCATTTGTTTTCAGCGCCAATTCAGGACTCATCGCATTTAAAAGGGAGGACTTGCCTACACCAGACTGACCGGCAAATACCGTAATTTTATTGTGAAAATGCGGGGTCAGCTTCTCAATTCCGTCTCCCTCCATCGTAGAGGTTAAATGAACATCATAGCCAATTTGCCGATAGTCGTCTGCATATGCCTCGATAGTTTCACGCTCTTGATCTGTTTTCAATAAGTCCATTTTAGTGATGCAGATAATCGGCTCAATATGATTGGCTTCAACAAGCACTAAAAATCTGTCTAAAAGTGATGTACTAAAAGTTGGTTCTGCTGCTGAGAAAACAAGTACCGCTTGATCAACATTACTAATAGGCGGACGAACAAGTTCGTTTGTCCGTTCTTTTACTTCTAATAAGTAGCCTTCTTTATCGTTGTCTGCTTGATACACGACGTAATCGCCAACAAGAGGTGTAATTTTGTTTTTTCGAAAGATGCCTCTCGCTCTGCACTGAACCACTTTTCCACTCTCTTGCGATTCATCCAGCACATAGTAGAATCCGCTTAATGCTTTTATAATTTTGCCCTCAGGCATAAAGTCCCTCCTTTATTCATCATCAGGGTATTCGATCGTTTTAGAGCTTACGACTTTATCATCAACCGTCACTTGATAATATCCTTTTTGACCTGGTTCAATCTTAAACTTAATGGTCCGCTCAGTCGGCGCAGTGATTTTAAAGCTTTCATATGAATCAGAGATGCTATGCTCCGCATCATCAATGGAAATTTGGACATTCATCTCCTGCCCTTCCGTTTCTGGTTCATAAGGGATCGCAATCTTTTCAGTCACCGTTTTGGCTGGTTTTTCCTTCGGTCCAAGAGAGAATGTAATCTTAACCGTATCACCTGGTTTAACAGCAGTTCCTGCTCCTGGTTCCTGCTTCATGACCTCGCCTTTTGGCACATCGTCAGAATGCGCTTCTTTTTCATCAAGCTTTAATCCGTTATCCTCTAAATAATTCGATGCCGCCTGCTTACTATACGTCGTTAAATCACGTAATGTAATATCGGCAGGACCTATGCTGACAGTCAACGTGACTTCCTCATCTGCTGCTACAAGCTCTGTATTCGCTGATGGATTCTGTTCCATGACAATCCCAGATTCGGTGTCATTATCATTCACTTCCTCCACAACGACCTGTTTAAACCCTTTTTTCTCTAATATTTCTTTTGCTTTATCGACCTTTTCGCCTGTAACATCAGGTAATTCGGTCTTTTCCTTGCCAGTACTTTCGTAAAGCTGAATCTCTGTTCCTTCTTTGACCTTTGTGCCGATTTTCGGATCTGTTTTGACGACGAGACCTTTTTCAATTTTCTCATCAGCGATCTCTATTGACTCCGAAGCGACGGTAAACCCAGCTTTCTTCAAGGCATCTTCTGCTTTTTCAACCGTCATGCCAGATACATCTGTGACTTCCACATCTTTTGGAAAAAGCAGCCCTGGAAACACAGTGATGGCTAAAATTGTCGCAGCAGTCAATATAAATAAGATGGATGCCACAATCCATGGCCATTTTTTTCGTTTCTTTTTCGGCTTTTGTTTCTCTTTTTTCTTCGGTTTTTGAGCCGGGTGGACAGCTGTTTTTTCATTGTCTTGATCGATTAGATGATCTTGAATGATTGGGATCGCTTTCGTTGCTTCATGGTCTTCTTCAATGACAAAGCGTTTTTCTTTTAATCTGGCTGGATCGAAAGCGGTTTTTAAGTCTTTTTGCATTTCAGATGCATCTTCATATCGATAAAATGGATCTTTGGCCATCGCCTTTAAAATGATGTTTTCCACGCTTTGTGGAACAGAAGGATTCCATCTCCTCACAGATGGAGGCTCTGATTGCAAATGCTTCAGTGCGACACTGACAGCCGATTCCCCTTCAAATGGCATGCGTCCTGAGATGAGTTCATAAAGCACAACCCCAAGCGAATAGATGTCTGACTTTTTCGTTGCAAGACCTCCGCGTGCTTGTTCTGGAGATAAATAGTGCACGGAGCCTAGGACAGAATTTGTATGGGTAATGGTCGCTGAGCTGAGTGCCATGGCAATCCCAAAATCAGTGACTTTGATATTCCCCAAATTGTCTATTAATATATTGTGAGGCTTAATGTCACGGTGGACGAGCTGTTTCGCATGGGCTTCTTCCATCGCCGCAACGACTTGCTCCATGATGCGAACGGCTTCTTTCGGATGAAGGGGGCCATTGGCGTGTATGTATTCTTTCAGCGTCATCCCCTCGACATATTCCATGACAATATAATAAATGTCATCTTCTTCCCCTACATCGTAGATGCTGACAATATTCGAATGATCTAAGCTTGCAGCTGATTGCGCTTCCCGCCGGAATCGTCTAATAAAATCATCATCGCTCGCAAAGTCAAACCGCAAAATTTTAATCGCTACTTCGCGATCTAAAATCATATCCTCCGCCAAATAGACGTTTGCCATTCCGCCTCCGCCTATGACGCGAAGAATCTGATAACGGCCGCTGATCCTTTTTCCGATCAACACTTGCTGTCACCCTCCTCTGGCTGGGAGGAGATTTCTAACAGTACTGCTGTAATGTTATCTTCACCGCCGTTGTCATTCGCTGTTTGAATTAACTCTGTTACTTTTTCCTCTGGTGCGTTCGTTTGCGTTAAAATATGAATCAAATTCTCTTCTTCTACTTTATTCGATAGACCATCTGAGCAAAGCAGGATTTGATCTCCTGGGTCCACTTCAAAGGTGCGTGCATCAATTTGAACACGTTTATCTGTTCCTAATGCTTTCGTGAGCACATTTTTTCTTGGATGATATTCTGCATCCGCTTTTGAAATTTCACCTGTTTTCACAAGTTCATTCACAAGTGAATGATCATCCGTTAATTGGGTCAGCGCTCCTTCTCTTAGCAGGTAGCAGCGGCTGTCTCCAATATGCGCAATTGTGACCGTTTGCAAATGAACGAGCGCACACACAATGGTCGTCCCCATTCCTTGGCACTCCTCATTGTTTTTCGCATGTTCATATACTTGGTCATTAATGTCACTGATTTTTGACATTAACCAGCTTTCTTGATCGGCTGGCTTTTCTGGCATTGAAGATGTTTTTTCCCAGTATTCTTTCAAAGAAGAGACTGCCATCTTGCTGGCGACATCACCAGCAAGATGACCTCCCATGCCGTCTGCTACAACAGCGAGAAGTGAGTCTTCTTTTGCTTCAAAAATACCTGCATCATCTTCATTATGCTGACGGACTTTTCCTGTATCGGTTAGAAAGGCTGCCCTTATCAACATTCGTCACCTCGTCTCTTCCTGACGCTCCTTCGCTCTTAGCTGACCGCAAGCAGCATCAATGTCATGGCCTTGCTCTCGTCTAATCGTTACGTTTACGCCGCGTTCTTTCAGCGTTTTTTCAAATAGGAAGATTTGTTCTCTAGGTGTTCTCACATAATCTCTCTCTGGTACATAGTTCACCGGAATGAGGTTTACGTGGCACTTGATTCCTTTTAAAAGGTCTGCAAGTTCTTCCGCATGGTGAACTTGATCATTTACTCCGCCAAACAGGCCATATTCAAAGCTGACACGTCTACCCGTCTTTTGAATGTAGTATTCAATGGCTTCCATTAATTTTGGCAGCTTATATGCCTTATTGATCGGCATCAGGCGGCTTCTGATCTCTGTGTTCGGTGCGTGCAGAGATACAGCAAAGTTGATTTGCATTTGCTCATCAGCGAATTGATAGATCTTTGGAATGATTCCGCTTGTCGAAACTGTAATATGACGTGCACCAATATTTAAGCCGTTGTCATGGTTGATGATTTTAAGGAAGGCAAGCATTTCTTCAAAGTTATCAAACGGTTCGCCAATTCCCATGATGACAACAGAGCTGACTCTCTCATCTGTTTCGTCAAGTGCCTGCTGCACTTTTAATACTTGTGCAACGATTTCTCCCGCTTCAAGGTTTCGTTTTAAACCGCCAAGTGTAGATGCACAGAATGTACAGCCAATTCTACAGCCAACCTGAGTCGTGACACAGACAGAGTTTCCATATTCGTGACGCATAAGCACTGTTTCAATTGTATAGCCATCATGCAGTTCAAATAAAAACTTGATCGTTCCGTCCTGAGACGTTTGTTTGATCACGGTTTTTAAAGTTGTGATTGTAAATTGATCTTTTAATTTTTCTCTTAAATCTTTGGAGAGGTTAGACATTTCATCAAAGGATGTCACACGTTTCTCATAAAGCCACTCAAAAATTTGAGCTGCGCGGAAAGGCTTTTCGTCTTGTTCTTTTAACCATTCTTTCATTTCGTGAAGCTCAAATGAATAAATCGACGGCATATCTGTTTTCAGTTCTTTTCTTACTTTTTGTTCTGTCATTTTTTATCCCTTCTTTCTCATGCTGCAAATAAAGAAACCATCTGTTCCGAAATAATGAGGAAGAATTTGTACACTTCCGTTTTGAACAAACGGAGCAACCTGCTCAGGCAGCCGTTCATTAAGAGATAGATCGGGTTCGAAGTCTTGGTGTTCTTGTAAAAACGCATGAATCACTTGTTGATTTTCTGTTGGGTCCATTGTACATGTACTATATACAAGGGATCCGCCAGGCTTTAAAAGCGGAGCTGCTTCTTTTAAGATTGCCTGCTGAATAGCAGCAAGCCTTGCTGAGTCTTCTGGAGACTTTGTATATTTCATATCTGGTTTTCGTCTGATGACGCCAAAACCAGAACACGGCGCATCAATCAGAATACGGTCAAATGAAGCTTCGCTGTAATAGTCTTTCGCTTTCCTCGCATCAAGCGCTTTTGCCTCAATCTGAGTAAGGTTCAGGCGTTTTGCTGCTTGTTTGATGAGTTTCACTTTGTGTTCATGTAAATCAAGTGAAACAATTTGTCCTTCGTCGTTCATACGCTCTGCGATATGTGTTGATTTTCCGCCTGGAGCCGCACAGGCGTCAAGCACTGTTTCTCCCGGCTGAGGGTCTAGTGCTCTTGCGACAAGCATTGAGCTTTCATCTTGAATGGTCACATAGCCTTCTTGAAAAGAAGGGGTTGAAACGATGGACCCTTTCATCAGCTTGAGTGCATCTTCAGATAAGTCGCCGAGCTCCGTTTCGATTCCGGCATCCAGCAGTTCTTGCTGCAATGCCGCGCGGCCGGTTTTCATTCGATTGACACGGAGGGTTTGCTTTGGCGGTACTAAATGAATGCGGCACATGCTTTCTGCCGCTTCAAATCCGTACGACTGAACCCATTCCTGCACGAGCCATAATGGGTGGCTTGTCTCAATTGAAAGCCGCTTGACCGGATCTTTGATGTCATCAAAAGCCGGAACACCTTCTCTTTGCACGGAACGAAGAACGCCGTTCACAAGTGAAGAAATGCCCTTGTGCCCTCTCTTTTTCGTTAGCTCAACTGCTTCATGGATGGCTGCACGGTCTGGAATCTTTTCAAGGTAGACCATTTGATAAAGAGACATTCGCAAAAGCTGCATGACCCATGGAGCCACCTTTTGCGGTTTTTTCACAAATGGTGCCAGCATATAATCTAATGCCAGCTTATTTTGCAGTGTACCGTACACAAGCTCTGTTAAGAGCGGTTTGTCCTGATCTGCCAAGTCTTTGTCTTTCATGACTGACTGCAAAAGCAAATTACTGTAAGCTTGGTTTTGTTCGAGTTTGATTAAAGCGTCCAGCGCTACTTCTCTCACATTACTTTTCTTCATTCATTAACCCTAATTTCTGTCCAATTTCGATATTTGCGCCTCTTAAGAAGTCTTCGCCGCTCATTTTTTTCTTACCAGCTGGCTGCACACCTGTTAATAAAAGGCCTTGCTTATTCCCAGTTCCAATGACCGGACCTTCTTTTTGAAGCTCAATCACTTTCCCAGGTTCTTCTTGCACTTGAAGTGGAACTTTTTTCGCTTCCCATACTTTTAGATGAGCCCCGTTCCATTCAGTATAGGCAACTGGCCATGGATTTAAGCCGCGAACTTGGTTGTAAAGCTCTTCTCCGGTCTTTGTCCAGTCTAACCTTTCTTGCTCTCGCTTTATATTAGGTGCGTACGTTGCCGCTTCTTCATTTTGCGGAATTGGAGAAATAGATCCGCTCAGAACATTTGGCACAGTATCTTTCAGCAATGCGGCGCCTGCTACACTTAATTTGTCATGTAATGTACCGACATTGTCTAATTCGTCGATTTCTACTTCTACTTTACTGATCATGTCCCCTGCATCGAGTCGTTCCACCATGTACATGATGGTGACGCCTGTTTTCTTTTTACCTTGAAGGATCGCATAATGGATCGGCGCGCCGCCTCTTAGTTCTGGCAGCAGTGAGGCATGAACATTGATACAGCCAAACTGAGGTTCATCCAGTAATCGTTTTGGTAGAATTTGTCCAAATGCCGCCGTTACAATTAAATCGGGCTTTAATGAAAGCACTTTATCAATTTCTTCATCAAGACGCACCTTTTCAGGCTGCAGTACAGGAATGCCGTGCTTTAAGGCTTCTACTTTCACAGGAGGCGGTGTGAGTACTCGTTTTCTGCCTTTTGGGCGATCTGGCTGCGTGACGACCCCGACAACTTCGTATCCTTCTGTTATGAGTGTTTGCAGCACAGGTACTGAGAAATCAGGGGTTCCCATAAATACAATACGTGCCATTTTCTTCACCCTTCCATTTCCGCAAGTTCTTTTTCTGTATAGGTTTGAATGATTTTCGACGTGAATAATATGCCGTCTAAATGATCAATTTCGTGCAATAAGGCTCTTGCTAAAAATCCTTCTGCTTCTATTGTAAATGGTTTGCCTTTCTTATCAAAGGCTTTTACCTTCACATAGCTCGGTCTTTCTACTGTGCCATATAAAGATGGAAAGCTCAGGCAGCCTTCAATATCTGTTTGACTTCCTTTCACTTCAAGAACCTCGGGATTCACTAAATCAATTCTGCCAGGTTCTTCTCCGATATCGACAACAGCCATTCTTTGTGAAATGCCGATTTGTGGTGCTGCTAGTCCGACTCCATCTAGCTCAAGCATTGTATCATACATATCATCAAGCAGTTTTTTGAGCTTTTTATCGAACGTATCAACAGGCTCTGCCTTTTGTTCAAGTACTTCTGCCGGATGTATGACTATTGGTTTTACTGCCACTTAAAGCCCTCCGTTTTACATCATCATATATGGATTCATATCTATTGAAATCATCAATTGTTTTTGTTCCATTTCCTTTTGATAATGATCTTGTATTTTCCGTAGTAAACTTGCCAGTTCATTTTCCCTTTTGTATTTTATCACGCATTGATATCGATATCTATCTTTGATCTTAGCGATTGGTGATGCAGCCGGACCAAGGATTCTTGTATTCGGTGCACAGTTCATTTTTAGGAACTGGACAATTTGATCAGTGACATGCGCTGCCTTCGTCACTTCCTCGTGTGATACCGTCACCATTGCCAAATAGTAATACGGCGGATAGGACTGGTGGCGGCGATGCAGCATCTCCTGTTCATAAAAGGCTTCATAGTCATGCTGCTTCGTTAATTCAATACTATAGTGAGAAGGCGTATACGATTGAATGATCACAGAACCCGCTTTTTCATGACGTCCTGCCCTGCCGCTGACCTGCGTGAGAAGCTGAAATGTTTTTTCACTTGAACGAAAATCAGGAATATGAAGAGACGTATCCGCACTGAGAACACCAACAAGTGTGACATCTGGGAAATCTAGCCCTTTTGCTATCATCTGCGTCCCGAGCAAAATGTCCGCTTCTTTATTGCCAAAAGACGTGAGGAGCTTTTCGTGAGCACCTTTACGAGACGTTGTATCCACATCCATTCGGATCACTCTTGCCTCAGGCAGTACTTTTGTAAGCTCTTCTTCTACACGCTGCGTACCCGTCCCAAAATAGCGAATATGCTCACTATGGCATTCTGGACATTCAGCAGGCACCGGTGCTTCGTGCCCGCAATAATGGCATTTCAGCCGTTTTTGATAGCGGTGATAGGTGAGAGAAATTTCGCAATGAGGACATTGCTCCACATATCCGCAATCACGGCACATCACAAAGGATGAATAGCCCCTTTTATTCAGAAATAAGACGGCTTGTTCTTTTCTTTCAAGCACTTCCTTTAATCTGAGCATTAATTCTTCTGAAAACATGGACCTGTTGCCATTTCTCAATTCTTCTCTCATATCAATTAACGAAACGTGCGGCAGCTGCTGCTGGTTGACCCGGTTTTTGAGCGCCAGCAATGTAAACACGCCTTTTTTCGCACGCGCATAGGTTTCAAGTGAAGGGGTTGCACTGCCTAATACGACTGGGCATCGATGCCTTCTGGCTCGTTCAATGGCGACATCCTTGGCATGATAACGAGGCATTTCTTCTTGTTTATAAGAAGATTCATGCTCTTCATCTATGATAATCATGCCTAGATTTTCAAATGGAGCGAAAACAGCAGATCTCGCGCCCACGACAAGCTTGACTTCCTTGCGGTGGATTTTCCGCCATTCATCATATTTTTCCCCTGTCGATAAGCCGCTGTGAAGTACAGCCACATTTGAGCCGAACCGTTCTTTAAACCGCTGAACCATTTGAGGGGTTAACGAGATTTCAGGAACGAGGACGATCGCTTCTTTTCCTTTTTGAAGGGCATGATCAATCGTCTGCAAGTATATTTCCGTTTTACCGCTTCCTGTCACCCCGTGCAGCAGAAAGGTTTCATGCCGGTCATCACTGACTGCTTGATGAATATGTTTTGCCGCTTCTGCTTGTTCTGGCATGAGATCAAGTGAAGCAGATGGTGTAAACGCCCGGTCACGATAAGGATCACGGTAGACCTCTTCATAGCTTTCTGTTAGCAGCCCTTCTTGAATAAAGGTTTTAAGCGTTTGAGAACTCGCGCCTGTTTGCTGCTGCAAGTCTTTCGCTAAAAAGGTCGTCTCACTCGCTTGAAGCAAAAAGGAGAGCAGTGCCTTTTGTTTCACCGCATTTTTCTTAAGCTGCTGTTGTTTTTCTTCAAGCTTATCTTTCGATACAGCTAGATGGAGCATGCGCACCTTTTTCTTTCCAGATTTTTGCGAGACGTGATACCTTACCTCTAGATGACCTTTTTGGACATGCTTTTGAATCTGTTTTAGTTGTTCGGCCGGGATGTCAGCGTAAAGAATGCTATCTCGCTGACCGAAAAGCTCTTTCAATGACTGCGGAAGTTCTTCATCTGACAGCACCTGAATTTCTTTTTCATACTTCGCCTTCATGGCTGCAGGCAGCATCGATTGAAGTGCCGTAATGTGATAGGACAATGTTTTTTCCGTCAGCCAGTGGGAAAGCTCCAATAGCTCATCTGTCAGAACAGGTGATAAATCAAATAAATCGACAATGTCCTTGATGTTTCCTGTCTTTATGTCTGTTTCGTCTTTGACTTTTGTCACAAACCCTTGAATCTTCCTTGGGCCAAAGGGAACGACCACCCTCATTCCCGCTTTGACGAGATCTTTGAATCGATCTGGTACACGGTAATCGAATGGCCGGTCAATGGCTTTCGTTGTGACATCCACGATGACTTCAGCAATCATGCTCGATCACGCTCTTTTGGCAACAGCTGTTTTGCCTCCTTTAAGATTTCAAAAGCGAGGTCTTTTTTGCTCATCATCGGCAGCTCTTTTGTTGTACCATCTGCTTTGATGATTGCTGCTACATTTGTGTCTGTGCCAAAGCCTGCACCTTCTTTTGTGACGTTGTTGGCCACAATCATATCTAAATGCTTGGATTCGATTTTCTTTTTCGCGTAATATTCTACATCCTGCGTTTCAGCTGCAAAACCGACAAGCACTTGATGCTCTTTTCTTTTCCCCAGCTCTTTTAAAATATCTTTTGTCCGGGTGAATTCAATCTCTAAGGCGCCGTCCTGTTTTTTCATTTTATGAGGATATGATGTCACAGGGGTATAGTCGGCGACAGCTGCTGATTTAATGACAAGGTCCGCTTCCTCGTACACATCTAATACGGCTTGATACATGTCCTCTGCCGATTCAACGTGCACCACATGTACATGGTCAGGTGCCGTTAAAGAAACAGGTCCTGAAATGAGCGTGACATCAGCCCCCATTTGCTGCGCAGCCTCTGCAATCGCATAGCCCATTTTTCCTGACGATCGATTTGTAAAGAAACGCACAGGATCGATGACTTCTCGTGTAGGACCTGCTGTCACCACGACTTTTTCACCTGAAAGCGGTAAGCTTTTTGGCTCTTCAAAAAATGCACGGATGTGCTCAACAATTTTTTCAGGCTCCTCTAACCGCCCTTTTCCAATGTAGCCGCAGGCTAAATAACCTTCACTCGGCTCAATAAACCGGTAGCCGTCCTCATATAATGTGCGAATGTTCCGCTTTACAGCCGGGTGATCATACATATGCACATTCATTGCTGGTGCGATCCATACAGGAGCGGTTGAAGCAAGTAAGGTCGTCGTGAGCATATCACCTGCAAGCCCTGCCGCCATTTTACCAATCGTATGTGCTGTTGCAGGGGCAACAAGAATGAGATCGGCCCAGTCAGCTACGTCAATATGCGCAATGACTTTTGGATTGTTTTCTTTAAATGTATCCACATACACCTCATGTCGAGACAGAGCTTGGAAGGTAAGCGGAGACACAAATTCACGGGCAGATTCCGTCATAATCACTCTTACATTTGCGCCCGCCTGTACGAGTTTACTAGTAAGAGCAGCTGCTTTATATACGGCGATTCCTCCGCTGACGCCGAGCAAAATATTTTTTGACTGTAACATTTGTTTGTCCCCCTTAACGGCCTTTTTCACAAATTCGTCTACAATTCAAAAAAGTCAAAACCAATCATAGTTTTGACTTTTTTGAACGTATCGTATCTGCATAGCAGAAGCGATGTGTTATTCTTGATCCTCTTTTTCAAATGTCAAAAGACCGGCATCGATTTCTTCCAGTGCTTTGCCTACGAATTTGTAAGACTTTGTATTTTCAATTTGCTGATCTTGGTGGATCTGCATTTCACGTGCACGGCGTGCAGACACTGTCACAAGTGTATATTTTGAATCAAGTTTGTTCATCAATGAGTCAATTGAAGGATCTAACATAGTTTATTCTACCCCCAGCATTTTTTTATATCTTGGTGCGACTCTGTCTCTGCGCAGGTGTTCTGCAAGGACGATCGCTTTGATTCTTTCACAAGCAAGCTCGACATCATCGTTTTCCACGACATAGTCGTAAGCATCCATCATTTCAATCTCTTCTTTTGCAGCAGCCATTCGATTGCGAATGAGTTCCTCAGACTCTGTACCACGTGTAATGATGCGGTTTTGAAGTTCTGAAAGACTAGGCGGTGCAAGGAAAATAAAAAGACCTTCTGGGAATGCTTCTCTTACTTGAAGTGCACCTTGCACTTCGATTTCAAGGAAAACATCTTTTCCTTCGCTTAATGTCTGTTCTACATAGTCAACAGGCGTGCCGTAGTAATTCCCGACATACTCTGCCCATTCTAACAGCTTTTTGTTTTCAATCATATGTTCAAATTCTTCCCTGGATTTAAAGAAATAATCGACACCATTTCTTTCACCTTCACGCGGTTTACGTGTCGTCACAGAAATAGAGTATTCAAATTTCGTATCTTCCTGGGAGAAAATGGCTTGTCTGACCGTTCCTTTTCCAACTCCCGAAGGTCCAGAGAGAACGATTAAAAGTCCTCTTTCTTTCATAATGGCGTATTACCCCTGCCCTTCATCTATGATTTCTTCTTTTACAGAAAGTCTTTGCGCGACAGTCTCAGGCTGAACGGCAGATAAGATGACATGGTCACTGTCCATAATGACAACAGCACGGGTTCTTCTTCCGTATGTAGCATCTATGAGCATGCCTCGATCTCTTGCGTCTTGTATCATTCGTTTAATCGGTGCTGATTCTGGACTGACGATCGAAATCATCCGATTCGCTGAAATGATGTTTCCAAATCCGATATTGATCAACTTTATGGTCATCTTCTAACGTCCCCCTGTAATATAAACGTCTCTAGTCTCGCCGAAAGAGACGTACTGTAAACAGCATACACAATGACTATTCTATATTTTGCACTTGTTCTTTTATTTTTTCAATAGCACTTTTCATTTCAACCACCAGCTTTGTTAAATGATGATGGTTCGCTTTTGAGCCAATGGTGTTCACTTCACGGTTGAGCTCCTGTACAAGAAAATCAAGTTTTCTGCCGGCAGCACCGCCTTGCATCAAGATTTGCTGGAACTGTTGAAAGTGACTTTTCAATCTCGTAATCTCTTCTGTAATGTCACAGCGGTCAGCAAAGATGGCAGCCTCTGTTGTCAATCTGCTTTCGTCAAGCGCCTCTCCGATCCATTCTTGCAATCGCTGATTGAGCCTGTCTTTATACTGAGTCACAACTTCTGGTGCAAAGACTTTGATTTCTTCTGTATAGGCCTCTAATTCAGAAAGCCTCAGCTCACAGTCTTTTTGAAGTGATGTCCCCTCCTGCTCTCTCATGAAGCAAAGCTCCTTGACAGCCGTTTCACAAGCATCCATCAGCAATTGCTCTAACTGCTCATTTCGGCTGGCCGACTCTTCTACTTGAACGGCATGCTCCAGCCCCAGTAAGTCATGTACATGCTGAATGCCTGAAATGTGATAGCGCTTCTCGAGGTCTTTTGCGGCTTTCATGTATTCATCAAGCAGCGGCCAGTCGATCTGCAAGGACCGGCTTGCTAGTTTACCGCCTTCAATCGTGACAAACAGCTCAATTCTACCGCGCTGCACGTAACGAAGAATGATTTTTTTTAATGTGTCTTCGAAATATAAAAGCGGCCTCGGCAAACGGGCATGAACCTCTTTAAAACGGTGATTGACCGATTTTAGCTCAACTGACACTGTCAGTTCTCCATCCGTTTTACTCGCTTGGCCGAATCCCGTCATACTGCGTATCATGTCAAAACACCCAATTCTTTCATATTAATAAAATGAAAAAGGTAATAGCAGACACTATTACCTCAAAATTATACCATAACGAATTATTTTTTTCTTGTCAAAAGTGATCCTGCCAGTAAAAAAGTTGGCAGTGCAGACATACCGATGATCAGCAGCCAATCAATTGGTGCAATGGCCACCGTTTTGAAAATCGGCTGAAGCGGCGGATAATAAATGACCACAAACATAAGTAAAAGTGATGACAAAACCGCACCGATCAAGTAAAGATTCCCGAATGGATTGCGTTCAAAGATGGACCGTTCACTGCGGCAGTCAAATACATGAATGAGCTGCGCCAAAACAAGCGTACTAAATGCAACAGTCTGTGCATATTGCAGGTTGTTTGGATCGCGGTGATACACAAACATAAATGCTAAAAGGGTCGCAAGCCCGATGAGGAATCCTCTAGATACAACCTTCCAGCCGAGCCCTCTAGCAAAAATGCCCTCTTTCATGTTCCTCGGCTTTCGCTTCATGACATCGCCTTCTGGCTTATCCATGCCAAGTGCCATCGCTGGAAGACCATCTGTGACAAGGTTGACCCATAAAATTTGAATAGGAACGAGAGGAAGCGGAAGCGCTAGGAGCATCGCGAACAGCATAACCAAAATTTCTCCAACATTGGATGCCAGCAAATACCGGACAAACTTCCGAATGTTTTCATAAATATTCCGGCCTTCTTTAATGGCGGATTTAATGGTCGCAAAGTTGTCATCAAGTAAAATAAGAGAAGATGCTTCTTTGGCTACGTCTGTTCCAGTGATGCCCATGGAGATGCCGATATCTGCTTGCTTAATCGCAGGCGCATCATTGACCCCGTCACCTGTCATCGCCACAATATGTCCATTTTTTTGATAGGCCTTCACAATTCTCAGCTTATGCTCAGGTGATACCCGTGCAAAGACGTATACATTTTCAGCCGTTTGCTCAAGCTCTTTGTCACTCATCTGATCCAGCGCTTTTCCGTCGAGCACCTTTCCTTGCTTTGGTAAAAGGCTCAAGTCTTTGGCAATCGCTTTGGCTGTTTCCACGTGATCCCCTGTAATCATGACTGTTTTTATGCCAGCATCCCTGCACTCTTTAATCGCTCGTCTGACTTCAGGACGAGGTGGATCGATCATGCCCTCTAACCCGATAAATGTCAAATCGGTTTCAGCCTGCTGGACAGAGTTGATTGTTTCTGTCAGACCGACTTTTTTATACGCAATGGCAATCGTTCTCAGCGCTTGTCTTGCTAAGCCTTGAATCGCAGCCTCTGTTTCTTGCCTGTGAGTGGTTGAAAAAGAAGCTGTGCGGCCGCCGTGCATGATATGACTTGAACGGTTCATCAGGACATCCGGCGCACCTTTTGCAATGACATACCGCTCTTTTTGATTCGTTTCGACGACGACTGACATCATCTTTCTTTCTGAATCAAAAGGAAACTCCTCTACAACGTGAAATCCGGCTTCGATGAATTGCTCTGTAAACCCTGCTTTACGTGCTGCGGTGAGAAGTGCCCCCTCTGTCGGATCTCCATCAAGCCTCATCTCCCCATCTTTTTCAATGATGGTCGATGTATTACAAAGCGCCCCGTATAATAACACCTTTTGCAGACTTGGATGTTTGTCTACATGGACAAGTTCTCCGTTTAAGGTGAAATCACCAGATGGCTCATAGCCTGTACCAGAAATATTCCACGTTTTGCCCTCTGCCCATACATGTGTCACAGTCATTTTATTTTGCGTCATTGTTCCTGTTTTATCTGAGCAAATGATCGACGCGCAGCCAAGTGTTTCCACCGCCGGAAGCTTTCTGACAATCGATTTTTGTTTGATCATCCGCTGCACTCCTAAGGAAAGTGCGACGGTAACAATCGCCGGCAGTCCTTCAGGAATGGCAGCAACTGCAAGAGATACTCCCGCCAGGAACATATGATACAAATCATGTCCTTGTACAACGCCAAGAACCACAACGAGCACCGTTAAAAATAAAGCAGCAACAATCAGGATTTTTCCCAGCTGTTCGAGACGTCTTTGCAGCGGTGTTTCCATATTCCCTGCTGCATCCAGCATGCCGGCAATTTGTCCCATCGCTGTATTCATTCCTGTACCAATCACAACGCCCACGCCGCTTCCTCTAGTGACAAGCGTCCCCATAAAGGCCATGTTCGTCAAATCTCCAAGCGAGACATGGTCTCGTGAAAGCGGACTTGCGTGTTTGACCGCAGGGATGGACTCGCCAGTGAGAGCGGACTCTTCAATTTCTAAACTTTTGGTTTCTAGTAATCTAATGTCTGCCCCAATCCGGTCTCCACTCGAAAATTTCACAATATCCCCTGGCACGAGATGTTTAGACGGGATCTTGACCCATTCATTATTTCTCCTTGCATACACATGCGGGGTTGATAATTCCTTTAGCGCTTGAAGAGATTTTTCCGCGCGACGTTCTTGATAAAAGCCGAGCACTCCATTAATCAGAACAATCGCTACAATTGCTACAGCATCAATGTATTCGCCTAAAAAAGCAGAAATGATCGTTGCCGCAAGCAAAATTAACACCATAAAATCTTTAAATTGCGCTAAAAAAATGATCAGAGCCGACGCCTTTTTCCCTTCCTGCAATTCATTTGGCCCGTGTTTTTCAAGCCGTTTTTGCACATCTTTTTCTGACAGTCCGTCACCTATCGATGTATTCATTGTTTTTAATAAATCGGTTTGGTTCAGTTCATGCCAATTCATTTGACCTCGTCCACTCCTCTTTTGTTCTCTCTCATATGCAGTGTTCTATAAGCCAGTTTATTCAGACTCGTCCTAAATCATGCTATAATAATAAGACTGCCTAAAGAACGAGAAACGGAAGGTTCTTTCAGTAGATTTGTGTGAAAGAAGAGGGTGTATCCAACATGTCATTTGACGGCATTTTTACATATGGTATGACAAATGAATTGCAAGAGACATTAACTGGCGGAAGAATTTCAAAAATTCATCAGCCATATAAGCACGAGCTGATTTTTCATATCCGGGCAAACGGAAAAAATCACAAGCTCCTTTTATCCGCTCATCCGAGCTACGCTAGAATTCAGCTCACAGAGCATCAATATGACAATCCAAGCGAACCTCCAATGTTTTGTATGCTCCTCAGAAAGCATCTTGAGGGCGGATTCATTGAACGTTTTGAACAGATTGGATTTGACCGGGTAATCGTACTTCATGTACGAAGCCGCAATGAAATTGGCGATGAACAGACGCGAAAGCTCTACATTGAAATCATGGGAAGGCATAGTAATTTGATTCTTGTAGAAGATGACACGCAGCAGATCATCGATGGCCTAAAGCATCTTTCTCCATCTGTGAACAGCTATCGAACGGTACTTCCTGGTCACGAATACCTTCTGCCGCCTGCACAGCAAAAATTGAATCCGTTTGAAGTGACGAAGGATGATATTTTAAAGCATTTACGCTTTCAAGAAGGAAAGATCGCAAATCAAATTGTCGATACATTCTCTGGGGTTTCTCCGCTGTTTGCAAAGGAAGCTGTACACAGGGCCGGTCTTGTCAATCAGGAAACGATTCCAAATACACTGCTCGACATGTTCCAGCTTATTCGCATGCACTCCTTTACCCCGCAGCTCACAAGAAAAGACGGGAAAGAATATTTCTATTTATTAGAACTTCAGCATGTCCATGGCGAGATGAAGACATTCGACTCTCTCAGCCAGCTGCTTGACCGCTTTTATTTCGGAAAAGCTGAGAGAGACAGAGTTAAACAGCAGGCGTCTGACCTTGAACGGTTTGTCGTAAATGAAAAAAAGAAAAATGAAAACAAGCTCAAAAAACTGAAAAGAACTCTTGAAGAATCTCAACATGCACATAAATATCAGCTCTATGGCGAATTGTTAACAGCCAATTTATATGCCATCAAAAAAGGAGATAAAGAAGCGACTGTCATCAATTATTACGATGAAGATGGCGGAGAGATCACGATCCCGCTCAAAACAAACAAAACCCCTTCTGAAAATGCGCAAGGGTATTTCACAAAATATCAAAAGGCAAAAAATGCAGTAGAAGCGGTCAATGAACAAATTGAGCGGACGCATGAAGAGATTGCTTATTTTGAAGAGTTGATTCAGCAGCTATCCTCTGCCTCACCGAAGGATTTAGAGGAAATGAGAGAAGAACTTGTTGAAGGAAAATATTTACGCGCCAAACAAAAGCGCAACGCCAAAAAGAAAAAACAGGCGGCCATTCAGCTTGAAACGTATGAATCGTCTCAAGGTATTCCGATTTTAGTCGGAAAAAACAACAAACAAAACGAGTATTTAACCACAAAGGCTGCTGCCCGTGACGACATTTGGCTGCATACGAAGGATATTCCTGGATCACATGTCGTCATCCGTCATCAAGCGCCTGATGAAGAGACGCTGCTTGAAGCGGCTCAAATCGCTGCCTACTTCTCGAAAGCAAAAGAGTCGAGCTCCGTTCCTGTCGATTATACGAAAATCCGGCATGTGAAAAAACCAAATGGAGCAAAGCCAGGATTTGTGACGTATGATCAGCAGCAAACATTATTTGTCACGCCTGACGAAGATGTGGTCCTAAAGCTGCGAAAATAATAAAAGCCGATAAAATCCCTTAAAGAGATTTTATCGGCTTTTTCTTTGTTGTTTTTTTCTTTCGATATAGAGAGCGTCAAGTGCATCTACATCCTCTTGTTCAAGCAACGCCTCAATTTCCGCAGCCAGTTGTTTTGTCCGAGCTGGGCTCGCACCGCTTGTAGAGACTGAAATCGTCACTTTCCCTGCTTTGACCATCTTTGGCACGATCACATTGCCAAGCTCTGATTGGCTCACACAATTCACAAGCTGGTGAGGCCGGGCTGTTTGTGCAATCCATTCATTTACCGCTGGATCGTTTGTAGCAGCTACAATGAAAAATGCACCCTCTAAATCTTCCACGTCCACTTTCTTTTCCTTCCAATTCAGGTTGTATGTATCAATGAGACGTGCCATCTCTTTAGAAATATCAGGACTCACGACGGTTATATGGCAAGGCTCTATGCATAGCGCCTCTGCCCTTCTTGCGGCTATTCGTCCACCGCCGGCGATGAGCACTTGTTGATCGGTTAAATCAAGATGGACTGGAAGCATGGCTTTCTCCTTGGAAATGAAACGCATCGTCTTTGTTTAAAATGGTTTCTTGCACGCGTTCAATATAAGCCGCTTTTACATGCGGATGAAAGCCAATATACCGGCATACCCGGACATCTTTCAGCCTCTTTCTCGCCTGAGCCGCTTCATTTTCAATCTCTTTCATTAAAATACCCGTAAACAACAAGTAAGGAACGAGATAAACAGGCGCATCATCATCTGCTGTTAATTGCGCAAGAACATCTCGGTAATTTGGCTCACATGCCGTAATAAAACATGGCAAGACCTCTGCGAAAGGGAGCAGGCGCCGGACATCGTCCGCAATGCCAAACACATCCCGCTTCACATCGGGGTCAGAGCTTCCGCGGCCAATTAAAAGAATCTGTGCTTTCCCGCCTTGATATCCTGCCTCTTCAATTCTTGCAGCAACCGCTTTTGTCACTTCTTGATTGACCCCGATTGGTTTTCCGTATGTGACCTTCACTTGCGGATATCGCTTTTGTACTTTCTCAATCTCGACTGGAATATCTGATTTGGCATGCATGGCAGTTAAAAGGAGGAGCGGGACGATCGCAATGTGTGTAGCTCCTTTTTTCACACAGGCTTCAAATCCTTCTTCTATAGAAGGGGCTGTCAGTTCTAAAAAACAAATTTCTTGTATATCTGCTTCTACTAACGGCATACAGCTTTTCATAAAAGAAATGGCTTTATCTTGTGCTTCTTTTACTCTGCTTCCATGCCCGACATAAAGTACAGCTTGTTTCATGTGGCTCCTCCCTCTACTTGTTTTGATCAGACGAAAAGACACGATCGATGTACGTGTCTTTTCTTTATCATTCTCATTTCTCGATTAAGGCGGGTTCAAACCAGCTCAGTTTTTGGTGAAAATGAACGACATCTCCAACTACAATTAAACTTGGATGCTCGATGCCTTCTTTTTCAACTGTTTCAGACAGTGTCGCCACAGTGCAGCAAGTCGTCTTTTGCCTCGTCGTGGTTCCCCAGTGTATAAACGCTGCTGGCGTTTCAGGATCGCGTCCATTTTTTAAAAGAAGCTGCTGCACTCTTTCCACGTTTTTGACGCCCATGTAAATCACAAGGGTATCAATCCCTGTAGCCAGCGCTTCCCACTTTTCTTCAAAATGCTCATCCTTTTGATAGTGACCCGTGACAAAAGCGACATTTGAGCTGAATTCACGGTGCGTCACGGGAATGCCTGCATAAGCGGCCGCTGCAATACCAGAGGTAATTCCAGGGACGACTTCATACGGAATTCCGTGCTCAGCTAAGCATTCGATTTCTTCACCGCCTCGGCCGAATACAAAGGGGTCGCCGCCTTTCAGCCGAACGACAACGTTCCCTTCCTTTGCATGGGCCACAAGGGCTTCATTGATGGCTTCCTGTCTCATCGTATGATGATTTGGCAGCTTGCCGCAATAGATTAATTCCGCCTTGGGTTTGGCGTGGGCGAGAATTTCTTGATTGACAAGGCGATCATATAAAATGACATCTGCCTGCTGTATTGCCTTATGGGCTTTTAATGTAATTAAGTCTGGATCCCCAGGTCCAGCCCCCACAATGTATACTTTCCCCATCGTGCTTTTCTCCCCCTGCCATCAGGCGATTATTTCGCTCTTCCCTTTACATAATCAACAAGACGCTGTTTGGACTCTTCACGAGATAATTCACCTGTATCTAGAACGAGCTCAGGTGCTGCTGGTTCTTCATACGGTGAATCAATTCCGGTGAAAAATGGAATTTCGCCATTTCTAGCTTTTTTATATAAGCCCTTTGGATCACGCTCTTCGCATACGTTCAGATCACATTTCACAAACACTTCGTGAAATTCTCCCGCTTCAACTAACTGTCTGACAATGCGGCGGTCTTCTTGAAATGGAGAAATAAAAGCCGTGATGACAATCGTTCCTTGTTCAACAAATAACTTTGCCACTTCTCCGATGCGGCGGATGTTCTCTTTTCTGTCATCATCTGAAAACCCTAAATCTTTATTCAGTCCATGCCTTACATTATCGCCATCAAGAACGGTGACTTGATAGCCTTGTTCAAACAGCTCTCTGGCCGCTGCATTTGCGATCGTTGATTTACCTGACCCACTTAGACCCGTGAGCCAAATAATGCCGCTCGTATGATTGTTTTTCTGTTGATATTCTTTTTTTGTAATAGATGAATCATGCCACACGATATGTTCATTGCTCATGTCATACCCTCCCATTAAGATACCGTCGTTTTTAATCCTTCGATTAATGTTTCAATAACTTCTTTTCGGCTGAACGTGCTTGGCGGTAATTCACCGTTTCTCAGCATCGTTCGAACCTTTGTACCTGAAAGAATGACATGCTCGCTTTTATCGTGAGGACATGTTTTTGGTGTTGCCATTGCTTCACATGTATTACAGTAGAAGCTATGTTCAAATTTTAACGGGGTAATGCCAATTTCTTCGCTTGTAAATTGTTCAAATAGCTCCTGCGCTTCGTATGTGCCGTAATAATCACCAACACCCGCATGATCTCTTCCCACAATAAAATGAGTGCAGCCGTAATTTTTACGAACAAGCGCGTGAAAGATTGCTTCCTTTGGACCAGCATAACGCATTGCCGCAGGAAAAACACCTAAAAAGACGCGATCCTTTGGATAATAACCGTTCAATAACACTTGATAGCTTTTCATTCTCACGTCTGCCGGAATATCGTCTGATTTTGTTTCACCGACAAGTGGATTTAAAAACAAACCATCGACTGTTTCAAGTGCTGTCTTTTGAATATATTCATGGGCACGGTGAACAGGGTTTCTCGTTTGGAAACCAACAATGGTTTTCCAGCCGTTTTCTTTGAAATGCCGTCTTGTTTCTTCTGGCTCATACGTAAATTGAGGGAATGGTTTTTCACTGCGTTTCGTCAGTGTAATTTTACCACCAATGTATATGTCACCGCGTTCAAATAATTTTTTCACGCCTGGATGATTGCGGTTATCAGTTTTATATACATTCACCGCTTCTTTTTCCTTATCTGGTGTGTATTGATCCTCTACTTCAATCACCCCATATACAGTTCCATTATACGATAGACGCACAATATCGCCTTGATGGATTTCCGCTGCCTTTTCCTTTGTCACTGGCAGTGTAATAGGAAGAGACCAAACGACACCACTTGCTAACCGCATACTGCTCACAACGGCTTCATAATCAGCTTTTGTTAAAAACCCTTCAATTGGACTATACCCGCCAATTGCTATCAGTTCAAGGTCTGCAAAGGAGATAGCATCTAGTTCAATTTCCTTTGCAGCCGTGCTGAGATCATACTCTTCATTTACTCGATTAATTAATACGCCACCATGTGGTGTTAAACTCATTTGTTCATCTTCCTCTCAATGTTCATATTTATTAGATGTAAATAGTCGGATTTGTCGTTAAATCCCGCCGCCCTGTTCATGAATCGAGCTGCTTTCATTTTTGACTGCCTTCATCAGACTCAGCGCACCAAGTGAGGCAAGCAGTACACTCATCATGATAAAGATAGAATAATAGTCTCCTTTTAAGAAAAGGCTCACCAGCAAATACGATAGGCTAAGTGATAAAAAGGGTGACACTACCCACACTTTCAGCATTTTTTTCACCACATGTTTATGAAAAATATTTGGTCCGCCTTTTGCCATTCCAAGCCCAATGATAGACGAGGAGGTGATTTGGGTAAGTGGAACTGGCAGCCCAAAAATAGAGCTGACGATGACAAGTCCAGCACCGGTACTCGAAAGCAAAATCCCTTCACCTGTTTGATAGCGGGTGATTTTCTTTCCGTTTGTTTCAAGCACTCTTCTTCCTAATAAAAGGGCACCCAGTGCAACGAAAAGTCCGCCGTAAAGTGTTCCTTGCCCAACGGATAAAATGCCTGAAGCAACAAGGGGGCCTACAGCATTTGCGACATTGTTCATCCCAGCAGAAAACGCTTCTAGAAATCCACTGATGATCAAAACGATCGATAAAATCATGGTGCCTTTTTTTGACAAGGTTCGTTTCGGGAACATTCTGATGATTTTGACTACAACGAATGTAAAAAGAAAAGCAACAACAGGAATGATGACCCAAAATGACACAATGACTAAAATGGATTTCACATACAATACTTTATACGCTACTGCAACTCCAACGACAGCACCTACTGTGACCTCACTTGTTGATAAAGGAATGGCCAATAAGTTTGCAATGAAGAGTGATAATGCGGCAGAGCCTATGATGATACAAACGATTTCTAGTGTGATCACAGATTCCGGCATAATCCCAGAGCTGATCGTTTTGACGACCTCACCGCCGCCAATGACTGAACCTGCTAAAATCCCAACTGCACATACGCTAAGTGCATAGATAGGCTTTTGAATAGCACCTGACCCGTACGCGATGCCCATCGAAGCAGCTGCACCACTCGCGCCAATATTTAAAGCGAAAAATAAACTAAATAAAATTGCGGCGATTTCCATACATTATGCTCCCTTACTCATGTAATCCGCACTCAGTCTTAGCTGTGCCTGACCATCTGCCAGAACGAAGATCCTCGGCAGTAAATGCCGGCTGTGTACACGGGGCACAACCGATACTTGGATATCCCTGATCATGCAGCGGATTATAAGTAAGTTCCTCTCTAGATGCATATCTCCATATGTCCTTCCACGTCCAGTGGATAAGCGGACATACTTTCACTGATTTGAATTTTTCATCCTGATTTAAAAAGTTCGTCCCTGCTCGCTTGGGTGACTGCTCTCTTCTTAAGCCAGAAAGCCATGCCGGATAGCCGGATAGCGCTTCTTGCAAAGGAATGACCTTACGCATATGGCAGCAGCTTTGAGGGTCCGTTTTCCATAGCTGATCACCATGCTGCTCGTTTTGCTCCTCAACCGTCAGCTCAGGGGTTTTCAGCACAATATCTAAACCAGGGTATCTTTCCTTTACCGCATCAATTGTGTCGTACGTTTCCTTAAAATGCAGACCTGTATCTAAAAAGACAATTCTTGCATCCTTTTTTACTTTCGCAATAAGATCAATGAGGACGATGCCTTCAATACCAAAGCTGCATGCATAAACGAGCTGATCACCATAATGACCGTATGCCCATTTCAGCACAGATAAGGCCCCTTTATACAAATCATCCTCTTGAAATGTAATGGACGGCTCTTGCCAATTTTCATAAGTTAACATTGTTTCTCCCCTTCCGGAGTATCACTACTCTCCGCACTACGTCAACCGACTTTTTCTGTTTTCTTCCACTTGAATCACTTGACCGTCCTGAACAATCAGCGTAACTGAACCGAATTCATATCTTCCTTCAGTTTCTGCATATGCTTCAATAAGTCTTCATCCTGATTTCGCTTCACTTCCATCTCGTCTTCCTCCTCACCGTTAAAATAAAAAAACTTCCTTTCAGTCCGAAAGAAAGATGAGGAAGCTCATTTCCTTATCTTTCAAAATAGAATCATTTTGCAGGAAGTAGCACCTTGCAAATCGCAGGTTGCCGGGCTTCATCGGGCCAGTCCCTCCACCTCTCTGGATAAGTGTTTTAATTTGTCTTAAATATTAACACAATTCAAACAAAAGTCAACCCGACTTTATTGATAGGATTAGTTTTTATTTGAATTTGAGTCTATTTTACTATTTTTAACCAAATAAAAAAGCTGTGCGGGTAGGCGCAGCTTCATATTGTATTCAGCGTGATAGAAATCCTTTGAAGTCTAGGAAGGACGAGTACCAGAGCGGAGCGAATTGAACATTCGAGAGCACCGGCACGCAGTCCTGACAAAGAATGCGAGGGTTTGTCTACACGCTGAAAGCTGTACGGGTACGCGCAGCTTTTTAGACGGTTTCTTTCATCCAAGATTCAGAGGAAGGATCTTGTCTCCAGCGTTTTAGTTTATTCATAGCAGAAGGCTCGATCGCTTTCAGCTCAAGTGCCACGTCTGTCAGTGTGTCATAGTCTGTTAGGGTGACATATGGAATGTTTTTCTCTTGAAATGCTGCCGCAGCTTTTGGCAGTCCGTATGTGAAGATCGCGGCAACTCCTAGTACGTCACAGCCCGCTTCTTGAAGAGCAGCGACCACTTCAAGCACACTGCCTCCTGTTGAAATCAAGTCTTCTACGACGACCACCTTTTGACCTTTTGATACGGCTCCTTCAATTTGATTCCCTTTTCCATGTGCTTTTGGCTTACTTCTCACATAACACATCGGCACGTTCAGACGGTCTGCCGCTAATGCCGCATGCGGGATGCCTGCTGTTGCAGTACCAGCAACAACCTCCGCTCCTTCAAAATGGGTGAGAATCAACTCTTTAAGACCTTCAGCAATGTCGTGTCTTACTTCTGGGTAGGACAAGGTAAGACGGTTGTCACAATAGATCGGTGATTTGATACCGCTTGCCCATGTAAACGGTTCGTCTGGTTTTAATGAGACCGCTTTGATTTGTAATAGGTGTTTAGCGATTTTTGTTTTCATCTGGCAGTCACTCCCATTCTTTTAAAATTTGATGATAGGCTTCCAATGGTTTTTCAGCTTTCGTGATTGACCTTCCGACAACAATTTGTGAAACACCTTGCTCTTTTGCATAAGCAGGAGTCGCCACACGCTTTTGGTCATCGGTTTGATCATTTTGTAAGCGAATCCCCGGCGTTACAGTGAGAAAGGCAGGTGAGATGTGCTCATGAAGGGCTTTGGATTCATGCACAGAGCAAACAACACCGTCTAGTCCACTTTCATATGCCAATTGACCGTACCGGATGACAGTCTCTTGCAGCGGACGGTCTATGAGTAATTCGCTTCTCATCATGTCTTCTGATGTACTCGTCAGCTGTGTCACTGCAATAATGCCTGGACGTTTTTGTCCAGCAGGCGTCCCGCTTTCAAGCCCTTCTAACGCAGCTTGCATCATATGTTTCCCGCCAGCAGCATGCACATTGACCAAATCAACACCAAGTGCGGCAAGCCGGTTCATTGCTTTTTGCACCGTTGTTGGAATGTCATGTAATTTGAGATCGAGGAAAATGCGGCAATTTTTTTCTTTAAGTGCCTCAAGGATGGCAGGTCCTTCTTGGTAAAACAGCTCCATGCCGACCTTCACAAATAATGGTGTCCCTTCAAAGGGTTCTAAAAAGGCGAGCGCCTCCTGCCCTGATGGAAAATCAAGCGCGATGATGGGCAAGTGCTTCATGTTTCCAGCTCCTTCCGATACATTCCTCTACAGATGAATACCCATAGGCTGCTAATACTTTTGGCAGTTCTTCAATGATTTCTGGACAAATAAATGGGTTCACAAAATTGGCTGTGCCAACAGCTACTGCACTCGCTCCTGCTAGTAAAAATTCAAGTACGTCTTCAGCATTTTGCACCCCGCCCATTCCGATAATCGGGATAGACACTGCTTGACTGACCTCATGTACCATGCGCACAGCGACAGGTTTGACAGCAGGGCCTGATAATCCGCCTGTTTTATTGGCAAGAATCGGTTTCCCCGTTTCTAAATCTAAACGCATACCGATTAACGTGTTAATCATCGTGAGTCCATCCGCTCCAGCAGATTCAATCGCTTGAGCAATCTCCACAATATTGGCTACGTTAGGAGACAGTTTGACATAGACAGGAACCGAAGAGACTTCCTTCACCGCTTTTGTCAATGCTGCTGCCATATGAGGATCTGTACCAAAGGCAATTCCGCCTGTTTTGACATTCGGACATGAAATATTCAGTTCAAGGGCATGGACATTTTTTGCTTGGCTGATTTGCTTGGCTACTTCGACATAATCATCGACCTGTGAGCCAGCGACGTTTGCAATGATCGGTGTATCAAACTGCTCAAGCCAAGGCAATTCATTTTCCAGCACGCCTTTTAGGCCTGGATTTTGAAGACCGATTGCATTGAGCATACCGGCACCTGTCTCCGCTACCCTTGGTGTCGGATTGCCAAATCTCGGTTCAAGGGTTGTGGCCTTGATCATGATACCGCCAAGCAAGGATAAGTCATATAATGAAGCAAATTCCCTTCCGAATCCAAAGCAGCCTGATGCAGGGATAATCGGATTCTTTAAAGATAAGCCGGGTAACTCAACGTTTAGCATGACAATGCCACCTCCTCTGCTTTAAATACAGGTCCATCCAGACAGACTTTGACGTAAGGTTTTTCGTGCTGGTCGGTATGACAGACACATGCAAAGCAAGCACCAATTCCGCAGCCCATTCGTTCTTCCATTGAAATATAGACAGGCTTATCGGGATAAGAGTCTTTTAGTGCTTTTAACATAGGTGTCGGTCCGCAGGAAAGCATGACATCAAAGCTCAAATCATTCTCTTCAATGACACCTGTCACGAAGCCCTTTGAACCATATGTCCCATCAACTGTCGCGATAAACGTATCTCCGAGTGCTTGGAATTTCTCCTCGTAAAATACATCCTTTTTCGATTGAAAGCCAAGGACATGCTTGACGATGACACCTTTTTTCGTTAAACGCTTGGACAGTTCATATAAAGGCGGTACACCAATTCCACCGCCGACTAGTAAGGCTGTCTGACCTGGCTGAACAACTGAAGGATCGTACCCATTGCCAAGCGGTCCTAATACATCGATGGATTCCCCATCCCGCTTTTGGGAAAGGAGCTTTGTGCCCTCTCCCTCTGCGCGGTAGATGATGGTTGCTTCTTGTTTCTCGGCATGAATATTGGCAATACTGATCGGTCTTCTCAGCAGCGGTGTCATGGACTCGCTGACCTTGATATGAAGAAATTGTCCAGCCGTTTGAAAGGAGTCCACAAGGTCTCCTTTTAATGTCATTTCGTAAATATGATCAGCGATCTCTCGGTTTGAGACGACCGTCAAGTATGCTTTTTTCATATCGTTACTGTCACCTCAGCATTCGTTTTCACTTCTGGCATTTCGTCCGCTCTAAATGTCATGCTTTCCAGCACTCTTAAAATGGCTTCTGCTGTATCTAGCGACGTTAAGCAAGCTACGCCATTTTCAACAGCTTCACGTCTGATTCTAAAGCCGTCTCTTGCCGGTTGTTTTCCTTTTGTCAGAGTGTTGATGACAAATTGGGCTTCCCCGTTTCGAATGACATCGAGAAGGTTTTTGCCTTCTTCTCCTATTTTGCCGACAACACTTGATGGGATGGAGGCTTGTTTTAAGTAATTCGCCGTTCCTTCTGTCGCTAAAATATGATAGCCGATCGAGTGGAATCTTCTTGCAATCTCAAGTCCTTCTTCTTTATCCTTATCAGCAACTGTTAGAAGAACTGTTCCGTCTTTAGGAATTTGAATGCCTGATGCAATTAATCCTTTGTAGAGGGCTTTTTCAATTGTGACATCTTTCCCCATGACCTCACCTGTAGATTTCATTTCAGGCCCGAGTGTAATATCCACTCTTCTTAGTTTTGCAAAAGAGAAGACTGGAACTTTGACGTACACCCCTTCTTGCTCTGTGTGAAGTCCTTCTTCGTAGCCATAGTTTTTAAGCTTGTCACCTAAAATGACTTTTGTCGCTAGATTTGCCATCGGGATGCCTGTAATTTTACTTAAGAAAGGAACTGTCCGGCTTGAACGAGGATTCACTTCAAGTACGTACACTTCACCTTTCGAGAGAACAAATTGAATGTTTAGCAGCCCAATAATATTGAGGCCTTTTGCAAGCTTGATCGTGTATTCTGCGATCTTCGCTTTGATCTCATCAGACAATGTTTGCGGCGGGTAAACCGCAATCGAGTCACCGGAGTGGACCCCGGCTCTTTCAATATGTTCCATAATGCCTGGGATCACGACAGTTTCCCCATCAGATACGGCATCTACTTCAATTTCTTTTCCCGTCAAATATTTGTCAATTAACACTGGGTGCTGCGGATTGACTCTCACCGCATTCTCCATGTAGTGAAGAAGCTCTTCTTCTTGATAAACGATTTCCATCGCACGACCGCCTAATACATAGGAAGGACGGACAAGGACTGGGTAGCCGATCTGATTGGCAATCGCTACAGCTTCAGGCACAGACGTAGCTGTTTTCCCTTTAGGCTGCGGCACGCCGAGTGCTTCTAATGTTTGTTCAAACTTGTCTCGGTTTTCGGCGCGGTCTAGGTCTTCAAGAGAAGTGCCGAGAATCTTCACCCCTCTATTTGATAATTCATCTGCTAGGTTGATCGCCGTTTGTCCGCCGAACTGGACGACGACTCCTTCAGGCTGCTCAAGATCAATGATGTGCATCACATCTTCTACAGTGAGTGGTTCAAAGTAGAGCTTATCTGAAATACTAAAGTCTGTTGAGACCGTTTCAGGGTTGTTGTTAATAATGATTGCTTCATAGCCTGCTTGTTTAATTGCCCACACAGAATGAACCGTCGCATAATCAAATTCAACTCCTTGACCGATTCTGATAGGACCTGAGCCTAATACGATGACGCTTTTCTTGTCTGTGCGTTCTGATTCATTTTCATCTTCATACGTGCTATAGAAATATGGCGTCTCGGATTCAAATTCAGCCGCACAAGTATCTACCATTTTGTAGACAGGTACGATGCCTGCTTCTTGTCTTAGCTTGTAGACATCCGCTTCATTCATATTCCACTCACGGCTAATATAGATGTCTGAGAAGCCTTTATCTTTTGCTTCTTTTAATACGTCTGTATTGCCATTGTTTTCTTTTAATGTCTTTTCAAATGCGATGATGCCTTCCAGCTTATGAAGGAAGAAGTAATCAATTTTTGAGAATTCATGTATTTGTTCAACCGTATAGCCTCTTCTAAGCGCCTCGGCGATATAGAATAATCGTTCGTCTCCCGCCTTGATAATCCGCTTTTCAAGCACTTCGTTTGTGATATCTGCTTCATCTTTTAATTCAATGTGATGCACATCAGCTTCAAGTGAACGGACAGCCTTTAGAAGGGACTCTTCTAATGTACGTCCGATCGCCATCACTTCACCCGTTGCTTTCATTTGCGTTCCAAGACGTCTGTTAGCAGATTCGAATTTATCAAACGGCCAGCGCGGGATTTTAGACACAATATAGTCAAGTGCTGGTTCGAAGGCAGCATAGGTTTTCCCTGTGACTGGATTCATCATTTCATCAAGCGTTAAGCCAACAGCAATTTTCGCTGCAAGTTTGGCAATTGGATAACCAGTTGCTTTCGACGCAAGTGCAGAAGAACGACTGACGCGCGGGTTTACTTCGATGATATAGTATTGAAAGCTGTCTGGGTCAATCGCCAGCTGTACGTTACAGCCGCCTTCAATGCCAAGTGCCCGGATCAGCTTGAGCGACACATTGCGAAGCAGCTGATATTCACGGTCACTTAATGTTTGGCTTGGCGCCACAACGATACTGTCACCTGTGTGGATACCGACAGGATCAAAGTTTTCCATGTTACAAACAACGATCGCATGATCACCGCTATCACGCATGACTTCATATTCAATTTCTTTAAAACCTGCAATGCTTTTTTCAAGTAAGCATTGTGTGACTGGGCTTAACTTCAGGCCGTTTTCGACGATTTCCTTCAGCTCTTGCTCGTTTGTACAAATTCCGCCGCCTGTTCCGCCTAATGTATAAGCTGGTCTCACAATGACAGGGAAACCGATTTGATTCGTAAACGCTATCGCTTCTTCAAGGTTATGGATGATTTCACTTTCTGGTACAGGCTCATTTAGTTCATTCATCAGATTACGGAATAAATCTCTGTCCTCTGCTTTTTGAATAGCTGACAGCTTTGTTCCTAATACTTCAACACCGCATTCAGCTAATACGCCAAGGTCTGATAATTCAACAGCAAGGTTAAGTCCAGTTTGTCCGCCAAGTGTTGGCAAGATCGCATCAGGACGTTCTTTTCGAATGATTCGTGTTAAGAATTCTGGTGTCAGTGGTTCGATGTATACCTTATCGGCCATTTCTGTATCTGTCATGATGGTCGCTGGATTGGAATTCACAAGAACGACTTCATAGCCCTCTTCTTTCAGTGCTAAGCAAGCCTGTGTGCCTGCATAGTCAAACTCCGCTGCCTGTCCGATGATGATTGGACCTGAACCGATGACTAAAATCTTTTTGATGTCTACGCGTTTTGGCATACTTCTTCCCCTTCTTTCTCAGTTGTATGAATCATGTCCATGAACTGGTCGAATAAGTAGTTCGCATCTTCTGGACCTGGTGACGCTTCTGGGTGGTACTGGACAGTGAATGCTGGTGCTTCTTTATGTTTTAACCCTTCAATCGTATTGTCGTTTAGGGCGATATGTGTGACTTCGAGCACGTCCTCGTTAATCGCACTGACTGTGTAGCCGTGGTTTTGAGATGTCAGTGTCACCTTGCCGGTGGCTAGTTCTTTGACTGGGTGATTCGAGCCTCTGTGTCCGAATTTCATTTTTTCAGTACTTGCGCCGCACGCAAGAGCGAATAATTGATGTCCAAGGCAAATGCCAAAGAGCGGAACCTTTCCAATCAATTGCTGAATCATCTCGACTGCTTCTGGTACATCAACAGGGTCTCCAGGGCCGTTTGAAAGCATGATCCCATCAGGCTTTAACTGCAGCACTTCATCTGCCGTGATATTGTACGGCACCACGATGACATCACAGTCACGTTTATTGAGCTCGCGCAAAATGCCATGCTTCATGCCGAAATCGACAAGGACAATTCTTTTTCCTCTTCCCGGGCTTGGATACGCATTTTTCACAGATACTTGACTCACTTGATCAGTCGGCAGCTGCATTGTTTGAAGGCGGCGGACTACGTCTTCCACTTGTTCTTCCGGTCCTGCAAACGCCCCTCTTAAAGTCCCTGCACTTCGAATCATTCTCGTCAGCTTCCGTGTATCGATTCCGCTAAGACCTGGAATGTTTTTCATTTTTAAGTATTCATCTAGTGAGTATGAAGAGCGCCAGTTTGAGGGCTTTTCACAAAACTCCTTCACAATCAGCCCTTTTACAAACGGTGTGATCGATTCAAAATCATCACGGTTAATGCCATAGTTGCCGATGAGCGGATAAGTGAGTGTGACAATTTGTCCGCAGTATGATGGATCAGACAAAATTTCTTGATAGCCCGTCATCCCTGTATTAAAGACGACTTCTCCGACTGACGATTCTAAGCTGCCAAAGCCTGTTCCTTCGAATACTGTTCCGTTTTCTAGCACTAAGCGTCTCTTCATTTTACTAGTCTCCCCTCTTCATACACGACTTTCCCAGATGCAAGTGTCATGACCGGCCATCCTGATACAGTCAATTTGTCAAACGGTGTATTTTGCCCTTTTGATAAGAAGCTTTTTTTATCGATTGCCATTTCTTTGTTTAAATCAATGAGTGTGATATCAGCTGTTTGTCCTTCTTCCAGCTTTCCATATGGAAGAGAGAAGGCTTCTGCTGGCTTGATTGTCATATAATCAACGAGTTCTTTTAATGTCCATTCGCCTGTTTTGACAAATCGTGTATACAGAAGCGGGAACGCTGTTTCAAGCCCGACAATTCCAAAAGGTGCACGCTGCATCGTTTCGTTCTTTTCTTCTTCAGTATGCGGCGCATGGTCTGTTGCGATGAAATCAATCGTTCCATCTAAAAGTCCCTCGATCAGTGCCTCGCGATCCTCTTTTCCTCTGAGCGGCGGGTTCATTTTATAGTTTGTATCAAGACCAGGGATGTCCGCATCACATAACAGCAGGTGATGCGGTGACACCTCAGCTGTCACACGGATGCCTGCTTTTTTTGCATCGCGAACGACTCGCACAGATTCTTTCGTACTGATATGACATACATGATAATGGCAGTTCGCTGCTTCTGCTAAAAGAACATCTCTTGCAATATGCACCGATTCACAAATGGACGGTATACCGTTTAATTCATTTGCTTTTGAAAATTCTCCTTCATGAACGCATCCGCCGTAAATGAGCGAGTTATCTTCACAGTGTGCCACAATCGCTTGATCAAGACTTGCTGCCTTTTTCATCGCTTCGTACATCATGCCTGCTGTTTGGATGCCAACCCCGTCATCTGTGAAAGCGAAGGCGCCTGCTTCTTTTAGTGCTGCAAAGTCTGTCATCTCTTCCCCAATTTGCCTAGTTGTGATGGAGGCGTATGGCAGTACTCTGACAGAAGAGGTCTCTTCGATCCGATTCATGAGCCATTCCATTTGCTCTTTTGTATCCGGAACTGGGCGTGTATTCGGCATCGCTGCAATCGTTGTATAGCCGCCTCTTGCTGCTGCTTTAGAGCCTGTTTCAATCGTTTCCTTTTTCTCTCCACCTGGCTCTCTTAAATGTACATGCAGATCAATTAAGCCTGGTGAAACAAATAGCCCTTTAGCATCAATGACCTCTTCTCCATCTTCTCTTTCTAAGTGACCCATCGCTTGAATCACTTCTCCTTCTACCCTAATATCCTGCTGCACTTTTTCACCTGTGCTTGTTAAGATAAAACCGTTTTTAATGAGATACGACATAGACAGAATCTCTCCCTTTTTGATGTAGTCTGCTATTTTGAAAAGCTCTTTTTAATACGGCCATTCGGATATAGACTCCATTTTCCATTTGCTTAAAAATCCTTGACTGCTTTGACTCTACTAATGAATCATCTATTTCAACACCTCTGTTCACTGGTGCTGGATGCATAATAATGGCTCGTTCTTTCATGTTGTTTGCCCTGTCTACTGTTAATCCATAAGTCGATAAGTAATCTTCACTGCCCATTTTTTCAGCATGTCGTTCATGCTGAATTCTGAGCAGCATCACCACATCAGATTGTGTGATGGCTTCATCTACTTGGACATACGTTCCGTGAGGGTTTTGCTCATCTTGGAAGGAAGCAGGCCCTGAAAAAAGGACTGTTGCTCCCAGCCTTGAGAGAACCTCAGCATTTGACCTTGCCACCCTGCTGTGCTTGATGTCTCCATGAATCGAAATCGTTAAGCCCTCAAAGCCGCCAAACTCTTCATAGATGGTCATCAGGTCAAGCAGTGATTGTGTCGGGTGCTGACCGCAGCCATCTCCAGCATTGATGATGGGAATCCCAACCTTCCCGATCAGCTCATTGTAATATTCATCGGTGCTGTCTCTAATCACACATGCTTTCACGCCGATGGATTCGAGCGTTTTTACCGTATCGTAAAGTGTTTCGCCCTTTTGAACGGAGGTGCTTGCTGCATCTAAGCTCAGTACATTCATCCCCAGTTTCTTTTCGGCAACTTCGAAGCTAAATCGTGTTCTTGTGCTTGGTTCAAAGAAGAGGTTTGCTACAAATTCTCCCGCTAAGCCAAGCTCTTGCTTCCCCTTTTTGAGAGCCGCTGCTTCTTCAATCAGCTGTAAAATCTCTTCTTTAGACAAGCTACTCATTGTCGATAGATCATTCATTTTTTCTTCCCCCTCTAGTTTTTCATCACTTTCAGGTTCAAAAAAACCCTAAGCCTCGGCAGCTTAGGGTTCTCCAAAAGAAGCAGCGGCACTTTCGTGCATTCTGCTCATTTTAGAACCCTTGTCAGCCTCACTGGACTTCTTTTAAAAGGTTTTCTGTATTCGATTCATTTGACTCGTCATCCTCCGCTTTTTGCTGTGGCAGGATCAGGTTTAACAGGACACCCGTGATGGCAGCAAGTGCCATTCCAGATAGAGTGAGGTTGATTTGTTTCACCTCAATGAATGCCCCGCCAATTCCGATGACTAAGATGACTGATGCGATAATGAGATTACGCTTTTCTTCAAAATTCACTTTATGATCAATCAGGATTCTCAGACCGCTTGAGGCAATGATCCCAAAGAGCAGGAACGAAACGCCTCCCATGACCGCGGACGGCACTGTACTGATTAATGCTGAAATTTTTCCGACAAAGCCGAAGCAGATCGCAAAGACTGCTGCTCCGCCGATGACGAAGATACTGAACACTCTTGTGATGGCAAGGACCCCGATGTTCTCTCCATACGTTGTTGTTGGCGGTCCGCCAATGAGTGAAGCGAAGATCGTCGCTGCACTGTCTCCTAAAATGGAGCGGTGAAGACCAGGCTTTTTAATAAAATCTTGCCCTACAACTTTACTTAACACCACTTGGTGGCCGATGTGCTCAGACATTGTCACAAAGGCAACCGGCACCATCACTGTGAGAATGCTTAAAGTCACAGCAGGTGTGTAGTCGACAAATGGTACGACGAAGTCTGGTACAGCAAACCATTTCGCGTCAATGACCGGCTGGAAGTTCACAATGCCTTGTGTTAAAGCAAAGAGATAGCCGCTGATAATTCCGATTAATACTGGGATCAAGCTTAGGAATCCTCTTAGGAAGATCATGCTGATAATCGTGACAGCCAGTGTGAAGCCGGCGACCATTAGGTGCTTAAGGCTGTAAACAAGCTCGGTTGCATTCGGATCAACATACATCGCCATGTTGACAGCTGTTCCAGCGAGTCCGAGTCCGATGACCATAATGACTGGCCCTACGACGACCGGCGGCAGAAGTTTCATCAGCCAGCCTGTGCCGAGCCATTTAATAAATAGTGCAATGAGTGCATAAGCGACACCCGCCATGAAGGCACCAACCATTGCGGCTCCAGGGCCGCCTGTTGCTTTGACATTCAGTATGGGGGCGATAAAGGCAAAGGACGATCCAAGATACGCCGGAATTTGTCCTCTTGTGATGATTAAGTAAACAATGGTTCCAACACCACTTGAGATGAGCGCGACGGCCGGACTCATATCAATGATTTTTGGTACAAGAATGGTCGCGCCAAACATGGCAAACAAATGCTGAAGGCTAAGTGACAGCCATGTGAACGGTTTTGGGATATCTCGAATGCCTAAATTGGCTTTTTGCTGACTCATGATTTTCCTCCTAGATGTGTCCTTTTTCATTAAAAAAGCCTCTTTGCGAGTATGCGCAAAGAGGCCTAGAAAAACCGTACACGTCACTTAAGCCGTGTGCTCGGTGTCTCTGTTATTGCCCTCTTTGCAAACTCTCTGGAATGCATTTAAAAAGGTTATTTTTCATATATAGCGACAAGGTCGTTTTGATCTACTTCATTCAGCTGAACCATGACGGTCTCTGCTTTTGATGTCGGAATGTTCTTCCCGATATAATCCGCTCGAATCGGAAGCTCCCGGTGTCCCCGGTCAACGAGAACAGCAAGCTGAATGGAAGATGGTCTTCCTACATCCACAAGGGCATCCATGGCCGCTCTGACGGTTCTGCCTGTAAACAGGACATCGTCAACGACGATCAGTGTTTTGTCATTAATGTCAGCTGGGATGTCTGCACCCTTTACAAGCGGGTCTTGGTTGTCTGTCTTTTTTGTCAGGTCATCACGGTATAGCGTAATATCAAGTTCACCCACTGTGACTGGATTTCCTTCAATTTGCTCGATGCGCTCTGCAAGGCGCTTTGCAAGATGAATGCCTCTTGTCTTGATCCCGGCAAGGATGACATCCTTCATCCCTTTGTTGCGCTCGATCATTTCATGTGCAATTCGGGTAAGCGCTCGTCTGATCGCTTGTTCATCAAGAATGACTGCTTTTTGTTCCATCTTTTACACCTCTTTTTGACAAATAAAAAGCCCCTTCTGCAAAGGGCAGAGAGGGCGTTCATTTGTGCATACACGTGCACAAATTGATCCGTTATCCTTCTCAGCCTCTCTGGACTGTTTTAAAGAATCTTCATTTCTTCGTTTATTATTTCAAAAAAAGAACTGCCTGTCAATCGTTATTTCTTAATGAATCGATAAAAGCTTGCATATCAGCAGGAATCGGTGCTGTGAACTCGATATATTCTCCTGTTCTAGGATGATCAAATCCTAGAACACCTGCATGAAGCAGCTGTCCATTAAAATCGACTGTCTTTCTCGGTCCATATTTCGGATCTCCTGCAAGCGGATAGCCGATATATTTCATATGAACACGAATTTGGTGTGTTCTTCCTGTTTCAAGACGGCACTCCACAACCGTGAAGTCCTGAAAGCGTTCAATCACATCAAAGTGAGTGACTGCTTGTTTTGCACTTTCTTTTGTAACCGTCATGCTTTGGCGGTCTTTTTTGTCTCTGCCAATTGGGGCATCAATTGTGCCTGTATCATGCTGGATAATGCCATGGACAACGGCCGTATATTTTCTTGTGACGGTCTTAGCCACGAGCTGATTGACGAGTGATTCATGCGCCATATCGTTTTTCGCGACCATTAACAGTCCAGACGTGTCTTTATCAATTCGGTGGACAATTCCAGGACGCATCACACCATTAATGCCTGATAAGTCCGTGCAATGTGCCATCAGTCCATTTACAAGTGTTCCAGAGACGTGACCTGGCGCTGGATGAACAACCATTCCTCGTGGTTTATTCACCACTAGCACATCTGCATCCTCATAATAAATATCAAGATCCATTGGTTCTGCTTCTACATCTAGTACTTCTGGGTCTGGAATCTCGACTTTAATCTCATCTCCAGCTTGTACTTTGTAATTGGCTTTCACTTGTTTCCCGTTTACTTCGATCAGCCCATCCTTTACCCACTGCTGGACTTGGGTTCTTGACCATTCTGGTTCTGTCGTGCTTAGAAATTTATCAAGCCGTTCACTCGTTTGATCTTCTGAAACGGCAATATTTACTTGATTCATGTAGTTGACTCCTTCGTTTTCTTTCCATCTAAAAGCATTTGAATGAAGAGCAGAATAACCCCTACACATAGAGAAGAATCTGCAATATTAAAAATTGGGTAGTGATAATTCCCAAAGACGAAATGAGCAAAATCTACCACTTCCTGACGGAAAACGCGGTCGATAAAGTTTCCAATTGCTCCGCCAAGCATTAAGGCCAGCGCTACTCCAAGCAGCTTGTCCTTTTGCCCATGCTTTTGCAAATAATAAACAATTCCCGCAATAACAACGAGTGTGATCACATAGAAAAACCACATTTGTCCTTGGAGAATTCCCCATGCGGCTCCTGAATTTCGGTGAGACGTGATATAAAAGAAGCCATCAATCACTGGATAAGAATCTCCGAGCATCATATTTTTGACAATGAGCCATTTTGTTAATTGATCTAAACAAATCATCACGAATGCGATTATGTAATAGAACACACACGTTCCTCCATCTTCATACTTTGATCTTTAAGCATTTTATCAAGAAAACAGGAAGGAGTAAAGAAACTTTAGTTGACAGACAAAAACCTCCCTACATGTGGAAGGCTTCAAAATGAGAATCATCTGATTCGTGAGGATAAGGAGTGAAGGCTTTTTTCTCGTATTGCTTATGATATAGAAAGTCGTCAGCCGTGCGTGCGGTAGGAAGAATACTCATTTGTTCAAGCGGAATGACCTCACCTGTCGCCTCACATATACCATAGGTTCCCTGCTCAATTTTTGCAATAGCAAGAGACACATCTTGCAGCTCTTCTTTGATGTGATAAAGAAGCGTGGTCGTTTGGACCTCGTTCATTGTGACATGCTCAGCGGGTGAACGAAATGATGCGTATTCAAACAGTTTAGATTGCAGCTCTTCTTTCATTTGAAGGAGTTCCGTGTAAATCGTCTCTAGATCGCCATTCATGTCGCTATTTCAACTCCTGCCCTGTCGTGATAATCATATTGTTGCCCCGGCTGTCCACTTTAAAGCCATAAGATTTTTCCTTTCGTTCTAAACGCTGTCATTTTCGCAAAAAAGAAAACGCCCCGCATATGGCGGGGCGCTAGTTGGTCATATCACACTGTTAATTCTGGTAATATTTTTCCACGATTTCAGCATTTTTCAGTGACAATGTTGGGTATTTCGGATTTGCACCAACATCTTTTGAAATAATGCGGGAACGTTCGCACAGTTCTCCTTCTGCTTTTTGAACCAGAATCCGTCCTGATGTGTATCCAGGTGCTGATGCGTCAGCATTTTGCTCATCTTCTACCGTTAATTCAGAGATGATAAAGAGCTGCTTCACATCTTCTTTAATGGATGCTAGAAGATTTTTCACTTCTTCTGTCGCATAAAGAGTGACATTTGCTTCAAGTGAACGTCCGATGACTTTCTCATTACGCGCAATTTCGAGCGCTTTTAGCACATCGTCACGCACTTCCATAAAGCGGTCAAACTTCACTTCTGTCGCTTCCGCTTGAGGAACAGTCACACCTTCTGGCATATCTGTTAACTGAACACTTGGCTCTTCAACAAAGCTTAAGTGGCTCCATAATTCATCTGCTGTATGCGGAAGAATTGGTGCAGTCAGCTTCACTAATGCCATTAATGTTTCGTAGAAGACCGTTTGCATGCTGCGGCGGTCTGGATGATCTGCATGCTCAATGTACACGACATCCTTTGCAAAATCGAGATAGAAAGAGCTTAGCTCAATCGTACAGAAATTGTGAATCGCATGATATACGACCGCAAATTCGTAATCATCATAGGCCTTTTTCACTTTATCAATCAATTTGTTTAATTTGATCAAGATATATTGATCCACTTCGCGAAGCTCTTCTACCGGCACCGCATTGACTGCTGGATTAAAGTCAAATAGGTTTCCATGCAGGAATCGGAACGTGTTACGGATTTTACGATAGACCTCTGCTACTTGTTTCAAGATATCATCAGACACTGGGTGATCGGCTTGATAGTTGACAGAAGATACCCAAAGTCTAAGAATCTCCGCCCCAAGCTGCTTCGCTACCTTTGTTGGGTCAATCGTATTGCCTAATGATTTACTCATCTTGCGTCCTTCTTTATCAAGCGTAAAGCCGTGGCTTAGAACACCTTTATACGGTGCTTTTCCAGTGACAGCAACTGCTGTTGATAAGGAAGAGTTAAACCAGCCGCGATATTGGTCAGAGCCTTCAAGGTAAAGGTCTGCCGGACGGACAAGGTCATCTCTTTCTTCTAAAACGGCCTGGTGAGAAGAACCTGAATCAAACCATACATCCATGATGTCCTGCTCTTTTGTGAATTCACCGTTCGGGCTTCCTGGATGTGTAAAGCCTTCTGGCAATAGTTCTTTCGCTTCTTTTTCAAACCAAATATTAGAGCCATGTTCTCTAAATAATTGAGAGACATGCTGAATCGTTTCATCTGTGATGATCGGCTCGCCATTTTCCGCATAAAAGACCGGAATTGGAACGCCCCATACACGCTGTCTTGAAATGCACCAGTCGCCTCTGTCTCGCACCATGTTGAATAGGCGTGTTTCGCCCCATGCTGGAACCCATTTCGTTTCTTTAATATTGTCTAATAGCGCTTCTCTGAAATCCTTAATCGATGCAAACCACTGAGCTGTCGCACGATAAATGGTTGGTTTTTTCGTTCTCCAGTCATGCGGGTAAGAGTGCGTGATAAAGTCGAGCTTTTTCAGTGCGCCTTTTGCTTCAAGCTGTTCTGTGATCGCTTTATTGGCATCCTCGTAGAATAATCCTTCAAAACCAGGCGCTTCTTCTGTCATCACACCTTTTTCGTCTACTGGACATAGCACATCAAGACCGTATTTCATACTGACAATAAAGTCATCTTCCCCGTGACCTGGAGCTGTGTGAACACAGCCTGTTCCTGCATCCGTTGTCACGTGGTCGCCAAGCATGACAAGAGAGTCTCTGCCGTAGATCGGATGCTCTGCAACGATGGTATCTAATTCTTTTCCTTTTAATGTTTTCACGACTTCATACTCTTCAAAGCCAAGTGTTTTTGCCACTTGTTCAACTAGCTCAGATGCGACAACATATCGCTCAGCACCCACTTGAAGAACGCTGTACTCTAGGTTTGGATGAACACAAATCCCAAGGTTTGCAGGAAGTGTCCAAGGGGTTGTTGTCCAGATGATGAATTGTTCGCCGTTTTCAAGTACGCCTTTGCCATCTTTCACTTTAAATGAAACGTAAATGGATGGTGAACGTTTGTCTTTATATTCAATTTCCGCTTCAGCAAGTGCTGACTCACTTGAAGGAGACCAGTTAACAGGCTTTAGTCCTTTGTAAATATAGCCTCTCTTCGCCATTTCACCAAAGACAAGAATTTGCTGCGCTTCGTACTCAGGCTTTAACGTGACATATGGATTGTCCCAGTCTGCTCTTACGCCTAATCGCTTAAACTGATTGCGCTGACCTTCGATTTGCTTCCAAGCATACTCTTCACATAGTTTGCGGAATTCAGCTGTCGACATTTCTTTACGTTTGACTTTTTTATTTTTAGTAAGAGCCGTTTCAATTGGTAAGCCGTGTGTATCCCAGCCCGGTACGTACGGTGCGTGGAACCCATTCATTGATTTAAAACGGACAATAAAATCTTTTAGGATTTTATTGAGTGCGTGCCCCATATGAATGTCACCATTCGCATATGGAGGTCCATCATGCAAAATAAAGGTCGGGCGTCCTTTTGTCCGCTCTAAAACCATTTGATAGATGTCTTTTTCTGCCCACTCCTCTTGGATTTCAGGCTCTTTGTTCGGCAAGTTCCCTCTCATTGGGAATTCTGTTTTCGGCATTAATAAGGTGTCTTTGTAGTTCATACCCATTCCTCCATATGCAAATTCTGATTAAAAAACAATAAAAAAAGCCCTCTCATCCCATAAGGGACGAGAAGGCTTGTCTCGCGGTACCACCCTTTTAGACAGCGCTATGAAACAGCCGCTTATCCACTCTAAAATCGTAACGTGATCAGACGCCTTTTCTTACTCATTCATTTCAGAAAAGGAACTAAAGGGGTGATCTCATTGCAGCGTCTCGTAATGTCAGGCTTCCACCATCCCTGATTCGCTTTATTACGCATATGACAACTGCGAGTGTCCCTTTCAAACGTTTATCTCTTGTTAATTTATGATGGTATTATATGCAACATCTGCACGCCATGTCAAGATGATGCGCTTATTCTTTTTCGTCAAAGACAGCGTCAACTTCATATTCCAGTAAATGATCCCAATCGTCATTTTTTAGAAGATCAAGCTGAGCTTCGATGAGCATTTGGAAACGAGTTCTAAAGACCTTCGACTGCTTCTTCAGCTCTTCGATTTCCATCGCAATCTTTCTTGATTTTGATAGCGCTTCGTTGATAATACGATCTGCATTTTTCTCCGCTTCACGAATAATCAATTTCGCTTCTTTATCAGAATGACGTTTGACGTCTTCTGCTGCTTCCTGCGCCACAAGAATTGATTTGTTTAATGTCTCTTCAATTGTCGCAAAATGACCAAGTCTTTCGTCAAGTTCGTTTACTTTTTCTTCAAGTTCGTTCTTTTTGCGAAGCACGATTTCGTAATCTTTACGTACTTGGCTTAAAAACTCGTTTACTTCATCTTCGTCATATCCGCGAAAGCTTTTTGTGAACGTTTTATTATGAATATCATTAGGTGTTAATGGCAACCTCGCCACCTCCAGATTCAAGTTCGTTATGTCAGAAGCTCAAATGTTACTTTAAATTTATCTTTTTTGGTCTTCCCATCAATCGTTTTCAAGCTAAATCGGCCAAATCCCCGTACAGAGAGCTGATCGCCTTCGCCGATTGTAAAGGAAGGGTCCTCAGTGACTTTCCAATTAACTTTGACAAGCCCATTTTTGACCAAAAGCTGTGCCTTTTGCCGAGACTGACGGCTGATTGCAGCACATACCGCATCCAGCCGCAGTGAAGAAATGGTATCTTCTTTGATGTCAGTCTTGCTCATAACCGGCTTTAAATCTGCCTGCGTGATTTCCTCTAATGAAACGGAGGCTCTGCCGACATGTGTCAGCTGCGCCCGCACAAAATCGGCGACATCACTTGTACAAATAAACTGCACATCTTCCTCTGAAAATAACAGATCTCCGAATTTTTGACGCTTCAAGCCTGTCCCAATCAGTGAACCGAGAAGCTTCGGGTGTTCTAACGAAATAAACTTTTTCGCATAGTTCACCTGAAAATAAGACAGCTCAACATCCTGAGTAGCCGGTTCTAAATATTCAGGATAAATGAGAGCTCTTTTGCGCTCCGCTCCTTCATACCCGCCAAAAAACATGATCCCAAGCTCATCAGCATGCTGGATGACGGACTCGGTAATAAACTGCTCACGCGGATCAAGAAAGTCTGTTAATTTCAAACGATACTGGTCGAGTGTGATTTTTTTCCAGCCTAACACTTGGTCGACAAATGGCTGTTCGTCTTTTCTAAAATGTTGATAAATATCGCTCATTTTGTTCCCCTCTTATGTAAAAGAGCCTGGCAGCGCCAAGCCCGGCAGCCTGTCTACATGATTCCTGCAATCATTTGATAAAGACCTCTCAATCCATAATCTGAAGCAAAACGAATCACAAGCAATGCCACAATTGGCGAGATGTCAATCATGCCAATTGGCGGAATAATTTTACGAAATGGTTCTAAATACGGTTCGCAAATATTTGTCAGAAAACGCCCAATCGATGTTTCTCTTGCAGATGGCACCCATGACATAAAGATGTAAATAATAATCGCGAATGAGTAAATCGTTAATACAGTCTGTAAAAGCTGGAAAATGTAATATAAAATCACTATGATTTACCACCTCTGAGGTTCTTCCTCTGTCAAAAGTTCTGATATTGTGCCAGATACATCCACATTATCAGGTGTGCAGAGGAATATATTCGAGCCAATGCGCTGGATGTCTCCACCGATTGCATAAACAGTTCCGCTTAAGAAGTCAATGATTCGCTTTGCTTGATCGTGCTGAATGCGCTGCAAATTCACGACGACTGCACGTCTGTTTTTAATATGGTCTGCAATCTCTTGCGCTTCTGCATAAACACGCGGCTCACTTAACACCACTTTAGAGGATTTCTGCAAGCTTTGCAAGCTGACGACATTTTGTTTTCCAGTCTGCGGACGCTCTTGAAATGCCGCTTTGTCCTTCGTTCCTTTTTCTTCTTGGACTGGTTCTCTTTCTTCATCAATATATTCGTACTCATACTCTTCATCGTCGAGAGTGAAAAAGCTTTTAAACTTATTTTTTATGCTCATGTCACGCACCTCCTGTTTCATTTCCAACAAGTGAAGAGCCAATCCGAACGAATGTCGCACCTTCTTCAATTGCGATTTCAAAATCATTTGACATGCCCATCGATAAATGCTGACAAGGTGCATTTACTTGGTTAAGATGTTTTACTTCTTCTTGAAGATTTTTTAATGTTTGAAAGCAGTTTCGTATCACAGTGTGATCATCTGTAAATGGAGCCATCGTCATCAGTCCAGCAATTTCAATCTTTTTGAAATCAGCGAGCTGCTTCACAAATGGAATCACGTCTTCACTTTGTAAGCCGTGTTTTGACTCCTCCAGTGATGTGTTTACCTGTACAAAACAGCGAACCGTGTGATCCGCTCTTTTTTCAATTTCATTCGCAAGAGACATCCTGTCGAGCGAATGTAAGTAGTCAATTGTTTGAATGACAGATTTTACTTTTCGTGTTTGTAAACTGCCGATGAAGTGCCAGCTAATGCTTTCATCGGTTATGGCCGCTTGTTTTTCAAGTAACCCTTGGTCACGATTTTCTCCAAAGTGCAAAATTCCTGCTTCCTTGGCTTCTTGTGCTCGCTCAATCGAGACATATTTTGTGACAGCGACGACTGATACATCCGCTGGGTTCCGGCCGGCTCTTTTACATGCTTCGTTTATTTGTTCATTTATTTGTCTGAGATTCTCTCGTACATTCAATTGCACTTATGCCTCCTTAAACCCGACAAAAGACATCATACGTCCTGTTTTCCCTTGATCACGGCGGTGTGAGAAGAAAAGCTGATCACTGCAGCTTGTGCACATCGAACTGACATGTATGTTTTCTTCTTTCATCCCTGCATGAAGCAATACGTTTTTGTTTAATGTTTTTAAGTCTAATTTATATTGTCCTTGTGAAATCTCGGAATACACATCCTCTGTTGAAAAGGGAAGCTGTTTCACTTGATCCATGACCACGTCATCGACTATGTAGCAGCAGCTGCCAATGGATGGTCCAATGACGACTTGTATTTGATCGGTCTTGGCACCTTCTTGGTTGACCCATAGATCTACCATCTTTGCACCAATTTGCTTGACGGTTCCTTTCCATCCGGCATGGCCTGTTCCGATAAGTCCATGTTGCGGAGCTAGAAAATAAAGCGGAACGCAATCGGCGAAACAAAGAGCGAGCATCATGTTCGGTTCAGACGTATATAAGCCGTCTGTTCCAGGCAGTGCCTCATGATAATGAAGACTTCCTCTTCCTCTTTGCTCCTTGGTGACTTTCTTGATGCGGTCATCGTGTGTTTGGTCTGCAAACACCCAATCAGAGAGCGGCACAGCAGTAGCATCTGCTATGACTTGACGATTCATTTGGACACTAGAAGCATCATCTCCTACATGGAGTCCAGTGTTCAATGATTGATATGGAGAAAGGCTGAAGCCGCCATTTTTTGTCGTAAATCCGGCCAATACCTCTTTACCAGAACATGTCATGTTCGTCCAATCATGAATGGTCATTGCATAAGGTGATTTCTGCTGAAAGGGGTCATATTTGTGTGTCAAAGCTGCCCTCCCACCTTTCATTCATCTCTCTTTATTTCGCTCCTATTTTACCACAAGACATGCGTAGACAGTTAGTGGGATTCATTAAATATTACACTCAAATGTGCCCTTTCTACAGGTTTTTTTTCAAATTGATATGAAAACGTAATCTTTTTACCCGAAAAAGACATTGTTTGCTAAGAATGGAGAGCTTATTTTAAGGATCATTGAATAGTTCATTGAGGAGTTATACGAATTTTAAGAAGACAATCGGACAAGTATCACATCTTCGCCAATTTTTACTATATTTCGCCACGGCACAATCATTTCCTCTTCTTTTCCGAAAAATCCCATCATTTTACCTGTGCCGCCGATAATGATCGCTTGTATTTTACCGCTCGTGACATTAATATCAATGTCCCCAATGGTGCCTAGTTTTTTTCCGCTCGACACATCGACGACATCCTTGATTTGGAATTCAGAAATACTGATCATCTGTCCTTCCCCGCCTTTCGTTTTCTACTATAATATGTATGATGGAAAAGCAGGGATACAGACCAATAGTTTCTTTCATCTACAATTTACTTAAGTGAGGACGGCCATTTCTCCACATCACATCTACCGGACATTCAAAGAAGGAAGAAAGCAAATCGCTTGTCATCATCTCTTTTGTTTCTCCTTGATCAAAAACAGTCCCATCTTTTAATAATAAGGTGTGCTGAAAAACAGGCAAAATCTCTTCTGCATGATGGGTCGTATAAAGTAAATTAGGCGCATCAGGCTTTGAAGCAATGAATGAGATGGTCTCCAGCACCTGTTCTCTTGCTAAAAAATCAAGACCCGTCACAGGCTCATCTAAAATCAAGAGCTTGGGATCATTCATTAAAGCCCTCGCAATTAGGACTTTTTGCTTTTCTCCTTGTGAGAGTGTTTCATATGTCCGGTTCGCATATTTGAATGAACCAAATGCTTTTAATAGATCAATGGCTTTCTCTCTTATCTCATCTGTCGGGGTTTCATAAAGCCCGATAGATGCAAATGCCCCGCTGAGAACAATTTCAAATGCATTGTCGTCTCTGTGCAGTTTCTTTTCAAGTCCCGCAGATATGAGGCCAATTTTCTTCCTGAGCTTTTCGCCAAGCGCCTCCTTGCCAAAGACATGTCCCAGCACGGTCATCTCACCTGATGTAGGGAAATAATATGAGCAGAGCATATTTAATAAAGCGGTTTTTCCCGCACCATTTAAACCGTAAAGCACCCAGTGCTCCTCTTTGTTCACCTGCCAGTCAACAGATTGCAGCAACCATTTCCCATTTCGTTTTAAAGAAACATCCTTCAATTCAAGTGACACCATCATTTCCCCCTGAGTAAAAATTCTGAATAAACAAATAATGAATGTTTACAGCATATCGCAATTGCTCTTTCTGGTAAACCTCACATAAAAAAAGCTGCTCCTTTTACGGAACAGCTTTTCTTTATCGTTACGAAATTTCAATTCGTACGCCTTCTTTTATATCAGGAAACGTGTGCGGGAATGCAAAGACAGCTCCCGGTAATACATCATCAAACGGCTCTTGGAAGTAGATTGAAATATGGCCGAGCTCTTTAAAGTTGTCATTTGCTTTATTGCCGAGGGCTGTGATCGTGTACGTTTGATCGCCCACTTGAATGGTACCGCCCAGCTTCAGCGGCTGTTCTTCTAAATGTTCGAACTCATGAATGACGGACATATCTCTTAATTCCTGCGGCGCTACGGGTCCAAATAAAACAATCAGCTTATCTTCTTTAAATTGCGGGACTAAGATCCCAATTTCTTTTACGACAGATTGTGTTACCATGTATCTCGATTCCTCCTTTAATACGTTTAATACATACCGAAGCTGGCAACGTATGCGATCACAACAGATAGAACCCCTGTAATAAGGCGGCTATACAAAACAGCTGGTACCCCATATTGTACCGTTTCTGGCTTCGCTTCACCAAGTGACAGACCAACTGGAATGAAATCACACCCTACTTGACCGTTGATGGCAAATAGTGCAGGGAGTGCAAATTGAGGCGGGATATTCCCTAGTGCAATTTGACTACCAATGAGAACACCGATGACTTGTGCAATGACTGCTCCAGGTCCTAAGACAGGCGATAGGAACGGCAATGTACAGACCACGACGAGCAGTAAGAGCCCCCATATAGATCCTGCCAGTGGCGATAGAAAATGAGCAATCAAGTCACCGATTTTTGTATAATTGATAATTCCAATTAACATACTGACAAATGCCATGAATGGAATAATGTTTTTCAAAAGCATATCAACGGAATCACGGCCAGCCTGATAGAACGTACCGGTGACTTTCCCGATTCCTCTTGAGAATCTCATGAGGAAATTACCTTTTTCCTGCCGCTCGATATTTTCCTCTTTCAGTTTTGAATAGGTTTCTTTGAAATTCTCCTTGTCAATCGGCTCACTGTTTTCCTGACCTTCTACTTTCGCCTCACCATCAGATGCTTCCGCAAAGGAAATATCCTTTTCTGTTACGCCTGATACGAAGATATCCTCTGTAATATGTTTTGCAAGCGGTCCAGAAGGAGAGGATGCCAAAACGTCTACAGTTGGAATGCGCTTCATTGGATAAAGTCCGATTCGCGCAGTTCCACCGCAGTCAATGACAACACACATCATTTCATCTTCTGGTATCGAGTTTTTAAAGCCGTCACATGCTTCTGTCCCTGTCATTTCTGCAATTTTACGAGCAACTGGGTGAATGCCTCCCCCTGTAATGGAAACAACCTTTCTTCTTTTACCAGTCGGTTCAAGCTCTAAGCCTTTTCCCCATCCGCCAGCACCTTTTGCAACAAATACTTTGTGGTTTGTCATGTCTAACCCTCCCCTATTGTGAATTCGCTTTCATTTTTCCTGCTAAGTATTTTGTAATCCATTCAGTAATAATACCGCGAAGTAAAATGACGACGATCCCGACTAAGAAGTAACGAACAGCAAGTTCTGACATTGAATATCCTGCTTCTTTAATTCCGTTTGCAATCCCTAAGTAGACAAACAGTTCTCCTGCATTGGCATACGGGAACAGTGATGTCACCGGATGAACAAATGAAACAGCTGAATCATAGAATGCTGGTTTTTGTTTTTCAGGTAAGAAGCGGCCAAACGTATAAGCCATTGGGTTTGTCAAAATAAGAACAGATAAGATCGGCATTAACGTGTAGCGCAAAATCGTATATTTCGCTGCAAACTGGATCGCTCTATTCACTCGCTCTTCTCCAATAAACTTCATGACAGCATAAGTGAAAGTAAGTAACACAACAAGCGTTGGAACGATGCCTGTAACAAGACCCATGAATTGCTTTCCGCCGGCTTCAAACATTCCGATAAAGTGCTCTCCAAACCATTGAATCCATTCCATGTTTCATCTCCCCTTTCTCTAGTTCACATTTGTTATATTTTTTTTCGAAATCGAGACAAGTGCTTGTTCAGCCGCCATGGAAAGTGCGTGCATGACAGCTGGCCCCTTTTTGCGTTTTTTCAATGTCTGCTTCATCATATGGTGCTCGTCTAGCACTGCACCAACATGCTTTCCTTCATATGAAGGAACTTCTTTAAATTTAGATAAGATCGACACACCGCCAAGCACATGGCATTTTTGAATGATATAAGATTCATCCACAATGATGAGCGCTATGGCTCCAGGGCCAACTTTGCGCCGTTCCATTCCCGAAAACAAGTGATAGCCTTGCTTCCCTTTGTAGTCATCAATAAGTGAATCCATGCTCTTGCGGTAGTACTTGATTTGAATAAAAGATAACCCATACTGCACAATGAGAATGATACAAAGTACGATTGCTAATTTTTCCATAGCTTCACGTCCTTATGATTGAAATAAATGATCTTGTAATGAACGCAGCTTCCAGACCGTTGTGTTTGAATCAAGTTCTACATCATCATGAGTCAGGAATTGTCCTAATTTGATGTCTTTTTTCGCTACGACTTTTCCGCTGATTAAGCCAATTGGAATGTGGCCGTTCGTTTTCATGTCTTGATGTGTTTCAAGTACACCTCTTACGGAGTACCCGCCAATTCCGTCAAGTGATTCCCCTGCTTTAATCTCTCTTTTCGCAACAGCTACTGTTTCTGACACTGGTACACCAATTGGGTGGATGGATGAATCATGCTGTAAGACCGCTTTTGCGATGGTGACAGGTGTTTCAAGACTCGCTAAGTGGAAAGGACGGTAAAGTGTATAGTGCGGACCTTTTCCAACTTTTAAGTAGCGCAGTTCTTCATCCACTGGCTCAAGATCACTCTTGACGATGACAAATACGCCTGGTGCAAGTCCATTTACATATTCAACGACTCCGAAGTTATCCAGCACGCCGCCTTGCTGTTTTTGATTCAATTTATCTGCTACATTCTCTAAATTCGCTTCGACTCCGTGCATACCGACTTTATCAGGCAGAAGCCCTGTCGCATTACTTAATAAGTTCATTTCAGCCATTGTTTTTGTGCCGTCCTGGAATGCAGCCAGCATATGTGCACTCATATGTTTACTATCTGCTTCTGCTTTACACGTATCTGGATTTGCTTCTGGGAAGAATGGGTTGTTCTTTCCTTTCCCGGCAACGAGCACCTCAAGACCCATTGTTTTCGCAAATTCATATAATTCTAGTGTTGCTGCTGGTTCGTCTCCAGCTGATCCTGAGTAAACAAGCCCTGCATTTGTGAATAACTTATGCATGACCAAACCGATAGTAATATCAACTTCTACATTTAAAAGAACGAGATGTTTTTTCGAATTAAGCGCTTCCAAAGAAATGTTTGCTCCGACCTCTGGGACACCTGTTGCATCTACTACAACTTCCACGAAATCTGATTGAATCACTTCTCTGTAATCATTTGTGACAACCATTTGATGCGGCTTCGCATGCTGCTTGTAGAAATTTGCTGCCTTCTCTGCTGCACTAAGGTGAATATCACAAACACCAGCGACAATCATGCCTGGAATTTTAGAAATTTGTGAAATGAGTCCAAAGCCCATTTGGCCTGCTCCAATAATCCCTACTTTGATTGGATCTCCACTGCGTTCTCGAGCTAACAACTGTTGATAGATTGACATCTAAATCATCCTTTCAGGTTTTCTTGCTTCTCAATAGATTGCTAGAAATATAATCTGAAACTTTTAACAAATGTTATAAAAATTAACAAAGATCTGTTTATTGTAACATTTGTTATTTTATTTATCATTTGTTATGAACTTAGTTTATATGATGTGTCAACTTTGTGTCAAGCTAAAATCGATAAAATTTTCAATCTTTTTGAGTCTTTAGACTCAAAAAAAACTACCTAATGATATTAGGTAGTTACAGATTCTTGACAAAGGGCTAAAATGATCTTCATTTTAGCCTTTTGTCTTCTTTTCAGCGTGATAGAAAACCTTTGCAGTCTAGGAAGGACGAGTACCGGAGCGGAGCGAATTTGATATTCGTGAGCACCGGCACGCAGGACTGACACCGAATGCGAGGGTTTGTCTACACGCTGACTACCTAATGATATTAGGTAGTTACTTTAATAAGGCATCTCCTGTTCGTTCATCGGTAATTAATACATGAATTAATCCACCTGCTAATGCCGCCCGGATCGCTTCAATTTTCTCTTCGCCACCAGCGACACCTATGACAAGCGGAATTTCTTTCAGCTTTTGCGGGCTTATGCCCATCACCCGGTCGTTCCATGGGTGGGGATATACTTCCCCTTGATGATCAATAAAGTTATAGCAAATGTCACCTGCTACATCCTTCGCTTGAAGGATGTCCTCCTCGCCGCTTGTCATATAAGATTTCACCATCGTTGAATGCTGCGGAACACCGCCAATTCCGACAACCGCGATATTTGATGATTCTCCTAGTTCAATCACTTTTTTGATCGACGGCTGCCGGATCAGTACATCTTTCGCTTCTTTCGTATCAAGCATGACGGGTACATGTAAAAACTCACATTTAGATTTGAGTGCCTCTGTGCATCTCGCAATAATATAGTTAGCGTGGATATCGACATCTTCATTTCCCACACCTCCGACAAGCGGAACAAATGTCACGGATGGATAGTGCTGAACAGAGGTAAGCGCTTTCGCCATTTCATGCAGCGTTGTCCCTGAGGAAAACCCGATGACTTGTCCATCTTTCATCACTTTTAATAAAAAGCTTGCTGCCGCGGCACCGATTCGGCTTTTGGTTGTGTCTTTGCTGAGTGTTTCCACACAGACGACTTCTCGCAGCCCATATTTGCGTTCTATTTTTCTTTCTAACGATCCATACTGTTGGTTGACTTCATCATGAATAATGATTTCCACGATTCCTGCTTCACGTGCTTTTGCCAAATATTTCGATATGAGCGAACGGCTAACCCCAACCGCTTCTGCAATGTTAGATTGAGTGGCGCCTTCTTCATAATACATATGCGCAACCTTAATGAGCAGCCTTCTTTCATCATGGAATGTCATAATAACCCTTCTTTCCGCTTAAGTGTTCCCTAACAAATGATATCTAAAATAACATTTGTTAAAAACAGATTAAATGAAAAAAATAACCGAGTCAATACTAGAGGCGTGTTCTCTAACAAGAATGGAAAAAGCCGCACATGAAGCGGCGGCTTTAAAAGATGTTTTTATTCATTTGTTTGATGGCTGCTTTTTCAAGCCTTGAGACTTGTGCTTGAGAAATTCCGATCTCTTCAGCGACTTCCATTTGCGTTTTGCCCTGGAAGAAGCGTTTGCGAAGAATCATTTTTTCCCTGTCGTTCAATCTGCGCATGCCCTCTTTTAAGGCCAATTCTTCCACCCATTGTGTGTCTTTGTTCCGTTCATCACTAATTTGATCCATCACATAAATCGGATCTCCTCCGTCATTATAGATCGGTTCAAACAAAGATACAGGATCTTGAATCGCATCTAGGGCAAAGACAATTTCCTCATGAGGCACTTCGAGAACTTTGGCAATGTCTTCTGCTGTTGGCTCCTTGCTTGTCTCACTAATCAGCCTCTCACGGACCTGAAGTGCCTTATAGGCAATATCTCTTAGTGAACGAGACACCCGAATCGGATTGTTATCACGCAAGTATCGACGGATTTCTCCTATGATCATAGGAACCGCATAAGTTGAAAATCTGACATTGTGGCTTAAATCAAAATTATCAATTGATTTCATTAATCCGATACAGCCTACTTGGAAGAGATCATCGACATACTCGCCTCTGTTGTTAAAACGCTGAATCACACTTAAAACCAACCGTAAATTGCCATTGACTAGCTTTTCTCTTGCTGTATCGTCACCCTCATCTTGCAGCTGTCTGAACAATTTTCTCATCTCGTCGTTTTTCAGAACAGGCAGTTTGGAGGTGTCGACTCCGCAGATTTCCACTTTATTTCTGGACACTTTTTTCCCTCCCTACAGGAGCTGTTGTACAAAGTTCAGTATCTCCTTGGGATGGAAAAATATGCACGAGCGATGACGAGAATCATGTGAAAAAATGGTTATCCCTTTGATAGTAAAGGGATCGAGCTTTCAAAAAATTTTTTTAGACCATTTTATTAAATTCTTTTTGTAATCGTTTAATGATTCTTTTTTCAAGCCTCGAAATATACGACTGGGAAATCCCAAGCATGTCAGCGACATCTTTTTGGGTTTTTTCCTCACCGCCGACCAAGCCAAATCTTAGTTCCATGATCTGCTTTTCGCGGTCATTTAATTGCTCCAGCGCTTTTTTCAGCAGTTTTTTATCTACATTTGCTTCAATATCCCGCGTGATAATATCATCATCTGTTCCAAGTACGTCTGATAAAAGCAGTTCATTTCCGTCCCAATCAATGTTGAGCGGTTCATCAAACGAGACTTCTGAACGGATTTTATTATTTCGCCTCAAGTACATCAGAATCTCATTTTCAATACATCTCGAAGCATATGTTGCCAGCTTGATCTTTTTTTCAGGGTTAAATGTATTGACTGCTTTGATCAGGCCAATGGTTCCGATACTAATTAAATCCTCAATATTAATACCTGTGTTTTCAAATTTCCTTGCGATATAAACCACTAAACGCAAATTTCTTTCGATCAGAATCGCCCTTGCGGTTTGATCACCTTTTGGTAATTTGACAAGCAGTTCCTGCTCTTCATCCTTTGATAATGGAGGCGGCAGCGCTTCACTTCCACCAATATAATAAATTTCATCACTCTTTAGACCTAGCTTCATGAGGAGTTTATACCAGTAGTAAGTGAGTTTAAATTTTAATTTTTTCATCTTCTTCTCCCTTCTAAATGTCAAGTTGACCTCGTAAGATAAAAGACATCACCAAAAAACTACGACACCCCCTGGATGATTTTCCCGTCTAACATATCTGGATGAATGATGGATTGAAATTCCTGATCTGCTGATAAACCGCTCAGACTCAACCCTACAAAACACTTGGCCGGCTGAATCATATGCGTCTTTGAATAAATGACGACAGTATCTGGTTTTAGGCATAGTAGAAAACCGTGATCATGACCGACTGCTCGATATGGAACAAGTCTTAATCGATCAAGAAGGGGAAATTGATCATCGATCTTTTGCATCACTTCAACAGGATGAGACTGTTTCATGAGCTCTATAAATGGCTCTCCGCAAATGGCCGTTAGCTGATCGGCCTGGACGATCATGACAGGTGTTTTTGTCATAGGATCATACAGCTGATTGCCAGAATCAACGAGTCCATTTAAGCGGATGGTCTCCCCGTGAATGTGTATCTCTACAAGCACTTGTTCATCATACTGTCTTTTTTTCGCACCAACCTCTCCTAATCTTTTCTTTGAAAACAGCCATATCGCAGGAAAGCCGATTAAAACAAAAAGCCAGCTAATCGGATCACCAAAGCCATCATTTTGTGAAATGAGCAGGCCATCTTGGATCACTGTGTTGGTTTGCAAAAACGAATGAACCCCGATCATGCCTCCTCCCATCAAAAATGTTACAAAGTAAAAAGCAAACAGATTTTGAAAAAAGGAACGAAATCTTTGAAAACCAAAGGTTGCAAGAACGATGAAGACAGAAAAAAATAGTTTGCCTAAAGGGTGTGACACAACCATTGCAAATGGTGTAAAGAGCAAGAGAACAATGCTCGATCCAATGAGAGCTCCTAACATATATCGCCTTTTTTTTACTTGTCGTTTGAGAATAAATGCAGTGAGTAAGAGAAGCAATAGATCAAAACAAAAGTTTAACAGCCAGATCACATCTAAATAAATGACCACCTTCTGCTCCTTTCATCTGAAACAAAGAATCAAAAGCAGTACTTGCACTTGTTTGTACCAGTATAAAACAGTCAAGAGATGGAAGTCTGTCAATTCTTGTTGGGGATGATAGAGAACTTTTGGTGGATTGTTATTGTTTTTGTCGAGGAATGAGAGCGCGAAGCAAGAGAGTGTTCTTCTGGACAAGCTTTCAAACAATTGCTCGAAAGAAAAAAAGACACGCTCCTGGAAATCGTGTCTTTTGTTTAAGTTACTTTTCATTGATGTTTAATGTGCCTGAAGCCTTTTGTCTTGTGACATTTCCATAATCATCTCGCACAATTACTTCAATGACCGCACCTTTTGCTTTGGCGGTAGAAGTAGCTGTCCAGTAGCCTTCATATGTTCCGCTAGATACTTCGCGAAGCGGCAGCTCTGTTGTATTTTGAAGCTTTGATCTCGCGTTTGTCAGCGGCATGTGAATAACAAACGTTGCGTCTAGCTTTTCCCTGCTGTTAAATGAAATTTTAACAGACTCTCCTGATGATAGATGGACATTCTCTGCTGGAGTCAGCTTAGAAATTTCAGGTGCCTCGTATTGGACATCGATATTGACTTTTTTAGTCGTTTTGTTTCCTGCTGCATCTTTCGCTGTTACTTTTATTGTATTTTTCCCGTTCTCAAGCAGTATTCTTGCGGAATATTTTCCATCTTTTACGGTTGCCTTTTTTCCATTTACAGTGACTTGATCAAGATGATCATCTGTGACCTTTCCTTCTACAGTGAGTGATTCTTTATTAGACTTTTCCCCTTTTTTAGGTGTATCTATGGTGAGTGCTGGAGCTGTTTGATCAATGATGACCTTTACTGGTTTTGATCGTTTCGTTGCGCCTTTATCCGTAACAGTCGCAGCCGTGAATACATGCTCTCCACTTGAAACTGTGACCTTTTCTTTGAAAGCGCCTGACTGATCTGCTTTCACTTTGGCAATCTCTTCATCGTTTTGATAAATCGCTACATCAAGCCCAGGGGAGGCTTTGCCTTCAATCTCCAGTTCACCTTTGTTCGAAATGGTTCCGGCCTTCGGAGATATAATCTCTGGCACATCTGCTTCATAGTCAACAAGCGCCCGAATCATATAATTCCCTTCTTCTTTTGGAGAAGGAGAAAAAGCACCGCTTGTCAGCTGCCAGCTTCTTTCAGCATTTGGACCATCTTCGTCCGTTGCAAGTCCTGGAGACTCCGTATTCTTTTTCGTTTGAATATAGACAAGATAGAAATCTCCATCCACCGTAATGGCTTGATCTTCTAAATCTACTTTTGTCCATTCACCATTACGCAGCGCATTCGCTTTTAGAGGTCCTGCAATTTTCTCCCCTGGAGCTCCATTCTTCCCAGAAGCATCATACACTTCAACCGCAAATTCATTCCCGCCAGGAGCTGGCCACTCTGATGACCAGAAACGGAAAAGCCCTCCTGTGAGTTGCGCTTGTTTCTTCCCCTTTTCTAACGAAAACTTCACAGCCCAGCCATTGCCAGGATCATAGAAGGCTCGCGCATTTTCAGCTGTTCCGTCATCGTAGCTAATTTCACCAGCAAAGCCGATGAATGGCTCTAGCTGAATGGCTTTTTTAACCGGCTTTTCTGTCACATCTGCTGTAAAAGAATAACCTTTAAACCCTTTCGCAAATACTTTGACGGTATAGACACCGCTCAATGCCTCTAGAGAAAATTCGCCAGCTTCATCTGTTTTCACCGGCTTAATTTTCGCATCCTCTACAAGATAAACCGTGGCATCCTTTACTTTTTCACCCGTTGCTTCATTGACAATTGTACCGGATATCGTTCGTTTCTTAAGTGGCTGTAAGGCGAAATTTGCCTCAGCCGTTTCATTTGAAGAAATATTGACTGTTTGTTTGCGTGATTCAAACCCGTAAGCTTCCGCTTTCACCGTGAATTCCCCTGCACTGTGAGTAAGCTGATATCTCCCTGTCGCTTCATCTGTGTACGTTGATTTTCCGCTTTCAAGAACACTGATTTCCGCTTTCATAGGAAGAGCTTTGATGGACGGAGCATCAAGATTTTTTTCCTTTTTCAATTCTTTTGTTTTTGCAGGCTTCTTATGTGGATGTACAGCCTTTTCTTTTTGAGGCAGGGCTTGATCTGTTATTTTCATATCACCTAAATGAACATCTTCGTTTGTCACCTGTCCTTCAATCGTGCCAATTCCATCTGTTAAGGCCATAATCGCCTCTTTTGCATCAACTAAACCTGCCCCATAGCCATTGTTAGGGGATTCCGGGAATTGCTGATCAGTCAACGGCTTCGCTGTATCAATGAGAATTTGTTCAATCTCTTCAACAGAAAGATCTGACTGTACTTGGCGAAGAAGAGCCACAACAGCTGAAACATGCGGACCAGCCATCGACGTCCCATTCCAGCCATCTTCATACCCTTTCCCTGGAATGGATGAACGAATGTTTACCCCTGGGGCCGCAATATCTGGTTTCATGACGCCATATGGAGACGGACCTTGCAGCGAGAAAGACCCCAATTTGTTGTCTTGATCCGTTGCACCCGTTGCAAAGGCCTCCTGATAGTTCGCAGGATTTGCAATTGATCCCTCACCACCAGGGTTAAATAAATCGGTATTGCCGGCTGAAAACTCTGGGAAGATGTCCGCCGCTCTCCAAGCATTGACCACATCTTTATACCAATCATCAAGACCAGGCCCACCGCCCCAAGAATTATTGACGACATCTGGTGCCTTTTCTGGATGTGGGTTTCCGTCCTCATCTTTTGGTGCTAAAATCCACTCTCCTGCGTCAAGTAGATCAGCATCTGAACCACCATCTTCTGAGAAAGCTTTCACCGCAATCCATTTTGCGCCTGGTGCGACTCCGATTTGATTCTTTCCATCTGGCTCAGAGCCAACCATCGTTCCCGTCACATGTGTACCATGCTCTAAATCGTCGTATGGCGCTTCAGATCCTGTTGTAGCATCGTACCAATTGAATTCATGAGATGGATCATTCGGGTGTGCTGGATCAAATCCGCGGTATTTTTCCTTTAAAGCAGGATGATCCCATTCCACTCCTGTATCAATACTTGCCACAACAGTACCAGTACCGTCATAGCCTAAAGCCCACGCTTCTGGAGCATGAACCTGAGAAATGTTCCACTCGACTCCATCTACTGTTTTCATTTGTTTTTTCTGCTTAGACGTCTTCAAATCAACGGGGCGATGAATTTGACGGGTTTCATTCGGCAGCACTTGATCTACTTCTGGGAAGGAAGCCACCTTTTCCATGACTTCTTTCGTTCCCGTCACCGCAAGACCATTCACAATATAGTACGAATGAATCTCCTTCACTTGCTTTTTCTTTTGTTCCTTTTGTAAATACGTAAGCAGCGCTTGCTGCGTCTCCTCAGACGTTGCTCTTAATTCTGATACGACAGCTGATCTTTTTGTGTACTGCGTTTTAGCCGCTGTTAATTTCTGTTTTTTGGCTCTGGACACAGCTTCCTTCGCCACTTTTTGCGTATTTGTTTGCTCCTTCATTTTGATTAAAAAGGTCACCTTGTCATCCTGCTGAAACTGCTTCATTAATCTTGATGAGATCTTTGCTTTTGTTGTCTTAGAGGAAACAGCTTCCTCCTGATATGAGGTAGAAGTCGATTTTGCTTGAACCATCCCAAAGCTTGTCATCGTTAAAGTACCAATCACCATAAGACTCATCAAACGATAGCCGGCGGTCTTGCGAAACTTCAATTTCAATCAAATCCCTCCTCCTCAAATGGCCAAACAGAGTATATGTCTCACTCCTTTCCTTCATTTGTTCATGACAAGATTCATGGTGTTCTTTTTAATGTAGTCAAATAAAGTTCATCATCTTGTCGTTTTTTGTAAGAGGGGTTAAAAATGATTCTTTTTTCTTAAGCACCTTAAGTCAAATTACATATGAAAGATGAAGTAGCTCTCACACATTTAAGACTTTTTGATTAGAGTCCCCTTATACGTTGAGACATGAAAAAACCCCTTCCAATGGAAGGGGTTAAGCTATACTCGATTAGCGTTTATTGCGGTTGCGTAAGAACGTTGGAATGTCCAGCGTATCATCACTTGATTGTGTATTTTGTCTCGGCTGAGATGATGGCTGCTGATGTTCCTCACGTTTTACTTCACGTTTTTGAGGAATGGATTGATTTTGCTTTAATCCTTGTCCTAGTGGATTTCTTTGTGGTTTTGTCACTTCTGGCTCTTGCTCAATAAATCCAGTTGCGATCACAGTCACCACAATTTCATCCTTCAAGTTATCATTGATGACAGACCCGAAAATCATGTTTACATCTTCGTCAGATGCAGAAGCCACAATATCCGCTGCTTCTTGCACTTCATAAAGACTTAGGTTTGTGCCACCCGTAATGTTCATGATGACGCCTTGAGCACCATCGATCGCTGTTTCTAGAAGTGGTGAAGAAATGGCTTTCTTCGCTGCTTCAGCAGCACGGTTTTCACCTGTTGCGACACCAATACCCATAAGAGCCGAACCTTTATTGGACATGATTGTTTTCACGTCAGCAAAGTCAAGGTTAATCAGACCTGGTGTTGCAATTAAATCGGAAATCCCTTGAACACCTTGTCTAAGCACGTTATCTGCCGCGCGGAATGCTTCCAGCATTGGCGTGTTTTTATCAACAATTTCAAGCAAGCGATCGTTTGGAATCACGATTAATGTGTCAACTGCTTCTTTCATAGAAGCAATTCCTTCAACTGCTTGAAGCTGACGCTTTCTTCCTTCAAATGTGAAAGGACGAGTCACGACTCCAACTGTCAATGCACCAGAATCTTTTGCGATTTTTGCAATGACAGGTGCAGCACCCGTACCAGTTCCACCGCCCATACCAGCTGTAACGAAGACCATGTCTGCGCCTTTTAGTACTTCTTCAATCTGCTCTTTGCTTTCCTCAGCAGCCTTCTTACCGACCTCAGGATTCGCACCTGCTCCAAGCCCTCTTGTCAGCTTAGCACCGATTTGCATTTTAGTTTCTGCTTTTGATAGATTTAACGCCTGTGCATCTGTATTGACTGCAATAAAATCGACACCTTGTACGTCATTTTCGATCATTCGGTTGACAGCGTTATTCCCGCCGCCACCTACTCCGATTACTTTAATTGATGCTAGGCCGTCTATATTTGTTTCAAACTCCAACATGCTGAATCCTCCTAATCCGTCGAAAATCTAATTCTATTCCCAGAACATATTAAATAGTTTTTTCATTTTGCCCGGTTTTTTATTTGTCTCTTGTTGTGATTTTTGTTTAACTTTCGGTCTTGGCTGCGCTTCTTTCACTTGTGGTGCAGAAGAAACCGGCTCCATGGATGCGCCTACTTCATGAAACGCCTCATCTGGCATTTGGAATCCAACCTGTCTGCCCTGAATCTTTGCATTGCGATAAGCAAAGTGGATCAGACCCACTCCTGTCATATATTGAGGCTCTCTCACCCCGATATAATTCGGACTTGCAATCCTGACATTGTTTTGCAAAACCGTTTGTGCAAGAGAAAGGATACCTGGTATGGCTGCCTGTCCACCTGTTAGAACGAATCCACCAGGCAAATCATGGACACCCATATTTCTTAATTCCTCTGCCACAAAGAGCAGGATTTCTTCCAGCCGCGCTTCAATAATGTTAGCCGCATCAAGTTGTGTATACGTTTGTTTTTGATCGGTACCGATCACAGAAACTTCAAATGTCTCCTCAGTCGATGCCTCATCATAAAACGCATGCCCAAATTGTTTTTTGATTCGTTCAGCTTCTTCAGTGGAAGTTCTAAGTCCTATAGACAAATCTTTTGTAATGTTCTCTCCGCCCAAAGGGATACTGTGAGTAGAATAGAGATGCCCGTTTTCAAATACGGAAATCGTTGTAGATCCGCCGCCAATATCGACAAGAGCTACCCCGAGATTTTTTTCATCTTTCGATAATGCTGCCGAGCCCGATGCGATTGGCTGCAAGCAAATATCCATAATTTCAATTCCAGCTCTTTCTACACATCGGAGCCAGTTATGTAGAATCGTTTTAGAACCTGTAATTAACGATCCTTCCACCTCTAGCCGAACACCAAGCATTTTTTTCGGATCTGTGATCTCATCTCTTCCGTCGACGATAAATTGTCTCGGAATCACGTCTACGACGAGATGTTCTTGAGGAATAGATACTACTTGTGCTGCATCTAAGACACGTCTCACATCTTCAGCATGTATTTCTTTGTTTTCACTAGATACTGCGACCACGCCGCTCGTATTCTGAATATGAATGTGGTTTCCATTAATTCCGACAATCGCCTTTTGTAAAGGAAATCCTACCATTCTCTCAGCCTGTTCAAATGCTTGTCTAATAGAATGAACTGTCTCATCTATATCAACAATCGATCCTTTTTTTAACCCCTCTGAAGGGACATTTCCAACACCTATAATGTTAAGCGAATCATCCGCCATTTCTCCGACGATGACTTTTATATTGGATGTACCGATGTCAAGGCTGACGTAAATTTCATTGTTGTTCATTCTATGGCACCTCCTCACATATCAATACTTTCTATTCTATTATTTGCTGAACAACAATACAATGAATGTGTTTTTACAAGTGTGTAACAAAACTTAAAAAATCAACATTTTTTATTAGGATTACTGAAAATATTCGTTACATCATATGTATATCCTTTTTTATGACTCACTTTTTTTCTTTTTTTCTCTTGAAATTGTCCATTTTGTTAGTAGAATTCTTCTAATAACTGCTATATTTTGAAACAATCTAACGCCGAATGCAAACATTCCGACTAAGTACAAGTCTACACCAAGATGGACGCCCAGAAAAGCTAAACTTATTGCGAGTATAATATTAAAGAAGAAGCCTGATACAAACACTAGTTCATCGTATGCCCCTTGCAGATGTGCCCGGATTCCACCAATCAATGTATCAAGCGCAGCAAGTACAGCGAGGGAAAGATAGTTAGAATACTCATTCGGTATCGTAAAATTTGTTAAGAAACCGATCGCAACTCCTATGATTAAGCCAAGTACAGGAAGCCACATTAAGATTTTCCCTCCTTTACATCTTCAAGAGGCTTCAATTCGTTTACTTGAATTGCACCGTCATATGCTTTTAAATGGATTTTTTTCTTCGGCTGGCTCATACTCAAGCTGAAGTTTTCCTGAGCAAACAAATCACCAATATCTGATACATTTAAACGGCTGTATAATTTGTCGGCCTGCTCACTAATCATTTTAATGGTGACTTCATCACTATCTAAGCTGTAACCATCTATTTTTGTCGTGCCATTAATATCTCGAATCACACTTGTATTAATTACACGGCGATCATTGATGGAAATATGTTTTGCCCCAAACATATTGGCTTCATTAATTAACTTTTTCAGAAGATCAGGCGGGATATTTTTCACTTCTTCTCCGGTAAGGTCCTTTGAAAAAAGCTGAGAAATTTCAATTTCAATCCCCTCCCCTTCCACTTCTGTAAAACCAGCCTTTTCTTTTAAATCTTTTAACGTTTTTGTTAATTGTGCTTCTTTTGATTGATCTCCTTGATGACCATATTTTTTTAGCATCTCGTCGTATTTATCAATTTCTTTGAGCAAATCCAATTCCTTACTTTTAGATGCAGATAAATCCTCTCTCAGTTCCCAAACATCACGAGTATCACGAACTTTGGGCTTTTGTAAAGAATTAAACTGGATGGAGACCATGATGCCAAATATGATCATTAAAGCTGTTAAACTAAGTAAAGGCTTCTTTTTCCTCAACACCACTCACCTTTTCACTTTTAATCTTTGTTTCTTAAAAGAGGGTTCATACGAATATCCGTTTTCTCAATCGTCATTGAAATGTGATCACTTGTCAGCTGATCGACCACTCCTCCTGCAATATTTAAAGCAGGTATTAACACAGCCGGATCTCCAATACCAGAAATGACAAATGGTGCTGGATGCTGAACACCATCAACTGTGACAACTGGACCGTTACAATGTATGTATGATTGGTGTGTGATTCTTTGCCCATTAATAGATACAGCAGAAGCCCCTGATATAAATAGTTCGTTTATCACATGAAAAATGTGGCTCTCATGCACAATGTAATTATTGACATTTTGTCCACTCGGGATATAAGATGCATCTTCAAGAGATACTTTGACCCCTTTTCCTTTTACACCGATCTCTCCTGTAAACATTCTGTATTTCTCAACATCTTCCAGTACATTAAAATACTGCTCTTTTTCATTTTTCAAATTGGACTCTGTCGCTTGAACCTTTGATTGAAGACTATATAATTCTTTTTCGAGTTTCTGATTCGCCTTTTCTTGCTTTGTGAGCTGACTTTTCAGAGAGTATTCTTTTTTCCATTGCTCTGTTCGAATGACATCTGCCTGATGCTGCTTTGTATATTGGTATGAAAAAGAAATCAGAAAACCAAGAACAAGCATGACAATTGAGAATATAACTGTTTTGCCTCTCAACGCTCATCTTCCTTTTTCTTAGATTTAAACGCTTCAAAATACGTAGCGACTTCCATATGGATTGTACCTTTTTCAGAAGACGAAAGTTCTTTTACAATGGCTGGATAGGTTTTCATTTTATCACCGAATGTTTTAATTGATGCAATCACAGTGTTTCCGTCATTCATATAAAATTTAACTAGCCACTGGTTTGAATTTGTCGGCACATAATATACTTCTGAGATGAGTTCCTGAATAGAGGCTGGCAGCTGATTTAAAGATCTAACGGTTTGCTTCAGCTTCTCCTTATTGTCCCAATCGACAAAAATAGGTCCTGCATGACTCGGTGTAACTTCTTCTGATAAAGCGGTCCCATTTTCAAGAAGCTCATAATATAGATTTCCCTTTTGAAGATACGCAATATTTGCATATTCTTTGACAGCAATACTGACCTTATTTGGGAAATGCTTTTTGATCCTAACGCTTTTAATCAGTTTATTTTGTTTAATATGATCTGCTGTTATATCTTTATTTAAATTCCAAAACTCTGTTTCGCCTTCTTTAATTTGTGAAAGTTTAACAAGCTGTTTTGTAGAGACATGCTCGTTACCTGTGATGGTTAAAGAAGAAATTTTGCTGATTGGTGTCTGCAAATAAATAATAATTAAAACCATGATAAAAAACAGTAGTATAAAAGAGATCAGTCTACGATTCGCTTTTTGCTTCCTTTGTTCTTTAATTTTAGGAATTCGCTCTTCTATATTGACGATCTTTTCATTTTCATGATCAGGCCGCATATATACTCTTCACCTCATTCAAAGCTGCTTGTCCACACCTTTGGGTCATCATTTTGATGAGAAAACAAACGGCATTCTTTCATGCCGTTTGTTTTCCTGTGATGCCATCATTCATAAAAACTAGCTGTTAATTTTCTTCACCGATAATTTCTACCTCTGTATGCATATCTACGTTGTAGTCTTCTTTAATTTTCTTTTGGATGTACTGAATTAAGTCCAGCACGTCTTGAGCAGTAGCTCCACCAGCGTTGACTATAAAGTTGCCGTGCATATCAGATATTCTAGCTCCGCCGATTTGGTATCCTTTTAAATTCGCTTTTTCTACAAGCTGTCCTGCATATTCAGGCAGCGGATTTCGAAAAATACTGCCAGCACATGGCCGGTTATAAGGCTGGGTTTCTTTACGATAATCTTTATTTTGCTGCATTTTCTTTGTGATTTTTTCGCGATCATCCTGTTTGAGCTTAAACACGGCTTCGAGAACAATGCCAGGTCGTTCCTTTTGAAGGACTGATGTTCGATAGCTGAAATTCATCTGTTCATTTGTGAGCCACTCGATGCTTCCATCTTCAAATAAGATTCTAGCTTTCACAAGAATCTTACTGATATCAGATCCATGTGCACCTGCGTTCATATAAACAGCGCCTCCAATAGACCCTGGAATACCAGCTGCGAATTCCAACCCTGAAAGACCCTGCTTACTAAGAGATGTCGCGAGCCTTACGACAGAATAGCCGCCGCCAACTGTAATTTCTTCATCATTTACAGTTAGGTGATCCAGTCCAGCACCTAGCTTTAGGACAACTCCACGAATTCCTTTATCAAGTACAAGTAAATTCGATCCTCTTCCAATGACCGTCCAATTCGTATGGTGTTTTTTCACCTGATCCATGATCGTTTTAACTGCATCGATATCTTTTGGGATGATCAAAAGATCTGCTGGTCCGCCTATTTTCATTGTTGTATGATTAGCAAGCGGCTCATTTTCAAGTACTTTACCAACTTGCGCTTCTAATAATTCATTCTTCAAGTTCTCCATATTACCCTCCGCCTTACCTAATATCATTCCATCATGTAGTCGTAATATCTTTTAACACATTATATAAACGTGCAGCCGCATCTGGTACTCCGAGTTCTTTCGTTAAACGGCTCATTTGGTTGAGTTTTTCTTCATTACCGGCAATTTCATCAATTGCATGCAGCAGACGATCCCCTGAAAGCTCTGATTCTCTTAAAACAATCGCAGCATCATGTTTTTCAAGTGATCTTGCATTGATTTCCTGATGATTTGCCGTCACGTATGGGCTCGGAATAAAAATGGTTGGGATTCCAAGAGCCGTTACTTCAGCAATTGTTGTAGCTCCCGCTCTTGCAACAATCACATCGATCGATTTCAGGTACTCCGGCATTTGATGCAAGAAAGGTTTTGTGATCATATTAGGTGCTGCACCTTTTTCCTTTAGCTCATTCAACACTTTTTCATAATGAACCTCACCTGTGATATATAAAAGCTGGTAGTTTTTAGCCTTTAAATCATCTTGCATTTCGATCACTGCTCTATTGATAGGAGCAGCACCTCGGCTCCCGCCGAAAATAAGAACCGTTTTTTTCTGTTCATCGAGCCCAAATTCTTTAAGAGATTTCCCCTCTTTTATAGAGACGACTTCAGAGGCTCTAGGGTTTCCCGTAAATACAACCTTTTCAGAAGGAAAATGTGCCTTTGCTTCGTCAAAGCAGATGGCTACTTTATTAACATATCTCGCTAGGAACTTATTTGTAATACCAGGCAGGCTGTTTTGTTCGTGTATAATAGTCGGGATCTTCAGCTTAGAAGCCGCATAAACCACAGGCCCACACACATAACCGCCTGTTCCAATGACCGCATCAGGTTTGAATTCTTTTAAGTAAGATTTGCTTTTTTGAACGCCTTTCAAAAATCTCATCACCGTTTTGACGTTATCAAAGGAAAGCTTTCGTTTAAAACCTGAAATTTCTATCGCCTTGAAAGGGATATTTTCTCTTTCTACAATTTTCTTTTCAAGTCCATTTTCAGTACCGATATATAAAAATTCCACATCAGGATGCAGTCTTTTCACTTCTTTAATAAAGGCTAAGGCAGGATAAATATGTCCGCCTGTTCCGCCTCCACTGATTACTATACGCATTATACCATTTCCCCTCAATTTTTTTCTGCTCTGAACAAAGTATAAACCCTGTTTTAAACAACAGGGCTCCGTTAAAACCTGTAAAGAAGAGTCAAAAAACACGTTTTCGAAACAAAAACTGTCATTTTCACTCTTCAAATCATTTTTTTGTACTTTTGCAAAATAAACGTCAACATGGTTTCATGAACTTCAGCACGTTAATATCTTGCGTACCTGCTTACATTCAAAAGTACGCCAATCGCCATCAGCATTAATGTCAGTGATGAGCCGCCATAACTAAGGAATGGGAGCGTGATACCTGTCACAGGAATAAGTCCAGTGACAACTGCGATGTTAATCATTACTTGAATGGCAACCATTGAAATAATACCAACTGCCAGGAAACTTCCATATAAATCTGGGGCTCCAAGTGCTATTCGTATGCCTCTCCATAATAGAACACTAAAGAGGAGTAAAATGAGTGATCCCCCTATAAAGCCAAGCTCTTCAGACAATATCGCAAAGATGAAGTCCGTTTGGGGCTCAGGTAAATAGAAGAATTTTTGTCTACTTTGACCAAGTCCCATTCCGAACAGACCACCTGGACCAACAGCGTATAAGGATTGAATAATTTGAAACCCACTGCCTAGCGGATCTTCCCAAGGATTTAAGTACGATGTAATTCGTTTTATTCGGTAGGGTGCTGATAAGACAAGTGCAGCAAACCCGCTGAGTCCTATAAGACCGAGAAATATAAAGTGAGCAATTCTCGCACCTGAAACAAATATCATAATAATACAGGTTCCAACCATCACCGTTCCTGTTCCCAGATCCGGCTGAAGCATAATGATGGCAAATGCAGAAAATACAATGCCTAAAGCTGGGGCAAAACCTTTGCGAAAGGATGTGATATTTTTTTGTTTTTCAGATAAGAATTTTGCAAGAAACGCAATCATCGCAAGCTTCATAAATTCAGAGGGCTGAATACTAAACGCACCGACACCGATCCAGCTTCTTGATCCATTTCTCTCCATACCGATACCAGGAATGAGTACAAGCAGCAAAAGGAGAAAACAAACAGCAATCAATATCTTTGACCAAGTCCGCCACGTCCAATAATCGACTCGCATAATGAAAAACATTGCGATAACTCCGATTCCGGCAAACAAAAGCTGTCTTTTTGCAAAATAAAACGAATCATCAAATTTATACGATGCCCACACAGCACTAGCGCTGTACACCATAATTAAACCAATCGTCAATAAAAGTAACGTAATGACAACAAGCAAAAAATCCGGAGAAGTTTTCTTATTCGTCAAGAGACCGACACCCCAAGCATAATTTCATTTGGGCTGTCAGTCATATGAGAGACAAGCCCTTATTTAAGCATATGCACGGCGTTTACAAACATGTCTCCACGTTCTTCAAATGTTTTATGTTGATCCCAGCTTGCACAAGCCGGAGATAATAAAATCACGTCTTCTTCTTCAGATATGTTAAACGCCGCAGGTACTGCTTGTTCAACATTATCGACATGTTTTACGTGATGTATTCCAAGCTCTTCACCAAGCTTCACAAACTTAGGTGCAGTCTCACCAAATGTGATAATTCCTTTTACATTTTTCATGAAAGGTTTCAATTCATCAAATTCATTGCCGCGATCAAGTCCACCTGCTAATAAAATGGTCGGTTGTTCGAAGGCTGACAATGCTTTACTTGTTGCCAAAATATTGGTTGCTTTACTATCGTTATAAAATTTCCGACTTTGAATTGTATCTACAAACTGCAGACGATGCTTCACTCCACTAAATGTCGTGAGAACGTGTACGATTGCTTCATTTGAGCAGCCTGCATTTTTCACAACACAAATAGCTGCCAAAATGTTTTCTTGGTTATGCTCACCAGGAAGGACAACATCCTTTACATCAATGATATGTTCATTCATGTAATAAATTGCACCATGTTGAATAAACGCACCATGTTCTACTGGCTCTTTCACTGAGAAAAACACTTTTTTTGCTTTTGAACCTTCTGCCAGTTTTACGACCGATGGATCATCTAGGTTAATTACTGCGATGTCATCTTCATGTTGATGTGCGAATACTTTCTGCTTTGCTTTTTCATATTCATCACGAGTGTGGTGATAGTCTAGATGTGCATCAAAAATATTTAATATTAAGCTGATTTTAGGTCTAAACTCAACTGTTCCCATTAACTGAAAAGAAGAGAGTTCCGTTACGATCCACTCATCGCCAGCTGCATTTGCAGCGACTTCGCTGGCAACTGTTCCAATATTACCCGCCACTAATGTTTTTTGGCTGTCTTTTTTCAGCATTTCATAAATCAATGTCGTGGTAGTGGTTTTTCCATTCGATCCAGTAATCCCAATAAAAGGAGATGAAGTTAAATGATACGCTAATTCTATTTCCGTCCAAACTGGAATTTGGCGGCGAAGCGCTTCTTGAACCATCTCATTTTCATATGGAATTCCTGGATTTTTAATTAAAATCGTAATGTCTTTATCTTCAAATATACGAAGAGGATGACTGCCACAAACGACATCAATCCCCTTTCCAGAAAGTAGCTGAGCAGGTTCGTTTTCTTCAAACGGTTTTTGATCATTTACCGTCACATTTACTCCATGTTCATGAAGAATTGAAGCTGCCGCATATCCGCTTTTTGCAAGACCTAATACTAGTACATGTTCGTTTTTTAACATTTGCATCTTATTCAATTATAACCACACCTCGATGTAAATTCCTAAAACAGCAAGTAATAAACCAGCTGTCCAGAAGGTGACAACTACTCTCCACTCTGACCAGCCAACTAACTCATAGTGGTGGTGAAGCGGACTCATCTTAAAGATTCTTTTGCCGGTTGTTTTAAAGGAGATCACTTGAAGAATAACGGATAGCGTCTCAACAACAAATACTCCACCAATAATGACAAGTAAAATTTCAAGCTTCGTTAAAATCGCAATTGCTACAATGGCTCCCCCTAATGCTAGAGAACCTGTATCACCCATAAATACTTTTGCAGGATGTGCGTTAAACACAAGGAAGCCAAGGACGGCTCCTGCAACAGCTACTGAAAAGATCGCTACATCATACTGGGATTGATTCCAAGCCAGTATGGCAAAAGCTCCGAAAGCAATAGCAGCGGTTCCAGATAAGAGACCATCCAGTCCATCCGTTAAGTTCACGGCATTAGAACCTCCGACAAGCATGAAAATGACAAGGATAAAGTAAGCCCATCCTAAATCAAAGCTGACGTCTGTTCCTGGAATGCGAATCGTCGTTGCAAACTGATAATAATGGAAAACTGCATAAAAGATCACTGCGATCACAATTTGACCGATTAATTTCTGTTTCGATGTTAATCCAAGATTTCGTTTCATCGCTACTTTAATATAATCATCTAAAAATCCTAATAGGCCGTAACCAAGTGTGACAAATAACAGTAAAAACATTTCTGGACTAATCTCAGAGAATTTGTTGATCATCACAATCGTTGTAATGGTGATAGAAAAGATAATCATAATTCCGCCCATTGTCGGAGTACCAGATTTCTTTTGGTGAGACTGCGGGCCTTCTTCTCTAATACTTTGACCAAATTTAAGTCTTCTTAAAAACGGTATAAAAATCGGGGATAAAAGAACACTGATTAAAAATCCCATTATGATTGTAAACAATATCACCTGTTCAAGCATCGTTCTTTACTCCTTCCGAATTTCCAAAGCCGTTTTCCATCAGAAAATTGCATTCATTATTATGGTATTCATTCGCGTTCTTCGTATGTTGTTTTTGTACAAAATGCTTCATTTCATTACACTCTTTTCATCATTTTAAGATTTGTTTAGATCTAAAATAGCGTCAACTGCAACCTTTGCATCATCAAAGTCATAGACTTGATCGCCAATGATTTGATATGTCTCATGGCCTTTACCCGCTATTAAGACTGTATCGCCTTTTTTCGCATTGGCAATGGCAAAGAAGATGGCTTGTTTCCGATTCACAAAGCTATGATAATATGCGTCTGGCACCCCATTTTCCATATCTTTTAAAATGGCTGAAGGATCTTCGCTTCTTGGGTTGTCTGATGTAAATACAGGTTCATCTGCATATTTCACAGCGATTTGGGCCATTTGAGGACGCTTTGTTTTATCACGGTCGCCGCCGCAGCCAATCACACAGAAAATTTTGCCCTCTGTTAATTCTCTACACGTTGTGAGGACATTTTCTAAACTGTCAGGTGTATGCGCGTAATCGACAATGACAGGGAAATCTTGATCGCAGTTTACAAGTTCAAATCTGCCTTTGACTCCCTCCAGCTCTTCAATCGCACTAACGATCGACTCAAACGTTAAGCCAGATACGATCCCGACTGATACAGCTGCCAGGATATTATACACATTGAACTTTCCGACGAGGGCAACCGTCACATTCTTGGTGCCGATTGGAGTGACCAAATCAAATTGAGTTCCCTTTGGCATAATTTGAATATTCTTTGCCATGACATCTGCTTTTTGCTCTAAGGCATACGTCATGACTTCAGCAGCTGTGACTTTTTCAAAATAACTCGAAGCCTCATCATCTGCATTTAAAATCGCATGCTTGGGTTTATTATGATGAAAGGCGCTTCCGAGCTGAGAAAATAGCAAGCTTTTCGCGTGTTTATATTCTTCCATTGTGTTGTGGTAGTCAAGATGATCCTGTGTAAGGTTTGTGAAAACAGCAATATCATAATCACATCCATGCACCCTGCCAAGATGGAGTGCATGTGATGATACTTCCATAATGGCTGTATCTACATCTTGATCAAGCATCTGTTTAAACGTTTTCTGAAGTGTGACACTTTCAGGTGTGGTGTTTTTCACGTCGAGAATGTCATCATTCACCTTCATATACATCGTACCGATTAAGCCTGTTTTCTTTTCGGCTTTTCTCATCATTTGTTCGATCATGTGTGTTGTTGAGGTTTTTCCGTTTGTGCCTGTGATCCCGATGAGATTCAGCTTATGAGTGGGCTGTTCGTAAAACGCATCAGCTATTCTTGCAAGTGCTCTTTGAGAGTGTTTCACAATAATGACTGGTACATCTGTTATGTTAAGAGGGTGTTCCGCTACAATTGCTGCAGCCCCGCTTTTCACCGCTTTTTCAGCATAATCGTGTCCATCTACTGTATAGCCTTTTATACAGACAAAAAGGCTTCCCTTTTTCACCTCTCTTGAATCCATTTCAATGGAAGTGATATCAGGATTTTCGTTTATCAATTCGTTGTTTTCACTTTTAAAGTATGTAAGCAGTTCTTGTAATTTCATTTTCATATCAAACCTCTCAAATTCGTTCACGTGCATGTCTTGTGAAAAAAACACACAGTCTATATTTTATCGTAAAAAAAAGGATACATCCAGCGTATTCCTTAAGTTTCTGTTGGAAAAAACACACTTTGGACTCTTTTTTTCAAACGGTTCTTCTCTTTCAACAAAAAGAGGCAGCCGAATGAGTGCGGCTACCCTCTGTTCATTCTTTATTATTCATCGTTTAAGTATAATCTGATCGTGGAGCCTTCTTTAACCTTTGTCCCAGCAGCAGGTGATTGCTTCACTACTTTACTGCCAGTTCCTGAGGCATCGATCTTTAGGTTGATCAAGAGGGATTCAAGATCTGAAACGGATCCCCCTACAAGATTCGGTACTTCAATGGTTTTTGTGTCCAGCCACTGATACTTCTTTTCAATTTGGCCTTTTCTTTTTTTCACACCCATCTCAGGCAGGCTGTCCCGCATAATATGACCAACAATTGGTGCGGTCACGGTACCACCAAATTGAATGGTGCCTTTTGGGTTATCCACAGCCACATAGACTACAATACTTGGGTCATCTGCAGGCGCAAATCCGATAAACGACACAATGTGGTTATTCTCCATATACTTTCCGTCCTTTACCTTCTGTGCTGTTCCTGTTTTTCCGCCGACCCGATACCCTTCAACAAATGCATTTCGGCCAGTTCCTTGGGCGACTACACTTTCAAGTGCAAACCTGATTTCTTTAGATGTCTCTGCTGAAATCACTTTCTTTTTGGCAATCGGTGATTGCTTTTTCACGACCTCTTTTGTGATTGGATCTATCCATTCTTTTGCAATATAAGGCGTGTAAAGTGTCCCGCCATTTACCGCAGCTGCTACTGCAGCTACTTGCTGAATCGGCGTAACAGATACACCTTGCCCAAAGGCCGTGGTCGCCTGCTCTACAGGACCTACACGATCAAGCGGGAACAAAATCCCCCGCCCTTCCCCTTGAAGGTCGATTCCTGTTTTTTGGCCAAATCCGAAATTTTTAATATAGGAAAATAATTTATCTTTCCCAAGACGGTCTCCTAGCTCTACAAAGCCGGGGTTACAGGAATTTTGAACCACTTCCAAAAATGACTGTGATCCGTGCCCGCCTTTTTTCCAGCACCTGAGTCTTGCACCATCAACTGTCACAGATCCGCTGTCAAAAAATGAATCGCGCTTTAAATTTACTTTCTTTTCTTCTAATGCTGCTGCAAGTGTAATAATTTTAAAGGTCGAACCCGGCTCATATGTGCTCCACACCGGAAGATTTCGGTTAAACACTTTTGGGTCAACTGATTGATAGTCAGCTGGATCAAAATCTGGTCTGCTTGACATTCCCAGCACTTCGCCATTTTTCGGATTCATCGCAATCGCAATCATACCATCTGGATTATACTTTGCCTGCGCGTTGTCTAATTCTCGTTCTATGATGGTTTGTACTTTTGAATCGACTGTTAATTTCATATCAAGACCATCTTTAGGTGGTGTATAATCGTCTGCTTCATCTGGCATTTTCTGCCCTTTTGCATCGGAATAAAACTTTACAGAGCCTTTTTCGCCTTTTAAGTCATCGTCATAGTAGGCTTCCAGTCCAAGTAAACCTTGATTATCGATTCCAGCAAAGCCCAGTACATGTGAAAGAAAGCTGCCAAACGGATAATGTCTGATGCTGTCTTCTGCTACATACACGCCTTCTAAATCAAGCTCTCTTACTTCTTTTGCTTTTTCATGAGATACCTTTCTGCCCTCAGGAGAAATTCGTTCAATTGATGTTTTCTTCGTGACATGCTTGTACGCTTTCTCTTCAGACATATTCAGTACTGCTGCCAATTTCTTGCTTGTTTCTGCGGGATCTTTAATTTGCCGAGGGACGACCAATATAGATGGGGCACTTTTGTTCGTCGCAAGCTCTACCCCATTCCGGTCCAAAATATCTCCCCTTTCCGGTTCGAATGGAAGGTTTCGGCTCCATGAATCTTTTGCTAAGCTTGTCAGCTTCTCGCCCATAATAAACTGCACATATCCTAATCTAGTATCTATGATGAAAAAAATGATCACCCCAAACAGCAGCACGAAAAGCAATCGTTTTCTCACTGTTACACTTGACACTCGCACGCCCGGTTCACTCCTTACATATGGCTTGTTTTCATCATATGCAGGCCCGTCCTTTTGTAGAACGCTACCGTGATATTCAGCTGGAGCAAAAGAAAAAACCTAGCAAGCGGTTTGCTAGGTTTAAAGTTAATTTGGGCTTTTAAATGTCACAGTGATGACTTTGTCTGAAATCTCCGCTCCACTTTTGACACTTTGTTTCACAGCATATCCTTGTCCATTTGTTTCTATATGCACACCGGAAATCGAAGCATATTGAAGGACTTCCCTTCTGGACCAGCCTGTCATGTCAGGCATCTTAATGGTTTTCCCTGCTGTTTTCAAGAAGACTTTCTGGCTTTCAGAGAATTCAGAGCCCGCACTCGGCCACTGGCGTTTAATGGAGAGGCCGTCGCCGATGACAACAGGCGCTAAGTGTTTATTTTTGGCTTCTGTTTCTGCCTGCTTCACTTCTAAATCCAGGAATGAAGGCATCGTTTCTTGTTTCACTTTTTGTTCGCCTGATTTTTTATCGTCTGTTTTTGTTGGTGCAATATTTAAATATAGCAGACTATTTTTCATGACAGGGTTAAAGATTTGAGAAACCGGGGCAGACCCTGTTTCTGTTTCAGACAGCTGCGGCTGCTGTACAGCTACATAAACAAGCAGCTTCGGATCATCTTTTGGCGCCATTCCCATAAATGAAAAGACGTAATCGTTTCTTCCTTGGAGGTAACCGCCGGCACCGCCAATTTGCCCCGTTCCTGTTTTTCCAGCAACGTCGAATCCTTTGATTTGGTAAGGCTGACCTGTTCCAATTTTTGAGGAAACAACCTCACCTAAAATGTCGCGAACTTGCTTCGCTGTATCAGATGAAATCGGTTTTCCTGCTGCTGTTGGTTCGTGCTGCAAAATCGTTTTGTTTGTATTCGGGTCTGTAATATGGTCAATGACATATGGCTTCATCATTGTTCCGCCGTTTGCTATCGCTGTGGCTGCTTCGATTTGTTGAATCGGTGTGATGGCTGACGCTTGACCATAAGCCGTCGATGCTTTGTCATATTCGTATCTATAATTGATTTTGCTAGACGCTTCGTTCGGCAAGTCAATCCCCGTTTTGTCATAGAAATGGAACTTCTGCAAATATTGTTCGTATCGTGTGAAGCCTAGTTTTTCTTTCGCCAGCTTTGCAAAGGCCACGTTTGATGAGCGGAGAACCCCTTGATGAAAGTCAATTTTCCCCCAGCCATTTCCGTTGTTGTGGTCTCTCACAAGGCCGCCGCCTACTTTATAAGTACCAGATTGATATTTGTCACTGCCTTGGTAGACCCCTTCTTGGATCGCCGCAGCGAGGGTAAAGATCTTCATCGTCGAACCTGGTTCAAACGCATATGAAATGACATCATTGTTATAATTCGTAATGTCTAGTTCATTTAAATTAAAGCTTGGCCGCTGCCCCATCGCGAGAACCTTTCCAGTTTTCGGATCAACGACTGTGGCAATGATTTTCTTCGGCTTATACTTTTTGGCAACCTGCGTCATACTTTCTTCAAGAAACGCTTGAATTTTTTGATCGATGGTCAGCGTGACATTTTTCCCGTCTTTCGGGGCGACAATGTCTTCTTTACTATTCGGCAAGGCCCATCCGCTTCTGTCACTGTTATATGTCACATAGCCGTCTTTTTCTTTTAAATATTTGTTCAGTGCCTTCTCAAGTCCCATTGCACCTGACATGTCCTTTGTCGCCTCATCTAATCTGGCATAACCGATCAGGTTAGAAGCAAACATGCCGTTTGGATAATATCGCTTCGTGTCTTTTTCAAATGCGACCCCTGGAAGCTTTAGCTTTTCAATTTTTTCCTTCGTTGAAAAACTAATATCTTTCCCCGCTTTACCAAACTCAACTTGGAATGCATCTTTTGTATTGAGACGCTTTAAAATTTCGCTTTCACTCATATCGATAACTTTTGAGAGCTCTTTTGCCGTCTTTTCTTTATCGACGACATGCATTGGGTGCTTAGGGTCCACTGTCATTTTCTTGCTCATGACCGCAATAAGCTTATACACAGATGTATCCTCAGCAATCACATTTCCATTCCGGTCTAAAATAGACCCTCTTTTGGCTTCAAGTGTTTTCTTCGATTGATATTGTTCATTAGCCTTGGCGGCTAACACTTGTCCATCAACCGTTCCTGTAATCTGAATATAGATAAAACGTGCTAGGATGATAAAGAAAAACAGGGCGAAGCAAATACTTGCAATTGCCGCGCCTCTGTTCATCATTTTATTCTTTTTAGGCATCGCCATGTTAATCGACCTGCTTAACATCTTTCGATATGCTTAGGCCTGCTTTTTTTGCGGCTTCGATGATTCTTTCTGGTTCACTCAGCAAGTCTTTTTCCTTTTGAAGCTCAGTGATCTTCTTCGATTCTAAAGATACTTGCTGTTCTAATTTCTGCACTTCAATATTGGCGTGATAGACAGCAAAGGCTTTAGAAATGATGAGAATGGAGCTGCACATAAGAGCCATGACAAACATGACAAGTAAGATTTTTTCACCAAGTGTGATAGAACCTCTTCTTTTAATGACAACCGATTGGCCTTGCTGCTCTGTTTGATGTTGCTTCACTTCTCTTTGATAAGCCAAATTACTCATAAGAAACCTCCTTTTTATCATCATCTATGGTGTCGTTTTACTTTTTTTCTGCAATTCGGAGCTTCGCTGAACGGGCACGGTTGTTATGTTCCAGCTCTTGTTCTGATGCAACGATCGGTTTTCTCGTGATCAGCTTCAGCTTTGGTTCAAGTCCTTCTGGAATCACTGGTAGTCCGTGCGGAAGTTCTGGAAGAGAAGACATTTCTCTAAATGTACTTTTACAAATCCGGTCTTCAAGTGAATGGAATGTAATGACAGAAATTCTCCCCTTCGGATTGAGTAACTCTATTGCTTGTTCTAGTGCTTCTTCAAATACTTTCAATTCATCATTTACGGCAATTCGGATCGCTTGAAACACTCTTTTCGCTGGATGTCCGCCAGTTCGTCTTGCAGGTGCCGGAATTCCTTCTTTGATAATGTCGACAAGCTCACCCGTTGTTTCAATTGGCGCTTTTTTTCTTGCTTCTTCAATTTTGCGTGCGATTTGCTTGCTGAATTTTTCTTCCCCATATTTGTAGAAAATCCGAACTAGATCTTCAAATGGCCATTCATTTACCACTTTTTTTGCCGACAATGCAGCTGATTGATCCATTCGCATGTCAAGAGGTGCATCATGGTGATAACTAAAGCCTCTCTCTGGTGTGTCGAGCTGAGGAGATGAAACCCCAAGATCAAAAATCACACCGTCTACGCTTGTAATACCTTGTTCATTCAGACGTTCTTTTAAATATCGGAAGTTGCTTTTTATGAAAAGAATGTTCGCTTTAGCATCCGCGAGCTTCTCTCGTGCATGATCCAGTGCAGCATCGTCTTGATCAAATCCAATCAATGTTCCTTTTTCTGATAATTGAGATAGTAAATATGAGCTATGACCTGCTCCGCCCAGCGTGCAGTCCACATATGTACCGTCTTCTTTTACGTTTAAACCGTCAACTGTTTCTTTTAATAATACTGTCTCATGTTGAAACATGATGTTATGGTCCCACCTTTTTCAAATAGAAATGAATGTGTAGAAAGCTTGCTGCACAAGGGATTATTATATATCAAATCCAATCATGTTTTCAGCAATTTCAGCAAAAGAATCTTCTTGCTCTTCTGTATATTGTTCCCAGATCGACTTACTCCACAACTCAATTCGATTTGAAACGCCGATGACCACACATTCTTTTTCGAGTTTTGCATATTGGAGTAGGTTTGATGCGATGTTTATACGCCCCTGCTTGTCCAGATCGCATTCGACTGCGCCAGAGAAGAAGAACCGGGTAAACGCACGTGCATCTTTTTTCGTTAGCGGTAGTGCTTTGAGTTTCTCTTCGATTAGTTTCCACTCACTCATAGGGTAGCCAAATAAACATTGATCAAGCCCTCTCGTCAGCACAAACTGTTCTCCGAGACCGTCTCTAAATTTAGCAGGGATGATCATGCGCCCTTTTGTATCAATCGTATGCTGGTATTCACCCATGAACATGATAATCAGAGCCCCACTTTCTCACCCTTACTCTCCACTATCCACCACTTCTCTCCACAAAACTTATTCTACACTGTTTCTACATAAAAAAAAACCCTGAACTAGTCAGGGTTCATTAAAACTTTATTTCAAAGTTTGACAATTTGTTGCTTGTTTTGAAATGAAAATGGCAGATTTTTGAACGTTTTGAAGAATTCTGGTCCATATTTGTTTAAAAAATACATGATATTCCAAATTCTTTCTTGCGGGGCGTCCAGTGGTTTTAAACTATTTTCAATCCGTTCAAAGTCCCGAAGGATATATCCTTCCTTCTCTTCCACACGCTGCGCCACCTTTTGATAAACAAATTGAAGCTGGTCTTCGATAAATTTGGCATTTTTATCTAGCAGCTGCTCGAAGTTTGGTTCAATCTCCAGTGCTTCTTGTCTCATCACGCCATGAGCATTCGCTAATTCACGTTTGGCCTGTTGAACTGCTTGAACAAAGCTGTCTGGAAGACTTTGTTCAAAGTGCGCTTCTTTCTTTTCATTCACTCCGCTTGTCAGCACTTCTTCTACCGACAGTTCTCTAACCGGCAGTTTCTTGTTGATGTGCCTTTCAAGAATGGTCACATGCAGTCTCGGAAGAACAGGCGCCATCTTCAATTTAAAATGCTCAAAGATTCCTTTCAGTTCTCCCCAATAGTTAACCTCACCGTGTCCTGCCATAAAAGCAAGTGTTGGGAGAAGGGTTTCCTGCATCAAGGGACGCGTCACCACATTGTTGCTAAACCGTTCTGGGTGCTCCTCAACTTCCTGCAGAAGCTCTTCCTTTGTCCATGTAAGCCCCACTTCTGATATAGAAAACCGGCCGTTCTCTTTCTCAATTAGGAAACGTTCCTCATCATATTCGTAAAATAGGTTTGCCTGATTGTCACCAGCTTCAATGATCGGCTGATATCCTGCTCGCTTCATGGCAGCCTGCGTGTCTTTTAAGCGAGTAGTGACTGCATCATTTGTCTCGACAATGTGCTTGAATAACGCACGCTCAAGCGGTTTGACACCTAAGTCGCCTGAATTAAATAAAAGCAGCCCATCTTCTTCAAAGAGGTCGCATACAATCCATTCAAAGAAATCAGTAAAGGTTTGTGATTTGCGTAAACATCGAAGAAGCTGATCGAGCAAGTCATTGGTGTACTCAGATTCTTCATATGTTGAAAACACATCACGGAGCCATTTCTCGGTTTTTTCTTGATCAAGCGGGATTCTTTTCGCAGCCGCTTTTTTGACGTTATGTAATGGCAGCTTTTGTTTAGCTGGACCTTTTTCGCCAGACGTGTACACAAAATTAATTTCATCTACGTCATGATCCTCACCGGCTACCCAAAAGACTGGAATCACAGGGACCCCAAGCTCTGTTTCTTTTTCTTTTGCAAACTGAATGATGGATATGATTTTATGTATGGTATAAAGCGGTCCTGTTAATAGACCAGCCTGCTGTCCTCCAACCACCATGACACTCCGTTCATCACGGATCTTTTCAATGTTCTGACGCATCGCTTCCGATTCAAACTTTGCATGGTATGCGCTCATATAATCCGCTAAAGCCTCGCGCGGGAAGCTCATTTCCATGAGATCGTCGTATCTCTTTTTCCATGTGTGCTCAGAATGTATATCATAATCAAAAAAAGTCGTCATCTCTTTTTTTTCTTCTATATAATCACGTATGAATAAATTCTGACTTCGGATGGAAAGTTCAGTCAATTGCATGTTTAGAACTTCCTTTCTTCAATAAATAGTTAGTTTCCCGAAAAAAGTATAGCATGTAAATGATCTCACTCAAAAGATTTTGTTTGCTTTTTTTCCAATACTTCCAAGCTTCGATAAAAGAAAGTGAGATGTGGCGCCAGAATCTCTTGAGCTTGAGCCTTTTTTAAAAGATAGCCAACGATGGCTTTTCTTTCGGTTTGGCGGCCTTTCACTATATCTTGAAGCATAGACGACTGATTAGCAGCCGTTTTCTCACAAATAGAGATGACATAAGGCCAGAGCCGCTCTTTTTCAGACAATCCCAAGATGGATACCGCTTCATCAAATGCACATTTCATCATGTATTCATATGAGGGGTTTGCGATCAATTCCCCGTTTCTCACATGCAGCAAAGCCGTCAGCGGATTAATACAGACATTGACAAGCAGTTTTTCCTCCAGCACCTTTTTCCATTCATCCGTATAGATCATTTGAAAATGAGATGATGTCTCATTCAATGCATTTTTTATATCAGCTGCTTCCTCATGCTGAAATGCCCCCCACTTGATGACACCAATACCTGTATGGTTCACTGCATGATCTGACATCTTCATTGCCCCGTGTTCTACCACACCTATATATAATGAATGTGCCGTTTTCCAATTCTCCAAATCTAATAAGTGAGCCATTCCGTTCTGTAAAAATAAGATACGCTGACGAGGTAATGTCGATAATTCATCGAGCACATCTTGCAAATGATGATATTTCACCGTCACGATGAGCAAATCAAATACTCCTGTTATTTCTGTCTGTGCATGAACAGCCGCCTGACATGTTTCTCCTTTTACTGTTCGCTGAATGCCTGATGCTCGAATTTCTTCTGCCTGCTCTTTTCTTCTTGTAAAGACCGTGATGTCATGATGCTGTGATAAATAACTAGCACAAAGCAGACCAATCGCACCGCCGCCAATGATTCCAATGTTCAACTGCCGCACTTCCCTTTTTCTGTTTACTTCATTATATCAATTATTGTAACAGGTTCATGTCGTGATGCAAAAAGCAGATGGCGCGCTATGATTGAATTTTTTTAATTTAAAAACTATAATAATAAGTGTAAAAACTTTTCGAGGCGGATGGGATGAAAACGCCTTCAATGACATCACTGTCGACATTATGTGTGTAAGGGGGAAGATCATATGGCACAAGTAAAACGACTTCTAATTAATTACAAAACTTTAGAGGAATTTAAACAATTTAAGGAATACGGCATACAAGAGCTATCCATGCTTGAAGACCTTGAAAGCAATATGATTGAAAATGACAGCAACTCTCCATTTTACGGGATTTATTTTGGAGATAAGCTAGTGGCACGTATGAGCCTTTATCAAGTGGACGGCTCAACGACAACGTATTTTAACCACAACCATGATTATTTAGAGCTGTGGAAGCTGGAAGTGCTTCCTGGGTATCAGCGCAAAGGGTACGGCGAAGCACTTGTTGAATTCGCCAAATCGTTCGGATTGCCAATTCGGACCAATCCGCGCGTCAAATCAGCCGGTTTTTGGGATAAAATGGGCTTTGAAGCAGTAAAATATGATATGGAGCGTGATAAGGGTGAAAATCCACTCATCTGGGAGCCCGCTCATATTCAAAAAAATACAGGTGAATCCGCTTAAAGACTGATCACAAAACGCCCCTCCTTTCTCTGTGAGGGGCGTCTCTTTATTTAGCATATTCTTTTAAGCTGATATTCTGTTTGACTCTTTCAACAATACCAATGAGTGCCCGGTAATCTTCTTCTGTCATTTTTAATTGCCGCTTCAAGTGTTCATTTTCTTCTGTAAGTGACTTCAATTGATGCTGTGCATCTGCCAGTTCCTCGCGTAAATGAGCAGGTCCATCAGGTTCTTTTTCAAGCTGCTCTAAAAACTGAATCACTTCTCGAAGGGTCAATTCAGCCTGAATTGAAGATGTCTTCTCTTCTATGGTTAACGCATGCTGTGGTAAACCAGAGGAATGAATACCTAATTTTTTACGCAGTTCTTTCCGCTGTTTTTTCGCCAGCTCTATGCCTGCCTGATATTGTTTTCTAACGTATGAGTTCCACCTGAAACCACATGCTGCAGCTGTTCTTGACAATGCTTTCCCGACTTCCTCAAATGCGGAAAGCTGCGTTCCTCCATCTCGAATGTGCCTTAAGACGACTTCTGCTAAAAGTAAATCTTCATCTTGTGTCCATGCGTCCTGCCTTGTAATCGTCAATTGATCATCCCCCCTGAATCTGAATACCACATCATATGCGCCTACTAGAGTAGATAGACTATTTGCAGGAGAGAAACCTAAAAAATAGACAAATAAAAAAACGCAAGGGAAGATTCCCTCACGTTTTTTTATCAAGCATTAGTTGCTTTTTACGTCTTTGCCTTTGTATGTTCCGCAAGATTTGCAGACACGATGAGAAATTTTCATTTCACCGCATTCTGGGCAAGCTACCATACCAGGTACTTGTAGTTTGAAATGCGTACGACGCAATCTTTTTTTCATTTTAGAAGTTCTTCTAAAAGGTACAGCCATTATTCCCACCTCCTTAAAGAGTTAAGATTCATTATTTTCTTCTAAGAGCTTCTTCAAGCCTTCCAGACGCGGATCAATTCGGTTTTGATGTGCATCTTCCGAAATGACCGCCCAGTCATCCCCTTCTTGTGGTGCAGCACCTTTTACATCCGTTTGGTCGCAAAAGATTTGCATCGGCACTTCAAGAAGAATTTCTTCCTTGACTATAGGCGTTAAGTCGATGATGTCGTCTTCTACAATAGAAACGTCTTCATCTTCTATATCGTCTGTCTTATGAAGTACAAATAGTTCTTTCGTTGAAATCGCAAATGGATAATTTACATCAACAAGCGTTCTTGAACAAGGCAATGTCATTTCACCTGTGATGGTTAAATCAAATGCGACTTGCTTTGATTCGATCACTCCAGTCCCTTTCACCTCTACCGGTGAAATGCGACGTATATCTGAATGAAGGCTAGTAAGTTCATTTAAGTCAACCGTCTCATGAAAATCGAAGCTGTTTTTAGCTTTTTGATGTAACTGATAAACTGTCCATTTCAATTGTATCACCTCTAAGAGCAACAAACATGATTATAGCTTTCATCATGTTATTTGTCAATATTTTTTCTTTACAGTCCTTTGTGATGTCAGAGGGTTGTTTGACATCAGTTCGCGGAATGCCTACACTGAAAAAAATGGGCTTCATTTTTCCCTTATGCTACTGTAGCATAGACCATTTAACCATAGCAAGAAAGGCGGAACATCTATTGAAAGCAACAGGAGTCGTTGTCGAGTATAATCCATTTCATTATGGACATGCCTATCATGTTCGTCAGGCGAAAACACATACCTCCTCAGATGTTGCCATTGCCGTCATGAGCGGTTCCTTCCTCCAGCGCGGTGAGCCTGCCATCGTCTCAAAATGGACGCGGACAAAAATGGCGCTGCAAAACGGTGTAGACATTGTGTGTGAGCTTCCATACATATACGCAGTGCAAAAGGCAGAAACCTTTGCAAACGGTGCTGTGGCGATTCTAGATGCTTTAAAATGCCGCTCCCTTTTTTTCGGCAGCGAGGATGGTGACATTAAAGCATTTGAGCGAACGGCTCATGCTTGGCATGAGAAAAAAGGAGAAATTGACCTTTTCACAAAAGAAAAGGTGAAAGAAGGCCTTAGTTATCCAGCAGCTGCAGCAGCTGCGTTTCAAGAGGTGATTGATCCTAACCAGTTACTGGATCTGTCCAAGCCAAATAACATTTTAGGTTTCCATTATGTCAAAGCCATCTTGGAGAGATCCCCTCACATGCAGCCCTTTACCTCTCAAAGGATTTCATCTGGTTATCATGATGAAGAACTTCCTAAAAATCAGAAAATCGCAAGCGCAACAAGTATACGAAAAGCCTTAAAAGATCACGGCACATTTGAAACAGTCGCCCCATATCTCCCAGAAGCTACGCTCAAGCAATTACATGACTATCATTCTTCTTATGGTCTTTTACATACACAAGAAGCCTACTTTAGCTTCTTAAAACAAGTCTTTCACACAATGGATACAGCAGAACTAGAAGGCATCTATGAAATCGAAGAAGGCATCGAACACCGCATGCAAAAGGCGATTTCACATGCGTCCTCCTACGAGGAATATCTATCTCTTGTGAAAACAAAACGATATACGTGGACAAGGCTGCAGCGGATGAATACACATCTCTTAATGAGGGTGAAAAAGAGTGCCATGCATGAGCTGCTGAAAGAGAGAGAAGCGCCTTACATTCGTTTACTTGGTATGTCAAAGAAAGGGCAGCAATACTTATCTCTTGTGAAAAAAGAATTGGACGTGCCGCTCATAAGCAAGCTGTCTGCCTTTTCACATCCCGCACTTGATCTTGATATTCGCGCGTCCCGCGTCTTCAGCCTGCCCGTTAGTGAGCCAATGCAAACGGACTTAACGGAAGCGGAGTTTAAAACCTCACCGATCCGATATGATGAAGAGACTGGTCTCTTCCAGTCTTAACAAGAAGAGCAGCCTTGATGAAGGCTGCTCTTCTTTGATTAAGATGCTTTCTCTTTTAATTTGTTTAAATAGTTCAGGGCATCTTGCATCGTATCTACAGGCACAATTTTCATATCACTTTTAATATCTTTCGCTGTTTTGACAGCATTTCGGTAGTCTGAATTTGAATCACCTTTATCGTTTGGTGCAAAGAATATATCTTTTCCGGCTTTATCTGCCGCCACGACCTTTTGATCGATTCCGCCAATTGGACCGACCGTTCCATCGGCGTCAATCGTCCCGGTTCCCGCAATCGCATAGCCATGTGTTTCGTCTTCTTTTGTCAGCTGGTTATAAATTTCAAGTGACATCATGAGACCTGCTGATGGGCCGCCGATATTTTCAATATCCACCTTAATGGAAGGCGAGACTTTCACATTTCGATCTGTAAATAAGGATACACCGATTCCAACTCGATTCGGCTCTTCTTTAAATGGTTTTAACGTCACTTTCTCCGTGATGTCTTTGCCATTTCGTTCAAGGACAAAACGGACAGATGTACCTGCTTTTTTGCTGCTGATATACGAAACCATTTTATCAGCAGAATCATAGGTCTTGCCATCAACGCTTTTGATTCGGTCGCCCACTTCAATTTTGCCGTAAGCAGGCATTCCTTTCATCACGTAGCTTGCATATACCCCGTTAAACGTATAATCTACTTTTTTGCCTGCTTTTGTATACGCTGCAATCATGGCATTTTCTTGAGAGCTTTTCATCAGCTGAAGCTGTCTTTTCATATAATCTTCATCCGACTCCCCGTCCGCTTTAATATTTTCTTCCGGGACGATCTCGTCATATTTATTCATTTTCGCAAGCAAATACGTATACGGATTGGCTGGACCTACTTTTATCGTCATAAGTGAGAAGCTGCCCTTCTCGCCATATCCGCCGTCTACTTGAATGTGGGGAGCAATCTCGGTTGCATCACCCGGCTTTGTCACGTAATATGGCAGTTTGACAAAGGTTAAGCCAAATAATACAAGGATAACGACAAAAAAGCTGAGCCAGCGAATATTCAATTTTTTCATTCGATTAACACTCCCATTTATCAATGACATCTTTCAGTTTACCTGTTAGTTGATCTGCGGCGAGCTCACCTGCTTCAATCATCTCCTGCACCTGTGTAAATGCACTCGAGCTAAATGTTTCAAGCCTCGGCCGGATCATGACATCAGCGTGAATGGTTTGATGACGGACCAATTCATTTTGAAGGATGTCCAAACTTTGCATAATCACATCCGATAATCTCGTCGCCTTTTCTGTTTTTTTCACCCTTGATACATCAGAGGCGATAATGAGGTCTGCGCCCATTTCTTTTAAAACAGACACAGGAATGCGGTCAACAACCGCTCCATCGACTAGCTGTCTGCCGCCCATTTCATGAGGAACAAACACGCCCGGAATGCTGATGCTTGCTCTGACTGCTTGTGAAACAGACCCTTTTTTAAACACGACCTTCTCCCCTGTCTCGAGGTCACAGGCAACCACCGCAAGGGGCATTCTTAATTCTTCAAATTTCTTCCCATATGTAAACGTGTGAATCAGCTGCAACATTCGATTCCCTTTTAAAAGACCGATTTTTGGCAGTGTATAGTCAGCATAATACTTTCTTCTGAAGACAAGTGCAAGTTTTTTCATTTTTTCTACGTCTTGTCCTGCCGCATAAAAGCTCCCAACAAGTGCGCCAATACTGCTGCCAGCGATCATATCTACCTGAATTCCTTGTTTCTCAAGACTAGATAAAACTCCGATATGCGCCATTCCCCTCGCACCCCCGGAGCCTAACGCAAGTCCAATGACTGGTCGCCTCATGAAAATCCACCCTCCTCTTTTCTATGCATATATACGAATCTATTGGTCTAAACATGCCTCTTCTGCTCGTATAGTAATAGAAGACAGGCTCGGCTAGTGTCTTTCTTTTTTGATCACGAGCTCGCCAATAGATCATAACAGCAAGGGGCGAAATCTCCATGAAAAAATGGAACACTCTGTTCATCGCTGCTTTTTTTATCTTTTTAACAGCCACTGTGATTACACATCCACAAGCCTCTTTGCAAGCGTCTAAAAATGGACTTGCAATGTGGTGGGAGGTTGTATTTCCATCATTGCTTCCTTTTTTTATTTTGTCCGAGCTATTAATTAGTTTCGGGATTGTCAGATTTGTCGGGGTATTATTAGAGCCATTTATGCGCCCCATCTTTCGAGTGCCTGGTGTAGGGGGATTTGTCCTAGCAATGGGAATGGCATCAGGCTTCCCTTCTGGTGCGAAATTAACCACAAGACTCAGGCAGGAAGGACAACTGACACAAATCGAAGCAGAGCGCCTCGTTTCTTTTACAAATTCATCGAATCCATTGTTTATTTTCGGTGCGGTGGCTGTTGGTTTTTTTCATCATCCAGCTTTAGGGATTGTTTTGGCATGCGCACATTATTTAGGGAATCTCGCTGTTGGTGTGACGATGCGGGGATATAAAGCGCGGCATGATGCACATCTGAGAAGCCGTAAGCGATTTTTATTCCCACCGTTTCAAGAGGCATTCAGCGCTCTTCATACAGCAAGACTCGCAGAGAAAAGACCGCTCGGCCAAATTTTAAGTGATGCGGTGATGTCATCAGTCCAAACTCTCTTTATGATTGGCGGCTTTATTATCTTATTTTCTGTATTTAGTAAAATGCTGTCAGTTGTTCATGTGACGGACCTCTTATCCATAGGGATCGGATATATGCTGCAAACGATGCATCTTCCGCCAGAATTAGATCTTGCGATGATTGCCGGTTTATTTGAAATCACATTAGGAAGTCAGCTGACAGGGTCACAGGAAGTCACCCTTCTTGCTAAAACGATTGTCGTCAGCTTTATATTAGGATTCAGCGGGTTTTCTGTTCAAGCTCAGGTCGCCGGCATTCTGGCGGCAACAGATATACGCTTTAAACCGTTTTTCTTCGCTCGTTTGCTTCACGGAATTTATGCAGCTGTTTTTGCCTTTTTATTGTTCAAGCCTCTTTATGTCTCTCGATCTGACATGGCTCTCCCAGCAGGTGCCTTTGAAGCAAGCCAGCAGGTCGTCGTGTATAGCAGTGTGCTTTGGAATCAGCTTGTGACAGCTGGCCCATTGATCACGCTATGCAGCTTGATCTTGTATATCGCGCTATACTATCAGAAATTTAAAAAAGGATGAGTGCACGGTGCACTCATCCTTTAAATTTTTCTTTCAGCGCTGCTTCTACCTCTTTTGGGACAAGATCTTTGACTGATCCATGATATTTCGCTACTTCTTTGACAATGCTGGAACTTAAGAAGGAATATTGATTGTTGGTCATCATGAAAAACGTTTCAATTTCATCGTTTAACACTTTATTCATTGATGTGCCTTGCATTTCATATTCAAAGTCCGTCACAGCTCTTAATCCGCGTAAAATGACTTTGGCTTCTTTTTGTTTCGCATAATCAATAAGCAGACCGTGAAAGGATTCAACTTTGATATTTGGCAGATCCTTCGTCGCCTGGCGAATGAGCTCACACCGTTCTTCAACGGTAAATAACGGTTGTTTGGATGAGTTATTTAGTACACATACATACACTTCATCAAAGATCTTTGCACCTCTTTTGATGATATCCAAATGGCCCAATGTGACTGGATCAAAGCTACCCGGACAAACGGCTATATTTCCCATGCTTTAATTTCCCCGCTTTCTATAGATCGTAATACCAGTCAACCCGTACAGTTCCTGTCTTGATATGTAAAGCTGTCCAGCTTCCTCTGGCAGTGTGACGTCCTTATCATGCTCACACACGATCACGCCGTCATCTGTTAATAAGGCATGCTCGTCAATCATTTCAAGAAGTGCTTTCAGCTGTTGATCTTTATAAGGCGGATCAAGAAAGATCGCTTGAAAGGATTCCTCTCGTTTCACAACGGCTGAGAGTGCACGCTTTGCCTCGTTTCGAAACACTTCACTTTGATCGAGCAGCGACAATTGATTAAGGTTTCCTTTAATCGTCTGAATTGCCTTCATATCTCGATCAACGAAAATGCAATGATCGAATCCTCTGGAAAGCGCTTCAATTCCTAAACCACCGCTTCCCGCAAATAAATCAAGGGCCCATCCGCCATCAAAATACGGGCCGATCATATTAAATATCGATTCTTTTACTTTATCTGTCGTCGGTCTTGTTGATTGACCTGGTACCGCTTTAAGTGTGCGGCCTTTTCTCGTTCCAGAGATGACTCTCATTTTCCCACCACTTTTTCTGCTTGCTTCTATTGGTTATTGTTTATGACAAAAAATTCAACATTATCTTACCACAACACTCCGCAGGGGACAATGCAAGGATTTTCATTCATTTTCTATGTATAGATCAAGGAAAGCGGGGTCATACTATTTATAACAGCATCTGATGTGGTGCTGTTGCCAACCGCGGAGAAGACTTACGTTTCCCCATAAGTTCTTCCTCCGGTTTCTCCTCTCCCTTTGCCTTCTCCTTAATGAATCATTAAGAATAGAAGGACCCCGCGGGTGATGCCGCGGGGATTTTTTTGTGTCTTTAAAAGCCCACTTTATAATCATACTCTTTTGCTTTGTCCAATTTGGATTCGTACTCTAATTTAATAAAAGGTTTATATGAAGGCTCAACACGCTTCACAAATGGCAATGAGCTGAGCTTAGCCATATGACGCTCGAGATCATTCATATCACAATAGATCACTGCATACTTCATTTTCCTTGAAATATAGTGAACATTTCCAAATTTTCTTAGCGCCTTTGACTGCTTTAACGAATGCAGCCAAACGACCATCCCTTGACGTTTGGTTTCCATCTTTTCACCTGCCGCTTTTTCAATTCTTTTCAGTCATTATGTAAAAGACGAGACATTCAAGTCTCGTCAAGATACTTTACAGCCACAGCTGCCACCTGATCCACAGCCACCGCCGCATGATGATAGACCATCAAAATATGGGTTCCCTGTTGGAACTTTGATATATGCTGATACAGCTTGACCGATTTCAATACTAATCTCATCTAAGATGGATTGAATCGCTGTTTCTGCTTTTTTGAAATCAACCACTGTATCGTGAAGATCTAACTTTCTTTTGACCTCACGCATTTCCTTTGAGATCGTTCTATAGTCCGGATGGTATTTGCCGAACCGCTGCACATCCTCATATTGCTCTTTTACTTTTGTAAAATGGGCAATAATTTGTTGGGCTTCTTCGTCTTGCTGGAGACGCTTAAAGCAGTTGCGGTAATGTTCAGCCTCCTCCGACTGAAGAATCATGGCAGCCAATTGATTCGCTTCCTCTTGGAGCTCCACAGATTCGATTGTCGCATACATAAATGTTGCACCTCCAATTCATAGTTTACCACGAAACCTATGGATCAGAAAATGCTTTTACGTGACAAATACATCCCATGTTTCTCTTTTCTGCTTATATTCTGGATGACGGGAATTGAGCACAACGGTCATTTTATGCTTTCCTTTTGAAAGATGCTTGACCACAAATGCAGCAGTATACTCATTGCCTGCACGTTTTCCGTCTACATACACTGTAAAATATCCCGTCTTCTCATTCTTTTTTAGACGCGAAGGTTCAAGATGAAAATCTTGTAGTGTACTTTCTATATAGACAGAAGACCCCTGCACTTTGTATTTTAAAAAGCCTTGCTGCTTCATTTCGCTTTCGGCTTGCTGCATCACTGGTACAGCTGGATCTTGCTTCGTGACTTGCTTCTCTCCATGTTGACTTTGACACCCGGTGACAAGAAAAAGCAATGCGCATATTGACAGCATCCATTTCATCTTCTGATTCTCCTTTCATCTACTTTTATAGGATGCTCAGGAAATAGACATCTTAATCAACTCAAAAAAGCCTCACCCGGCTCCATTTTGATTGCGCATTGCTTGGAACATTTGAATCATCATTTCAGCCATTTGGACACTGTTGCTCAACTGACTCACACGATGAGGAATGGTTTTTTCGTAAAAATTCATTTTATCTAATTCAAAGGACGATAGCTTTTCAGGATGTCGAGTCAGCTGTCTGTACCAGAGAGGACGCTGTCTGATGAATTTGATTCGATCCTCTTCGGCCATGACAAACTCCTGTACTTCTTTCCGCACCAAAAGCATCCCCTTTCAATTAATCTTTCCTGAAGGAGAATGGGTGCTGACTGCCTCCAGATGAACCTTTCTTTGAGCCATTTGATGAAAATTGTCCGAGTAAGCTTTGTAAAGAGGAAATAGACTGGCTCATTTTGTTGATTTGTTCATTCATTTGATCAGCGTCCATTTTTTTCACAGCAGAAACCATTTTAGACATAAAATCTGCTTTTCCCAATTCACTTGGCTTAGAGGCTTTTTCTTCTTTACCGCCTTTATAAGGAGACCACATATCGTCTTCTTCACCAAACATGATCCAATTTTCGTATACACTTTGCCAGCTTTTTTCTTGCGTTTGCACTTCTTGAATTAACTTCGGATGGCGTCTGACGAATTGTTTAAATTCATCAATGGATGTTTGTTTTTGTTTGTTTGTCATATCCTCACCCCCCATACAAATGCCTACTATACTATATACACCAGCAGCTATTTTGGTGAGCCTCTTTTTCAATCAAAAAAACAGCTGCGATTGTGCAGCTGCTTTCGTTTAAGATGTTTTCTTGATGAAGTTTTGGGTGTAATATTTTTCTTTCACACCTACGCCAAGGTGTGTGTAATCTTTATTTAATAACGCCTTCCTGTGACCTTCACTATTGAGCCAGCCTTCTACCGCTGCAGGTCCATCTACATAATTATAGGCAATGTTTTCACCTGCGAGCTGAAATGCCACCTCGCCTCTTTCTAACCGGTCTTTCAGCGTACCGTATTTTTTAGATTCATGGGAGAAATAATGACTCTCTTTCATGTCCTCACTATGCATGAATGCCACTTCAGAGGTTTCATCATCCCACCTTAAGGTCGGCAGTTTGTACTTATGACGGATAATATTGGTCATATCAAAAATTTGTTTTTGACTGGAAGCTTCGATCTCTTTCCATTTTTCACCTGATATTGCCTCAGGTTCTATCAATTGACCACGATAGACGACCTCATATGGCTTTTGTTTCACAAATGTATCTGCGTTAAACGCCCTGATACTTGAAAGAGTGCTTTCAAACTTATCCATGTAAAGCTGAACATACACATCATCTCCCACTTTCACAGTGGGTCTTGTATTCATATCATCTTCTGAGAATTCAAAGCGGTATGAATTTTGTTCATCCTCTACATGAATGTAAGGTGCAATTTGTGTTTTTTTAAATACTTCACTTGTGGCTTGACCGATTTTAAACGGTTCGACATTGAGCCCGTCTCCTGTTGCAAACAGGGTCACCACTTTACTATCCTTTACCCCTACTTGAATATAGTGCTTCTTCGATTGGTTGTATATCCACCAGTCATAATCATATGCGGAAGGATCAATGCGATCTGGTTCTCCCAGCTGTTTAAGCACTTCGTTTGAAGATTTCCCCATAAAGGACATGAGCCCCTTTTTCGGGATGTTGATCGGCTTATCGCTAGATGTTTCTTCATTAGACACCTTCGGTTCATTGCTGTTTTCTTTTTCTGGTGAAGATCCATATTGAATAAACAGAACGTACGTTCCAGATATAATCAGGAGGATGAGGAGTGTTTTGAGCACAGTTTTCAAATAAACACCTCCGTTAAATTGGCAAGGTACAAAAAGTACCTTCTACTGTCATTTAAACAAAACTCGCTTCATTTATCAACGACAATACAGCCTATTTAACACGAATTTAAAATATGCCCCTCTTAATGAAGAAATCCTTGCCCGTGATCTTGATCCTGTTGAGAGATTTCTGTCAGTGCATCTCCCGCGCGATCATTTGATAAATCTTCGACTGATAAATCTCCAAGAGCGACAATCCCTGTTAATGCGCCATTTTTCACAACAGGAATGCGGCGGAGCTGGTGCTCTGACATGAGCCGGACAATTTCTTCAAGCGTTGCATCTTCTTCAGCTGTCAGTACTTCCTTCGTCATCAGCGAGCCCACTTCCTGTGAGTTTGGCTTTTTTTCTGCAATGCCTCTGAGTACAAGGTCACGGTCTGTCACTATGCCAACGAGCTGATCTCCGTCAACCACCGGAATGGCCCCAATGTCCGCGTCTCTCATTTTGACTGCCGCTTCATACGTATTGTCGTCTTGCTGGCATGTCACTACTTTTTTTGTCATAATATCTTTGATTTTTTTCGTTTTCACATCGATTCCTCCATCTGTTATTTTCTTTATTACTGTAACCAGGTTATAAAAGAACATACCTTTCACAGTTGAAAGTTTAACGCTTTCATACTATGATTGTCAGTAAAGGGAATTTTTATAAGGAGGGGTTTTGGGTGAAGTTTGAAGGTACGGGGATTGAAAAGGTAGCAGCTGACTTAAATAAATTAGATTTCATCATGGAAAGTGAAGGATTTGTACGAGCCGATCAATGGGATTATGAGCGTGTGACGTACGACAGAAAGTATAACATGGTAGAGGGAACCTTTTATTTACGGATTTCCGGCTACGCCACCGAAGGAGATGTTGGTTCCAAAAGAGCACACATACAGCTTCTAACACCTTTACTTGGAAAACATTATTATCCGCACGGTGTTGAATACGGCGAAGGCGAAGATTTCCCTAAATCTCTCATCCAATCAAGCAAGAAAACGCTTGAACAGCTGAAAGATAAACTAGAAGCAATGACTGCTGAAGCATAAACGAAAGCACAGCCATATGGCTGTGCTTCAGCGTGTAGACAAACCCTTGCATTCTTTGTCAGCCCTGTGCGCTGGTGCTCACGAATGTCAAATTCGCTCCGCGCCAGTGCTCGTCCTTCCTAGACTTCAAAGGTTTTCTATTACGCTGAAAATGAAAAGAAGACAAAGGGCTAAAATCAAGATCATTTTAGCCCTTTGTCAACAATCTGAGCACAGCCATACGGCTGTGCTTTTTTCATTCATATTTCGGAATCAGCGCATCTGGTACGGCATCTTTCGCTCTTTCTTTTCTTGCCCAGTCAAAGAACACAACAGCAAGGATCGAGCCGTACACAATCTCCTGAATAATTTTCATCAAAATCGCGCCTAGCTGCTGGTCCTCTAGCAGCGGCAAGGTATGGAACATTTCAGGACCTGTGAGCGCAAGGCCTGCCAGCATATCACTTGGCACGCATAAGTGCAGTGCCTGTATCCAAGCGCCAGCATCAGAATATGTTGCATAGATCGGTGCCTCACTAAACATGATGAGAGCACACGCAGGAGTCATCAATATTCCGTCTGCCATGATATAACCAAGCTTTAAAATGCCTGTAATCTGCGGCTGACTTTGGACTTTATGAACGAGCGGCCACCACATGAAAAAGGCAGCGATAAAAATGACCACCGTCATCAACGCATGATAAAACGGATCTGTTTTCACAAAATCAAACACAAGCGGAATGTGATACATCGAAAACAAGCCGTTAAATCCAAGCAATGCAATTAAAGGCTTGGAAAACAAACGAAAAATTTGCTGAATGCCTGGTGTTTGTATGATCCGCTCCCAAATGGCCGCAGGTAATCCTGTAATAAGGAGAGGCGGAATGACTAAATAGAGCACCGCCATTTGCGCCATATGTGCACTAAACATAATATGCCCCATTAAATCAATTGGGCTTCCTTTCACGGCGTATAACAGGACAAGCCCCGTCAGAAACAACGTTTTCTCTTTCACCGTCGCACGGTGCTTTCCCTTTGTCACAAGAAGCAGATAAAGAGCAGCTGCTATGACAATACTAGTCAAATAGTAAGGGCTCCATAATGCCCGAAATCCGAATATTTCTAAGTTCTCCATTGCTGCGCCTCCTTCAAGGGCAAAGCGGGCTTACCACCAAATAATGGTCAAAAAGGCTAATACGGTAATAAACGCGACAAACACACCTGAGTAAAGAAACAATGCGGGTGTTTCATGCCCTTTTTGGTTCATGTGCATAAAATAATAAAGCTGAAAAGCCACCTGAATAACTGCAAGCAATAAAATAAATGGTACTGCGAACCAGTTCCCAACGTCTTCTGAAGCAATTGTTAAAAAGGCAACAAAGGTTAATCCAATCATCAAGCCGAAAGAAATGAGCTGATGCTTCATTTCTTCGGCATTTTTCTTTTTACGGTATACAAGATCGACTTTAGACTGATTTGTGTTTTTATTTCCCATTCTTATCCCACCATTCCCATTAAATATACAACGGTAAAGATGAAGACCCACACAACATCAATGAAGTGCCAATACAGACTTGCCACATAATATTTCGGCGCATTGTATAAATCGAGTCCGCGTCTCATATTTCGAATCATAAGAGCGGTAATCCAGCAAAGTCCGAAGGCGACGTGAGCCCCGTGAGTTCCGACAAGTGTATAGAAGGAAGAACCAAGAGCTGAGCTGGTAATTGTAAATTCATACGCATGCACATAATGATAGAACTCATAAATCTCAACCCCTAGAAATGAAGCACCTAATAGCACAGTTACGCCAAGCCAAAGCTGCATCTTTTTAAAGGCAAAGTTTTTCATATGATACATTGCATACACACTCGTTAAACTGCTCGTCAGCAGAAGCATCGTGGCAATAAAGACAAGTGTGAGATCAAACATATCAGTTGTTTTTGCTCCGCCTGCATTAGAGTTTTTCAGCGCCAAATAAGTGGCAAAGAGCGATGCAAACAGAACGGTTTCTCCCCCAAGAAACAACCAGAACCCGACGAACTTATTCTTTCCTTCTAACGTGGCTTTCTCAGGAGAAGCCGGAAAGGTTTCTGCTGTCATTTTTTGTGGTTCCATTATGCTTTCACCCCTTTATCATCGTCATCGGTCAAATCTTCTTTGTGAATATGGTACCCATGATCATCTTTAAGAGAGCGAACCAGCATGGTCGCAAATGTAATGCCAAGACCAATGAAAATCACTGGAAGCCCCCAGCTGTGCTCTTGACGATACATGAAGCCAAACGCTGACGCAAATAGACCGAATGAGATAATGACAGGTAAGATGGAATTATTCGGCATGTGAATATCATCGAGCGGTTCAGATGCTGTCATTCCTGTTTTACCATCCATTTTTTCAATCCATAATGGATCTAGTCCTCTGACAAGCGGAAGCTGTTTAAAGTTGTATTCTGGCGGAGGTGAAGACACTGCCCATTCAAGCGTTCTTCCATCTCCCCAAGGATCGCTCGATACACGCTCTCCTTTTGCTGTAGTCCAGATGATGTTAATCAGCATGATGACAACAGCTACAAACATAAACAGTGCCCCAATCGTACTGATCAAGTTCCCAAGGTCTAGCCCCTGACCTGGCAGGAATGTAAAGACTCGGCGCGGCATGCCCCAAAGACCGAGAAAATGCTGGATAAAGAAGGTTAAATGGAAACCAGTGAAAAACAGCACAAAGCCAATTTTCCCAAGCTTCTCATTTAGTATTTTTCCAAACATCTTCGGCCACCAGTAATGCACACCAGCTAAAATACCGAATACGACCCCGCCTATAATGACGTAGTGAAAATGCGCCACGACAAAGTACGTATCATGGAACTGATAATCTGCTGCAGCTGCTGCTAGCATGACTCCGGTTACCCCGCCAAGTAAAAACGACGGTATAAAGGCAACGGAATACAGCATCGGCGTTGTAAACTTCACATTACCGCCCCATATGGTGAGCAGCCAGTTGAATACTTTAATTCCTGTAGGCACCGCAATCGCCATCGTGGCTACAGCAAAGATCGCATTGGCAATCGGACCAAGTCCTGTTGTGAACATGTGATGCGCCCACACCATGAATCCAAGGAAACCAATTAATACAGTAGCGAACACCATGGACGAATACCCAAACAACCTTTTCCTCGCAAACACTGGAATGATTTCAGAGAATATTCCGAATGCTGGCAGGATTAAAATATATACTTCTGGGTGTCCGAAAATCCAGAACAAATGCTCCCAGATGATTGTATTTCCGCCGAGCTCTGGATTGAAAAAGCTCGTATCAAACATTCTATCAAGCATCAGCATCGCAAGCCCTGCTGTAAGTGGCGGGAATGCGAATAAAATCAGTGCTGAGGCGACAAATGTCGTCCATGTAAAGAGCGGCATTCTCATATACGTCATACCAGGCGTTCTCATATTAATAATCGTTGCAAGAAAGTTGATCCCGGCAATCAGCGTACCAATACCCGCTATCTGCAAACCTAAAATATAGAAATCCATGCCGTGCCCTTCTGAATTCAGCGTGAGCGAGGCGTATGCAGTCCAGCCTGCATCAGGTGATCCACCCATAAACCATCCAAGGTTTAAGAAAATTCCTCCGAAAAAGAACAGCCAAAAACCAAGTGAATTCACAAACGGAAACGCTACGTCACGTGCACCAATTTGAATGGGTACAACCGCATTCATTAATGCAAATAAAAGCGGCATTGCTGCAAGGAAAATCATCGTTGTTCCATGCATCGTCATGACTTCATTGTAAAACCCTGCACTTACAAAATCATTTTCAGGGATGGCTAGCTGAATACGGATAATCATCGCTTCCAGGCCGCCAATTAAAAAGAAAAATCCCCCTGCCACTAAATATAGTACGGCAATTTTTTTGTGGTCAACCGTCGTCAAGTAATCCCATAAGACAGCGCCAAACCCCCGCTTTTTAGCTATTGTACTCACCATGAAATCCCCCTCTTATCTCCCATTTGCCCCTTTTCATATAGATGTCTATCTTAACTTTACACAGACTGTGTCTGACAGATGGCTACTCTCGGTTGTAGAGACATATTCGGGAGCTCTTAACAAAAACTTCACATCGATCACATACCCTCTTGCACATTCGCATTAGAAATTACTCGATTTTAAGTCCTTTTAAATACTCATAAAGTGCATCTGCTTCTGAGTCATTTAATTTAGGGTACGTCCCTGTCATTTTATTCCCTGGTTTAAAGCTCTCTGGATCTTTCAGCCATGCTTTCACATTTTCTTTGTTCATATCTTTGATTCCAGCTACTTTCGTTCGGTCTCCGAAGGTCGCAAGGTTTGGTGCCGTCCTTGCCGCTTCCGGCCGTTCGTCACCAGGCTCTACTGCATGACAGCTCAAGCAGTTTTTCTCTTTAAATAATTTTTCACCTTCAAGTGCGAGATCTTTTGTGGATGTAGGCTTCTTGTAATCAGCCATTTTTTTCGTCCATCCCAAAAACTCATCTTGAGAAAGCGTTTTAACTTTAAAGTCCATTAAAGCATGCGAGGGACCGCAAAGCTCTGCACACTTCCCGTAGAAATATTCTCCTGCATCTTTCGTTCGTTTTGAATCAAAGGTTAAATAAAACTTGTTTTCATTTTCTGTGTTTGTATCAATTTTACCTCCAGCCGATGGAATCCAGAAAGAGTGTTTCACATCGGATGCTTTCAGCTTAAAGTACACCTTTTGATCTGTCGGTACAATCAATTCCTGACTTGTGACAATCCCATAATCAGGGTATTCGAATTCCCACCAATATAAACTGGCTCTTACATTGACAACAAGTGTCTTTTCAGGATCTCGTTTTTTCTTATCCATAGCGCTTGTATCCCCAAGCTCAAGCGTGTATGCCACAACAGGCACAACGAGAATAATGAGGAGAAGAATCGGAATCGCTGTCCACGTAATTTCCAGGTTACGGTTCCCTTCCACCTGCTTTGGAATCGTATCTTCTCCCACTTTAGAACGTTTGAATTTAATGATGACGTAAAAGAAAATGATCGATACAACAATGACGACAAGAACCATAATGAGTGTACTCAGTACCGTTAGGAAAAACTGTTTATCTGCTACTTCCCCAACTGGTTTGAGTGTTGATAAGTATGGTTCACCACAGCCCGCCAAAACGAGCGTCAGTAAGAGAAACAGTGAATAAACACGCCATTTTCTTATCATAATTTGTCCCAACCCCTTTTGCTTGATCTCCTTTGCCTTTCGCTTTTTACCTCTTATTTATAAAATCACTTTTCACCCATTCATAACCCCCGCCTCTTATAAAAGCACTTACATTTCCTCTTTTCATAAAAAAATGATGTTTTTACTCAAAATACCATCTATGTATAAACAGAAAGCCGCCTAAATAGAACTGAATATCAGGCGGCTTTCATAGTTGTTAGAAAATGTTGTGTTATAAGATATAGCCATTGTTTTGATGTGATCAAAGTGTATTTTACTCTAGAATAGTGTAATGATAATCATCGCGACGAAAAAGATGGTTAAGTAGTTTAATGAATAAACGAACATGAGCGTTGACCACTTCATGACGTCTTTCATTTTAAAGCCCATAAGGCCAATGACGAGCCATCCAATATTCAGCAATGTGCCAAGTGCGACAATCGGCCATCCTAATCCACCTAAGAAAAATGGAAGTGGAAGAAGACATGCTGTCCAAATGATAATTTGGCGTTTCGTGACTTCAAAGCCATAAACGACTGGCAGCATTGGAATACCTGCCTTACGGTAATCTTCCGTTTTCTTAATCGCAAGTGACAGGAAGTGAGGGATTTGCCAAATGAACATAATCATAAACAAAACCCAAGCCGTTGTGTCAATTGTACCTGTGACAGCTGTCCAGCCGATTAATGGCGGCACCGCACCAGATACACTTCCAATAACGGTATTGATGGTGTAATGACGTTTAGACCACATGGTGTAAAGAACTGCATAAGTAAAGACTCCGATAAAACCAATCACTGCTGATGTTATGGTTGTCATCAGAAGCATGATGAGTCCAAGTACAACAAGCAAAATACCAAATGCATACGCTTGCCCCGGCTGAATCTTACCTGTAACCGTCGGTCTTGTTTTTGTTCTTTCCATTAATATATCAATATCACGGTCAAACGCATTATTAATGGCGCATGAACCGGCAATAATAAGAGAAGAACCAATCATTGTTAACAGCACAATATCAAGATTCCCAAGGAAACTCATACCTGTAAAATAAAAAGCAAGCCACATTCCAGTAAATGTTGTAATGAAGTTGGAATTGACGATGCCCATTTTAATCAGAGCAAGAAAATCTTTCCAAGCTGTTGTTTCTTCTATTTGTCCATGAATAGCTGCTTCAGCGGCTGTTTTGGAATTTGCCAATGTGTATAACCTCCCTTGCCCAAACCTTCAAACGAACAAATGAAACGTAAATTCGTTACAACTCTATCATACAAGATAAACAGCTGTAAAAAAACATCCTATTAAATAATAAACGACAATCTTGAAGTTATTTGTGAACTTTTCGTGAATTTATAAGGATTTATGTGTGTTTCAGAAGGCGGTGCAAAATGAAATATTCTCTCCTCTATTTCTATCAGACTGTCAAAGAAAGATCAAGCACTCTAAATCTGTAAACTTTGTGAACTAACATATCATTTTTTTGTGAACTTTGGTCATTATGAATTGCAACAGAACACGCATTTGGCTTAAACTTGAGAGCATATGAGGTTTTTCATTTAGATCAGAAGTTTTTTAGAGAAGGTGAAATAATTTGATGAAATTTGCTTTAAGGTTATTGAGCGTGATCACAACGTTTGTGATGCTGATCGTTTTGATTGGCGGTGCGCTTGTGACGAAAACCGGCTCGGGTCTTGGCTGCGGCCGGCAGTGGCCCCTTTGCCACGGACGTTTCTTCCCTGAAATGAACCCTGCTTCCATCATCGAATGGAGTCACCGCATGTCAACAGGGGTTTCCACCATTCTTGTTCTGGCACTGGCGGTCTTATGCTGGAAAAAGATTAGTCCAGTATTCCGTGAAACCAAATTTTTGGTCATCATGTCGATTATATTCTTACTGCTTCAAGCGCTTTTAGGAGCTCTAGCCGTCGTGTTTGGTTCTAACGCCCTTGTGATGGCACTGCACTTCGGTATTTCACTCATTTCTTTTGCTTCAGTGTTACTGCTTGCGCTTCTTGTATTTGAAGCAACCAGATCTGAAACAAAGCTTGTGAAGCCGCTTCATATCGGCAAAAAAATGCAGTTCCATATTTATGGTTTGATCACCTATACGTATATCGTGGTGTATACGGGTGCTTATGTGAGGCATACAAAGTCAAGCCTTGCTTGTTCTGTCTTCCCGTTTTGTTCAAAAGACGGTGCACTTCCAGCGTACTTTAATCAGTGGGTGCAAATGTCTCACCGAGCAGCAGCACTTCTTTTATTCGTCTGGATATTTGTTGCGATGTTCCATGCCATGAAACATTATAAAGAACAGAAGCAGCTGTATTATGGATGGATTCTTTCAGCCATTCTGATTACACTTCAAGCCATTTCAGGTGTGATGTCTGTTTATTCTCAGCTTGCACTTGGTTACGCGCTGGTTCATTCATTCTTTATTTCCGGTTTGTTTGGGATACTTTGTTACTTCTGCTTACTCATTGCCCGGTTTAAATATGAAAGCAAAGAACCATTCAAATAAGAATTTGTATCCCCCTTTCATGAGGAATGGGGGATTTGTTTTATTGTTGTTTTGCTTCTTCAAATAGCGAAATGGCTTTTTTGCGTCTTTCCTGATGATCAACTGTCGGCAACGGGTATGTATCACCTAGCACACATTCCGATTTCAGTTGTTCATCTAATGGCATTTTAATTGGTTCATGTATCCACTTTTCATCGACATGCTCTAGCTCTGGTACATATCTTCTAATATATTCCCCGCTCGGATCAAATCGCTTCGACTGGGTCGTTGGGTTAAAAATACGGAAGTACGGCACGGCATCTGTCCCGACAGAGGCAGCCCACTGAAATCCTCCGATATTTGACGCCTCATCATAATCCACAAGTTTTTTTGCAAAATACGCTTCGCCCTTTCTCCAATCAATCAAATAATCCTTTGTTAAAAATGAGGCTGTGACCATTCGCAAGCGGTTATGCATCCAGCCCACCTCATTTAACTGTCTCATCCCTGCATCAACGAGCGGAAAGCCTGTTTCCCCTTTACACCAAGCTTCAAACAGCGCCTCATCTTCATTCCATTTCATCCCTTGAAACGCCGAATTGATTTCTTTTTCTTTCATCTCAGGATAATGCGCATAAATCATATGGTAAAAATCACGCCATGCCAGCTCTTTGATAAAGGTCTCTCTACCCTCGTCTTCAAATAGTGCTTCTTCATACATCGCATGAAAAATCGTTCGGATCGAAATAGTGCCTGTTTTTAAGAAACGCGACAGCTTGCTCGTTCCAAAAAGAGACGGAATATCTCGTTTCTCATGGTAACGCGTTAATCTTTTTTGGATAAAGTGATGCAGCGTGTTCATCGCTTTGTCAGAGCCGATTTGATCAAACTTCCTTGAGCAGCCCTTTAACAAGTCTCGCAGTTTGTCATTTCCTTTTTGCGAAAGTGACTCATCACAAATCGTATGCTCGCTGCTGAAAAATGATTTGTCAACTTTTATCACAGGCTGCTTCTCTTGCTTCCGCCATGATTGATAGTATGGGGTAAACACTTGATAATGTGAGCCATCTGCTTTTAAAATATCTCGTGCCCCGTGAAGATGTGTATCTTGCCACGTTGACACATGAATGACCTTCTTTTCTAAAAAATCGGTTACTTGCTGGTCACGCCTTTGGCCGATACCCACTTCATCTTCATTAAAAAAGACAGCTTTGATGTCATACACATCCATGACCTGCTGAAAGACGCGCAGGACATCATCATGGAGAAGGTGAACATAAATTTGAGATTCTCTCGCTTCCTTGACGAAATGCGCCAAGTTTTGAAAGAAATGTTCGTTGTTTATATCCAGCTCCATTTCAGTAAAAAATGGATCTAGATGATAAAGAGCCAATAATTTGTACTCGTGTTTTTTTGCATATGTGATCGCTTTTGATAAGGCGATATGATCATCCAATCGCATATCTCGGCGAAACCAAATCACGACAATTTCCAACTTTCTTCACCTCACTCTATAGTGTAATTACTCTCGCAGGCTGCTACACATTTTAATGCGCTCAAAAAAAGACACATCACGATGGATGTGTCTCACTTATTATTCAGGCTTTAACACAATCAGCAGATCACCGGTTTGAATCGGTTCTCCATTTGTCACATGTATTTCATCTACGACCGCAGTGAATGGCGCTTGTACAGTCGTTTCCATTTTCATGGCTTCATTGATCATCAAATGCTCACCTTGCGAGATTTTCTGTCCTTTTTCCACGAGCACTTTGATGACAGTGCCTGGCATTGATGCGGCAATGTGATTTGGATTTGAACGGTCCGCCTTCATTTTTTCTTGAACGGAGGATTTGATGCTTTCATCCTTAATCACCACTTCACGCGGCTGGCCATTTAACTCAAAGTAAAGAACTCTTGTGGCATCTGGATTCGGTTCTCCAATCGACACGAGTTTGACAATCAGGGTTTTTCCTTTTTCGATTTCTACCTCAATCTCTTCACCAAGCCTCATCCCATAGAAGAACGTTGGAGTGTCAAGAACAGAGATGTCCCCATAGCTTTCTGCTGTTTGGACAAATTCAGAAAAGACTTTTGGATATAAGGCATACGCAATCGCGTCTTGCTCTGTCAGCGTCAGGTCATGAGATTCTTTGAACTGCTGCTGAATAGCTTCAAAGTCCACTGGCTTCAGCTTCTCACCAGGTCTGACAGTGAGCGGTTCTTCTCCTTTTAAAATCAGCTTTTGTAATTTTTCAGGGAATCCGCCATGCGGCTGGCCTAAATAGCCTTTAAATAATTCCACAACAGAATCCGGGAAGTCTAATGTTGCTCCTTTTTCATAGACATCTTCCTCTGTTAAATCATTTTGCACCATATAAAGTGCCATGTCTCCAACTACTTTAGAGGAAGGTGTGACCTTCACAATATCACCAAACATGTCATTCACACGTCTGTACATTTCTTTTACTTCGTTCCAGCGGTCGCCAAGGCCAACACCTTTCGCCTGCTGCTGCAAGTTACTATACTGACCGCCAGGCATTTCATGCTCATAAATTTCTGTATGAGGTGAGTTCATGCCGCTTTCGAATTCACGATAGTATTTTCTGACAGAATCCCAGTATTGAGAAAGGTGTTCGACAGATTGGACGTTCATGTCTGGCTTTCTTTCATGTCCATCTAAAGCATAGTACAGTGAGCTTGCACTTGGCTGCGATGTGAGTCCGGCCATAGAGCTGACGGCCACATCCACAATATCAACGCCTGCATCAATCGCTCTTGCATAGGTGAACAGTCCATTTCCACTCGTATCATGCGTATGAAGATGGATAGGGATCGTGAGCTCATCTTTTAAAGCAGAGACTAACTCATAAGCTGCCTGCGGCTTTAATAATCCCGCCATATCTTTAATACCTAAAATATGTGCACCGGCAGATTCAAGCTCTTTCGCAAGAGATACATAATACTCAAGATCATATTTCGGACGAGATGGATCAAGAATGTCCCCCGTATAACAAATGGCTGCCTCTGCCACTTTGCCTGATTCACGAACAGAATCAATGGCAAGCGTCATGCCTTTGACCCAGTTTAAGCTATCGAAAATACGGAAGACGTCAATGCCTGCTTCGGCCGACTCCTTTACAAATGCTTTAATCACATTATCCGCATAGTTTGTATATCCGACAGCGTTTGATGATCTTAAAAGCATTTGGAACAACGTGTTTGGCACTTCTTGGCGTAGCTCTTTTAATCGTTCCCAAGGATCTTCTTTTAAGAAACGGTACGCAACATCAAATGTAGCGCCGCCCCACATTTCCATACTAAACAGCTCTGGCCATAAACCTGCTGTTGGCTGGGCAACTTTCTTTAAATCATGTGTTCTGAAGCGTGTCGCAAGCAGAGACTGATGCGCATCCCTAAAGGTTGTATCTGTTAAAAGGACGCTATTTTGTTCTTTCACCCAATTGGCAAGGCCCTCAGGTCCATGTGTGTCTAACAATTGTTTTGTCCCAGACGGAATCTCTTGATGTAGAGGAAGCTTCGGTACAATTGGCTTGTCAAAATGAGGCTTCTTTTTCTCCGCTATACCAGGGAATCCATTAATGGTCACGTTACCAATATAAGTCAGCATCTTCGTTCCACGGTCTTTTTGCTTAGGGAAATTAAATAGCTCTGGCGTTGAATCGATAAACGACGTATCGTATTCCCCTTTTAGAAACTTCTCATGCTTTGCCACGTTTTCAAGAAACGGAATGTTTGTTTTAATCCCGCGAATCCTGAATTCCTGTAAATTTCGGACCATTTTAGCAGCCGCTTGGTCAAATGTGAGCGCCCATGTGGACAGCTTGACCAATAGTGAATCGTAATAAGGTGTAATGACTGCACCTTGAAAGCTGTTCCCTGTATCAAGTCGTACACCAAATCCCCCACCTGAACGGTAGGCCATAATTTTTCCTGTGTCTGGCATAAAATCATTTAAAGGATCTTCTGTTGTGACCCTTGATTGAATGGCAAAGCCATGTGTAAAAATATCTTCTTGCTTTGGTATACCGACTTCCTTGCTGTGAAGGTCATGACCCTTTGCGACAAGAATTTGGGTTTGGACGATATCGACACCTGTGATCATTTCAGTGATCGTGTGTTCTACCTGTACCCTTGGATTGACTTCAATAAAGTAAAACTCTCCATTTGCGACAAGGAATTCTACAGTCCCTGCATTAATATACGATACATTCTGGGCCAGCTGAACAGCCGCTTCGCAAATATCTTCACGCAGTTGATCTGTAAGAGACACACTTGGCGCCACTTCAATGACCTTTTGATGCCGCCTTTGAACAGAGCAGTCACGCTCATATAAATGAATGATATTGCCGTGATTGTCACCAATCACCTGCACCTCAATATGTTTCGGATTTTCAATCAATTTTTCAACGTATACTTCGTCATTTCCAAAAGCAGCTTTTGCCTCTGACTTCGCACGGTCATAGGCTTCCTTCAGCTCCTCTTTCGTTCTGACAATCCGCATACCTCGGCCGCCGCCGCCTAGTGAAGCTTTAATAATAAACGGGTAACCGTATTCTTCACCGAATTTTTCGACTTCTTTGACCGAATCAACTGGTCCGTCACTTCCTGGAATGACTGGAATTCCAGCTTTTTTCGCTTCATCTCTTGCCTTTACTTTATCTCCAAACATATCTAAATGCTGAGAAGTTGGACCGATAAATTGAATGCCTTCCTCTTCGCATCGTCTTGCAAAATGAATATTTTCAGATAAAAATCCGTAACCTGGATGGATCGCATCCACGTCATTTCGTTTTGCAATTTCGATGATCCCCTCGATATCAAGGTAGGCATCAATCGGTTTTTTCCCTTCTCCAACTAGATATGCTTCATCTGCTTTATAGCGATGATAAGAGCCCGAGTCTTCTTTGGAATAAATGGCCACTGTACGTAAATTGAGCTCCGTACAGGCCCTGAAGACTCTGATAGCAATTTCCCCTCTGTTTGCAACTAGAACCTTTTGAATTGTTCTCTGTGACATTTCTCACTCCTCCATATCCCTTAAAATTTTATATGTACTCTATAATAAAGGAAGAAATGAAAACTGTACACTTTTGTTTTCTAAAGATTCAAAGTTTTCTGCAATCCATTTTTTTGAACTGATGGCTTGCTCATTGATTTTTTCTTTTTGTAACGCTCTTTATATTCAGTAAACATGCTGATATTCAGCAATATTCCCATACAGCCGCTAAGTAAAATGATGGACGATCCCCCGTAGCTGATAAATGGAAGTGTGACCCCTGTAATCGGAATCAGACCTGAAACACCGCCTAAATTAATGCATGTTTGGATCGCAATCATGGAGGAAATTCCTATTGCAAGCAAACTTCCAAATGGATCTTCACACTTTCTTGCAATATAAAAACCTTTCACAACGATGAAGCCAAGGAGAGCGAGAACAAAAAATACACCGAAAAAGCCAAGCTCTTCTGAAATGATCGCCATGATAAAATCTGTATGCGGCTCTGGAAGATATCCGTACTTTTGAACGCTTTCTCCGAGACCCAGTCCAAAAAAGCCGCCTGATCCAATGGCATAATAGGAATTAATCAATTGATGTCCAGTCGCCCCTGCATCTTTAAATGGATCTTGGAAACTCTCAAAACGCCCGAGACGATTTTGCGTGAAAATTTTATCCCAAAAAAGAATAATAAATGGGGTCACGACGACCATCACGGCACTAAATAGCGCCAGCAGCTTCGCAAGTGTTTTCCCGCTAAAGCCTGAGCATAAAATCATCGCAAGGGCAATCATGCCAATGATAAAGGCTGTCCCATAGTCTGGCTGCAAAATGATAAATCCGCATAAGATCGAGACAATCACGATGGGAGGTGTGACTCCTCGTAAAATATGATCAATATAATGCTGCTTTTTTGCATACACAGCAGCAAGATAGATAATGACGACAATCTTCACAAATTCCGCTGGCTGAAGACTAAATGGGCCTATTTTAATCCAGCTTCTTGCGTTCCCTGCAATATGACCGCCAAAGTACACATAGATGAGTGAAAACACTGATAGCAGCAGCATACCGATCTGAAATTTCTTATTTGAAAACAGCTGATATGGAACTAGTGCTGTAAAGAACAAGATGACCGCTCCAACGATCATAAATAAAAGCTGTTTCTTAAAAAAATTATCTGGCGCGGCATCGTATCTGATCACAGATGTAATCATACTTGAGCTATACACCATGACCAAACCGAATGCGCTAATTAAGATAATGGCGAACAATAATGAGTAGTCATACGATTTTAGCATTCTCTTTAACATATAATCCTCTTCCTAACGTCTGTTTCTACTGCTTGATATCCTCTTAGCTGTTTTTATTCTACTACATTTTCTCCGTTTGATCTCGTTTTACCTCTTTTATATTGTTCGTCATTCGTGAAAGAATCAAGTCCGTTTGACATCAATCAATGAAAAGAAAATAGAGGACAAAAAAACTCAAACTTATGTTGTAGAAGTTTGAGTTTTCAATCATTATTTTTTTGTGAACGCATCATGAAGTGCGGAAAGCTCTCTCTCAAGTTTATCGAGTAGTTTCTTACCTTCATGTTGATCAACTAATCCAAGCCGGACAGCAAAATCAATTTCTCTCGATAATCCGAACATTTGAGTATCTAAAACCTCTTCATAAAGAGGACATTGCGGCATCGTTAAGTTGTCCATTTGCACTTGGATCAATTTTAAAATTTTATCTGCATCCAATTTTAATAAAGCCAGTGCTTTTTGCCGATGATCGACTAAAATTTCTGACGCCAAAAGTATCCCTCCGTTCCCCAGGCGAGTACCTAATTCTTCTATTTATCATAAAGCGAAACGCCCAAAATTGCAAGCAGATTTGTACAGTTCGCTTTGTAAAAATAAAAAGAAGCCTTCCTGCATTAAAAGATACTCATCTCGTATTTTTCACTCATCAGCTCAAGCAGCTTAATCCCAGCAATACTATTCCCTTTTTCATCCAGAGCAGGACCGAAGATACCGATCCCAAAATCATATGGTGCCGCCCCCATAATACCGCCTGAGACACCACTTTTTGCAGGAATTCCGATGTTAATGGCAAATTCTCCGCTCGCATTGTACATGCCGCACGTCACCATAAAGGTTTTACAAATTCTAGCGACATCTTTCGAAAGAATCTGCTTACCCGTCTCTGGATGTCTGCCGTCTAATGAAAAAACACAAGCAATTTTCGCCAAATCCAAGCTGTTCATCATGATGGCACATTGTTTCGTATAGACGTCCATGACTTCTTCTACGTTCCCTCTAATAATATGATATTGCTTCATATAATAGCACATCGCCCGGTTAATCATGGATGTCTCAAATTCGGAGGCAGCTGTTTCTTTGCAGTATGTAATGCTTTTGTCATTTGCAAGCTCTCTAATGAAGCCAAGCAAACGGCTCAGCTGATCTTGCGGAGTCGCTCCTCTGATTAAACTCGTGACTGCGAGCGCCCCTGCATTAATCATTGGATTCAGCGGTTTATTCGGGCTCGCTGTTTCCAGTTTGATCATCGAATTAAACGGGTCACCTGTTGGTTCTTGTCCAACAAATTGAAAGACTTTTTTTGGTCCTTCTTCTGAGAGCACGAGCGCAAGTGCTAGTACTTTTGAAATGCTTTGAAGAGTAAACCGTTTATCTACATCTCCTGCCGAGTGGCACGTATTACTCACATGATACACAGCCACAGATAAATCCGTCTGATCCGCTTTGCCGAGAGCGGGAATATAGGATGCTACTTGACCATCTTTGGCCACTTTTTTTGCTTCTTCTACAAATCGCTGAAGCTCTTCATTGTCGCGACATGCCATGCCTAATATCCTCCCTATCTTTCATGTAAGATTAGTGTGTACAAGGAGACGCATGTTTATGAAAGTGACAAAGCGGGGGAAAACTTCTATAATTTATGTTGGAAAGGGGTTGTCTTGAACATGAGCATCATTCAAATCAAGGGGAACGTACAGTACAAGATCACCATTGATCCAAGTGTATGGATTTTTGATGACCGTAAATTTTTAATGGATTCATTCTTTGAAAAAAGTGCAGAAAGTGAAGTGAATCAGCTAGATCAGGAGCTTGACCAAGAGCGGGTCATAAGAGAAGGTCAAACACTTCCACCCACGTTAAAAACAGAGAAGAAGTACGAAAAAGAAAGACTCGTCACAGGCAGCTTCGGGATGAAGCTTGGCGATATGCTAAAAAATGCTGAGCCGCTTGAACATGCGGATACATGCGAATTTGTCACAGAAACAGGTACAATTGCTGTGCCGCTTTCTCAGGCAATGGAGAGCATTGCTCATTTCAGCCAAAATGGTAAGCCAATCACAGAAGAAGGACCAATCCACGTCTATTTCGCGGATCAGTCCAACCTCACTCAGCCGATAAAAGGTGTCAAAGAGCTGATGATTACATAAGTCAGAGGGTCTGGACTATAGCAAATCAGCGGCAAGCTGTGCAAGTCCAGACCTTTCTCCTTTGACAAGCTTGACATGTCCAGAGATTTGCTGTCCTTTGAACCGCTCGATCACATACGTAAGCCCATTATTTAAGCTGTCTAAATAAGGATGATCAATCTGCTCTGGATCTCCCATCAGTACAATTTTACTTCCTTCTCCGACTCGCGTTAATAATGTTTTCACCTCGTGCTTTGTTAAATTCTGCGCCTCATCAATGATAATAAATTGATCAGGTATACTTCTTCCCCGGATATATGTTAATGCTTCGACTTGAATAGATCCAATTCCCGCCAAAATCGCATCAAGCTCACCAGGCTTTTTTGTATTAAATAAAAACTCTAGGTTGTCATAGATCGGCTGCATCCATGGTCTGAGCTTTTCTTCCTTTTCTCCTGGCAAGTAGCCTAAGTCTTTCCCAACAGGTACGATTGAGCGCGCCACGATCAATTTTTTAAACATACCGAGGTCCTCTGTCTGCATTAATCCGGCAGCAAGTGCAAGCAATGTTTTACCAGTCCCCGCTTTTCCGATCAGCGTCACGAGCGGAATGTCACGGCGCAAAAGCAGCTCGAGTGCCATCGTCTGCTGGACATTTTTTGGACGGATTCCCCAAATATACTCTTGATCATAAACGAGACGTTTCACATGCTCTGCCTTTTGATCAAGCATTCCTAAAGCAGAACCGCCTTCATTTCCCTTCATGATGACAAATTGATGAGGGTTGAATGGTGCACTTGTGACCTCTTTTATTGGTAATTGATTTTGTTTATAAAATGTATTCATTTGCTCAGTCGGAATGTAGAGCTCATGATAGCCATTATCGATGTCTTCATTTTGCAGAACACGGTCACTTAAGAAGTCTTCTGCTTGAAGCCCTATAGCATCCGCCTTTACCCGCACTAAGACATCCTTGCTGACCAAAATGACAGGCCGGCCATGAGGTTTTGTTTCTTCCTCTAAGCTCAAATTTTTCGCGACTGCCAAAATCCGATTATCGTTCGTTTTTTCAATAAAAATTTCTTGAAGCTCATGGAAGGAGCGGTGATTCAGTTCAATGCGCAGCGTCCCTTTTGATTCTAGTGTAATTTTTTCATGCAGTTTCCCTTTCGATCTTAAACCGTCGATTAAGCGTGATACACGCCGGGCATTTTGCCCAACCTCGTCCATATATCTCTTTTTCGAGTCTACTTCTTCTAACACAACGGCTGGTATGACGACCTCGTTGTCTTCAAATGAAAAGATTGAATTCGGATCCTGTAATAACACATTTGTGTCTAATACATAAATTTTACTCAGGTCCTTCGCCTCCTGATCGGGGTTTCATTCATCCTTGTCTTTCCCAAAACGATTGTTAAAATATATGTTTTCATGAATAAAGTTAGAAGGTTAATTCAACAATAAAATAAATCATGCAGTTTGTGAAGGAGGGAATATAGATGCGACTATTTATGACATTATTCATGATTCAAGCCATCATTCTGTTGGGCGCTTGCCAGCAGCAGGAAAAGCCAGAAGCACTGGACAAGCAAGATGGACGCCAGCACGTAGTACGGGTGTCAGACTCAACAAAGAAAAAGACCAATCAAGCCCGGTCATCCACAGATGTTGCGCAGCATCTTGTCAAAGTGACAGAGAACGTAGCAGATGTCAATGATGCAACGGCGATCGTCATCGGCCGCTATGCTGTTGTTGGTATTGATGTAAAAGATGATTTAGATAGAAGCAAAGTAGAAACCATTAAATATTCAGTTGCAAAAGCGCTGAAAAATGACCCAGAAGGTGCGAATGCTGTTGTAGTCGCTGATCCGGATACAGTCAGCCGGTTAAAAGAAATGGGCAAAGAAATACAAGCAGGCCGTCCTGTAAGTGGTATTATGGATGAACTAGCTGCCATTGTCGGCCGCGTGATGCCAGAGATGCCGAGAAATGAAATCGATCGTCACGAAAAAGACCCGACGAATGAGCCAAATGATCAGCTCAAACAAAACGATCAAAAGCAGTTAGACAAACATCAAAATGATCAATCAAACCATCATATGAATCAGAAGAAATAAAGAGAACGGCTTATATCTCCTGTGATATAAGCCTTTTTCTACGCTGATTTCAAGTGCTTAGAAAACATGCTATAATAAATGCAATAAGTGAGGTGAAAATGATGAGAGTGAAGTGCTCATTATGTGAGAAGCTTGAAACCATTGATGATGATACACTCGTTGCTAAGCGGTTAAGAAATCGACCGATTCATACATATATGTGCGATGACTGTCAGGAACGCATTAAAGTAAAGACAGAAGCACGCATCAAAACTGGCAGATTCTCTCTTTATCAAGATCCTGCGACGAAAGAGAAAAAGAAGAAAAAAGGAAAAAAAGAACAAAAGACATAAAAAAGACCTGACACATGTTCAGGTCTTTTTTTTACGTATTCACTGTTCCTTCTTTTTTTGCACGATGCAGCCGTATTTTATAAATAATCAAAATGGCAGCTGCCACGACTAGGCCTTCCGCTACTGGCAGAAAGATTCCTAGAAATGTGAGAAACGTGCAGCCAAAAATCAAAAACAAGTAAATCACGAGTGCTTTTAAAATCGGTAAACGTCTAGCAAAGCCGAGCTTAAAAACAATAATCGCTAAAACAAGGATGGTACCATATAGGAGCCACATCCCTGTTTGCGGATTTTCATCGACACGAAACAGCATCGCGAAAAAGGATAGATTTTCACTTACTTCCTGATCATTCAAAAAGATTCCCTCCCCTTATCTTTCAGGGTTCTATCTTTTTAATTCTTCATGGAATTACGATAATCCTGCTAGCTTTTTCTTCTTCGCTGCTTTCTCACGTTCGTTTTTATCTAAAATTTTCTTTCTTAAACGAATCGATTCAGGTGTAACCTCACAGTATTCGTCTTCATTCAAGTACTCAAGAGATTCCTCAAGTGACATAATACGTGGTTTCTTCATGCTCACCGTTTGATCTTTCGTCGCTGAACGTACGTTTGTTTGTTGTTTCATACGGCTCACGTTGACAACAAGATCGTTCTCACGGTTATGCTCACCAACAATCATTCCTTGGTATACTTCAGTACCCGGCTCAACGAAGATCACACCGCGCTCTTCAACGCCTTGGATTCCGTAAGCAGTCGCTTTACCTGTTTCCATTGAAACAAGTACACCTTGACGGCGTCCGCCAACTTGGCCAGACTGCATTGGCTGGTAGCTGTCAAACGTATGGTTTAAAATACCAAAACCACGAGTTAATGAAAGAAATTCAGTTGTATATCCGATTAAACCACGTGATGGCACTGTAAAGATTAGGCGAACTTGACCGTTACCATTATTGATCATGTCAATCATTTCACCTTTTCTTGCGCCCATTGATTCCATGATAGAGCCAGTGTGCTCTTCTGGCACATCAATTTGAACGCGTTCAACAGGCTCACATCGAACACCATCAACTTCTTTTACAATAACTTCTGGCTTCGATACTTGTAATTCAAATCCTTCACGTCTCATATTCTCAATAAGAATGGATAAGTGAAGCTCTCCGCGTCCAGATACAACCCAAGCATCAGGTGAATCAGTTGGATCCACACGAAGACTGACGTCTGTTTGAAGCTGCTGCTCTAAGCGCTCTTCAATTTTACGTGATGTCACGTATTTTCCTTCACGGCCTGCAAATGGGCTGTTGTTTACAACAAACGTCATTTGAAGTGTCGGCTCATCAATACGAAGGATTGGCAGGGCCTCTTGGTGTTCTACCGGACAAACCGTTTCACCTACGTTGATGTCTTCCATTCCCGATACAGCAACAAGATCTCCTGCTTTCGCTTCGTTGATTTCCACTCGTTTTAACCCTTGGAAACCAAAAATCTTTGTCACACGGAATTGTTTCACACTGCCGTCAACTTTCATTAAGGCCACTTGCTGTCCTACTTGCATTGTTCCTCTGAATACACGGCCGATCCCGATTCTTCCAACATAATCATTGTAATCAAGTAGTGCCACTTGGAATTGAAGCGGCTCTTCATGGTTATCAACTGGGCAAGGGATATGGTTCACAATGGCTTCAAACAAAGATTCCATGTTTTCATCTTGCTTGCTCGCATCGTTACTTGCTGTACCATTGATTGCTGATGCATAGACAACTGGGAATTCAAGCTGTTCTTCTGTTGCATCCAATTCAATGAACAAGTCAATTACTTCATCGACTACTTCAGCCGGACGAGCAAAGTCGCGGTCAATTTTGTTGACAACAACGATTGGTGTTAAGTTTTGCTCAAGTGCTTTTTTCAGCACAAAGCGTGTTTGAGGCATACAGCCTTCATAAGCATCCACAACGAGAAGTACACCATCTACCATTTTCATGATACGCTCAACTTCACCACCGAAATCGGCGTGTCCTGGTGTATCTAAAATATTAATGCGTGTATCTTTATAATGGATCGCAGTATTTTTAGCTAAAATCGTAATACCGCGCTCTCGCTCTAAATCATTTGAATCCATGGCTCTCTCAGCGATATTTTCATTCGCACGGAAAGTACCAGCTTGATGGAGCAATTGGTCAACAAGCGTCGTTTTACCATGGTCAACGTGGGCAATAATTGCGATGTTGCGAAGATCTTTTCGAAGTTTCACATTTTCATCTCCTAAAATAATTAGATAACTTTCATATTATATCACAATCCCCTTTAAATGCCGATCGTTTTTCTGTAAACTTATATTAACTCTAAAAAAAGGGATGGAGACAAATGAAACAAATCAAATGGCTTCTATTATTATGTGCATTACTTGCAGTTGTCAGTATGGCGTTTATTGGGGTATCTCTTGCAGAAAAAAACGTGCTGGGTATTTGTCTAAGTATTATGTTCGCCATGATTTTCATGGGTACAGGATTTACATTAAAAAGAAAATTAAACGTGCAATCATAAAATTCCTCAAAAGCCTTTTACATTCTACATGTAGAAGGCTTTTTATTTTGAGTAAAAATAAGACCAACCACCTATGAAAGCTCGAGTGTAGAGACAAAACATATCATATAGAATTGGCAAAAGTAAGCAATCTGAACCTCTTCATTTTTCGACAATAACGTTTATAGTTCTCCAAAACCAAACATAAAGTTACAATTTTCCTATTCTTCCACAAAGTTTCTCATGGTATGCTGTTCTTGCAACAAAATTTAACAGAAAAGGGAGAGAAAAGAAGCATGAAGAAGTTTTTGAGTAAATCGCTCAGCTCTGTTGTATTTTTCGCTTTAGCTATCATCCTTACTTTCACAACAGTAGCTCCTGGGCAAGCAAGTGCTGCAACTTTCAAAGGGATTCCTTTTGAACAGCAGCAAATCATTAAAGAATTATTGGAGAAAAACGAGCGCGTCATCAACATTCTCATCAATTCATTTGTTGAAGAAGACAACAGCTACACATTTGATGTGAAAAAAGCTGTTGAGCTCGGACTAACTGAAGAAGAAGCGGCGACTGCTGAGAAATTCTTAGATCGCGCAGCTGTTCTTACAATCGTTTTCAGTGAAAGCATCACTAAAAACGAAAAAGGGAAATTGATCTTTGATTCAGCAAAAGCTGTTGAACTTGGTCTTACGAAAGAAGAAGCAGCTAAATTCGAAAAACTTTTCAAATCAGTGATCAGACTTGCTGATCTTGCTGGTGATGCACTTGTTCTAGACAAAAAAGGAAACGTTGTAATTGATTCAAAAATTGCAAAAGGTCTTGGATTCAGCTCTACTGAATTACTTGTTTTCAACCAAATGCTTAAGAAAATTCCTCAAGAGCAATTAAAAACGTTCTATGATGCAGTTCAAATGGCAAAAGAAAAATTAAGCTAAGCAAAAAACCCCCATCTGGTTCGCCCAGATGGGGGTTTTTTATTTCAGCCAATAAAGAATGATCACTTGACTTTTTCATATCGACAACTAGTCATTTGTTACCAAAAAGTTTCATCAAACACAAAAAATCACTTCATTCTCATGAAGTGATTTGGTTTATTTTTTATTTCCACTGCCTTTTATGTAATCGTGTAAAATCTTTTCACAAACGGATCGATTTCCGGCGACGATACTGTTTTTCTCTAGAAAAGTTAGGCGTTCTCCATGTATATTTGAGTAGACAGCCCCTACTTCATCTAGAATCACACACCCTGCTGCATAATCCCACGGCGCAAGCCTTAACGTAACGTATGCGTCACTTCTGCCGCTTGCGATATAAGCGAGCTCAAGGGCAGCTGATCCAATCGTTCTCGTCCCTCTCACATCACGCACGAGACGGGCAAACGGTTTAGCATCAAAATAAGGGCTTTCGATCGCCCAGGTCGGGTTAATGCCGACAATGGCTTTTTCAATCGCTACATCTTTTAATGGCGGAAGCAGGGTATCATTCATATAGGCCCCTTCCCCTTTGACCGCATGGTAAAGCTCGTCATGAATGACGTCATAAATGAGACCGATTTTCCCTATGCCATTTTCAAATATCCCGATGGAAATGGCAAAGTTGCGTTTTTGATGGACAAAGTTCATTGTGCCATCGATTGGATCAATGATCCACACAATCCCATCCAGCGAGGTCACCTCTTCCCCTTGTCCCTCTTCTCCTAAAATGTGATGATCTGAAAATGTCGATTGTATCTTTTCAATGAAAAAACGTTCTGTTTCTTTATCGATATTAGTGACAAGATCATTTGGATTTGATTTTGTTTCAATTGATAGACCTTCCTGCATGGACGCTTTAATACGGCTTCCTGCTTCTTTTACCCAAAGCTTTGCAAGACGGTCAATTTCCACCCAGTTTGTCATCAGACTGTAAACCTCTTTTCTATGTAATACCTATTTGTTTTAGCATACTGATATTATGTACGTAAAAGCAAGAAAAAAGCAGCTTCATACAAAAACGAACCGATGAATTGGTTCGTTTTTACCTCACCTTGTTTTACCCTTTAAGCTGCTCCCATTCTTTTCTTAGGCGCTCAAGCTTTCGTTTGCTGCGTTCGATTTGGATGTCATCTTTTTGCTCGATGGCTTCATGAAGCGTAGAAAGCTCATAATCCACCTCTAATCTCCACACAGCGATGCGATTCTTCTTCTCCTGTCTATACCCCTGCTTCACGATTTGCTTCATTTGGTCAACGCCCCTTCCAGAGAATGATTCATTCCTTGTCAGTTTTCATTGATAAAAAATTCAATCGATAAGAGAATTGGTTCTTGCTTATATCGTATGAAGCGATCGCATAACCGCAACGACATTCTAAAAATTGTGTCTTTACCTATTTGTTATGTACCACAAAATCGTTGTTTTTAAACGCTGCCCTATTTCCTCTACAATCTTTGATCTGTTGGTGCATCTTTTTTTGAGCTTAACCCAAGCTATGATAAAATATGATCAGCTAAAGAATACAGGAGGCATAATATGAGTGAAATGCGTTTTAGAGATGAAGATTTTGAGACATTTACAGTTGACGGTTTAGATGAACGAATGACCGTATTAAAAGAAAGAGTCCGTCCAAAGCTTGAGGCACTTGGTGAACACTTTGCACCACTTCTTTCTTCTATTACAGGAGACGAAATGTTTGTACATGTCGCAAAGCACGCTAGAAGATCAGTCAATCCGCCAAATGATACGTGGGTTGCTTTTGCAAACAGCAAGCGTGGGTATAAAAAACTCCCTCATTTTCAAATTGGGCTTTGGAAAACACATGTCTTTGTATGGTTTGCGCTCATTTATGAATCTCCTGTGAAAAGCGAGTATGGTCAGCTGTTCGAAAAAGAACTAGATACCATTCAGAAGAAAATACCACAAGATTTTGTTTGGTCTAAAGATCATATGAAACCAGATGTCATGCGTCACAGCGAGCTTGATGCAGAACAGCTGAAAACGCTGTTTGAACGTGTCCAAACGGTGAAAAAAGCTGAGCTCCTTTGCGGCATTCAGCTGCCTAGAGAAGAAGTCGTTCAAATGAATAATGAAGAATTCTTATCAAAAATCGAAGATGCCTTCCGCACGTTGACTTATCTATACCGCTTTACACAAAAAGAATCTGTATAAAAAAAACGAGCCCATGCAGGCTCGTTTTTTCTTACATACGTATAACGGCTTTCTCTTCTGCCTCTCTTGCAGATTTCACTGTACGATAAGGAGAATACCCGCTTTCCTTTTCAAACGCTGCACAATGCGTCTTTTCCTCTGCTTTTGATGGCACAACCTCTTTAAATCGCTTATAAGTATCTAATAACTCCTGCTTCGCAATTCCTTTTTCATAGGCTTTTTCAACAGCTTGAAAAAACGAAATAACGGCAATCTTTTCCTCTGTCGTCCAGTCGACATCCATTGGATATTGATATTCCATTTACTTGTCCCTCACTTTAACACTCATTTCTTATTTGAACTTTTATTATAGCATCTGTTCGATCAGAAACCGATTGATTTTATGCTTTACATTCCGATCAGTTCATAATATAATTCTTTTGTTTTATGCAATGAAATCTGCCGTTATTGGCACAATAATAGCAGGTATTTCGATGAAGGTGGGAAAGCAATTGTCACAACATGATACACCCTTATACACTGGACTAAAAAAGCATGCAGCAACCAATCCAGTCCAATTTCACATTCCAGGCCATAAAAAAGGAGCCGGAATGGACCCTGAATTTAGAGCATTCATTGGCGACAATGCATTAAGCATTGATCTCATTAATATAGAACCTCTCGATGATTTACATTCACCTCGAGGGATGATAAAAGAAGCACAGGAGCTCGCTGCTGAAGCATTCGGTGCTGACCATACATTTTTCTCCATTCAAGGAACAAGCGGCGCCATCATGACAATGGTGATGACCGTATGCGGACCTGGAGATAAAATCATCATTCCGCGCAATGTCCATAAATCGATTATGTCCGCCATTGTATTTTCTGGCGCAGTTCCTGTTTTTATTCACCCAGAAATAGACAAAGAGCTTGGCATCTCTCACGGCATTACACCAGAATCAGCGAAAAAAGCGCTCACGGAGCACCCAGATGCAAAAGGTCTGCTTGTGATTAATCCGACGTATTTTGGGGTTTCAGCAGACTTAAAATCGATTGTAGACATTGCCCATTCATTTCATGTGCCTGTCCTTGTCGATGAAGCACACGGCGTGCATATTCATTTTCACGATGAGCTTCCACTATCTGCGATGCAGGCAGGTGCCGACATGGCAGCAACAAGTGTCCATAAACTCGGCGGTTCCCTTACCCAGAGCTCTATTTTAAATATGAAGGAAGGGCTTGTCTCAAAAGATCGCGTACAATCGATTTTGAGCATGCTGACGACAACGTCTACTTCTTATTTGCTCTTAGCGTCTCTTGACGTCGCTCGAAAGCGATTAGCCACTGAAGGAAAGGCACTTGCAGATGAAGCCATCCGTTTGGCTGAATCAGCGAGAAACCGTTTGAACCAAATTGATGGCATTACGTGTATTGGCAAGGAAATACTCGGTTCAGCTTCTACGTACGATTATGACCCAACGAAATTAATTATCTCAATTAAAGACCTTGGGCTAAATGGCCATGATGTCGAAAAATGGCTGAGAGAAAGCTACCGGATTGAAGTGGAGCTCTCTGACCTTTACAACATTTTATGTATTGTGACCCCTGGTGATTCTGATGAAACAATCGATACGCTTATAACGGCTATGAAGGAAATTGCCGCAACCTCTACAAGTGAGAGTGGCACACAAGCGGTCACAGAAGTCCTGCTGCCTGAGATTCCATCGCTTGCCATGACGCCGCGTGACGCCTTTTACGCCACAACAGAAGTGGTTCCGTTTAAAGAAGCAGCGGGCCGCATCATCGCAGAGTTTGTTATGGTGTACCCGCCAGGCATTCCTATTTTTATACCAGGTGAAATTATCACAGAAGAAAATATCTCATATATCTTTAAAAACATTGAAATTGGTCTCCCTGTCCAAGGACCAGAAGATTCAACGCTTAAAATGATCCGCGTGATTAAAGAACAAAAACCAATTTTATAAAAAAGAAACATGCAGCCCCAAATGGAGCTGCATGCTTTTTTATTTATTCAGAGGCTTCATCACAGCAATGACAGTGACCACACGTCCCGTATAGCGTTGTCACTTTTTCATTTTCAAATTGATCAATGGTTTCATTGCAATCTTGACAAATAATTGTACCCACGTACATTCCCCTTTTCTTCATTCATAATTTGAAAGCGTTTAATCTATTTCATATCTCTATAATATGATGTCACATTTAAGTTGTCAACGGTTAATTGTATGACACATTTAAATATTTTTTATGATTATGTGCTTTTTTCTCATCATATTGAGGGAACGTTTCAATTGTATTTTGCTTCATATCAATTCTGTAACAATTGAGTAACAATCGAAAATTGTCAAAAAGGACATGATACACTAGAGTGACTAACAGGTAACCAGCTCCTAAAAATGTTGGGACAACCCCAAAGGATTTTGAGGTGAATAGATTGAATTTTATGAGGTCACTTCTCATTATATTCCCCATGCTCTTTGTACTTAGTTCATGCTCATTTGCGTATATCATACCGAATCAGACCGACCAAGTCAGTCATATTCAGAAACCAAGAATTCTCTTTTTTACAGATGCAGAAAATCTTGATAAAGAAAGTCCTTATTATGATGCAGTCCTCGATTTAAAGAATGAATATCCGAAGGAAATGTCAAAGATGATTGTGAAAGAAGATCGTAAAGGCTGGAAAAATGAAGTAGACGAATTGCCGGCTATTTTACTTGTAAATAATGAAAAAGTCATTGTGAAGGTTGAAGGAAATGTCAGCAGCAAAGAGGATATTTTATCGCCCTTATGCCACGCTTTAGACCGCGTGAATACAAATTAATGGCCTAACCTTGCACTTATATATCCATATGAAAAAGCCCCTCATCTCATGAGGGGTTTTTTCATATGGGAGCGCTCAAAAAAACCCTCTCCATCAAGGAGAGGGTTTTAATAGGTTCATTATTTTACGATATGAATTGGGCTTCCAATTGCTACTTCAGCCGTTTCCATTGTAATTTCACCTAAAGTTGGATGAGCGTGAATTGTCATTGCGATATCTTCAGCAGTCACTCCAGCTTCGATTGCAAGGCTAAGCTCTGAAATCATATCAGAAGCGCCAACACCTGCGATTTGTGCACCGATAACAAGACCATCCTCTTTACGAGTGATCATTTTCATGAAGCCATCAGTTGCATCAAGAGAAAGTGCACGTCCGTTCGCTGCGAATGGGAATTTCGCTGCAACGATTTCGATTCCTTCTTCTTTTGCTTCTGCTTCTGTGTACCCAACAGTTGCAAGTTCTGGCTCAGAGAATACAACAGCAGGAATACCAAGGTAATCAATTTCAGCTGGCTCTCCAGCGATTGCTTCAGCTGCAATTTTACCTTCGTAAGAAGCTTTGTGTGCAAGTGGTGGTCCATCAACGATGTCACCAATTGCATAGATGTTAGATACGCTTGTACGGCATTGTTTGTCTGTTTTGACAACTCCGCGATCAGTCAATTCAACACCAACTTGCTCAAGACCAAGCTCATCCGTGTTTGGACGACGACCAACAGTCACAAGTACGTAATCAGCATCAACTGTTTTTTCTTCACCTTTTACTTCGAAAGTAACAGTGACACCATCAGATTTTTCTTCAACGCCTTTTGCAAGAGCGTTTGTATGAATTTCAACGTTTCCTTTTTTCTTCAGGTTACGTTTAACCAATGAGCTCATTTGCTTTTCGAAACCTGGAAGGATTTCGTCTCCACCTTCAAGGATGACAACTTCTGTTCCAAAGTTTGCATAAGCAGTTCCAAGCTCAGTACCGATATATCCACCACCGATCACAACTAACTTTTTAGGTACTTCTTTAAGCGCCAAAGCACCAGTTGAGTTGATCACGCGGTCTGTGTATTTAAAAGTAGGCAATTCAATTGGACGAGATCCAGTTGCAAGAATTGCATTTTTGAAAGTGTAAGTCTGTGCTGAATTTTCATCCATTACACGTACAGAGTTGCTGTCTACGAAATAAGCTTCACCTTTAACGATGTCTACTTTATTTCCTTTAAGAAGACCTTGAACTCCACCTGTTAATTTGTTAACAACAGAAGCTTTCCACTCTTGAACTTTTGTGAAATCAACTGTTACGTTTTCAGCTTTGATACCCATGTCTTCAGAATGCTTAGCATTTTCGAAACGATGGCCAGCATTGATTAATGCTTTTGAAGGAATACAGCCAACGTTTAGACATACACCGCCAAGTGTTCCTTTTTCAACGATTGTTACTTTTTGTCCAAGCTGTGCAGCACGAATAGCAGCTACATATCCACCAGGACCTGCACCGATGACAAGAGTATCTGTTTCGATTGGGAAATCTCCTACTACCATGACATTACGCCTCCATTAAAATTAATTGTGGATCATTCAATAAACGCTTGATGTGGTTAAGGGCATTTTGCGCAGTAGCTCCGTCGATCATACGGTGGTCAAAGCTTAGGGAAAGAGCTAAGACTGGAGCTGCAACGATTTCGCCATCACGAACAACCGCTTTTTCAGCGATACGGCCAATACCAAGGATCGCTACTTCTGGGTGGTTGATGACTGGAGTAAACCATTGTCCACCAGCAGAACCGATGTTTGTGATTGTGCAAGATGCACCTTTCATTTCAGCTGGAGCCAGTTTACCATCACGTGCTTTTGTTGCAAGCTCATTGATTTCGTTAGACACTTCGAAAATTGCTTTGCGATCTGCATTTTTCACAACTGGAACGAGCAGGCCTTTTTCAGTGTCAGCTGCAATTCCGATGTTGTAGTAATGCTTTTGAACAACTTCATCTGTTTTATCATCGATAGAAGTGTTAAGTACTGGGTACTTTTTCAAAGCAGAAGTTAGAGCTTTTACAACGTAAGGCAAGTAAGTTAACTTGATTCCTTGATCAGCTGCAACTTGTTTGAATTGTTTACGATGTGCAACAAGGTTCGTTACATCAACTTCATCCATTAATGTTACGTGAGGAGCTGTATGCTTAGAGTTCACCATTGCTTTCGCGATCGCTTTGCGGATGCCGCTCATTTTCTCGCGAGTTTCTGGGAATTCTCCTTCAAGAACTGGAGCTGCTGCCGCTTTTGGAGCTGCTTCTTCTTTCGCACTTTCAGCTGCTTGAGGTGCTGCTTCTTGAGCTGCAGAACCACCATTAACGAAGCTGTCGATATCTTCTTTTAACACACGGCCGTTTTTACCAGAACCTGCAACTTTGTAAATTTCAACGCCTTTTTCGCGAGCATATTTACGTACAGATGGCATAGCGATGACGCGTTTGTTTGGATCAGCATCTACTTGCTCTTGTGCGCCTGCACCAGTTGCTGCTGCCGCTTCTTCTTGTGCCACTTCTTTCTTCTCTGGCTCGTTACCAGCTTCAGCAGTACCTTGTACTTGAGCTTCAGTTTTTGCTTCGCCTTCTTCTTCGCTGCCTTTAAATTGAAGATTTTCGTAACCAGGTGCATCAAACGTAATGATTGTTTGTCCTACAGTTGCAACTATTCCCTCTTCAACTTTTAATTCTAATACTTTTCCTTTAACAGGTGAAGGAATTTCTACAACTGCTTTATCGTTTTGTACCTCTGCTAAAACGTCATCTTCATTGATTTCGTCGTTTGGTTTTACAAACCACTTAACGATCTCACCTTCGTGGATACCTTCTCCGATGTCCGGAAGTTTAAATTCAAATGCCACTGTTTTTCGCCTCCTAGATTTTGTTGAATCCTTGTTGTGTATATTTACACGGTCATGTAATTGATAAAGGGGAAGAGAAATAAATTCTTTTCCCCTCTGTCATTTAATTAAAATTCAAGAACTTTCTTAGCTGTTTCAAGCACGTCTTTATGGTTTGGAAGCCATACGCTCTCAGCTTGAGAGAAAGCAAATACAGTATCAGGTGCAGCTACACGAAGTACTGGTGCTTCTAGGCTAAGGATTGCTCTGTCATTGATTTCAGCTACTACGTTTGCAGCAATACCAGCTTGTTTTTGTGCTTCTTGAACAACGATCGCACGACCTGTTTTTTCAACAGAAGCGATGATTGTTTCAATATCAAGCGGGCATACTGTACGAAGGTCGATCACTTCAGCAGAAACGCCTTCTTTTTCAAGTTCTTCAGCAGCTTTAAGTGATTCGTGAACCATTGCACCATAAGTGATGATTGAAAGGTCAGAACCTTCACGTTTCACGTCAGCTTTACCGATTTCAATTGTGTACTCTTCTTCAGGAACTTCCTGACGGAAAGAGCGATAAAGTTTCATATGCTCAAGGAACACAACCGGATCGTTGTCGCGGATTGCAGAAATTAATAGTCCTTTTGCATCGTAAGGTGTTGAAGGAATGACAACCTTGATACCAGGCTGTTGTGCGATAAGACCTTCTAAGCTGTCAGCATGAAGCTCAGGAGTATGAACCCCTCCACCGAATGGAGAACGGATTGTCACTGGAGAATGCCAGCGTCCGCCAGAACGGTAACGCATACGAGCCATTTGTCCAGAAACAGAATCTAATACTTCGTAAACGAATCCGAAGAATTGAATTTCCATTACTGGGCGGAATTCTTGTAGTCCAAGGCCAATTGCAAGACCGCCAATACCAGATTCAGCAAGTGGAGTATCGAATACACGATCCTCACCAAACTCTTTTTGCAATCCTTCAGTCGCACGGAATACGCCGCCGTTTTTACCAACGTCTTCTCCGAAAACGAGAACGTTTTCGTCATTTTTCAGTTCTGTGCGTAACGCATCAGTGATCGCTTGAATCATTGTCATTTGCGCCATGGCTTACTTCGACTCCTTCTGTTTGTAAATTTCAAGCTGTTCAACTAAGTTGAATGGTTTCACATCGTACATGTTTTCAATCAAGTCAGTGACTTTTTGCTTAGGCTGTTCGTCAGCTTCTTTGATCGCTTGTTTGATTTGTTCTTTTGCATCTTCGATGACTTTATTCTCTTCTTCTTCAGACCATAGGCCTTTGTTTTCCAAGAATCTGCGGTAGCGTACCAATGGATCTTTTTGCTCCCACTCATTTTCATCTTCTTTTGTACGATATCTTGTTGGATCGTCACCAGCCATTGTATGTGGGCCGTAACGGAATGTAAGAGTTTCGATTAATGTTGGACCTTCGCCATTTACAGCACGCTCACGAGCTTCAGCAGTTGCTGCATATACAGCTAATGCATCCATACCGTCAACTTGTACGCCTACGATACCAGCTGCAGCTGCTTTTTGTGCAATTGTTTGTGCAGCAGATTGCTTCTCAACAGGTGTAGAGATCGCATATCTGTTGTTTTGGACAACAAAAATCGCTGGCGCTTTGTAAGCCCCTGCAAAGTTGATACCTTCGTAGAAATCACCTTGTGAAGCTCCGCCATCACCAGTGTAAGTGATTGCAACAGCATTTTTACCGCGCTTTTTCAAACCAAGAGCTACACCAGCAGCTTGAATGATTTGTGCACCGATAATGATTTGTGGAGAAAGTGCATTCACATCTTCAGGCATTTGGTTACCAACAAAGTGTCCACGAGAGAACAAGAACGCTTTTGTTAATGGAAGGCCATGCCAGATTAATTGTGGTACATCACGATATCCTGGAAGAATGAAATCTTCTTTCTCAAGTGCAAAGTGAGTTGCAAGCTGAGAAGCCTCTTGTCCAGCTGTTGGCGCATAGAAGCCAAGACGTCCTTGACGGTTCAATGAAATTGAACGTTGATCTAATACACGTGTAAACACCATACGGCGCATTAATTCTTTTAATTGGTCATCTGAGAGATCCGGCATTGCCGCTTCGTTTACGACTTCGCCTTTTTCGTTTAAAATTTGAAACGTTTCAAACTGCTTTTTGATGGCATCAAATTGCTTTTTGCTATCAACAATTGCTTTTTTTGTTTTTGCAGCCATTCTAAAGTCACCTCTTCCTTTCTTTTAACAGTCAATTTGTCGTGAATCCATTTATACATACAGATATAGGATAACCCAAAATACACATATGACTCCTGTATTTAATAGCCACTAGGATCGTTGTCGAAACATTAGATGATCGCTCGTTTTTGAGTTCTTCTAACTGTATTAACGATAGTTCACAAAAAACTAATACAACTTCTGTTAACAAGGACTAGTTTACAACAAGAAAAATAGTCCGTCAATTGATTTAACGGCTTTATTTAAATAAATGTATTCGCTTTACTTTTTATAGTGAGCTGTATCAATCTGTTTAACAAACACCTCGAACTGTACTAGTATAGATTGTACTACTGTACTACAATAGAAAATGTTTGTTTTTGTCGAAAAATAAAAAAAGAGCTGTTTTTTCAGCTCTTTTGGGATTCTTGATCTGCCGCTTTATACAAAGCCTGTTTATCCTCATTCAATTGCTTTGTATATTGATTGAACTTCTTACCTTCTTTTCTGACTTTGCTATAAGAACGGTTCACCGTCTTCAGCTTGGATTTCAACTCTTCATATCCTAAGTCCTTCTTCTTTAAAGATTGATACAAATGCTGATCTTGTTTCAGCGCCTTTTGATATTCCTTGTAAAGCTGGTCATACGACGCATATCTTTTCTCAAGCGATTTGACCGTTTCATCTGCTTTTTCTTTTAAATCCGTATCTTTTATACGTCCGGCAGATTCCTTTACCGTTTTCAATTCTTTTTTCGATTCATCCATGCTGGCTTTTTCTGTTTTTAAATGTTCTTTTCGTTTCGCTGCAGATGCTAACGCCTGATCAGAAAGGCTTGACACTGTTTTTGTATGATCTTTTGTGGTTTGGATCATTTTTGTATAGAGCTGCTGCTCTTTTTTCTCATAGCTTTGCAGTGTACCTTGCTCTTTTTCAAAGGATGCCTCTTTTTCGCTCATTTTCGTCATCGCATCTTGCATGTCATGAAATGGACTTTGACCTCCGCATCCCGCCAGCAAAAGGGTACATATCCCCGCTAAAGCAGCACATGCTTTCATGCTTCTTCTCATCTGTCTCATCACAAGGTTCCCCCTTTACATCTCCACATACCACTATAATTTTTATAGGCGCTTGTGACAAGGAAAGAGGTCATCCTGATGAGCCGGAGAAGATTTTTTTCAAGTGATAGGCGCATGACTATACAAATAGTGCATTCATACATAGTTTATATTACACGCTTCGCCTTCACTTATGAGAGGCCGAGTGTATTTCCAAAGGAGGTCAAAAGTATGTCTAATTATAGTCATGGAAGTATGTATGGTGGATACGGCGGTTACGGGTATGGACACGGTGGTGGATATGGCGGTGGCTGTTGTTACCCAAGTTATGGCGGTGGCTACGGATACGGCGGAGGACGGACATTCGCTTTAATCGTTGTCCTTTTCATCCTATTAATCATCGTTGGCGCAGCATTCTTAGGCGGCGGCGGTGGCGGCTGCTGCTAATGGCTGTTTAAGCCTCTGACCGGTCTCATAGGACCGGTCTTCTTTATTTCATTGCATATGTTGTGTATCATTTTATATACTTTACATACAAAGGAAATAGGAGTGAAGATTTGTGATTACCATGGAAGATATCGTACGGGACGGACATCCCGTCTTAAGACAAACAGCTGAAGCGGTCGAGCTCCCGCCGACAGAAGAGGAAAAACAGCAATTAGCTGACATGATTGAATTCGTCAAAAATAGTCAGGATGCTGACATGGCTGAAAAGTATGGACTCAGACCCGGCGTTGGACTAGCAGCTCCGCAAATTAATATCAGTAAACGGATGATCGCTGTTCACTGTGAGGACGAAGATGGAGAGGAATACAGCTATGCCCTTTTCAACCCGCGCATTGTCAGTCACTCGGTCAAAAGAGCTTATTTAGCTACTGGTGAAGGCTGCTTATCTGTTGATGAAGCCATTCCTGGATTTGTCCCTCGATATCAAAAAATCAGGGTGAAGGCCACAACGCTTGAAGGAGAAGACATTGATATTCGCCTAAAAGGGTTCCCGGCCATTGTTTTTCAGCATGAAATCGACCATTTAAACGGCATTATGTTTTATGATCATATTCAAAAGGATCAGCCCTTCGCTGAGCCAGACAACTCTGTTGCGATCGGCAGATCATAAAATAAAAAGAAGACCCATTAGCCTAAGGGTCTTCTTTTTTTACTCTTCAATGAGGCCAAGATGAGTCACTGCATGGAATATGCCGTCTTCATCTACTGGCTTTGTCACAAAATCAGCCAAATCTTTTAATTCATTCACAGCATTTCCCATGGCAACGCCAGTTCCAGCAAATGAAATCATCTCTCGATCGTTCAGACCGTCTCCAAAGGCAATGGTATCCTTTTGATCGTAAGGCAGCCTTTCGATGACTCGTTTAATGCCTTCAGCCTTCGACCCGCCTTTTGGCAGGACATCTGTTGACAGCTCGTGCCATCTGACAAGATCAATTTCTTCGCGGAACGCCTCGTATTGGACTTCCTCTTCAGCCTTACAGAATAACAGCATTTGAAAAATCTCGTTTTCTTTAAAGTAAGACAAATCATGCTCAGGATGCTCTGTTTTTAAAGTCCCAATCCCCTCATGGATAAACGGATGATTTGGCACAGAAGCCTTCATCGTTTTTTCCCCCATAAAAACAAGCGGATGATCATGACGATCCGCCGTTTCATAAATTTGCTCCATCAGCTCCAGTTTCAGCGGATTGCCGTAAATGACCTCTCCCTCATACATGACATACTGACCGTTATAAGCAATAAAGGAGTCAAGCCCTAATTCCTCTAAAATAGGCTGAATCAAAAAAGGCGAACGCCCAGATGCAATAAAGAGATGATGGCCTTTTTCTTTTAATAAGCGAACCGCTCGCTTCGTTGATTCAGGTATTTTTTTATCATGATCATATAAAGTACCGTCGATATCAAAGAAGATGACTTTTTTATTCATATCCCGTCTCCTGTCTCTTGTTATGTATACCCACTCCCTTTCATCATACAGAAAGATTTCCTCTTTCGAAACCACTTCCTATGAAAACGCCTATTTCCCACATATAACCATGTAACATTCAATGGAATCGTCATATAATACAAGTATAAAGAGAGAACGGAATACATGGTCTAATCTGACTTCAAACCGAAAGGAGGCGACCTGTGATGCTTCGTCGTCTGCGCAAGAAAATTAGAAGACAATGGAAGGACATGCTTCGTAAAAAATCGATCGCTTAAAAGGATCTTCCGCACATTTGCCGAAGGTCCTTTTTTCTCAGAGACTTTTCTTATGCGCGTTTTTTTAATATAATAGAATTAGCGAGTGTAACATACGGTATTTAAGGAGAGATTTGGATGATATATAAGGTATTTTTTCAGGCAAGTACTACTGAGGTACCTGTAAGAGAACACACAGATTCACTATACGTTGAAGCGGTTTCTGAAAGAGACGTACGCGATAAGTTGAAAAAACATAGCTACAACATTGAATTCATTCAGCCTGTAGACGGTGCTTTTTTAGACTATGAACGAGAAAGTGAAAATTTTAAAGTATTGGAGCTATGAGAGGAATGAAATTTGTTAAAAACGATCAGGCGGCAGTTTTTGCGCTCGGCGGTTTAGGCGAGATCGGTAAAAACACGTATGGCGTTCAATTTCAAGATGAAATCATTTTAATTGATGCTGGTATTAAGTTCCCTGAAGATGAGCTTCTTGGAATTGACTACGTCATCCCTGACTATACGTACTTAGTTAAAAACGAAGATAAAATCAAAGGTCTTTTCATCACTCACGGACATGAAGACCACATCGGCGGTATCCCTTACCTTCTCAAGCAAGTGAATATTCCAGTTTACGGCGGCAAACTCGCAATCGGCCTACTTCGTAATAAATTGGAAGAGCACGGCCTCTTGAGACAAACAAAACTTCACATTTTTGAAGAAGAAGATACCATTAAATTTAGAAAAACAGCTGTGTCTTTCTTTAGAACAACACACAGTATTCCAGATTCTTATGGAATTGTCGTGAAGACACCTCCTGGTAACATCGTACATACAGGTGATTTCAAGTTTGACTTTACGCCTGTTGGCGAGCCTGCCAACTTAACAAAAATGGCTGAAATCGGGAAAGAAGGCGTTCTATGTCTTTTATCCGATAGTACAAACAGTGAAATTCCAGAATTTACGATGTCTGAAAGACGCGTAGGCGAAAGCATTGATGACATCTTTAGAAAAGTCGACGGACGTATCATCTTTGCTACGTTTGCTTCAAACATTCACAGACTTCAGCAAGTCATTGAGTCCGCTGTTGCCAACGGCCGAAAAGTTGCTGTGTTTGGACGCAGTATGGAGTCTGCCATTGATATTGGACAAGATCTTGGCTACATTAAATGTCCGAAAAACACGTTTATTGAACATAATGAAATCAACCGTCTACCAGCAAACAAAGTGACCATTCTTTGTACTGGGAGCCAAGGTGAACCGATGGCTGCTCTTTCACGTATTGCAAACGGCACTCACCGCCAGATTTCGATTAATCCTGGAGACACTGTTGTCTTCTCATCTTCACCGATTCCGGGTAACAATATTAGCGTAAGCCGCACCATTAACCAGCTTTATCGTGCTGGCGCTGAGGTCATTCATGGCTCACTCAATAATATTCATACATCTGGTCACGGCGGACAAGAGGAACAAAAGCTGATGCTCCGTTTAATTAAACCAAAATTCTTTATGCCGATTCACGGTGAATACCGCATGCAAAAAACGCATATTAAGCTTGCGAATGATTGCGGAATTCCTGAGGAAAACTGCTTTATCATGGATAACGGTGAAGTTCTTGCACTAAAAGGTGACGAAGCAAGTGTCGCTGGCAAAATCCCATCAGGTAACGTGTATATAGACGGAAGCGGAATTGGCGATATCGGGAATATCGTCTTAAGAGACCGCCGCATTCTTTCAGAAGAAGGTCTTGTCATTGTGGTCGTCAGCATGGACATGAAAGAATTCAAAATCTCTGCTGGTCCTGATCTCATCTCAAGAGGCTTTGTCTACATGAGAGAATCTGGAGACCTCATTAACGACGCACAAGATTTGATTTCAAAGCATCTTGAAAAAGTAATGGAACGTAAGACAACTCAGTGGTCGGAAATTAAGAACGAAATTACGGACACACTTGCACCTTTCCTTTATGAAAAAACAAGACGCCGCCCAATGATCTTACCGATTATTATGGAAGTGTAATAACAAAAAGAGACACGAGCCGACTGGCTGTGTCTCTTTTTTCATCAAGCATTGAAAAAAACCGCACATATTACAAGGTATACATGCAGTTTCTCATTCTTTTATGATTGAATTGGGAGGTGCTGAAAGCTTCTGACATCAAACAATCCCTTTGTCGTCATTTTCACATCAGGAATGACTGGAAGTGCCAAGAAGGACAGCGTCAAAAACGGATTAAAGTCTAAGGAAAAACCAGTTTCTTTTAGTGCTTCATGGAGTTCATGGAGGCTTTCATTGACGAGATGTGCCGGCTGATCTGACAATAAACCAGAGATCGGTAATGGCAGCGTATGAAGAGACTGGCCTTCTTTGACAACGGTCAAACCGCCGCCTGCTTCTTTTAACGCCTCAATCGCTTTAATAATATCGGCATCATTTGTGCCAACTGCAATTAAGTTATGTGAATCATGTGCAACCGTTGTTGCAACCGCACCCTGTTTGATGCCGAAGCCGCTGACAATCCCTACCCCCATTTCAGATAAACCTTGATGACGTTCGACAAGCACCATTTTTAATACATCTCTGTCTGTATCACTAGTAAATTGTCCGTTCGTTTCTGAAGGAGTGACTTGTTCTAACTTTGTTTCAAGCTGATTCGGAATAATACGGATGACATTCATTTTTTGATCGTCTGTGATAGGCAGTGCAATATCTTGCTCTTGAACGTCTATTGCATGAACAGATTGTAATAATGCTGGGCTCGGTGCGATCTTTTCGACACTCGGTTTGTACTCTCCATGCTGCGCAACCAATTCTCCCGCAATAAATACGCTTGAGATGTCTACATGATGAAGGTCTGAGACGAGCATAAAATCAGCATCATAGCCTGGTGCAATGGCTCCCTTTGTTTTAAGACCAAAACACTCTGCGGCATTTAAGCTTCCCATTTGATAGGCTAAAAATGGATCTAAGCCTGCTTTTATGGACATCCGTACTTGCTCATCAATACTTCCCTGCGCCATTAAATCATCTAAATGTTTATCATCTGTACAAAAGAAAAAACGTCTCGCATTCTTCTCATTCACAGCAGGTAAAACGTTTTTCACGTTTTTGGCAACAGATCCCTCTCTCAGCATGACATACATACCTCGTTTTACACGTTCAAGGGCTTCCTGTGCTGTTGTCACCTCATGGTCTGTTTGGACATTGGCCGTGCGGTAAACGTTTATTAATCGGTCTGTTAAGCCTGCTAGATGGCCATCAATCAGTTTATTCTCGTTTTGAGCATCAAGCAGCTTTTGAAGCATATCTTCTTCTGCCTGCTCCACACCGACATAGTCCATCACCTCAGCAAGACCAAGCACTTCCTTCTCTTGATAAAGGGGCTTTAAATCTTTCGCTTTTAATGTAGCACCTGATCGTTCAAAACTGACTGCCGGTACACAGGATGGCAGCATGAAATAAATATGTAAGGCAGCTTTTCTCGCTTCTTCAAGCATAAAACGGATGCCTGTTATACCTGACACATTGGCGATTTCATGCGGGTCTGTTACGACAGTTGTCACACCGCGCGGAACGACAGCTTTGGAGAATTCAGCAGGGGTAACCATAGAAGACTCGATATGAACGTGGCCATCAATAAAACCAGGTACAAGCATTTGACCTGCTGCATCCAGCTCCTGTTCTCCCTCGTACTCCCCTATCCCGACTATTTGTCCATTTTCAACAGCGACATCAGCGTCTATCCATTCCTGGTTAAACACATCCATGACTTTCGCATGTTTAATCACGAGGGCTGCTTTTTTTCTCTTTGCTGCTACCTCAATTTGATGTCTGAAAAGCTCCTTATCCAACGACACTGCCTCCTCCAAGTAAACAATATAATTTTTCTTATCGTAAACGAATCTGTTTGCCCAGTCAATGACATTTAGAGAAAATCAACCATATCAAAACACTGTTTTTTATTTCTGAATAGTGATAATTGCACGAAAAATATGATGACTCATTTTTGAGGTTATACATGAACAAAGCAACCCTTTTCAGTGTCTATTTCCTTCTCAATGTCCACCTGTCATGTACACATTCATATAAAAAAACACCCCGTCATCGGAGTGTTTAATAATCGTTCTGCATTTCTCGTTTTTCAAAGCGTCCTATATCGGCTACTGCCCCTATGACAATGAGGATATCTTCTTTTTGAATCATTTCATCTGCCAGAGGGGAAACGATGACTTCTTTTCCGCGCTTAATCGCCACAATGTTGATGCCGTATCTTGCCCGAATATCAAGATCTAAAAGAGAATGCCCCGCAAGCCTGTTGTTTGCAACAATCTCAATCAGGCTGTACTCATCTGACAGCTCGAGGTAATCGAGCACGTTATTTGAAATAATTTTATGTGCAATCCGTCTGCCCATATCTCGCTCTGGATGAACGATGCGATCCGCTCCAATTTTGTTGAGCACCTTTTCATGGTAGTCATTTTGCGCTTTCACGGTGACCATTTTGACGCCAAGCTCTTTCAGCATAATCGTTGTTAAAATACTTGCCTGAATGTTTTCGCCAATTGCAACGATGACATGATCAAAATTACGAATACCAAGATTTTTTAAAACGGATTCGTCGGTCGAATCGCCAATGACCGCGTGTGAGGCAATTTTCGCGTATTCGTTCACTCGATCTTCATTCATATCCATGGCCATGACTTCAAGTCCTTCTTCGCTCAGCGCCTTGCAAATACTTCCGCCAAAGCGTCCAAGACCAATGACTGCATATTCCTTTTTCATGTTCAGACTCCTTTTATTTCACTTATCATGTATTTTACTACGGTTTGATTAATGAATCCATATGCGAACGAATTTTTTTGCGGAACGCTTCACTTAAGTAGAGGTCTGCTCCTTTTTCGATTTCACTGCGATAATGAGCTGGCGGAGCGATTTCTTCGCTCTTTTGAAGCACAAGAAAGGTTAAACAGTCCTCATAAATTTGATCACCTATTTTGACATCGACATAAGCCGGACGATATGTGCCCTCATATACTCCTTCTCGTTTATACAAATAACGAATGGCATCAAAAGGAACCTCATATAAAACACCCTCTGTTTCGCCGCCGTCTTCTACCATATCAGCCCTTGATCCATCAGGCCTCACCAATGTAAATCTCGTGGTAAAACCGTTTAGTACACCGCCGCCAATGATTTGTTTGAAGTGATGATCGACTTCTGCCAGCTTAAATCTAGCATCGTCCATACAGGAGCCATAGGCAAAATAATAGAAGGATGACGGCTTCTGCTGCCACAGTCTATAAGCTTTCCAGCACCCTCTCTTTATTTCTTTCAGAGCTGATGTCTTCTGCTCTGGCAAAGTGTATGTCATGGCCTCTACCTGACCTTGATCCGTCATGACATTGATTTCCTGCTTGTCATACCCTTCCTCTAGTACGTCTATCTTATTCAACGCATCAGCGGTCACCTCGTACAATTCTCCGTATACAGTGCCTTTTTCTGCAGGAACGCACGCTGGGTATCCTTGACCTGTATCATAGATCCTTCCACTCATCCAAGCTGATTTAGCTAAAAGCCTGCTCTCCTTCATATACGCTTCGTGGTGCTCTTCATGCAGCAATAGCGTCCCATATACAAATAAAGCTTTCATCGTCATGACATCACGTCCTCTCAACTTGCTGCTGCCTGCTTTTTTGACACACAGGCAAATAGATTTGAAAAGCTGCGCCTTTTCCAAGCTCACTGGATACGTCCATTCTTCCGTGATGATCTTTTAAAATCGTCGCACAGATGGTCAAACCAAGCCCTGTCCCTTCTTTTTTCGTGGAAAAGAAAGGATCATATATTTTTTGAATATCCTCTTCAGACATCCCTTTTCCTTCATCTTGAATGGTAATCTTCCATTCATTCAATACTTTTTCTGTAGATATGTATATGCTGCCACCTTCAGGCATTGCCTCAATGGCATTTTTAATTAAATTAATGAACAGCTGCTTCATTTGATTAGCGTCTGCTAGGATAGCACCGGCATCCTGCTTTTTAAATGGCTGTTTGAGATCAATATTTGAAAGAACTGCATTTGTTTTTAATAAGGTAATCACCTGTTCTAGGAGCTCATGAAGCTGGACTTCTTGAAAATGGACCGCTTGAGGCTTAGCCAATACAAGCAGCTCACTTAAAACAAAATCAATCCGTTTAATTTCGGAAAAGATAATGTCAAAATAATCGGTTCTTTCAGGATATTGTGTCTTCATCAGCTGCAAAAAGCCATTTACTGATGTCAGTGGATTTCTGACTTCATGGGCGATCCCAGCAGCTATTTGTCCAGCAACAGCCAGCTTTTGCGCCTGCATTTGCAATTGCTGATTGGATCTTTCAAGCTCAAGCTTTGCCTGCTTTTGTTTCGTAATATCAGCAACCGTCCCAATCCCTCCGGTAAACTGGTGATGCTCATCAAAATAGAGCTTGTAATGAACGTCTCCCCATACCTTCTTTCCCTCTTTATGGAGAAGCTGCAGTTCTACCCGCCCCGCATCCTTATGTTCCTTGATCACAGATAACAAATGCTGGACCACGCGCTCCTCTTGATCAAAGTACTGATTGTACATGGTGCCTAGACATTCATCTATCTCATAGCCTGTCATTTGTGTCCATGCTTGATTTAAGAAAATAATTTCACCTTTCTCGTTTGTTTCAAAGACGATTTCTTGCAAGTTATCTGTGATTCGATTCAGCCGCTCTGTCAGTTCGTGTGCTTCTTTTTCTCTCTTATTTAAGTCTGACACAAGTAGATTTAAGCGGTCTACATAGCCTGAGACAACCCAGATCCCTGTTAAAACCAAGACTGTAAAGGCTAGATCGAGCGGCCAATTAATTTGATAGCCGCCTAGATAATAAAAGAAATCCCAGCTTAAGATTAAAATAAATGCAAGAACAGATAACACGATCCGCACTTGATATGTTTTGTTCAAATGATTCCACCTGCCGCCCTGAGATTCTTTGTCAATTGTACCATTTTCCACTTATTTTTTGAGGGTGATGGGGCATTTTTAAGGAACTTTTTCAGAAAAAAACAGCCTGTTCTCAGCACAAAGGAAGAGAGCAGGCTATTTTAATTACTGCTGAAGAGCTTCTTGCAGCTCTTTTAACAGTAGTTCTGCGCCTTCAGCGCTTAATGTAATTTGACCATTTCCATAATCATGGTTCTCCGATGTAATCTCACCAGTCATGAGGCAAACGCCCTCTGGCTGGTATTTTTTCAAGACGATTTTCTCCCCATCTATAAAAAATTCCATACTGTCTTTAATAGCAATATCAAGTGCTCTTCTTAATTCGATTGGCATCACAATACGCCCTAGTTCGTCTACTTTTCTTACGACTCCGATAGATTTCAATTTCGTTCCCTCTTTCTTTCATTAGCTCAAGATCAATCTGTTTTGCACCAATTGATATATCGTAGACGTAAGAGATTCTCAAAAGGTTTCTCCTCTATAAAATTTTTTTCATAAAAGAAAAAACAAAGGGAAAATTTATTGTGATTGTCAAAATGATACTTGAATTTTACAAGTTCATTTCAAGGTCATCACAAACCCCCACAAATGACATCAACCCTCTGAACTTTTAAATGTAAAATTGTTTAAAACAGCAAAAATAGAGATTGGGTGAAAACATGTTTCAAAATGCCGAAATTGGAATTGATTTAGGAACAGCTAACATATTGGTTTATAGTAAAAATAAGGGGATTATTTTAAATGAACCGTCCGTCGTGGCAGTCGATACAGAAACAAAAACTGTACTTGCAGTCGGAGCAGAAGCAAAAGAAATGATTGGGAAAACACCTGGTAAAATTGTGGCGATCCGTCCGATGAAAGACGGTGTCATCGCTGATTATGATATGACAACAGATTTACTCAAACAAATCATGAAAAAAGCAGGGAAAAATATCGGGTTTACCTTCAGAAAACCAACGGTCGTAGTATGTACACCTTCTGGTTCAACAGCTGTTGAACGCCGTGCCATCAGTGATGCTGTGAAAAATTGCGGTGCAAAGCACGTGCATTTAATTGAAGAACCTGTTGCAGCCGCAATCGGCGCTGATCTCCCGGTAGATGAGCCTGTTGCAAACGTCGTGGTCGATATTGGCGGAGGAACAACGGAAGTTGCCATCATTTCGTTTGGCGGCGTTGTCTCTTGTCATTCCATTCGAATTGGCGGAGATCAGCTGGATGAAGATATCATTACGTTTGTCCGAAAGAAATATAATCTATTAATCGGCGAGCGGACAGCCGAGCAGGTTAAAATGGAAATTGGTTATGGTCTCATTGAGCATGAGCCGGAATCATTAGAAGTACGTGGACGTGATCTGGTGACAGGTCTTCCAAAAACGATCACACTTGAATCTCATGAAATTCAAGGTGCCATGCGAGAATCACTTCTTCATATTTTAGAGGCGATTCGTGCCACATTAGAGGACAGCCCTCCAGAGCTTAGTGGTGACATTGTAGACCGCGGCGTGATCTTAACTGGCGGCGGCGCTTTGTTAAATGGGATTCAAGAATGGCTCTCACAGGAGATTGTCGTTCCAGTTCATATTGCAGCAAATCCACTTGAATCTGTCGCAATCGGAACAGGTCGTTCACTAGAAGTCATTCATAAATTGCAAAAAACATTAAAATAATCTTTTTGTTCTACTTCTTTTTTTATCATTTCGATCATATCTTGAGAAATGGATAAACGTGAAGGAGGAAGAACATGTTGCTTGATTTAGGTAAACGGGTCGTTGTCACAGTCATTTTAACGGGTATTATTTTAGGAGGAATGAGCCTGTCGTTTTCACATATGCCCCCTTCTAATGCACAGCCTGTGAAACAACTGAACCGCTAAAAAAGCCGCACGAAAGCGGCTTTTTTATTTTGGCTTTAAGCATGCTCCCCATTTTCCTTTTCGGTCTTAAATCTGATATGATGAACATGACTAAAGGAGGGTTTTTATGAGTTCATTTGAAAAACAACTAGATCAATATGCTAAGACCATTGTTGAAGTCGGTGTGAATGTTCAAAAAGGACAAGAAGTCGTCGTATCTGCATCTACTGAATCTGCAGACCTTGTTCGTCTTGTCGCGAAACATGCGTATGAGCGCGGGGCGAAAAACGTACATATCCGCTGGAGTGATGGTGTTCTTGCCCGTTTAAAATATGAACATGCACCGCAGGATGTGTTTGACCAATTCCCAGAATGGGAAGCACAGATGATGGAAACCATCGCAAAACGCGGCGGCGCTTTTATCACGATCTTGTCAGAAAGCCCTGACCTTCTGCGAGGCATTGATTCGAAAAAAATCGCTGCACAGCAAAAGGCCGCTGGATCAGCCCTTCATACATATCGCCAATACGTTCAATCAGACAAAGTTGCTTGGACGGTCGTAGGCGCTGCATCAAAAGAATGGGCGAAAAAGATTTTCCCTGACCATACAGATGAAGAAGCTGTCGCGTTATTATGGGATCAAATCTTTAAAGTCGCTCGCGCTGATCAAGCAGATCCTGTTGAGGCTTGGAAAAAGCACGATGAGTCACTAAATGAAAAGGTCAAAATACTAAATGAGCGCCACTACCACAAGCTGCATTATGATGCTCCTGGCACAGATTTAACGATTGAGCTCCCAGAGCAGCACATTTGGGTAGGTGCCGGCAGCGTGAGTGAGCGCGGCGTCTCTTTCATGGCCAACATGCCGACAGAAGAAGTCTTTACCGTACCTAAAAAAGACGGTGTAAATGGGACTGTCTCAAGCACAAAACCGCTCAGTTATGCAGGAAATATCATTGATGAATTTACATTAACATTTGAAAATGGACGAATTGTCAATGTGAAAGCGAAGGAAGGCGAAGACATTTTAACTTCGCTCGTTGAAACAGATGAAGGCTCCCATTATCTAGGTGAGGTTGCTCTCGTACCAGACGATTCACCAATCTCAAACTCGAATATTCTCTATTACAATACCCTTTATGATGAAAATGCATCGAATCACCTTGCCATCGGCAGCGGGTATGCGTTCAATATCGAAGGCGGAAAAGAGATGAATCGTGAAGAATTGGATGCAGCTGGTGTGAACAACAGTATTACACACGTCGATTTCATGATTGGTTCAAAGGAAATGAATATTGACGGAATTACAAAAGACGGGAAACGCGAACCGATCTTCCGTAATGGAAACTGGGCGATTTAATCGAAAAAAAGACATCCACTTATGGATGTCTCAGATTGTTGACAAAGGGCTAAAATGATCTTCATTTTAGCCTTTTGTCTTCTTTTCAGCGTGATAGAAAACCTTTGCAGTCTAGGAAGGACGAGTACCGGAGCGGAGCGAATTTGACATTCGTGAGCACCGGCACGCAGGACTGACACCGAATGCGAGGGTTTGTCTACACGCTGAGACATCCACTTTTGGATGTCTTTTCTTATTTACGCATAAAGCTCATCGAGTCTCTTTTGAATGTCTTGATCTGATAAGAACTCATCATATGTTGTTTGTTTATCGACGATGCCATTTGGCGTCACTTCGATGATACGGTTTGCCACTGTTTCAACAAACTGATGGTCATGAGATGAGAAGAGCATAGCTCCTTTAAAGCTCATTAAACCGTTATTCAGCGCTGTAATGGATTCTAGATCCAAGTGGTTCGTCGGCTCATCCAGCAAAAGAACATTCGCTCCTGACAGCATCATTTTCGATAACATACAACGAACCTTCTCTCCTCCTGATAAGACGCTTGCTTTTTTCTTTACTTCTTCCCCAGAGAAAAGCATACGTCCTAAGAACCCGCGTAAGAAGCTTTCGCTTTGATCATTAGGAGAATATTGACGAAGCCAATCCACTAGATCGACATCGTTTCCTTCAAAGTATTCACTATTGTCTTTCGGGAAAAAGGCTTGTGATGTTGTAACGCCCCATTTATATGTCCCGCTGTCTGGCTCCATCTCACCAGCAAGAATTTTAAATAAAGTGGATACAGCAAGCTCATTACGGCTTAAGAACGCAATTTTATCCTCGCGATTCATGATAAAGCTGACGTTATCAAGTACTTTCACACCGTCAATTGTTTTCGATAGACCTTCTACTTGAAGGACATCATTTCCGATTTCGCGCTCTGGCGCAAAATGAACGTACGGATATTTACGTGAAGATGGCTTAATGTCGTCTAAAGAGATTTTATCAAGCAATTTCTTTCTTGAGGTCGCTTGCTTCGATTTAGAAGCGTTCGCACTGAACCGGGCAACGAACTCTTGAAGCTGCTTAATTTGTTCTTCTTTTTTCTTATTCGCATCTTGGCTGAGCTTCAGCGCTAGCTGGCTGGACTCATACCAGAAATCATAGTTACCGACATATACTTGAATTTTTCCGAAGTCTAGGTCCGCAATATGTGTACATACTTTGTTTAAGAAATGACGGTCATGCGAAACGACAATCACGGTATTTTCAAAATTAATGAGGAACTCTTCCAGCCACTGGATTGCTTGTAAGTCCAAGTGGTTCGTTGGCTCATCAAGAAGAAGAACGTCAGGCTTACCAAATAAAGCTTGGGCTAGTAGTACTTTTACCTTTTCAGAACCACCAAGCTCAGACATTTTCTTCGATTGAAGGCTCTCTGGAATGCCAAGACCTTTTAATAAGATCGCTGCTTCACTCTCTGCTTCCCAGCCGTTTAACTCAGCGAACTCACCTTCAAGCTCTGCTGCACGAATCCCGTCTTCATCTGAGAAATCAGGTTTCATATAGATCGCATCTTTCTCCTGCATCACATCATATAGACGTTTGTGACCCATCATGACGACTTTTAATACTTCAAATTCTTCGTATTCAAAATGGTTCTGTTTTAAAATCGCTAAACGCTCACCAGGGCTCATATGAACATCGCCCGTCTGAGCTTCAATTTCACCTGAAAGAATCTTTAGAAACGTTGATTTACCAGCTCCATTGGCACCAATTAGACCGTAGCAGTTGCCAGGAGTGAATTTAATATTTACTTCTTCAAATAGTTTACGATCAGCAAAACGCAAACTAACATTATTTACTGCAATCATTTATTAATCCTCCATCACTCATTCATCATTATGAAGTATAACATGAATAACGTTTGATAGAAACGTCTCTCGCTAAGAACGAAGGCAATTTGTCCATTATGGTATAATAAATGGGAATGATTTATTGAAGGAGTTCGTGCGATTTGAGATTACTTACACTTATGGAATACTGTTTATTGATTTTCTTTATGGGTATTTATTTATCTGCAACAGGCTTTAATGCGAGGGATTTTGGCCTTTATATTGGGCTTGTGCTTATTTACACACTGGTACACATCTTTTCGAAACGCTTTTTACAAAAGCGAGGGAAAGAAAATCAAAAGGTCGGATTGTTTCGGTCCGTTTTAGCCATTACTGGGTCTGTCTTCGCTTCTGTGTTGGCGATTGTGATCATTGTTACGGTGCTCACGCCAAATTAAAACGACCCTTCTTTTAAAGGGTCGTCCATTCAAGCACTTTTCTCACACACCTGAGAAGGGTGCTTTTATTTTGTTTGCCGAATGTCGCCAAATGGGAAGAAAACAAATTCTGATGTCCCGACAACCCGATCCTTTTCAATGAGTCCAAGTCCATTTCTGCTGTCCATGGAATTGAGTCTGTTGTCCCCCATCACAAAGTAATCGTTTTTCGGTACTTTCACTGGACCAAAATCCCCTGTTAAATGCACTTCATACTCTTTCGCATGTGCCTTGTTCTCTTTTAAATAAGGCTCATCAACTTTTTTACCATTAATGTAAAGCGTATCATCCTTCATTTCAATCGTGTCTCCCGGAAGGCCGATCAATCGTTTTACATAATGAATCTTCTGGCCATCTTTTCCATTAATAATCACGATGTCACCTCGTTTGACACCACCTAGATAGTTAATGGTTTTGTTGACAAACAGCTTTTCCCCATCATGAAGAGTCGGTTCCATTGACTCTCCTTCCACCACATACGGCTCAAATATAAACGTACGGATGAGCAGGACGAGCGCAAGTGCAATTAAAATGGCTTTGATCCATTCAAACAGTGAACTTTTCTTCTCTGTTTTGTCTTGCTTTGCATCAGATTGAATATCATTTTCGTTTTGTTTGTTTTCTTCGTTCAAAATACTGCTTCCTCCTAAGACTTTCTGCTAAAAGACTTGAAACGTGAATTGAATAACTTTACTTTATCACATGTCATTTAAAAATTCACAAGACAACCATTCAATTAGATATTTTTTCCTAATTTGTTCATGATTAAACAAAAAGAAGCACCGCTCTTCACGATGCTTCTCTTCTGAATTACGCTTCTAGTTTGACTGGTTTTTTCAAAATACCCAGTAAAATCGCTGTTACAACGGCACCGATTAAGATGCTGATGATATAAAGAACCGGATGATTTGTTACCCAGAAAACGAATAGTCCGCCGTGCGGCGCAGGAAGCGTGACTCTAAAGAATTCCGTTAATCCGCCAGCCACGGCTGCTCCAATGACAGCTGAAGGAATTACGCGCAGAGGGTCAGCCGCTGCAAACGGGATCGCCCCTTCAGTGATGAAGGCAGCTCCCATGAAGTAGCATGTAATCCCTGCTTCTCGGTCACGTTTTGAGAATTTATTTCTAAAGATTGTTGTAGCAAGTGCAATACCTAATGGTGGTACCATTCCGCCTGCCATAATGGCAGCATGCGGTGCATAGTTTCCAGCAGCAATCATCGCAAGACCGAATGTGTAAGCCGCTTTGTTAATTGGGCCCCCCATATCAATCGCCATCATACCTGCCAAAATAATGCCCATTAAGACAAGGTTTCCAGTACCTAAAGTTTCAAGCCAGTGAGTTAATCCATCCATCACCATTTTTACCGGTGTGTTAACAATGTAATGCATGATGATGCCTGTGAAGAAAATACCGAACAATGGATACAGCAGAACCGGTTTAATCCCGTCGAGTGACTGCGGTACGAATGTGAATACTTTTTTAAGTAGCACAACGACATAACCTGCAAGGAAACCGGCAATTAGTCCGCCTAAGAATCCTGCACCTGCTGCCGACGCCATAAATCCACCGACCATACCTGGCGCAAAACCTGGACGATCTGCAATACTCATTGCAATAAATCCGGCTAAAACAGCAACGATTAAGGCAAGCGCATTATCTCCGCCAATTCCTTTTAATACAGCTGCAAATGAATTAAATGAAGGGTCCTTAGGATCTGCTGAGTTAATTCCCCAGAAAAATGAAATTGCAACAAGGATACCGCCCCCGACAACAAATGGAAGCATGTTGCTTACACCACTCATTAAGTGCTTGTAGAAACCACTTCTACCTTTGCCAGATGACTCATTTTCGTCTTTTGAAGAACTGCCGCCTGAGCCTTTATAAATCGGCGCATCTTGATTGACTGCTTTTTCAATTAATTCCTGAGGACGGCGGATTCCAGCTGTCACAGGTACTTCAATGACATGTTTGCCTTTAAAGCGTTCCATTTCAACTTGCTTGTCCGCTGCCACAATGATGGCTGGTGCTTCTTCGATTTCTTTTGCCGTAAGGGCGTGTTTAATACCGCCAGAGCCGTTTGTTTCGACTTTAATGTCAATGCCCATTTCTTTTGCTTTTTCTTTCAAAGCATCTGCTGCCATAAATGTATGCGCAATACCTGTTGGGCAAGCTGTTACTGCTAAAATCTTAGCTGGTTTACCTGATACAGCCGGCTCTTCTTGAACTTCCTCTTCTTCTTCATCATCGTCCTTGTCATGCGTATTGATGATATCGATGATTTCATCTTCAGTAGCCGCTTCAAGAAGCTGCTTTCGGATTTCTTCACGCATGAGAAGTGTTGATAAACGAGAAAGTGCTTCTAAGTGCGTGTTGTTTGCGCCTTCAGTTGCTGCAATCATAAAGACAAGATGACTCGGCTGCGCGTCCAGTGATTCATAATCTACACCAGCTGTCGAACGGCCAAATGCAATGGCAGGCTCTTTTACACTTGCTGTTTTAGCGTGAGGGATAGCAATTCCTTCGCCAATACCAGTAGAGCTCTGTTTTTCACGGTTGATCACTGCTTCTTTGTAGCCCTCTTTATCATTTAGCTTGCCTGCTGTATCTAAAACAGTGACTAGTTCTTCAATGACTGCTTCTTTCTGCTGGCTGTCTAATTGAAGCTTAATTGTCTGCTTTGTGAGTAGTTCTGTAATTTTCATGATGACTCCTCCTTTAAATGCGTGTGACTTTTACTTGTGGTAATAGTGTGTCGACAAGCTCTTTTGTTCCAAGCTCCTCAGAAAATGCTGTAGCGCTGCCTGATGTGACGCCAAGCTTAAATGATTCTTCAATCGAAAGGCCTTTCGAAACGCCGGCTAAAAATCCTGCAACGACTGAATCCCCTGCACCAACTGAATTAACAAGCGTACCCTTTGGAACATTGGACTGATAAACCCCTTCCTTACTGAATAAGAGAGCTCCATCTCCAGCCATTGATACGATGACATGTTCAGCACCTTGTTCTAACAGCTTCTTCCCATAAGGAATGGCTTCTTCCGCAGATGAGATGCTCGTCTCAAACATTTCACCTAGCTCATGATGGTTTGGCTTCATTAAGAACGGTTTCAAGCCTGCTGCTTTTTTTAGTGCTTCCCCGGAAATATCAAGGACAACTCTGACACCTTGCTTTTCGCACACCTCAGCAATACGTTCATACGTGTTATGAGGCAATGAAGAAGGAATGCTGCCAGCTAAGACAACGACATCTCCTTCAGTCAATGAAGAAAATTGAGACAGAAACGACTCAAATTGCGCTTCAGTAATAGATGGGCCGAGTCCGTTGATTTCGGTTTCTTCACCTGTTTTTAGTTTCACATTAATTCGTGTATCTTCTGACACCTCGTGAAAGGCTGTTTGTAATTGTTCGTTTTGTAAAAAGTCTTGAATATATTTTCCTGTAAATCCGCCTATGAATCCAAGCGCTTTTGATTCAACACCGTGACGTTTTAAAAGCCTTGAGACATTGATCCCTTTTCCACCTGGATATTTTTTGTCATAGGTTGAACGATTCAAACCGCCGACTGCGAAATCCTCCACGTGTACGATGTAATCAACTGATGGGTTTAAAGTAACTGTATAAATCATGTTTTCACTACCTTTATAACCGTTTTTTCATGGTAATTATCGAATGAATCCTCTTTTGCGTCGTTTGTGATAATGGTGGCTTCCTGTAAACTAGCAAAGGCTGAAAACGATATTTCGCCAAACTTAGAGGCATCTGATAAGATATAGGTTTTTTTCGCCTGCTTCATGGCTCTTTTTTTCATGAGCGCTTCCTCTGGATCAGGTGTTGTAAACCCCGCCTCGGGATGAATGCCGTTCGTCCCGACAAAGCTTTTGTCAAAACGGTAATTTTCCATCGCTGTCAAAGCTGCGGCTCCCACCATGGCTCCTGTTCGATGTTTCACTGATCCGCCTATCAGGTAAAAAGAAATGCCTTTTCTCATGAGTGCTTCAATGTGCATAACACCGTTTGTCACCACAACAATATCTTGATCGGGATCGATATATTCAATCATTTGCTGTGTGGTCGTTCCAGCATCTAAATAAATACAATCGCCTTGTTTTAAAAGTGAAGCAGCTGCCTCTGCAACCAATGACTTTTCTTGAAGGTTTTTGGCAGATTTCTCAAATACATCTGGTTCAAGACGGATACTTGATATCTTGGCTGCTCCCCCATGGACTCTTTTAAGAAATCCTTTTTCTTCAAGGGCTGATAAATCTCTTCTAATTGTAGATTCAGAAGCATCCGTCATAATCGTTAAGTCCTGTATTTTGATGACATCATTTTCTTCTAAACAGTCGATAATGAGTTGATGTCTTTCCGGTGTCAACATGAAAACACCCCCTTTTGAAAACGTATTCATTTTGCGCGCACCTTTATTGTAATCGCTTTTTTCAACATTATCAATACAAAACAATCAAATACATTCAATAACTATCAAAATCTTTCACCATGGTCATCTTACCTTTATATGTACCATTTGTAAACTGAAAAATATGTGACATTAAGATGAAAGTCATGATCTTAGCATTTCTATCATTTTTCATTTCATTCAATGGAACTAAAAAAAGCTTTTATGCGATGTGCATAAAAGCTTTTGATGGTGGATTACAGGCGAATTCACACTGTTTGTATGCTTTTGTTCTTCTCCGAATTATTCATATCTAAGAGAATCAATAGGATCTAGTCTTGCTGCTTTATTCGCAGGAATTAACCCAAAAACAATCCCAATAAGCATACTAAACAGCACACCGCCACAAATGACTTGCCAAGATACTAAGGACGGCCAGCCGGCAACTAGTGATACTAGCGCGGCGCCACCTAAGCCAAGTGCGATCCCCATCAACCCGCCGATCAATGTTAAGACGACAGATTCAATTAAAAATTGAACGAGTATTTGAGCCCTTGTTGCTCCAATCGCCTTTCGGATACCGATTTCCCTTGTCCTCTCTGTCACAGAAACAAGCATGATATTCATCACACCGATACCGCCGACAAGCAAAGAAATCCCAGCTATTGAGCCAATGATTGTTGTCATAACAGATGTGATTTGACCAATGCCTTCTGCGATTTCTTCCATATTGATCATTTCATAAGCATCTTCTGTATGATGATTTTCATTTAATAATGCAGCCGCATTCTTTCCTACTTCCTTCATTTGATCAGCATGTGCGACTTGAATTGACAACTTATCATATTCATTGATCCCAAATGTGGAGGTGAGCATAGCAAACGGGACAAATATTTCGTTCATATCAAATGAAAACATCCCTTTCTGTTTTGCTAAAACACCGATGACTTCAACAGGCTGTCCGTTCATCCAAATCATTTCGCCCAATGCCTTCTGTCCATTAAATAATTCTTTTTGTAAGCCTTCAGAGATGAGAGCGGCTCTTCTGCCGCTTCTAAAGTCAACATCTCTTAAATTCTGTCCTTCTGCTATTTGTAATGAATGGACATTCGTATACCCTTCATTTATACCGTTAACTGTCGCATCCACTGTCGTATCTTGAAATCTCAGCTGCATTCCTTGTGCGGTCGAAGAGGCAACCTGATTCACCCCGTTGATTGTCTTAATGCTTTTTATGTCTTCCTCAGTAAATGTGGCGTCGAATAAAGCGTTTGGATTTGCATTTAACTCTTCGTCAGAAGGCGTATATGTCATATCAATGGTATTGTTTGGACCTGAAATCGACCCTTTTAACATTTGCTCGCCGCCTTGACCGATAGCCACGACCGCAATGACCGATCCAACACCAATAATAATCCCAAGCATCGTTAAAATAGAACGTAATTTATGAGCTAAAACAGAATTCATCGCTATTTTGATATTTTCAAAGAGTTTCATTCATAGCGTCCCCTTGTGTCAATCTATCTTCAACGAGCCGTCCATCTCTTACAACGACCGTCCGATTTGTATACGCAGCCATTTCTTCTTCATGGGTGACAAGCACAATCGTTGTCCCCTCCTCATTCAGCTTAGTAAACTGTTCCATGATTGTGAAGCTTGTTTTTGAGTCAAGAGCACCTGTTGGTTCATCTGCTAAGATAAGCTGCGGCTTATTGACAATTGCACGAGCAATTGCCACCCTTTGCTTTTGCCCTCCCGACAACTCACTTGGCATATGTTTCATTCGGTCTGCCAAACCAACCTTTTCAAGTGCCATTTCTGCGCGTTCTTTTCTTTCCTTTTGACTGATACCAGCGTAAATCATCGGAAGCTCAACATTACGCCTCGCATTTAACCTCGGCAGCAGGTGAAATTGCTGAAAGACAAATCCAATGAATTGATTTCGAATCACTGCAAGCTCTTGATCCTTTGCAGCTGACAGCTCTCTTCCTTGAAAATGATATTGTCCTGTGGTGGGTCGGTCTAAACAGCCAATGATATTCATTAACGTCGATTTTCCAGAGCCGGACGGGCCCATAATGGACATATACTCGCCTTTTTCAATGACAAGATCGATCTCACTTAATACATCAAATGTTTCTTGGGCGACCTCATAGCTTTTTGTCACGTTTGAAAGCTGAATCATTCAGCATTCACTTCCATTCCGTCATACATGTCATCTGATGGATGAGCAATGATTTGATCCTCTGCCTTGACACCTTTTGTCACTTCAAGGTCATTACCTGACGTTTCCCCTAGCACCACTTTTACTTTTTTAAGTACATTCTTTTTGACAATATAAACGTATTGTCCATCATCCTCTTTTTTTACAGCTGATTCAGGAATCGTTTGGGCTTGACGCTTATCTGTTTCAATTTCCATGATCATTTTAAAACCAGGTTTCGCTTCAGGTTTTTTTCCCTTTATTTCGATTTCAACAGGATATTGTACCGTTTGATCACCCGCAGTTGTTTCGGATGCTGCCTGAGCAGGTACAGCCCCCACTTTTTTCACGACCCCTTGCCAGCTCTTTCCGCGAATGACATCAGATGTAACCTTTACTTTTTGTTTCTTTTTCACTTTTATGGCGTCATACTCAGAAATCAATCCTCGCACAATCATTTTTTTCTCATTGCCAATATGAATGATCGGCTGTCTTTCTTCCGGCTTTCCTGCCCCTTCTTCTTGCTCAATGGAAATCACTGTACCGTCAATTTTACTATGTACGGTTAAATCTTCTATTTGTGCTTTTACTTTTTCTTGGCTGATCTCTGCTTGTTTTTGTTCTAATTCAGCCGCTTTCAGCTCTAATTCGAGCTGGTCTCGCTCGTTTTTAGGATGGGCGACTGAGTCGCCTGCTTGTTTTTCATCTAATTCGCTCAGTCTATTTTGTAATTGTTCGCGTTTTAGCGTACTTGATTCAGCCGCAAGAGCTTGCTGCTGCTCTTCAAGCTCCAGCTCCCTATTTTCATATGTAAGAAGCGGCGTTCCAGCCTTTACCTTTTCTCCTTCTTTCACAGAAATCCCCTTCAAGTGTCCTTTTTCCTCTTCTGCATAAATGAACTGCTCTTCAGAGAATGAAAGTGTCCCTGGCGTCATTACCGTAGTGGTGATTTCTTTTTGTGTGGGTTTTACTGTTTTAATAGCTGCTGTCGAAGCAGGCTTTGATTGATTTTTCGCAATGTTAAAGCCAATAAATAGACCGATGACAATAATAAAAATGGATCCGATGATGATTTTCTTTCTCATAAAGACATTCTACCCCCAGCTTACTGATATGTTGATTGCGGTTCCTACATATTGAAGAATGAAAGAAATGACATAAAAGACTCCTATCATGATCCAAGATATTCTTGGAGATATATGACCGACTTTGATCAATAAAAAGCCTGTTAAAACAAGATTCCAGATCACAAAGAGATCAATATTAGCAAACACACCGTGCCATGGACCAGAAGTTTGAATGAGTGCATTTAATGAGGTGATTGTGATGTTTTTTGGCACATGGAACAGGATGACGGACAGATGAGAAATAATCGTACCAATGATCGTAACTGGTGTAATAAACAGGACCGCTGAAAACAGCTGCTGAAACGATGCATCACCCTTTGCTAAAAATACGATGAACTTATATATAGCAGCATTAATCACAAGCCCGAGAATTAGACCAATTAGCGTCACCACATAAACGACCGATACCGGCAAGCTTAAATCTGCCCACATTCCTTCATTCACTAGCTCTGACAAATAAGTCACAATCACTGTTAAAAGAAGCACACAGGATAAAGGCCACCAAACCACCGGGTTTTCCCATACTCTTTTCAGGTGCTCTGAAGGTCTTGTGCTCACTCCAATGATCGTGGGCTTTTGCATATTTTCTTTCATCAAATGTCTCCTCTCTATGTCATGCAAGTATGCAAACGCACATGTTCTCTCTTGTTCTTTCTATTTTATCAAAAGATTGCCAATAAGTGATGGATGATTTGATTTTCTTATTTTCATTGAGGAAAAAATTTATCTATTATTCTATTATCACGAATGACATCCTCCAAATGACACCATGACCAGACCATATTCATATCAAAAAATAGAGGTTTTACTGACCTAAAAACATTTTATCAAAAAACCACATGTCTTTCGGAATAAATATCCTTTTCCTTTGAATTCGGATGGTCTTAGTTAGACACAACAATTTTTTGTTAAAATAATCCTAGTAATTTCGACAAATCCCGGCTTTATAGGACTATGATTGGTTTCTTTTATAGAACAAATGAGCCTTTAGTATCAATACTTTCATATTAAAAAATGAAAAATATAAGGTTTTTACTTGATCAAAAGTTATTTTTTCATATAATGTAAAATAGAGGTAGGTTAAATGATAGTGGAAATGGAGTCAAGTGAATGTTAAGAGAAAAATTGAAAACACAATTGATTTTACTTTATGAAAAGGAACAAGAAGCATGGCAATACTTTCGAAAGGAAAGAGAACTGATTTATCATGAGCTCAAATTACTTGATATGAAAGAAAGCAGACCCTCTAATGACAAAATATACTACGCTGCTAGATGTGTAGATATTATTAAAGAGAAAAAGGGAAGCATTGTGAGTACAAAAGAATTAAAAGAACAGCTTCACGCCCAGACAGATTTCAATGTGAGACGAATTAGCGAATTGTATGATCTGATCCAGCAGCTCGACCCTCACATTTCTAAAGCACGAAGGGGATGTTTTATTTACGAAGATCACACCCAAATACCTCTACAATCTTTTCACACATAAAAAAATGGTTACAGCCGCTGGCCATAACCAAATCCTCTAATATCTATTATCCACCGCTTACAGGAGGAATGAATGCAACAGTGTCCCCGCTACGCACTTCAGCGTTTTCCCTCGTATATAGTTCGTTGACTGCAACCATCACGTTTTGTGCAGCATCAACACCATATACCTCCTGTAATTCTAATTTAATCTCATCAACCGTTGTTTGATCTTTTTGAATGATGATTTGTTGTTTACCGGCCTTCTCAGCAAGGCCGGCGAACAATAATACACTAATCAAGCTGATCACCTTCTTTCTTTGCAAGTTGAAGATCGCTAGGTTTCCCCTCTGGATATGAAACCGTTTCAAGCTGATCACCTATCCAGGCTTCCCCGTCTTCCCAATATTCTTTTTTCCAAATTGGAACGATTTCCTTAATTCGCTCAATGGCATATTCGTTCGCTTCGTATGCAGCCTTCCTATGAGGAGATGAAACGGCTATCACAACAGCAATATCCGTTATATCAAGTGTCCCGATCCGGTGCACAATGGCTGCTTCAGTTTCAGGCCACCGTTTCTTGATTTCTTGTCCAATTTGACTTAGCATGCTTTCAGCCATTGGTATGTATGCTTCATAAGTTAAACGCAATGTTTTTTTGCCGTTTGTCCACTCTCTGACCGTCCCGATAAACGTCGTAATGGCCCCTGCCTTTCGCCTTGTCACATGCTGAATCAATTCGTTTACATCAATCGGCGTTTTTGTTATTTTAAAAAATTCACTCAAGCAGTGCCGCCTCCCTTCAATAAGTTAAAACCAAATGTGACTGCGCCCTTTTCAAAGGCTGAAAACACAGGAAACGAGTAATTTTCGATTAATTGAAACTCTTGAGAAAAATAAATAGCTGCTTGTATATTGGAAAGAGTTGAAAGATCAATGAGCTCCTCTTCATTCTTTACACAAACGATTTTGCGGTATGGTGCCTGTTTATACCCTTCTATCAAGACAGCGTCTAATGGAAGATGCTGACACATGTTGAGCAACTGCTCTAACGTGATGTGCTGCATTGAAAAGTGAAATTCACCCTCTCCTTCCACGCCAGCGGCAAATGCACCTGCTTGAACATATCGATCGGTGTCTTTTTCTTTCAAAAGACGATCTGGTTTCCCGCCATGTCCATGGTGTTTGAAGCAGCCTAGCTTCAGCCCGTCAAGTACAGCCAGCTGACAGAGCTTTTCAATCAACGTAGTCTTGCCGCTATTTTGATAACCGACCACCTGTAATATGCTTAATGTGTCATCCAGCATGGGGAACCCTCTCCTTCGTGCTGAAACAGCAGAACATGGACCTGATCACCGGCCTTAAAACCTCTTGTTCCTCCGGGCAGCACGATGAAACAGTTAGCATCTGCAATAGAGGTCACAGCACTTGATTTATCAAGACCTGTTGGGGTCACACTGAGCTGACTGCCCGTGAATTGTAGTGCCGCTCTGACAAATCGAGTGAACGGATTGGCTTTTGGAAAATCGTGTGTCAGCTTCGCCTCAGCAAAAGCAGGAAACGGCTGTTTCTTCAAAGACCATTTATAGATGATCGGTTTCACAAATAATTCAAAGCCAACAAAACAGGCAGCGGGATTTCCTGACAGCCCAAACAGCAGTTGACCATTTGGCATTGCAGCAACCGTCGTCACACTTCCGGGTCTCATGGCCACTTTATTAAACAGCACCTCAGCTCCCAGCTTTTCATAAATCGCAGGGAGAAAGTCAAAATCACCTACTGACACACCGCCTGTTGTGATTAAAAAATCTACCTTGCTTAAGGCTGCTTTGACTGCATGATAGCTTTTGTCAAAATCATCGGACACACCGCCTAAATCTAGCGGCTCTCCCCCGGCCTCAAGTACCTGGGCATAAACCATACTAAGATTACTGTTTCTAATCTTACCGTCCACCATCGCATCACTCACTTGAAGAAGCTCTGTACCTGTTGAGATGATGCCGATCACTGGCTTTTTGACAACTGGCACTACACCATATCCAAATGTCGCCAATAGGGCCGTAACGCCCGGAGTTACTTTGGTTCCTTTTTTGACCATCACATTTCCTTCAAGTACTTCTTCTCCTTGACGAGAAATATTGTCCCCTTTTTTCAGCGTTCTTTTAAGTGACATGTATGATTTGCCGTCTTTTTCGAAGGTCTTAGTCAGCTCAAGCATGATGACGACATTTGCTCCATCCGGGATTTTTGCTCCTGTCATGATACGGATGGCTTGAAAGGGACCGATGGTTTTTGCTGAGACCATTCCTGCACCAATATGGTCAATGACCTCAAATTCAACCGGATGCTCGCTTGACGCTTCTTTTGTATCTTCTGCCCGAAGTGCAAAACCATCATACGGGGAACGATCAAATGCAGGAACATCATGATCTGCTAAAATATCTTCTGCAATGAACCTTTCAAGACTATTTTTTAATGGCACCCATTCTGCTTCTCCATGCTTTTCATATTGATGGACTTTCTGAATGGCTTCTTCTACTGGAATTGGCTGACGTCTTTCCATCACACTTCACTCCTATATCCCTAGCAGTCTTGCTAGTAATGAATTGGCTGCTTTTTCATCATTCGTCCCATGGATTAATGCACGTCCACCTTTGAAAAAGACAATACGATAAGATTCATAGCGGACATGGATTAAGAAGTCATTCACTTCCACCTCACAAATAGATGACAGCCTCTCTTTCACATGCTGAAATGATAGATTTGCTAAATCTTTAGATACAACTTGAACTGTATCCCGTCCGCAAAGAATCGTCGTTTTTTTACGCTGCTCATGTAAATAAGGATAGGTTCTTTCTTCACCGCAGGATGGGCAATTCTTCTGCTTAGTACGAGACAAATCCATTTTAAACGATGTCGCCTGCCAAAGATCAAATGTGACAAATTTCCGTTCGATTTGATCTTCATGTCCTGTTAAATATTTTAGCACCTCTGTTTGCTGATAAGCAGAAACCATTTGAACTGCTGGAGAAATAATCCCCGCTGTATCACACGTCAAGCCGCCAACAGGCAGTTCTGTAAAGACACACGATAAACACGGCGTTTTATCCGGCAAAATGGTCATATACATCCCCTGGCTGCTCACACAAGCGCCATATATCCACGGCGTCTTCGTTTCCTGCGATAAATCATTCATCACCATTCTCGTCTCAAAATTATCCGTCGCATCAATGACAATATCTGCGCTCTGAAATAACGGTCTTAACAGCCTCGCGCCTGCATCTTCAATCAGGGCGTGTATGATCACTTCATGATTGATCTCTTGGAGACGTTTTTTTGCCGCAGCTGCTTTTGGCACATGTGCCTTTGCATCATGTTCTGTGTACAGCTGCTGCCGCTGTAAATTTGAAAACTCTACATAATCACGATCAACAATCGTCAACGTGCCGATCCCAGACCGGACAAGCCCTTCAGCGGAGGCAGTTCCAAGTGCACCGGCTCCAACGATCAGAACATGACTGTCAGCAAGCGCACGCTGACCCTTATCCCCAACCGGAGGGAACAAGATTTGTCTTGAATATCGGTCATTCAATGCTGTTCTCTCCTCACCATTTTTATGTATCATATCATACCGTTTTCAGGTAAATCGCTTCTTTTATTGATATTTCGAAATTCATTTGGTGTTACGTTCAGTTCCTCCTCTGGGACGATGCGCACCTTAAGCCTTTGAAGTAACTCTTTGATGGCTAATTGATTCTCTTTTAAACACGCATCAATGGACGGCAGACAGCGGCGGTGATAAAGCGCAAATAAAGGCTGTAATCTGCCCTGAACAAGCGGGATGATAGCATCTACGTGCTCGCTGCAATAGGACGATAATGCTTCGGCGGTCTCCCTCCGTATGAAGGGCATGTCACATGCCGTCACCAAATACCATGCTGCTTCTTGCTTTTGCATCGCCGTATACATGCCGGCAAGCGGCCCGCATCCGCGCACCTGTTCATCATCTAACCACACACTTCGTTCACCTCTTTCTTTAAAAAAGGGCAGAAGTGATGGATGGCTGATGATGACCGTCTGTCCTTTCAAAAGCTGCTTTTTCACATACTCATATAGTGGTTTTCCTTGATACATATGGCTTGCCTTTGGCACTCCAAAACGTCTGGAAGCTCCTCCAGCTAAAATGACATTCACTACATCCATTCTCTCACCCTCCTTGGATATGGTTGTTCTAATCGCACTCATTTCGCATACTTTATTGGTAACATGAATAAGGAGGGTCTATCCATGAACAGGCGCCATGCTTCTCCCCTATTCCATGACCTATCTCAAGAGAATTTATACTTAAAAGCTGAAACAGCCAAATATCAACAAATGATCTCTGATTTACAGTCCTCATATACGTATTCTAAAAATAAAAAGTTAACTCAAGAATATCATGAGATGAAAAAGGATTACACGCTATTAAAACAACAATTGGATGAAATGACCATTGATCAAGACGATGCAGCCTCAAAAATACAGGATCTCTCCTACAGCAAATCTGAATTATTACATAAAATAGTCCTTCTTCATGAAATGCTGCAAAAGGAAACCTTTCATAGAAGAAAAGAAACGGAAGAAAAACACCGGCTGCATTTAAAAGTGATCAAATATAAAGAAATCTCTCAACAATTAAATGAACGGATGCAAGATCAAGATCAACGGCTTGCAAAAGAGGAGAAAAAAGGAAATACTTTATCCGCTGTGATTGAGAAACTGCAGCAAACATTGGGTGATAAAAACGCAGAGCTCCATTTATTACAGGAAGGCGTCAGACACCTTCAGGAGCGTTTTTATGAAACACAAGAGAAATTACTGCAAATTGAAAAAGCAAAGGAAACGATTTTTTATGAAACGCTCACAAGCTATCAAAAGCAGTTAGCAGAAAGTGAGGAATGGATCGCATCTCATTTTGCTGATATTGACCAGTCAGCTCAAACAAATTCACAGCCATTCTCTCGAGACAGCTTCCTGCAAACAACGGAAGAAATCGAACCCATCTTGAAAAAGCTGAACGAACAAGTTCAAATACTCCAGGCACAAGTCGATGCGGTGCAGCGAAATGGAGAGGTCATGACAGTGAAGATCGATGGCTTCAAAAAACAGCGTGATCACCTGTCAAAGGAACGAAAAATTGTCTATACAGTTGACCAAAAAAAGTAATTCTCGCAATAAAAAACTGCTGGCTTTTACGTCAGCAGTTTCTTTTTATTTATTCGTCTTCTGTTTGAATGTCGCCTTCTAAAATATACTGTCCGCGATATGGCTTTTTCACTTCAGGATACATTTTAATTAAGCTTTGCATAAACGTTGTCATATTTGGAATTTCAAGACCGCTCTCTTTTTCAATCTCTTTTTGAAGTTCAGAGCTTTTAATCGCCGCATTATGACGCTTTAACGTTTTAATCGCAGCTTCACGAAGCTTAGCTGCCTTTGAACCAGGGCGGGCTGTGCCTCTTCTGCGTCTTGTAGATCCTTCAGGAATACCTACAGGTACACCGTTTAGCTGTCCTGTTCCTAAAGATGATGCAGGATTTGATTGTGCCGGCGGCTGGTAGCTTCTCATTTCTTGTGCAGCCAGTTCAGCTAATACAGGCAGCGAATCCGTCTTTCTTTCTGTACGCACTTCTTTTTTTGTATCTGACACTAGACCTGTTCCTTGACGGTCTAATTCTCTTAATTTTGCATAAATCGCATCTCGCTCAATTTGATATTCACGGATGACCTTTACTTCTGCTTCGTTTAGTTGTTCCAATCGTAATCGTAACGCTTCCCTCTCATTAAACAATGGATTTCCCCCTCATCATATAAAAAATATTCTATAGTAAATATTAGATTAGAAAACTAATTTTATCAACTATTTTTTTATCATTTTACAGTTTGCTATCAGATAGGTATTTTCAACTAAAATTTTGCCAAAGAGGAACAATCGGCATCCATTTCATTGCCACTAAAGGCTTTTGACAAACTTTAAAATATTGTAAAAAATTTGAATAAACACTTATACTACTTGATTTACATCGTTATTTACCAAACTGAAATTTCTTTTGTGCAAAAACGTTCTGAATAGTAAAAAGTTAAAATCTTTACATTTTCATTTCAAAACAAAAATGTAAATAGGTCTTAATACCTTTTTATTTCAGGAATATTTTTTAATAAACTCCCTCAATTTCTCTTTTCTTAGGAAGGACACGTACATAAAAAGTCCATTCCGTGCAATAGGTCGCCTATTTTTGTCCATGAAAAAACCCCCATTTATGGGGGAAAGCCTATTCTGCAGCCTTTTCAGACTCAGAAAGCACTCGATTGACACGTTTCTCAAGCATTTTCATTCCGCTTCCGCCAGCTTGGAAGTGGCGCAGAGCACCTGTTTTATCAAATACATAATATGCTGGTACATATTCATTTTCAAAGGCTTCTGTTAAGTGATGATCACTGTCCACAAAAATTGGCTGCGTGATTTCATGCTCTTTCGCAACCTCTTTGATTTTATCTAGATCTAGGTCATCCTCTGAACGCGGCATATGAACGGCTACAACGTTTAGTTGATCCTTGTATTCATCACGGAATTGATTGACTTGAGGCATGGCCTCTTTACAAAGATGACAGCTGACTGACCAGAAATGAATCAATGTTGGTTTGTCACCAATTAGATCTTCTTTTGTTACTTCTCCATTTAACCATTCTTTTGCACCAGTTAGTTCTGGCATTGGTTGACGTAATTTCATTTTGAAGCGCCTCCATCCATTGTATGTGTCGAAACAAAAAGGTCTAACATCAGTTAGACCCTCCTGTTTCTTCAGCTATCAATTAAAGTGTTTTTTGACCAGGCTTCCAGTTAGCTGGGCAAAGTCCACCAGTTTGTAATGCTTGAAGAACACGTAATGTCTCATCTACATCACGACCGATATTGTTGTGGAATACTGTTTGATATTGAAGTTCGCCTTCTGGGTTGATAATGAATAGACCGCGAAGTGCAATACCTTCTTCTTCAATTAAAACGCCGTATTCTCTAGATACTGTGTGATTTGTGTCAGCAGCTAGCGGATATTTCAATTCACCTAGACCATTTTCTTTACGGTCTGTGTTGATCCAAGCTAGATGCGTATGGATTGTATCAGTAGATACACCAATGATTTCTGCATCTAAATCTTCGAACTCATCATAACGATCGCTCATTGCTGTAATTTCAGTTGGGCAAACAAATGTGAAATCCATTGGATAGAAGAAAAGAACTGTCCATTTGTCATTCTTCATGTTTTCCTCTAAACTCACTTTACCAAATTCCTTGTTAGCAAGTACTGCTTCCATTTCAAAACGTGGAGCTTGTTTTCCTACAAAACGCTCTGCCATATGTAAATCCCTCCAAAAAATAATATCTTTATACAGACTTCTAAGCTGTATATAAAATGAGAATCAAAAGTTGAAATTCTCATTTAGTTAATAACTTCACAATTACAATTATAATACTTAAGCGGTTTTTAGTCAATATTAATTAATAATAAATTTAATTAACGATTTGTCACAATCTCTTGCTCCACTTAACAAAAGTTTAACATGTCTTGCATAAGGGAACAAATGATTAGCTTCTCTATTAGAGCATACATAGAAAGGTTTTGAAGAACATGAAAGCATTTGAACAAGTAGATTGGGTTTCCATTATCCTCAATAGCAGTATGATTTTGCTAAAACTAATCGTTATTTTTGCGATTTATTTTATCATCAGAGCCATCGGAAACAAGATGATTAGGCGTGCCTATTCCACATTCTCTGAAAAGCATGACGTCTCTTTATCAAGAGCTCAGACGCTGCAAAGTCTCACGTTAAATATTTTCGCCTACATATTGATTTTTATTCTAGTGGTCATGATCCTCGACTTATTTCATTATAACCCGACCGCTTTGCTAGCTGGCGCAGGCGTTGTGGGGCTTGCGATCGGTTTTGGCGCTCAAGGACTAGTGAGTGATATTGTGACAGGATTCTTTATATTATTAGAGAAACAATTCGATGTGGGAGAATATATAACAGTTGCTGGCTTTGATGGGATCGTAGAACAAATTGGACTTAGAACCACTCAGCTTCGAAGCTTTGACGGCACCCTTCATTTTATCCCAAATCGAAGTATATTGAACGTGAGCAACCATTCAAGAGGGACGATGCAGGCACTCGTTGATATCGAGTTATCTCCAGAAGAGAATGTGGATCAAATGATCACAGCCCTTCAAGCTGCGTGTGATGAGGTACGGGAAGAAATCCCTCAAATTATCGAAGGACCTCAAGTTGTCGGCGTGGAGGCGTTCGGCTCCTCTTCACTCGTACTGCGCATCATAGCTAAAACCGAAACAATGGAGCAATGGCGGGTAGAACGAATCTTGCGCAAAAAAATGAAAGAAGTACTTGATATAGAAAAAGAGCAAAAAGAACCGGGATTATAATCTACCGGTTCTTTTTCTTGTTTGTTTTATTGAACACGCTGTTCTACTTCTTGACAAATTTCATCAGCCGTCATACCTGACGCAGTAATCACAGATGCTTTTGTCGTTGTGTCTGAAATGCCAAGAACATTTGAATCTAGCCCTGTGACCACATAGCAGTCACACTGATCCATTTGCTGTTCATTTTGAATGCGTACAACGTCATACCCTTTTTGCTTCAGTAGTTCTTCTACATCGGATAAAGATGGTTCTACACCAATTCTTGTCATAATCAAGAACACCTCCTGTTCATAAGGTGTACAGGAGGCAGCTTGATTATTCATTCACCTGCTTGCTTTTTGAAATAAGCTGTCATTACGTTTACAGCTGTTTCTATCGCTTTTTCATCAGGCATGAGTTTTGCATGATGCAGGCCATATTCTGAATCGACCCCTAACCAAAACATGAATCCAGGGTATTTTTTCAACATGTAGCCAAAGTCTTCTCCTGTCATGGCTTCTCTGCATTCAACCACATTCGCAAGCCCTTCTCCGGCAACATATGACATAAATTCCTCTGTCAGATCCTTTGAATTGTCCACTTCGTAATAAGATGAAGGGTATCGCACGGTTGCCTTGCATTCGTAGCCAATTTCAATCCCTTTTGCTAGTGCTTCAATTCGCTTTCTCACCTTATCCATAGACTCTGGTGAAAGTGTACGAATAGTGCCGTCAAGCTTTGCATGCTGGGCAATGATATTTTGAGCCGTTCCGCCGGTAATTGTGCCAATCGTAATGACCGCACTATCAAGAGGATCCACATTACGAGAAATAACCGATTGCAGTTGATTTACAAGTGCACTCGCAGCCACAACCATATCATTCGCTAAATGAGGGTAAGCAGCGTGTCCGCCTTTTCCTTCAAGATCTATCACAAGCTCACTCGTATTGGCAAAAAGCAGCCCTGGCTTTGTGGCTATCGTTCCGACAGGATATTCAGGTGCAATATGCAGTGCTGTAATAAAGTCTGGCGTCCACTTTTTCAGCACATCGCTTGTAAGCATCGGTTCAGCTCCGCCTGGACCTTCTTCTGCCGGCTGGAACATAAATAATAGATCTTCTTTGATTGGCTCATGAACGAAATGATCAATGATTCCAAGTGCGATGGTCATATGAAGGTCATGTCCACATGCGTGCATGTTCCCTTCATGTACTGATTGAAATGGATACCCTGTCTCCTCAGGAATAGAGAGGCCGTCCATATCTGCACGATAAGCAAAAACGCGCTCAGGATTTGTTCCCTTTACTTTAACAAAAAGCCCAGTGCGCCACGTTTCCATCTCAACTCGATCTTTTGAATAAGCACCAAGATGCTTGATGAGATACGCTTGTGTTTTGAATTCCTTAAAACCAAGCTCAGGGATTTGGTGTAAATCTCTTCGAATGGATATTAATTGCTCACGATTTAACAAGTGAACTCGCTTCCTTTCCTCTATACGAATAAGACGTGGATATATATCATCCACGTCTATGTCTTCAACTGCGAATTATGTGAATTAAAGCTGACGCAGTTCTTGTTTGATTTCCGTTTTACCTTTTGTTTTTTCATCAATGTCTTTGATTTTCTTTGCAGGTGTACCTGCTACAACTGTGTAAGGCTCCACATCGTTCACAACGATCGCACCAGCTGCTACGACTGCACCTTTACCAATTGTCACACCTTCTAGAACAACAGCGTTCGCACCGATGACAACATCATCTTCTACAACAACTGGTTTAGCAGACGGCGGCTCAATGACACCTGCAAGAACAGACCCAGCACCGATATGACAGTTCTTACCTACTGTTGCACGGCCACCAAGCACCACGTTCATGTCAATCATCGTACCTTCACCGATCACAGAACCGATATTAATAGAAGCTCCCATCATGATGACTGCATTATCACCGATTTCTACTTGGTCACGAATGATAGCACCTGGCTCAATACGTGCTTTAATGTTCTTTAAATCTAACATCGGGATTGCAGAGTTGCGGCGGTCATTTTCCACGACAACATCTTCAATTTTGTCTTTGTTCGTTTCCAGCGCTTCTTGGATTTCGCTCCACTCACCGAAAACAACTCCAGTGTTTCCTGTGATGAACGTTTTTGCATGTTCACCAAATTTAATACCTTCTAAATCACCTTTGATGTAGACTTTCACAGGTGTTGATTTTGTACTATTTTGAATAAATGAAATAATTTCATTAGCGTCCATTTGTTTCATGTATGTATGTCCTCCTCTTAATTTATACTTCATTACTGTACCAAAGGAGAGTTTTAATGACAAGTGAAAGAGTTGACTCTTCAATGGAAAATAAAACAAGCGGGACCGATTACCCCGCTTCCTGCTGGTGAAGATGAACAAATTGTTTGCCAAAAGAAATCAATTTCTCTTCTTCTTCTCCTTCTGGATTCAGCTCAATCTTGACTGATGGCAAGACAATGTCACCGCCAAGTTCCTTTACTTTTTCTTCGATTAGGTCAACAGCTCCGCAAAAATGCTCATAAGATGTATCCCCAGAACCGAATACAGCAAATGCTTTTCCCGTTAAATCAAGCTCTTCCATTTCTTCATATAAATCAATAAAATCATCAGGAAGGTCACCATCTCCCCATGTGTACGCACCTAACATAATGTGCGTGTAATCATTGAGAAGCTCTGCATCAATATCCATCGCTTCATGCCGGTCCACGCTAGCTCCCGCTTCTGTTATTCCTTTTTCAATTAAATCTGCCATCGCTTCTGTATTCCCAGACATCGTGGCATACACCAATAAAACCTTTTCTGTCACTTTTTCTTCCTCCTTATCAATGAATCAATGCCGGCTCCTCATATGGCCTCACAAACTTGCTTTCATATAAACCAGCACAGAAAAAGTTTTCATTTTGATTGGCTACACGAAAACCGTGTCCTTTGATCGTATCAAACCATTTGAGCTCTTTTTGCTCAATATCAAGCTGATACACTTTAGAAAATCCGTGTTCATCTTGTGAGGTGGTCACATATACAATGCCATTATCCTCTGACACATCCAAAAATGATTCCTCTCTAGCAAAGGCCTGTGATTGAATATCATGCAGCATATTTGTATGTAAATCTAAAATTTGAACAGACCCCTTTTTTCCTTTTTTTGATCCTAATGCGCAAACAAGAAGATGTTCCTGACAGAGCAGCATAGAAGCTGTCATCCGGTGCTCCTCTCTGTTTAGGAGGAAAACCTGCTCACTCTCCAAGTCATACATCCATATTCCTCCGTGAACCTCATGAATCTGTGTTCCAATATAAAGGTGATCACCTGCAGCACATAAAGAACGAATAACAGGCGGGTGGTTCACATGAGCAAATGGCTTCATAATTTCCCAGGAAATCCCGAAATCATTTGACACATAAATACTATGTTTTCCATGTGCACACACAAACCCGTCTTTGCGTCCTGTAATAGACCAAACGACTGCATTTGTTGGAAATGATGATAGCGCCCATGTATTGCCTTCATCTCCTGATCTAATCACTGTGCCATTTTCACCAACACCGAATAAATAAGGTCCGATATAGCTGATGGCATGAATTTTATGCTTGAGCTTAAAGAGCTGCTGCCACCCGCTCTCCACACTGTAGTGAAAAATACCTTCACGTTTTACAGCGACAAAGTATCCACCATTTTTAGAAGCAGCAACAGCTGTCGCTCCTTTATGAAACATGATTTTCAACTCGTTTCTCAGACAAAGTGGCCCAAGTTAAGAAGCTCGTGGCAAATTCCTGACAGCACGCCACATCCTCATCTGTATCTGGCGCAAGCTCCATTTTCAATGTCTCAGGAAATACGGATGCCCCGGTTGATTTGAGCATGTTATGAAATGTATGGACAGCCTCACAAAACTTCGGGTAGCTGTAATCTCCAGATCCGAACACAGCTGCTTTGATGTCACTTAGTTCAAGCGTAGAGACCTCTTCATAAAAGTCCTCAGCTTCATAAGGTAAATCACCATCACCCCATGTATAAGAACCGATGAACAAATAATCGTATGAAGAAAGGTCCTCTGCGCTTGTATCATCAAATTCCATCATCTCTGTGTCTATCCCTTTTCCTTCAAGTGTTTGCTTTATGATTGCTGCCATATCTTCTGTATTACCAGACATACTCGCAAATGCAATTAGTGCTTTCATCTATCGGTCACCTCATCTAAATGATAATCATTTTCAATTATTATATGTACACTTTAAATGATAATGATTTTCATTGTCAAATGATTTCATAAAAAAAAGCACCTTCCTCTTCCAAGAAGGTACTTACACCGCATCACTTTCAAGCATTTCTTTGACCACACCGACAAATGCTTGCACCTGTTTTAATTGAAAAGAAGCTTCATAGCCTAGCAGCCATGTGTCACGTCCGATTTGCTCTCCATTCACGTCAACAAGCGGTGTTTTATGAACACTTTTTTCGTGGTCATATAAGGTGACTGAAGGCAAAATGGCGTAGCCGATGCCGTGGTAGGCCATTTGTTTACATGTCTCAATCTGGTCCACTAGAATCGTCTGCTTTGGAGACACTTTAAATTTTTGGTGCCACCAGTGCTGGATTTCCTGATAATACGTGCTGTCACTTTTAAATTGAATAAACGGGCGTTCTGTCTCGATTAACTCGTCCACGTCTTTGATGACAGAATCGACTAAATATAAATGATCTGTCATCAAATATTCCTTTGTTCCCTTCCAATCAGGGTTTCCGCGAATAATTCCAATGTGCACGTGGTCCTCGTATAAGCTTTTGAGCATTTCACTACTCCAGCCGGTCACAAGTGATACCTTCGCATTTGGATATTTTTCGACATACCGCTTTAACACTTTCGGCAGCCAGTGCTGTCCAATAATGGATGCAACCGCAAGCTTTAGTGTACCGTGAATTTCCCCTTCAAGTTCATCGATTCGTTCTCTCACTCGATCTTGCTCAACCGTCACCTCTTTTGCAAATTGAATGATCTGTTCACCTGCCGAAGTCACGGTGAGCCCTTTCTGTGAACGAAAAAAGATTTTGGTTCCCCACTCCTTTTCGATCGTCTGCAATCTTTGGGATAAAGCAGGCTGAGAGACAAAGAGCCGCTCCGAAGCCTTTCTCATATTCAATTCTTCACTAAGCACAACAAGCATATGTAACTCCTGAAGCTGCATGGGCGTCCCCTTTCTCTCTATAAGATTTTCTTATTCCATATGGTCATTATATAAATTATAGCTTATGAAGGCAAAAAAATAAGCTGGGCTTCAGCTCATTTTTTCGCGGCATGAATCACTTCATTTAAGCGCTTTAATACAACACGTCGTGTAAATATTCCTTCAAAGACTTGCTCCTCATTTTCTACACAAACAAATCCATTATTCGTCACAGCGTGAACGCCTTTTAGCACAGGGTCCGTTGTTTTAAGTCTTGGAATATCAGTCAGCATGACCTCTTCTACCTTCAGTTGGTCCAGCTTTTCGAATTCAATTCGTTCTAAACCAAAGATCTTATCCATGATCATATTCGTTCCAATTAACCCATGCAGATGATAAGAAGGATCTAAAACCGGGATGGCTGTATATCCTGTTTTTGTTAGGACCAATAAGGCATGCTCAAGGTTATTTCCAATTTGAACATGTGCCACTTTATCTGCATCAATCATATGCTCGGCTATTGTTGACTCAAGCAATTGAGTTGGTTCTATCTCTATCATGTTTCTTCGACCCCTTTTCTCTCGATCATCAATCATACATTCCCCTTTACCATTAAGCATAAACTAAAACGAAATTTGTCGAAAGATTTTTTCTGCATAAAAAAGATACTCAGCTCCCGAGTATCTAATAGAATGTTAAATCAATATTAATTCTCAAACCTTACTCTGTCATACAATGTGATCAATTGCTTATACGTATTGTCATCGACATTTTTTGTTCCACATTCTATATCATTGATCTCACTGCTTAATAATTCGACAGCATATTCCTGATTCAGCAATACGTTTAATAATAGCTTTTTCTCTTCTTCATTAAAACGATTTTCGATGACGCTCATCCAACATCAGGCCCCCTGTTTCATATATGCTTTTATATTGATTAGCAGGCTTTTGAATGTCTGCTTCCTCTCTATACAGCTAGAATAAGGAACTAGAATCGAATCGTCAACCGCACGTTTCGACAAGGTTTGGAGAAAAATGACGGAATTTATTTTGTGTATCGATTGGCATAGCAAAATGCTGCGTATGAGTCGGGTTTTATTTTAGCTTCAATTCCCATAGCTGTGATCATTCCGGTCATTTCCTGGATCAGCTCTTTCGTACTTCCTTTTTTGCCAATATCTAGATGGGCTTCAAAACGGAGGTCTGCCCCTTCCTCAGCAAACGGAAGAAGCAAATCCATCAGTTCTGTTAAAGGTCCCTCAAGGATGTCTGCACATACCTTTTGGCTAAACGCTGTCTCTAATGAAATTTTTTCTCTAAGACTTTGCACAGGCCTGCTGATCACTTGTTGTGTGAGGCAGCCCCAAGCCCCTTTGCCAATCCGGTGGAGATGAATTGCAGTCATAAATCTTGTGACATTTTGATTGACCTGAGAGTCCGTACCAATTGATAACACATAGGCGGATCTAGGGTCTTTTCGAATAAAGTCTTTCATTCTCATGACGACATCAGAAAACGCTAAATAATCTTCAGAAAGATTGTAGTAAAAAGAATCACTCACAGAAAGGAACTCCTTTTTAATGGTCTCTTATCCGAAATATGCGCTGATTGATCATCTTCCATTTGTACACCGCCAATAATGACACATGTATATTGCCGCAAATAAACGAAGGAATCCTTAGAAAAAACATTTCATACGATTCAGCTTAGGATTGTAGAAGCTCAAAAATCTCAATCGAAATCATATCAATGTTGTCAAATGGGAAAGTATTTGGCTTATCCCCTTGTTGAAAAACAGTCAATTCAAACGTTTGATTCTTTTCGAAATACTTAACACTACAGATTTTCTCACCGTTCACTTCGAAATAACGCTGTGCCGGTTCGTTTGCAGCTTCTGCTGTCTCTTGAAGACTTTGCAGCCTTGTAATGATACCCATTAATTGTGACATTCTAAAAAAAGACTCCTTTCAAAAAAACAACTCAAGATGAACCCGTATTGATTATACACAAGTCCTACAAAGCATCATACCATAAAGTGTTCTCAGATGATATTTTTCCTCTTGAATTCAAAAAAAGAAAAAGAATCTGTTTTTTTAGTTTGAGTCTTTTTTCTGATCTCATGCACCATGTTTTTTATAAACCCGCAGATCTCATCAGCCGTTTGGCAATTTCGTCAAAATCCTCTTTGGAAATGCCTGGGGCAAACTCTTCCGGTAATTCTCTATAATCTGGCACAGGTGCTCCTTGAGGCGTACCCTCAATCACTGTGAGCGGCTTTCCATCAATCGGATGGCTGCCTTTCCAAATCTTATTAATGTCCTTGTAATCCGTATCACTAAATGTGTACAGTTTTGTATGAACATTTTGGTCTTCAAATTTCCTCGCTGAATCAAAGTATTTGTTGTCGAGGTTTGGGATCGGCAACATCTTTCCTAGATCTACACCCGTGGCTACCTCAAGCGCCTTTGCATATGCCACAACATGCACTCCGCCCCTGACGAGTAAATAACCGATCATCTCTCTTGCTGTAGGATGATCTGTCATTTCATATACGCGCATTTTGTGTGTACGAGCTCCGCATTCAAGGAAGAAGTTATGAAGGAGGTCAAGAATCAGGTTGCCGCTTGAGAACACATTCTCCCCGGTCCAAGGTTTTGCCATGGAATCAAACGGATAGCCTGTTTGAGCCGTTTGAATAAAATGCTGTGTATTTCGTTTATCGACAGCCGCTTTCATCGGTGTCGTATCTGGATCTCCGCCATGGGTGGTCCCTGTAATCATAAGATTCACAGCTGTGGTCACAAGTTCTACATGACCGAATTCTTCAGCCGTAATACTGGATACGAGGTCATAAAACGGTTTGAGTTTTCGTTTTCCTCTAAAGTTTAAGGATTGAAACATGTAATTATTTAATGTGGACATTTCACCGAATTTTCCGCCGAGTAATTCTTGCACAGCAGCAGCACCATTTGCATCTGGGTGATCTGGTCTTGGCAAATCAATCAGCAGCCGCTTGTCGCGTTTGATCATGACGTTCCCTCCTACCGTCTAACTATCATCACTTAAGATGTATGGAGGGATTGGGATGTCCTATGCATGAGGGGAAGATGAAAAGCACAAAAAAAACTTGGCGGGGGTAGCGCCAAGTTTTTTGGATCTTGATCTGATAGAGGGGTTGGGGAACAGAGAGTAGCTTCTCTCTATAACTAAATGATAATGATTATCAGTTTCATTGTCAACCATTTTTTATTTCTTTTTTCTATTTAAAAAAACAGCCTAAACGGCTGCTTTTAAATTAATCCATCTTGCTCATATAAATAGGCATACGGAAGGTCTATAAACAAATACATGTCTCCCTCTAACGGATAAGAAAACGTACGTATCCTCTCACCGGTTTCTAAATCGCTGTAAATATCACTGAAAAATCCTTTCCCGCTCATTCTCATTTGGAGAATATTCGCTAGGAAATAAGGGCGCCAGCTCCAGTTTTTCTCGATATATTCAGGCTGAAACAGCCATTCTTTTTCTTTTTTAAAAACATTTCCAGTGATTTGAAAGCCTTCTTCATTACACATATAAATCCGAAAGCTGCAATCCGTTAATTCTAATGCCAGCTTTTGTATAAGTTCATCATTTGTGCTGCATGATTTTTTTAAGGTCGTGACCGCTTGATGAATTCGCTTATAAAATGTTTCAGAATGTTCATAGACAGTTTGAAGTTTCTTTTTCTCATGGGCAATAAATTGCTGAAATTCTTCTCGAAGCTGATCTTTTCGTTTATTGCGGTCGATTAATTCCGCCGCAGGCTCGTGAAGATAGAACCCTTGAAAATATCTGCCGCCATTTCTCCAAGCATACTGCAGCTGGAAATTTGCTTCAATGTCTTCATAAATTAAAGCCGCCCCTATTTTTCTCGCAAGCAATGAAATGCTGTACAAGACATATTCATAGGAAGGAGAAGGAGCCGATGCCCTTAATGCGTGTAAATCTATTTTTAATAGATCGGGTGAGAGCAAGGCAATCCGGTCAAGATTGCTGCTTTCTTTTCCGATATTCGATATGGCGATTTTAATACCATATGTACGAAAATACGTTAACGTATGGTAAAGCTGTTCAATATCGCCGCTAAACGTATGCTCTGTAAATTCGATAACAAACCGATTAAGCTGAATGCCCCTTGCTTCATATTCCTTCAAAAGTTCTAAAAAGCTTTCACCATGATCAAGCATCAGGATATTGGCATCATGATTAATAAAAATGAGCAAATCATCATCTGCTGTTGTGAAAAGATCGAGTGCTTGCGTCAGTACTTTATGATCTACTTCCACTTTATATTCGTCAGGAATAGATGAATCCGTAAAGAAGGAGCCTAGGCTAACTGTTTCAGACTCAAGCTTCATTCTTCCTAAAATTTCATAGCCTATCACTTTTTGCTCTTCCGCACTGAATATGGCTTGATAGTGCGGGAAAACATCTTCAATATTCGTTAAAATATCCAATGGATCGACCATTTTCATCACCTGCTTCTCTCTTTGTGTGATTATAACACATCAAAAGCAGGTCTTACATCGTCATTCAAAATGGGGATTGGTTAAGCCATTGACCCCCATCCATCGTGATACAATCTCCATTTATATATGAGGCTTGCTCAGATAATAAAAAGCTCGCAAGCTCTGCAATTTCCTCTGGTGTGCCCAGTCTGCCAAGAGGAACACTATCTAATGTTCTTTGCGCTGCCTCTTCCGATTCCCACAGTTTATCCGCACCGCCTGTTCTCTCGATTGGTCCTGGTGCGATGGCATTGACGCGAATTCGATATTGCTTTCCCCATTCCACTGCAAGCGTTCGAGTGAGAGATAAAACACCTGCCTTTGCTGCCGCTGAATGCGCCACACCTACACCCGCACCCCATGCATAGGTAGCCACCATATTGATCATACTTCCCCTTTTCTTTTGACGAATCCAGTAATTGCCCACTGCATGACTGCAAAAAAATGTTCCATTTAATACAATATCAATGACAGCCTTCCAGCCGTTAGGAGACAGTTTTTCTGCTGGAACCAAAAAGTTTCCTGCAGCATTGTTAATCAGAGCGTCCACATCACCAAATGTATCTACCGCAAACTTGACCATTTGATCTGCATCCTCTGGGTTTCGCACATCCATTTGGAAGTAAGCGATCGAGCCGCCATTCTGCTTTATTTCATTTGCCGCCTTTTCTAACGTTTCTTCCGTTCTTCCAGTAATCACGACATTCCAGCCTCCGTGTGCCAAATGGGCAGCCATCGCCTTCCCCATTCCGCTTGATCCCCCTGTGACAATCACTGTTTGTTTCGTCATTTGTTCTCCCCCTCTGTGGTTTTGAATGACTATTCATTCATTATTTTCTATCATATCATGATTGACCCTAGATGCACCATATGGGAGATTCATCAAATATGATGCTATACTTAATTTTATTTATAAAGGAGTCTTATATGAAGCAACTTTCTCGGAGACAGTTTTTAAAAGGAGCAGCTGGCGCGAGCATTCTCGGTTTTTTAGCTACAACATGTGGATACGGATATGCCAGATACATCGAACCACGCATGATCGATACCGTGTCACTGACCATTCAGGATGCTCAGCTTCCAGCTTCATTTGACCAGTTTAAAATCGCTCAATTTAGTGATGTTCATTTAAGTGATACATTTCCTGCGAAAGAATTAGAATCCGTCGTCCAGCAAATCAACGCTGAGTCTCCAGACCTCATTGTGTTCACAGGTGACCTCGTTGATTTTCAAGCATCGATTGAAGAGCATGAAAAAGCGAAAGCATATTTGACCAAGCTCCATGCTTCGTTTGGTAAGCTCGCGATATGCGGAAATCATGACTACGGACCATTTGGCATTGATCTTTATGAGAAAACGATGAAAGCTTGCGGTTTTACAATATGTAAAAATGATGTGTTTCAATTAGAAAAAGAAGGGGCGCATATTCAGATTGCTACATTGGATGACCTGATGATGAGTGTGCCGGATTATGACCTGATTAAGCGGGAAGTATCCTCTGATTTATTTACGTTACTGCTCGTACATGAGCCTGATGCAGCATTGGAGTTAAATACAACTCCCATTAACTTGCAGCTTTCTGGACATACCCATGGCGGACAGGTGCAGCTTCCTTTCTATGGCCCCATTCTCACAGCACCTTACGGCCATACATATGTGGAAGGTTTATACGGAAGTTATCAGCACCGAATCTATGTCAACCGCGGACTTGGGACAACAAGACTGCCGCTTCGATTTTTAGCCAAACCTGAATTAACCTTTTTCACCCTCTCCTCTCGCATTTAGACAGAAGCCAAACCGCTCCTTTTTGCATATGTATAATCAAAGATCTTTCTCATGACAAATGTTAGGAGAAACCTTCCTTCGCCTGATTCCGTCCATATATATATCTAGTGACGGACATCATGGCTTCTTTTATTTGAGTGAAAGGAGTGTCCTTTGGTGCTGCGATATACGGTGAAAAATGGAGAAACCCTTGATTCTATAGCGCTTGATTTCCGAACAACAACAGATGCCTTAAAGGCTGCAAATCCGTCACTTCAAGGTCAAGAGCCTGTACAAAATGAGGTCATCATCATTCCTGGTCTGCCCGATCCTAATACGATCCCTTACCGCATCTCTGTTTCGATTTCAAGCAAACGTCTCGTATTGTTTTCTGGATCACAGCTTATTCGGTCGTATCCGATTGCAACAGGAAGAATTTTAAATATGACACCGACAGGTTCTTATTATATTGTCAACAGACAGCCAAACCCAGGAGGTCCCTTTGGCGCCTATTGGCTGAGCCTCTCGAAAATTCATTACGGCATCCACGGTACGAATAACCCGTCTTCAATTGGTAAAGCTGTGTCTAGAGGGTGCATTCGTATGTATAATCAGAATGTCATCGAACTTGCTTCAATCGTTCCAAACGGAACACCTGTGACCATTAGCCAGTAGGAGAAATCAATTGTATGAATGCTTAAAATTTTATATGATATAAAGTGGGATCTTCAGGTTAAGGAGCGTATTTATGGATATTTTTAAAAACAGAAATTTTGTTCGTCTCTTTTTTGCAGCACTTGCTTCGCAAATGGGGACAACAGTAGGCAATATGGCGTTTGCCTTTTATTTGCTCGATCATTTTAGTCATCAGCCCGCCTATGCCACATTAGCAGAGCTCATGTATTCACTTCCAACGATCTTTGTCTTTTTTATGGTTGGTGTAGTAGCAGATCGTTTTGATCGTAAAAAAGTCGCAGAGAATTGCGATTGGATACGAGCTGGGCTGACGATTGTTTTATTCATTGTGATTTATTTCAATTCACTTCCACTTATTTTCTTGATCTTGTTTATACGAAGTGCCATTACGAAGTTCTTCTATCCAGCTGAAGCCTCTCTCGTTCAGGCGATTTTAAATAAAGATCAATATGCCAAAGCCGCTGGCTTAAATCAAATGCTGTTTAGTTTATTCATGGTATTTGGTGTTGGAATCGGTGCTATTATGTATAAGACAATTGGACTTCACGGTGCCATTACCATTGATTTGATCAGTTTTATTGTTTCAGGCATCCTGATTCGTTCATGTAACATTCCAATTGAAGCACGTCAGCCAAATGGACAAGCAGGCTGGAGAGGCATGACCATTAAAACGTCTCTAAAAGATTTTAAAGAAGGCATTCTTTACATTATAAAAAATAAATTATTGGCTTCTTTAATTTTTGGCTTTTTTGTTTTTGGTCTAGTCAATGGCGCATTTGCTGTACTTCCGATGTTTACAATGAAATATGGCCTTTCACCGGACCATTTTGAACTGCATACATCCTTCTTTACAATAGCGATCGGTGCCGGTCTACTTGTTGGCAGCTTAATGGGCTCTGTTCTCGCTAAAAAAGTAAAGATGCAATATCTCATGTCGCTTCCAATATTGGTTGCAGGCATTCTGATTTTTGTACTTGGTTCCACCCATACACTATGGTTGTTTTATGTCACATCATTTGTCATTGGTACATGTATTGGACCGGTCAACATTGTCATTGGCGGCTGGCTGCCGAGAATCGTCCATCCTCGTCTGATGGGACGTGTGTCAGGATGGGTTGATCCACTTACCATGTTTGCTCAATCCATGACATTAGGTTTGATTGCGGTACTATTTCCAAAACTCATTACAAACGTTTCTTATATTTATTACGGAATGGGCGTTATTATTTTACTCGTTTTCCTTTTTTACTTCATTACACTGCCGAAGTTCAGCAGAGAAGCTGCCGACTTAGACGTGCAGCGAGAACTAAAAGGCCAGGGAGCGCAATAATTGAACAGGAAAAAGGGCTTTCTTTAAAAGGAAGTCCTTTTTTTCATAGCTGAAACGCCCTACGACGTTATTTACTCTGTTGATTGAAGCTATTTGAAGCAACAACAACCAATAGAGGAGTCAACATGCCCTTCAATCGATCCATTCTTCTCTTTTAACTTTTACCTCTTACATCCATTCTATCAATCCCTTTCATTATATAGCCTTTATTTCTTTTTTTTCAAAAAACAGGAACGTGTATAAAATTGCAAAAAATTTTATAAAATTTCTTTACATCTTTGGAAGTTTTATAGTAGGATAGTCAGGTTGGAGGTGAGGGGTATGCTAAAAAGTTATTATTTTATTCATACAAAAGATGATCAAGGACAGTATGTTGTACATACAGAAGATTGTGCATTTTTAGGTGATGCTGCAAGCCGTAAATTGATTGGTCTGCACATGAGTGGCGAGAGCGCCATTGATGAAGCTAAACAAATGACGAATGAAACTGATTTTAATGGTTGCTTCTATTGCGCTTATTCAAGTCATAAGAAATAGACCATGTTGTTAAACCATATGTTCGACATGTTGTCAGGCATATGGTAAAGTTTCAGACGCAATATGTAAAAATGAATCCAAATTGAGAAACTACCCATTTATTTAAAATAGGTAGTTATCATGAACTAATAGTTCACTTCATATATATTTCATTCAGTCAATTCTTCTGCCCTTCTTGCAATGAACGTCTCTTCTCCTTTGCCCACCAATGACACCGTCAGCAATGGATTCGCCAACATTATCGAAAAGATGCTACTTCAAGATATCCCTCATGCTGGTCAGCTAAGCCGCTCTGAATGCTGCAGATCCTTCAATTAAGAAGTTTATAGAAGTTACCTCCTCATTATGTGAAAGTTCAACAATGCCTCATCCTGCTTCAAAAAACGGACTTCAATACAGAAATTGCTTACCAAAGCAGCTTCAACTATGCTTAAAAGAATGAATATACAACACCTTTAGCATATAGAAAATGAAATGCGCCGCATTCTTTCCACCTGAAACAGATAGAAGAAAAATCACAGTGAATAGATGCTGTGTCTTTGCTGATCATTCTGCCATTTTTATATTCAACCACGTTTTAGAACCCTCCTGAATGGCTATTGGAGATAAGAGGGCTGGGAATCCTATCGCTTTTACAATAACTCTATTTGCAATTTACTAATAAAAACGTATAATTTATACTAAGCACAGGAAGACGAAAGACAAAGGAGAGAAAAAATGGACGATTATGCTCATACTAAAGACATAGAACCTACAGCAGAAAACATCGCAAAAGCCATTTATACCGTTAACCGCCATGCTAAAACCGCACCAAATCCCAAGTTTCTTTATCTTTTGAAAAAACGTGCGCTGCAAAAACTATTGCAAGAAGGTAAAGGAAGAAAAGTGGGCCTACATTTCTCTAACAATCCCAAATATAGTCAACAACAGTCCGACGTGCTGATTGAAATTGGAGATTATTATTTTCACCTGCCACCAACCAAAGAAGACTTCGAATTTTTGCCACACTTAGGAAATTTAAATCAATCATATCGCAATCCGAAAGCGAATATGTCATTAAACCGAGCAAAGCAGCTACTTCAAACGTATGTCGGTTTAAAAGAAAAACCTACCGCCACAAAACAAAAATCACATTACACAAAGCCCGTCTTCAAACGACTCGGGGAAAGTTATTTTTAAACAAAAAAACCACTCATGCCGAGTGGTTTTTTGTTTAGATAATAAAGTGATCGACTTTTTCAATCAGCTGATGAATTTCTGGTTTACTAATTTGATCATCTGCACCGATTGTTTCCCCTTTATGGCGCAAATCTTCAGTGATTAACGAAGAGAAGATGAGAATCGGTATGGAACTCGTTAAAGGATTTTCCTTCAACAGTTTCGTTAATCGGTGACCATCCATTTTTGGCATTTCAATATCCGTAATAATCATATCAATTTCTTCTGTCACACTGATTCCTTTGCTGACAAGGTCCATGACGTGGTCATATGCCTGTTTGCCATCTTCAAAGGTCACAATGTTTTTATAGCCTGCTTCGGTTAATTCATTTGTTAATAAACGCATGAGAAGCGGAGAGTCTTCAACGACATAAAGCTTCTTCCCTGTTCTTCTCTCGTCTTTCTCACCGTCAAACATATGATACGTTTCTACTCCAGAAGCGGATTCAATATCATAAATGATTTTCTCATAATCTGGAAGGAAAATCATTTTTTCATCAAGCTTAATGATGCCCGTTAAATGACGGTCCATCCCTTGATTGAGTGCAGTTGGCTTTTCAATTTCTTCCCAGCTGACGCGGTGAATTTGTGATACCGTTCCTGTATGGAACACAAATTTCCGTTGGTTGAATTCAGTCACAATATATTTCTCTTGTTCTGACTGATCTGACTCGACATTAAAAAAGGAAAATAGATTGATGACTGGTAAAATCTCGCCTCGTAAACTAATCATCCCTTCTACATCTTGATGAGAGTGCGGTACAACCGTCACCTCAACCGGCTGAATGATTTCTCTTACTTTCATGACGTTAATGCCGAATTGATTTGAACCAATTTCAAACTTCACAATTTCCAATTCATTGGTACCAGAGTCAAGTAAAATTTCTTGTTTGTTTAAAGCCACGGAAATCCCTCTATTCTTCAATATAAGATTGTACTTTTTATATCGGCAGCATAGGTAAAAAGTTGACGTTTCTTTACGCTTTCTCTCGTACGAATTGATGAATCACAAGTCCTATCGCCGCAAGAATGAGTAAAGACCCTAGTGCAAGGCGGCTTGCGAGATTTCCGTGCTCTGCAAACAGCAGAGTGACTGAGCCATAAATGATGGGTCCAATAATGGAAGACACCTTCCCTGAGAATGCAAAGAGACCAAAGAACTGTCCTCTCTTTTCCTTAGGTGTCAGCTCAATTATCAATATTCGTGATGCCCCCCAGCTTGCGCCGAGTGAAATTCCGAATAAACTGCCGGCCACCCAGAAAACCCATTCCGTTGTGGCTGTCACAGCCAAAATCAGGGCCACGATCAAAATCACATACACGACTGTAATCGAGCGCTTTGCCCCAATCGCCTTTGTGATATATCCAAATAGAAAGGAGCCAATGATACTTGAAATGGTCGACACCAGATAAAGCAGAATAAATTGCCCAGCGGTAAAACCAATGATGATTTTGGCATAAACAGCCATCATCGCAATCGCTGTCTGTAAGGCATCATTCATAAAAAAGAAAGCAATCATAAAGATAAAAGCCGGCTTGAATTGCTTCATCTCTTTAAACGTGCGAATAATTTCTTTATACCCGCTGAAAAATGACGCCTTTTTCTCTTGCTGCGGCAGCGGATGAGGGTCTTTTACAAAAAAGAGAAAGGGCAGGAAAAAGAGAAAGAATAAAAGCGCTGTCGGAATAAATGCTTCATGAAATTGGTCATTGCCGACAAGTAAATAAACTGAGAGACCGACAAGCGTCCCTAAATAACCAACGGCAATGCCAAACCCAGAAATAAGCGGTATTTCATCCTTTGTCCCAAGATCGGGCAGAATGGTGTCATAAAACACTAGGCTCGAGTGATAGAAAAATTTTGCGATCACAAACAAGGTGACCACTACTAATAAGGAGACAGGCAGCCCAAACCATTCGCTTGAGAAATCAATTCCAGCAAAGATCCCCATCAAAAACGTACAAGTTATACATATTAAAGTAAACACTGTGATGTAGCGCTTCTTTTTTCCTGTACGATCGATCAGAACCCCGTATAATGGTGTAAACATGACGAGAAAAATGCTGGCTAGTGCGTTTGCATAAGAAATAAACGTACTGGCGATCTGATCCATTCTCGCACTTTCTCCAATCGTTTCCTGCAAGTAGAACGGGAAGAAAATGGTGATCATATTGGATGAAAATATCGTATTTGCAAAGTCATACAATGCCCAGGCCAAAACGGGTGCTGTCAAAAACAACCCGAAGCCTGCCCCTTTTTTCTGCATGGTCTTTTTTCCTGTTCTCAATCGTTTGTCTCCCTTCCCTGCCTGATTTTTCACTATCATTCTATTTTATGTCATGCTTCCCTCTCCCATACAAGCAATCTATACAAAAAGCACCCCTTACTATTGAGCAGAGGTGCTTTTTTTCTTTATTTCTTCACAACAATCGTACTTGCAATTAAATCGTGAAGCGCTTGTTTTTTCTCTGTGAAAAAGGCAATGATGTACCCAATACATAAGATTGGAGACAAAAAGACTTTTGCAAAAAAGCGGCCAGTTGCTCGTCCGAATGTTATTTTTTCGCCCGTTACTTTTGTCACTTTGATCCCAAGAGCCATCTTACCAAGAGTTCCTTGCAGTTTTGATGCTTCCATAATAGCGTAATAAAGCCATGTCAACACGATACCGATTAAGATCGATGCTACGTAGAAAAAGATAAGTCCCATAATGACAGCCCATTCTTCATCCGTCATGACGGTTGTGGAATAGTAATAGCTGTCATCCTCTAGCATAAATGCTGCCTCTGGGCTTGAGACAAAAAAGAGTGTGAACAAAATAAACATGATGAAGGCATAAGGAACACTGATAATGACGCCGTCCAAAAGGTGGGCAAGAAAGCGGTAGCCCACGCCTGCTAGCTCAGGATGCTTCTTTTCTTGAATGTGTGGTTCTGTTATGTTTGTTTCCATCCTATTTCTCCTTTATTATGTATGTTTTCTATAAATTTCTTATAATCATTCGTTATTATATCTTATGAATATAGTAAGATCAATGGAGCTGTACACTTTTACATATATTTTAGATCAGTTTGTTCTTAATGTTTTATGTGAATAAATACTGAAAATTTGTGAAAATCATGGCACTTCTAGTTCTTTTACCTCCTGATTTTTTAACATTTTGTGATATTTTCGTCTTGTTTCCATTCTGCTGTTGACAACCGCTCTTCACATGGTACAATAGTCAAGGATTTTTTAAAGAAAGGTGTTCATGATGGGAACTGTCGTACTATTAAAGAACAACGAAATGACTGTGATTGAAGATATTTGCGAAGCTGATTTTTTGGACATGAAGCATGATTTGTCAAATGATGACGCAGCTTATATCTCTTGGTATGAAGATTACGATACTGCTTATGGATATTGATTTCATTTCATAGATGAAGCGTAAAAAAAGGCGATACAACCTAAGTTGGTTGATCGCCTTTTTTACGTTTGTGAAGTTCTTTCACTTTCAGGTTCTACATGAATAAAGATTTGTGCATGCGGAAATTCTTGCTGAATCTTCTCTTCAATTCGATCACATAATTGGTGAACATCTTCAATCGTTGTCTTACCATCTACAATCAAATGGAAATCAATATATTCCTCTGCACCGGATCGTCTTGTTCGAAAATCATGATATTCGATGAACTCTTGGCTGAATCCTTGAATGATTGCTTCTATCGATTGTTCTTCCTCGGGTGTGAGCCTGGCGTCTACAAGCGGCGGGAAGGCTTCTTTCATGAGTTTAAATGCTTCACGCATAATAAAGAGAGCAAGTATCATTCCAATGATCGGATCTAGGAAATACCAATCGGTTAATGCTACAAGCAATAAACTGAATGCGACCCCTAGTGACGTATACACATCTGTTAACAGGTGCAATGCATTCGATTTCATGGCAACAGAATGCACTCGCTCCGCCTCTTTGTTCACAACCTTCGATACAATAAAATTGATGAGCGCGCCTATCAGCATCACCACAATGCCAAGCACAGGCAGCTTGACTGGCTCTGGGTGCATTAATTTGTGAACACATTCGTATATGATCCAAATGCCAGCAACGAAAATCAGCAAGGTCTCAATCGTTCCTGAAATATTTTCGACTTTTCCATGTCCATAAGGATGTTTAGAATCTGCTGGCTTTCTTGAAATACGAACAGAGATAAATGCAATAAAAGATGCCATTAAATCGAGAAAAGAATGAATGGCTTCTGATAAAACGGCAACAGATCCAGTGAGCAGACCTACAATGATTTTTAAGATGACAACCAATGTGTTACTTATCACGGATAGAAACGCTATTTTCGATGTCTTCGCTGATTGTTCCATCTATCGTCCTCCTTTAGGAGATCGTATGTCTATGAAAGCAATTCCCATGACCTGATTCTCACGTTCTTTCAGTTTACACAGTTGTGACGTTTTCTAATCCTGTTCACCGCAGCCTGTATTTTCTCGTGAGGTTACGCTATAATAAATGTTGCTCTTTCTTCAATATATCACTCATGCTGTGATGAATAGGAGAATAGACTACAGATAATGATATCCAGTGCCTTTCGCGGGTGACATTTATGCAGTGAATGGTAAAATAGGATAAAAACATAAATTTTTAAGGTGATGAGAAATGGAGCATTTGCTGAATCCAAGAGTAAAGGATATTGAAATTTCAGGCATTCGAACATTTTCAAATCTCGTATCGTCATATGAGGATGTCGTTTCTTTGACGATAGGCCAGCCCGATTTTTATACGCCGCATCATGTCAAAACAGCTGCCAAAGCAGCCATTGACGAGAATTTCACCTCGTACACTCATAATGCTGGTTTCCTAGAGCTAAGACAAGCGATCCAGCACTACATCAAGAAGAAAGTCAATCTTGATTATGATGCAGAGGCAGAAATCATTGTGACGACAGGTGCAAGTCAAGCGATTGATGCTGCGTTTCGAACCATTTTGTCAGAGGGTGACGAGGTCATTTTACCTGGACCTGTCTACCCTGGCTATGAACCGATCATTCGAATGTGCGGCGGGAAGCCCGTACATATCGACACAACGAATGCTGGCTTTAAATTAAATGCCAAACTGATTGAGGATGCATTAACGGAAAAGACAAAGTGTGTTGTACTTCCTTATCCTTCGAATCCAACTGGTGTCACGCTTTCGGAAGAAGAATTGAAAGAGATTGCCCAGCTCCTTGAAGGAAAAGACATCTTTATTTTATCAGACGAAATCTATAGCGAGCTGACATTTGACCGGCCGCATCATTCAATTGCCTCTTTCTTAAAGGAACAGACCATTGTGATTAATGGACTGTCTAAATCTCATAGCATGACCGGTTGGAGGATTGGCTTTTTATTTGCTTCAGCTCCAATTGCTAAACATGTATTAAAAGTACATCAATATAACGTGTCTTGTGCCTCGGCTGTCTCACAAAAGGCGGCACTTGAAGCTGTGACAAATGGTGTGGATGATGCACTCATCATGAGAGAGCAATATAAGAAAAGACTCGATTATGTATATGATCGGCTCATTTCTATGGGGCTTCCGGTCATTAAGCCTTCTGGCGCTTTTTATATTTTTCCATCCATTGAATTGTTTGGGATGAGTTCCTTTGATTTTTGTATGGAGCTGTTAGAAAGTACAAGACTTGCTGTTGTACCAGGCTCTGCTTTCTCTCCACTCGGCGAAGGGTATGTGCGTCTGTCCTATGCTTATTCACTTGAAACACTGAAAGAAGGACTTGACCGCCTAGAACAATTCGTCCTTGAAAAACGTTCAATTCATTTCACAGACTGAAACAACGGCTCTCATGCCGTTGTTTTTATTTTGCAGGAAACATGATGTGAAATACGGTGCCCTTTTCGGGATGACTATCCACACGGATCGTCCCGTTGTGATTTTCTAAAATATTAAATGTCACCATGAGGCCAAGTCCAGTGCCTTTTTCCTTTGTCGTTAAAAAGGGCTCTCCTATTCGCTTCATGACCGATTCAGGAATGCCGACCCCTTCATCACGAATGGTGACGAGAATCCCATCTCTTTCTGCTTTGGCCGTAATGTCAACCTTACCTCCGTCCGGCATGGATTCGACGGCATTTTTGATTAAATTGATAAACACCTGCTTGAGCTGATTTTGATCCCCGTTCATCAGGAGATCCTCTTCTATCTCACTTGTGTTCATTAAAATACCATTTAAGTTCGCTTGTGTTTCTAATAGAGCCGTGACTTCGCTGATGATTTTTTTCAAATCAAGTGTCTGCATCGATGCCGTTTGCTGCGGTTTTGCCAGCATGAGCAACTCGCTTAATATAATCTCTATCCGGCTCAGCTCAGAGAAAACAATCTCGAAATATTGATCGCGATCTTTTGTTTTCGGTTTAATGAGCTGCAAAAAGCCTTTGATAGCGGTCAATGGGTTCCTGATTTCATGTGCAATGCCAGCTGCCAATTGACCTGCGATCGATAATTTTTCAGATCGGAGCATGAGCTCTTCTGTCTGCTTACGTTCCGATATATCTCTTAAAATAATTTGAACGGCTGTTTCCCCAAAGAATGTGGTTGGGATACACACCATTTCAGTATAAATCAGCTTGTGTTTAAATGTATGACAGCTCATCGTGACAATCTCGGAATCTGATGCTCTTTCAATAATACGCGACAAGCTCTTTTTCACTTTTTGCTGGTCACAGGAATGGATCTGGTGGAAAATATCCTTTCCTATTAATTTATCGTAATGCTCGGCTTCAAATAATTTAATGCCTGATTCATTCATAAACACCCATTTATGATCATGAATGACCGCAATCGTATCAATGGAGTTTTGGATGAGCAGCTGATACCGCTCCCGGCTTTTTTGAAGAACGGTTTGGAATTTCTTACGGGATGAGATGTCTACTAACAGCAAAAGCTCTGCCTGCTGATTTTGATAGATCGTAGGTGATGACTTCACTTCGATATGAATGCTGCTTCCATCTTTCCGCTTCCAAATCTGTTCAATCATTCCGACTGGAAGACCTTGCTGCAGCCTCGTAATTCGGCTTCTCACAATGTCATGGTACTCCTCAGCAATAAAGTCAAATGCAGATTTGCCGATCATGTCATCTCTTGTACATACCCCCATTAATTGAAGCATCGCATCATTCGCATAAACAATTTCCCCTAATATCGTAATACACAACGGATTTGGCAGCATGGCAATCAATTGTTCAGCTTCACTGACATGTTGGAAAGCCGGCAGACTGCCTAACGACTGTTCTGACACTTCTGATGTTGTTTGAAATGCTGCTTTTTGCGGTTCAGCGTCCAGCACCCTCATTTTTAGGATCATTTCTCTACTTAATTCGCTGTCTAACTCATCACAAGCAACAAAATCAATACTTGCTTCAATCCATACAGCTGTTAGATCACTTCTAAGCAGCCTAAAGTGGCAAATCTCTAGCATGTGCTGATTATAGAAATAACTCTCGACGAGAAATTGATCTTCGGTATGAACATAGTCTTTCAAAAAACACCCTAGTAAATCCTTTTGTTCATAGAGCAAAAGCTGCTTACAGTTAGAAGAAATGTAGAGAAAGCGGCCATTAGAAGAAAGAACGGCATGTAAATCGATATTCGAATAAAGCTGATTCGAATCTTTCATTTTTTGTTCCATCGTCGTCCGACCCTCCTTTTCATTTTTTAGGGTTGTCCTTAGATTGATGTATAAAAAAGATTCGCTAGAAAACCCGTATTTTCCTTCCGTCATCGAGGGAAACGTCCATATTTTCAACAAAAAAGAGCACATTCTCTTGCTGTGCTCTCTGCTGTTTACTGCTTTTCATATTTCTTTTGTAATTCAACGTACTTATCAATAATTTTACTTGGGATGGTTTTAATGACGGAATCTTTATCTGAGACATAAGGTGTCACGACACTAAAAGCCACCTTCGGATTGGACGACGGATAATATCCCCCAAAGGTTAAATTGTATGTGGGATTTCCCCACCAGCTGCGGTTGGCACCATAGTAAAAGGTTTGGGCCGTCCCTGTTTTTCCAGCGACATCATGCTGACCAAAGCGGCCAGCGGCAGTACCGCCTGTCGATGTGACCATTTTCAGCCCCATTTTGACGCGGTCAATATCTGCTTTCGAGTTGTTAATCGTGTTCAGCACCTTCGGCTCATATTTTTTCACGACTGGGCCTACTTCATCCTTCTTCGTTGGAAGGTGAACGCTTTTCACCACTCTTGGCTGAACGCGATTTCCTCCATTGGCGATCGTCGACATGTACTGGGCAACTTGAAGCGGTGTATACGTGTCATACTGGCCAATTGCTTCATCGAGCAAAAGTCCGCCGACCGTCTTAGGATGTGTCTGCATCCCGCTTGATTCCTGCGGCAGGTCGATCCCTGTTTTTACGCCAAGACCGAATTGCGCATAATAGTTTCTCATTTTTTGCAGGTGCTCAGGTCTTGCCGGTAACGGACCATCCTTTTGATAGGTGATGCCCGCCATTCTCATCGCTACTTGGAACATGTAGACGTTGGAACTTTTTTGGAGAGCCTGAAGATCATTGACCCATCCAAGAACTTTGTATGACCGTTTCGGCTTTCCACCACTTCCTGCAAAATAGAGCGGTGTATCCATATAGGATTGGTTGTGCGACATTCCGTCCTGATAACCGCCAAGTACTGTGGCTCCTTTGACAACAGAGCCCATTTCGTACTGGGTCGTAAATGTTCCGATGGCATAATCTGTGACGTCTCTGCCATCCATTTTCTTGCCAGACATTGCGAGAACATCCCCAGTGTTAGGGTCCATCATCACGACAAATGCGCGGTCCATCATATAGTTTCTCGCACTAGCGGATCTAAGCTCTGATTCGACGATCTTGTCGACTTCCTTTTGCAGCTCCATATCAAATGTCAGTGCAAGATCAAGTCCTCTTCGTCCCTCTGTCCGCTTGATTTCATCGAGCAGCTTCCCGCCAACCTGTGTATATTGAACAGTCGCTTTCTCTGGATTCAGAAAATCCTCGTATTGATACTCTAAATAGCTCTTCCCTACCCGGTCATTTCGCGAGTAGCCTCTTGCCATATAGTAATCTTCACGCTCTTTTATAATGCCTTGCTCTGGTGTGGTCACACCGCCAAGTACATTATAAAGGGTCTTTTCATACGGGTATTTTCTTGTCCAATCATTGATGACATTTACACCATGCAGTTCATCCAGATGCTCTGACACAAGTGAAATCTCTTCATATGTCAAACTCACGGATGATGTCTGCTTTGACTCTTTTGTTTCATCGAGTAAAGCCACTTTTTCGTCCCCTTTTTTCTCTTCATTTGGGTCCATTGCTTTCACGATTTGAGGCTCAAAGGCATATCCGCCTGTAAATCTACGATAGATCGCTGCAACTGCTTTTTCCTCTGCATCCTTTTCGATCGCCTTGACCTCTTCCTTAGGCACACGCTCTACTTGAAGCGGATAGACATCCTTTGCTTTAAGATCCTTTTTCTCTGCTTTTGAAATGAGCTTATCCGCTTCTTTCGGATGGCTCGCCAGCCAAAAATCTCGAATGTCACGCTCTCTCAAAAAATCAGTATCCATTTTTATATAAGTCGCAAGTTTTCTTGCTACCTTAATCTTATCCTTCGCTTTCACACCGCTTTCTGATGTATAAACGATGGCAGGTACACTTTCGTTATCAACGACGACTCTTCCTCTCGCGTCATACATTTTTCCTCTTGGGGACGGGTATGATGCTGTTTTGACCTCTGTTCGGTTTGCTTGCTTTTTATAATCCTCACCATTGACGATCTGCAGCACACCAAGCTTGATCACAAGTCCAGCAAATAAACTAAAGACAGCGAAGAAAAAGAGATTAATCCTCCAGGCGTTCCGGCGCTTGATTTTTTTCTGCTCGGCACCACCTTGATGCTGTTTCTCTCCCACTTATGTAGCTCCTCTCATCCTTTCAATCTTTTACAATTACCACTCATTATTGTAACACTTTTGTAATAGTTGTTACAGCGAAACAAGTGAAAAAAAGCTGTCAATCCCTATTATGCAAAAAAATATACTAACACTTTAAAATATTGGTATGTTTATGTCGTTTTCTTTAAATGGAAGAATTCCCTATCCTTTGATATGAGGCGGCTTTTTTTATGACTTTAACAAAAATGACAAACAGGCATTGTCAATGGAGGATGCTGGTACGTTTATAACAAAAAGTCCATGTTATGATTTTCTGTGAGAAAACAAAACAAAGATTTTAGGAGGAGTTACAATATGAAGAAGAAATCATTCTTTTTTTCAGCGCTAACGGCTGCTGCACTCATCACGTTCACTGGAGGACATTCAGCTGATGCGAAGGAGCTTAACCTGAAACAAGTGATACATGTACAGCATCAAACCATTGATCTTCATACATTAGCTGCAAAATTACATATCTCTTCAGATGTAAACAAGCTAAGCAAGTCGAATCAAAAAGAGATCGAAGCTCTTTTAAACAAGCTGATCAAAAGCGGTCAACCTGTTACTGGCACAAAAGTGGTGAAAGAAGTAAACAAAGCAAAAAATGAACAAAAACAAGAATCAGTGAAAAAACCAACTGCTTCTAAACCAAGTACGCCAGCTAAACAAAACACAAACAACAATAACAACACAAAAGCTGACCAAAAAGACACAACGGCAGCAAAAGCAGACAGCAGCTTGAATGCATTTGAAAAAGAAGTCGTTGAGCTTACAAATAAAGAGCGTGCAAAACAAGGGTTAAAAGCACTTTCTGTTGATTCAAAACTAAGCAAATCTGCTCGCGCAAAATCTCAAGATATGAAAGATAAAAACTATTTCTCTCATACAAGCCCAACTTACGGATCTCCATTTGATCAAATGAAGCAATTCGGTATCACTTACAAAACAGCAGGTGAAAACATTGCCCAAGGTCAAAGATCTCCTCAAGAAGTTGTAACTGCATGGATGAACAGTGAAGGCCACAGAGCAAATATCTTAAACAAAAACTATACACATATCGGTGTTGGTTATGTGAAATCTGGCAACTACTGGACGCAGCAATTCATCGGAAAATAAGATATCTAAAAAACCTGTCCCTAAGTGGGACAGACCAGATTGTTGACAAAGGGCTAAAATGATCTTCATTTTAGCCTTTTGTCTTCTTTTCAGCGTGATAGAAAACCTTTGCAGCCCTAGGAAGGACGAGTACCGGAAGCGGAGCGAATTTGACATTCGTGAGCACCGGCACGCAGGACTGACACCGAATGCGAGGGTTTGTCTACACGCTGACCTGTCTCTAAGTGGGACAGGTCTTTTTATTTTACCCATAATTTATATATACTCTGTGTGCCGCTGTTTTCTTCGCCCTGTTCGCTCAGCTTTTCATAAAGTGACTTTGCAAGCGCGAGTCCTGGCATTTCTTCTCCCATCAGTTCTGCTTCCTCAAGTGCAATGCCCATATCCTTGATAAAATGCTTCACGTAGAACCCTGGCTCGAAATCACCTTTCAGCATTCTTGGTGCAAGGTTTGACAAGGACCAGCTTCCTGCCGCGCCCGTTGTAATGCTTTTGAGCACATGCTCTGGATCAAGTCCTGATTTTTCGGCATAGGCCATGGCCTCTGCAACGCCTACCATACCTGCTGCGATCGCAATTTGGTTACACATTTTGGTATGCTGACCGCTTCCTGCAGGTCCTTGATATTGAATGTTTTCGCCCATTTGCTCAAATAAGGGCAGGCACGCTTCATAGGCTGATTTTTCTCCGCCAATCATAATCGCAAGCGTTCCATTTTTTGCCCCTACGTCTCCGCCAGAAACTGGTGCATCTAATGCAAACAACCCTTTTTCTTTTGCTTTCATTTCAATTTCTTTTGCCAGCTGAGGCTTCGATGTAGTCATATCAATCAGATAGGTACCAGGCGCAGCATGTGCCACAAGCCCTTCTTCACCTAAATAGATTTCTTCTACATCTGATGGATATCCTACCATTGTGATGACAGCATCTGCATGTTCTGCAATCTCCTTCACTGCCGGCTTCCATGATGCGCCTTTTTGAATGAGTGCATCTGCTTTCGCTTTTGTTCTTGTATAAACGAGAACTTCATATCCGGCTTCCATTAAATGTCCTGCCATACTGCGTCCCATAACACCGATTCCAATAAAACCAACTGTTTTGATTTGTGTCATCACTTGTTCCTCCTTAAAGAGACTTTGTCAGTCCACCATCAATCATGAGTGTTTGACCTGTCATATATGTATTGGCTTCAGATAAAAGAAAAGCTGCATATGCTGCAAATTCCTCTGGCTGTCCGTAACGGCCAAGCGGAATCGCACGTTCAGCCTGTGCTTTGATTTCTTCAACTGTTTGGTGCTCTGCCTGTGCGCGGTGCTTGTCCAGCTGTTTGACGCGGTCTGTTTCAATTTTCCCTGGGGCTAACGTATTGATTAAAATGCCATCCTTTGCAAGCTCCTGAGCGGCTGTTTTTGTCCAGCCGGCAATAGCCGGTCTAAAAGTATTTGACAGCATCAAGCCTGGGATCGGTTCTTTCACTGACATAGACGCAATGTTTAAGACGCGTGCGCCGTGTTTTTTCAAATAAGGCAATACCTCTTTTAATAATCGAATATAACTGAGTAAATGAAGCTGAAATGATTCCATCCAGTCTTCATCTGTTAAGGTTTCAAGCGTCCCTGTTTTAGGCCCGCCTGTATTGTTCACAAGAATGTCTAGACACTTCTCATCACCAGCTGCCGCTTGAACTAGCGCCTTGATTTGCTGCGCGTCAGACACATCACATACTTGATAAGTCAGCTTTCCTTTTACAAGCGGAGATAATTCTTTGACTGTTTCTTTCAGCGTGTGCTCATGCCTTCCTGAAAGCATCACATCCGCTCCCTCTTTTGCTAGAGCAAAGGCAATGGCTTTTCCAATACCTTGACTGCTTGCAGCGACCAAGGCTTTTTTTCCAGATAGATTGACATCCATGTCAACACCTCCTCTACTCTTATTTTATCATACAAAAAGAACCTTGCTCACGTCGCAAGGTTCCTTTCCGCTTGATTACAGCTTAAACCGATCAACCGCCTGACGTAATGCCTGGCTTGATTCGTTCAGCATTTCAGTCGAAGTTTTCGTTCTTTCTAAAGCTTGGACTTGTTCATCTGTAGACGCATGCACTTCCTCAGCTGAAGCCGCAGATTCTTCTGAGATCGCAGCAATGCTTTGAATGGAGTCATTCATTTTCTGCTGTTCGTCTGTCATTTCATTGATCTGTGTATGAATGCTGTCAATTGAGCCGACAAGTGCCTGCATTTCCATTGTGATGCTGCTCAGTGCCTCGCCTGTTGCATTAATGGCTTCACCTTGTTCCTCATTCATCTTACTTGCTGCCGTCATCGCTTCAGCCGCCTTTTTCGATTCATCTTGAATGAGTTTGACGGTTTCACTAATGTGTTTGGTTGATTGTGCAGATTGTTCAGCAAGCTTTCTGACTTCTTCTGCAACAACAGCAAATCCTCGTCCGCTTTCTCCGGCTCTCGCTGCTTCAATGCTTGCATTCAGTGCAAGTAAATTCGTTTGATCAGAGATTTCAGAGATGGCGGTCACAACGTTTTCAATATTTTTCGTTTTATGTTCAAGGTCAAGCAGCATTTGCTCCACTTTCTTCGATTCCTCGTTCGCTTGTGTTGATTTTTGAACGAGCATACCTAGTGCATCGAGCCCTCTATAGCCTGCATCTTCAGATGATTTTGAGTTGGCTTGCATTTGCATGGCAAGCTCACCCATATGACGTACTTTTTCATATAAATGCTCTGATTTCTCATTAATCGTTTCTGCTTCTGAAGCCTGCTTAGACGCACCTGTTGCCACCTCTTGAATGGCCGTTGCAATCTGTTCGCTCGACAGTAAGGTTTCATTTGAAATTTGCGTGACTTCATCCGTTGATGTCACTACTTGGTCTGAAGCCCCTTTTACTTTTTCAATTAACTCTCTGATCCTCTCGGTCATTTGATTAAAGCTCTTCGTGAGGAAACCAATCTCATCTTGAGATTTCGTTTCAAGTGAGCTGGTTAAATCACCTTCAGACACCTTACGCACATGCTCGATCAGACGCTTGATTGGCGTTGTGATGCTTCTTGCTAATAAGAAACTGAGAATGATCGCAAGAACAATGGCAATGACTGAAATCATGATGCTTGTCTGATTCATTTGTTCTGTGATCCAAAGCAGTTTCTTTTTCTCAAAGCTGACACCTATTGTCCAATCGGCCTCTTTGATTTTAGATATGACCGTCAGTTCTTTGTTATCATCAAGACCGGAATTGTCGATCGCTTTTTTTACAGAAGCGACTTTTGATATGTTTTTTCCTTGCTCAGTTGGATGTGCCAAAATCGTTCCTTTGCCATCAACTAAAAAAGCGTTTCCCATATAAGGAATCTTTTGTTCCTTTATATACGATTGAATGGAAGACAGCTTCAAATCAAGTCCTGCGACTCCAACAACCTTTCCATTTCGCACAATTGCCTTGGTGGCTGAGACAACCATTTCATTCGTTGCTTTATCAATATACGGATCTGTCCAGATGACTTCATCAGGCTTTTCAGTCGAATTGATAAACCAATCTCGCTTAGTTGGATCATATCCTTCACCAAAATCAGACTCTGGGAAGGCAAACATTTTACCGTCACTTGTTCCTATATAGGCAAGTGAGATGAGTTCATCCTGCTCCTGCAAGACTTTTAGTTCATCGTTTTCAAAGGCTAATGTTTGTTTTGTTTGCTTTTGTGCAAAATCTTCAGTCAGTGTACTTGTTGCCAGTTTGTTAATTGTACCCCCGTAATTATCAAGCTTTTGTGCAATAATATCTCTCATGCTTTCTGCTGTTGCCGCTGTGGTGGTTTTTGCATCCCGTTCAATGAGTGGTGTTAATACCATGTTGGAACCCACTTGAACGGCAACGACGGTTAAAATTAAAATAACTGAGATGAAAACAGCTATTCTCACTTGAAGTTTCTTAAACATCTCATCACCCCTACATCCTACTTTCGCATCTTATTTTGTATATCGGCAAAATTGGTACCGCATTCAATAGTTGTAAGAAAATTTAAATAGAAAAAACAAGCCATAAAGGCTTGCTTTAAGTAAAATATTCAATTTTTGCAGACGGAAAGTACTGATCGATATATGATTCTAACGTCTGTCTTAGTTCTTGTTCCTCATCTTTTTGGTAGATATATTTCCCAATTCCATATCTACCCCACTTGTAACGTCTTTTTTCTTCATCCAATTCTAATTTTGATTTCGGATAGTTTTTTTGGATCACACGCTTCGCTGGTTTTGTAAAACGATGCTGAATCATTTCAAAGGTGATATCGTGCCTGACATCTTCAGTTAGGGCTGCATCGAGCTTTTCAAAAAGAACTTTATATCCTTCCTGCCAGCCTTCGTGAATGTAAATTGGGGCAATAATAAAGCCAAGAGGATAGCCTGCTTTTGCGACCTTGACAGCTGCTTCAATCCGCTGATCTAACGGTGATGTTCCGGGTTCGAAATATTTAATGACATAATCCGCATTGATACTAAAGCGGAATCTTGTTCGGCCATTATGCTTTGCATCAAGTAAATGATCGACATGATGAAATTTGGTGACAAAGCGAAGCTTACCAAGATCAGTCTGGCCGAAGTATTCAATCGCTGCCTTTAGTGTATGTGTCAAATGGTCAATTCCTACAATATCTGAAGTACAAGAAGCTTCAAATCTCGTGATTTCAGGCGCACGCTCGTTCATGTACTGCTCCGCCTGATCTAATATTTCTTCAACATTCACATATGTTCGAATGTACGGCTTACTTCCCATTGTCGTTTGCAGATAGCAATAATGGCAATGCCCCATACATCCAGTCGCAAATGGGATCGCATACTCTGCAGATGGTTTAGACGTATCAAACTTCAACGTTTTCCTCACACCAACGACAAGCGTTGATTTCGCATTACGATACTTTTGCAAGTCATTTTTACCCGGAATATTTCTTACTTGGTTATGTGAAGTCGTTTCTCTTATTTCAATACCCATACCCTCGAACTTTTCCTTCAGCTCTCGTCCTAACGGGTACTCTAACGCCCTTGGTTCAATGTAAACAAGCTGGGGCACAAAAGGTTTGATCATATTTAGCACATCCTTACCTTATAGGTTTTCATACGGTTACTTTAACCGCGCAGGATGGCTTTTATCCTTTCTAAAATCTCCCTTATTCAAACAAATCTTGATAAAGAGCTTCTGCTTCTTCATATGTCGGAAAGACCGCATCATCTGGAGCTAAAGGATGATACGTTTCAAGTAAAAATAGGGCAAGCTCCTCTTCGTTATATGGATGTGAAACAATTTCTGCTTCTTTGATTTGTGCTACGTTTGCAGCATGTGGATTTCGATAAATCACATATACTTGATCACCCGGTTTATAGTCTGAGAAAGGCAATCTGGTCACCTCCATTTTTCTTATAGGATGCCCTTCTCTCTGCCGGATATGACCCAATATGATAAAATTCGACAAAAAAACCAGACAGGGTTACTGTCTGGTTTGAATTCACTTAGTGATGTTGAAACGTTTTCTTCACGAAATCAACGACTTCTTCTGTTGTGCTAAGTGATAAAATATGCTCTTTAAATGATGCAGCTTCTTCCTTAGAAAGCTTGCTTAGCTGTGTTCTTGCTGGAAGAATAGATGTTGCACTCATTGAGAATTCATCTAATCCTAATCCAAGTAGAAGTGGGATTGCGATTTCATCTCCTGCCATCTCACCGCACATGCCAACCCATTTACCTTCTTTATGCGCTGCTTCAATAACAAGCGTAATCAAACGTAAAATCGCTGGATTGTAAGGCTGGTAAAGATAAGACACTCGTTCGTTCATTCGATCAGCAGCCATTGTGTATTGAATCAAATCATTTGTTCCAATACTGAAGAAATCAACTTCTTTTGCGAATTGGTCTGCGATGACAGCGGTTGATGGAATTTCTACCATTATACCGATTTCAATGGAATCGGATACGTCTGTACCAGCGGCAACCAATGCTTCTTTTTCTTCAAGTAAAATGGCTTTTGCTTCTCTAAATTCTGATAATGTCGCGATCATAGGGAACATGATTTTCAAGTTTCCATATGTACTTGCACGAAGTAAGGCGCGTAGTTGTGTTCTGAAAATCTCCTGTTCTTCGAGGCAAAGGCGGATCGCTCTAAAGCCAAGGAACGGGTTCATTTCTTTTGGAAGCTGCAAGTAAGGGAGTTCTTTATCGCCACCAATATCAAGTGTGCGGACAACAACCGCTTTACCTTCCATCTTCTCTAACACTGTTTTATAAGCATTGAACTGTTCTTCTTCTGTTGGAAGCTGATCTCTGCCCATGTATAAAAATTCTGTACGGTACAATCCGACTGCTTCGCCGCCATTTTCAAGTACACCTTTTACATCTTCAGGTGTTCCGATATTTGCAGCTAGCTCTACGTGAACGCCGTCTTTTGTGACCGTTGGCTGGTCCACCAGTTTCGCCCATTCCGCTTTTTTAGCTAAGTAGTCTTCATGCTTTTTTTGATACGCTTTCACTTCATCTTCAGAAGGCTGAATGATGACGTCTCCGCTAATACCATCGACAATAATCAGATCATTGTTTTTCACCGTTTTTGTTGCTTCTTTTGTTCCAACAACTGCTGGAATCTCCATAGATCTTGCCATGATCGCTGAGTGAGAAGTACGGCCGCCGATATCTGTCGCAAAACCTTTGACGAATTGTCTGTTCAGCTGAGCAGTATCAGAAGGTGTTAAATCTTCAGCGATGATGATGACTTCTTCAGAAATCATGCTTGGATTTGGAATGTCAACGCCTAGCAAATGTCCAGTTACACGTTTTGTTACGTCGCGAATATCCGCTGCACGTTCCTTCATGTATTCATTGTCCATTGCTTCGAACATGGTGACAAACATTGTCGCTGTTTCTTTTAAAGCAAATTCAGCATTTACTTTATCAGAGTTGATTTTATCCTTTACTGGGTTTAGCAGCTCTGGATCACTTAACACAAGAAGGTGTGCAGAAAAGATATCTGCTTTGTCTTGGCCAAGCTCTTTTAGCGCATGTTCTTTAATTGCTTCAAGTTCTTGTTTAGAAACATGAATTGCTTCTTCAAAACGCTTCACTTCTGTCTCTGGATCGTTGATGTCTTTTTGGTGAACTGTTAAATCTGGTTCTTCCAGACGGTATGCTTTTGCAATCGCAACGCCTGCTGAAGCACCGATTCCTTTCAGTTGTTGCATTACTCGCCTAGGCCTTCACTTTTCATTGTGTCTTTAAGCGCAGCAAGTGCATCATTTTCATCAGAACCAGAAGCAGAGATTGTGATTGTAGCACCTTTCGCAATTCCTAGAGACATTACACCCATAATAGATTTCAGGTTCACTGTTTTACCATTATATTCTAAGTTGATATCAGCATCATATTTACTAGCAGTTTGTACAAGAACTGTTGCAGGACGTGCGTGAATTCCAGAATCTGCAGTTACTTTGAATGTTTGTTGAGCCATTTTTATCAATCTCCTTTTTATACAATTAATACATCCACAATATTATATCATACTGCCGAGCTTGTCATCTAACAAGAACGGCAGTTATGAAAATTATTTTGAAATTTTCATGATGTTTTCTTGACCAGCTTTGATTTCACCGGATTCTTGAAGGTCAATAAATTGTCCTTCACCTAAGTTGGTAAATACAATTGGTGTCATCAAAGATGGTACTTCAGACTTAATTTTATCAATATCAACCTCTAAGAGTTTTTGACCGATTTCTACTTGATCTCCCTCTTGTACAAATGCTTCAAATCCTTCTCCTTTAAGGCTGACCGTATCAATACCGAAGTGGATTAAAATTTCAAGTCCACCGTCAGATTGCAGGCCAATTGCGTGTTTCGTTGGGAATACATTTAAGATCTTCCCTTTCACCGGTGAAACCACCGTTCCATCTGTTGGCAAGATGGCGAAACCGTCACCCATCATTTTCCCTGAGAATACTTGATCTGGTACATCTGTAATCGGATGAAGCTCCCCTGTAATTGGTGAAGCAAAGATTTCTTCACCTTGCTCGTTTTGAAGCGGTTTTGCAATGACTTCTTCGACCTGCTGGCTGACTTCTTCTTTTGCAGAAGGGTCTTTCGCTGGACGAGGCGTGCGGCCTGCAATGATGTCCTGCATTTGTGTTTTTAAATTATCAGAGCGTGGTCCAAAGATGGCCTGGATGTTGTTTCCTACTTCGAGAACTCCTGAAGCACCAAGCTTTTTCAAGCGGTCCTTGTCCACTTTCTTCTGATCATTGACAGTGACACGTAAACGCGTAATACAAGCATCAAGGTGTTTAATGTTTTCTTGGTCACCCATTGCTTCAAGAATTTCATAAGGTAAGTCATTACCCTTTTCAGACTTAGCACTATCTGCACCGTCAGCTGCTTCATCCTCGCGGCCTGGCGTTTTCAGATTAAATTTGCGAATGGCGAATCTAAATCCGAAGTAATAAATAGCAGCAAGTACGAGACCAACTGGAATCACAAGCCACCAAGCGGTTCTGTTTGGCAAGATACCGAATAAGAAGAAGTCGATTAATCCCCCTGAGAAGGTCATACCGATTTTCACGTTTAGAATATCCATAATCATAAAGGATAATCCAGCAAATACACAGTGGATTGCAAATAACACTGGTGCAACAAACAAGAATGAGAATTCAAGCGGTTCAGTAATCCCTGTTAGGAAAGAAGTCAGGGCTGCTGATCCCATAATTCCAGCGACAAGCTTTTTATTCTTTGGTTTTGCTTCATGGTAAATCGCAAGTGCTGCTGCTGGCAGACCAAACATCATGAACGGATATTTCCCTGTCATGAATGTACCAGCTGTCAGCTGAACACCATCTTTGATCTGTGCCATGAAGATACGCTGATCACCACGGACAAGCTCACCTGATAAGCTCTTATAACTAAAGAACTCATACCAGAATGGCGAGTAGAAAATGTGGTGCAGACCAAACGGAATTAATGAGCGTTCAATCACACCGAATACAAAGGCAGCAAGCGGCTCATTCGCTGCGAGCAGTCCTGTTGAAAACGAGTTCAGTGCACCTTGAATTGGCGGCCAAATGACTAGCATCAAAAGCCCTAAAATAAGTGCTGAAATAGATGTAACGATTGGAACAAAACGTTTACCAGCAAAGAAGCCGAGATATTGCGGGAGCTCAATTTTGTAAAATTTATTATACATATAAGCTGCTAATACCCCGACAATAATCCCGCCGAAGACGCCGGTAGACAAGGTCGGAATGCCGAGCATATTAATATACGCTGGATGGCTTTCCTTAAAGAACTTAGCCAATTTGATGGAATCGGATGGAATCGATCCATTGGCCATTAATACGGCACTCATTGTCACGTTCATGACAAGATAACCGATAATTGCGGCAATCCCTGCCACACCGTCTCCATTAGCAAGACCGATGGCAACCCCTACAGCAAATAAGAGCGGAAGATTCGAGAAGACAATGTTCCCCGCATTTTCCATGACACTTGCAACAAGCTGAATTGTATCATTGCTTAAAAATTGAGCTACATCAATCAGCTGCGGATTTTGCATCGCATTCCCAAGTGCTAGTAAAATACCAGCAGCAGGAAGGATCGCAACTGGAAGCATAAGTGCTCGTCCAATTTTTTGCAACACACCAAAAAGTGATTTAAACACTGGTTGAACCTCCTTTTGTTTTCGCTTACAACATACATGTGGGACGCTCCCTGACGTACATTTCATAATTAACCGTTTACATTTCACCTTCAAACACAAAAAAAGGCATGGTGATATAAGGTTGCGCAAATAACAGGATCTTATCCTGTATTTACCTTAAGTCACTCATGCCTGATCGAATCAGTTACACGCTTCAAGGAAACTATGAAATTTTATTTGTCAATCTGTACAGATGAAGTGTCAGGTAGACAGCCTCCGCATCCTGTACAGGCTTTTTCAATGCATGTTGTAATATTTTGATCATTTTCCAAGCAGTATTGTAGCATAAAGGATATTCATTTTTCAATAGATGAAGCAATTTTTCTGGCTCCTCTAATGATTCTTCCCGTTTAATGCGCTCAATCGAAAATGTAATATGGCGCAATAAGCGTAAATAATGAATACTTTCACGGTCTACTTTCATATGAAATGAATCTTCTATGACTTGGACCATCTGCGTAATAAGCTGCGAATGACGGTTCACCTCAGATAAGGGCCGATTCGTCAAAGCCGAGTGAATATGGAGCGCAATAAAACCAATCTCTCCTTCTGGCAGCTTTGTTTCGACATCTGAACGCTCGTTAATCAGCTCAACGACTTCCTTTGCGACCTCGTATTCTTTCGGATACAGCGATTTAGTCTCAAGCATAAAGGGATTGGTGATATCATATCCTTGCTGCACCCGCTTAAAACTAAAGGCAATATGGTCAGTCAGGGCAATATGAATATGCTCATTCAAACGGTGCCCCATTTTTTCTCGTATATGATAAATGACGTCATTGGCAAGCTCGATCATGTTCTCATCAATGTGGTGAAGCAGCTGTTTATATTCTGTTTGTTCTTTTGTATTTTTAAGTACAAACATTTTTTCAAATGTGTCTTGATCGAGAACATCACCCGATTTTTTCCCGAAGCCGATTCCTTTCCCAATTAGAACCACTTCGCCCCAAGAAGGGTGTCTTGCGATGATGACATTATTATTTAACGCTTTATCAACGGTGAAGGATTCCATGAACATCCCCACCTCCTTCTTATTCAATCCCTCTTATCGTACAAAACAGATGAAACGTGCGTCAACGATTGTTTTTGAAAACGGTAGTTGAACGCTCGATCAGGCGAAATGGCAGCATTCTTTTTTCTGGTGCCTCTCCCTTTACGGCCCGGTCGAACAAGTCAAACGCTTCCTGACCCATTCGTTTAAGCGGAATATCAATGCTGGAAATCCCCAAAGCCTCACTCAATTGATCATTTTGAAAGCCGAGTATGGCTGGAGATTCTCCTACTTTTATATCATGACGCTGCGCCTCTAATAAAAAGCCTGCTGATACGTCGTCATTTGTGATGAATAATGCTGTGGGGCGATTCTTCATCTCCTGCCACTCTGTGAATAATTGTTTTCCATCAAAAAGTGTGAGCTTCCCTTCGATGATCCATTCTTCATCAATCTCCTGCCCGAGCGATTTCATCATATCTTGATAAGCTTGAAGTCGTGACTGGCTGTTTGCGCCTTCTATTCTGGCTAGAACAATCGCGATCCGCTGATGTCCGCATGCTGCTAAATGATGCAGCCCTTCTTTAAATGCTTGATCATGTGCGATCGACACCGTTGAGCAGTCTTCAAAAGGCGCCGGATGGCAAAAAATAATAGGCCGGATTCCTGCCACCTTAAAATGTCTCGATCACTTAACGCATTTGAGCAAAAGATTAACCCATCCACGCGGCGCTCTTTTAAACTCATCAATGCTTCTTTTTCTTTTAAAGGATCATACCCTGTTTGAAATAAAGCAAAATGCATACCGCGCGCCTGTGCTTTCTCGGCAATCCCTGTGACAAGTCTGCTGAAATAAGAATGATCAATCGTTGGAAGAACGATGCCAAGCATATTTGAATAGCCCTTTGCTAAATGTACAGCCTGAATGTTTCTCGTATATTTGAGCTCTTTCATCGCATGTAGCACTCGTTCTCGTTTTTCTTCTTTGACATAAGGATGATCATTCAACACACGTGATACAGTTGTCACAGATACGCCCGCTCTTTTCGCAATCTCCCTTATGTTTGGCATTTTTTCTCCTACTTTCTCTTGATATGGTAAGCGTTTCATACTTTAAGATGTATGTGAGCTGAACAAATCACTGGATGGAAAGGGGAATTCAAGATGGGTATCATCATATGGATTATATTATGTATGACTGTTTTGTTTTCTGCTCGTTTTGCACTACATCCTTTAGGAAAAGAACATAAAATCAAACCGTTTGAATCAATTGATGATTTTTTTGTTGATAAGGATCGAAAAGAGTGACAAAAAATCACGATGACACTTCCAAGACATGGACGTTCATCGTGATTTTTTTATTACTTGATGATCGTCAGCTCTTTCGGATAATTGGTTAAAGTGACTGGACCATCTGCTGTGATCAGTACATCATCTTCAATTCTGACGCCGCCGACTCCTGGGACGTAGATCCCCGGTTCGATCGTATACACCATGCCTTCTTGGAGAAGATCATCATTTGCCTGGCTCATAGAAGGAAACTCATGAACAGACACCCCTAGACCATGCCCAAGGCGGTGAGGGAAATAGTCCCCATATCCAGCTTCTGTGATCAGCCCGCGTGCTTTTAAGTCCAAGTCTCCAATTCTCACGCCCGGCTTACTCATTTCAAGTGCCGCCATTTCTGCGTTCAGGACGGTTTGATAGATGTCCTTTTGCTTGTCAGAAGCTTCCTGATAGATGAATGTTCTTGTAATGTCTGAGCAATAGCCATCAACAATGACACCAAGGTCAAATAACACAAAATCGCCTTTTTTTAAGGCTGTCTGCCCTGGATTTCCGTGAGGCTCTCCTGATTTTTCGCCAAAGAGAACCATCGTCGAAAAGGACATGCCTTGAATGCCTTTTTTCTTTAGCTCATATTCAATGACAGCGAGCACTTCTGTTTCGGTGATTCCTTCTTTTAAGGCGTCCACCCCAATTTTTACACCTTCATCTGCCAATTGAGCGGCTTTTTTCAGTGTAGCAATTTCAGATTCATCTTTAATCAGTCTTAGCTGATTGAGCTCTTCTTCTGCCCGGACAAAAGTTTCTGCCCCAGTGGCAGCTTGAAGCTGCTCTGCTCTTTGAAGCGGAATCGACTCTTTTTCAATTGCAAGTTGAGTTGCTCTTACACCGCGTTTTTCTACTGCTGACTGAATGAAATCAAATGGATTCTCATGGTCTTCATAACCAATGATATCGCCTGACCATCCAGCATTTTTCGCCTGCTCGACTTCCATTTTAGGCAAAACAAAAAATGGATCTGCCTCTTGAAACACAAACAGCCCCATTACTCTTTCATGCGGCTCTGTGAAGTATCCAGATAGATAAAACACATTTTCCTTTGTATGTATAAATGCACCTTGAATGTCTTTTTCCTTTAGCCAAGAAGACAAGCTCTTCATTCGGTTCATCGTGATCCTCCTCACACGTTTTTCTACTGATCTATTGTATCAGTTTTTGCTATATTTCGCACAAAAGCGCACTGGCAGAAGCCAAGTGCGCTATGATGATTCGCTTAAGATGCCCGAAGAAGACGCAGTCCATTTAAAATGACCAAAATCGTACTTCCTTCATGCCCGATGACGCCAAAAGGCAAATCAAGCACTTGTAAGAAATTCGCACAAATTAACAAACAAATCACCGTTAATGAGAAAATAATATTTTGCTTAATGATTCGATTCATCTTTCTTGAAAGACGGATCATCTTTGTTAAGTTATTTAAATTGTTCTTCATTAAGATCAGATCTGCTGTTTCTAAGGCCACGTCTGTGCCTCCGCCCATCGCAACCCCCACATCTGCTGTGGCGAGTGCCGGTGCATCATTTATTCCGTCTCCTACCATGATGATGGAATTACCTTGTTTTTTAAGTTGATTGACCTCATGTACCTTTTCATCTGGAAGGCACTCAGCGACAACCGTTTGGATGCCGGCTTCCTGCGCAATGGCTTCAGCCGTTTTTTGCTGATCTCCTGTCAGCATAACGGTTTGGATGCCTAAATCATTCAGCTCTTGAATCATTTTTTTAGCTTCAGGTCTAATTTGATCCTTAAGACCAAGGCAGCCAACGACTTCTTGATCCTTTTGAACATACACCACTGTGTATCCTTTTTCAGAAAGATAATCTTCCTTCTCTTCGATCTCGCGGTCCATTGAAGCCTTGCCGGCAAAGTCTTTCTTCCCAATCCGCCACGTTTCTCCATTCAATTGTGCCTTTACACCAAAACCAGAGGTTTCTTCAATGGTGACATGAGCTGATCTTTCTATGTGGTGCTCTTTTGCCATATCAGAGATCGCTTTCGCTAACGGGTGGTTTGATTGACTTTCAATTTGATAAAGCGCCTGATAAAAAGCAGCTTCCTCTTGTCCTTTAGCTACCACAACTTGATCTACAGCCGGCTTTCCGCTTGTAATCGTCCCCGTTTTATCAAAAGCAATCATGCTGCTTGTGCCTAGCTTTTCTAAAAAGACGCTTCCTTTGACAAGCATTCCGTTTCTTGCGCCGTTTGAGATCAGTGACAAAGCAGCTGGCATAATGGATGCAACTAGCGCACAAGGTGATGCAACAACCATAAATACCATGGCCCGGTAGAAGGTTTCACTCATGCTCCAGCCTAGTACAAAATGAGGCAGAACCATTAAAATCGCGACGGTGATCAGTACACCTTTTACATACGCACCTTCGAATTTTTCAATAAATGCCTGACTTGGTGACACACTTTCCTGAGCCGATTCGACAAGTTTAATAATTTTATGGAAAAGCGTTTCTTCATTATGTTTGGTGACTTCTACTGTTAAGGAACCATTTAAGTTCACTGTTCCTGCAAACACGTCTTCGCCCTGCCCTTTTTCTTGTGGTACAGACTCGCCCGTGAGCGCAGATTCATCTACACTTGTTCTCCCGCTTAAAATCACACCATCTGCTGCAATACGTTCCCCAGCTTTGATCATGATACGGTCACCTGGTGTTAAAGATGAAGCAGCGATTTGAATGGTCGTGCCATCTTCTTCAATTAAAGTCGCTTCATCTGGTGCGATGCTCATTAAAGCTGTTAAATCCTTCTTGCTTTTATTTGACGTATACGTTTCAAGCGCACCACTTAGTGAGAAAATAAAAATTAAGATAGCGCCCTCTGCCCAATATCCAATGATAGCTGAGCCTATGGCTGCGAAAATCATTAAAAGTTCAACATTCAAGCTTTTAGACGAAATGGTTTCTTCAATTCCTTCCTTCGCCTTTGCAAAACCTCCAATCATAAACGCAAGGATAAATAAAGGAATACTCCACATGCTCTCATCCTTTAGAATCCATCCAATCAAAATGAGAATCCCCGAGATACCTGCTGCTATTAATTCTCCGTGCTGTGCCCATTGATGAAGGGACCATTTCGATTCCTTTTGATTTGTTGTTTGATAAAGTGCTGTATTCTCATTCATGATTGTTTTCTCCTCTCTAATTGATAATGGTTTTCACATCATCAATCGTTGCCCGTTTCCTTTTTTCATCTATATTTTCTGCTATTTCAAGCTTTTTATAGGTCTGTCATTCATTATAACAGGTTCTGTTCAATTTTCAATTAATAATTATTATAATTTCTTTTTGATAATAATTATCATTATTGATGTGGACCATTCCATCTCTTCTGAGCACAGTTTATTCAGATGAAAAGCAATTGAACACAAAAAAGAACCAAAGGAATGAGCCTTGGTTCTTAACAATAAGGTTTCGTTCTAAAAATCCGTCCACTCTTTGATTTGTTTTTTCGTCAGTGGACCTACATGATTTTTCACTATTTCCCCTTTTTCATTTATCAAAAAGGTGGTTGGAATGGTGATGATTTGGTATTTCTTCATCATTTCTCCGTGCTCATCTAGAATGACCGGGAATGTAAACTTTCTGTCTTTCACAAATTCGGCAACCGCATGTTTGCTTTGTTCAGCCCCTAGTAAATTCACGGTTAAGATATCAACATCACTCTGATTTTCTTTCACGATTTGGTCAAATACGGGCAGCTCCATTTTACAGGACGGGCACCATGTTGTCCAAAAATGCAGGATGGTCTTTTTTCCTTTCGGCGGAATCATCTGCGTATCACCAGTTAATGTAGAAGCCTCTATCCTTGGCGCCATAACGGATTCTTTTGCTTCAGCATCGTTGCCTATGAGTAATAGAAGCAGGGTCATCATGAGAAGCCTGGCGGGTAGACATTTACGATTCATCAGGATCTTCCTTCCCAGTTTTCTTATAGCTTGCCCTCTCGATCACAATGACATTCAAGCTTTTTTCATTCTAAGAAACATGGAAACGCCGAGCTCCTTACATATTGTCGCATAATGCAGTGCAGTCAGCAGCAGCATCCCCGTATTCATCCCTAATATAACCCCCATCATATTTAAGCTTTCAATTGAACCAAGAAAATAGACCATAGAAAACGAGACGACATGCACCCATATATTATGTAGGAACACATCTTTAATGAGCCCCATACCGATTAAACACGCTTGAAATGGCATCACAAACAGGTGGCATAAAAAGTACGGCCAAAGCAGCTGTAAATAGACAGCAGCTTGCGGTGAATCAAAAAAGAGATGTGTGAGCGGATAAGCAAAATAATACATCACCATCACTGCCGGCACCCCGTACCCAAACGTAATGAGTATTGCCTGCCTGACACGTTTTTTCACAAGATCATACTGACCTAATGCATAGGCTTCAGATACATTGGGAATCATCACAATCATGATGGAATGGGCGATAAACGCTGGGAAAAAACCAATCGACATCGCGACACCAGCCAGCATGCCGTAATGATCAACAGCAAGTGTGCCAGAGATGCCTGCTGCAATAAGCGCTCCTTTGATTAAAAACGGTTCAACCGCATTGGCGATCGCATGAAAAATCCGCATGCCCGTTGTCGGAATGGAAACGGCTAAGAGGCGCTTTCTCACGTCAATCCCTCTTAATTCAACAGACCTGACATTGACAGCATTTTTCGCCATGACGTATTGGGAGTATAAATAAATAAAGACGACGAGATCACTCGCGACAATGACACCGATGGCAATGAGTACCGCTGTTTCAATATCAAACGAATACCAATGAAAAAACAAAAACAAGCAGATAAGCTGGATCGTTTTCTTCAGCATATTGGCGAGAGCGATCCTGCCCATTTGCTGCTTTCCCATAAAATAGCCGCGTGCGATAGAGGTAAACGCAATAATCGGAATAAGAGACAGCACCAGCCCTTTCATGAGCGGATGATATGACTGAAATACAGGAATGAACGGCAGTACAATCGCTGCGATCCCCGTTGTTGTACATGTCACCACAAGCGTCATTTTAAACGCATGGCGGAGCATACTTTTGTGGAGCCGCTCATGCGATTCTGCAATGAATTTAGAAATGGAGACTGGCAGCTCTAAGCTGGCGATCACAAGGACAAGCATGATGATTGGAAGGATACTCATATATAGACCCATTCCATGTTCTCCAAGCTCTCTCGCTAAAATCATATTGACTAAAAACTCTATACACTCCGCAATGAAAGCTGCGACAGATAGCAGAATAACCCCTTTTACAAATCGATTCATGTAGCCTCCCCTTTGTCTAAAAGCAAATTCTTTTCACATTCTATGAGACAAGTCCTGAAAATATTTTGATAATTGAAGACAAAAAAAAGAGCGATCTGATTGATCGCTTTAGAATATTGACAAAGGGCTAAAAATGATCTTTATTTTAGCCCTTTGTCTTCCTTTCAGCGTGATAGAAAACCTTTGAAGTCTAGAAAGGACGGGCACTGGCGCGGAGCGAATTTGACATTCGTGAGCACCGGAGCGCAGACCTGACAACGAATGCGAGGGTTTGTCTACACGCTGGAGCGATCTGATTGATCGCTTCTTTTCTTTATACGGCAAATACGTGACGACCGATACGTTCTACAATTTTGCGGGAACGAATCCAGTTATCTGTTGCCGTTTTGGGATTATAAAAATAGATGGCCTTTGTTGTTCTGTCATGTTCTTTCACTACCTGTTTCACAGCTTTAACAGAATCTTGATCTGCTTTATCATGAATACTTCCATTCGATACTGGCTGGAAAGCATTTCGCTGATAAATAACACCTTTGACACTGTCAGGAAACGAGCGATGCTCCACCCTGTTTAAGACGACGCTTGCCACAGCTTTTTTACCTGCGTAAGATTCACCTTTCGCTTCAGCGTGTACCAATCGTGAGAGTAGCTCCATTTCTTCATTAGAATAGCGTTTGGCGCTTTCCTCATTCGTCGTTTCTGATTTTACTCTTTTCTTTTGCTTCGTTTTTGAAGACTTTTCTTCTGTAGACGTACTTAGCATTTTGACTTTCGGCTGTCGCTTCTCCTCTGAAAATGCTGGGATGACTTGATCGTGATCATCTTGATCTATATATGAAAGCTCATGCTTAACAGGTGCTTGTGAAAGTTCGTGACTTAATGTGCCTTGCTGCTCTTGTAGGTTGTCCATCTTCATGGCTGCGACCAGCATAAGGATGACAAAAAGAGCTGTATGAATTTTCATCATTCGCCTCATTCCTCCTTTAATCAAAATAGGCGGTAAGATACTTGTCCACTCTAACAAGAGCTCCTTCTATTTTCACGCACAAAGATTTGCATGCCTGTCCAAATTCCGTCATTAAATGGCATTTCTTAGTTGAATTGTGGATCAACTGGCATTGTTAGCGCTTAAAAAGGTCCTTCTCCCGCCTATAATCATCCTTATGCTCCTGATTATGGGTTATTACATTTTCTTTTCAGATGTATCAAGCTGGTATGAAGTGTGACAAAAGAACTAAAATAAAAAAGCTTTCTCTCATTCATGAGAAAAAGCTTTAGCTTCTTGCTTCTGTAAGATATTCAAAAATAACATCTCCACCATGTTTCGCAATCCCGCGAAAATGCTTAAAATCATCTTGATTCACCAAGACCGAACGAAACGTTAAAAAATCATCTTTTTGGATGGTCACTTGCTTTTCTGTCCCATTTCGTAACGATTCAAGGATTGTGAGGATTTGTTCTTCAGTCAAAAAAAACCGCTCCTTTACAGCCATCATCAAATATTAAATATATCATCCGTTAGGAAAGCATACAACGAAAACGAAACAAAAACGTCTTTATCCTTTACATTGGTATGAAAATATTGCAAAATACTTTTTAATAGGGAATGAAATCTGTTTTTAAAGGAGAGGGATCGGTTGAAGATTGCAAAAATTGGAAATGTGATCGAATTTAGAAATGGTTTAACAGGTGTAGTTGAAAAAGTGAATGAAAACTCTGTCATTGTGGATGTCACCATTATGGACAACTATAGAGATTTAGAACTGGATTCACTAACAGTCGTTAATCATAAAAACTATAAAATCATCAAAGACTCCGTACATTAATTTGCAATCCTCAATTCAGACTATCGTTACATACGTAAATACGAAGCAAAGCTGCTCTCGTTTGACAGTTAGCTCTCTTTGACAATCACATATGAAAAAGACTGACACTATATGAAGCGGTGTCAGTCTTTTTGCGTATGAAAGGTTTGCATTTCCGCTTTCGTCTTGTACATGTCAACTTCCTCGGGGGTGATAACGCCTTTATCAATCAAAAGTGCAATCACTCCAAGCAATGTGGAGGCACTCCATTTATATCGTTCTTTGTTTTGATGTTCGAGCATTTGAAGCTCTTCTCTTAGCTCCATCAGCAGCTTCTCTGTCTTTTCTTCTTTGTTTGCCAACTCAAACGCCTCCGTTTTCCGTTCATTGCCCCCTATTTTATCTCAAAGCAAATAGGATAAGCAAAAAAACACGATTTACCTTTACAAACATATGTTCTGTCATATATAATATGTTTACGAGCTGGTAGCCCCCAGCCGTCCTAGCAAGTTCTATTCCCATTTGTATGAGAAGAGCGACATGACTCTTCTCTTTTTTTATAAGTTCAGCCTGATTGATTCATTTTAACCCCGTAAAAAAAGACATGTCATCAGGCATGTCTTTTCCTATTGATTAGCGATTATCAATCGTTTCTGGATACATATCATGGTTCATCATACGATATGATGCCATTTCTTCATATTTGGTACCAGGTTTTCCGTAGTTCGTATACGGGTCAATTGAAATACCGCCTCTTGGTGTAAATTTGCCCCACACTTCAATGTATCTTGGGTCCATCAATTCAATGAGATCGTTCATAATAATGTTCATACAATCCTCATGAAAGTCACCATGGTTACGGAAGCTGAACAAATATAATTTTAGTGATTTACTTTCGACCATGATTTCATTTGGGATATAGCTGATATAAACTGTCGCAAAATCCGGCTGACCTGTTTGCGGACAAAGTGACGTAAATTCTGGGCAGTTGAATTTCACAAAATAATCTCTATTTGTATGTTTATTCGGAAACGTTTCAAGCACTTGTGGTGCATAATCAAACAAATAATTGGTCCCTTGATTTCCTAGTAAAGTGACACCTTCTAATTCTTCTGGTTTTCTTGTCGTCATGTCGTCTCTTCCTTTCTATACGCCTCGTTTATTTCCCCACAATAATGTGTGCAGCTGCGGCAGCACTCTTACGCGATTTAAGTCTGGATCTTGCGCTACTTGATCGACAAGCGCTTCATATCTCTTTAATAAATGCGTCAATAAGTACGCATCATCACCTGTCGTCGTGTCATCATTTCCTACCTGCAAATAAAAAGGAAGCTCTGGATATTTCGCATGAACATCCTTTGCATAGGCTAGATCATGATCGTCAAAGATCACGACCTTCAGGCTTGCATGCTGCAATCTATTTCCGCTTTTCAGCTCATCTATGATTCGTGTTAGTTTCGTAAAATCTGTTTTCATATTTGAGCTTGGCGGCTTCGGAGAAATGGTTAAATCATCGATTTTCAAAAACCAGTCCTGATACATCGTCCCTTGTGTTTCAAGCGCTGTATCAATTCCTTCTTCGTGCAGCAAATCAATGAGTGATTCCATTTGTTTTAAAAGCGCAGGGTTCCCCCCTGAAATGGTGACATGAGAAAAAGCCTGTCCGCCTATTCTTTTTAATTCTTTGACAATGTCTTCTGCGTGAAGCCACTGAATGTCATGCTTCGCTGAGCCATCCCATGTAAAGGCGGAATCACACCAGCTGCAAGAGTAGTCACAGCCAGCTGTTCTGACAAACATGGTTTTTTGTCCAATGACCATCCCTTCTCCTTGAATGGTCGGACCAAAGATTTCTAATACAGGAATCGCTTTAGCCATTGTTTTCAACTCGTTTCGGCCGGTAAATGCAGTAGCTTGTTGGAGTCTCCCTCACAAAGACCTGAACACATACCGGTTTGTTCGCTAAAGTCGATAAATACGCTGCCACTTTGTCATGGACTGTCTTTGCCACAACCTCTGTAGTAGGCATCGCGTATGGATCGGTTGATGAGAATTCCTCATGATCATTGAGCAGCGTGTGATCGTACTGACCATGAATGAGCTTCTTCAATGTACTGAAATTGACAAGGAAACCCGATTCATCTAGCTCGTCTCCCGCAATGGTTATATTGATGGTGTACGTATGACCATGTACGCGGCTGCAAGCACCTGCATCTTCTCTTGGGATGAAATGGGCAGCCGATACATGCATATCTTTGTTCAATTCAAATGAGTATGGATGATTCGTTTGTGGATAGATTTGAGAAAGCATTTATTTTGCCTCCTTCATTTCCATATAAGTGTCATAGCCATTTTTCCGAAGCTTACACGCAGGACATTCCCCGCAGCCATCAGAAATGATGCCATTATAGCAAGTGAGCGTTTCATTTTTTACAAAATCCAGCGCATTCAGCTCATCCGCAAGCTTCCATGTTTCTGCTTTATTGAGCCACATGAGTGGTGTATGGATCACAAATGGTTTTTCCATCGCCAAATTCACTGTGACATTACAAGACTTTACAAACTCGTCACGGCAATCTGGATAGCCGCTAAAGTCTGTTTCACATACACCTGTGATAATATGTCTTGCTCCGATTTGATACGCAAGAATAGAAGCGAAGGATAAGAACACTAAGTTTCGTCCTGGTACAAATGTGGAAGGCAGCTCTCCTTCTTTTTCCTCAATGTCAATGTCATCTCTTGTTAAAGCATTTGGTGCAAGCTGATTCAAAAGAGACATATCTAATAGATGATTCTTCACACCTAACTTGTCAGCAATTCTTTTCGCGACATCAATTTCTTCTTGATGACGCTGATTATAATGAAAGGTCACGGTTTCTACCTCTTCGAATTGTTGAAGTGCCCATAATAAACATGTCGTACTGTCTTGTCCCCCGCTAAAGACAACGACTGCTTTTTCATTTTTCATTTTCTGTTCTCCTCCTTTTGCAGATCTATACAATCGTACAAAGCTGCATCTGAAAGGCTCTTGAAAACCCCTATTTTTCTCAAAAGAAAAGACACCTTTACATGTGTATGAGGTGTCCCAGCCATAAAAAATAAAAAATGCCACATCCAAGGATACGGCAAGTCCTTAGTTTTTTATAGAGGGTTTTGCTAGAACCTCTCCCGTTTACACGGATTTTTGTTCAATTTTCACAGAGGATAGTGTACCACATATTTTTCATGCAGGCTATCCCTTCTTTACTTATCAAGAGATGCAGGCACTTTTTTTAGACAAAGAAAGAGGATAAAAAAGATGCTCACATAGCCAAAAATAGGATAAACCGTTGATATCAATGTACCGTAACCGATTTTACTAATCACATAGCAGCATAAGAGAATAAGGGATATTGTCATGACACTGTTCATTCGTATATACGCCCTCACTTGTCTCTCGAGTCCATATAAATTGCCTATGACGGATGTAAAGACTTCTCCGAAGATCACAAATAAATAAATGAGGTGAATGGAGTTTGCTACTTGATACACTACCTGAGCCATTGGAATATCAAACGCCTCCAGCATATTTAATGAAGAAAGAGATAAAAAGCATGCCAGTAAAATAAGGGTCAGCATGACGCCCCCAAGAACAGCTCCCTTTTTAATCACCGCTTCAGAGGTCATTTCATTTGCGACGGGCACTAACACTGCTTGAGAAAGTGCTAAATTAAAAGCTCCATATGAGATAGCTGACAAAATCCACTCTCCCTCACCCATTTGAAGCGCAAGAACATAACTTTCACTACTGCTAAAAACGAATGAATCAAGAAATACGATCAATGAAAAGAAAATAAGCATTGGGACGACAAGAACATTGACACCAAATAATCCTTTTGAACCTTTCAAAAGCACAATGACGCTCAGAATGATCGTCAAAAAGATTCCATATTCCTTTGATATGCCAAGCTGCTCTTCAAAAATAGCCCCTGCGCCAGAAATCATCACTGAAGTGACGCCTAGTAAAATAAAAAACATGACGACATTAATATACCTGCTTGCAGCTGTGCCAAATAGAAACCGGTTCATATCTTGATAAGACTCTGCTTCAATTCGTTTAGAAATGAGCATCATTTTTGCACCAAGTCCAGTAAAAATAGCGCCGCTAATCAAGATTCCGAATAGTCCAATCCAGCCAAAACGAACAAAAAATTCTACGATTTCTTTTCCTGTCGCAAACCCAGCTCCAACCACTGTTCCTACATATAAAAAGGCAAGCTGAAAAGCGGATTCATTTGAACGTTTCATGTGACCCCTCCGCACCCATCACTTTCGATTGTCTTTTTTTATCCTATGAGACGAGTTCCTTGAAAAGAAGGACAAACCATGATTAAATGCAAAAAAGGATTTTTACCCGCCTTTGAGCAAAACAGTTGAAAGTCAAAATAGGTCAGAGTATACTATAGTCAAAGATGGTCAAACAACAGACCATTTTCTTTAACATTCATTGGTCAAATAAAGTCAAACTTTATTTTAAGGAGGTTATGGCAAATGCGTTGTCAACATTGTCAAGTAAATGAAGCAACTATTCGCCTGAATATGCAAGTGAATTCGTCTCGGAGCCAAATGGTTTTATGTGAAGACTGCTACACCTCTTTGATGGAGCAATCAAAAATGAAAATGGGGCCTCAATTGTTCGGGGGAAGCTCATTCTTCTCTGAGCAAGCAGAACATGCACAAAGCGGAGAGCAGCCAAAGCAAAAAGGCTTACTCGATGAACTTGGCCGGAATTTAACAGATGGCGCAAATGCTGGTTTAATTGATCCAGTCATCGGCCGTGATGAAGAAGTCGCAAGAGTCATTGAGATTTTAAATAGAAGAAATAAAAATAATCCCGTCCTCATTGGCGAACCAGGTGTTGGGAAAACAGCGATCGCTGAAGGACTCGCACTGAAAATTGCAAGTGGCGATGTACCAAATAAATTAAAGAACAAACAAATCTATTTATTAGATGTCTCCTCACTTGTAGCGAATACAGGGATACGTGGTCAATTTGAGGAAAGAATGAAGCAGTTAATTAAAGAGCTGCAAAGCCGTAAAAATATTATCTTATTTGTAGATGAAATCCATCTTCTTGTAGGCGCAGGATCTGCCGAAGGGTCAATGGATGCTGGAAACATCTTAAAACCAGCCCTTGCACGAGGCGAGCTTCAGCTAGTAGGTGCGACGACATTAAAAGAATATCGTCAAATTGAAAAAGATGCCGCCCTTGAACGACGCTTCCAGCCCGTCATTGTAGATGAACCAACACAAGATGAAGCGGTCGAGATTTTAAAAGGCATTCAAGATAAGTACGAAAGTTATCATGGCGTCACTTATTCAGACGAAGCTATTCAAGCGTGTGTTCAATTATCTTCCCGGTATATTCAAGACCGTCATTTGCCGGATAAAGCCATTGATTTAATGGATGAAGCAGGTTCAAAAGCGAACCTCTCCATTGATGCAGCAAGTGAAGATGAACTAACGAATCGTCTGAGAGAAATTGCTGCTGAAAAACAAGCTGCTTTAAAAGAAGAACAATACGAAAAAGCAGCGAAGCTTCGAGATGAAGAAGAAGCCATTGAAGCAAGACTTCAAAACAAAACAAATGACAAAGAACATGTCGTCACAGCAGAAGCCATTCAAGCCATTGTGGAACAAAAAACAGGCATCCCTGTCGGCAAACTGCAAGCAGACGAACAAACCAAAATGAAAGAAATTGACGTCCGCTTAAAAGCACGGGTGATTGGTCAGGAACATGCGGTTGAAAAAGTGGCGAAAGCTGTGAAAAGAAGCAGAGCCGGCTTAAAATCGAAACATAGACCAACAGGCTCCTTCCTATTCGTTGGACCAACAGGTGTCGGGAAAACCGAATTGTCAAAAACGCTAGCTGAAGAATTATTCGGTTCAAGAGATGCGATCATCCGTTTAGATATGAGTGAGTACATGGAGAAACACTCAGTATCCAAGCTCATTGGTTCTCCTCCTGGTTATGTTGGACATGATGAAGCGGGTCAGCTGACGGAAAAAGTGCGCAGAAAACCATACAGCATCATTTTGCTGGATGAAATCGAAAAAGCACATCCTGATGTGCAGCATATGTTCCTTCAAATCATGGAAGATGGCCGGTTAACAGACAGCCAAGGCAGAACCGTCAGCTTTAAAGATACGGTCATCATCATGACAAGTAACGCAGGCAGCACAGATAAAACGGTCAAAGTCGGCTTCCAGTCTGATCAGGAAGAAGCGATTGAGGAACAATCACTCATTGATTCACTCAGCGCCTATTTCAAGCCAGAATTCTTGAACCGTTTTGACAGCATCATTCAGTTTGACTCATTAAATAGAGATGATTTAGTGAAGATTGTGGATCTTCTGCTCAATGAGCTGTCAGAGCAATTAAAAGAGCAACATTTAACAGTCCATGTGACAAAAGAAGCGAAAGAAAAAATTGCAGAACTTGGATATCATCCTGCATTTGGTGCTCGTCCACTGCGAAGAACCATTCAAGAGCATGTTGAAGATCAAATGACGGAAATATTGCTTGAAGAAGAAAAGCTTTCAGGATTTACTGTAGATGTTGAAGATGACGAAATTGTAGTAAAAAAAGGATAAGTACATCCTAAGAAGGATCTACAGCTCCATCATGTTGCGGTGTCTAAGTTCCATCCGCACGCCGACGCCCCATCCGCCTCTTTTCCTTTACGATAAAAGAAAAAGAGGTGGATCACATGATGAATTGGAGCTATGATCTTGTCAAAATTATGTATGAAGAAAAATTAAAAGAGCTGCTTTTAAATGAAACTGCTCAAAGAAATTAAAAAGAAACTCCCTTTATATCAGAGGGAGTTTCTTTTTTAAGGTAATAGAAAGCGCTTTCGTCAAAATTTCTTCACAGAAACTGCCTTAATTTTATATTCAGACTAAAACCCTTCTAGAAGACACCGATATTAACTATAGAAAAAGATAGTTAAAGGATTTGGTGAGATAATGGACAAAACATCGTTAATAGGTATTATTTTAGCATTTATTGCACTGAGTGTCGGTATGGTTTTGAAAGGTGTAAGTCTAACCGCTCTTATCAACCCAGCGGCTATATTGATCATTGTGGTTGGGACGATTGCAGCTGTTGTCATCGCATTCCCATCTAGTGAAATTAAGAAAACACCAAAATTGTTCGGCAAAATTTTCAAAGACAACAAACTTCCAACGATTCAAGAAATGATCCCTCTTTTTTCAAACTGGGCACAAATTGCGCGTCGTGAAGGTCTTTTGGCATTAGAAGCTAGCATTGAGGAAGTAGATGACGATTTCCTTAAGAACGGCTTAAGCATGGCGGTTGACGGTCAAAGTGCAGAATTTATTCGCGACGTCTTAACAGAAGAAGTTGACGCCATGTCTGAAAGACATCAGTCAGGCGCATTAATCTTTACACAAGCCGGTACATACGCTCCGACGCTTGGTGTACTTGGCGCCGTTGTCGGACTTATTGCCGCACTTGCAAACATGGGAGATATTGAAGCACTTGGACATGCAATCAGTGCAGCCTTCGTTGCCACACTGCTTGGGATTTTTACCGGGTATGTGTTATGGCATCCATTTGCCAACAAGCTGAAGCGTAAATCAAAGGAAGAAGTAAAACTTCGTCTGATTATGATCGAAGGGATCCTTTCTGTTCTTGAAGGTCAATCTCCAAAAGTGATTGAACAAAAACTTCTCATGTACTTACCAGCGAAAGAACGTGCAAATCTTGTCATTGAAGAAGGAGAAAAACAAAATGGCTAGGAAACGTAAAAAACATGATCACGATGACCATGTAGATGAATCTTGGCTGATCCCTTATGCCGATCTTCTGACGCTTCTACTCGCTCTCTTCATTGTGCTATTTGCATCTAGTTCGATTGATGCGGCAAAATACGAACAGATGGCAAAGTCTTTTAATGTCGTCTTTACGGGCGGTACTGGTGTCATGGATCAAACCAGCATGCAGAGCACTGAAGAAACTGAAAATAGCAACCAGACCAAGAAAGCAGCCGAAGAAGATGAAGAAGCCAAAGCGAAAGCTCGAGACCATGCCGTTCTCACAAAGGTCAAAAAGCAAGTGGATTCCTTCATTGCCAATAAGAAACTTGGAGCTAAGCTCGAAACAAAGCTCACGGACGAAGGTTTGCTCATTACGATAGAAGACAGTATCTTCTTTGATTCTGGCCGGGCGGTTATTCGCCCTCAAGATGTCCCGTTAGCAAAGGAAATCTCAAAACTACTTGTCATAAACCCCGCTCGTGACATCGTCATTAGCGGACATACTGATAATGTACCGATCAGAAATTCAGAATTTGAATCAAACTGGTATTTAAGTGCCATTCGTGCTGTAAACTTTTTGAGTATTCTACTTGAGAACAGCAATTTAGACCAAGAGAACTTTAGTACAAAAGGTTTCGGTGAATTCAAGCCGGTTGCTTCAAACGATACAGCAGAAGGCAGAAGTAAAAACCGACGCGTAGAAGTACTCATTTTACCGATTGAGAAAAAAGCGAAATAAAAAAGGGAGCCCTCGGCTTCCTTTTCTATTTATTCTGTATGATCATATAAATGCTTTGCACGCAGTCCCACATGTTTGAGCATATCAATGCAGGCATCCTTCTCTTCTTCGCTCAGGACACTGATCATCTCATGAATTTCTTTCGCATGATCCGGGAAAATATCATCAAGCAAAGCTCGTCCCTGCTTGGTAATATGCGCAAATGTCACCCTGCGGTCTTCTGCACAGGCCCTACGACTGAGGAGTTCTTTCTTCTCCAATTTATCGACCACATACGTGATGCTACCGCTTGCAAGTAAAATCTTATCACCAATTTGCTGAAGCGGCTGATCCCCTTTATGATACAGCAATTCTAATACTGCAAATTCAGTCGGATTCAGCCCGTGCTTCACAATATGTTTGTTCATGTGATGATTAATCGAGCGATAGGCACGTGATAATACAATAAATAATTTCAAAGATTTCTCAACATTATGATTTTCCATTTTTTTATCATCCTTTATGAAATGCAACCCACTAATGTGACATTAATAAACAATAAGTAAAATGTCAACATCTTGATCCATCTTTAGCATGAAAATGAGACCAGAACGAATCACCTAATTTTTTAAAAATCACACAAGTCATCGTAATAAAGATAGGTTCAATGCTATAATAAGTCTATTAGGTAATACGTTGGAGCGATGAATGATGAGTATACTGAAAGGGTTTTGGAAGAAGATCAGGCTGTACCTTATTTTGGTCATGATTCCAACCCTAATCATTAGTTATTTTATCTACGAAAAAGAAACGGAAAAAATCGACTTAAAAAACAAACAAACTGCTACACTTATGTTAAATATTCACAAAAACCAAATGAATTATTTAATTAGTGAAACAGAAGCGAGATTAACTTCACTTGCCATGGGATTTGACCAGCCTCTCGAGACGAAAAAAGTAGAAAACATCCTAGAGAAAATCTATAAACAAGAACCTCGTTTTTCAGGTCTGTATCTCCTAGACAAAAAAGGAAATGTAACAGTAAGCACCACAGCGTTAAAGGAAAAAATCAATCTGTCATTCAGAGATTACTTTAAGCGCATTCAAGTGACCAAACAGACGGTGATCACAGATAACTATGTGAGCCGAATTACAAAACAGCGGATTCTTTCCATTTGTGTACCTGTACTGGATGAAAACGAAGAAGTCACCAATGTGCTAATTGCCGCCATTCAAATTGATTATTTAAGAAATATTATGAATGTATTGAACCCTGATCTTCATTTTAAGATGCTGAATCAAAATGGACATGTGGTGTTTACAAGTGGTCCGCAGCCAGCATCAGAAAATGGCAGCACCGTGTCTACATATTTAGATGAAAACAGCTGGAAGCTGGAGGTCTTTCCGCAGCGCGCGTCTACAGGTGAAGTGCTGTCTGTTATGTTGATCCCTTTATCCAGTGCTTTTATTTTATTAAATATTTTATTCACACTTGTTCAATATATCATTTTAAGGCGTCAAACCCAGCAGGAGCGTCACCAAAATGAAGCGCAAAAGCTTGAATTAATCGGAACCCTCGCAGCAAGTACGGCACACGAAATTCGCAACCCATTAACAGGGATCAGCGGATTTATACAGCTTTTGCAAAAGAAGTATCATTCAGAAGAAGATCAGCTCTATTTTTCTGTCATTGAAGAAGAAATTAAACGAATCAACCAAATCGTCAGTGAGTTTCTTGTATTAGGGAAACCAACGGCAGAAAAATGGCAGAATAACTCTGTAAAAGAAATTGTAAGTGAGATCATGCCGATCGTTTTCTCTGAGGCGAACCTTTATAATGTTGAGGTTGATTTGCAAATTAATACGATTCAGGATGTTGGGGTATATTGCACAAAGGATCACATTAAACAAGTCGTATTAAATGTAGCGAAGAACTCGTTAGAAGCGATGCCAAATGGCGGTCATTTGAAGATTTTGATTGAGGCTGAAAAAGAACATGTCATCATTAAAGTGAAAGATACGGGTGAAGGCATACCAGAAGAAATGTTAAAGCATATCTTCCTTCCTTTTATTACGTCGAAGGAAAAAGGGACAGGTCTTGGGCTTGTCGTGTGTAAACGAATCATTTCGATGTATGGCGGGACAATTGATATCGAGAGCGAAGTGAATAAAGGAACAACCGTCATGATCATGCTTCCTTCTGCTCACTCAGCATAGCTGAAACATTCAGCCGGTTTTGCTTAGGCAAGACCGGTTTTTCATGTCAATAAGAAGGACGGTTCACAGATAGAAGACTCATTTGAGATACAAGATCATGAAAGGAGGGGGCAGATTGTTTCTCATGAAAAAGGAGATACTGATACTCATTCATCAGGTTGTCTAGTTCTTGACTATATTTAATTGTCGTCTCACCAGTGTAGCCTTCCGCTTGAGCAGCTTCTACCATCTGTTTTCTCTTCTCATCAATGGACATCAGCAATTGTTCTTTCCTTACATAAATATTCATGATCTCAGCTCCCGCAATGAATTCGACTGTCTATGCTCAAAATGATCCGACACCAAAATTATACTTTATTTGTAAATTAAATTAAATATGCTTATTTTATTTAATTTTTTACAGCCTAAAGACCTCTTACCCAATCTAATTTGGAGCAAACTTCAAATTTGGACAGGACTGACACATGGATTAAACAGAATTTTATCCTATGCAGAAGATCAAAATCAACTATTTTCTTTCTCATTTTATACCTATTTTCCTAAAAAAAAGCTGATCATCCGCCTCATGCGGAATGATCAGCTCCTGTCATTAAACCGTTTCTTCCTCGTAAATTGGCACCCAGCCCTCAGTTGTGACAAATATGCGAACTGCGACCACTTTGCGATCCTCTTGAAGTGTAAAGTAGTGACGAATATGTGGCGGGACAGAAATTAAATCGCCTGGATTCAGTCTCACATCAAAAAAGACGCCATCCTTACTCTGAATGGCAAAGATTCCATGCCCGCTTACAATAAAACGTACTTCGTCATCTGTATGATGATGCTCACGCTTAAAATTTTGGAGCAACTCATCTAGATTTGGTGTGGCGTCAGATAATGAAATCACATCCTGCGCTTTGTACCCTCGTTTTTCAGATATACGCTGGATTTCCTTTTGAAAAACAGTCAAAATCTCTTCCTTTTCCTCATCTGTTAAATCATACTTTTCTGATAACCGGTTTGGCAGCTTTGCAATATCCCAATGTTCATAAATGACCCCTTGCTTTTCTAAATATGCTGCTACCTCTTGCTCGCTTTCAAGTAATGTGTTCTCTTCGTTATGAATCAAAATCGTCGCCATGTGCTTTTCCTCCTTTTATCTGACAAGCTGCTTTTGATAAAGCGTTAATTTTAAGTGGTAGCTAAATAAAAATTCATACGCCTCTAATACTCGTTTTGCTTCAAAGGCTGTTTTTCCCCAGACAGTGATGCCGTGATTTCGAATGAGCACTGCACCTGATTCTGACTCTTCAGTGAGATGCTTTGCAAATTGTGCTGCAAGATGCGGAATATGGGCTGGATTTTCAATAATCGGTATCGACACTTCTGCATCCTCTTCCCAGTAACCAAGCGCCTTGATGATTTCGTTTCCTTTCAAACGAACCTCGCCCTTATCCCCATACAGCTCAGACATCACATTATTATCGATTGTATGGACATGGAGGCAGCAGCCTGCTTCCGTCCGCTCATACACGTATGTGTGAAGCAGTGTTTCGGCTGATGGTCTAAGCTGTTCGTTCGGATCATCAGGCTTGCCTGCTGCGTTCACTAAAACAAAATCTTCATCCGTTTCTTTTCGTTTATCTTTGCCGCTTGCCGTCACCAAAAACGTGATTGGATCATCCGACACCTTGATTGATAAATTGCCGCTTGTTCCGTAAAACCAGTCTCTTTGTGCCAGTTCACGTTTGACGTCTGCTAGCTCCTGCCAGCGCTTGCTCTTTGCGTCTGCCATTCCTTCACTTCCTTTATTTGATCAAATTGCGCTTTAAGATCAATAAATGTTTCATACTCTTGATATACAAGCCCAAGCTCTTTACATTCATTCAGCAAGTAGTCGCGCGCAAATGTGAGATCCGCATGCTTTGCCGCCTCCACATCGGTGACTGAATCTCCGATCATGATGATGAAGTCATTCTCATGGGTCAGCTCTCGAATGATTGACGGCTTGCAGCATCCGCAGCCATTTTGACATTGCGAATCGCAGGCATGCGGCCATTCAATCTGAATATGATCTTCCCTAAATGAGGCATGATTGCAATAAATATTGTCTCTGCCCACAATGCCCTCGAGTATGGGATAGACAAAAAAGTCCATCCCGCCGCTTAGCACATAGAAAGGAATATCAGCCTTTTTCACATAATCAACAAATTGCTTGAATCCTTCTCGAATCTCTGTATCTTCTAAAATAAACGACTGAATGGCTTCTTTTTGATCACTCGTCAGTAATTGAAACATCTGCCCGACGCCTTCTTGAATGGTGATCTCCTTTGAGAGAACATCATCCTTCAGCTTCGTCCATTCACTTGGTGCAAAGTGTTTCATGATGCGAATGATATTATCATTTTTTGTAATTGTTCCATCAAAATCACAACATACAATTGGTTTTTTCATTTATTCTGCTACCCTTCCCCATAGTTCAAGTGCTGCTTTTAAGTCTTGGCAAGAAGCTGCCTTCTCTTGGATCGACTCTCCATGTATCACCGCATCAATGATCGATCGAAATGCTTTCCCTCCACCGATGGCTCCACGCGGATGTCCGTGAATTCCTCCACCAGCATTAATCACATGATCGAGTCCAAAATCTTTAATCAATACTGGAACCATTCCAGGATGAATGCCTGCTGACGGGACTGGGAACGTTTTTTGAACCAAATCCTCTTTTACACAAGCTTCATAGATTCCAAAGGCATCTTTTTTCGGAAGTGCAACCGACCCATAAGGTGAGGGAAAAAGACTCAAATCAGCGCCAGCATATCGATTTAATTTACCTAAAAGAAGAGAATGCGAGAATCCATATTCAGGCGATGATGTCAAAGCGCCGCTTACTGCGGGATGGGCCATAATAGGCAATGGAATATCTGGATCCTCAGCTAAGCTTTGCATGACATCTAGTCCGTAGGCAAAGACATTGAATAAGAGTGCATCCGCTCCGAGTTCAGCTGCCTTTCTTGCTCGATCCTTCAGTTCAAAGGTTCTGCCTGTTAAATTAACGGCATATAACGTTCGGTGCCCTGTCTCTTCATATGTTTCTTTTAATATCTTTTTTCCTTCTTTGATTCGTTCTTCAAAAGGGGCTAGCGGGCTCTCAAATAAAATTTCATCGTCTTTGATAAAGTCAACGCCGCCTAATGCTTGTAAACGGAGCTGCTCTTTTAAATCCGCCATATCACGGCCAATGACACCTTTAAAAATACTCATCAACAACGGACGATCAAACACGCCTGCTTTTTTGCGTATGCCATCAATTCCAAATACCGGTCCTGGCAGGCTTCTTTTAAAACTATCCGAGAATTGTATGTCGACTAGCTTCACTTTTCCATCAAGTGAAAGCTTTCCAAAGATCGTCGTCAAAACGGCCGGTATATCAGCTGAAAAGTTAGCCTCAGGATAAGCAATGGTCACCTCAGATTGATATAGGCCATTTTCGGCTGAAGCAACCTTTTCTGATACTTTTTCTACCCGCCCTTTATGTTTTTGAAGCTGCTCCTTTTTGAGCTGCGGCAAATCTGTCCATGATCCCACTGTTAAACCAAGTGCGATCTGCTCCGCTTTTCGGTTCACTTGTTCATCCTCTCGATGTGTTAATACGTATGTAGCCAGTAATTCACTCACTAGGAATCCCCTTTCGATTGCGTCATGCATATGGTCAATAAAAAACCTCTTCAAGTGCTTTGTCAGCGCCTTAAAGAGGTTGTTTCGTGTCATTCATCCGAATCTTATCTCTCAGCGCTTGCTGCAAGAATTAGCACCGTGCTTCATGGAAGTCGGTTGCCGGGCTTCATTGGGCTAGTCCCTCTGCCTACTCTTGATAAGAATATTCAATTTTCTTAAATATTGTCTGAATTATCGCACCATTTTTTTATGTTGTCAATGGGTTTATTTTCAAACAGATTCAAGGCAGCGATACGCCGAGCGGCTTCTTGTAACCGCTCCTCACTTGTTAAAAGCCCAACTCTCACGTACCCTTCACCGTGAGTACCAAACCCATTCCCCGGAGCCACAACAACATGTGCTTTCTCTAATAATACGTCAGAAAAAGATTCAGATGTATATCCTTCTGGCACCTTTAGCCAAGCAAAAAATGACCCCTTTGGTGCTGTGACCTCCCAGCCAATCTCCTTGCAGGCAGCGATCCACACATTTCGCCTATTTTCATATCGATCATTTTGCACCTGTACGCACGTTTGGTCGCTTAATAGGGCTTCCGCTGCTGCATCTTGAGTTGCTTTAAACAGTGAAACAAACAGGTGATCCTGATAAAGCTCAATCGCTTCAATAACAGACGAATTTCCTGCTGCAAAACCTACTCTCCAGCCGGCCATATTATACGTTTTAGACAATGTATAAATTTCAATACCCGTCTCTTTCGCTCCATCTGTTTGCAAAAAGCTGATCGGCTTTTTCCCATCAAACCCAATGCCGCCATAGGCAAAATCATGGACAACACAGAGTTTGTGATCTCTCGCAAATGTAACGGTTTCTTCAAAAAATGCACGACTTGCCGTGGCACCTGTCGGATTGTTAGGATAATTTAAATACATCAACTTTGCTTTTTTCTTATCATTCTCAGGCAATCGATCATAGTCAGGTAAAAAATCATTTTGTTCAAGAAGCGGCATCGTCACCATCTGAGCTCCAGCAAGTACGGCACCTGACCAATAATCAGGGTAACCAGGGTCTGGGACAAGGAGTGTATCTCCAGGATTCAGCAGGCATTGCGGCAGCTCAACAAGTCCCGCTTTCCCGCCAAATAAAATCGCAATCTCCTTCATCGGATCAAGCGTGACACCATATTCTCTTTCATAAAAGGCGGCGGCAGCCTTTTTTAATTTCGCTGTTCCACGGAATGACGAGTATTGATGATTTTCAGGTTTTAATACCGCTTCCTGCATGGCTTTTACAATATGCGAAGGGGTTGGCTGATCAGGATTTCCCTGCCCTAAATTAATGATATCTGCCCCTTCCTGCACCTTTTTCTGCACCTTTAGGACAAGAGACGCAAAAAATTGTTTCGGTAATTGTTTCAATACATCTGATTGCTGGAATTCCATTTCTTCACCTTCTATTCAAGTTACGTAACAATACAAACACTGTAATGGATTGTTTTATGAATTGTAAAGCAATTTTGAAAAAAGATTGACATGTGAAGCGCAGCTCTGATAATATCTTGAATTAAGAAATGCAAACAGGCACGAAACAATTACATATTGATTTCTCTTATCGAGAGTTGGGCGAGGGATTTGGCCTTTTGACCCCAACAGCAACCGACCGTAAATACCACTGTGAAGTGGGGCGCAGCAAGTAAGCGCCAAGACAATTGTCTTATAGGGCACGGTGCTAATTCCATCAGACGTATGTGCTGAGAGATAAGAGAGGCTTTGAGCATACACGCCATCAAGCCTCTTTCTCTCAGGAGAAAGAGGCTTTTTTATATGATTTGGAGGGATAGCAATTGGTTACACTTACGGCATCATATGAAGAATTAACAGAAAGCTCGGCAGTTGCACTCGCAATTAGACTTGGCTTGATCCAAGAAAGCAGTCATTTGACATGTACGGAAATCGGTGACGGGAATTTAAATTACGTCTTTCATATTTTTGATCACAAACAAGAAAAAGGATTGATCATCAAGCAGGCTCTGCCCTATGCCAAGGTGGTCGGAGAGAGCTGGCCGCTTACATTAGACCGCGCGAGAATTGAAAGTGCTGCCCTGATCAAGCAGTCAGAATATACGCCGCACCTTGTACCTGCAGTCTATTATTCAGATACAGCTCTTGCTGTGACGGCAATGGAGGATCTATCACACCTGGAAATCGTCAGAAAAGGGCTAATTGCCGGAAAACAATATCCGCATTTATCCGATCATGTAGGAGAATTTTTAGGAAAAACACTTTTTTACACTTCTGACTTTGCCACAAATCCTAAAATCAAAAAACAATTTGTGAAGCAATTTACGAATCCGGACCTTTGTGACATTACCGAAAAGCTCGTCTTCACAGATCCTTTCTTTGATAGCGGCACAAATGATTTCGAAGAAGAATTAAGAGAAGCTGCCGAAGCGCTTTGGGCAGATCTTGAAGTGCAGGCCAAAGCAGCCGAACTGAAGCGTATTTTCCTGACATCTGCTGAAACACTCGTTCATGGAGATCTTCATACAGGCAGTATTTTTGCAAGTGAGACGGAAACAAAAATCATTGATCCAGAATTCGCCTTTTACGGTCCCTTTGGATTCGATATTGGCCACTTTATCGCTAACCTGTTCCTCAATGCTTTGTCTCGTGAGAATGAACACGATCAGCAGCACCTTTTTGACCATGTCATCAATGTATGGGCGACATTCAAAGAAGTGTTCGCAAAAGCTTGGAAAGAAGACAGCATTGAAGCATTTAGTGTATCTGACAGTTTTTTAGCAACAACCTTTGACCGTATTTTAAAAGAAGCGGCAGGCTTTGCGGGCTGTGAGCTTGTCCGCCGAACAATCGGCCTTGCTCATGCCGCTGATCTCGATGCGATTCCATCACCATCTAGAAGGATTCAGCAGAAAAAAGCAGCACTAACGCTCGGAAAAACAATGATCAAACAATATCATGCAGTGGAAGCAGCGTCTGACCTCGTCGCATTATTCCAGCAATCTGTAAAGGAGTGACGGGTTTTGTCTAAAGAATTTGAAGTCCCCCGTTCTGTCGAATGGGAAGAAAACCATATTAACATTTTGAATCAGCAAAAATTACCGGCCGAAACTGAGTTTGAGCATTTATATACAAAAGAAGACGTGTATGATGCCATTGTCACGTTAAAAGTGCGGGGAGCACCTGCCATTGGCATTACAGCAGCTTTTGGACTGGCGCTCAGTGCCCAAGACATTGAGACAGAAGAAATTGATGTTTTTAAACAAGAAGTCATTCAGATAAAAGAATATTTAAACAGTGCTCGTCCAACCGCTGTGAATTTAGCCTGGGCTTTAGAGCGATTATTGCAGCGCATTGAGCGTGCAGCTTCGGTCAATGCAGCCAAAACAGACCTTGTCCATGAAGCCATTCAAATTCAAATTGAAGATGAAGAAACATGCAGACAAATCGGTCAAAATGCACTCCAGCTCTTTAAATCGGGTGATCGTATTATGACCATTTGCAATGCAGGCTCCATCGCCACGAGCCGGTACGGAACAGCCCTTGCTCCATTTTATTTAGCCAAAAAGAAAAATCTCGATCTTCACATTTTTGCCTGTGAAACACGCCCTGTTCTTCAAGGGGCTCGTCTGACAACATGGGAACTCATGCAAGGCGGCGTAGATGTGACGCTCATTACAGATAACATGGCAGCCCATACGATGAAAGAAAAGCAAATTTCCGCTGTCATTGTTGGAGCTGATCGTATTGCCCGTAATGGAGATACGGCGAATAAGATTGGAACGTTAAGTCTCGCCATTTTAGCTAAGCATTTTCAAATTCCGTTTTTTATAGCTGCACCGCTTTCCACCTTTGATGTATCAACCCAAGACGGGGCAGATATTCCAATTGAAGAGCGTGATCCGCTGGAAGTAAAGGAATTAAACGGCGTCCAAATTGCACCGCCTGATGTTCAGGTATTCAATCCCGCCTTTGATGTCACTCCTCACCATCTCATTTCAGGTATTATTACAGAGAAAGGGATTATCACGTCGAACTATACAGAAGAGATTGATGCTCTGTTCGCTGAAAGCACCTCACTCTAATCATAAAAAAAGCGCCGTGTACTTATTATTTAAGAGCACCGCGCTTTTTTATTTCATTCGTTTTTGCTAAGATTTCTTTTTTCTGTTCTTCTGTCAAAACGTTCATTTTGACACATAGTGATGTGACGGCATACATTTTATTCTTTTTGCCCCAAAACATTCCCTAGCGCCCTCCTTTTTCCCTCAACCAACTTTTTTAGCTTAATAAAAGGATATGTCGCTTGACAAACATTTGGAACAGGTCAATCGATTTATTTTTGAACAAATGGGATACCTTCTAATTCTAGCAGAACCGCTTTCATGTCTGTTTTTGTTCCTGCATAGCCCGTCAGAGAGCGGTCTTTTCCAATCACTCTGTGACAGGGAATAAAAATAGGTAATGCATTGCGTCTGTTCGCTTGTCCAATCGCTCTTACAGCTTTTGGGTTGCCAATCGCTTCTGCAATGTCTGCATAGCTTTTTGATTCACCATATGGAATAGTCGAAAGTGCTTCCCACACCTGCTCTTGAAACGGAGATCCCTTTTGCTTGAGCGGGAGATCGAATACTTGGCGCTCTCCCTTGAAATATTCATCTAGCTGCTTTTTCGCTTCTTGTAATACAGGCGTTTCTTCTTCTTTTAGATCGGCTTTCTGCTTTTTTACTAAAAATGGCTCATCATCAAACATCACCTCGATGATGGCATCGTCTTTTTCTAGTATGTATAATGCCCCAATTGGTGCGTGATAGACGGTATAATACACGTTAGTGCTCTCCTTCTTGTTTCTTCTGCCTCAGTGGAAGCGTGAGATGGAAGACGGTTCCTACCCCTTCCTCACTTTCTACCTCAATCGTTCCTTGATGCTCTTCAATAATTTTATAACTAACCATTAAGCCAAGTCCAGTTCCTCTTTCTTTTGTCGTATAAAATGGTTCCCCTAGACGCTTGAGCTTGTCCTCTGCCATTCCGCAGCCTTCATCCCGCAGTGAAATGACAATATGCTCTTCGCCCTTCCGCTGAATGCTCACATAGACATTTCCTTTTCTCGGCATGACTTCAATTGCATTTTTCAAAATGTTAATAAAGACCTGTTTTAATTGGTTTTGTTCACAATAAATGAGCGGAATCTCATCCAACACATTGAGATGCATTTGAACGTTGCCGAGGTTCGCCTGTGCGTGCAAAAGATCCATCGTGTCTTTCATAATTTGCACCACATTTTTTTCTTCATATACGATGGCTTGCGGTTTCGCTAAAATCAAAAATTCGGTGATGATGGATTCAATTCTTTTCAGCTCTGAAGTGATGACATTGAAATAGAGCGAATACTCCCCTTCTATATTTCCTTTTAACAGCTGTATGAAGCCTTTTAATGCTGTCATCGGGTTTCTAATTTCATGAGCAATTCCAGCGGCAAGCTCTCCCACCACATGAAGGGTATCTGATTTTCTCACCCGCTCTTCTAATTCCTTCCGCTCTGTCACATCTCTAAAGATCGCCAAATTCATATTATGAATAATGTTGCGTTTAAAAGAGAATTCCAATATACGCTGATCTGGATGGTTCAGCACAAACGGAACTTCATTGTCCATTTCATCTAACGACATCGCCTGAGCAGGCTGTGCCAAATGTTCAATTTGATAAGGCGCAAGGATATGGAAAAGGTTCATTTCCGTTAAATGATCGTCTTTCAATCCGAGCAGCTCGCTTGCGGATGGATTGACTTCGATAATGCGGTACTGGTTATCAAAAAGAACAATGCCGTCCATTGATCCATTAAATACTTTACGGAATTTGAGCTCACTTTCGCGCAGCTCCTCTTCCATTCTTTTTCGATCACTCACATTACGTAAAATGGTTAAGTGCTGTCCTTCTAATACCGCATGCTTTGATGTAAACTCGAGCTCTTTAAACTGACCATTTGCCATTCTGAACAACAGCTCTTCCCTTATTTCATGATTCCGAATATAACGTCTTCTAGTCGGCCTATATCTCTGATCAGATTTCACGAGAAAGTCTGTGAGTTTCTTGCCAATCAGTGAGTGCATAGGCAATTCAAAAATTCGGCAGGCTGATTCATTGGCTCTCACAATCTCTCCATCATCTGCCCATATGATGATCGCATCCATTGCATTTTCGAAAATTTCTCGAAAGCGTTCCTCACTTTTTAACAGCTTTTCTTCCATTAACCTTTTTTCTGTAATATCCCGCATGATGGACATATAAAAACCGCTCATGACATTTGATGTAATGGTGAGCTCGAATAATTTTTGCTGGCCAGATTGAAGGGTAACGGGAAGCTCTCCCTTGGCTTTCCCTGTTTCTTTAAGTGACGTTAAAAGGTGCTGCAAGGCTGGAAGATTTTCATCTTCGACAAATTCATTTAAATAACGATCGGTTAAATCGGTCTTTTGCAGCTCAAAGCTCTGACAAAAAGAGTGATTGGCGTCGATCATGCAGCCATCCTGATCAAAAATGACCATCCCGTCAATAGCTCGGTCAAACAAATCTTTGAACAGCTGCTCATTCATGGAGCGTTCTCGTTCTAGTATTTTCTTTGAGGAAATATCTCGCATGACCACGATATATTGCTGATTCACGACGTCATGCTCTGCGACAAATTCAATGTATTTTGTTTCCCCGTTTTCAAGCTGAATGGAGATTTCTCTTCTTAACGTTCCTTTTCGAAAAAATAAATCAAGGGAGCATTCAATTTTGTCTTTCGGGATGCCGTATAGGAAATCTAGAACGGATTTATTGAGGAGGTCTTCTTTCGATGTCTGTACAAGCCTGCATGTCGCTTCGTTGGCTTGGATAATATTGAGGTGCTGATCAAATATGAAAATGGCATCTAACGTCTTATTTAACAGCCTCTTTTGCTGCATCAACTCTGTTCGCAAATATTCGTTCTCTTTTTCTAATTTTCTGATATCTTCTGCGCCATCGAGCGTTTCAGTCATTCTCTTACACTCCTTTTCCAGCCTCATTCCTCTACAATATTTCTACAATATTTTCATTGTTCCTTCATTCGACTCATAAAAAAAAATAACTTTTTACACGAAGACTGTCTCATTTATTTCATTTGGATGACAGGATCGAACTGCGATTCTCTTTTCTTACGCTTCTTTTACAACCGTTCTACAATTTCACATCAAATAGCGAAATGAGCCAAAATGTATTTTAAAATGGGGCAAATACGGGAACAGTGCACATAGAACATTTATGTTTGAAATCAAGCAGGAAAGGTGATGTTATGGCATCTTCACGAGATAGTTATTTTGATAATGCAAAATTTCTTCTGATTTTTCTAGTTGTTTTTGGTCATTTGTTACGATCATTCATTCATGATAATGATTGGATGCTCTATTTATACAAGTTTATTTATACTTTTCATATGCCCGCCTTTATCTTGGTTTCCGGCTTCTTTGCAAAAGGCTTTAGAAAGCCAGGTTTTATGAAAAAAGTCGCCGTTAAGCTGATCATCCCATATTTAATTTTTCAGGTGATCTATTCAGTTTACTATTATCTCTTGCAGGATCAAAGCATGGCCAATTTAAATCCAATTGATCCGCAATGGTCTTTATGGTTTTTAATTAGTTTATTTTTTTGGAATTTGCTGCTCATTCCTTTTTCTAAACTTCCGTTTCACGGGGCGATGATCGTCAGTTTGTTGATTGCGTTACTTGTCGGTTACGTGGACAGCATCAGCAATACGCTCAGCTTATCGCGTACGTTTGTCTTTTTGCCGATGTTTTTAGCTGGCTTCTATTTGAAAAAGCAGCACTTTGAATTCATCCGTACAAGCAAAGGAAAGCTGGCAGCACTTCTTGTATTAATGGCTGTATTCCTGTTTTGCTATTTCTATGAATTTGATTATTCCTTCTTATTTGGATCACAGTCATATGCTTCTCTTGGAGATGAGGGATTGATTGCGGCGATGAAACGAATGGCATGGTATCTGCTTGCATTTGGCGCTACATTCAGCTTCTTTGCTTTAGTGCCAACACGCCGTTTCTTCTTTACAAAATGGGGCACAAGAACGTTATATGTGTATTTACTACATGGCTTTGTGATCAAGCTGCTTAGAACGACTTGGTTTGACGACTGGGCCCTGAATGCAGCAAGTGTACTGATGTTATTGCTGCTGACCATTCTGTTAACCTTTACCCTGTCTAGCACCTTTGTTAAAAACGTTGCACAGCCAGTGATTGAGCTCAAAATGAACAATCTTTTGCGTACAATCACCGGCAGGCAAGGCAGTTATATCAAATAAAAAACGATCCCGCGAGGATCGTTTTTTCTATTTTTCATCCATGTGTCCATTGTGACATTCAGCATCTTTCTTAGGTTTTACAAGAGTATCAATCCATTTGCTGCTGTTGATATCTCCAAGCTCACTGCCAAATTCCTCTTCTAAGATATCTGGGTCCATTGGCCTCTTATGGTCTTTCATGTCCTTGCTCTTCACATGCTTTTTAGTCATGAGATCCTCCTCCTTGTTTCCCTTTGTGAGAATTTCGGTTTGCCTGACGATCTCTTGATTGTTCATCAAATTGGGTTTGTCCTTGATCATGTGCCATGCTTTCTGTCGGTGTCATATTATTTGTCAGTGCTTCATTTTTCGCTGCTTTTCTTTTCATCTGAAATCAGTCCTTTTTTAACATATTTAGTTCTTCTCTTAATTGGTCTAGGAGTTCCTTCATTTGTTTGACCGTCACGGGCTTTTCTTCTGGCTTTAATTCATAGCCAATTTGTCCATTGGCTTCTAGGGTGGCTTTTTTGAGACAGCTGATGTCTGTAATGCCTTGCTGCTTTAAGCGCATTTTGAATTCATCCCTTGTGAGCCTCGTTTTCTTCAGCTTGTGATCAAGCATTTCTCCATCCTGCAAAATGACCACAGATTTCCCTGAAACCAATTTTTCAAAGAAATCAGATTGGATAGACAATTTTTCCATGATGACGAGTGCAATGATAAATGTAGCAGCGGCATAAATCGTTTCAAGTAAATTGTGCTCAATAAAGGGTTGGATAATAATCGATCCGATTGAAATCATGATCACTGTTTGTTGAACAGTTAATTGACTAATGGATTTAGGCCCTGCTATTCTCAGCAGCAAGGTACCAACTAGCAGCATGACAATTGCTTTCCATATTACATCCAGCACGTCTCGTTCACCTCTTACCTATAGATTGCGAACATCTCGCGTGATTTAGCCAGTTAGATAATGGAAATAAAAAAACAGCATTCGCTCGGAATGCTGTTTAGCCGATGATGACACGCTCTTTCGGATAATGGTAATTCGCTTCGCTTTCTCTTCGGCCAATTAAGTACAAGAAGCTTGGAATGCCGATCCGTCCAATAAACATGACCATCATAATGATACACTTACCGAAAACAGAGAGCTCAGAGGTAATCCCTAGTGATAGCCCTGTTGTTCCGAATGCAGAACAGACTTCAAATAAATTTTGAAGAAGCGTATTTTGCTCGGATAAGGTTAATAAGAATGTAGCGCCAAACACCAATATAAAGGCCATCATCGTCACCATTAGAGATTTGTTTATATCCGCTTGATGCAGCTCTCTTTTGAAGATTTTAATGGACTTATTTCCCCGAGCAAAATGAAACAGTGCGAGTAAATTAAGGGCAAAGGTGGTTGTCCGAATTCCGCCCCCAACCGAGCTTGGAGATGCCCCGATAAACATGAGCAGACATAAAAATAACAGCGTCGGTTCTGTCAATTGAGTAATATCTAATGTGGAAAGTCCACCACTTCTTGTGGCGGTCGATTGGAACAATGAATAAAACAAAACTTCGTGCCAGCTCTTCCCTAAAAACGTAAACCGGGCTTCAAGGGCATAAATCCCAATAGCGCCAACAATGACTAAGCTGCCAAACGTAATCGTTGTGATTTTTGTAAACAATGAGAACGATGCGTGCTTTCGGTCCTGATTAAATAAGTAATCCTTTACTTCTACGAGGACAGGAAAGCCAATGGCTCCAAAGATGATCAGCAGCATCGTAATAAATTGGACAAAATAATCATCTTTGTAAGGGATGAGCGAGTTCCCTGTAATATCAAAGCCCCCATTGGTGGTCGCACTAATACTTGAGAAGAAGCCATGTAAGAATGCTGCCTGCACATCGTAATATTTGAGAAAATACATGCTTAAAATCAGACCGCCTACAAACTCAATGAGCAAAATTAAATATAAGACCTGCTTCATTAATTTCACAATTCCTGATAAATTGCTCTGGTTTTGATCTGCCATGATGAGCTTTCTTTCTTTAATCCCGATCCTTTTTCGCATGACAATCCACACAAAGGTACCGAGCGTCATAATGCCGATACCTCCGATTTGCAGGACAAACGCAAGGATCCACATACCTGCCACACTAAATGTTTGGGAGGTATCAACAACGGTGAGTCCTGTGACACTTACCGCACTCACTGCCGTAAATAATGCATCGATAAATGTCCACTTCACCACCCCATCTTGATGAGCGACTGGCAAACTTAGAAGAATAAACGAGACGGTCACAGCAAGAAAATAATAAAGGGCAATCAGCTGGAAAGCCGATAGCCGGTCAATTAGCTTTTTAATTGGGTTCATTGTCATTCCTTCTTTTAACTTTCAATTTTCAATACTTATCATTTTAATGAAAAGAGACATGATTTTAAAGGTATTTTATGCTTTATTTACTTTTTCATCAAAAAAGAAAAGACATCCTGTAACAGAATGTCTTTTCGTCTCTCTTATTTTGCTTCTAGTCTTCTGATTCTTTCGTTTAAATCAGGGTGCGTTGAGAAAAGAGAAGCTTTTCGTTTACCACTGATTTTAAGCGTAGCAACTGCTGTTTGATCATCATCTTTGATTCTTGACGTATACGCCTCAAGTGAGCGAAGCGCATGAATCATTTTATCTTTACCGGCAAGGTCAGCTCCGCCGCGGTCTGCATGGAATTCACGGTGTCTAGAATATGCAAACACGACAAGGCTTCCTAAGATAGAGAAAATAATTTGGAAAACAATCACTGCGATAAAATGAACAATCGGCACAAGCTCTTCACGCGGAACAAAGCGGCTTGCGATCCATGCCGCAATTCTTGAAAGGAAGACAACGAACGTGTTGACGATCCCTTGAAGCAGCGTCATTGTCACCATATCACCGTTCGCAACGTGAGCAACTTCGTGAGCGATTACACCTTCAACTGCTGCATCATCCATTTCATGAAGCAATCCAGTGGAAACCGCAACAAGTGATCTTCTCTTAGAAGGACCTGTCGCAAAAGCATTTACTTCAGATGATTGATAAATACCAACCTCAGGCATTTTAGAAAGGCCTGCTGCTCTTGATAATCTGTGCACGCGGTCAACAAGCTGCTGCTCATCATATGTTAATGAATCCTTTTCAGGGTTTAACACACGCACACCCATCATCATTTTTGCCATCCAGCGAGACATTGCAAGTGACATGAACGAGCCAACAAAACCAACAACTGCACTGAATACTAGCAATGCCACAATATTAATTCCACCATCTGCTCCTATATAAGAACCAACACCAGTTGCTGCACTAATAACCGATAGTACAATACCAATCGTAGTGATAACAAGAATGTTCGTTAATATAAACAGAAATATTCTTTTACCCATACATAACCTCCGCTGTCATATTAAGTTCATTTGAACTTATTAATAAAATTATAAAAATAAACGTCTCAAATTGCAAGGAAAAAGGAATCATTTCCTATGTTTATCATAACGGCTTAAGCCCCGTCACTTCAAAATTTACGACATTTGCTACAGCTGAAAAGTGAACAAATTGTGACGCCGCTTTCTGGATTTTAGTTTATTTTGCATTTTCATCAAAAAGAGATTATGATGTTGAATTAGATCAATTATGACGTTTTTGACGTACAAACGAGGTGGAATAATGGGTGCTTTTAAATTAACGAGAATTGACATGACAAGTCTTCTCTATTCTCTAAAAGGAGAGGGAGATCTGACTCCGCTTCAGCTATTAAATTTATCTGTAAAAAAAGACAAACATCACGAACATGACGAGCTAAAAATCCCTTCTTTTTTTGAGAGGCTTGAACGTCGGAAACACAAATCAGAGCATGGACTCTCCACAAATGAAATTGTAGAATTAGGAAACCTATGCGAACTGACTTCTCTTAAATCGACAGCGATTCAAAACTGGATCAAACGTGATATTAAAGATATGATTGGCCACCCTGAGCTTGGAAAGAAGTACTCAATTGATCAGGTCGTTATTTTATTAATTGTTAGAGATTTAAAATCAGTTTTTGACTTTGATGCCATCCGTACCATCTTATCTGCCTTATTTAACACAATTACGGATCGAACTGATGATATTATTAGTCCACTGCGCTTTTATGAAGCATATGCGCATGTCCTTGATTTTATTTATCATCATACTCATTTTCCGTTAAAAGAAACAAACTTACGGGAAATCACAGAGGAACAGACAGATAAGCTCCGTGAAGAATTTTCTGAATTGACACAGCATCAATGGCATTTGATCAAAGGCATTATCAGTTCAACCGTTTTTTCTGTCTTTACTTCACACTTGCAAAGTACGGCACAAGAAATGATGTTTCATACATTGCAGCATCAGGATAAAGAAGAACCGAGGTGAATCATCACCTCGGTTTTTTGTGCAGCAATTGCCAGCATAATTGTACGCTGTTTTCTTCAAAATAAGAAGGCGCAACAAACATGAGGTGAAAGGAGGAATATGGACATGGCAAACCGAAATCAACTTCTTGTTCCTGGAGTAGAACAAGCATTAGATCAATTTAAATACGAGATCGCTCAAGAATTTGGCGTGACTCTCGGTTCAGATACAGTCGCACGTGCAAACGGTTCTGTTGGCGGTGAAATTACAAAAAGACTCGTTCAACAGGCTCAATCACAAATGGGCAATCAATCTAAATAAAAACATGGTGAAATACGCCGGAGCTATTCTGGCGTTTTTTTATTGTTCATATGTGTGCTCATCCCGGTTCTCACGATAAGGGGACGGGTACACCTTTTCCTTGCTTCATATGTTCTCTTTTTCGTTCAGCGGACGGCCGTTTCTGATCCCTGTCGTTTTTTTTTGTGTCCTTTTCAGCGCCACCACGTGATGTGCCGTTTGGATTTCTTTTGTCATCAGGTTCCGTTGAGTGATTTTTTTTTTGTTCTTTATCGAAAGAGCGATCCTTTTCTTCCTTTATTTGATTGTCTTTGCTTTCATCATCAGGTTTTGTTTGGTGAGGCTTTTGAATAGATCCTTGCTCTTCCCTCTCTTGATCCTTCTGCTCTTTGTCTTCAGCTTCAGGAGCCTCTTGATCTGGCTTCATCTCTTCGCTATCGTCTGTCTTGACGTCTTCTTGTTTGTCTTTGTCTGCTTGATCTTCATCATCTTTTTTAGGGTCTTCCTCTTTGACAGCATCACTCTCTGCTGCGTCTTCATCCTTTTGAATGTCTTCTTGATCTTTGTCTTGCATTTCTTGATTTCTGATATATGTGCCTGTTGAGATGCCTGCCTTTTGAGCTTTTTCTCTTGTTTCCAGGTCACTTTCCACAGTTTCTAGCTTGTAATCGCGCTTTTGATATTCACCAGAGATGGTGTTAATTTTACTTTTGACGTTGGTTTTATATGTATGGTCCTGCTTGTTTTCATAAACCGTTGAAATATAAATGCTCTTAGAGTGGTTCACGTAACCTTTTTTGTCACAGTCATCTATGATTTCCTGCACGACTTTGGTCATGTCGTTTTTTTCTAAATCCTTCATACTGGCCAGTACTTGTTTCGCATCTTTATTCAGTGGTGTGACACCGATCACTTGATAATCGTGATCAAGCTTCAGTTCAAAGCTTGGGTTAATGTCAATTGTCATATATGCATATGCTTTTTGACTTGAGAAAGATGGCATCATAGTAAAAATCACGACAATAATCGCTGCGATTGATAGGATTCCTGCATTTAACGGACGTAAACGAAGCAGGTCAAAAAAACCGGCTCTTTTTCTTTCGAGACGTGATTCATTCGGAAATGTCACTTCTTGACCGATTTCATAGTCTTGCTGTTCATATTTTGTCCGCAGAAATTGTCCATCAGGGGTCAGCAGCGTGACATATTTTTTGTTTTTCTCTACTATAATGCCTCTTCTCATGAATTAAGCACCCCTTTAAGGTAATCTTTCAAATACACATAATCACCCGTCATAATGATCGCCATCGCAATGATGTATTTTCTATTTCTCTCAATCGTTTTGCGGCTGACTTCCACTAGCTTTTCAAGCTGTTTGACCGGCAATTGTTTTTTCTGAAATAAAATGGTTCTGAGCTCATCGTGTTCAACGAGTGTGTGAGCTACTTTAATAGCATTTTGCCTGGCATCTGCATGCTTTGGTGAATGTTCAAGCAGCTCTTGAAACGTGAGACCGTATACTTTTAATCGTTCTTTAAAATGTTCTATTTCTTCTCTTCTATGTTCTTGTTCAATTAAACGTCTATATTCATTTGTAGACAGCTCTGCTTCAATCATGCTTTGAGAGTACTCGCCATTTTCACTTTCTTGCAGGTCCATTTGAACCGTTGGCGCATTTCTCGCTTCTTTTCGAATATAGTCGATCACTTTTCTTTTAATAATTAATTCCGCGAAAGCAAGGAGTGAATTTCCTTTTTCGGCAGAGTATTTTTCTATCGCTTCATTAAAGGCAATTAAGCCTATGCTGAATTCATCATCTTTTTCATCTATATATCGTTTACAAACGGATGAAACCGTCTTAGCGACAAATGGTTTGTATTGCTCTATTAATGCATTTTGCAGCTCGATATCACCTTGTTGAATACTGATAGCCGACTGCTCTAATGTTTGCTTTTTCTTTCCTTTTTTAAACAAAAGGCTAAGCAATGGTTTCACCTCAGTTCTCCCTATATTACTCATTTATGATAGCTAATTTATGAGGGAAGCGCAAAGGAAGAAATGAGGAATTCATTTCCTGTTACTCAATTATGACATGTATATCATCATCTACTTTACAATGTTTCGTCTAAAAGCAAAGAAATAAGGGGGTATCTCCCCCTTATTTGTAATATACGTGTTATGAAAATGAAATGATATTTCTTTCAAAAAACCTACTCTTCTAGGCGTCCCTCTTGTTTTTCCTTGTTTTGTTGCCCGCCTTTTCTTGATGGGCTTGATAAAAACCAGCCAAATGCTGCAATTGCGAGAAGCACTGTCCAGAAAATCACTTTCCATAATGCTGAATGAATAAAATGAGAGGACACGATACCAATGGCTGGATGTGACAATGTATAAAGCGTGAGCTTCACACCAACCCATCCGACAATGACAAAGGCTGCTGTTTCTAGGCTCGGTCTTGTTTTGAGCAGTTTCACAAAGACAGTAGCTGCAAATCGCATGATGATAAGACCGATGATACCACCTAAAAGAATGACAATAAATTGACCGCCATCGAGTCCGCCGATTTGCGGAAGACTCGTTTTCGGCAATGTCACGGCTAATGCGACGGCCGCTAAGATGGAATCTACAGCAAAAGCGATGTCGGCAAGCTCGACTTTTACGACTGTTGCCCAGAAGCCGCTTTGCTTCATGTTTGTGTCTGATTCCTTTTTCTTAAATACGTGCGATTTTAAAATATGGTGAATGGAAATATAAAGAAGATAAATTGCGCCAATGGCTTGAACTTGCCACACATCCACTAAAAACGAAATAAGAAACAGGGAACCAAATCGCATGACAAACGCACCCGCAAGTCCGTAAAACAATGCCTTTTTTCTTTGCTTTTCAGGAAGGTGTTTAACCATCACAGCCATGACCAGCGCGTTATCAGCTGCTAAAATCCCTTCTAATCCAATCAGTACGAGAAGAACCCACCCGTACTCTAAAATAGTTGCTGCATCCATCATCATTCCTCCTTGTTTTTATCTATTGTCCCACAACAGACAAAGGCTTATGAATACAAAAAAGACCTTTGCCTGTAATGGCAAAGGTCTTGCTAGACATGTGATATGTAGAATCATGCCAACAAAGCCGATGGAACGTAAGTCCATGTAATGACGACTTTGTTTCCGGTAGAACCGGACGCTACTCCCCTTTGGTGGGATTTAAGAATATTTAGATTACTTATATCATAATCAATAGACACTGTATTGTCAACAGGTGACTTTCAGTGATTAGACCGTTGGTGTTTCTGTTTTTCTTTTTCTACGTTTCAGCCATATATAAACAACGAACAACAACACAACCCCGATCCCAATCGGTAAAAGATATGGATCTAACATAGCGCCAACCTCTTTCCAGTTCTCCCCGAGCACAAACCCAAGATACACATACACAAATGTAATGGGCGTAATCGCCAAAAACGTATACAAGCAAAAGACCCACACATTCATCTTGGCAATACCGCACGGGATGGAAATAAGCGTTCTGACCCCTGGAATAAACCGGCCGCTAAAGGCGACGAAACCACCATGCTTTTCAAAGAAAGCATCCGATTTATCAAGCGACTCAGGTTTGACAAAAAAGTACTTCCCATATTTATTTAAAAAGGGTCTGCCGCCATAACGTCCTAACCAGTACAAGGTCAAAGGGCCAGCCACGCCGCCAATGGAGCCGGCAGCCACAACACCGATGAAAGCCATGTCCCCTTCTGAGACCCAGTAACCCGCAAGAGGCAGAACCACTTCAGCAGGAACAAATTCAATGCATAATGCGAGGAAGATGCCAAAGTACGACAAGTTCTTAAAAGCATCAGCTAAAGAAATAATAAAATCTTCGATGTTTATCAATCCCTTTCACACATAATCGTTTGACGATTCTATCTCTTTTAGAATCACACCATATATTAAACGAATAAAACCGAAGAAACGATTCACTTTTCGTCGTTTTTTTACATTAAATTTGATTTTACTATAAAAGACACGTGAAAAAAACGTTGATTGTGGTATTTAAGTGAAGGAAAAGTGAACACAGAAGCCATTCGATCCGATATATTAAGTATATGTCTGTTTTAAGATACTGGAGGTTTTCTCACATGACCCAATTAACAGGAAGCTACAACGGATGGCTTGTCTTTCTGTCAGTCGCTGTCGCCGCTGTGGCCTCCTACTCAGCTCTTCAGTTAGCCAGCCGAGTGATACAGTCAAGCGGTGCAAAGAAAAAGGTATGGCTGGTCATTGGTGCAATGATCATGGGGATGGGCATATGGTCGATGCATTTTATTGGCATGATGGCATTTCACATGCAAACCGGCATCACATATGAAACTCCCTTACTGATTTTATCGATTTTGGCGTCTTTTGTCGGTTCTTTGATCGCATTCTCGATATGCATTCAAGAGCAGCTCTCCATAAGACGGCTGCTCATTAGTTCAATCACCATGGGCTCAGCTATTTGCAGCATGCATTATCTTGGAATGGAATCAATGGCCAATGTCTCAATCAGCTATGATCCAGTCCTCTTTTTTCTTTCGTTTTTCATTGCTGCGCTGGCATCTTTCTTTTCACTGCATCTCTTTTTTCGGCTCCATCGATCCGAGAAAAAAAAGGAGGATCATCTGTTAAAAATAGCTGGTGCACTCGTGATGGGTGGGGCTATTTCTGGCATGCATTATACTGGTATGGCTGCTTCTACTATGTTTTTTCATCCAGATGGACAGTCCGCTACAGGCGGCTCTCTTGAAATGTCGCCATTCAGTCTGTCGATTTTCATCGGCTTGATGACACTGATTGTCCAAACACTGATGATCTTTGGTGCCTATATAGATCACCGAATCATGAAGCAGTCAGATCAGTTAAAGGAAAATGAACAGCGGTTTCAATCGCTCATTAAACATAATATCGATGGCATTATCGTGTTATCTGTCGATCGAAAGGTGCTTTCTGCGAACGACTCAGGTAAACAAATCTTAAAAATGTGCCATTCTTGGATTGGTGATGATGTCAGTCAATACGTGATGCCGACTGAGATGTGGGAAGAATTTATTTCCCGGTCAAAAAAAGCCATCACACGTGAAGCAGAACTGAAAGCAGCAGATCGTTTTTATTATTATCATGTCACTTACATACCTGTTCATGTCAACAATACACTTGACAGTATTTATCTTGTCTTAAAAGATTTAACGCAGCAGCGGATTGCAGAAAAAGAAATTCATGTCATGGCTCATTATGATGCGTTAACTGAGCTTCCTAATCGGCGCCACGCCATCAACCATTTAAATGATGTTCTCTCCGCTCAAGAAGAGACAGGAACATCGACGGCTGTTCTGTTTCTTGACTTGAATCGTTTTAAAATTATTAATGATGCACTTGGTCATAACATAGGAGACTTACTACTTAAAGCAGCTGCAAACAGACTGACACAATGTTTACCGGACAATGGCTTTATTGCAAGACTAGGCGGGGATGAATTTTTAATGATCTTCCCCCACATGGGACATGACACACACAAAATTGAGCAGCTTTCTCAAAATATCATTCGTCAATTTGAACGTCCTTTTTTCATCCAGAATCATCAGCTCATTACATCTATCAGCATTGGGATCGCCATCTCACCTCAAAATGGCAAAGATGGGATGGAATTGATGAGGAAAGCCGATATGGCGATGTATTTATCCAAAAAACATAAGCAAAGCCGGTATGAGTTCTTTACCGAATCAATGGAAAGATCAAGTGAAGACAGGTTAAATCGAGAGCTTGAGTTGCGGGATGCCATTCAGAGAGAACAGTTTGTGCTTCATTACCAGCCGCAAGTCAGTGCGAAAACAAGAAAGATGACTGGCGTAGAAGCTCTTCTAAGAATGAAGGCACCAGATGGTTCCTTAAAATCACCTGAGGCTTTTATTGAGCTGGCAGAGGAATCAGGGCTGATCATTGATATTGGCAGATGGGTCATTGATACCGCATGCAGGCAGGCTAAAACGTGGTATGACAACGGGCTGAAAATTCCTGTGGCTGTCAATTTATCTGCGAAACAATTCAATTCTGAAGACTTAATTGATTTGATTAAGCTGACACTGAAAAAATACAACCTGACATCGTCACTGCTCGAGCTTGAAGTCACAGAAAGTATGACAATGGACAATATCAAGCAATCAAAACAGGTGCTGACGTCGCTGAAACATCTGGGCGTTCGCATTAGTATTGATGACTTTGGTACAGGTCATAGCTCCTTAAGCTATTTAAAGGATTTGCCCATTCATCGACTGAAAATCGACAAATCCTTCATTGAAGATATTTTAAATGATTCGAAGTCTGAACAGATTACAGGTGCCATTATCGCGATGGGACATCAATTATCTCTCGAAGTCATAGCAGAAGGTGTTGAAACCTTTGCGCAGGCGCAGCTTTTATCTGCGCAAGGATGTGACGACCTGCAAGGTTTTTATTATGCAAAGCCCCTTCCAGCAACCGATATCGAAAAATTCATTGCCTATCCGGCGCATCAGCTGGACACATAAAAAAGGTGCCAATCATGGCACCTTTCAGCGTGTAGACAAACCCTCGCATTCGTTGTCAGTTCTGCGCTCCGATGCTCACGAATGTCAAATTCGCTCTGCTTCGGTGCTCGTCCTTCCTAGACTTCAAAGGTTTTCAGGTCACGCTGAAAAGAAGACAAAGGGCTAAAATAAAGATCATTTTAGCCCTTTGTCAACAATCTGAGAGGTTCCAATCATGGCACCTTTTCGTTCTATCTAAATAATAAATGTTGACTGTGAATGCCTGCTTTTTTCAATAGACTAATCAATTGTTCTTGTTCTTCACGCGAGAGGCCAGAGAACGCACGCGCAATCCGGAGAGAATGAATCGGGTAAATCTTATCAAGATAACTGCGCCCTTTATCCGTTAAATGGGCATAAACCGACCGTTTATCCTTTGGGTCCTGCTCTCTTTCAATGAAACCATTTCGTTCTAATTTGTCAATTACGTACGTCACATTCCCGCTGACAAGCAGGAGTCTTGAGCCGATTTGCTGAAGTTTTTGAGCACCTCTTGTGTACAGCAATTCAAGAACGGCAAATTCAGTTGGATTAAACCCATGCTCTTTGCTGTCTCTAATACTGTGTTCTGAAACGCTTTTAAATGCTCTTGCAAATACCTTGTAAAGTGTCATTGAACGTTCTACTTCTTCTTCATTAAACGATAGTCTCATCACATATCTACCTCTTATAATATTTTTTTAACTTCAAGGCTTTCTTGCGGTGCAGTTGGAGCCTTTCGTAAAAAATAGAAGTACGTTTTTGTAAACCCTTTCAACCACATAAGTGACTCCATTCGTGTTATGTATAAGATTTCGATATAAACTTTTAAAATCCTTCTTATTTTTCACAATCATCTCGAAAAAAAGCTTTATTAGCAAACCATCAAGATGCGACATAGTTTAACATAATCTGTAAAGGAACTGCGTTTCCTTACACTGTATTCGTCAAATTTCTACAAAATTCAATATTGCTATAATATTAAGCACGCAAAAAAAGAACCCTTTATGTGACATATGCACATTTCAAGGGATTTTCACAAATTACGCTCTGTTTTGTTGAAAAAGAAGTGATACTCTTTTTTTAAGTCACTAATTGTCATGTTCTTGGCCGCATCAGGGCTGTAAACTCCTAATGAACAGAGCTGCTTCGTATAATAATGTCTTTCCTTTGCTAAAGCTTCTGTTAAGATACGCCGCACCGATTATCCCCTCCTATCAAGTGATCTGGACCAGGTGCTTATGAAGATCTTTTATACAAATCATTTTGTACGACTCTTAGAAGAGCATGTGCATTCTGACCTGCCGCCTGCATGAATCGCTCCAGTAATTCATCCCTCTTCATATCTAATGCGATGATTTCTTTTGCCATACAGATGATCTGTGTTTGCTCCATCATTTGCTCCTCCTCCTATTTCAACTCATCATCATTATATGCACGCGCAACACTCATTTCACATTTGTTGTTATCTTTCCTTCCATGGTTTTTTCATTTTTTTGTTTTTATGTTATATTTTCTGACAAATGATAGGTTTTTTTCCTTCTCGTTCTGTATAATATGAAGAAAAGACTTGCAGGGGTGAGTATATGACGCAGGAAGATGTATCTTATAAAGATAAAAAAGTCATTTCAATCGGGATTGTCAGTGAATTAACAGGGCTATCCGTCAGGCAAATCCGATATTATGAGGAACGCAGACTCATCTATCCCCAGCGCTCAACAAGAGGCACGCGTAAATATTCTTTTTCTGATGTAGAACGTTTAATGGACATCGCCAACAAACGAGAAGACGGTGTGCAAACAGCCGAGATTTTGAAAGACATGAAGAAAAAAGAACAGGCATTAAAAAGCGGACAATATAAGAAAAAAATGCTGGAAGGCCAGATTAACGCACACTTCCGGTACAAAAATCGATAAACAAATAAAGATTCGCTTACTCTTTAAAATTACAGACAAGTGAATGTATGATAACGTAGTAAAAAGAGACAGCGATTGCATCACCATGATGACGAGGATGAAAAAAAGAGGATAGATAGAGCGAAGTTCTTTCAGCTCTTCTATCCTTTTAAATAAAATCATTTTAGCTTATACCTTGTCTTCTAATAAAATTTTTCATTGAGAGGAAGCATCAGTTCCTTCAACGACCCCTACAAAGTCAATCCGTACACCGCCTTTTTCAGGATCTTCTATTACCCGCAGGGCAAGTGCCTTTTTCTTCCCTGTTTTTTCATCTTCGTAATTCGCATGAAAGACATGAATGCTGGCTTCTTCTAATTGAAAATCTTCATAAGAAAGCGTCTCTATGCCCCATTCCTTTTTCAGCTTTAGAATGTCATTTGGGCTTGGGACAGCGCCTTCAACATAGATGTTTTCTATTTTTCGTTTATTTCCTTCGGTAATCGCTTCAATCATATGCTCTGCTGCCACAAGTCTTCTGTCTTTCCCCTCGTCTTCCCTTGAACATGCACCTAGCAAAACAATGCACATTAAAATGAATAAAAACTTCTTCATTTTTCTCTCCCACCTTCTCCTTAAAATGTAAAGGATGGAAGCGCTATATGCAATCTTTATTCAAAAAAGACTGTAAAACGTAACGTTTTACAGTCTTCTTGCTACATCAGTGTATGAAGGAATGCTGTTGCAATTCCAAAATAGATCAGTAAGGATAGAATATCATTCAATGTTGTGATCAGCGGGCCAGATGCAATGGCTGGGTCCACGTTTAATCTGTGTAAAATAATCGGCACGACCGTACCTGCCATTGTCCCAATAATCAGTGTTGCAAGCAGTGAGGAGCCGACAACAAAACCTAAAATCATATTGCCCTGCCACACCATTGCGACGACTGTAATAATAATGGAACAGACGATCCCAATGTAAATACTTGTTCTCAGCTCTCTAAAAATAAGACGCATAATGGTTTTTTTCGTTAATTCTTCTTTTGAAAGCCCTCTAATCACGACGGCAAGAGACTGTGTCCCTGTATTCCCTGTCATCCCGGCTATCATCGGCATGAAGAACGCTAAAGCAACGACTTGCTGAAGGGTATCTTCAAAATAATTTAAAATACTGCCTGAAATCAGCCCAATGAACAAGAGCAGAATGAGCCATGGAAGACGGCGGTATGCCGCCACAAATGCCGGCGTGTCGAACGTAATATCTTTACCAGAGGCAGCAAACTTCTCATAGTCTTCGCCTGCCTCTTGAATGACAACATCAATGATATCATCGACTGTAACGATTCCGACTAGGACATTGTTCTCTTCCACAACAGGAATGGCAAGAAAATCATACCGTTCAATCAGCTTTGCGATTTCCTCCTGATCTTGAAAGGCTCCAACAGCAATGACTCTTGTAAACATGAGATCCTGCACCTTTTCATCCGGTTCACCTAAAATAAGGTCACGGTATGAGAGAACGCCTACAAGCTGTTTTTGATCATTAATCACATATAAATAGTTGATTGATTCTGCAATTTCAGCAAAGCTTTTCAGCTTCACAACGGCATCCTGCACCGTATAATGCTGAGGAATCCAAACGTACCGGTTGGTCATGATCCGTCCCGCTGTCTCAGCAGGATAATTCATAAGAAGCTGGACGGCCTTTGATTCCTCTGCTTCCATGTTAGATAAAAGCTGATCCTTTAGCTCATCCTCCATCTCATCAAATAAGTTGGCTAGATCATCGTTATCCATTTTGTTTGTGACGAACGTAGCTTTGTCTTTCCCTACTTTTTCAAGAACGATTTCTTGGTATTCCCGCTCCAGCTCACCCATCATTTCTGTCACGTCATCGACTGGTAAAAAGCTAAGGAAGCGGCCGCGGTGTTTTTCTGGAAGCTCTTTAAATAAGTAAGCCATATCATATGGCTGAAGTTCTTCCATGATGTTTTTAAATTCTTTGCGTTTTCCATCTCTTAGTAAAATAATGATGCGTAAAATGAGTTCATCGTACGTAATATTTTGTATCATCGCTGTTACCTCCCCAAAGTCAGGAGATACCCGAATCCCTTAGAATGTGCGGGGGTCAGGATCTCCTCTATCTGATGTCTCAATCTGATCTTTTGACATATTCTCTATGTGTCTCGAATCGGGATGATCCATCCCCACACCTCCTTTTCCCATAAAAAAGCACCTTCAACCGAATGAAGGCGCTTTGTAAGCATAACAAAATAAACACTTGCTCCTTCAATCGTAGAGCTTTAGCACTGTATGGCATAGGAAAAATCCAGCTGCATTAAAAATCACCTTATGTCGATGATTTCTGTTGACCCATTGGCGTCTTTGGACATTTTTGGGCAGCAGCGTATCTCCATACAGGAGCCTCACCTAACGAAGTCTCATATTGTTGACACACTGAGATTACAGAAAAAGCGCAGTGATGTCAATAAGCAAGATGCCAAGTTTCCTCATGTATTCGCTTACTTTTGAAAAAAAGAACGATAGACAAAGTTTGACCATCGCCCTTTTATGTCTTTTATTCCTCTTCTGGCTGATTCATATCCTCTTGGGAGAGGAGATGAAAGGAATCATGCAAAAACAAAGCATATCCTTCTCCATCAGGATGCGGAACATATTCCGCATGGTCCATTGTCTGCTCTTCTTCTTTTTTCTTCATATTCTCTCGCCTCCTTTCCCGTAGTTTGTCCCAATGAAAAAACCTTACACATGAAAGTGTAAGGAGTGATTAGTATAAAACAGCTGAACTCATAAAGGTGCGGCGAATGTCACATTGACAATGCGCTGACAACTGTCGCTTTAGCTAAAAATGAAATATTGTTTACAGAAAAAAAGGATCTCTCTGATTAGGGTACAACCATTGATTGATAACACAATGTATAATACTAAGTATAAGAATTGAATATTGGGGGATAAGATGATGAACCAAACTAAACTGAACATGCACATTTCAAATGATTTATTAAAAAAAGTAAGAGAACAATTTTTATATATTGATGAGGACCCTATCCTAAAAAAGGAACGACTTTTTTTTGATAATGCAGGTGGTTCTCTTCGTTTAAAACAGGCAAATCATATATTTTCAATCATTGATGGCATCCCAGATTGTTCTGAAAGAAATCATAAAACAGCAAAAAACTTGATTGATATCCAGAAAAAGGGGATTGTTGATCTTCAAACCATTTTTAACGTGAAACAAGGAAGCTTCGCTACATATCTGACAGCGTCACAAGCTATCTTTGAGACTACGGGTATCATTGCAGAACATATTAAAGGAACAAATATTGTCACAACATCCTTAGAACATCCAGCAGCTTATGACGCAGCTAGTTTTTATGCAAATAAATTAAACAAGGAGCTGAGAGTGGCCAAGTCTAATCCTTTAACAGGTGGAGTGAACGTAGAAGACATCTTGGCATTAATCGATCAAGATACTGTTCTTCTAAGCGTCATCTATGCTTCGAATATCTCTGGTGCTATTTTAGACATTGAACAAATTGTACAAGAGGCAAGAAAAAAGAAGCCAAACTTATTTATCATGGTTGATGCCGTTCAACATGCACCTCATGGTTTAATTGATATTGAAAAAACCCCTGTTGATGTGATAAATTTTGCCCCATATAAATTTTTTGGTGTTAGAGGCTGCGGGGTTGCTTATTTATCGGAAAGAGCTGCTCTTCTCCCTCATCATAAGTTAAAAGGAAAGAAAGAAACTGAATGGGGTCTAGGAACTCCAGCACCTGCGCATTATGCGGCTATTAGTGCAATTGTTGATTATGTGTGCTGGCTTGGAAGTCATTTTACAACAGTGAATGCCAGACGACAGTTATTCGCAGCAGGTATGGAAGCTATCGGAAAACAAGAAAGGGCTTTATTAAAAATAATGCTAGACGGGACACCCAACGTAAAAGGGCTAAGAGAGATCGAAGGAGTGACCGTGCATCTTGATTACCGTGATTTATCAAAAAGAGATTTCATCGTGGCCATATCGTTAGAAGGAACAAACCATGAAGATGCAGTAAGACAATATGAACAGCACGGTGTGATCGTATATGAAAGGTTGAATACAAGCATTTATTCTAAAAGGATGCTGGATTCCTTTGGAATTAAAGGGGCTATTAGAATATCACCTCTCCATTGTCATAATATTCAAGATATTGAGACATTTTTAAGAACAACTGAAATGATAAGCAAACAACATAAAAAGCATTAACATGCTTGGTGTACAGATACATGGAAGTACTCTATTCAGTTTAAAAGATGATATTCATTTGTACTTGTATACAATCATTTAAGCAAAAATAGCGGTCTGAACCAGCTATCCATGATGGATAAATGGTTCAGACCGCATACAAATTTATCTTAGGATTGCTGGCGGCTTAATCATCCCATTCTTGCTTCAGGATTTTGCCTGTTTTAGCGGAAATCTCAAAATCAACTTCCTCGCCGTTTGGTGTGGTGATTTCGACTTCATACAAGTACACACCATTTTCTTTATCTAAATCAGAATCTGTGACTGTTCCTTTTACTTTTGCAAGGGCAATTTTTTCAGCCTGCTTTTTAGTGATTTTCACATTCTGTTTCTTTTCTTTGACTGGATCATTCAGCGCTTTTCCTGTTTTGGCATCGACATATACTTTATATTCAAAGCCGCCTTTTTTAATCTCGACCTCATACACCCATTTTCCTTTTTTACGCTCAAGATCGACATCGTCCACATACCCTTTCACCACTTTTAGGGCTGCTTTTTCAGCTTGTTTCTTTGAGACAAACGATGATTTCTTTTGCACCACCTGCTCGGCGTGTGCTGTTTGATTTGTATTTTGCGCTTGAAGTGTGAAACCACCTGCGACAAGAGTTCCTGTTAATGCTGTAGCTACTAGTACTTTTTTCATCATGTTCATGTCCTCCTCTGTTTGATTTCTCCTTTATCTTAAAGAAACAAGATGATAAAGGAAGGAAAGAAACATGAGAAAATCATGAGAAAAGGATTAGTTTTCGTACGTAATACCTTCAATATCTCCTGTATATGCGTTCACAAGCACCTCTGCCTCTCGCCCGTCAGGCAAATCCAGCTCCACCTCAAAGACGAGCATACCGCTAAATGTTTCAAGATCTGCATCATCCACTGTCCCTCCGACTTCTTTTACCGCAATTCGGATGGCTTCTTCGACCGTGATTTTTGTCATTTTCTTTTCTTTAGAGGTTGGGCTTTTCTTTTCTGCTTCAAGCACCTTAAACGTTTGCTTGTCGACATCGACTTGATATAATTCTTTTTTTGATTGGATCGTAAAAATAAAACGATCGGACTTTTCTTTCTTTTGAATGACAGTCCCGCTTACTTTTTTAACAGCCGCTTCCTCTGCCTGGAGCTCAGCATTTTTTTCATTTGGCTTTTGATAGCTTTTGATCTGTCTGATTTCTTTCATTTGACCGCTTGCAGAAGATGCAATGATTTGATAGATCCCATTTGAATTTTCCAGCGTCAATGTATAGTCCTGTTTATGATTGATTAAATCAATATTTGTAATGTTTCCATTGTAGTCTTTTGCGATGATTTTTTTGATTTCTGCTTCACTTAATATTTTTTGATCAATGGTTTGAATCATGAGCATTGCAAAGGCTGCAAGAACGACGAGACATCCTGCGAGCGCAAGCACCATTTTCGTTTTTCTAGACATGCAGCGCCTCCTTCCTATTTCCTATTTTATAAGGAGGAAATGAGAAATTGATGAGAAAAGACCTATTTTATTTCTGAAAAAGAATGGTCATGGTTGTCCCTTCGCCGATATGACTGTCCACCTTCAGGTCGGCCCCGTGCTCTTCCGCAATTTGCTTCGCAATTGAAAGACCAAGTCCGGTTCCGCCCGTCTCACTGTTTCTTGCTTCATCCACACGAAAAAAGCGGTCAAAGATTTTCGGCAGATCCTTTTCTTTTATGCCAATCCCATGGTCAACGACTGAAATAAACGGTTTCTCTCCCGCCCATCCGCATGTCACATCAACTGGCTCTGTACTATATTTAACTGCATTATCAATCAAGATGGTCAAAAGCTGTTTGATTTTCTCTTCATCCCCCTCAGCGACGAGCGGCTGATCTGTTTGCACAAGAGATTGAATGGTTCGATTGGTTGCGACTTCAAGTGTATGACATACCTGCTTGCATAAATGACCAAGATCAACTGGCTTCATGTCCAAGTAAAGCGGCTGACCATTTTTCGCAAGTGTTAATAATTGATCTGTCAGCCTTTTCATTTTTTTCGCTTCATCATGAATCGCTTGAGAGGATTCTTCTATCACTTCTGGACGTGTCTGTCCCCAGCGTTTTAGTAAATTACTGTAGCTCATAATGACGGTAATCGGTGTCTTCAATTCATGAGAGGCATCATGCAAGAATTGCTGCTCTTTCTCATAATGCTTCTCGAGTATTTCTGACATTTCATTAAAGGTTTGTCCCATTTGATACAATTCATCCTTTGAATCGCCTGCTAGTTTGATTCGCTTAAACGCCTTCTCCTTCATACTTGCCTTCATGGTGCTCGTCATTCTACTAATAGGGCGTACGATTTGTTTTGTTAAAATGTGGCCAGCAAAATAGGAAAGCACTATAATTAAAACGCCAGCAGCGATTAAAATCATTCTTAATAACGCCAAATTTTCTTCCGTATTTTCGATTTCTTCATATACTTGAAGCGACACAATCTCTCCATTTGTCCAAATGACCGGAATCGCAGCGAACGCAGTCATATGCTTGTTGTATTCTTTTATTTCTGCTGTCTGACCAGTTTCATATGTAAAAGGCAGTGAGCTAAACGTTGATTCCTTTGTGACAGTCAGCTTTGACTCATCCTTTTCTGTCACAACACGGATCATGCCATTTTGAGGCAGGTACGCCTTCAGCAGCTCCGAGGATGGAAGACCCTCTTCTTCTGATTTTTTTAAAGCAATGGCAATATTTTCAGCGACCTCAGACAGCCGGGACATATCTTTTTGCGTCAAGGTTATCGAAAAAATAAAATAAATGGCTGTATGAAACAGAAGCACCATTAAAAACAAGGACAACGATGTATAAAGCTGGATTTTATTTTTTAATCTCATTCTTTATCCTTTCATCACATAACCCACACCTCTCACTGTGTGAATCAGCTGTTTTTCGAATGGGTAATCGACTTTTTTCCTTAAATAACGAATATAGACATCCACTACGTTTGTGTCACCGAAGTAATCAAAGCCCCAAACGGCTGTTAAAAGCTGATCTCTTGTGAGCACTTGCTGCTGATGCTTCAGCAAGTGGACAAGCAGGTCATATTCTCTCGGTGTGAGCTCAAGCATTTGCCCGGCCCTTTGTATGTCTCTTGTTTTCTCGTTGACGGTCAAATCTGCTATGCTAAGCTCTGTTTCCTTTTCTTCTTGCGCCTTTATATTCAACCTTAGCTGTGCACGAATTCGCGCTAATAATTCTTCTATGTCAAAAGGCTTTGTAATATAATCATTCGCCCCAAGATCGAGGCCGCTTACTTTATCAGGCACACTCCCTCTTGCTGTTATCAAAATAATAGGTGTCGCTGTATTTGTCTTTCGAACCCTTCTCAGCACTTCAAGACCGCTTAATTCTGGAAGCATGACGTCAAGCAGCACCAAATCGAAGCTTTCCTCTTCAAGAGCCTGGAGTCCATCCATTCCTGTCTCTTTGACTGTCACCTCATATCCTTCATATTCAAGCTCTAGTGACAGCACCCTTGCAATTTTCTTTTCATCTTCGACTACGAGTATCTTCCCTTTGTTCATCTCTATCTCTCCTATCTGAAAGGCAAGCTTGTCTTTTCATTATTATATGTTGCCTTTCGCATTTGGAACAGTCAAAATCTTCATGTCTATTTTTTATGAAAGAAACATTTATTTTTGAACAAAAACATTATACATAATTTTTATATCGCATTTATTGCTTGATTTCCTTGTTTTTTAGTTTGCCTCTTTTAGTCCTTTTCACCCATTTTCATCTGTACAGGTGCAAACTCACTATGCAGCATTTCTTTCTTTTTCATATGATATCAAGAGTTTTCCTCAAAAGCTGAGTTCTTTCGTCAAGAAGTGAGGAGAACTGCACTTTTGATAATAGATTGATTATTTGAAAAATTATTACAATTGACCCTTTCCGATCAAAAGTTTCTTTTATACAATAACATTACGCAGCCTGAATCTACTTTGAAAACAAAATAAGGAGGGCTTTCTTATGAAAGGTGAAATTCGCTTAATTCCGTATGAAGTAAAAGCCAATGTGATGGAAGCGAAAGAGACGCCGGAAAGTATTCAGGAGATTAAAGCACCCGAACTTTGGTCAAGTGGCTTCAAAGGAAAAGGCATAACCATTGCTGTCCTCGATACAGGTTGCGACACGGAGCATCCCGACTTAAAAGATCAGATTATCGGAGGCAAGAACTTTACCGATGATGACAACGGAGATGCTGAAAATGTGAAAGACTACAACGGACATGGCACCCATGTAGCAGGGACGATTGCAGCAACAGATCAAAATGGCGGAATTCTAGGGGTTGCCCCTGAAGCCAAGCTGCTGATCGTGAAAGTTCTTGGCGGTGAAAATGGCAGCGGGAAATACGAATGGATCATTAATGGCATCAACTATGCCGCTGAGCAGAAGGTGGATATTATCTCCATGTCTCTCGGTGGTCCAAGCAATGAGCCCGCCTTGCAGGAAGCCATTCAAAACGCGGTGAAAAGCGGTGTACTTGTTGTGTGCGCAGCAGGAAATGAAGGGGACGGGGATGAGCGTACAGAAGAGTTCTCCTACCCAGCAGCATACAATGAAGTCATTGCCGTCGGCTCTGTCTCCCTTGCAAGAGAATCCTCTGAATTCTCCAATGCCAATAAAGAAATCGACCTCGTCGCTCCAGGAGAAGACATTTTATCCACTCTCCCTAACCATAAATATGGCAGACTCACAGGCACCTCAATGGCAGCCCCTCACGTAAGCGGTGCACTAGCCATTATTAAAAATGCCGAGGAAGAAGCGTTCCAGCGCAAGCTGACAGAGCCTGAGGTCTATGCTCAGCTTGTCAGAAGAACCCTTCCACTGAAGCAGTCGAAAGCCCTCGTCGGAAATGGATTTTTATATTTAACTGCGCCTGATGTCCTTTTAGAAAAAACATTGGAAGCAGATCTTTTATCTCTATAGCTTGAATAGAGGTCCTGAGAATAGATTGAATTTTCTCAGGATTTTTTTAATTAAAATTATTCAAAATTTACTTTGACGAAATGAAGTGGACGTTATATAATCGAACACAATAAATTCATAGTTTGAGAGTCGGTAATTCGATCACACGTCGAATTTTAATTGGGAAGACCGGTGAAAATCCGGCGCGGTCCCGCCACTGTGAGTGAGGAGAGCTTTTCTCATGAATCCACTGTCATAAGGATGGGAAGGATGAAAAGCTTGCAGATTCACCAGCCAGGATACCAGCCGCTCTATTACATCAAACCCCCTACGGTTGATAGGAGATGTCGGAAAAAGCGTCAGTTATGCTCACGCCTTATTTCGCACACACATTTTGTCTTTTTAAACCAGACATTTGCCCTCATCAATCTTCACTATGAGTGTAAATGTCTTTTTATATTTAGAGGAGGAATTGGAATTGACAATTGTTAAAACAAGTAATCTAGGTTTTCCGCGAATTGGTTTAAACAGAGAATGGAAAAAAGCACTTGAGTCTTATTGGAAGGGTCAAACAGACCGCGAAACCCTCTTAAGCACACTGGATGAACAATTTTTAACTGCTATTAAAACGCAAATTGATCAACAAATTGATGTTGTTCCTTCTGGAGATTTTACCTTCTACGATCACGTGCTCGATACTGCAGTCATGTTCAATTGGATTCCAGAGCGCTTCCGCAGCTTGAAAGACCCGCTAGATACATACTTTGCGATGGCAAGAGGAACAAAAGATGCTGTCTCAAGTGAAATGACAAAATGGTTTAATACAAACTATCACTACATCGTTCCAGAATACGAAAAAAGCACCGAATTCAAACTCACACATAACAAACCGCTTGAAGCTTACGAAAAGGTGAAAACGGCGTTTGGTGTTGAAACAAAACCTGTTGTACTTGGTCTTTATACATTTGTCTCACTTTCTAAAGGCTATGAACCAAATGAAGTAAAAGAGATTCAGCAGCGTCTCGTGCCGCTTTATACTCAGGTTTTAAAAGAACTTGAAGAAGCTGGCGTCAAATGGGTTCAAATTGATGAGCCAGCACTTGTCACCGCTTCATATGAAGACGTGAAAGCCGTAAAAGAAATCTATCAAACGATTAAAGAAGCCGTACCTGCCTTAAACATTCTTCTTCAAACATACTTTGATTCAGTAGATGCCTATGAAGAGCTTGTCACATATCCTGTTGAAGCCATCGGTCTTGATTTTGTCCATGATCAAGGGCGCAATCTTGATCAAGTGAAAAAGCATGGCTTCCCGAAAGATAAAATTTTAGCAGCAGGCGTCATTGATGGAAGAAATATTTGGAGATCAGATCTTGGAGAAAGATTGTCATTCATTTCTGAGGTCATTGCTGACGCTCAGCCGAAGGAAGTATGGCTGCAGCCATCAAGCAGTTTGCTGCATGTACCAGTTGCAAAACACCCAAGCGAACAGCTTGAAGAGAAACTATTAAACGGACTGTCTTATGCCACTGAAAAGCTGGATGAATTAACAACATTAAAAGAAGGCTTAACAAAAGGAGCCGCAGCGATTGAAGCCGCCATCAATGAAGCCACGCAAGCACTTCTTACTTTAAAAGAATTTGCAAAAGGAACCAATGCGGATTTCACAGCAGAACGCAACAATCTTTCATCGAAAGACTTTAAACGTCCAGCTGCCTTTGAAGAGCGCCTTCGTATCCAAAACGAATCTCTTGAACTGCCGCTTTTGCCAACAACAACCATTGGCAGCTTCCCGCAGTCTGCTGAAGTGCGCAGTGCTCGTCAAAAATGGCGTAAAAATGAGTGGACAGATGCAGAATATGATGAATTTATTAAGAAAGAAACAAAAAGATGGATTGATATTCAGGAGGAAATCGGTCTGGACGTTCTCGTACATGGAGAATTCGAACGTACAGACATGGTTGAATACTTCGGTGAGAAGCTAGCCGGATTTGCCTTTACGAAATTTGCTTGGGTACAATCCTACGGATCACGCTGCGTGAAGCCGCCAATCATTTATGGTGATGTCGAGTTTACAGCGCCAATGACCGTGAAAGAGACGGTTTACGCACAAAGCTTAACGGAGAAAAAGGTCAAAGGAATGCTGACAGGACCTGTCACCATTTTAAACTGGTCTTTCCCAAGAACAGATATTTCCCGGAAAGACATTGCCTTCCAAATCGCTTTCGCATTACGTAAAGAGGTAGAAGCGTTAGAAGAAGCAGGGATTCAAGTTATTCAAGTGGATGAACCTGCGCTAAGAGAAGGTCTTCCGCTCAAAGAAAGTGATTGGGCAGAATATTTAAACTGGGCAGCAGAGTCGTTCCGCCTATCAACATCATCTGTTCAAAATGAAACGCAAATTCATACACATATGTGCTACAGTAACTTCGAGGATATTGTCGATACGATCGAAGACCTTGATGCCGACGTGATCACAATTGAACATTCACGCAGTCATGGTGGATTCCTCGATTACTTAGAGAAACATCCGTATTTGAAAGGACTTGGACTCGGTGTATATGACATCCATAGCCCGCGCGTTCCATCTGTCGAAGAAATGAGTCAAATCATTGATGATGCGCTGAACGTATGTCCGACAGATCGCTTCTGGGTGAATCCTGACTGTGGTCTAAAAACGAGACAAGAGCCTGAAACCATTGCTGCTTTGAAAAACATGGTGACGGCTGCTGAAGTCGCTCGTAAAAAGCTGGCGCAACATGCATAATTGATTCCCTCTCCCCTGCCGAACATGGCGGGGGTTTTTATGCGCAGATTGTCCTGTTTGACCATCTACTAGGATGTTTCCTTTTCTAGCATGATTCGTTTATACTAGAGAAGTCAGTCGAACAAAGGGAGGAAGACAATGAATCACGAAGATTTTTTACAACGCGCAATTGATCTTGCAGTAGAAGGAGTCAATAGTGGTACTGGCGGCCCTTTTGGAGCAGTCATTGTCAAGGATGGACAGATTATTGCCGAGGGAAGCAACAATGTGACAACAACAAATGATCCAACCGCACATGCAGAAGTCACAGCTATTCGAAAGGCGTGCCAGACGCTACATACATACCCATTAGAAGATTGTATTTTATATACAAGCTGTGAGCCTTGCCCGATGTGCCTTGGCGCTATTTACTGGGCTAGACCAAAAGCGGTGTATTTTGCTGCTGGACATCAGGATGCAGCGACTTCTGGTTTTGATGACTCGTTTATTTATGAAGAAATCAACAAGGATTACGAATCAAGAAATATTCCATTTTATCAGCTGACACTTCAAAAAACCCTTGCACCGTTTGAAGCTTGGGAAACATACGAACAAAAGAAAGAATATTAAAAAAAGACACCTGCTGGTAAGCAGGTGTTTCTGATTTTCAGCGTGATAGAAAACCTTTTTTATTCAGCCACTTCAAGCTCTACTTCGATGTTCCCTCTTGTTGCTTTTGAATATGGACAGAATTCATGCGCAGCCTCGACAAGCTCTCTCGCTTTGTCATGGTCAAGGCCTTTTGCAGACACAATCAGCTTGACACCAAGCTTAAAACCGCCATCACTTTCATCTTTTAAAAGACTGACATGTCCCTCTACTTCTGATTCAATGTCTATCCCTTGCTTTTTCGCTACTTGTTCAAGTGCCCCTCCGAAACAAGCTGCATAGCCGGCTGCAAATAATTGCTCTGGATTCGTACCAGTTTCTCCGTCTTTCTTTGCATTAGGCATGACAATGTTATGATCGAGTACACCATCTTCTGAACGAACATGTCCTGCTCTTCCATGCTGCGCCTTTACTTTTGCTGTGAATAATGGTTTCATCTTCATCTCCTCCTTTATCTATTTATTCTTTTCACGTTCTATCCATTTCTCAAACATTTATCGCACATTAAAGAATTTTTCATTTTTGGGCTGTATTTATTTTAAAAAGGAAGAAAATCTTATACAATAATAAGTATGACAAAAAATAGTTGGTGACTGACATGACAAATGAATTCGAGCATATGAAGCTGGAAAATCAGCTTTGTTTCTTGTTATATGCAAGTTCAAGAGAGATGACGAAGCAGTATAAACCGTTATTAGAAGAGTTAGACATTACGTATCCGCAATATTTGGCACTGCTTTTATTGTGGGAGCATGGGACATTAAATGTGAAAACGATGGGAGAGCTTTTATATTTAGACTCCGGTACACTCACACCTATGCTGAAACGGATGGAGCAAAACGGACTCATCATCCGCGAGCGCTCGAAAGAGGATGAACGTTCTGTGCAAATTCGTTTAACGAAATATGGTGAACAGCTAAAAGAGAAGGCTACTGCGATTCCATTTCATATGCTGTCTGGGACAGGCAGATCGGAAGAAGAGTTAAAAACACTGCGCGCCTCTTTACATGAGCTTTTGCAAAAATTAACACAACCAAAAGGCTGAGGGAACATACCCTCAGCCTTTTATGATGTCAATTATTGTGCGACAGCTACTAGTTCTACTTCGATATTTCCTTGAGTTGCTTTTGAATATGGGCATACGCCATGTGCTTTATGAACAAGCTCATCTAATGCTGATTGCTCGATTCCAGTTCCTTTTACTTCTAGCTTAACGCCTAGTTTGAAGCCGTCATCTGAACTATCTTTCACTAAGCTCACATGTGCTGTTACTTCACTTTCAAAACGGATACGCTCTTGTCTCGCGACCATTTGAAGGGCTGAATCAAAACATGCAGAGTAGCCTGCTGCGAATAATTGCTCTGGATTTGTTGCTTTTTCAAGTTTTTTCGCTCTTGGTGTTCCAGGCATTGCTACATCATGCTCAAGCACACCATCGGTTGAAACAACCTTTCCTTCTCTTCCTCCGACAGCTGATACCGTTGCAGTAAATAAAACGTCTGACATGAATATAACCCTCTTTCTCTCTAATAATATTTTCTACAATTGAATTGTACACAATTTAAATTCGAGAGTCAATGAATAAACACTCTTTTTTTAAGATTTCCTTCTCACCTCTATTTTATGAGCATGTCACGCAGATTCATTTTTAGACAGTAAAAAAAGCCCTTGAATAAGGGCTTTTCAGATTGTTGACAAGAGCTTTTAGATGATGTCATGCTGCGCATTTGGTTGTTCTAGCGTGTGGTTTCTGTTATCCGGGTCGGCATTTGCTGCTGCCAGCCATAACGCCAGGATGGTGATGCTTGTACAGACGACTGCCCATTTTTTAAAATTCATATAAACAATCCCCTCTCTGAATATAGATTCGAGCATGTTCCGCTTCTCCGTAGAACATGGAAGATTTTTCATAATCCTCCATTTCATTATAATACTTTGCGGTGTCTAATGCCAGTTCCTCTATATCTGGATATGCATAGGCGGACTCTAAAAAATGAAAAATTCGTTTAATATGCTCCGCATCTTGCTTTAAGTACAATGCTTCTAAAAATATCGTCTTCTGAATATGGATGTCATCCTGAAGTGCTTCTGCTCGTTTCATACATTCTTCTCTGTAGTGTAAGGCTTCTTCGTGTTTACCTTGTTTGTATAATATCTGAGCGGCGGTATAAAGAGGGTCTATAGATCGACGAAGGTGATCGGATTGATTTTGGTCAAATAACGAGATGGATTCTTTCATTAGTTCGAGTGCGCGGTCAAGATCTCCCATTCGGTAATAACTGTTGCCCATATTAAACAAAGAGGAAGCAATAAAACGCACATTCTGAAAGTCTCTTGATCTCGCAAGTGCTCTCTCGAGATGTGGTAATGCCTTTTCATGTCTTCTCATATCATCATAGTTACCGGCCACAATAAATTCGCACTGGATCGTGCGAAGTGCATATAGCTCATGCTGAATATAGACATCCAGCGCCAGTTTGGCATGGTGCATCGAAATATGTGTTTGTTTCATGTGATAATATATTTCTGACATTTTAAAATGAAATTCCGCACGTTCAATATCATCTGACACAAAAGAAAGCTTGTGCTCTGCCTTTTGATAAGACGAGATGGCAGCAATATACTGCCTACGGCCAAATTCATACATGCCTCTGAAAAAATGATAGTAGTATTCAAGCATGCCTGTGACATGTGTTTGATGCTCATCTATTTCTTTCGAAAGCTCGGAAAAGTTGGCGCGAAGCTTTCCTTCCTTTAATGGCTTTAAGTAATCGAGCATGACCTCATGCCTGAATTCCATTAAAGAAAAATAGAGAAGCAAATTCTGATCTTCTTCCATTGAATCAAGAGAGGTGCGAATTTCCTGCTTTAATTGTTCTGCTTGTTCTGAATCAAATCTGCGGATTAATTCATACCACTTGTTGATTTTCACTCCAATATCCGAAGAGGGAATGATTTTCGCCATACGTTGCCTTCTCCAATCTTCTCAAAATATAAAACATTACCATATTTTATCATACTTGACCGAAGAAATACAAAAATGAAATGAAAGGAAAAAGAGAGCCTGCTGTCACAAGACTCTCTTTTGAATTCGTTATTCTCTTATTTGTCCTTGACCACGAATGACAAATTTTTCAGAGGTTAAAGCCGGCAGACCCATCGGCCCTCTTGCATGCAGTTTTTGTGTGCTAATCCCTATTTCTGCTCCGTAGCCAAATTCAAAGCCATCTGTGAACCGAGTAGAAGCATTGTGATAGACAGCGGCAGCGTCGACAGCTGTTAAGAAAAGTGAAGCATGCTGATCATTTTCCGTAATGATCGCTTCAGAGTGCTTGGAGCTATACGTTTGAATATGCTGAATCGCTTCTTCTATGCTCTCTACGATTTTAATACTGACAATCGGCGCTAAAAACTCCGTTTCATAGTCCTCTGTGGTCGCTAATGAAGCACTAGGCGCAAGGGCACATACGGCTTCATCGCCCCGCATCTCTATCCCATTTGCATGCAGGGCTTCAAATAACGAAGCGCCATATGTTTTTGCCCATGTTTCATGAATGACAATGCTCTCGATCGCATTGCAAACAGATGGCCTTTGGGTTTTAGCATTCAGCACAATCTGCTCAGCCATTTCGTTTTTCGCTGTTTCATCAATGTAGATATGACAGTTCCCTGCACCTGTCTCAAGCACTGGCACGGTAGACTCTCTCACGACAAGATCAATTAAATTTTTCCCGCCGCGCGGAATAAGGACATCCAGATATTCATTTAAAGTGAACAGCGTTTTCGCCGTTTCACGGCCTGTATCTTCAATCAATTGCACACTGTCTACTGGAATATCCGTTGTCTGAAGCGCTTCATGGATCACCTTGACAATCGCTTTATTACTATGAATGGCAGAGGAGCTCCCGCGAAGAATAACAGCATTCCCAGTTTTGAGGCAAAGGGTGGCAGCATCTACTGTCACGTTTGGTCTTGCTTCATAAATCATTCCAACCGTTCCGAGAGGCACACGCACCTTTTCGATGAACAGACCGTTTTCTTTTTGAATGGTTTCTAATGTTTCACCAATTGGGTCTTTTAAGTGAATCAGCTGAAGAGTAGCGTCTGCAATGGCGTCAATTCTCTCTTCTGTGAGTGTAATCCGGTCAATAACAGAAGGCGTGAACTGATTTTCCTCGGCAGCCTGAACATCCTTTTTATTCTCCTCCAATAAATAAGCGGAAGATGCTTTTAGTGCATTAGCGATGGCATGTAAAGCAGCATTTTTTTGCTCCGTCGTTTTTAGCAGCAGCTGATCTTTGGCTGTACTTGCTTTTTTTGCTTTTTCAAGAACTTCATTCATCGTATTCCCTCCTCAATTTTGTACATGCTGTACCCAGTGATCTCTGTGTATAACCTCAGGCTTCTCATTTGAAAGCTCATCACTTCGCATCCCTTTAATGCCGAGAAGCTCATCGGATGCGTACAAGGTTTGTCCCTTACCCACTAATCCGTTCGGACCGACCACTTCAACGACCTCTCCTTTAGAAAAGTCACCAGCGACATCAATGACTCCAGCCGGAAGAAGGCTTCTGCCGTTATGCAAAATCGCCGCTTCCGCTCCTGCATCTATCATGATTTTCCCAGAGACGGGTGAGTGGAATTGAATCCATTGACGGCGGTTGTTGACGGCTGATAAGTCCTGTTCTCCGATATACGTTCCGTCACCTTGACCCGCTAGAATATGAAGCAGCTTGTCTTCTCCAGTACCTGTGCCAATGAAGACTTTCACGCCAAGTGAAAGTGCGGTTTGTGCAGCAGACAGCTTTGATTTCATCCCGCCTGTTCCCACTTTTGAGCCTGTGCTCTTCGCATATGAAAACAATTCTTCTGAAATGTGTGTCAATACATCAAAACGCTTCGCCTCAGGATGCTCATTTGGATTTGCATCATATATTCCGTTAATGTCCGTTAAGATGATCAATTGGTCTGCATGGATTAATCCACTGACAAGAGCTGACAGCATGTCATTATCCCCAAAGGTAAGCTCCTCAATGGAAACAGAATCATTTTCATTAATGATCGGTAAAATTTTTCTTTCCAGCAGCTCCATCATCGTAGCGTAAGCATTTCGATATCTTGTTCGATCTGAAAAGTCATTACGGGTTAAAAGCATTTGTGCAGGTGTCATGTGAAACTGTGAAAATAGCTCTGTATATTTCTGCATTAACAAGCCCTGTCCAACCGCTGCTGCTGCCTGTTTCCCCTTTAAAGTCACAGGTCTTGATGGATACCCTAAGCTGCCAAACCCTGCTGCAACGGCTCCTGACGAAATTAAAATGATTTCATGCCCAGCCTCTTTCAGCTTTGCTATCGCTTTCACATGATCCTGCATTTTTTGTTCATCAATGGCTCCTTTTTGCTCTGTTAATGAACTGCTGCCAATTTTGATGACGATCCTTTGCTTTTTCATTATTGATTCCCTCCGCTATACCTTTAGGCACAAAAAAATCCCTTTTTCTCCTTATGTAAAGGACGAAAAGGGATTTTCCGTGGTACCACCTTCATTGAATAAGCATACATCTAGCTTATTCCACTCAACTCCTGTAACGCCAGGCACGCGCTTAGATTTTTCCTCTAAGGCTCAAAGGGCAGGTTCAGCAGCTGTCTGCGGCAAATGTTTCAGCATATCATTTGCTCTCTTTACGCATCAGTTCCTGCTTACTATTCCTTTTCAACGCTCGTTAATTTTTTTATATTATCACCAATTGCTCAGGAAAAGTCAAGCCGTCAATTAAATACAATCGTTTTATTCTCATGCACAATTATTCGATCTTCTAGATGCCATTTGACGGCACGTGCAAGCACACTCCGCTCAATTGTTCGGCCAATATTTTTTAATGCTTCTGCATCATCCCGGTGATCTACACGCTCAATATCCTGTTCAATGATCGGTCCTTCGTCTAAATCATTGGTCACATAATGAGAAGTCGCGCCAATTAATTTGACTCCCCGCTCATATGCCCGCTTATATGGATTTGCACCAATAAACGCTGGCAGAAAAGAATGATGAATATTAATGATTTTGTTCGGGTGCTGTTCAATAAATTCAGGCGTTAAAATTTGCATGTATCTAGCAAGCACAATGGCATCAATATCATACTCTTCTAATAATGCGAGCTGCTGTTTTTCCGCTTCTTTGCGAATGTCTTTGTTCGCCTTCACAAAATGGAACGGGATTCCAAGCGATTCCACTGTATCTTTTGCCGTTTCATGATTGCTGATCACGACCGCAATTTCAGCCATGACATTTCCGCTTTGCCATTCCCATAGCAGCTCATGTAAACAATGAAGCTCTTTTGACACAAAGATCGCCAGCTTTTTAAGCTCACTTGCACGCGACATGCTCCACGTCATTTGAAATGATGCTGCAATTGGCTCAAACTGATGTTTCAGCTGATCCATATTTGCCGAGATGTCTTTCCAATCAAATTCAATTCTTAAAAAGAACCGGCCGCTTTCATGATCTGTTGTGTATTGGCTGGATTCAATGATATTCGCTCCTTGCTCAAATAAAAAGGAAGAAACAGCTGATACAATTCCAGGCTGATCCGGACAGCTGACAAGCAACCTTCCTTTTTGCTCATGCTTTTGTCTGTGTAATTCAAGTTTCTCTGTTATCAAAGTTCTCATGTATCATGACCTCATTTACGTTTTCATTCTAATGAAATATTATACTGGACTGGAAAGAGAAAAAGCAATGTAGAGTCCTATTTTTTATTGAATATTCATTCAATTCTGCACCTGGCGTGATATAATGTGAATAGACCTTTTATCATAAAAGGAGAGTGATGTAAATGAAAAGTATGACTTTGTTTGGTAAAGTGAGCTTTTGGCTCGGCATCGTTTGTCTGATCACAGGTATTTCCCTTTTTATAGCCGGTGAAAGACTCATTCCTTTTCTCACATTTGGTGTGTGTTTTCTGCTTGTGAGCCAGCTTTACCGCAAAAATGAAAACGATTCCAATCATCATTCAATGTAACAAAAGGCTGGCATCTATCTGCCAGCCTTTTCTTATTCAATGATTTTCAATCCTACTGCCGCAGATAAAATCAGGGCGATGAAGAAAATACGTTTTGCGTCTTTCGACTCTCCGTAAAACAGCATACCGACCATGGCGCCTCCAGCAGCTCCGATTCCAGTCCAAATGGCGTACGCCGTTCCCATCGGAATCGTATTCATCGCAAGAGACAGCATCAGAAAGGACATCGAAAAGCCAGCTGCAATGAATAAAATCCATTTGACATGCCGGTCTTTTTGGAATTGATTCATCATGGTCACACAAAGCATTTCTAAGATGCCTGCCCCAATGAGTAAAAGCCAGCTCATGATTCAGCCTCTCCCTTCTTTTCACCTGTTGTCAGCTTCAGTCCTAATACACCGCACAAAAGCATGACAATCAAAAGCAGTTTGACAAGCTGAACCGGCTCACCAAGCACCATGCCTATGAGGACGGTACCTGCTGTCCCAAGCCCGGTAAAAACGGCATAAAGTGTGCCAACTGGCAGTACACTTGTTGCTTTCATGAGTAAATAAAAGCTCACGATAATACAAACGATGGTTGCGCCCCATTCTATGAGCGAGTGAGCATATTTCAGCCCCATCACCCAGCCGACTTCAAATATGGCCGCAATAAAGACATTTCCCCATTTCATCTGATCTTCTCCTTTCTGAACGATTCCAACCAACAAAAAAAGCCTGGAAATCGATCGTTTGATCAAATCTCCCGGGCTTTTATCCCTCCGTGTCCATATGGCCTCATCTAAGACCCTATGTGTTTTCTCTCGGTCCAGACTGCACCAGCGCACGGAACCCTAGAAAACCAATTCATGATATACAGACCTGACTTAGAGCAGATTCTGTATTAAAAATCTTATCACACCCCGATATGCCGGTCTACCAGTTTGCTCTCCCTCTTCAAATATACTTGTTCATTTTTCGAAAGAAATGATATGGGACCGGCGTATACTAAATAATAGACAAAGGAACGATCACTTCGCTGATATAATGAAATAAGATTGATGTGATGAACGATCCAAGATGACGCTTTGTTTACCAGCCCAAAGTACGCTGAATCACATTTTATAGGAAACCAAGAGGTGGATCGTATGATGATAACCGACGAACAGAAACATGAATTTTATCAAGCACTGGTTGACAAGAACCCGCAATATGACGGCACATTCTTTGCCGGCATTAAGACCACTGGTATCTTCTGCCATGCCACATGTACCGCTAGAAAACCAAAATATGAGAACTGTGAGTTTTTCTTTACAGCAGAGGAAGCACTGCTAGCAGGATATCGTCCGTGCAAGCGCTGCACACCATTAACATACCCTAACAGCATTCCAGAAGAAGTCAAAACACTCGTTTCTGCAGTTGAAACACATCCTGAAAAACGCTGGAAAGAAGAAGACTTTCATCAATTAGGGATTCACTCTGCAACGGCACGGCGGAAATTCAAAGAAATCTATGGTATGACCTTTGTTCAATATGCGAGATCACGCCGAATGGGACTTGCCTTTAAAGAAATTCTGAATGGAAAAAAAGTGATTGATCAGCAGGTCGCCTTGGGCTATGAATCTTCGAGTGCCTTCAATGATGCATTTACGAAAATTATGGGAAATCCCCCTAAAAAGACGCAAACCAAGATTCTCCACGCTAATTTTATTTCTACACCGATCGGGCGGATGATCAGCGTGACAGATGCGACGCATGTGTATTTACTGGAATTTGTGGACAGGCGGGGACTCGAAAAAGAAATTGAGAACATGAGAAAAAAGCATCAAGCCCGTATTTTAGTCGGGGAAACAAACGTCCATCAGCAATTGGTAAAGGAATTGACCTTATATTTTGAGAAAAAACTGACGCAGTTTACAGTACCACTTTCCTTGCATGGCACCCCTTTTCAAATGAAGGTGTGGGACCTGCTCACACGTATTCCTTCAGGCGAAACTAGTTCTTACCGAGATCTTGCTATGATGCTGGGCGATCCTCATTTGGTCCGGGCGGTTGGTAATGCAAATGGTGCCAACCAATTAGCGATTATCATTCCATGCCACCGCGTCATTCAAACAAGTGGTGAACTCGGGGGCTACGGCGGCGGGGTTGAACGGAAGAAATATTTGCTTCAGCTAGAACAGCGTATATAAAAGAAAAAACGGCTCTGCTTATTCGGTAAGCGAGCCGTTTTCTTCGTTACGGATGATGCTGTAGACATCAATGATTTGGTCCCATTTCGAAATGGTTTTTTCTTTTTTCATGCCCATTTTTAAAGCGACCTTTACCGATGCTTCATTGTCTGGGCGGATTAAGCTCACCATTCGTCTGACTTTCATTTCATCAAAGCCATAGGTAAGACAGCCTTTTGCGGCTTCAGCAGCATAGCCATTCCCCCATGCTGCTTTCTTTAGCATATAGCCGATTTCAAGTTCTGTTTGTCCTTCAATGTTTTGCAGAACAATCCCGCTTTGTCCAAGTGGTTCATTCGTTTCTTTCTCTTCAATGATCCACAAAGAGGTATGATACATGCGGTCATTCTTTTGATTCCATGCAATCCACTCTTTCGTCTGCTGCTCATCCTTCAAAGAAGGATAATACTTCATCACTTCTTCATCTTGGAACAACATATCATATAAAAATGGCGCATCATGTTCATTCATCGTTCTCAGTCTAAGGCGCTCTGTTTCAAGCACTGTCCGTGTTTGAAGTTTCATTTATGATCCTCCCCTCACTTACTGACTAAAAATATCTCCGAACAATCCATTTGAATCTGGGGCAAAGTAATGGAATCCCGCACCGGTTAAACTAGCTGCCAGCGCTGTCCACATGATTAAACTGACTGTCATCCACACTGCGACTTGCTTTCTTTTCGTTCCGAAGCTCATGCACATAAACGCGGCTAAATGACTGCCAATGATAAAAGGACCAACAAGTGCCAGACCTGGGAGACCATAACGTTCCCAAATTTTTCTCGCCCTCTGCTGCTTTTTTTCTCCTTTTTCATCAGTTTTGCCCTCTTTCTTCTTTAACCGCCATGCTTTAAAACGGTCTACGAAAACAATGAGAAGTAAAACGGTAAAAAAATTGCCGATGAATCCAATGACTGCTGCCGGTACAGGATGCATGCCACTTAAAATGGCCAACGGAACGACACCTACCACTTCAAAAAAAGGCAAAGCAGCCAATACAAACACAAGTACATATCCCCATAAAATATCCAAGCACAGAACCCCTTTTCATTTTTGTCCTCTTCCCATTGTAATGAAAAGTACGTTACCATTTCTACATTTTTTTAGAAAAAGAAAAGCACATCTTATAGGATTATAGATGTGCTCTGTTTTTTACATCGTGTTTTCACTTTTCTTGTTCGCCCGGCGTAAGACAATGAGCATAAGCCCTATTAAGATCACAACCGATAGTAGACTTTGCAAGAGAAGCACGCTTGGTGATGTCCAGCCAATCCATTCAAATAGGAGCTGCGGTCCGAAAAAGATGATCGGAATCAATGAAACGACATTCGCCTTTAAGATCGCATTAAAGACAATGATACATAGCAGCATGAGCAGGATGACGCCCCATCTTTGACCTGAGGTCAGGACAAGTAATGGTGTGCCGAGTTTTTGATCCAATAGTTTGATTGTGACCATTGAAGTCAACTGAAAGATTCCTAAGATCCAAAAATAAAGAAATGCCCGGCGGCTTGTCTGAAAGGCAGACGCTCTAAACATCACAATGATCATGATGACATTGGCCACTAAAACGAGCGGATAGCCAATCAATGCATACCAAGAATAGGATAAGCTTTGACTGATCGCATCTGATAAAATCATATAGAAGAGTGATCCAATTAAGAAGGCACTGACGAAAGGAACCCAGTCTTTATGGTTTCCTGACAGCTCTTTTGCGAGTTCATCAGCATAGCTCCGCGGATCTCCGCCAAACACAGCCTCCCCTGTTTTACCATCTTTTTCAGCCTCAACCGCATGTGTCGTCAGTTCATCCATTAGCTCATCAATTTCGTCCTCATTTTTCCCCTTTGAGATGAGATATAATTTCAGCTCTAGTAGGATGTGTCTTGTTTCTTTTGATACCATAATCTCACTTCCCTTTTTGTAGTAAACAGTTTACATTTTTTGAAAGCTCACTCCAGCGGGTAATAAACTCTGTGAGCGCTTGTTCTCCAGCTTGTGTGAGCGTATAGTATTTCCTTTTCGGTCCGCTCGCTGATGCTTTTGTGACAGTGGTCACGAGCTGTTCCTTTTGCATACGCAGCAGGATCGGATAGATACTTCCTTCACTAATTTGATCAAACCCGTAATGCGCGAGCTTCTTTGTCATTTCATACCCATAAATCTCACCCTCAGAAATAATCGACAGCAGGCAGCCTTCTAAAATTCCTTTTAGCATTTGTGTGGATGTTGTCATCTTTGTTCCTCCGATTCCAGTACCTTGCATCACAAGATAGCATCATCTTACCACACACTATCTTGTCATGCAAGATACTATCCTAGAAAAAAATCACCGCTGAAAGGGTGATTTTTACGCCCATGGTTTATCTGTTCCAAGTGCGTCAGCCAGTGCCTTGCTATGCTTTCGGCGGCTTTTTCTTTCCTCTGCCCGCTGCTTCGCTGTTTGATGCAGCATGATTTCTTCCTCTGTTTCCGGTACGACTTGTGGAACTCGTTTTGGCTTTCCGTTTTCATCTAGCGAGACAAAAGTCAGAAATGAAGTCGCTGCAAGTCTGCGCTCTCCAGACATCAAGTTTTCTTTCATGACTTTGACGAACACTTCCATGGAAGACGTGCCGACCCACGTCACATAGGATTCCAAGCATACTGACTCTTTTTGTCCAATCGGCTCTAAAAAGTCAACAGAATCCATCGACGCCGTGACCGTTTCACTGCGGCTGTGTCTTGCTGCCGAGATGGAAGCAATGTCATCTATATAACTCATTAATTTCCCGCCAAATAAGGTTTGGTGGTTATTCGTATCGAGAGGGAATACCCTGCTGGTTTTAACAACTTTCGATTCCTTGCAGTATTTGAAATTTTCTTCACTCATCATCATAGCTCCTTCTTGCTGTTTTCGTGAATGCGGAACGACTTTTATTAAACACTATTCTTTTAGGTTTGTCTAAACTTTTTGCTTTAGTCTCTTGTGAGAGATTTTCTTTCGGAAATGTTTCAACCATGACTAGAACGAGGAATAATAGAACTATGAACAAACAAGGAGGCCCTTTGATGGATTCTATGAGAGCAGAACAAATACACAAAATGCCGCAATGCATGAGTGAATATGACGATTTACAAGAAGTCCTTTTATGCAGTCCCATCTATATGGAAATCAAACAGATCATCAACGAAACCCAGAAACATTTTGCGCGAGAAAATATTTCTCAAATGAAAGCCGTTGCTCAGCATAAGCAATTGATCCAAACCCTAAAGAACCATCAAGTACGCCCCATCATGCTTCCGGCAAATGACCGCTTTCCTGAGCAAGTCTTTACTCGGGATATTGGGTTTACGATTGGACATACACTATTTGTTTCAAGCATGGCCGCACCGGTCCGGCAAGGGGAAGAACAATTGTTAAAAGAGTGGGCACAGGGAAAAGGCTGGAAAACTGTCACACTGACAAATGGAACGATTGAAGGCGGCGATGTGCTTGTGGATCAAACACGCGTATTTGTAGGAACGAGCAAAAGAACAAACCCAGCCGCTATCCATGAGCTTAAAAAAGAACTGCCGGATCATGATATCATTCCCATTCATCTTCCTCCTCACATTTTGCATCTCGATTGTGTGATGAATATTCTGTCTCATGATGAGATATTGATTTATCCTGAAGCGTTCAAAAAAGAGGATCTTCACCTGCTCAAAATGCATTATGATCTGATTGAAATAAGCGAACAAGAGCAATTCACACTCGGACCAAACGTTTTATCCATTGGGCAGAAAAAAGTGATCAGTTTGCCTATCAATCAACAAACAAATGCTGCATTAACCGCTCACGGGTATACTGTCATTGAAGTGGATTTTTCAGAAATCATTAAATCTGGCGGCTCTTTCAGATGCTGCACATTGCCGATTCGGCGTTCATCCACTAAAAAAGCCAGCGTGTAGAACAGCTTGTCTACTTGCTGGCTTTTTTTCTGCCTATTTTTATGTTCGATCGTATAAATGACAGGCGACATCATGCCCTTCTTCTACTGCTTGTAATATTGGTTTTTTTTCAGCACACACATCCATCGCTGCAGGACACCTTGTTCGAAATACACAGCCGCTTGGCGGGTTCACTGGACTTGGAATTTCTCCTTTTAAAATGAATCTTTTGCGCTTGTCCTCCACGTCAGGATCTGGAATGGGGATCGCAGACAGCAAGGCTTGTGTATATGGGTGCAGCGGGGTTTGATATAATGCATCACTGCTGGTTAATTCGACGAGATGACCTAAATACATGACACCGATTCGGTCGCTGATATATTTGACCATCGACAAGTCATGCGCAATAAAGAGAAATGTCAGCCCTTCCTCTTTTTGCAGTTTCTTCAGCAGATTCACGACCTGCGCTTGAACGGAGACATCTAGTGCAGAAATTGGCTCATCTGCCACAATAAATTTCGGCGCTAAGGCGAGTGCTCTCGCAATACCGATTCTCTGCCTCTGTCCTCCGCTGAATTCGTGGGGATAGCGAGTGGCAAAATCATAGCTAAGTCCTACTGCTTCAAGCAGTTCTTTCACTCGGGCAATCCTTTTCTTTTGACTTCCGTAAAGGTGGTGAATCTCCATTGGCTCCAGCATAATATCTTTTACAGACAGCCGCGGATTTAAGGAGGAATACGGATCTTGAAACACCATTTGAATTTGCCGATTAAAATCAAATGATTCTTTTTTAGAAAGGTGATGAAGACTTTTCCCTTCATATAAGGCTTCCCCATCTGTCGGTTCATAAAGACGCATAAGCACTTTTCCAAGTGTGGATTTTCCGCAGCCAGACTCGCCAACAAGGCCAAACGTTTCGCCTTGTTTCAGCTGAAAAGAGACACCGTCTAGCGCTTTTAACGTTCTTCCTTTCGATAGATGAAAATATTTTTTGAGATTGTTTACTTGTAAAAGTGGTTCAACTGCCATGACCATTCCTCCTCTCGCTTGGCAAATATCGTCTTGCACCTGCCCATTCCTTTTCATATGAAGTGCCAGAAAGGGAAAGAAGTTCAATTTCCCTGCCGGTTTTAGGCGAGTGAAGCATCATACCGTCACCTGCGTAGATACCAACATGGCGGACAGCTCCCTTTCCGTTGTCATTTGCGAAAAACAGTAAGTCGCCTTGTTCTAAATGGCTTGATGCGACCGGTGTTCCTTGCACTACCTGGTCACTTGCGTCTCTCGGCAAAAGATATCCGCACGCTTTGTACATGCTGTAAGCAAAGCCCGAACAATCATAGCCAAAGCTGCTCATGCCCCCCCATAAATACGAAAGACCAATAAATTGTTTCCCCGTGTCTACAACATCTTTGCCGGTCATAGAGGAAATGGATGAAACTGGCTGCACATCTGCTTTGTTGATTTCTCTTGTTCCTGCTGGTGTGACAACACGAAAGCGATCACTCGTTTCTTCTATAGCTGCCAGCTCTGTTAAAAAACTAATCTCCATGTCCGCTTGCCCGTTTCGATAGAGCACGGCTTTTTTCTGACAAACGATATGAGATGCAGCTGGCGCACTTCCCTCTGTAACTTGCTGTAGTTGGTTAGCAGGTATATAGCCAGGATAGCCTTGCGGATGTTTCCGGCTGGCCTGCTGCGGAATGACGACTTTCATCCAGCCGTCTGTCTCTTCTAATCCAATGACTCGTTCGCCGAGCAGTACTTGCGATTGGATTAGATTTTCTTCACATAAAGCCAATTTTTCTTCATATGTTTGCCGGTCAATCCACTCTTTGATCTTGAAGGAGCCCTGAAGTACCTTTTGATCGATTTCTCTCGGTGACTGCGGCGCTGTCCATACATTCGCAACTGCAACCTTTGATTCAAATATCATCATGAGACTCCTTTCACCCCTTGAATGCCTAACCCATGATGCGGCGGGAAAAAGATATCTTTTCCTTTGTACACGATTCCACCTTCTATCATGTCCTCTTGCAGCATCAGCGGGGCATCAAAATCGTAGCGGGTGATATTCGGCTGGCTGGCGGCGAGATGAGCGGCTGCTGTAATGCCAAGTTTTGACTCAATCATACTGCCAACCATGCACTTCACGCCGTATGCTTCTGCTAGAGCATTGATTTTTAGGGCTTCTTTTATGCCGCCTGATTTCATTAATTTTAAATTGATCAGATCACAGCTGCTCGTTTCAAGCACCTTGATCGCATCATGAAAACTGAAAATGCTTTCGTCTGCCATAATCAATGTATCTGTTGCTTCTGTCACACGGCGCAGGCCTTCGATATCTTCTTTCGGAACCGGTTGCTCTACTAGTTCGATATTCAGCGCCTCCATTTTCCGAATGGCTATGATCGCTTCCTTCCACGTCCATCCTTGGTTCGCATCGAGCCTGATCTGAATATCCGGCCCGACCTTTTCTCGAATTCGCTTGATACGCTGAATATCCGTATCTATGTCATCTTTTCCTACCTTGATCTTTAACGTCTGAAAGCCTTCAGCTGCGTATTGCTTCGCATCTTCCGCCATCTCAAGCGGACGGTTTACACTGACCGTATAATCGGTTTCAAGCTGACTGCGATATCCGCCAAGGTATTGATAAAGCGGAAGTCCTGCCTGCTTCGCTAAGCCATCATAAATGGCCATGTCAATCGCTGCCTTTGCGCTTGTGTTGCAAGCAAGCACGCGGTTCATATGAGAAAAAATTTGTTCATATTCTGACAAGGAAACCCCGAGCAAAATCGGTCTGATCACTTCGCAGATGGCATAGTCGATGCTTTCCAGCGTTTCACCTGTAATCACCGTTGTCGGGACTGCCTCTCCGTAGCTGACGTCACCTTGATCATATGTGATGATAACGATCAGAGATGCTGCATCATACACCGTTCGTAAAGCGGTTTTGAAAGGCTTTTTTAGCGGTACACTCATTCTGCATGTACGAACATCGACGATTTTCATTTGATCGCCTCTTTCGCTGCAACGCCTGGAGAAATGTGCAGTTTTTTTCCTGTCGCATCTAGTGCAGCCTGCGTGCCCATTGGAATGGCAAAGTTCGGCGAAGAATGACCGATTCGGAAGCCCCCAAGTGCAGGTTTCTTTTGCGGCACAATATAGGTATCCCATACTTGATTCAATGTGAGGGACTGATCTTTCTTTTTTGGCTCACATTGATGAAAATCTCCAATGATGAATCCAGCCGCATCATCCAATTTTCCAGCAGATGTGAGGTGCTGCATCATTCGATCGATTTTATAGGGCTCTTCGTCAATATCTTCAATGAACAAAAGCTTTCCCTTCGTATCGATTTCAAAAGGTGTACCAAGTGTTGTCACGATGAGGGCAAGATTCCCTCCTACAATCTCACCTGAAGCGGTGCCAGGATAAAAGGTATGAAGGGGTGACAAGTGGTGTGCATACGTAAAGGCTTTCGGTGTGAACAGCTGCAAAAAGGTATCCTTCGTATACGGATGGACCTCCTCAAGTCCCACATCAGAGGAAAGCATTGGACCATGAAAGGTCACAAGACCGGTCTGCTGCTGGATGGCCGTATGTAAAAACGTAATATCACTATAGCCCCAAAAGATTTTTGGATTCCGGCGAATGAGGTCATAGTCAATGGCTTCCGCAAGTCTTCCAGTCCCGTATCCTCCGCAAGCACAAATAACCGCCTTCACTTCTGGATCTTGAAACATGCGATGAAGATCCTCCACTCTTTCATGATCATAGCCTGCTAAATACCCATACCGGCAGTCGATATACTTTCCTTTTTTCACCTTTAGCCCGAGGCTTTCTAAAAAGGCAATCCCTTTTGCTAATTTCAGCTCATCAGGCGGGCTTGCTGGTGCAATAATCCCCACCGTATCCCCTGTTTGAAGTGCCACTGGCAGCTGGCTCATGCCATATCCCCTCTTTCTCTTTGTTTCTTTCAATCTATGGGCTTCTGCTTCATAACATGAACGAATAAAGGAACAGACGCTTTTATCTAAAAGCGTCTTTTGATCCTAATATCACTCTCCATCTACCTGTGCCCATTTCAAATCGATATACCCAACGGGGTGGCGGACAATTCCCTTCACGCCTTCTTTTTGTAAATGGACTTGGTTATAAAAATGAATCGGAATGATCGGTGCTTCTTCAATGAGAAGTGCCTCTGCATCATGAAGGAAGCTGTTTCTCTTTTGTTCGTCTGCTTCCTGGCTCGCTTTTTTGATCAGCTGATCATAGGTATCATTAGACCATCCTGTCCGGTTCATGGCATTCCCTGTTTGGAAGCTCTCTAGGAAGTTGATCGGATCTGCATAGTCTGCTAAAAATGAACTTTGTGAGAATTGGAATTTCAGCGCCTTTTGATCTTCTGCAAATACATTGGCTTCCATGTTCGCAAGCTTCACATCTACACCTAACGCTTCTTTCAGCTGCTGCTGGATGGCTTCCGCTTTTTTCTTGTTCTCAGGCTTTGTACTATATGTTAATGTGACGGCTGGCAGTTTCGAATAGTTCTCTTCTTTCAGCCCTTTTTCTAATAGCTTCGCAGCTTCACTCTTATCATTCTTCACAAGATCACCGCCAGCTTCTCTGAAATCCTCACCCTTTGAATCTAGGATGCCTGGCGAGACGAAAGCGCGTGCTGGCTTCTCTTCATTTTTCGTCACATAATCCACAATATCTTGCGGGTTGATCGCCATTTGAAAAGCTTTGCGAATGTTCTTATTTTGAAATGGTTCTATGTTCACATTTAGACGATAAAAGAACAATCCAGCCTGGTCTTCAATTTGTACATCTTTATTTTTCAGCAGATTTTCACTTTGCTCTGCTGGAACAAAGGCAGTATCTAAATCTCCTGATTGATACATTTGATAGTCTGTGTTTCGATCACTGATCATCAGCCACTTCACCTGATCCAGCTTGACCGTTTTGTTGTCCCAATACGTCTCACTTTTTTCCATTGTGAAGCTCTCATCATGCTTCCACTCTGTCAGCTTGAACGGTCCATTTCCAACAAAGGTTTTGGCGTCTTTTGCCCAGTTTGGATCCTTCTTAGCTACCTGTTCATTGACTGGGAAAAAGGCAGGGTTTGCGGTCATATTTAAGAACGATTTCTGCGGATAAGCCAGTGTGACCTTAAGCGTTTTGTCATTTACAGCGCTGACTTTCACGCCTTCTTTCTTGCCTTTTCCACTGTTAAAAGCCTCTCCGCCTTCAATCATGTACGCTAAGAACGATGCAGAAGAGCCTGTTTTCGGATCAAGCAGCCGTTTCCACGCATATTCAAAATCACTCGCTTTCACTGGATCACCATTTGACCACTTGATGCCATCTCTTAAATGAAACGTGTACGTTTTTCCATCCTCTGATATCTCCCATTTTTCCGCCATTGCAGGAGATGGTTCGTGCTTTTCATTCAGTCTTGTTAACCCCTCCATTAAGTTATTGAGTCCTTGCCACGATACATTATTAAAACCAATCGGCGGATCAAACGACGTCGGTTCATTTTCGTTATTTAAGGTTAACACTTTCTTTTCACCTTTATTGCTTGATGATCCTTTCCCTGCTTGCTCATTGGCTGTACATCCTGCGAGCAGCATGATCGTGAACAAACATACACTGATGATCCACCCTTTTTTTCTCATCAAAAACTCCCCCTTTGTGTTGAAGATAAAACCGTTTGATTCGCTCGATCATCTTGGAGCCAGCAATGCACTGTATGGGTAGGTGACCGCTGCGTTTCATGCGGCATGATATGATCACACACCTTCATGGCAGCCGGGCAGCGATCTGTATACGGACAGCCCTTTGGTGGAGCAAATAAATCAGGCGGGCTTCCTTCAATTGGAATGAGTTCATCTTTCATATCAAGTCTTGGAACGGATTGTAGAAGTCCTTTTGTATAAGGATGCTGCGGACTGTAAAAAATATCTCGCCTCGTTCCGACCTCCACCATTTTCCCCCCGTACATGACCGCCACTCGGTCTGCGACTTGTGCTACGACCCCTAAATCATGTGTGATTAAAATAATGGTGACACCTGTTTTTCTCTGAATCTCTTTAAACAGCTCTAATATTTGTGCCTGTATGGTCACATCCAGCGCGGTCGTCGGTTCATCTGCAATCAGCACTTTGGGCTCGCAAATCAGTGCCATGGCAATCATGAGCCGCTGCCTCATTCCCCCGCTGAACTGGTGAGGGTATTGCTTTAACCTTTCCTTCGGCTGCGGAATGCCGACCAAATCAAGCATCCGAATGGCGGCTTCTTTCACTTCTTTTTTCGTCAGCTTTTGATGCTCCTTTGCCGCCTCCATGAGCTGGTCCCCTATTGTCAAGGTTGGGTTCAGTGCGGTCATTGGATCTTGAAAGATCATCGAGATATCGACACCTCGTATGGCGCGCATTTCTTTTTCAGATAATGACAGCAAATTGCGGTCTTCAAACCAGATTTCTCCCTGATCGACATGAGCGCTGTAAGCTGGCAGCAGCCTCATAATGCTTTGTGAAGTCACACTTTTCCCGCAGCCTGATTCTCCCACAATGGCAAGGGTTTCTTTTTCATATACATCCACATTCACTCCGCGTACCGCTCGAACTGAGCCGCCATATGTCCGAAAGCTGACGTGCAGATCGATGATTTGTAGAACTTTTTTCAAAGCGCCATCACCTCTTCATCTTTGGATCAAGCGCATCTTGCAAGCCATCACCTAAATTGTTAAAGCAAAACATCGTGAGTGAAATAAAAAACGCAGGGAAAAATAAACGCCACCAATGTCCGTTATCTGACAGTACTGTCGGCAGCGCATCATTGGCCATCACGCCCCAGCTTGCAAACGGTGCTTGAATGCCTAAACCAAGAAAGCTTAAGAACGCTTCAGCAAATATCGCGGTCGGCACAGTCAAGGTCATCTGAACGATAATCGGCCCCATCGTATTCGGCAGCAGGTTGCGGCGAATGATACGCAGGCTCTTTGCACCAAAGGTTTTTGAGGCAAGGACATATTCCTGGCTTTTCAGCTGAAGAACTTGACCTCTTACGATTCTTGCCATTCCAATCCATCCGGTGACAGTGAGCGCTACAATAATGGTGACAAGCCCTGGCCCCATCAGGACCATTAATAAAATGACAACGAGTAAATAAGGAAGACCGTAGAGCACCTCGACAATTCGCATCATGACATGGTCATATCTCCCGCCCTTATAACCGGCAATCCCTCCATAAATCACGCCGATGGCAAAATCAATAAGGGCTGCCATGACGCCTACGAATAACGAAATACGCGCCCCGTACCATGTACGCGTAAACACATCTCGTCCAAGCTCATCCGTTCCGAACCAGTGAGCAGCTGATGGAGGCAGATTTTGCATCGAGAGACGTTGCTCTGTCACACTATTAGGCGCAAGCAATGGGCCTAATAGCGCCATGATAAAAAGAAAAATCAGTACCGATAGACTAAACATGGCAAGCTTATTTTGCTTCAGCCGTCTCCACGTGTCTGCCCAATACGAAAGAGAGGGTCTTTTAATGGCATGGGCCTCCGTTTTCTTTTGCTCTCTCGGAGAAAACCATTCGTCTGGCACTTCATGATGCGGATTCGGTTGATCCTGCTGCAAATGTATACTCATGCCTTTCCTCCTTTCTGATGCAGCTGAATCCTTGGATCAAGCAGGCGATACGCCACATCGACAATGAAAAGAAGTGTGATTAAAATAATGCTGTAAAAAACAGTGGTCCCCATGATGACAGGATAATCACGGTTGTTAATACTCTCGACAAAGTATTTTCCCATTCCAGGAATCGCAAATATTTTTTCAATGACAAAACTTCCAGTTAAAATGCTTGCGACAAGTGTCCCAAGAATGGTCACAACAGGCAAAAGCGCATTCCGAAGCGCATGTTTAAATACAATTTTAAAGGGAGAAAGTCCTTTTGCCTTGGCGGTGCGAATATAGTCCTGAGACAGCACTTCAATCATGCTCGATCTTGTTAAACGGGCAATAATAGCCATTGGACCGACAGCAAGAGCGATGGTTGGCAGCACCATATGCATCGGACTTGTCCACATCGCTGTAGGAAAGATTTTCAAATTCACAGCAAGCTGCTGAATTAATAAGGTAGCAAAGATAAAGTTTGGAATGGATATACCGAAAACAGCAATGGTCATGGCGATATAATCAATCAAGCCATTATGCCGGAGGGCAGCCATGACCCCCAGCAGGATGCCGGAGATGACAGCAATCAATATTGAGATAAGACCAAGTTCTAATGAGACTGGGAAGCCTCTTGCCAATAGATCATTGACACTTTCTGAAGGCTTTTTAATGGAAGGACCAAAATCAAAGGTAACGATGGATTTTAAATAGATGACATATTGAACATACAGTGGTTCATCTAAGTGATAGTAGCTTTCGAGGTTTCGCTGGACGGTTTCGTTTGTATTTCGTTCTTCATTGAAGGGCGATCCTGGGATGACCTTCATTAAAATAAACGTTAAAGTCGTAATCGTTAAGATCGTGGCAATCATCGCAATAAAACGCTTGAGCAAAAAGCTGGTCATCTGCCGTCTCCCCCTCGCTTAACAAAATGTTGTACGTGCGGCAAGCTCTGTCATGACAAGCATCGCTTGGTAGGCTTCTAATATATTCTCTGCTTGATACGTCACCGTTGTTGTTCCTTCTATGATGGCAGTACCCGGCATTAAATTCGCCCATTCAGCTTGTCCATAATTGGCAAACTCAATCTTCAGCAGCGGCTGATCAGGAGGCGTCAGCGGCTTGATGTGATGAATCTGTTTCATTGCGGCTTCCACTTGCTGCGAGATTTGTTGATTGACTTTGGCAGGCGTGAAACATTTCACAGCAGACCTTGATATGGTCTCTTTCACTGCTACTGTTTTCACACCAGGCAGCAGCTTTTCCGCTTCAAGTGCTGCTTGATCATCTCCGCAAACAAGAATCACCGGCACACCATAGTAGCCTGCAACATACGCATTAAAGCCCATTTCACCAATTGGGTGATCATTTATGTAAAAATGTCTGACACCAAAAATCATACTGTGTGACATCACACCTTTCATAGATGCCCTCGCATGATAGCCTAAAAAAACAGCAGCGTCATAGGTTTGATCTAATCCTTGAACCATTGAATAAGGCTTGACGTCACCAGATATAAGAGCAGCCTCTTCATGCAGTTCTTCGATCAACAGATTATTCATTTTAGAATGACTGTCATTGACCAAAATATCGGTTGCGCCATGCTGAAGAAGTGCCTCTACACAGGCATTCACTTCACCCGTCATGATCTTTCTGCCCCGTTCATAATTGTGCTGACGGGCATCGACAAATGTATGATCAGCTAGACCAGTAATCCCCTCCATATCGACAGATACATAGAGCTTCATCCCCATCCCCCTTTAATTAAACTTAAAATTTGTGTATATTTTTCTAAATTTTCTAAAAAATTATATGATTACTTGATTGATTTTTCAATACAATGTCTGAAAATAAGGAAATTAGACTCAGATAATACAGGTCAAAAGGCTTTATAGCAAAGGATTTTTTTAACAAATAAAACACCACTACCTATGTCTTTAGTGGTGTTTGTCAGCTTCGTCAATCTGTGATTTCAGCTGTTCATATTTCTTCATGGTTTGTGTAAATAGATCATCAAACATCTGAGGTGCCTGCTTTTGAATGACCTCAGCACCTTCACCTGTAATGCCCCCTTTTGTCGCCACTCTATCGACGGTTTCAGCAAAGGTGAGGCCGCGTTCTACAAGGACTTGACCTGTGCCTAAGAGGGCATACGTTAAAAATTCATACGCTTCCTCTAAGGAAAGCTCACTATTTCTCACAGCAGCTCTCGCCATTTCTTCAAAAAGAGCAGCGATAAAACCAGGAGAAGAGCTCGTCAAATTACTCGCCGCATCAAACCGGTCTTCCTCTACTTCACGGACGATGCTAAAAGCTGAAAGGAGACGGTGCAAACGCGCCTTTTCTTCCTGACCTGCGGTTTCACCATGCGCAACGAGGGATACGCCCGTTCCAACAGCTGACGTGAGCGTTGGGATGTATCTCGAAACTGGTTGAGTCGTATGCTTTGATAACTTGTCTAACGTCACAGCCGCGGCTACTGACACAATATGTACCGATTTGGCTGCTGAAGGCAGTTGATCGAGCACATCAAGTACAACAAGCGGCGGCACGCAGACAAAAAGTACATCACATGAGGCAGAAAGTTCGTCTAATGAGCAGATATTTATTTCTTGATGCTTGTCTTTGAGCTGATGCAGGCGGTCCGTTTCACTTCTTGTATGGATCATGATTTGATGGGCATTGAGTACCTCTTTTTCCAGCCATTTTTGCACCATCATATCAGCCATGCTTCCATATCCAATCATTCCAATTGTCTCCACAGTTTAATCTCCTCTATTTTGCTTAGATTCACTACTTATTTTAACAATTTCCCACAATGTTTTCATTTTTATCCCACACTTTTTTCTTACGATATAGTCAGTATCCACCACTTAAGGTAAACCCCATCGAACCATACATGAAAAATTGAAGAAAGAGAGTGATTCGAATGACACATCACAAAAATGAAAAACACCCTTCTCATGAACTTCAAACAATTGAACAGCCACAAAAACAAAAGAAAAAGCCCAGTGGCTGGTTTAAGCCATTCGTCAGCGGCATTGTGGGTGGTACGCTAGCATTAGGTGTCTACATCCTTACGCCATATGCCCAGCACGCATCAGACAACACAGCAAACAATTCAGCAGCAAAAACAGAAGCTGTATCGACAATTGATACAAGTGCCAAATCGTCAAAAACAACCGCCGTCCAAACATCACATTCATCAAGCAGCATCTCAAGCATGGTCGAAAATATATCATCAGCCATTGTCGGCATTACAAACTACCAAGCGCAAAGTCAAACAGACATGAGCTTTGGCGATTTCAATACGCCTTTTGATGAATCACAGCAAAACAAAAACAGTCAAGAGGAAAAAACAGGTACAGGCTCAGGAGTGATTTTCAAAAAATCCGGAAGTAAAGCCTATGTCTTAACAAACAACCACGTCATTGAAGGGGCAAATAGACTAACGGTCTCCTTGCACGATGGCAAAACCGTTGAAGGTAAATTAGTCGGAGCTGACCCGCTGACTGACCTAGCAGTTGTAGAAATTAGCAGCAATCATGTAACGAAGGTCGCGGCATTAGGCGATTCCTCCTCGCTGCGTGCTGGGGAAACCGTCATCGCAATTGGAAACCCGCTTGGTGAAGATCTATCAAGAACCGTGACACAAGGAATTGTCAGCGGTGTCGACCGAACAGTCTCTATGAATACATCAGCAGGCGAAAGCAGCATTAATGTCATTCAAACAGATGCAGCCATAAACCCAGGTAATAGCGGCGGCCCGCTTCTTACGACAGACGGAAAGGTTGTGGGGATCACGAGTATGAAAATCTCTGAAACAGGTGTTGAAGGCATTGGATTCGCACTTCCAATCAATGATGTCAAACCAATCGCCGATCAGCTTCTCGCAAAAGGAAAGATTGAGCGTCCATATATCGGCATCAGCATGCTGGATCTCGAACAAGTCCCAGATGTGTATCAGAAAGAAACACTCGGGCTCAAAAATAGTCAGCGGGATAAAGGTGTGTACGTCAAAGAAATCGCCGCAGGCTCACCTGCCGCCAAAGCTGGCTTTAAGTCAGAGGATGTCATTACCGCCATCGATGGGAAACAAATCAAAACCGGAAGTGAATTACGTCATGAGCTATACACGAATACAAAAGTAGGAGACACCGTGAGCATCACACTCATTCGAAACGGAAAAGAAGAAACAAAGAAGGTTACATTAATACAATCTGAATCTAAGCAGGTAAGTTCCTAAAGCAAAAAGCAGCTCATCATGAGCTGCCCAGATTGTTGACAAAGGGCTAAAATCATCTTGATTTTAGCCCTTTGTCTTCTTTTCAGCGTGATAGAAAACCTTTGCAGTCTAGGAAAGGCGAGCACCGGAACGGAGCGAATTGAACATTCGTGAGTACCGGAGCACAGCCCTGACAAAGAATGCGAGGGTTTGTCTACACGCTGAGCAGCTCTTGAATGAGCTGCTTTTTTTATGATGACTGAATTGGCGTTAATCTTTGTTCTATTTCTGCTCGTTTGTGCTCTAGAAATGGCGGAAGGGCTAATTGATCACCAAGCTCATCTACCCCTTCATCGACTGTAAACCCAGGGCCGTCTGTTGAAATTTCAAATAAGATACCATTCGGTTCTCTAAAGTAAAGGGCTTTAAAGTAGAAACGTTCCACAACACCAGAGTTCGTGAAGCCTGCTTTTGATATTTTGTCATACCATTTTTCCAGCTCCTCTGCATCTTCCACGCGAAAAGCTACGTGATGCACACTTCCTCTGCCGGAACGCTCAGAAGGTCCTTCATCTTTTTCGATCACATGAATTTCTGTTCCAGCACCGCCATTTCCTGACTCAAAAATGGTCACGATCTCACCTTCATTTGATTGTTCACGCGCTCTTTCAGTGAAGCCAAGGATGTCTGTTAAAACACGGATCGTTTTGTCCGCTTCTGCAACGGTTAATTCAACTGGACCCAAGCCTCTAATTGCAAACTCTGCCGGAATATCGTCATGCACTGGCGGTGAGCCCGCTTCTTGTGCGTTCGGTTCTACTGTTAAAAATAGCTGCTGCCCTTCTGGATCTTGAAAACGCAAGGCAGGTCTTCCGCCTCTCAAGGAAGCCGTTTCTTGCTGCACACCTGTCTCATCAAACCGCTTTTCCCAAAATGAAAGTGCTTCTTCAGAAGAAACGAGAAGGCCTGTGCTTGTGATGGCGTTTGTTCCTTTCAAACGACGGGCAAGCATTGGAATTTCAAAGAAGGTGAGCTCCGTACCCGGTGAAGCAACCTCATCTCCATAAAACAAATGATACATAGATGGGTCATCCTGATTGACAGTTTTCTTTACAAGTTTTAAGCCAAGAATCTGGCGGTAGAAATCAACATTTTTTTGAGCATTGGCTGTTAATGCAGATACGTGGTGAATCCCATTGATTTTCATTACGTTCACTCCTATTTCAAAATATCTCGAATTCAAGATAATACCCTTATGAATAAAATAGGTCATTTTTCAAGAAAAGTCAACCATTTGGCTAGAAGTTCGGTTTCTGACGATAAAATTAACATTAAATCAAAAATAATCTTTTATCGTTCGTTTTTAAAGCAACGTTCATCCTGATATCTCCAATAAACGAACACTTTTAAATACAAATGCGAAAATCAGAAAATTTTTTTAATTCTTGTTTTCCTAAAATCGTATTACAATGAACAAAATACATGTCACAGTAACGTACGAAAGTGATGCAGGAGGTCGTGTGTAATGAACAAAGAACAACCAGCGTTAAAACAGGACATCGGCTTATTTTTTGCCCTATCTCTTGTCATCGGGACCATTATCGGGTCCGGCGTCTTTATGAAGCCAGGCAACGTCCTTTCCTATTCAGGAAGCTCAGACATCGCCTTATTTGCTTGGCTGCTAGGTGGAATTTTAACCCTTGCAGGCGGACTGACTGTTGCTGAAATTGGTACACAAATCCCTCGGACTGGCGGATTGTATGCCTATCTTGAAGAAGTGTATGGTGAATTTTGGGGCTACTTATGCGGCTGGGTGCAGATTATCATTTACGGACCTGCCATCATTGGAGCGCTCGGTCTTTATTTTGGTTCATTATTAGCCAATTTATTTTCTCTTTCTTCTTTATGGTCGACAACAATTGGCATTATCACTGTTTTATTTTTATGTTTGATCAATATTATGGGAACGAAATACGGCGGTTTTGTACAAGGGCTGACCACCATCGGAAAGCTTGTCCCGATTGCCGCTATTATTGTGTTTGGCTTATGGAAAGGAAACGAAAATATCTTTATGGCTGTCAACGAGAGCATCGCTCAAATGAACTTCGGTGCAGCGATTTTGGCTACGTTGTTTGCCTATGATGGCTGGATATTGCTTGCAGCACTTGGCGGTGAAATGAAAAACCCAGAGAAGCTGCTTCCTCGTGCAATGGCAGGCGGGATTTTAATCGTCACGGCTTGTTATCTCTTTATTAATGTCGCTCTTTTGCACGTGTTACCAGCAGATCAAATCGTCCAGCTAGGTGAAAATGCGACAAGTACTGCTGCGACAATGCTCTTTGGACCAATCGGCGGTAAGATCATTAGTATCGGAATCATCATTAGTATCTTTGGCTGTTTGAACGGAAAGGTTCTTTCATTCCCACGTGTGATTTTCGCGATGGCTGAACGAAAGCAAATTCCTTTCGCAAACGCGATTTCGCGTATTCACCCTACCTTCAAAACACCTTGGATTGCTGTATTTGTGCAAATTTTGATCGCCATTGTGTTTATGATCGTCAGTAATCCAGAAAAACTGTCAGAGGTTTCGATCTTCATGATCTACATCTTTTATGTCATGGCCTTTTTCGCAGTCTTTAAGCTGAGAAAACAAAATAGCGGAATGGAGCGTGCTTATAGCGTACCACTTTACCCGCTCACACCGATCGTTGCGATTATCGGTTCTTTATTCGTCTTAATCAGCACCATGATCACCGACTGGAAAAGCTGTCTAATCTCCATGCTGATCGGGATTGCTGGACTGCCTATTTATTATTATATGAAAAAAGCACAAAAAAAAGCAGAGCGCTAAACAGTGCTCTGCTTTTTTTCCTTCTTCTCAGCGTGATAGAAAACCTTTGCAGCCCTAGGAAGGACGAGTACCGGAGCGGAGCGAATTTGACATTCGTGAGCACCGGCGCGCAGAACTGACAAAGAATGCGAGGGTTTATCCGCTGAAGAAGAGCGCTAAACAGCGCTCTTCTATTTTTTATATTGCTTGATCACTTTGTATGATTCGTTTAAATATCTCATGAGCCGGTATGGCTTACTAAGCACGCGGATTGGGAGTCTTGAGATAAATCCATTCAAATTCGCCTTATATTCCTGCGTCATCCGCTTCGGCTTTGTCGCAATTTTTTCGTATACTTCTTTGTAAAATTCCTTCATGATGTCGACTTGCACACTGATCTTCTGATGACACTCTGTACACTCAACGCTTTTCATCTGATCATTCACATAAACGATGCTGTGGAGGGTCTCTTCTTGGCACCGAGTACAATGTAGGTTTGCTTCCATTTCGGTTTTCTTCAAGATACACAGCTCCTTTCTCGTTTGATGTTGCTCTTTTTATACAATTCGATTGCTATCAGCCGTTTATTGGACGGAAGCTTCCTTTAAAATGGCTGCCGCCGTTAGTTCGTCTGTCACCAGCACTTGAATGAAGCCGCCATTTAAAGCCCCTAAAATACTTTCAGCTTTATGGGTTCCTTCTACAACAGCGATGACCGTTTTGACACTCTTTAACTGCTCCAGTGATAAACCAATGACCTTTTGGTTCAGTTCATCTTGGACAGGTTTGCCTTGACCGTCAAAGAAACGAAAGCCAATATCACCAACAGCCCCTGATTGCCTTAAACCAGATAAATCCTCTTCTTTTAAGTAACCAACTGTTTTTAACGTTGAACCTTTATGCGGGTTGCCAATACCGATGAGGGCAATATCTACATTTCTACCTTCTTCAAGCACAGCTTCTATATCCTGCATTGCCATAAGCCGCTCTTTTAATTCTTCTGTTTCTAAAATCGCCGGGGCATATAAATAGGAACACGTGCCATTCATTTTCTTTGCCAGCTCATATGCCAGCTGATTGGCATGAATGTCGACTGCCTGCCTGCCCATTCCGCCCTCTAATGGAATGACCTTCACATCGTTTCTTCGCTCAAACGGGTATTCCTTTACAAGCTCAGCCAGTGTGGTTCCCCATGAAATGCCGATTTTCTCCGCATCTTTCATGTTTTTAGATAGATAATAGGCGCCTGCTTGACCGACTGCCCGTTTCACCATCTCAGACATTGTCCCGACACTTGGGACAACGACAGCATCTGTTAATTGAAACGTTGTTTCTAACTGCTTTTCCAGCTCCACCGTATGAATACTTTCGTCTTTAATGTACACCTCAACGATTCCCACATCTTTTGCTTTTTGTAAGAGCTTTGAAATGACTGGTCTTGAGACATTGAGCTTTTTTGCGATTTCCTGCTGCGTCCACCCGTCTGTATAATAAAGATGAGCAACTTTGACGAGCTGTCGTCTTTCTTCCCAATTCAGCATGTGACATCATCCTTTTAATATACTATGGTTCCCAGTATACCAAACATTCGTTTCTAATTGGAACAATTGTTACGAAAATGACAAAAAGAGCGATTACCTCTCCGCTCTTTTTCCCTCCGTATATTTTGGCTGATATGTTCTCCCGCCGTCTAGCAGGATAATTTGTCCGTGCAAATAGCTTCCCTCGTCACTTGTGAGAAATAAAGTGAGTCCTGCGATATCCTCAGGTCTTCCTAATCTCCCGACAGGTATAAGCGATTGCAGCTGCCTTTTCTCCTCCTCAGTAGGATAGAGCGTATCAAGCATTTGAGATTCAATCACACGGGGTGCAATCACATTGATACGCACATGGTGTGCCCCTAATTCCTTTACAAGCGAACGCATCAGGCCAAAAGCACCTGCTTTTGAGGCGTAATACTGAATACCGCCGCCTGAGCCAGTTATAGCAGATCCTGATCCAATCATGACAATGCTTCCTTCTTGCCGCTCACATATATAAGGTGCCGACGCTTTGATGCAATAGTAAAGACCATACAAGTTCACAGAAAGTGTCTTTTTCCAAAGTGAAAAATCAACTTCTAAAAAAGGAAGTGATTTTGTCATCCCTGCTGAATACACAAGATGAGCAATGCCGCCGAGCTCCCTTTCAGCTGCTGAGATCATCTGCTGAACACTTTCCCACGATGAAACGTCAGCTTGAAATGTCAGCAGCTGAGAATGCTGTTTTTTTAAAAGCGAAAGTCCCTGTTCATCTATATCGGACACAGCGACTCTGTGCCCTTCTTTTAAAAAACGCTCGGCAATTTCCTTTCCAATCCCTTGGGCACCACCAACGATGAGAACTGGTTTTTGATCATTAGCCAGCACTCTCACCCCCATCAAGCATAATCGCTGCACCATCTGTAAAAGCGCCATATGATGTACTTAAAAAGACCGTCATATGGGCCACAGTCTCCTTGATTTGCTCTGTGTCAGGAACCAAATGGAGAGGAGGCGGCAATAGGGCGAGCACACGGATACCTTTGTCTTTAAATTCTCGCGCCAGCCCTTTTGTCATGGCATTCAGCATAGAATTCGATGTAGCATGTGAGATCCCGCCATCACCTGTGATACTGCCTGATGATGATATATTAATAATACAGCCTTGCTTCTGGTCCAACATGTGCCATACGGCGGCTTGACTGGAAAGAAAGACAGTATTCACAGCTGATTCCACTTCGTCCACCCATTTATCAGGATGAGCGGCATCAAGCTCCGCTTCTGCTCCTTGCGCTGCTTGATTGACCAAAATATCTAGTTTCCCGCTTGTATCGATCACTTGCCTCAGCATACGCGTGGCATCACGCGGCGTTTCTAGCGGGTTCATGATGATACTCGCCTGACCGCCCATTTTTTGAATGTCTTCATAAATGGATCTAGCCTTTGATTCATCATAAAATGTGTGTAAAAAAACATGTGCACCTGCCCGGGCTAAAGCCAGGCAGATGGCTTCTCCAAATCCATCTGTGCTACCTGTCACAAGTGCCGCTTTCTGATGAAGCTGGACGTGCACATGCATCTCCTCCCTATCCCTTGTTTGGCATTTATTTTCTCAGCTTACTCACGATATCAAGAGCTGCTTCATAAAAACCTTCTGAGATGGTCGGATGCGGATGAATCATTTTCGCCATCTCTTCTGCTGTTCCTTCTAAATACATAAAGGAGGAAGCTTCTGAAATCATCTCTGTGACGTGCGGACCAACCATCGTTGCACCGATCACTTCACCATATGCTGTATCGTACACCAATTTAATAAAGCCTGATTGAACACCTGCCGCTAACGCTTTACCGCTTGCCGCTAAATCAAATCGTTCTGTTTGTACGCTGAGCCCTTTGGCTTTTGCCTCTTTCTCTGTAAGACCGACACTTGCTACCTCTGGTAATGTATAAATACATCTAGGCATAATATCAGCATTCATTTTTTCAGGCACGCCGCAAATATTGCTGACTGCAACGGTTGCCTCTGCCATCGCCGCATGAGCCAGCTGATAGCCGCCGGCGACATCCCCAACTGCATATACACCTTCAGCACTTGTCTGCATCTGATCATTCACCTTGATAAACGGACCATCCAGTTGAAGATCAAGCTGGCTAACAGCTGATACATTCGGTCTTCTTCCAACGCAGACAAGCAGCCTTTCCGCTGTAAAGATGTGCGTCTCCCTTTTATCATCTGTTGCATGAACCGCTTTGACTCCTTCGCTTTCCGTTACCTCTGTCACAGTGGTTTTCTTCGCGATATGGATGCCCTTTTTCTTCAATTCTCTTTCTAGCAGCTTAGATGCTTCTTCATCCTCTTGCGGAATAATGGACGGTGCTGCTTCAATAATGGTGACTTTTGATTGAAGACTCTGGAAAATACAAGCAAGCTCAAGCCCAATGACACCTCCACCAATGATGACGACAGAAGCTGGGATATCTGGGATGTCGAAGATCGTATCACTTGTATCAAATTGAATGTCTCCAAGTCCAGGTATTGGCGGAATGGCTGGTGTAGATCCGGTGGCAATGATCAGTTCCTTTGTTTCAATCGATTCTGATCCACCTTGTTTTTCTATCTCTATCCGATGCTTTGTCACAGCTGTGCCTCTGCCGTTATACACATCAATCTTTCCTTGCTTTAATAAAAAGGCGATTCCGCCTCTGAGCTTTTCAATGACGTCATCTTTGCGCTTTCTCATTTTATCGAAGGAAAGGATCATGTCACCTGTTTCGATTCCCCAGCTTTTCGCCTTTTCAATGGATTCAATCACTTCTGCATGTTTCAGCAGGGTCTTTGAAGGGATACAGCCTCGATTTAAACAAGTACCGCCTAAAAAATCCTCTTCAATCAAAGCAACCTTCCGTCCGCGCTCAGCTGCTTGAAGGGCGGCAGTATACCCGCCAGGCCCTCCGCCAATGACTGTCAGATCATACGTTTTCGTCATCCGATTCATCTCCTACATTAGCAATTCAAATGGTTGTTCAAGCACTTTCTTAAGGTCTGTTAAAAAGGCAGCCGCTGGTGCGCCATCTACGACTCGGTGATCAAACGATAAACTGACCCCCATCATTGGCCGCACCTGAATTTCTCCATCCACTGCAACAGGTTTATCTTGAATCCGTCCTACACCTAAAATCGCCGCTTCTGGCTGATTAATAATCGGGGTAAAAGTATCAATGGCATACATGCCTAAGTTACTAATCGTAAAAGTGGACCCTTTCAGCTGGTCAGGAAGCAGTTTTTGATCGCGTGCGTTTCGGCCAATTTCTTTCGCTTCTTTTGTCAGTTGTTTTAATCCTTTTTGATTCGCATGAGAAATGACTGGTACCATCAAGCCGTCTTTCACTGCAACAGCAAGACCAATGTGTACATCCTCATGGAAATGGAGCTCATTTTGTTCAAATGTCATATTGATCTGCGGGTGGCGCGTGAGTACATGGCTGACCGCAAGAATGATGATTTCTGTAAACGACAAGCGGTAGCCTGTCTCTTTTTCAATCGCTGGCAGTAGCTGCTGACGCACTTCTTTTGCTTTCGTCATATCAATTTCACTTGTTAATGTGACGTGCGGTGCTGTAAAGGCACTTTGTGACATGCGATCAGCAATCACTTTTCTCATGCCAGCTAGTTTTTGTGTTTTCACAGGCGAAGCCTCTGCTGTTTGTGCTGCTGCTTTTACATCACTCTTCATGATTTTGCCATGAGCGCCAGATCCAGAAACTGCTGCTAAATCAATTCCTTCACGGGCAGCGATTTTTTCTGCAAGCGGTGAGACGCGCTGATCTTTCTCGCTAGAATGAACGACCGCCTCGACATCCCGCTTTTGGACTCTGCCTTTTGGCCCTGTGCCAGATACCTCATGAATCGCCACATGATGATCCTTTGCCGTTTTTCTCGCTGCGGGCGTGGCACGTACTTTTTCATCAGATGTTTTTGGGGCTTCAGTAGAACTGGATGAAGCCGTGTCTGGTGAAGACGATTCGCCGCTTTCTGAGGAATCTTCATCTGCCTGTGCTGGCGGCTCGCTTGGTACCTGTTCATTTGCCTCTCCGATATATCCAATGACAGCATTGACTGGAATTTGATCATCAGCTTCGTAGTATTTCTTTAGAAAAATGCCGTCATCATAGGCTTCCACCTCGATGTTGATCTTGTCTGTCATAATTTCAAAAAGAGGCTCACCGATTTCAACCGAATCTCCTTCTTCTTTAAACCATTGAAGCAAGGTTCCGATCTCCATCGTACTGCTTAGCTTCGGCATAAATATCTCTTTTGGCATGATCTTCTCCCCTTTATTTAAGAGCGCACAAGCTCTTTTGCTGCTTCAATAATATCTGGTACTTGTGGAATGACCGCTTTTTCCAGTGTCGGGTTGTATGGTATTGGGACTGCAAGACCGCCAAGTCGTTTAATCGGCGCATCTAAGTAGTCAAACGCTTCACTTTCCGCTATCATACTTGCAATCTCTCCGCCGTAGCCGCCTCGTTTGACCGCCTCATGAACCACGATACATTTACCTGTTTTCTTCACAGATTCGATTATGGTTTCTTCATCTAATGGGACGAGTGTTCTTGGATCAATGATTTCAACATCGATTCCCTCTGCTTCTAGTTCCTTCGCCGCTTCTAACGCTTTGTGTACCATAATCGCTGTTGCTACAATCGTGACGTCCTTCCCGCTTCTTTTCACATCAGCTTTCCCTAAAGGAATCGAATAAGGCTCTTCAGGCACTTCGCCGATTGTTTTATATAAAAGCTTATGCTCGTAGAAAATGACAGGGTTGTCATCATCCATTGCTGCTTTTAAAAGTCCTTTGGCATCATAAGCTGTTGAAGGCTGAACCACCTTTAGTCCCGGAATATGAGCCATCCACGCTTCTAAGCTTTGTGAATGCTGCGCTGCGGCACCCGTCCCTGATCCTGCTGGTGTTCTCACAACGAGCGGCACTTTTCCTTTTCCGCCAAACATGTATCGTGTTTTGGCCGCTTGGTTTACAAGCTGATCCATCGCGATTGTAATAAAGTCAGAGAATTGAAGTTCTAAAATCGGACGCATACCGGTCAAAGCCGCTCCGACTGCGCCTCCTGCGATGGCTGCCTCTGAGATCGGTGTATTACGTACACGCTCTGGACCGAATTCTTCAATCATGCCGCGCGTGACCCCAAAAGCACCGCCATATACGCCGATATCCTCACCTAAAATGAATACATCTTGGTTCTCTCTCATTTCCTGACTCATAGCCTCTCGAACGGCTTCTAAATATGAAATCTCTCTCACTGTTGTTTTTGTCACGTGATTCCCCTCCTAATTAGGCGTATACATCCTCTAATAGTGTATCGATTGACGGTTCTTTACTGTTTTTAGCGAATTCAACAGACGCTTCAATTTCCTGCTTCGCTTCTTCCTGTAAGACCGCTGCCTGCTCTTCTGTCAAAACATTTAGTTCAATCAAGAGAGACTTAAAGCGCTTGATTCCGTCTTTTTGTCTCCACTCTGTTTCTTCTTCACGTGTACGGTATTTTTTCGCATCACTCTTGGAGTGACCCTTCCAGCGATACGTTTTCATTTCAATAAGTGATGGACCTTCTCCAGCTCTTGCGCGGCTGACTGCTTCATCTACTGTGTTCATAATCTCGACCATGTCATTTCCATCAATCGATTTCCCTGGTATTCCGTAGCTTTCTGCTCTTGTTGAAATGTCTTCAATGTTGATCATTTCTTTCACAGGGCCAGACATGCCGTACTGGTTGTTTTCACAAATGAACACAACAGGCAGATCCCAAATGGATGCAAGGTTTAGCGCTTCATGGAAGCTGCCTTCATTTGTCGCACCATCTCCGAAGAAACAAAGAACAACAAAGCCTTCCTGTTTCATTTTAGATGTGAGCGCCGCGCCTGTTGCAAGCGGGATACCGCCGCCAACGATTCCATTTGCGCCAAGGTTCCCTTTTTCTAAATCAGCAATATGCATCGAGCCGCCTTTTCCTTTGCAATAGCCAGTCTCACGTCCGAATAGTTCTGCCATCATTTTATTGACCTCTGCACCTTTTGCAATACAGTGACCATGTCCACGGTGTGTGCTGACGATCTTATCTTCATTCTTTAATACGGCAATCGATCCAACAGCTGACGCTTCCTGTCCGACACATAAGTGAGTGGTTCCATGGATAAGTCCTTTGGCAAAGAATTGATCGACCTTTTCATCAAAATATCTCACTAACCACATTTGTTTATATAAATCTGCTAATCTCTCATGACTAATCTGTTCAGGCAAAGTGATTTGTTTTTGCATTTCTTCTCTCCCCTTTACATTTGTTCTTATATGTTACATTTGTAATTATCATACGTTTAAGTATCATTGAAGTCAAGCAATTCTCTTTCATTTTTAAGCGTTTTCATTTTTTGTCAGAAAAAAGAGAAAGGCAAGCCCTTTTCTAAAGAACTTCTCTTTCTCTTCCAATCTCCATGTTCTCATTCATCTGGATACATCATGATTTTGACACTTTCTCCTTCAGGGTGCCTTGCACATTCTATCGCCTGAAGCAGCTGACTTAACGGATAACGGTGCGTCACCATCTTTTCTGTGTTGACTACTTTTGCCCTTAGAAGCTCAAGGGCTTCGAGGTAGTGATAAGGATGCGAGGAATAGGCTCCTACGACTTTCACTTCATCATGGAAAAACCGATCAGCCGGAATGGAGACGTCTCCCTTTGGAAAATGAGCAAACACTAAAATCGTTCCACCTCTCGCTACCGCTTGAAACGCTTCTTTTAAAAGCGCACTGCTCCCAACAGATATCATGACGAGGTCTGCTCCCTTTCCATTTGTTTCTCTCATGACCCGTTCTTCCACCGGCTCAGAGGCTGGATGAAAAGCAACATCTGCACCTAAATTTCTCGCTTGCAGCAGCCGGTTCTCATTCACATCCGTTATCATCACTTTTCCAGCCAAGTAATGTTTGGCGAGCTGTAGTTGGATACAGCCAATTTGCCCTGCTCCAAGGATCAGCACAGAATCTCCTGGATGAACAGGTGCTCGTTCAAACCCGTGGAGGCAGCAGGCGACTGGCTCCACCATTGCCCCTTGCTCATATGAGACGTCCTTCGGGAGCTTGCCCATTGTGTGCTTGACATGCAATGCAGGTACGCGGATATACTCTGAAAACCCTCCTGGCTCTACATTAGTGGCTGCAAACTGCGGACACATTGTATAAAATCCCTTTTGACAAAAGTCACAGGTGAAGCAAGGTACATGGTGCGCAACATAAACCCTGTCTCCCGTTCGGATATTTGTCACATGCTTTCCGGTTTCAACAATATCACCAGCGATTTCGTGCCCTAGCACCGTTCCAGAGGGTACCGTCTCATGTGTTGCCTTGTAAATATCTGTGCCGCATAAGCCGCAGGCACGCATTCTTAATAGCACTTCATCATCACCAATCGCAGGCCGGTTCCGCTCCTCATACCGAATGTTCTCTGAAGAATAAAAGACAGCTGATTTCATGTAGCTGCATCCTCCTTTTCATCACCCTTCGCAAAATCCTGCAACGTTTGCACAAGCTGCTTGTACTCACTCATCTCACTTGATATCCAGTAACGTCCTCCGAATATGCGCGATGGGCCCACCCTGACATAGACTTTCCCGATATGAGGATATGGCTTGATAAAAAGTTTTCCTTTAATATCAGAGACCGCATATGTGTGCCATCTGCCAAAAGCGCCGATTTTCAGCTTATCTTCACTAATGATGACGTTTGTCGGCTGGTTCAGTCCAGTAATACTAGAAAGCATGAGGATAGGCAGCGTATAAACGCCTAACACAGCTAACGGCTCAGGTCCTGCTGACATTAACGTATAAAGAAACCAGAGGAAAAACAGACAGATGAGCACGACTGGAAGAAAAATAGACAACACTGCAGACGTTCGGCTATAAGCATGATGCTGCATGAGACGTCCTCCTTTCAGGTAAATGGAAGGAGCCGCGAAAGCTCCTCAATGAAATGAGTGTTTACTTAATATGATCTATGATTTTTTCAATATCATCTTCAATGCCAAATCCGGTTAAAAAGGATAATGTTTGAATCACAGGCGTTCCTTTTGTGTCACTCACTGGCGTGGTCGTCACGATTAAATCGGCGCCCTCCGCTTTTTGCGGGACTTCAGATGCCTTACACTGTTCCACCACGACATCATATCCTTTTTCCTTTAAAGTCTCTTCGACCTTTTTTGCAACAACCGTTGATGTGGCAACTGCTGTTCCGCATGAAACCAATATTTTCTTTGCCATGAGAATCCCTCCAGCTCGTTTATTGTTCTTTCTGATCTAAGCCCATTTCTTTCGCATACTGCTTTTTAATATCATTTCGCACCCAGTACCATAGAAGCGCATAAGCCAGAGCACAGATGATGGCTGCAATAAAGTATGGATTGCTCGGATCAAGAAGTCTCACCATGATCCAAGGAATGACATGGGAACCAAGGTCAATACCTGAAATCATGTTGGCCCCTTCTGGGAAATCAAAGCCGACTGCTTTCCCCATTGTTGTTGCAAGCGGTGCGAGATTCGTTGCGATAAAGAAGACAATCATTAATGTAAAAATGCTGTTAATAAGACCGCGAATAATATTTCCACGAGCCGCTGCTACTGCCCATACAACTGTAAATGGAAGAACCGATAAGTCTGCAAACGGGAGCATGCCATTGTAAGGCAGAACGACAGCAAGTAAAATCGTAATCGGCACCATGAGAAGGGCTACCGCCATATTCGCCGGATGACCAATCACAATCGCTGTATCTAAACCAATATAGACATTTTTCCCAGGGAAACGCTTTTGAATATAAGAACGAGCGCCCTCAGAGATTGGAATAAGACCTTCCATTAATAACGCAACCATTCTTGGCATTAGTACAAGAACTGCTGCCATTTGAATACCAAGCGTCATGACGCCTTTCGCATCATAGCCGCCTAGAAGACCAATAATGATACCAAGTATGAGACCCATCACAAGCGGTTCGCCAAAAATGCCAAAACGTTTCTTCAATGTTTCTGGATCAGCATGAATTTTGTTTAAGCCAGGGATCTTGTCAATGATACGGTTGGACGCATACATAAGCGGCGCGAAGTTGACCGTTTCAGCATGAGCCATCGATACGCCTTTTAATCCAAAATGGTGTTCGATTGTCGGTGCCGTCCAATCGGCTAATTTAAGCGTGATAGCAGAGACGATTAAACCAACAGCAAGGGCCAAGAACATATTATGATAAGCGTAGTAAGTCACAGAGGCTGCGAAAATCAAATGCCAGAAGTTCCAAATATCCACATTCAGCGTTTTCGTAAAGTTAACGGACAATAAGATGACATTTAACAAAAGCACAAGAGGAATCATCAAAGGGGCAACGGGTGTACCAAAGGATATAGCAGCTCCAATCGGCCATCCAACATCCAAAATATCGAGCTTTAGCCCAAGGGAATTAACCATGGCTTTTGCTGCTGGCCCAAGGCCGCTCACAAGCAAATTAATGACAAGATTGACACCGACAAAGCCAATGCCGATCGTAATACCGGCTCGGAAGGATTTCTTAAAGCCTTGCCTTAAAATCATACCGAAAATCGTCATAATAATCGGGAGCATAATAGTTGGCCCAAGGTCTAATATAAAATCGACAGCTTGCTTGATCATACATCCACCTCCTGGATTTTTCAGATAAAGCGCTTACATTTTTTTGTGAAAGGCTATTGGTTTAATTCTTGCTCAAGCACGTCAACCGCTTCTTCATACGATGTCATGTGAGACAGCCTCGTCATCACTTCTTCTTTTCTAAAAAGTGTCATGAGCTTCTCTAACATCACGAGCTGCTTACTAGGTTCAGAGATTGCTAGGACGAACACAATTTTGGCTAGCACAGTTTCATCAGGGCTCCCCATCTTGTGAAACATAACAGGTTCCTTTAAAGTGGCTACACTAATCGCAGGTTTGTTCACATGCTCAGGATCTGTATGTGGAATCGCTACCCCAAAGGTCGCAAGTGGAAGGCCTGTAGGATATGTTTTTTCTCTTTCAAGCACGGCAGGTAAAAAGCTCGATTTAATGTATCCTCCCGCTTCTAATCGTTCTGCTAAATATGTGGTCACCTCCTCTCTCGAAGATGCATCGTACTGCAGCTTGATCAGCTGTTCATCTAACTCAAACAAGTTGTTCAAACAACCACCCCTTTCATTTGGCATAAATATGAACACATGTAACAAAAAGAAAGAACATTTTGGAATAGAACCTTTTATAAAGCGCTTACAAATATAATTACTGAAAATTGTTCAATGTTGTTACCTTTGTAAAGATATTATAATATTCTAAATTATAAGTCAATGTTCCTAGGAAAAATTTTATAAAAAAAGATGCAGTCTTTTTTGCATCTTTCTTCAACTATGCTCTACTTCTTATTAAATGTGACTTCCTCTCTCTAAAAGCTCATGTACTTGCTCTTTGATGTCAGCAACAACCTTGTCATTCATACGCAAAAAAGGCCCTTAGCCAATACATCACAGTCCTGTACTTCAAATGGCCAAGAGCCTTCGGTTGTCTGATCAGCTATGTATGATTCAAACTATTCTCAGTTTTCTACTGTTTTCCTTATATTTAGACAAAAAAGAAACGCCATCCTCAAGAGGCGCTTCTTTTCCCGGGAAATGTTCTTATTGGGCAGAGAGCTTTAAATTGACGCCAACAGCAGTCCCGTTTCTCGAGGAGTCAGCCACTCCAGTAAAGGTTCCTGCTTTTCGATCAATGAGTAGAGCTTGAACATTTCCTATATCAATAGGCGAGTTGCCAAAACGATGCCCCATATCATTAAGCTTTGTTCTCACATCGAGAGGGACACCTACTTCATAACGATAAGAAGTTGGGCTGTTTGTATAAATCCTTGGTTCTTCAACTGCATCCTGAAGCTCCATGTCATATTCAAGCAAATTCAATATGGTTTGTGAAACAGAAGCAATGATGGTCGTTCCTCCCGGTGAACCTACTGTCATGACAGGCTCGTTATCTTTGAATATGATGGTCGGTGTCATACTGGATAATGGACGTTTATTCGGCTGAACTTCATTTGCTCCGCCAGGTCTTGCATCAAAATCTGTTAGTTCATTGTTTAAGAAAAATCCATATTCCGGGACGAGAATCCCTGTACCAAATAACTGTTCAATGGTTGTTGTGAATGACACAACATTTCCCCACTGATCGGCAACAGTAAAATGTGTGGTCTCACCAATGGTTTTATCTTCTGGCTGCGGGACAATAGGGGATGGGGTTTTTTCATCCTCATACGCCCATGGATCTCCTTCTTTCGGGTTACGATTCATTTGATCTAATTCAATAAGAGAGGCTCTTTCTGAAATGTAATCATCGTCTAATAGTCCTTTTAGTGGAACATCTACGAATTCGGGGTCGCCGGCATATGCAGCACGGTCAGCATAGGAGAGATGCATCGTTTCAGCAAGCAGCTGATATTTTTCGAATGATTTGGGGTCATATTGAGATAGGTTAAAGTGATCAAGTATTTTGAGCATTTGCAGCATAAACACCCCGCCTGAGCTTGGTGGAGGCATACTTGCAAGCTGATATCCTTTATAGTCTCCCCAGATAGGCTTGTCAGTCTTGACCTCATAACGATCAATGTCATCAGTTGTCATCGTTCCGCCAAAATCTTGGACTGTATTTGCAAGTGCCTTTGCTACTTTTCCTTCATAAAATGCTTTGCTTCCTTTTTTCGCAATGAGCTTAAATGTTTTTGCAAGACCTGGCTGAACTAGGAGGTCCCCTTCTTTGAGCGGCTGATCATCTGGAAGAAAGATTGGCGCTGCGGCCGTTTTTTTCAATTTTCCTTGATGATCATCAATGGCTTTTGCCAGGACAGAATCGATTTCAAATCCATCCTCTGCAAGCTGAATGGAAGGCTTAATCAATTCCTTCATCGAGCGGGTCCCCCACTTATCTAATGCCGCCTCAAGACCTTTTACAGTCCCTGGAACACCAACAGCATTACCGTGTGTGGATCGCTCAGCGAACGGGATGACTTCCCCCTCATCTGTTAAAAACATGTCTGGTGTTGCGCCTTGTGGTGCTCTTTCTCGACTATTGATGATGGATGTTTCTTTAGTCTTCCCATCATAAACCATCATAAATCCTCCGCCGCCAATTCCAGACATCATTGGCTCTGTCACATTCAGTGCGTACTGGATGGCAACAGCAGCGTCAACAGCGTTTCCACCTTTCTTTAATACATCTGCCCCCACTTCTGATGCGAGCGGATGGGCAGTAGCCACCATGCCATCTTTCCCAACAGCTACTTTATTCCCATGAGTTTCGGTTGCAGTGACCTGACTGACAGGCAGAAAAAACGAGAAAACCAACAGACATATGGACAAAATAGTTAGAGAAATGCGTTTCATACACAACACCCCTTCCATATTCTTACTTTGACCTTACCGACTTCTTGACCAGAATACAATAGATTATTCTAAAATTTCTAAATTTTTCATTCTATCATCCTATATTCATCAAATATAAAGCGGATTTTCAAAACATATGACATACTTACTCAGTAGGGATAAAGACACTATACTTCCATGTATTTGATTTCACGGTATAATAAACACATCACAAAGGGGGAAGAATGATGAATCAGAAAAGCACCTTATTTTGGGAAACATATTGGGAAGAAAAATCAGAAAGTGCACCAATTGACGCGTCTGTTTCCGCTTGGGCATTTGGAGCAGACCCAGATCATTTGCTTGACCTTGTTCTGCGAGGGAAAAAAACAGCGACTTGTTCTGGACACCTTTTTTACGAAAAGGAACAGGAGCCGCTTCCAAAGGCAGGACAATATGCGGTCATTTTGGACAGCCATGACGAACCAAAAGCCATCATAGAGATCACGCATGTAGATGTCATGCCAATGAATGAGGTTCCAGAATCATTTGCACAAGCAGAAGGTGAAGGCGATCTTTCATATAACTATTGGTACAGAGCCCATCAAGAATTTTTTACAGAAGCACTCAAACCGTACGGATTAGAATTTAAAGAAGACATGCTCCTTGTTTGCGAGCGATTTAAACTTGTTTATTCAGCTTCTTAAGCTTTAAGCGGCGCCAAAAATGGACCGCTTTTTTCATTTCTTTTCTCCTTTCTGAAAAAGGTGTGTTGAGAACACATCTTTAGGTCAGAATAAGATCAAATAGAAAAAGTGAAGAAATTTTCGACTACACCTGTTTTTTTTCGACAAAAGAATATATAATTATTTGATGTGTGCATTGTCTCATTTATACAATGGAGGGTTTTTACATGTTAAAAAGGAAAAAAGACAAGTTTTCCGTCTTGTTAACGGAAATTGCTAAAAATTTAGATGAAACTGCTGAGTATTTTGTTAGCTATAAAGTAACAAATCAAACCACTCTGAAAGAATTTTCTGACACATTGAAGGAATATGAGACAAAAGGTGATAATCATGTTCATACTATGATTAAAGAGCTGAACAAAGCCTTTATTACACCGATTGAACGTGAAGACATTCTTCAATTGACGAATAGCCTCGACGATGTTTTAGATGGAATTGAGCATTTTTCAGCGACAATGGAAATTTATTCAATGACAAGCTCTGACGAACATATCGACAAATTCAGCCACTACATCAGAGAATGTGCAAAGGAAATTTTAATTACAATTGATTTACTGGCTGAAAATCGCTTAAAAGATATTCAACCACACGCAATCAAAATCAAAGAGATCGAGCATAATTGTGACAATCTTTATCGTAAATCACTAAAGAACTTGTTTGGAAAAGAGACTGATCCAATCAAGGTCATTCAATACAAAGAAATTTACGAAACACTTGAAGAAATCGCTGATTCCTGTCAAAGTGTTGCCAACAATCTAGAAACAATCATTATGAAGAATGCGTAACGGGGTTAGTTAAACATGGACACATTACTCATCCTTACCATATTTATTGTCATTTGTGCACTTGCTTTTGATTTCATCAACGGATTTCACGATACAGCAAATGCCATTGCCACTTCGGTTTCAACAAAGGCGTTAAAGCCTAGACATGCTATTATTATGGCAGCGTTCATGAACTTCTTAGGAGCAATGACATTTACAGGTGTGGCAAAGTCCATCACAAAAGACATCGCAGATCCTTTTACACTTCAAAACGGTTCTGTCGTCATTTTGGCTGCTTTAATTGCGGCCATTACTTGGAACTTGCTTACTTGGTATTACGGGATTCCGAGTAGTTCTTCACATGCACTGATCGGATCAATTGCAGGAGCTGTTATTGCCTCTGCTGGTTTTGGCGCTTTAAACTATTCGGGATTCATTAAAATCATTCAAGCACTATTGCTTTCACCTATCCTAGCTTTCGTATTGGGATATATCGTGTATACCATTATCAAATTTGTATTCAGAAACAACAATCTCGCAAAAACAAATAAACAATTCCGACGTGTTCAAATTTTAACTGCTGCACTGCAATCGTATACCCACGGAACAAACGATGCGCAAAAAGCGATGGGAATTATTACGATGGCTTTAATTGCAGGTAATTTGCATACAACAGACGACATTCCATTCTGGGTACAATTCTCTTGTGCGCTTGCAATGGGACTAGGTACTTCTATTGGCGGCTGGAAGATTATTAAAACAGTCGGCGGTAAAATTATGAAAATTCGTCCAGTAAACGGAGTATCTGCCGATTTAACGGGTGCAGCGATTATCTTCGGTGCGACATTTATTCACTTACCTGTTAGTACCACTCACGTGATCTCATCTTCTATTCTAGGTGTAGGTTCTGCACACAGAGTAAAAGGAGTAAACTGGGGTACGGCAAAACGCATGCTTGTCACTTGGGTGATCACATTACCGATTTCAGGAACTCTAGGGGCTCTTATATACTTTGTGTTAAATGCGATTATCTAATATCAAAGACCTGTCTGACAGGTCTTTTTTTATTTGCCCGCACACTTCAACACCTTGTTCCTACAAGCCATTTTTTCATGAAGCAGGGTTTCCAATCATATCCATAGAAATAAATAAGTATCCATCTGTCTATGGGAGAGAAGAACATGCTATTATTTTTTCAATTGACCGTGTGGTTATTGCTAGGTGCCCTTGCTGTATATGTATTTGCCGTATGGCGTTTTGAACAAAAAGTAAAAGAAAAGATGTTTGCCATTCGAAAAACGTGGTATTGGATTTATGTAGCTGGTGCTGTTGTGTACTGGACAAATGACCCTTCTTCAATCTTCACCGATTGGATGCACTACTTGATTATTGCTGTTTTTTTTGCATTAACCGATGCATTCATCTTTCTCAGCTCCTATATTAAAAAACTCGGAAATCACGAACTAGAAACCGACACCCACCAACTCCTAGAACAAAATAACGATCTACTTCATTCTTACCTCAACAAACTAAAAACGTACCAATACCTATTGAAAAACGAACCGATCCATGTATATTATGGAAGTGTAGAGGCATATATAGAGGGAATTGAACGGCTCATTTATTCTTTTGCCGACAAGATGAATATTCAAGCGGTTCTTTGTCCATACGATACGCAGGAACAAAAAGATGACCTGCTGCGGACACTTGACCAGCGAGCTCTTATTCAGGCGAAGCTTGACAGGCAGGAAGTCTATTACGATGATTTCGGCAAATTGGTGCTCATCCCGTTTTCTGTAGCAGATGATCACTTCGTCATTAAGCTTACCTCTGATGACATTGTCACTGAGTTCGACTATTTATTAATGACGTCACTTACAACAATTTATGACCTAATCTTGCCTGATGAAGAGGAAGGTGATGAAGATGGACCACGCACTTCAAGGGGATAACAACAATCGCAAGAAAAACCCTTTTAAGATTTTAAAGAAAAAGCAACATATCAGTATGGCGGATTACAAGGTAAGCCCCCATACAGAGCGTATTTTTAAAAAGAATGAACAGCTATTGGATGAGTATAAAAATAAAAGGGCTTGATTACACTAAAGGACGCGGAACAAAATCCGCGTCCTGCTTCCATTTTTACATAGACTTGCATACAATAATCTATACGTTGCAACGATTGAGGTGCCAATAAATGAAAAAGAAAATCAAACAATTGAGATATGTTCAGTTTGCTGAATATAAGTCGTCGCCTTATATGCGTCGATTAAATGAGCAAAGTGAAGCAGTCATCCAATCATACAAACAGAAACACTCACTTACTTAACAGCTTCAGAAGTTTTTCCTTCGTTTTAGGTCCGTATACTCCATCACTTGTCAGACCATTTACCAGCTGAAAACGCGCTACGGCGTTCGCCGTTTTTTCTCCGTAAACTCCGTCTATTCCTTTATTTGCAGCTGATTTATCAGGATAAAAATAAACAGCAGCAAGCGCCTGTTGGACGAGGCGTACGTGCTCTCCCTTTGTCAATGGAGACGTCACCTTTAAAACCCCATCTGGCAGCTCATACGTGCTCTTTGCATCGTTACGATAAATTTTGAGAACCTGTCCAATTTGAATCTTATTCGGATCACTAATGTCATTCCACTTCTGTAAATCTTGAACTGTGACCCCATGAGCTTTCGCAATACTCGTTAACGTATCTCCGCTTTTCACGACATACGTGATGACCGGCTCCGGATCTTCTGCCGTTTCAATCCCTTTTTTAAATTCATCCCATGTAGAAAGAAGCTGGCGTGGACATGCTTTTCCAGACCAGTACTGATGTGTGACCACGTTTGCTAGCGGAATGTGATGTTCTTTTAATAGCTTTTGAATAAGCCATTGTGCATGTTTGACCGCTTGCTGAAAATTTCCATCTTCATTCTCACAAATTTCAATTCCGATCGACTTCCGGTTACCATTCCCATGTCCATCCCCTGCATGCCAGCCATTTTCATTTAACGGCAGATGCTGAAAGATTTCATGATCATCCACTGTAAAATGCCAGCTCACCTCTGTCGTTGGGCGTTTTACATAGGCCGCATGACTTTTCGCATCCGCTCCCTTTGACGTGTTTGCTGTGTTATGCACCGTCACATACTCCGGTGTCATCGCATATCCTGGGCGGTTTCCGTTTCCAACTGGAATAAAATCTTGATAAATTTGTACCATGTTCTGCACTCCCTTTTGCTAGATTGAATTGATCTTTCTCATCAATCGGTGGCGTTCGTAAGACAATACTTGTTTGTTTTCATGAGAAGACTATGGTAAAATTTGAATTCAATCACTCTTTTTAGTAGTGGAAAGTGCAAAAATACAGAAAAAAACAGGAATTACTTCCATTTTTCCTTGAATTTATGTTAAAATTGTTAAAAATAAGCCGATATAAAAAGTAAGTAATAGTTCAATTAGCTATTTAGTCCTATATGGACTTTTCTTTTACGCCAAAAATAGAACATACGTTTGTATGGAGGTTTTTTAAATGACTGGTTTTTTAACCCATTTAGAAGAAGATATTAAGCGGTTATATGCTCAATTACAAATAAGCGGTCCTGCTTATAGAGAGATGCAAAGGATCGCTTCTGAATTTCATGTATGGGTCCACTACGAGGAGACTGGCAGCATGATGATCCAACATCAAGGTCTTTACAGTATTATATTAAACAGATCCCTATCACCTGAAGAACAATGGCAGGATTTTGCCCACGAGCTTTGTCATGTGCTAAAGCATACAGGCAATCATTTCAAAATGAACAAACTTTTTCGAGAACTGCAGGAGTTTCAGGCAAAACAATTCATGTATCACTTTTGTGTTCCAACCTTTATGCTGCTGCAAATGAAGCTTCCAACCCTTCGGCAGCAAGCCATTTTGCATATTGCTCAAACGTTTCACGTCACCAGAGCTTTTGCTGAAAAGCGGCTTGCCTTATTCGAACAGCGAAAAGCAGGCATTCGCTTTCAACAGGAGTTTACGTCTTATTTAATGAAAGCAGAAAGGGTCGCAGAAAAAGAAGCCGTTTATCAAACGTAAATACTCGGACATAAAACGATAAAAGTTTATTCATAAAGAGCTAATACTTGTTTGAGTACATTTGTGTACCGGTAAAATTGTTCAGTTTGTGTATCACGCCGATAGCGACGCCTAAAGTCTTGAAAAAATGCTCTTCTTTGCGCCTGACTAATTTCAAGTTGTACACTTTTTCCCGTCAGACATTGGTTATTAATATTATCAGGATGTGTTCCAGAAAAACGATCAGATTCAGATAGCAGCAATGCGTGAAAGCCATTTAGCGTTAAACGTTTCACAGTTTCTGCCGCTCTTTCTCTGTCCGTACCTCCCACTAACGTTTGAAGCACCTCTGTTTCTCCGTAGCCATGGAGTGCAAACGTATAATGATGGTTATGCACATAAGAAAGGCAAACCGGCTCATCAAAACGTGTACTTGTAATATGAAGAACATGATTGCCTTTTACTTTAAGGCCTTCAAATAAATACATAGAATAATCACTAGCTATTTCATGAATGAGCTCACTCACGCCGGATTCAATTCCTCCGGCATGAGGCGACAAAACCAGAAGCTGGTCACCTTTCCGCTCGTGAAGAATTCGATAATCAATTCCTATTCTTTCATGAGCGGAAAGCTCTTCATAACTTTGATACGTATCGATGATTTGTCTCATGTCATCTGCCCCATTTCTCTATATGAGCATAAGTCTACTGATCCCTTATTCTTTTGTAAAGAGGTTTCGAATCAAATACACCACTTGAATTCTTCCTTAAATTTTCCTTACATTTACGGCTTTCTGTTGAATTTTGAGAAAAAATGACCGATAATTGAAATGAATAGAACTTTTGGACTATATGAATCTTTTTGTATTCTCTCTCATAAATTAGAAATATTGTGATCTACATCTGGAGGAATTTTTCATGTTAAAAAAGAAAACCACCCTCATCCTTATCATCTTACTCCTTAGCTTCGCTGGCATTATTTATTGGAAATGCTTCTCTCTTCAAGGCGTGTCTCACGGAACATTCATCCGCTCGATGTCATCACCTGACGGAATGTACATCATCAACACCTATCAGCATAGCGGAGGAAAGCTAAAGGAAAACGCAGTTAGAGCAGAAATTGAAAACAAACTGACCCACCGTAAGAAGACGATTTACTGGAAATACCCAGACAAAGACCCTCTCATCAAATGGAAAAACGGACAGCTTGTTCAAATTGGACATGAGTTTTTAAATGTGGTGAAGGGCGACACGTATGATTATCGCTTTGATCAGAACAAGAGAAAATAGCGCATCAAAAAAACGAATCCCTCTTGGATTCGTTTTTTACGTTGACATCACATGCTGCATGAATTCTTTCATTTCTTTACTTACGATCGTCAATCGTTCCACAATTTCGCTAAACTCTGTTACAAGTAAAGCCTGTTCCGATGAAGAACCTTTCATGTGGTCCATACTTTCAAGTAATGTATGTATATTGGAGGAAATTCCTTGTAATGAGCTTTCGATGTTTCCTGTTGCACGTGAAGTTTCACTTGAAAGCTTTTGAACCTCACTTGCTACAACACTAAAACCAGCTCCCTCTTTTCCTGCCCTGGCCGCTTCAATTGACGCATTCAATCCTAGCAAACTCGTTTGTTTCGAGATGCCTTTAATCATTTTTGTAATATCGGCTGTTTGTTTCGAGCTTTCAAGTGTTTGCTGATATGACTTGGGAAGGCGTCGAATTAAAAGGAGAAACAGCCATCCCCCATTTGACGTTCGTACAAGGATTCTTAAATCGCTACGTACAATACGCCATAGTAACAAAACAGCCTGAACGTCTTGAAGCGTATCACCGGATGCATTCTTTCTTAACAGAATCGAAAGACATCATCAACTTAGAACAGCTGCATGTCATGATTCAAGCCGACACTTCTGGAGAAACTGCTGAATGGTGGAGTCAGTGGGATAAAGAGGATGATGAAAGCAATCGAGCTTTTTTCCATGAAGCGGTTCCTGACTTTCGTTTGCAGCACCTGCTTTCATTAGATTGAAACAAAAAAAGCCCCTTAGTGGGGCTTTTTCATTAACGTAATAATTGAAGAACGTTTTGCGGCTGTTGGTTTGCTTGAGCTAGCATCGCTTGAGACGCTTGAGAAAGAATGTTGTTCTTTGTGAACTCACTCATTTCTTTCGCCATGTCCACGTCACGAATACGAGACTCAGCAGCTGTTAAGTTTTCAGCAGAAGCACCAAGGTTGTTGATTGTGTGCTCTAGACGGTTTTGTACAGCACCAAGTTTAGAACGCTGGTCTGAAACCTGTTTGATGGCTCCATCAATGATTGCTAATTGGTCGTTAAACCCACCTTCTTCATCTGCTGCAATTTCGGCGAAATCAGTTACTTTAATAGTAGAAACTGTTTTATCCTCAACTCCAAGTTTATCAGCAGACATTGCTTCAATATGAACTGACAATTGCTGCGCACCGTTAGCTCCAATTTGGAAAGTAAGTTTTTTCGGTTCTCCGTCTTCTGGTTCAGCAGCAAAAGTTCCATCAAGAAGTTTCTTTCCGTTGAATTCAGTACGGTCAGAAATACCGTTCTTATCCGTACCGTTCCCAATTTCCTGAACTAGTGCATCAATTTCCTCTTGAATTGCACCAAGGTCTGTTTCATCTTGTGTACCAGTGTTTCCAGCTTGAACGACTAGTTCACGTACACGTTGAAGGATTGAGTGAGTTTCAGTCAATGCACCCTCAGCTGTTTGAATAAGAGAGATACCGTCTTGAGCATTTTTCGTCGCCATTTCTAATCCGCGGATCTGACCACGCATTTTTTCAGAGATGGCAAGACCTGCTGCATCATCTCCTGCACGGTTAATTTTAAGACCAGAAGAAAGCTTCTCCATGTTCTTTTGCCCTGCTCCATTGTTTGCAGACAAACGGTTCAGTGTGTTAAGTGCTGCGATATTGTGGTTAATTCTCATGTTTAATGACCTCCATGTGTTTGAACCAATTAGACATCCTTGTCCAAAAGTTCTAAATTAGAATTTTTTTGTAAGCCTTACAATCCATTTATCGAACTTTAATGGAATTTGTTTAACAAAAAAGGAACAAATAAGGAATAAGTCTCATTCACTATGATCATTTCGCTAGAGTATGCCAAATTTAAAGGTCATTTTTCATGATTTATCAGAGGGATTTAAGAATCATAAGACTGGAGGAAATTTGGAGAAAAAACAACATAAAAAAAAGCCCCATAAAGGGGCCTGTCATTAACGTAGTAATTGAAGTACGTTTTGTGGCTGTTGGTTCGCTTGTGCAAGCATTGCTTGAGACGCTTGAGAAAGAATGTTGTTCTTAGTGAACTCACTCATTTCTTTCGCCATGTCAACGTCACGGATACGAGACTCAGCAGCTGTTAAGTTTTCACCAGAAGCACCAAGGTTGTTGATTGTGTGCTCTAGACGGTTTTGGACCGCACCAAGTTTAGAACGTTGGTTAGATACTTGTTTGATAGCTCCATCAACGATATCTAATTGGTCATCAAAAGAAAGTGCGCCAGTAGCAGTCGGATCAGCAAATTGGGTTACATCGATGTTAGCAACTGCATGGTCTGCTTTAAGAGTTCCGTCAGCTTCTAATGCACCAAGTGCTGTAGAAGACATTGCTTCGATGTTCACATCTAATTTTTGTGCTTTATTTGCACCGATTTGGAAAGTTAATGATTTTGGTGTAGCAGCAGTTGCGCTGAAAGAACCGTCAAGTAGTTTCTTTCCGTTAAATTCTGTACGGTCAGAGATACCGTTTTTGCCAGAACCGTCACCAATTTCTTCAACTAGGTTAGCGATTTCTTCTTGGATAGCACCAAGGTCTGTACCATCTTGTGTACCAGTGTTTCCAGCTTGAACTACAAGCTCACGTACACGTTGAAGGATTGAGTGAGTTTCAGTCAATGCACCTTCAGCTGTTTGGATAAGTGAGATACCGTCTTGTGCGTTTTTAGTAGCCATTTCTAATCCGCGGATTTGTCCACGCATTTTTTCAGAGATTGCAAGACCTGCTGCGTCATCTCCTGCACGGTTGATTTTAAGACCAGAAGAAAGTTTCTCCATGTTCTTTTGGCTCGCACCGTTGTTTGCAGACAAACGGTTCAATGTGTTAAGTGCTGCGATATTGTGGTTAATTCTCATTTCCTATTACCTCCATGTATGTGGGACCTGACAGACGTCCTTGTCTGAAAAAAGTCCTTTATTCTAGGGCTTATCAACCCTGACAATTCTATTATCGGATGTTGTTATAGGATGTTTAGCAGATTTTTAAAAAAATATCGCATTTTTCTCATGACGTTAATCCTAATTTTAACAATCCTATAAAAACAAAAGCTGCTGATCTATCATCAGCAGCTTTACAATTTTATGAATATCAGTATTGCTTGATATCAAACATTAAGATATTTTGGTACACCACGTAATCTTTCTTACTAGTGAATGGTTCTTTATTATGTTCATCATTGATTTCATAGAAGTTCATACCAATTCCAAAGCTTCTCTCTTTATACCAGTTTAGAAAATCGTTGATTTCTTTCATTGAGAGCAAATAATCCTTTTGCAGCCCGTTTATCATGGTAATTGAAAGTATACCTTTTGTTGCTTCTTCACCAGGTTTTGTTCCGTCTTGATCCTTCGGTTCTTCTGTTGATCCATCCCCAGGCTTAGTCCCGTCCTGATCTTTCGGTTCTTCTGTTGACCCATCACCAGGTTTTGTTCCGTCTTGGTCTTTTGGATCTTCTGTTGTGCCATCATCTGGCTTTGTTCCGTCTTGATCCTTTGGGTCTTCTGCTGTCCCATCATCCGGCTTTGTTTCATCTTCAGTCACTTGTAAGTCTTTTAATGAAATAGAAATCACTGATCTGTAATCACTTTTTACAGAAAGATGTCTCATATGATACGAGTAGTCACGTCCGCCAATGACATATAATTGTTCATCAACAATTGCTGCAACAGCTGATGCTCTTCCTTCTGGCAATTCATAAGCTGAATTTTTAAAATGTCCATCTTCAGGGTTGAAAATTTGAACTTTCTTCATTATTTCACTTGAATCATCACCAGTCCGCTGTCCACCAATAACGAAGAATTTCCCATTATATGTTTCGTAGGCTGGTTCAAATACAGTTGAAGTTAAGTCACTATCTTTTAATTTACTCCATTTATCTGTTGAAATATCATACTGGAATAAAGATTTTTCTCTACTATGCCCAATCGAATTTTCTCCACCGGCAACATATATTTTGCCGTCAATTGCAGAAATGGCTCTCCCATTTCGAGATGGTAAAGCCGATGAGTTCAAGCTCTTCCATTCACCAGAGGCTGTATTGTATTGATAGACATTATTCTTATAAGAGTTTTTTGAAGATACAATATATATATCCTCTTTCACTGCAACTGCGTACAAAGTTCCTTTGTTATAAGTTGAAAATACAGGGTCTCTTGGAATTTGAATCGGTTCTTCTGCCCACTGATCAAGTTCTGTATCATATATATCAATCGTGTTATAAGCTGTTTTTGTCTCTTCGTTTATTCCACCTATTAGATATATTTTCTTACCTACTGTAGCATATGTACCGCCTGTTCTATTTCTCGGCATGCTCGTTTTTTCTTCCCAAACATCTTTCTTAGGGTCATACATAAATGTTTGATTATTTAACTTATTTTTTTCACTTGCTCCACCAAATAAATAAATCTTTCCATCTACCACTCCTACACCGGCATTAATACGTTCTTCTGGTAAATCAGCTCGTTTCGTCCATCCAGTTGATTTTGTTTCTGCATCTGCTTTAAATGGACTAAGGGTACTTATTAAAAGAAGTACCATGATAAATAGTAAAAATTTCTTTTTCATTTTTCTTCCCCCACATCATTATATTCCCTCCTTTTATCGATCCAATATTTGCAAAGTTTACAATTTAATGGTTTTTTAAATAAACTTTTTATAATAAAATCCTCATACATACATCACCGGTGTCGATATTTTAATAATCTTCCCGCCTCGACGATAAAATCTTGGGACGCGGCGGCTTAAGGTGGCGATGACTTCGTAGTTGATCGTATTGAGCATTTCGGCGATTTCATCGACAGAAATTTCTCCGCCCTTTTGACGACCGTAAATGACGACTTCCTCGCCTTGCTTTGCTTTCATTTCTCCTAAACTGATCATCGTCATATCCATTGTGACTCGGCCAGCAATCGGCATTCGTTTGCCGCGGAAAAGCATAAATCCCCGATTTGATAAAGCACGTGAGTACCCATCTGCGTAACCGATCGGTATGGTGGCAATGATTTCATCAGGTTTTGCTACATAAGTTGCACCATAGCTGACGGTCCTTGGCTCTGTCACCATTTCCTTCACGAACGCAATCCTTGCTTTTAAACTGAGAGCGGGCTCTAGCTGAACAGCGTCTAAGCTTTCAATGTATTGCGAGGGATACAGCCCATATAGCCCGATGCCCAGCCGAATCATATCGGCGCTAAATTCAGGGAACGCGATGGCAGCCGCTGTATTGTTCAAATGTACGGTCGGCAGCTTAATTCCTTGTTTTTTCAAAAACCGAAGAAAATCAATAAAAATGCTGTGCTGCAGCTGCGTGAAATCAGGGTCAGGCTCATCTGCTGTGGAGAAATGAGTAAAAATTCCGTCCCATCTAAGGTTTTTACTCTTTTCAAGGGCTTCCACCACTCCTAACAGCTCTTCCTTCGTTCGTACACCTAATCGCCCCATCCCTGTGTCGACATTGACATGAATCCCAAGCCGGCGCTGACTATCTTCTTCCGCTAAGATCTCATTTGCTTCAACAATCCAGTCTTCTCGAAGGCCGGAGAGGTCAATTCTCCAGGCCGCAGCCCTTTTCACACAATCTAGCGGGGTAAATCCAAGAACCAAAATCGGCGCTTCAATTTTTGCTCTTCGCAATACAATGCCTTCCTCCAAACTAGCAACTGCGAGCTCCGTCGCACCGCTTTCCAGTGCCTGCCGCGCTACCTCCACTGAACCGTGTCCATAAGCATTCGCCTTCACGACAGCCATGATCTTACTTTTCCTCGGAATATGCGCTTGAATGGCCCCGATATTTCTTTTAATCGCGTCAAGGTTGACTTCGATCCAGACTTCCCTGCAAAGCTTTTGCATTTATGTTTCCTCCTCATCACATGAGTCATTTCAATATCAATGCTCGTTTTCGTGTCTAGTCTATCTTTATTCATTTTTGAGAAAAACATTCAACTACAATGACTGGACCTGCTTTGTCTTGTTGCACATAAAAAAAGAAACCACATCAACTGTGATTTCTTCTCTATGAGCGATGATATTCAATTTCATCCGCAGATTTCATCATTGCATCAATATCATGATAAATCTCCTGCAAATTTTCCCGTTCAGTTAAGTATTGAGCATTGCTCTTACGAACAGGCACATCAAATTGCAGGAAGTTGATTGTAATCGTGGATGATTCTTGGTCATTCATTGTTAACCTTAATTCAAGCGTCGAGACCTCTTCTTTATCATCACTCTCAGCTGAATAATCAATCGGCACACCATCTTCTAATATCTCAACTTGTTTCAAATCTTTCAAGGAAAGCTCAGTGACTGCAAATCTATATTTTCTAGATGACCCGCCAGGTTGATGTTCAATAAAGCGCATTTTCTTTAACTCATCATCAATCGCAAATCCCTTATCAACTTGCTCTGAAAAGATATATGTAGATGCCTGAAATCCATCTTCGTGAAAAAACATCATCATCTTATCTAATAATATGTTGGGATCATTCTGTTCTTTTCGTCTTTGTAATCTACCGGCTATGAATAAAATGACCAGTCCTCCGATGATGCTGAGAGCCGTCCCCAGTCCATTTCCTACTTCTACGAAAACAGTAAAACCTAAAATAGCAATCATAAAAGCAATGACAATGCCTATGATGAATATCACACAATGCTCCTCCTATCATGACCCTTCATTTATGGTTTAGCCTTAGTATAGCATTTGAAGCAACAAGTCCTAGATGATTTAACCATAAAAACAGACCATAAAGGTCTGTTTTCATTGACGTTCGATAAATTGTCTAAAAGATAGGCAGTAAGAATTCACACACCTTATCTTCGCCTTCCTCTTCTCTATATCGCTCTATAGTAGGTGCCTGACGCATGTTCAATTGATTGTTCTGAATATAGTCAGGTAATTGACTCCAAAACAAATTCACTTTTTCAGATGTATGCCTCATTGTAAAAACAGCATACTTTCCCCCTTCAAAATGACCAGTCTGAACCATTTGATCATTAGAGAAATCTCTATTTGTCATGATCATGAGGTCATATCTGCATTTTTCAGGTAAAGTCCTTGCAGGATCATCTTGAGGAACACCGTATATGCCATGTTTCTTTAATTCATCATTTAATTGATGTTGGTTGATCCATATTTTAAAATGCTTCATCATCTCTATATTCTTTTTGCTTCCATATGGTCCTATATTTCTCATATACACCATCTTCATATTGCTTAATATTTCAATTTTGCAATTCATGATTTCCCTCCAACTCTTATTGGAAGATTGGCCAATCATTCCTTACATACAACGGTAACATCCTTTAAAATATAATACAGCAGGTGATTAAAAATAATTGAATGTATGATGGAAAAACATAATAAGATTTCAATCTTTTAAAACAAAAAAGAACGGACATTGTCCGCCTAGTTGCTTTTTCTGAAGACTTAACATTGAGAAAAGCGACAATTAAATAAAAAAAGCCATTGAACAGGCTTTTTAAGTTTAAGCAAAATAACCGATACTTGATGTATGTCCTCTTTGGGCTTCATTATGGATATCGTTTGATGAAACATAACTAAAAGCACCTAACACACTGACAATTATTAATACGGTTGCTACTGACTTAAATTTCATAAAGACAGTCTCCCCTTTTAATTTGGTGTTGGAAATATAGAATCTTCTCATAAAATTCGTTTGAGCGTTCTATATCTCCTGCTTTATTATAATGCTTCACTGCATCTTTCGCTAAATCTTCAAGATTTGCAAAAAAAGACTTTGATTCCAAATAAGCCATTGACTCTTTTATACGATTTTCATTGTTATCAATATAAAGTGATCTCAACATAACGAATGTATTGATAAAAATATCATCCTTTAATTTTTCAGCTAATTCAAGTCCATAGTTTAATGCATATAAACCTAAATCTCTCTGATCATTTTTAAAATATGATTTTGTCAACATGACCATCGGATCAAGAATTTTATTTAAATGCTCATATCCCTGTTCTTTAAACGAATGAATAGATTCATTAAAATATTTAATTGCAGTTGAAAGATCATTGTTATGAAAATAACTCAACCCTAAATTATAAAGTGCTGATCCTTTTAATCGTTTTGTTGAGTTGTCGGCGGCTTTTTCTAGTGCGTGTTGAAAATGGGGTATTGCTTTTTCGGGGCAGCCCATATCTATATAGTTTAATCCAATGACAAAAGAACATTGGATTTCTCTTACTGTGTATGTATCTTTTTCTCGATAACATTCTATTGCCTGTGCGATATGGTGCATCGACATATGGGTTTGTTTCATGTGGTAATAGATTTCTGCCATCTTGTAATTGAACTCGGCACGTTCAATATCGTCGCTGACAAGAGACAGCTTTTTTTCTGCCCGCTTATAGAAGGTAATCGCATTGAGGTATTCGTAGTTTTCAAATTCGTACATGCCGTAGAAAAAATTGAAGTAATACTCGAGCAATCCTGTTAATTTCTCTTGATCCCTTTTGATCTTCATTGCGAGTTCCCTAAAGTTCGCCCGCTCTTTCCCATTTTCTAAAGGATTCAAATAATCAAGCATTAATTTATGTCTGAACTCCATAAGTGAGAAATACAATAATAAATCCTGATTCTCTTCCATATGATCAAGCATTGATTTGATTTCTTCTTTATATGCCTCGGCGTCCGGTACGTTAAATCTTTGAATATGATAATACCATTCATTGATTTTCAAGCCGACGTGAGAAGAAAGCACTTTCTCCATCCGTCCTTACCCCTCCCTCTATTTTCCCTATAATGACATATATTATCATTTTGTGAATCGTCCGACACCGAAAAGAAACCGCAAAAATAAGAAAAAAAGCTCCTGTAAAGAAGCCATGTGAGTGATCGTAATTTTGATAAGAAGGAATAACTGGGCTCGAATCAGCGCCCCCTGTTCTCTCTAAAATAAGATGATACAATCAAGTTTAGTTCTAACGAAATATGTACATCGTATATCCTTCACGTCATACTTGTTTTAATCGTTTCCATTTACGAATTTGAGTACGGAAATTTTTAAAAGGAGCAACGGTATTCACATGAATAAATTTATAAACTGGCCAAACAGCCTTTGCTGTCGCATCATCCGCCCATTTTCGTTGATGAGGTTCAAACACTTCTTCTTCACTCATACGATCCAACATATCACAAATAGTTAAAACATTCTGTTTGAGCTGAGCTCTTAATGCGACTAGTGATTGGCAGGCATACTTCTCATTAAAAAGAGAATATAATGTGCCAAGCTGATTCCATTTATAACCTTCTGCTGGCGTATGGACAACCTTTCCTTCAGTTTCGTGTTGCTCCCATTGAAGCAGCAGGGTTGTCCAACCAACTTGATAGGCCAAATTTTCTGCAGGAGTTCGGCTTACATCCTCTATTCGATCATCTTTCATTTCTTCTCGAATCATATTGAATTCTTCATCGTATTGATTGTACGTCTTCATGATTGCTTGCTTTAAAATGTCTTTCGACTCATAGGTTGTCATATTATTCACCTCTAGTTCTTTTTGTGCAAATTTTTCTCGGAACATATCTTGCAAAAGTACAAAAAAATTCACTGGAGCTCACGATACTGAATTATTCTATCGTCTTCTGTTTTACAGTCTCTATTATAATCAAACTCTTAATCGAGCAAAAAAGCAATAGCATTTCTGGTTAAATGAAAGTATCACTGGTGTTTACTCCTAAAACAACAAAAGAGAGACAATACTTGCCTCCTTTAGGTGACTCTATTATTTTGTGAAATATTCCATTATTGCGCAAACTCAATAAAGAAAAGCTATAAAAGCGGCTGCGAAAAATGAAGACATTCCTTACGTTCCATCATAAACAAGCACCCAGTATCTCTCCCAAGGCTCCCCTTCTTAAGCAATAAAACCTCCCCGTTTTGATTGAAATGTGAAGCTGCATGATTTAACTCGACACTTCTTCCTCTTTTCTACCTAATTTCATTGATAACTGAACGCCAATCATCAATGAGACAATGACGAGCATTGCAACAATGGAAGCTTGAAAATGTCCGCTTAGATCGAAAACCAAGCCAATGAAAAACGGACCAAACCCGCCCATGATGTATCCGCCCATCTGCGACATAGCGGACCATGTACCAGCCTCCTCCGGTGTACGCGTCTCAATAATGGGCAGCATAAGTGCTAAGGGAAATAATCCACCTGCCCCAATCCCTAGAAAAATGACGGCTGGCAAAATAGGCATTGGAAGTAGAAGGAAAATAAGGCCGATCAGCTCTGACACGCTGCATAAAATCAGAAATAATTTCGGTTTTCCTAAGCGAGTGACGACTCCTGGAACGAGTAGTGCCACCGGAATCTGAATCAGTGTAAATATCGTCAGCAGCATGGCGGCATACTGTGGACTATTTCCAAAACTAAGGGCGATGGGTGAAATCCATGCTGTTAACGAATAGAACATGCTGGACATAAAGCCAAAGAACAAGGTGAATTGAATGGCTTTTTTGTTTCGCAGCGGCAGCCTTAGCGGCAAGGCCGTATGATCAGCCTGTTGTTTTTTCCGAGCCAGCCCTAGCCATAAGATTAATGCGATCATCCCTAAAACCGCCCAGCAAGACAAGGCGAGCGGAAGGTTATGCTCACTGCGAAGATATATCGGAATGGTGAAGCCAGAAGCAAGTGCTGCCCCAATCGTCATCGAAATAGAATAGACACTCACAATCCCCGGGCTTTTCGGAAAATACTTTTTGATAAAACTAGACAATAAAGGTCCTGCAAAGCTAATCCCAACGCCTCCTGCAAATGCAGTGATGAGAAGGACGGCAACCGTTTGACTCGTCCCACGTAGTCCAGTAGCGATTGTGATGAGAAGAATCGAGAAAAAAAGCGTTCTCTCTAAACCAAAACGGCGGCTTAGTTTAGTTGCTACAGGTGCAAACACCCCCATGCACAAGACCGGTAAAGTGGTTAGAAGACTTGCTGTCAGCGCACTGACTCCAAGGTCTGTTTGGATCATGCTCATCATAGAAGCCACGGACGTAATGATTGGGCGCAAGTTTAATGCAGCTAAAAATAAAGCGGCTAAATAAAATATTTTTTTCATCAATGCTCTTCTTCCTCTCTCATCTTGTTGAAGTTACTTTGAGTATAAATCTGCCGCATTCATTGATCAATACAATAATTCGTATTATGATGATAGTAAAAAACTATTATTTATGAAAGGATGACAAATGGATACTCGTCATATTACATATTTCATGGCTGTATTCGACCATTTACATTTCACAAAAGCTGCTGAGCAATTAGGGATATCACAGCCTACATTAAGCCAGCAGATCCGGCTGCTTGAAGCTGAAGTTGGGATGCCGCTCTTTGATCGAATCGGTAAAAAAGTCGTTGCAACTGAAGCGGGTTCTCTGCTTTATCAATATGGTATGAAAATGCTTCAAGCTGAAAGAGATGCGAAAAATGCGATGAAAGAACTGTTATCTGAAAAACGAGGAAACGTTCGACTTGCAGTACTCCCCTCCGATCTTGACTTTCAGCTTGTTCCGCTATTTGTAGAATTTAAAACACTTTATCCTGAAACCAATCTGAAAGCATATTCAACGATCTACGTTCGTGAAGAAGTACTGTCGCATAAAGTGGATCTCGGCATCGGGCTGCGAGGGCCTGCGGATAAGCGTCTCGTTCAAATTCCACTTGGAAGTGAGCCCTACGAATTATTTGTTCATTCAGAAAGTGATCTAGCCCAAAAGAGTGAAGTGACATTGGAAGAGCTGATGCAGCATGCTTTGGTCATGTATCCGAAGGGATATCTAGGAAGGGATTTAGTAGATGACGTATGTAAAGAACAGGGTGTTGAACTAGACACTGTCATGGAGGTTGGGTCCGCATCTTCATTATTGCAGCTGGTTGAAGCCGGCATCGGTGCAACCATTCAGCCGCGAGGATTGCTGCAATACCATTCGACGTGGCCCAATATTGTTTCGATTCCTATTGCTGATCCGGCACCTGTTCGTCACTTGGAATTAACTTATTATGCAGATCGATTTGTCAGTAAAGCACAGCAGCAGCTATCTGAATGGCTGATAGACTTTTTCAAATCAAAAACAAACTAAAAAATGAGGGTAAAACATGAAGAATGCAAACAGCATATTCACAAGGACACACCGGGTTGTTATTCGCCAATTTCAATCAGAGTGGGCCGCTAAGCGCCATTAAAAGACGCTTTTGATAAACCTTCTATATACATATAGAACTTTTCTATAACGATCACCATGCTTTCTTTTTTTATAATAGAAAAAAAAGAAATGTGGTGGCGTATATGTCTATAACGATCGGAATTATGGGCGGGATGGGTCCTTTAGCAACGATAGATCTGATGAAAAAAATCATTTCACATACTCCAGCGATAAAAGATCAGGATCATCTCCATGTGATTGCTGATAATTATCCTCAAATCCCTGATAGAACCAATGCCATATTTGGGAAAGGCGAAGATCCTACAGATGATATGATTGCATCAGCTAAGAGATTAGAACGTGCAGGAGCGGACTTTATTCTCATTGCATGCAATACCGCTCACTTCTTTTTAGAAAACGTACGACATTCCACTCATATCCCTATCATGAATATGCCATTAGAAACCGCAAATTACCTGAACAAACATCACTATACATCTGTGGGCTTACTATGTACTGATGGAACATTAAAAACCCAGCTCTATCAAAAGGCTTGTGCTCATCACAATATTGACGTCATGACTCCTAGTGAAAATCTTCAGAAAAACGTTATGAATGGGATATATGCGGTGAAAGCAGGAAAATTAAGTAAAGGCGAAAGTGAATTGGCGTTAGCTGCAGAAATTTTAATCAATCAAGGGGCAGAAGCCATCATAGCCGGCTGTACAGAAATCCCCTTAGTCCTAAGGTCAACTAAAGATGTGAAAATGATTGACCCTACTGTCATTTTGGCGAAAGAAGCTGTAAAATTAGTGTATGAGCTTGAAAAGCTAAACATTTAAAGAACGCAACATAAGGGGATAAAATGAATATTGAGAATATAGAAGCGTTTATTTATGTATGCCAGCTAGGCAGTATCAATAAAGCTGCGGAAGTACTGTATTTAACCCAGCCTTCTGTTTCGGCACGTATTCAATCGTTAGAAAAAGAATTAGACCTGAAATTATTTGATAGGCAGAGAAATAAGCTGTCTCTGACGGAAAAAGGTGAACAGTTTTACCCGCATGCCAAAAAGATCCTCCATTCTTATCAAGAAGCAAAGCATAGTCTCAAACAAACGATGATCCCTTATGAATTGACGATTGGATGCGCATCCTCTATTTCCAATAATCTATTGCCTAACATATTGCCTGCCCTGAAAGAAAAATACGAAAACCTGAAAGTGAAAATTGTAACAGGACATTCAAAGGATGTTGTTCAAAAAGTCATCAACAATCAAGTGGACTTTGGGATTGTCAGGACTGAAACACATCCTCAAATTGAATCGATCCCTATTTTCAGTGATCCTATCGGGCTGTTCGTCCCAACTCATCACCCGCTTGCCAGCCTTGACAACATCAATATGAAAGAACTAGAAGAACAGCCTTTTATTTTCTTTGACTATGGGTCATTTGATTGGCTGATGCTCCACCGATTATTTCAAAAGAACAACATCACACCGAACATTTCCATTGAGGTTGATCATATGGAAACCGCAAAAAATTTAGTGCTGCAAGGAATGGGGCTATCGTTTCTACCTCATCATTGCGTTAGAAATGAGGTAGAACAAGGAACATTAAAACAAATTTCAATCGATCCATCCATCAATTTCAACATCAATATCGAGTTCATTTATAAAAAGGGAAAATCCAAATCAGTTTTCATTGATCAGCTCAAACAGTTTTTTCATGAATTAGATTAAAAAAAGCCCTTTTCAGGGCTTTTTTTGGATACGTTCTGATTGATTATCTTTCGTTTGCCAACATGTATGCTGCAGTTTCATGCATATCTTTCAATCCTGATCTCTGTGCGTACTCGGCCACAGTGATCGCACTTGTAGTCAGAAGCTCTTTTATATGTTCATCCATTCTTGACCAAGTTCTCCCGCCTGCTTTTTCATACGCATGGATAAGTTTTGTTAATCCTTCTTTCCCAAAGAGAAGTTGATGCGACAAAAAGTCTGCAGATACATCACCAACCCCCACTTCAGACCAATCAATAACACCCGTAACACATTGATTTTCATCAATCAGAATGTGGCCAGGATGTAAATCTCCATGCTTCACCCCCACGAAAGGCGGCCATAAAGAATCTTTAGCTAGCCATGCTTGCCAGCGCTCCCATAAACCGCTGTTAATGGTGTATTGCGATTTGACACGTTCCATTCGCTGTTTCATTGATGCTCTTAATTCATGAGCACTGAGCATCTCCACTCCGATCGTTTTAAAAGGCTGTTGATCTAAGGTATGTACATTCGCTAAAACTCTTCCTAATGATTCATAATAAGCTTGCGGTACATTCGTTTGATCAAAACTCCACACATAAGATTGCTGTTCCACATCAATACTAGCCGCCGGTACACCCTCTAATTGTTTATAAGCAATCAGACTTTCTGTAAAAATAGACCACTTAGGGACCTGAAAGTGAACCTGCTTACTAATGTGATCTAATGTCTTTTTTCTTGTAAGGCATGTTTCATTGATTCAGGTCTGCGAGGCATTCTTAATATCTATTGATCACCATGTAAATCTTCGACATGTGCGACACGGAAATCAACACCTTGTTCATTTATTTTATTCTCTAAAATTTCTAATCCGTGATGATTGGCTAACTGCTTTAATTCCAGTCTATTCATATTCATTCCTCCAATTGCTCATTTAGTCATGATCAATAGGCATCAAGAATATCATCACAAAAAACCACAAACAGGCTACTTTATGTGGTCAGAGTAAACAAAGCTAGACTTATGCCTTTCTTTGTATTATAAAAACATACAAAAAAGACTGAACGATTATCTGCCTGTCTTCTAGTGAAATTGCATACTTTCCCGCTGAAGATCATTAAAAATGTGCAGAATACCCCGTTTACTCCGTTTGATGAAAACAGAGCCTTTGAACATATGAAATTACTGATTGTTCAAAGTTTGCTGGCGTAATCTTCCTGCATGCATCATCTTTAACCATCCTCCTCTTTGTAATATAAAATAACTATACTTAATTTAAATATAACTTTCAATAAGATCACAAAAAGAGGGATTTAAAATCATCAAATACCCCACCCAATTACATAAAATGAAATAATTGTATTTATTCATGTTATGATATGGTTATTGATTCTTTTGTCTAATAATTTATTAAACTCAAATGTAGCTAAGTCATTTAAAAGGAGAATTGGTATGACTCATTTAGAATTCGCATTCGGCTTGCTTCCAGTCAGTATGATTATCGCCTCTTTTATCGTCACATTGATTGTACAAAAGGTTTATTTCATGCCAGTTGTGAGCTTTATCATTTTACTCATCCTGACATTTACACTTTTTAATGTCTCCTTCTTAGGCTGGGCAGTTGTTTACACTTTTGGCTCATTCATTGCTTCATATATAGCATTATTCATCATGAAAATTTTAAATAAAAAGAGGTCTTAAACTACATTTAAAAAGCCCTTTACAGGGGCTTTTCTTCTTTCACTATCGTTTTTTCACTGGATGAATGTCTTCTCCCAAAAAGGCGGTATTAGGCTCTCCACTCTTTTCTAGAAACTCAGCAATTTCTTGCAGCTCTTGATTGATACGGTCATTCCTTGGCATAACCGGGTTTAACAGAAAGATGGAGTGAATCGTTGTGGCTGCTTCATACAAGACATGTTGATCATTTATCTGTTGAATGCACTTTTTCATACGATCGAAAAACCATTCGATCTCTTCAATTTCTTCCATCGGATAATGTGCCATTTTGAAGAGATTCTGCTAACGAAGGTCCTGCCTCTCATATATGAGTTCAAGCTCTTCTTTACTGACGTACAAATCCGAAGATTCCTCCTCAATCTCTACTACTTCGACCATCGCATCTTCAGCTGTATATAACTTCTCAATAAAAACATCGAAAGTATCTGCCAGCTTAAAATCTACTTCCAGTTCTAAATCAAAATAGTAAATAGGAGGATGTTTCTTCGTTTCTCGATAATCCATTGCGATCCATGTATCTTCTTCTCCGCTGATGATCACAAGTCCCTCAGGCAGATCCAATTCATCACTTAACTGGGGACTATTCATGATGCCATCATCTTTGGCGATTCCTCTTAGATGGTCAAATTGAACATGATCCTCAGCCCATGAATTCGGCTGTTCAGTTGGAAAAGCATTACGAACTGTAAAGCCGCCATTCCATTCTAAAATGAGCTTTTGTATGTATCAGGTAAAGTGACTCCAAGTGTTCCCTCTGCTTCACGAATTTGTTCCTCATCTATGTTTTTTAACGTAAAAGGACTCTCTTCTTCTTTCTCCCAGAATGATTTCAAAGTGGGTGCCTCCTCGTATCTATTGAGATAAGTATAACATTGATCAACGATTCATTTGCTCATTTTATACACTTACTGTCACTTTGAAATTGATATAATAAATAGAAAGATCACAGGTTCATTTAACAGTGGACTCTCTATCATTATGTTAAAAACGAATCTAAGGAGCGACAAATGATGAAAAAGGTGTTTTTTCTTCTATTAGATGAGTATGCTGATTGGGAAGGTGCTTATTTGGCCTCTTCATTAAATCAAAAGGAAGATTGGTCAGTTTATACTATTTCTTTAGAGCAAATTGTTCGTTCAATAGGTGGCTTTAAAACAACTGTCGATTACATCATAGGATCAGAACCTGACCATTTTGATTTGCTCGTGATGATTGGTGGGAACTCCTGGGGTGATGACAGTAAAAAGCTTTTACATTTCGTTGAAAATACATTTCGTCAAAACATTCCGGTAGCGGCGATATGCGGAGCGGTGGATTATTTAGCAAAAAACGGATTGTTGAATCATCATAGCCATACGGGGAATTCTGCTGATTTATGGAGAGATGACGAACATTATGAACCGACCTGTGAGTTCATAGAGAAACAGGCGGTAAGAGATAAACAATTGGTCACCGCAAATGGAACTGCCCCGATTGAATTTACTAGTTTAACTTTAGAAATGATAGAATTTGATACTCCTGAGAACATTGAAAAAATAATATTTATGAATCGTTATGGTTTTTATGAATATTGTCATAAGTATGGAAATCTTTATGCTTAATAAAGGTAGAAGATATCTGTGAAGGTTTTATTATAGGCCTTGTTGTTTTAACATGTTTCCCAAAAAGAAAACAGACCTTCTTAAGGTCTGTTTTATTTTCATCTATACGTTTTGAGATGCTGTGTTTCGATCGATTTTTTGTGGAATGAAAATTGTATTTCTATTCGAATCTTCCATTGTTGTATTTCGATTTGATGCTGGTTTTATCGTACTAGATGCTTCATATACACCTGCACCTAGAAAGATTATAGAGCTTATAACAATCATTTTTTTAATACTCATAAAGACACTCTCCTTTTTGAATATTTTGTTGGGCTTGAAATGCCATCCTGTAATATTCTGTTGCTTTCTCAAACTTTCCTCTTTTTTCATGAATAACTGCAAGATTTTTAGTGAATTCTTCTACGAAAACAAACAACTGCTTTTCTTCAAATGTCTGAAGCATAGCTTGAATCTTATCCTCATCATTACTTTCATATGTAGTTCTTATAGAACGTATTAATAGAATTTCGTGCGGGTTCTCTTTATGAGAGATCAGTTTCAAAGCTTTATCCACTAATTTGGATGCTTCATCAGTTTCTCCTGTCTTATATAGCGCCCAACAAAGGTTAACATATATGACCGATTTTACATCGTCCATACCATCTTCTGATATTTCAAGGGACTCTCGATAATATTGGATAGCCTTTGCATAATCTTGTTTTTTTTCATAATTGTTTCCTATATTTAAAAGTACCTTGGCAATCAACCTTTTATCCGCTATTTTTTCAGCGATGGAACAGGCTTTATTCAGGTGTATTAATGATTTTTCATACTGCTTAAAATCATCATAATTTCCTGCTATTACAAATAAACATTGAACTTTTCTAATCTTGTATAACTCATACTGATCGTAAATTTCAAGTGCCTTAATAATGTGATGCATGGAAACATGGGTTTGTTTCATAATATAGTAGGCTTCAGCCACCTTGAAGTGAAACTCCGCTTGCTCAATATCATCTACAACCAGTGCGAGCTGCCTCTCAGCGATCTTGTAATATTGAATGGCCTGTACATATTCTTTTATACTGAACTCATACATGCCACGAAAAAATGCGTTATAATAATGCAGCATGCCGGATAATTTATGATTTGAATTTTCGATTTTATCCACTAGGTCTGTAATGGATAAAGACCGTTGCTCTGAAGGTTTGATATAATCAAGCATAAGCTGATGTCGAAAGCACATCAATTGATAATAAATGAGTAAATCTTGATCCTCTTCCATCCGTTCAATTTCTTTTTCTACTTCAGCTTTCAAAATCTCTGCATCAGGTACACTGAATTGCCGAATCATTTTATACCATTCATTTATTTTCACACCTACATGTGAAGAAAGAACTTTCTCCATCCCTTATTCCCCTTCCACTAAACTCCCTTATATTACATTTATTATCACATACAATAATTTACAAAGTACCGAAAAGAAACCGCAAAAAGAACAAATGTAGCATCGTAAACCTTTGGCACATTTCATGATCATCACAAAACAAAAAGGCAGACTCATTTCAGTCTGCCTTCATCTTCTAGATTTCCATGAGAACACCTTTTGTCTTCAGGTAATCTGCAATGAATCATTTAACCACTCTTCACAATGTTTTATAAGCCATCTCAAATATTCCACATATTGACCTACATGATAGCCATCACAAACAGCATGATGTACTTGAATGGCGACTGGCAGGATGATTTTTTCTTCTTTCATCTTAAATTGACCTAACGTAAATATTGGCAGTAAATAAGTTTCATCTGTAGATATATTAAGATGAAAAGAAGTGAAATCAATCCACGGCAGACTTGAAATATTGAACATGTTTTTTGGCATATGAGGTTTTGGAAATAGTTTGCTGCTTTCGCTAAATGTTTCAATGTCCGCTGCACAGCTTTTATAAAACTGAGCAAAGTTTTCGTCATAAGGCGTCCAAATACTTGAAAATGTCTTTGTTTCTTTATTTAGAATCGTATAACTAGGATGGAGAATATTCCAGTAACCAAGTTCATCGTTGACTTGATCCATCCGAAATTCCGGTATTTTCTGAACAGCTCTTGCTAACAAATAAATTTGCACAGGATATACTTTTAGCTTTTTTTCTTTTAATATTGCATGCAATGTCGTGATGTCTAGATCGATCACCAGGCTATATGAGCATCGGGTTAACGTCATATAATGATGAAAGTGCTCTTTTCTCGGATAATTTTCGTCTATTTGTTTAAACATTTTTTATCTCCTCCTGAATGTGATTTCATGTATTCAGGAGGAGACTTTATCTGATTTCACCACCACAATCATCCTTTCAAGAGATATGTCATGTTTCTGTCTATCACAACTATGAGTTATAACGGTTTCATTCAAAGGCTACCATAAGCTTAACCTACGATAAAGCCTCCAGCAACTCTTGGTAAGTAATCTTGCCCAACGTGAACTTTTCTAGTGCTATGTATTTTTTCTCCGCTGAGGTATTCATTCTATTATGACATTCATTGACTAACTCATTTTCATTTGGTAATGGCTCATGTATATGTTCTTTTTTTCGAAAAGCTTCATAGTATCTTATACCAAATATTCTCTGGGACATCGCATTGATGTGAATTCCGTCTGGGTTAGATATAAGACCTTTCGCAGTAACATAATAACAATTTTCATTATGATGTGCATATTTTTGTAGTTCCTCATTAATACGTTGATATTCCACACACCCTGCGCCAAATGCCACCTTTCCCAAGTAATCGCCCAAACCTCCTATTAAAAGCGGAATGTTAGGTACAGATAATTCAGTTCTTAGTTCATGAAATAATCTTAGTATTTTTTCATAGTATTCTTTGTATTTCCCATCTTGGCTGTCACTTTCTCCTTGATGCCATAATATCCCGACCAATTCGCTATTTTCCTTTGCAAATTTAGCTTCATTTATTGCATGACGAAATAATGCTCCGTCTAGCGACCACTCATCAATGGAACTGCCACCTTCGGCACATGGAATAAGACCAATCTTCTCTCCTTCATGATCCTTGCACCAAGCCTCCGCAAAGGAAGCCGCCAGTCCTACACCAGCTACCGGCCTATCAAAATGAATGGGTTCAGTCATCATTTGCCATCTACCATTTCGCAACATCATGATTCTTTCATTATAAATCGGAGGCACTTCATGCTTGAAGCCGCGCCCCGCCATATTTGATTGTCCAATTAGTAAAAGTGACTTCATATCTTTCTCCCCTCCACTGAATATTTTATCAAATGTGTATTCTCCTGAACGTTATCAGTTTACCCTTCCACTGTTATTTCTAGAATTTAAACAATCTCTTGAAATTCCCTTTTTAGATTCATGTTTGTCTATTTTTGTCTAAAGGATAGTAAAAAGGAATTACTTATTGTAAGATCCTTATGCATCTATAAATCAGGAGGATCTACTATGAAGAAATATTTTATATTATTTTTTACTTGTTTATTATTGTTAACAGCTTGCAGCAGTGCAGCATCTACTAAAAAACAGCTCACCACAAACAATCTTATTGAAGCTTTCAAAAGTGCTGGGCTTGAAGCAGAAAAACCAACTGATCTTAAACAAAAAGAGTTTGGCAATATAAGAGAAGAAGGAAAAAGGATTCTCATTCCCTCTTTAGGCGAAAATGCTGGTGGGAGAATTTTTAAATTTGGAAATGAAACTGATCTTAAACAGGCCAAATCTTATTATGATGAGTTGGGCAATGCTGGATCTATGTTCTTCTCTCACACATATTCAAAAGGGAACTTCCTATTACAAATGAATGGAGAAATGAAAGATTCTGAGTTTCAAAAATATAAGAAAGTGATGGATGAGGAAATAGACTAGTTTTATTTTTCTTTTACTTATTGCTTTCTAATCTTTAAAAAGAAGGATTCTTTACGCTGGTCACTAATTCAGCTGGCGGCGAACAGTTATTCGGATTCAGAAAAACTCTCCCCCCTTGTTGCAACTGGCTCGAACCATCTACCTCTATCCAGTCAAGGTAGAGGTATAGAATTTTGTCATTACCAGTGACGCCCTCTAATTCACTTCTACCGTTGCTACAGAATCTTTTTATCCTCTCGTATTCCATCGTTTTTTAAGAACAAAAAATATTACCTTTTTATTTTTAATCTTTGCTATTTATGTTTTTTCATAATTAATATACCTGCATATTGTACCGTTCAAACCCCATAACAAATAACCTATTTACTTCATTTATTTACAAATGATAACATTCATTAGAGTAGGAGGAATATTTCTAACAGCTAAAACAAAATATTGCATTACTAAATAAGCCTAATTTCTAAAATATATTCAAAATAGGAGTTTATTATGGAAAAACTAAGTTCTTCTAAAGGTTTAATATTATCAGGGGTTGCAGGAATTTCTGTGTTTATATTCACACCTTTTGCAGAAGCAACTGCTACTAAAGCTCTCGAAAAAGAACAGTCCTCTTCTTATTCATCTGTAAAATCTTCATTTGATCTATCAAAAGAGCCTACAATAGATGAGATTACACAGTATTGGAATCTCAATGAAGAAGAAACAGCAAAGTTCAAAAAAGCAATAAAAGAAGCTCAATCAAAAACAAACGGAGAAACTGCTCTACATGGTAAATTCACTTCGGCTATAAAAGCAATTACCAACAAAACTGAAAGTAATGATAGGCGGTGTTACAGGGTTAGAAACAATTCTAATCACTCTAGAGCATTATACAGGCGCTCTTGAACATGGTATTTATTTAGGCGCTCTTAAAGTGACTGGAAGTGAAAATGCAGCATGGTGGGTTGCCAAAACCATCATGTTGTTCGTTTTTTAAATGAACTAAAACACACCTAAATGCTGAAACAACAAGGAGGTGCTTGGTTAGTGACACAGGAAAATAAGGCATCCAAAGGTTTATTAATTACTTTACCGGTCTCTATTATAGCTATTGTATTGATTTTAGGGAAAATTGATACACCTGTAACAAATATTTTGTTTTATATAGTAGCTTTCGGTGTAATGGGTTTAACTGTTTCAAGCTTAATAAAAGACTACAAAAAAAAGAAAGATTGATTACTTGTCCAGGGAGCTAATTTATGTAGCTGTAAAAAACAGGATAATGAACCCTTCAATAGAGGAAACAGGCGTTACCAAAATACGGTTTCATGATCTTAGACCACTGTAAGAAATTATTTTATTGTTAAATGGCGCACCTGTCGTAAATTAAATTGACACACTGAAAAAAATACAGTGTGGTTTTTAATTTTGCTAATGTTTTCTTTTATTTTAGAAATACAAAAGCTGCTATTAACCCGTATAAAAAGGTCTTGAAATGACTTGGCGCTTCATAGACCTCTAAAAGCTGGGACGGGGGAATAATGAAGCTCATGCATGCAGTAATAGAGATACACAGCCTCTTTGTTCCCGGCCTTTATTAGTTTTTTGCTTCTGTTTCAAGGTTCTCAATTTCATCTTCATACCCGTTGACCTCAATAGTTTTGTTTAACCAGTTCGCATATTCACCGCCGACAGATAGGACACGCTTTGCCACTTCGACTGGATCTTGTGTGCTGTATGCCTCACGCAATTCCTTTGATTTGAAATCAGGGTAAATGGTTGATTCAACCGCAATACGTGCATAGAAGCGTTGAGAATCCAAATCTTTCACACGTCCACGACCTTTGACATTCTTGTAAGTCGTGTTTTCTTTCTCCAGTTCATCGATGCGCTCCGTTGTGATCGCTTTGAATACGAATGGAATCACTTTACCTTCTTTATCAACGAAACGCTTTGAAATGATTGATTTGACCTCTTCCGCTTCTGTTGTTTGTCCTGGCATAAAGAATGAAAGATCATATACGTTGTTTGTTTGTTTTTCGCTCATGTTTAAAAACTCCCTTTGATTTGTTTTTTTGAATGCAAAAAAGCACATCCATTTTTGAATGTGCTTTCCAATCCTTTCATGTATAATATAAATCGTACATATGAACGGCTTATAAGGGCGGCCTGGCTCACCCCATATGAAAGGGGGTGATGCTCATGTCAACGTTCCAAGCGATTTCCCTAATGCTTTTATTTGGGATGTTTATCCTTGCCTTGTTGACGTATATAAACAAAAAATAGGCCTCCCTTGACCGTGGAAAGTTTTCGGGATAACCTATTTCCTGCTTAGCTTCACCATGTAATTAAGCCAGCCCTCTTGTGGGCCTCATTGTACATTGCCGGGATGTTACAGCATCCTGGCTTCTTTTTATTTTATGCAAATTGTTTTGCATGTAAACGAATTTTTTTCTTGAAAGGTAAATGGGTTAATTTTTATCCCTTTTATCCCAATCATTTAACAAAAGTATATCATATCGAGGACTGAAATAAAAATAACATATATTTTAGTCATGCCTAAAGCCTTTTCTGAAATTAAAAATTGTCCTTCAGCTTCTCAGGAAGATCAAAGTCCTCAAACATGAAAGGAACCTCTTCTTCTAACGCCTCTAAATCGTCATCCAATCCAGCAATTTTAGCTGAATCAAAGTTCACATCAAACAATGTGACGCGTTCTGTGCCTCGGCCAGATGATTTGTCATCCAGTACAGCTTGGCAAACGTCACGATCTTCATTTAAAGCGATCATGATGTCGATTTCAGAATCAAAGCCTGTAATGCCGCTTCCATCTTGGAGCTGCGTGAGATATTGCGTGATGAGTGTTTTCACCAGCTGCTCTCTTTAGAAACAGAATGCCTGATCTTCATTTCACTCGCTCCTTGCCGAATAAGCACCACCTTACGCTATTCGCTTAAATAGATTTTTGAATGATGACTACACTCCGAGAGGATGCCAAGTACAGTTCATCATCATAAAATGAAAAACTGTCCTCGATACGGCTGCCGCAGACCAGCTGCTATCCAGGCTCAGAATATCCCTCTCGTATGGCCACATTCCTCATCACCTTTGTTCCGTATCCAGATACGCCATTGATAAGGGAAAGGCGCGTCTCCCAATAAAAAAAGCGGACACCAATCAAGGCACATAGAGTGCTCAATGATCAGCGTCCGCAGGTTCTTCCTTCTGGACAAAATATTCACGTTCGTTTTGCTTGTTTCTATCATACGATGATCCACTCAGGAAAAAAAGTCCTCTTTTTCTCGACTTACAGCCAAATAAACACAAAAAAACCTTGAAAGCCAGTGGCCAATCAAGGTTTTAAACCATTTTCTAGATACTATTTATTACTTCATCTACAGATTTACTAAACATATCAGGGTCTTCATTCTTTATTTCAATTAATAGATCTTTAATATTATCTACTATGGATGGATCCTGTTTTGATAGTACATTGCGATAAACTAATCTCACTTCAGGATGGTTAAGAATCCTGTAATGTAGAATTTCAACCCATTCTGCAGCTTGGTTAAGAATCTGGGGAATCGCCTTAGCAATGTAAGTGAGCCCTTCTTCTGTATTATTTTTATATAACCTTTCTATTCCATGAACTAAACCAAACATAACTTCAAATTGTTCAGTATCGTCATCAAAAACCAAACATAAATCCGGGATAACCGAAACACTTCCATAATCAAGTACTTTTGCCAAAGACTCTTCAAACTCTTGTACTTTATTTTCGTTTTCTAAAAGTCGATTATCGTATAAGCTTTTTAATTCTTGCTTAAGATCCAAAGGAATTCAACCCTTCCATATTTACTTATTGAACAAATTAGGATACTGTTCTCTATTTTTATTCATTACGGTTTTTAAACCTTGTCTTATCTCAGAATTGTATAAACCATCTTTTATATATATTTTCCGGGCATCCCAAATATCATAAGCTAATGCATCGCGATAATTAAGTTCTAGATAATCCTTCAATTTTTGCCCCGATAAACCATATGTATATGTTTCACGGTGTCTACCACCAGTACCAGGATGTGGTTGTTCCATATTCATACTAATACCATTGTTTCTTTTTATACCCGACTGTTTCATTTTTGCATCGGCCGGCATATGATGAGGAGTAATATTATCAAAAGCGGTTCCTTGCTTAACCAGTTCTTTATACGTTCCAACTTTCCCTTCGTTAGGAAGCAGAGTTTTCCCAGTATCCTTAACCCCCATCTTACCATGAAACCCTTTTGTTCCAAACGGTAAAATCATTCCAAGCGCTTCATTCATACTCGCTTCCTGCTGTTCTTTCGAGACCTTATTTCCAAACATATCTCGCCCCGTAATCGCTTCGCTGAAACCGTTGGTGGCGGTGATGCCATATAAACCTTTTTGTGATGTTTTTAAGGCGTCAAAGGACTTTTGTGACGTCTTGTAGACGTCGACTGCCTTGACTGCGGCTGATGTGGCTTGAGTCGTTTTATAGACAGCCTTTCCGCCTTTGAAAATGCGCCCTGCCCAGCCGACTATTGGAATGTAGCCTGCCGCTGCCATGCCGCCTGCGGCGACCCGCTGTCCTGCGGTGAGTTCTTCCCCTGTGATTGGATCAACGCCAGTTGCGGCACGTTTTGCATCGTTCACACCTGTCAGCTCATTCACGATGTTCCCGCCATAGTCGAGTGCTTTTTCATACCAAGGACGGTTTGCGAGGGTTTCTTGTTCCTTTGCGATCTCGCGGGCTTCTTCTTGTTCTTTTTTGATTTTGAGATATTCAGAAGTTTGCTTCTCAATATCGCTTTTTGCCTTGTAGATTTCGCTATTTTGATACGCTTTCTTGTCAAAATTCATAGGCGAAATCGCTTTTCCGTCATTTGTGGCATTCATCATTTCTGCGTACAATGCCAATGTAGCCTGCTGCTCCGTCTCTGACAAAGCATATTCATCTTTTAAATTTTGATCAAGCTCTCTTAGGTCTTTTACTGTCTTTTTTCGCTCGTCTTCCGCATCTGCAATCTTTTCATCAAAGCTTTGACTATCAAATACTTCTAGAGAGATGAGGTCGTCGATGTCTTGAAAAATCGTTTTAAGCGCCTTTTTTTGATCCTTCACAATGCTTTTGGCATTTTTGATGCCCATATGTACAGCGTTGTCTAAAAAGTGTTCTTCTACAAAGGTATCGCCGCCAAAGCTTGTATCATCTAGTATCCCAGAAACACCTTCATGGAACGCTTTTTGCTTATCAATGAAGCTGATAAACATGTCCACATTTCCAGCCAGCTCTTTGTAGAAGCTTTTAATGTTATCGGCACCTTTTCCTGTGAAATCATCACCGAGGTTTGCCATGCCTTGAAGTGTCTTTTTTAAATCTACCATTTGTTCGCGGAGTTCCTGGTAGTGTTTTACCCTTGTGTCCATGGCACTTGTTAGTGCTTTTGCATCTAGTATCTTCCCCAGCAGAATTCACTCCTTCTTATTCATTGACAAGGTCAATTTTACCAACACACAATTTGTCATTAAATAGGAATAAAGATACAAAACTTCACTCAGATGATTCAGAGTAATGTTGAAAGGGTTATATACTCCTGAATCGACGCTTTGGAGAAAAGAGGTATTTTATGATGAAAATGAAAGATAGTAGACTGATTGAATGCTTTATATGAGCGCAAGAAACCTTACTTTAGAAAAATTGAAAAATCTTGTTTTAGATTTAACAATCTATCACCATTGTTATTATAAGGAAATATAAGAGTGATTGCATGATTAGAAAACTAAGTTTAACTATTTTTGTTTCATCAGTCGTTTTATTTTCTTTACTGTTCGCCCCTTTGTCGTCTTTGGCCACCACGAATGAAGATCCTAATTGGATTGATTTAACCACCAAGAGTTCTATTGTTAACGGGAAAAAAGTAGAATATCAAAAAGCAAAGATTCGAGTACGGACGGACCAACTAAATTGCAGCAAATTGCAAAGGAAAACGGACTAGAGGTTGAAGCTTCTTACGAGAGTTACATAGCCTACGATGAAGATGGTAAACAAACTTCTTCCGGTGTAATTACTTCTAAAAGTCAGAAAAATTCATTAGAGAAACAAGCAGCAAACATTGTGTATCTCGCCTATACTTTTCTTGGGGGAAAAGTGAATAAGGTCTTGCATGGTGTTGAAGTAACAAAAGTGGTAGGTACTCCTCCCGCTACACTTGAAGTACAACAAACATTGTGTCAAAGTGGATACTACAATAAACAATTCACCTGTCCGCATGTAATTAAAAAAACTTTTTTGGGATTACAAATTAAAAAAGGCGCAGAAGTCCATCAGTTTATTAAAGTAGATAAAACTAAGTTTTGGAAATATTCAGGGTGGGGAATTGCAACATGGGCTGGTAAGCCACCTTCAATAAAAACATTAAAGTGGGATGAAGGCCTATATCTAACAAACAAGAAGGGTATGTTTTTTCCAAACTATACTGACAAACAGTCTGGTTTGAATTTGCAAGCTCCTCCGAACGCTTTTATAAAAAAAGTTCCAAAAGAGAAAAGAGTTAAATGGGGAAATAAAGAGCGCACAACTTATAGAAATTGGTATGAAAAGAAGTATGGCGGAAAAACATGGGTAAAATTTGAAATTCACCATCAACTACCTAGAGAATATGGTGGAGGAAATATGACAAAGAATTTAATTCCGGTTGAAAAATCATTCCATAGGCAAGAAATTAATCCTTGGTGGGCATCATATTAAAAAAGACTCCTTTTGGAGTCTTTTTTAAATATTTTCGTAATAACCTTTGACATCTCGATTTATTTCCCAATACTTAACACCATTTGAGCTTAGCAGACGGTCAAACCATATTTCAAAATTCGATCCTAAATTTTCGGCTTCTTCAAATGAATCTATTGAATCTAAAAAGAACATATAATCTAATCCATTACTATATCTGTTTGTATCAATTACATATCGTCCATCAAAATGATACCCAATTAATATACACTTTTCAGGAAGATCTTGAGCCTCATTATATTTAATGACATCATTTGTACTAAGTATTTCAATACCGTCAATTATGTCGATTCCATTATGTAATCTAAGAAATTCCTTGTAATCATTAGGGAATTTAACCTTAAAGAAATTTTCTAAATCTGCAATTTCCTTCTCAGTTGCGGGATCATTAAAATGAAAATAGGGGTCTTCTAAAACAAAACCACCAGGCTGTATCAATGGAAATGCCCCATGACTGTCAAGAATTTTTTTTAATCCTTCAAGAGTCTGCTTAATCAAGTCACCCTCTCTAATTTTCGCCAACTCCCCTCATAATTGTTAAATCTATTATATAAGCTTTCTTGAAAAATGGATATTAATTTAAAATCAGGGGAGAGGTTTTTTTACTTCACCAGCACTCATATGATTCCAAGTGCTGTGGAAAGGTTAAACGTCGCTTGCTTCTTCAATTTGTAATACCGGTCTTTTTTCAGACCCAGTTCTTCACACACCTCCAAATCCTTCACCGCACGTGATGTCAAGTTTTTCATCCGAATGATGTCTTGCTCAATTTCATCTAGGCTGTTTTCTAGCGCTCTTTCTATCTGCCGGACCTTCAGTTCATTTAAAACTTCCTGGTTCCTGAGAGAAGGAAAAGGCCTGTCGCACCGTTTGGCTCCTGTTCCTTTCTGTTTTCCTCCCTCACTTTCAAGGATGTATAAACCTTCAGCCTTGAACAGAGCATTTCGGACTTGCTTCTCATCGATCCCTGGCAGTAAACACAATTGTTCAGATTTCATCCTACCACTCCTTGAAAGTTCATATTAAAATTTTCTTATAATCTATCTAACTCTGAAAACCGTTCGTATTTTTACAAAAATATCCTTGAATTTTTTATAAAATATAGGATAATTAGGTGTGTCAAAATAAACAAGGGAGTGTTTTAAATGAGATTAAAAAAAGTTTTAACTTGTTCCGCTTTATCCTTTGCTTTACTTGTTTCTGCATCTCCTGCATTCGCTTCAACTTCTAATGCAGACAGCAACATTAGTCAAAAGGTAATAACTCCTCAAGCTGAGCTGAAAACTATTCATCTAAAAGCCAATACACAAGCAGGATCTTTCTTATGTTTCATATCTAAAAGAAAATGCTTCAACAGAAGATGATGGTACTTGGACAGGCAAATATCAAGGTTGGTATTAAAAATGAGATAGGAGGGTGACTGTAACCCCCCTATCTCATTTTTAATTAGCTAACTTTAAAATATATAGCTGCCATCACTATGCCTGTTTTAATAATTTCAGAATCATTAGCAATTAACTTATTTTTGACTGTTCCCTGCAGGTGGAAGCTCCTGCTATTTTATTTTGTGTGAACTCGAGTAATTTAAATTTGTGAACTGGCCGTCGCGTGTAGTGATTTCCGTTTTCCCGTAAATAGATGCTGCAGCTAAAAACGCTTCGTTGGAATAGCCATCTAGGATAATGACTTTCACATCTCCTTTGGTCATATAGTTACCAATGAAGATGCTAGAGTCTATATGTTTGTAAGGATTATTCATGCGCACAAGGCCTCCCATGTTAAAATGAATTGTCGAGATTCATTAGAATGGAAATGAGATAATCACTAATATTTATTTCATAATGACTTTGGTGATTCTTTTTATTACACAACCTCTACTTCCAAATGCTCTAAAATCAAAAACAAACACAAATTAAAAAACACTCGACTACATGATTTAAGACATACAATGATCGGGGGCTGGTGAGAGCAGTAAAGCCGGACTAGTGCTAAAACAATCTTACATATTTATGGTCATGTCACAAACAAATTAGAATTTAACACTGCAGAACACTTTAATCGTTTTAATCCTAAAAATACTGAGAAACAATCTGGTGGATAAAGTTCGTCCCCAATTCATCCCCTCTCAAAAGAAATAAAACAAATATCCGTTGTCAAAATAACAAAAAACCCTTGCTAGGCAAGGGTTTCAACGATGATTCCGACTGGGCTCGAACCAGCGACCTCTACCCTGTCAAGGTAGCGCTCTCCCAGCTGAGCTACGGAATCGGGTTATGTATCAGTTCTGGGCTTTCTGTTACTGACAGTCTCTATTATATAACCATAACGATAAGACGTCAATGGTTTTGTTCAAAAAAGGTCAAAAAGCCGGCAGCCGGACCGGCTTTTTTCTCTCTTTTATGATTGGTTTACAAGAACAGGCTTAAGTTGATCTAGTGCTTGTTTGAAGTCGCGTTTGAGGTCTTCTCCGTTTTCTACTCCTACACTTAATCGAAGCAGGCCGTCCGTAATCCCTCTTTTTTCTCTTTCTTCTTTTGGCATAGCAGCATGTGACATTTTGGCTGGGTATGACAGAATGGATTCGACGGCGCCAAGGCTGACGGCGAATACAGGTAATGTGACAGCATCCACTAATTCTTTGACCGCTGCTTGGTTTTCTAATTCAAATGAGAGGACTGCTCCAGCTCCGCTTGCTTGCTTTCGCTGAATGTCCGCCCCTGGATGGTCATCTAAGCCTGGATAGTACACTTTTTTCACCGCAGGATGCTCTTTGAGAAATGAGGCCAGTTCGAAGGCCGTTTGGCTTGCTTTTTCTAATCTGACCTGAAGGGTTTTTAACCCTCTTAACACAAGCCAGCAATCCTGCACGCCAAGCACCGCACCGAAGGAGTTTTGCAGCGAATAGAGTTCTTCTCCCAGCTTCTCGTCTTTCACGACAGCTAAGCCTGACAGTACATCACTGTGACCGCTCAAAAATTTCGTTGCGCTGTGCAGGACTACGTCAACGCCAAGGTCCAGCGGACGCTGAAGAGCAGGTGTTAAAAATGTATTATCTAAGAATGTCAGACAGTCATGTTCTTTGGCAAGCTGGACGACGCTCCCAATATCCGTAATACCTAGAGTCGGGTTGGACGGTGTTTCCATGTAAATGACTTTTGTATTCGATTGAATGCCTCTTTTGACTTCATTCAAATCGGTCATGTCCACAAAAGTATGCTCGATGCCAAATCGCGAAAGAACTTGGGTGATCATTCGAAATGTACCACCGTACACATCTCTTGTGACAAGGACATGATCGCCCTTTGATAATAGAAGAAAAGCAGTTGAGATGGCTGCCATGCCTGATGCAAAAGCAAGCCCTCTTGTTCCTCCTTCTAGCGCCGCAATCGTATCCTCTAATGCTTGACGTGTAGGAGTCCCCGATCTTGAGTAGTCATATTGACCAAATTCATCGAAGCTGCTTTGATGGAATGTGGATGCATGCTGAATTGGCACACTGACTGCACCTGTTGAACGATCTGTTTTAAACGCATTATGAACGAGTTGGGTTTCGAGTGTCCAATCGTGTGTGGTCATTTGGCGTGTACCTCCTCTTTCACTTGTGATAGTGCCTGTTTCAGGTCTGCTTTCAGGTCATCTACGTGCTCAATGCCAACGGAGAAACGGAGCAGTTTGTTACAAACGCCATTTGCAATGCGAATTTCCTCAGGAATATCCATGTGCGTTTGCGTCGCAGGATACGTAATAAAGCTTTCGATTCCGCCAAGACTTTCAGCAAAACAGATCGTTTTCAGCTGCTTCAAAAATGGATTGACCCAGTCCTCCTTGGCTACACGGAATGACAGCATTCCTCCCTTGCCTGGGTAAAGGACATCTTGAATTTCTGGCTGTTTCTTTAAAAACTCTGCCAGCTCCTTCGCATTTGCCTCGTGCTGGCGCATTCTAAGAGCCAGTGTTTTCATTCCTCTCATTAAAAGCCATGAGTCAAACGGAGATAAAACGGCTCCAATTGCGTTTTGATGCTGGAACATGTCTTCAGACAGCTGCTCTCCTTTTGTCACCATAAGACCGGCAAGGACGTCATTGTGTCCGCCTAAATATTTGGTTGCGCTATGGATGACAATGTCCGCTCCAAGTGTAATCGGCTTTTGCAAAACGGGTGTGTAAAAGGTGTTATCGACAATGACCAAAGCGCCATATTCTTTTGCAATCTTTGCTATTTTTTGAATATCTGCTTCCTGCATAAGTGGATTTGTCGGCGTTTCAATAAAGACCGCTTTTGTGTTTGGCGTGATTTTAGAACGTAAACAGTCTTCATCTGAAAAATCATCGTAAAGAAAACGTAAGCCGTACTTTTTCCATTCGTTTTCAAACAAACGGTATGTACCGCCATATAGGTCTGATGAGACGATGAGTTCATCTCCGCTTTCAAATAATGCCATGATCGTTTGGATCGCAGCCATTCCCGAACTGAAGGCAAAGCCGGCCGTCCCTTCTTCGAGTGAAGCAATCGCATCCTCTACAAGCTGCCTTGTTGGGTTTTTCGTTCGAATGTAATCAAATCCGGTTGATTCCCCTATGCCTCTATGTCTGTATGCTGTTGAAAGATAAACGGGGGGACTGACCGTGCCAGTCGCCTCTTCGCTGCGGTTTCCAATTTGCGCTAATGTCGTTTCCACATGTTCTGTCATTTGACACCATCCTAAGTAAAAATCTGATTTCAAAACAGAAAACCCCTTCTTCATAAGAAGAAGGGGTTTTAATCGCTTCCTCTTATCTTCCAAGCAAAAAAGCTGCTTGCTGGATTTAGCACCTTGGTACATCACATGAAGTGATGCATACCGGTTGCTGAGGTTTCAAAGGGCCAGTCCCTCCACCTCTCACGATAAGAATGTGTTGTCTGTCTGTTCTAATTCTTAATACTGTAACGCATTAAATCTCATTTTTCAAGAGGAATCGAACCAATTAATTAAAATTTTCTGTATTTTATAACAGATTCGATGTCAACTGAATGGATTGCATGTTAGCATATAGGAACAACGCTGTTTTTCATGTTACAATGAATGGAAACGTTTCACTTTGTGATGAAATTGGTTAGCTGGAGGAATGGATTATGGTGAAGAAAACAGGCATTATTCAAGAAGAAACCTTACATTCAAAAGAACTTGGGGCGGATATGACCCTTTTGATCTATTTGCCAGTCAATTACTCCCCCCTTTATACATATCATGTCATCATTGCCCAAGATGGTCATGATTATTTCCGCTTAGGCAAAATAGGCAGACAGGCGGAAGAATTGATGCAAAACAAAGAAATGGAACGCTCGATTATCATTGGTGTCCCTTATGAAAATGTCTCGGAAAGACGGAATACGTATCATCCAGATGGCACAAAGTTTGAAGCGTATAAACGCTTTTTAGCAAATGAACTTGTCCCTTATATTGATACGCACTATCCAACCTATCAAATTGGCTCAGGACGCACGTTTATTGGTGATTCGCTAGGTGCTACGATTTCCCTTATGACAGCGATTGATTATCCTTCTTTATTTGGCGGGCTGATTTTGCAGTCTCCTTACGTTGATGATTCAGTCCTAGAAGCCGTTAAACAGTCGACATCCCTTTCCCCTTATGCCATTATCCATCAAATTGGGCTGGAAGAAACGGCTGTGAAAACGACAGATGGCCAAGTGCTTGATTTTATTCAGCCGAATGAAGATTTAAAGGCGCTTCTTGAACAGTCAGGTGCGGATTATTTATTTGAGACATTCGAAGGGGATCATAAATGGACGTTTTGGCAGCCGCTCATTGCGCCTTCGTTAAAAAGAATGCTCCCATATTCGTTAATCAACTGAATTTTGTTATAATAAACAATAATAAATACTTTCTTAATCAGGAGGGAACACGATGAAATACGGAGTTGTTATATTTCCATCAAAAAAATTGCAAGATATTGCGAACTCTTACCGGAAGCGTTATGATCCGAACTATGCACTTATACCGCCTCATTTAACATTAAGAACACCTTTTGAATTAACGGATCTAGAAGCGGCTGAGGTCGTCTCAACGTTAAGAGAGTATGCAAAAAATGCTTCTCCTATTACGTTACGTATTAAAAAATTCAGTTCATTCGCTCCTGTAAACAACGTCATTTATATGAAAGTAGAACCGAACGAGGAAATCATGGCGCTCAATGAAAGGTTGTACGCAGATCCACTTGCTGGCACACCTGAATATGCTTTTGTTCCGCATGTGACAGTAGCTCAAAAACTATCAGATGATGAGCATTCAGACGTACTTGGTACATTAAAGCTGAGAAAGATTGACCATGAAGAAACCGTGGATCGCTTCCACCTTTTATATCAGTTAGAGAACGGATCTTGGACCGTCTATGAAACATTTATTTTAGGAGAAGAGGGTTAAAGACATTTGAAAACAGTCATCGCAACAGCACAAACACAACGAGAAGATGCATACTACGTTCGAAAAGAAGTGTTCGTAAAAGAACAAGAAGTCCCATTAGAGATTGAAATAGATGAACTAGAGGACGAGGCCATTCATTTTGTCATTTATAATGATGAAATGAAGCCTCAAGCAGCCGCTAGACTGCGGATCATTGAAGGGCCAAAGGCAAAGCTTGAACGAATTTGTGTGTTAAAAGAGGCGCGCGCTTTCGGCCTTGGCCACAAACTATTAGAAGCGCTGGAAACAGAAGCCATTGCTAATGGAGCAAAGGAAGCGGTTATGCACGCACAAGTCCAAGCTCTTCCTTTCTACGAAAAGAAAGGCTACAAAGCCGTTTCTGAACCGTTTGAAGAAGCAGGGATCACACATGTCAAAATGACAAAAACACTATCTGTTTGACCAAAAGAAAAAGCCAGAGCATCCATGATGCCCTGGCTTTTCTTTATCATCGTTCGTCAAGGTAAGAAAGCGTAATCATTTATATATATGCATTAATATGAACGCCTTTGCCTTCTTCCATAAACATATCTCGTACAAAACGTTCCCGCTTTTTTTGCTGTACTTTCGTTTCTGCTTCTGTCACTAAGTCCTCTTTTTTCTCCAGCTCTCTGTATACCTTGTCATGAAAGGTGCGAGTAACCTTTGTTACTTTCGCGTAGTCTTCTTTATCCTGAGGAGCAGGACGATTGATATATTGAAAATACAGATCCGGCTGAATCGGGGCTATATATCCCATCAAGAACGCCTCCTTTGCTTCTCTTCTACTCTACTATTCCCTAATTATGACTGTTTGAAACACGTCTCATTTGATATGATTAGATGTGTTTCTTTTTAAGATTGATTAACTATTGGAGGACTAGCTTTGAAATGCGCACGACGACATGATCGAACGATCTCATTACATACGTATTCGAGAGAACATTATCAATTCCTCCATGACGAGGGAAAAAAAGGGCACTTATCCTGCCCATATTGCGGACAACCAGTCTTTTTCAGATTAAATATACATGAAGAACCTGCCTTTATTCATAAACATATGACTCAGCAAGAGATGTGTGAACAAGCAGAAGAACAAGAAGATCAGAAAAAAAATGCAGAGCAAGAGGAAAGTGCTTCCTATAAAGAACTTGGGGGCTTCCGTTTTCCAACAGGTAAACAGATCATCTCGCAAACGAATGAATCATATGACTGGCAGGAACCAAGGTCGATTCAATTTAGCGATGCGTTACATTTAGAAGAGAATGAACAAGCACATACCATCGATCTCTTTCCGCATATTACCTTTAGCACACCGCAGCTTCAAGCTGTCACACATAAAGACGGTCCAATGCTGGTGCTGGCTGGCGCTGGCAGCGGAAAAACAAGAGTCTTGACAGCTAGAGCGGCATATCTCATGTCACATCATCATATTCCTGCTCACCATATCTTACTCGTGACTTTCACCACAAAAGCCAGCAGTGAAATGAAAGAAAGACTGCGCAAGCAATACCAGCTTCACCCATCACAAGCAAGCCAAGTGGTGACAGGCACCTTCCACAGTCTTTTTTATAAAATGCTGCTTCATGACGATGCAAGCAAATGGAACGGCCAGCACCTGATCAAGTTTGACTGGCAGAAGGAACAGTACATTCGGAAAGCCATCATAAATGAAGGACTTGATGAAAAAGACTACCCTACCGATCAAGTACTGCAATCGATCGGCTTTTGGAAAAATGCTTTTTTACCAGGCGAGCTTCCTGATTTGAAGGATGAAAAGGAAAAACACATGTGGACGATCTATCAATCTTATGAACAGCAAAAACGAGACAATCAGCAATTTGACTTTGATGACATGGCAATCGCCTGCTTGCACATGCTGACAGAACAGCCTGAACTGCTGAAACGATATCAAGAACGGTTCAAGTATATTTTAGTGGATGAATTTCAGGATATTAATCCAGTTCAATATCAATTGATTCAGCTTTTAGCTGGAGAATCTGAGCAGCTATTTTGTGTAGGTGATGATGATCAAGCCATTTATGCCTTTAGGGGCAGCAATCCTGCTTTCATTCTTGAATTCAAACGGGACTATCCTTCGGCTCAAATCGTCCATTTACATGCGAATTACCGGTCGCATCATACGATTGTCGCAAGTGCGGATGCCATTATTAAGAAAAATCAACATCGTTATGAAAAAACGTTAAAAGCCGTCCGTGCGGAGACAATCCCGCCTACGCTCTTTTATCCATATGACGAGGAAGAGGAAGCGACCATGATCGTGGCAGATATTCAGGAGAAAATTAAAAACGGCACAAAGCCGAATGATATCTGCGTGCTCTTTCGCACCAATACAGGAGGCCGCGCGATTTATGAGCGTCTGCATCAATCCGCGATTCCGTATGAGACGGAGGCTGGTGTCAAAGCCTTCTACAGCAGACGAATTGTTCGGGTTCTTCTCGCCTTTCTCTCTTTAAGTCAGGATGCCGACGATGTGGCTGCTATGAAACAGCTGCTTCCGGTTTTCTTTTTAAAGCAGCAGACCTTGAACACGATGAAGGCACTGACCATCACGGAAGATTGTTCAATGATAGACGCACTCGGAAAACTAACAGATATTCAGCCGTTTCAACGGAAAAAGCTGCAATCCATTGTTCCTCTGTTCCGCACGTTACGAACGTTAAAGCCGTCTGACGCTGTGGCGTTTATTGAACAAAAGATGGGACTTGGTGATTACTTAAAAAAACGAGTGAACGATACGAATGTGCTTGAAAAAGGGGCGGATGATGTACGAGATGTAAAAACCGCCGCCAAACGCTTTGAAACGATTGAAGCCTTTCTCGCACATGCCGAACATATGAAATCTGCCGAAAAGGAAAAAACAGATGAACCAGGTGTTCAGCTCATGACGATTCACCGCGCAAAGGGACTTGAATTCCAAACGGTGTACATCACTTGTGTGGTCGACGGAGCACTGCCTCATGATTTCTCACTCGATGAACTAAGAAACGGTGATGAAGAAGCCCTAGAAGAAGAACGCCGTTTATTATACGTGGCCATGACAAGAGCTGAACAATCTCTTTATCTATCTGTTCCATCATTTAGACGAGGAAAAACCGCTCATCGCTCGCGCTTTTTGTATCCCCTACTAAAGAAAAACCGAGAATTATTCACAGAAAAACAACAGGCCCCCCTTTAAGCGGAGAGCCTGTTGTTTATTTTTTGTTGTTCATCATTTTAGCGATTGTATTGAAATCAAGCTTTTCTTTTCCACTTGTTATCGATTGAACGATTTTGTCTTCCATTTCTTTAGGTACACGCTTATTCGCAAGCTGCGCTACTTTTTTAATGACGCCTCGAACCGTTGCTTCATCTTTAAAGTTGGCATTTTGCAAAGAACCTGCAAGCTTAAAAACATCGTTCATATTCACACCCGTTTTATTTTCAACGCTTTTAAAGAATTTATTATCCATTCATTTGCCTCCTCTTTGTGGAGTAATCACCTTACTATATGAAAATAGGCGAGATATGTGCCTATCCTAAAGCCTTGTTTGCCCAAAGAGAAAGGAAAGCAAAAGGCTCCCCCCATTGCTTCCCTCACCTTCTTACTGTTTAGTTAAAGAAAGAAGCACCAACGATGATTAGAAGGATGAAAAGCACGACGACAAGAACAAATGTTGATCCATATCCGCCGCCATAACCTCCGCCGTAGCCGCCGCAAGAACCGCCACCGTAACCGTAACAACTCATATATAAGCACCTCCTCTTCTCCCTTACAAAATATGAAAAATACTACAAATGGTTTGGACGATCACATAAAAAATTGCGGAATTTTTATTTCTGCTGTTTAAAGACGTAATCTGCCTCTCCATGACGCATCATGAATGCTTCTGTTTCTTTCGCAAAAGCATCCATCTTCTCGCCAAATACCTTTAAGTGCTGCTCAAGATCATTCGCTTTATCCGCTAGATCCATTTCACCCTTTTCGTGCGCTTGTTCTTTTCCATCATGAGGTTTAGTGAACAAGGAGCCGATTAATTGTTCGAATGCATCCATTCTGGTCACCCCTTCTCTCTTACATATGCATCACTCAAAAAAAGGGCAACAAAAAAACCGGATAAATCCGGCTTTTGTTTTCTGTTCTATTGAGGTTTCTTTTTCTTTCCACAGCCGCAATCTGCTTTTTTGATTTTCTTCGTATAAACAGATTGTTGATTTGACTGCGCTGGATAACCTTGAAGCATATGTGACGGTGTTTCAGTTGGTTTCATCGCAACCCTTCCTTTCCTATTCCATGATAGTATATGCATTTTTTGAAAGCGTGTCTGATCAGTATGCCTGTTTATTTCACCAGCTTTGAGACGATCGCTTCAATAATGCCTGCTGCCGCGGCAATTGCTAATAGTAAATTAAGCCACATGCTGATGACAGGAAATAGTATGTATATCAGAAGTAAAGCAGCAGTGCACCACATGCCAGTACACCAATAACAGCTTAACAGCTCTCCTACCCAAGACCGCAGCCCTTTACCTTTAATGATGATATATGTCTCCACTTCACCTTGTTCATTGACCTCTTCCTGTTCTTCATGAAATAAACGGCGGAAAGGAGCAGTAATGGTATCAAACACAATCAGCCTCGTCAGTCTAAAGGATGCGAGGGCAAACACGACAAATGACAAAGCACCACTCAGGAGCCTCCACCTCCTTTTTTCTTCTTTTTTGCGTCCTTTCTTTATATATGCAAAAAGAAAGACCGCCATGATGAATCGATCGGAAATAAAATTGGGTTGTACTTTTTCACGCTTTCCGATTCCACCTTGAGCCTCTGCTGCATTAAATAATGTATAGATAAGAAAGGAGTGAAAGTATTGTCTATTGAAGAAAGTGCTGATTTATTATACACACAACTGTTAAACGAATTAATCAGCAGTTATGATGATTTCATTGAGATCAAAGATTCCGAAAATGTCACAATTCATAAAACAGATGTAACAGCTGCACTCTCCCTTCAAGCGACCGTAACGACAATCATTACTCTTTTAATTCAACTTCTTGTACCAGACGATGAATTGGCTGCAGACATCACAGATCAGCTTTTATCCACACAACAAGTGACAGTCCAAAAGAAAACTGTGATTCAAATCATCAACTGCTATAACATTACGATTACATTATCAGATGCATCCATTATGAACTCCGTCCAAATTCTCACTCAAACATTGAATGTACTCTTAGTTGAAGCCGGCATTCTTTGACCCTTTCTTTTCTAACATGACGTATGAAAGAGGTGAAATCATCGTGGCTGAAGAGAACGAAAAAAAGGAGTTTCAAATCAATACTGATGTTGATCCATTAACGAGTCTTCTTGTAAGTGATGTGTTAAACAAAAACAATATCACAGATGATCAGAAAGCAAATATCTCAGATGATCAAAGAAGAATGATTTTGAAATTAGTGGAGGACTTGCAAAAGAAAGCAAATGATTTCGTAGAACAGCAGCAGGAGAAAAAAAGGCAGGCTGAGGCAGCAAAACATCCGGAAGAAGTACAGCCTGAACCAAAAGTACGTCCAAAACGAAATTCACTTCGAGATCGTATTCAGCAGCGCCGTGATGCGCAGCGTAATAACGATTAAATAAAAATGGGTTGCCTGCTAGGGTAAATGCCCGAGACAAAACCACGCATTCCAGCATTTAATAAAGTAAACGGAAGGAGGAATAGAAATGGATTCTAAACCATATTCTTGGGTCGCTCTAGATCGTAACTGTACACACCACGGACACCACGGACACCACGGACACCACGGCGATTACAACTATGAAAGAAAAGCAGTTTGTGATGGCCACTATTATGATGATGAAGATGTCTTACAAGAATTTGATCAAGTAAGCTTCACAAAGCAGACATCTGAGGAAGTCATTATCGTCAGAGACTCTTGTGACATTAACGTCTCTTCTGTTGATGCACAGGTTGCAGCATCTATCCAAGTAGCTGTTCAAACAGCGATCATCACCATTACAAATATCTCAATCGCAGACGGTGATCTGGCTGACCGCGTCACACAAGATCTTTTACAAGCCGCTACTCACAAACAAACAAACCGCCAGAAACTTGTCATCGAAAATTCAAGAAACGTTACAGTATCGACAATCGATGCGGATATCTCGATCGCGATTCAAACACTTACTCAAACTCTTGTTGCGACAATCGTTGCAATTGGTATCCTCTAATGTCCAAAAGCAGAGCGAAAAGCTCTGCTTTTCCTTTTATAAAAATACAACAAATATAAATAGTCATTTACCCACACCAACTAGAGGGCGCATACATATGTTGTTAAGGACTAAAGTCAAATACCTTGTTAAAGGAGCTGAAATCCATGAGCTGCGGAAAACACCATGGCCGACATGATGAAAACTGTGTATGCGATGCGGTTGATAAGATTTTAGCAGAGCAGGAAGCTGTAGAAGATAAGTGTCCTACGAGCTGCTACAGTAATTTATTAAGCCCGACAGTTTCTGGAAAAGATACAATTCCGTTTTTAATTTTTGATAAAAAGGGCGGATTGTTTTCTACTTTCGGAAACATTGGAGGATTTGTTGACGATTGCCAATGCTTCGAATCCATTTTCTTCCGGGTTGAAAAATTACACGACTGCTGTGCTACGTTATCTGTATTAAGACCTGTTGATGTACACGGACATACGCTAAGCGTGTGTCACCCTTGTGACCCTGACTTCTTTGGTCTAGAAAAAACGGACTTTTGTATTGAGGTTGATCTAAACTGCTTCTGTGCGATCCAATGTTTAAACCCAGAGCTTGTCGACAGAGTCATGCCATCGAAAGATAAAAAGCATCATCACCACGGCTAAACCAATCGTCCGTTGACCTAACTTGTCATGAGTCAAAGCATCCCCTTCCTTACGAATGACAGCCAATCATGCGGAGCAGTCAGCATAAGAGCTGCCGCTTCCGCATTGATTGAAAGTAGAAGTATCAACCGGCAAAACAAAAAAGCTTGTAGATGATGACAGTGCTCAAACACTCAAACAAATTTCCTAGTATAGGAGGGTTGAATATGAGCCGCAAACATTCATGGAGCTGTGTAGCAGAGGCTGTTGAAAATATTAACGACTTACAAAATGCCGTCGAAGAAGATTGCCCGACCAGCTGTTACAGCAATCTCCTTTCTCCATCACATTCATTAGGTGACACTGTCCCGTTTGTTCTCTTTACATCCAAATCAAAACCATTCGTCGCATTCGGAAACGTCGGAGAAGTAGATGCAGGTCCTTGCTTCAGCACTGCATTTTTCAGAGTCGAACACATCTCTGATCACTGCGCAACACTCAGCTTGCTTATCGCATTTGACAAAGACCGTCATATTTTAGATTTTACAGATAAAGATTCCGTATGTGATGTGTTCCGATTAGAAAAATCGAAGTACTGCATTGAAGTAGATCTTGACTGCTTCTGCGCAATCGAGTGCTTAAATCCACGACTCATCAACCGTAACTGCTAACAAAAAAAGTCCCTCTATGGGACTTTTTTTATTCGTTAAAAGCCAAGCGGATGAATCGAGGAAATTTCATCTATTGCTAATTCAACTGGATTTCCCCCGCCCGCTGTTCGAATGACCACTAGATCTTCTTTTCGATCCATGATAATCCCTCTATATGTTTTACCATCAGCTTCAATCAGGCAAAGGGCTCTTGGCATATTATGAGGCAGGCTTGTGAGAAAATCGACTTTTTCGTCAATACTCATCTGACTTAAAGGCTTTTTCACTCGTTTTCTTCTAGGTTCTTCTTTTGTTTCATGAAATACACCTTCTGGCGGCTTTTCCTCTTTTCGCTGGGGTTTTCGTTCTTGTATAAGTTCTGGTTCTTGTGTGATGTCTTGTTCTTGTGTAAGCTCTGCTTCTTGTGTGATGTCTTGTTCTTGTGCAAGTTCTGCTTCTTGTGTGATGTCTTGTTCTTGTACAAGTTCTGCTTCTTGTGTGATGTCTTGTTCTTGCTGAAGTTCAGGCGGCCCGACTTCTTTTTTCTTCTCTATTTCTTGAGCCACGGGTTCCTCGTGCGTGCTTTCTTCGATCACGTCTTTTGCACTCTGATGACTTTCTTGCGGTTTTTCTGATTTCTTTCGCTTTCTCACGATATTTTGCATGGCCGGCATTGATTCATCATAGCTCGGCTGAACAATATACATAAGCGGCTTCTGGTTCTCATCACCTTTATTTGACATACTAATCCCTCCCGAATGATTCATTCCTTATATATATGAGCAGATGTCTCAAATCAGAAGAAAAATAAAAAACAGCATACCATCTTTGGTATGCTGCAAGTCAATAATTCGTTTAGCGGGCAATGATATGGAAGCCAGAATCAACATGCAGATTCTCACCTGTCATGCCGCGTGATAGATCACTGAATAAGAATAGAGCTGTATCGCCAACTTCTTCAGGAGTCGTTGTACGGCGAAGCGGTGCACGTTCTTCAATATCCTTCAGGATTGTATTAAAGCCGCTGATGCCTTTTGCAGACAGCGTACGAATTGGACCAGCAGAAATACTGTTCACACGGATACCTTCTGCGCCTAAATCAGCTGCTAAGTATTTCACACTTGCTTCAAGTGCTGCTTTCGCTACACCCATTACGTTGTAGTTAGATACCACACGCTCTCCTCCTAGGTATGTAAGCGTGACGATGCTTCCACCTTCTGTCATCAATGGACGTGCTGCTTTTGCTACAGCTGTTAATGAGTATGCACTAATGTTGTGCGCCAAAAGGAAACCTTCACGGTTCGTGTTTAAGTATTCACCGACAAGCTCTTCTTTGTTTGCAAATGCAATCGCATGCGCAACGCCATGAATGACTTGTACTTTTTCTTTAATTGTAGCGAAACATTTTTCAATCTCTTCGTCACTTGTCACGTCACATGGAAGAATGATTGAATCATTGCGCTCAAGTGTGCTTGCAAGTTCTTTTACAGATTCAGCAAGACGATCTCCAACATAAGTAAAAATCAAACGAGCTCCAGCTTCGTGAAGTGAGCGGGCAATTCCCCAAGCGATGCTTCGTTTATTGGCAACACCCATCACCACGATATTACGGCCTTCTAAAGAAAAGTTCATATGTAATAAAGCCTCCTATTTTTTCAAGACATAGTATTAGTACCTGATCATAATATTATCACAGATCATGAGAGAATGACAATTTCCGCTGAAAGAAAGTTTCTTTTTCATCAAAAAACCGTCCTCGCAAGTGAAGACGGTTCGATTCTCTTATCGTTTGAGCCTGTTTTGCTGATAAGCAAAATGGTTGGTAGGTCCATGTCCAGCTCCAATATTCAAAGGGAATTTGATGGCTTCATGGACAAAGGTTTCTGCTGTTTCAAAAGCCTCTCTCATGGAGTATCCTTTCGCAATTTCAGCTGTTAATGCCGCTGCAAACGTGCAGCCTGTGCCATGTGTATGTGGGGTATCAATATGTTCGTTTGTGACTTCTATAAAGCCTTTTCCATCATACAACAGATCTGTTATCATACCGCCAGAGGGGCCGTGTCCCCCTTTGATCACGACATGTTTCGTACCAAGCTCATATAGACGTTCCGCTGCTAGATAGCGATCCTCTTTTGTCTGAATGCGCATGCCTGTCAGCACTTCTGCCTCAGGAAGATTCGGCGTTACGGCATAGCTGACAGGCAGCAAGTGTGTTTTCAACGCAGAGACCGCATCTTCATTTAATAAAGAAGCCCCTCCCTTTGCGATCATGACTGGATCGACAATCAGCTTCATCTCATATTGAACCGTTTTTTCAGCAACCGTATTGATCATTTCGGCACTCCACAGCATTCCTGTTTTGACGGCATCTGGCCGTAAATCTTCTGCCACTGCATCTATTTGGCGCTCTAACGCCTCGATTGAAAGTGGATATATCCCGTGAACGCCAAGTGTGTTTTGCGCTGTAATCGCTGTAATCGCAGACATTCCATATACACCGAGCTCCTGAAAGGTTTTCAAATCTGCCTGAATGCCAGCTCCGCCGCCCGAATCAGAACCCGCGATTGTGAATGCTTTTTTGATCGTCATTTCATCACACCTCTCATTAGCCAATCCATTGATGATAAATGGTTCTTGCTTTGGCCATATCATTTGTACCATGTACAAGTGCTCTGCCATCTTTAAATAAAACAAGCTTATATTCATCCTTTTGACAAGAAAGTAAATACGGATTTTCAAGCACATCCATTCCTGCTTTCTTTAAGCGAATAGCCACTTCGTGTAATGGCGGCGGGATTTCAGCAGCACTGCGGATTTGTACCGTATTGCGGCCGCATAGTACATCTGCCTTCGCTCTCTTGTCATAGGAGAGAAAAGGATATGTCTTCAGCCCACAGCTTGGACATTGCTTCTTCTTTAAGGAACTGGCTGATCGGATGTCAGATCGTTCATTGGTCCATAAATCAAAGGATCTTAAAATTGGCGTCACTTGATGGCCTGTTAAATATTTAAGGGCATCTGCCACTTGATATGCCGCCACCTGCTGCACCACTGGACTAATGATACCGGCTGTATCACAGGTCATGCCTTGTGCGGGTAAATGTTCAAGCAGGCAGTGTAAACATGGCGTCTCACCAGGAATCACAGTGAATTGAATACCGTAGCTGGCTACACAGGCTCCGTAAAGGAACGGAATTTGATGTTTGACAGCAGCATCATTTGCAATCATCCTCACCTCAAAATTATCCGCTGCATCCACGATAATCGAAGCCCCGCTGACAAGTTCATCAATATGTTGAGCGGTCACATCGATGACAATTCCTTTGACATGCACGTCACTGTTCACCTGCTTGAGTCTTTTTTCAGCCGCCACAGCCTTTGGCAGCCGATCATGCACATCTTGCTCCGTGTAAAGCTGCTGTCGCTGAAGGTTGCTCCATTCAATATAATCTCGATCCAAAATGGTGACAGATCCAACGCCAGCACGAACGAGCATTTCAGCACTAGCTGTTCCAAGTGCCCCTGCACCAATAATGACAGCCTTTGAGTCTTTTAACCGCTTTTGCCCCTCTGTGCCGATTGGCTGAAAGAGCTCTTGGCGCGAATAACGTGTGCTCAAAATGCCGGCATTCCTTCCTGCGGACTGCTTGCTGTCCCATAGTTTTTCAAAGGAATCCGTCCTGCCTCGAAGCCTAGTCTTCCTGATTCAATCGCCAGTTTCATGGCTTTTGCCATTTTCACAGGGTCCTTTGCACCAGACACAGCTGTGTTCAGTAATACAGCGTCAGCCCCTAGCTCCATCGCATAAGCTGCATCCTTTGGAGAGCCTACACCAGCATCAATAATCACCGGTACCTTCGCCTGCTCAATAATAAATGAGAGATTCAGAGGGTTTAGTAAGCCTTGCCCTGAACCAATCGGAGAAGCACCCGGCATGATGGCATGGACACCGAGCTCTTCTAATTTTCTCGCCAGCACCACATCATCAGATGTATATGGCAGCACGATAAACCCTTCTTCCAATAGCCTTTCAGATGCTTTTAACGTTTCGACTGGATCTGGCAGAAGAGACCTTGAGCAGCCAATGACTTCTACCTTGATCATGTCACACAGTCCAGAAGCCTTCGCTAAACGAGCAATACGAACTGCCTCTTCCGCAGTACTTGCACCAGCTGTATTCGGAAGCAGCGTATATTTTGATAAATCAAGCTGCTCCAAAAAATTAGGCTGAGATGCTTCGAAAATGTTCATTCTTCTCACAGCAAAGGTTAAAATTTCTGCTTCTGATACGTTCACGGCTTCTTTTTGAACTTCAAATGATGGATACTTCCCTGTACCAAGTAATAATCTTGATGTGAATGTTTTTCCGCCAATGTGCAGCATGTTGTCATCCTCCTCCTACAAAGTGAACGATTTCAATCGTGTCATTAGATTGAATTTTTACTTGTTGAAACGCTTCTTTGTCAATAATTTCTTGGTTCTTTTCCACGATCACTACTCTATTTTCAAGCTGATAGGCTGATAGCAGATCATAGATCGTTCCATTCTCTTGATCGAAATCAACGATTCTGCCATTCAATTGAATTTTCATACAAACAGTGCCTCCTTTCGGCCAATACGAAACGCGTGAAACCATTCCTTTTTGACCGGTTCACCCAATATCAGGTCGCGAATGATCTCTCCAGTAATCGGGGCAAGTAAAATGCCATTTCTGTAATGCCCTGCAGCAAAAAGAATACGCTGATCTTCTGGGTGTCTTCCAATGTAGGGATGCCGGTCGCTTGTCGCCGGGCGAAGACCAGCCCAGCACTGATCAATCGGCATCTCCTTGATCGAAGGCATAAGCTGAGACGCCTTTTGAATCACAGCTTCGATGCCGCCAAGCGTTGGAACAGCCTGCCATTCGTTTGGCTTCATCGTTGCACCAACGACCAGTTTGCCGCTATCTCGTTGAACGATATAACAATGATCATGGTAAATGGTGTGCGCGAGTGCTGGACCATTATTCCATACAGACACACACTCCCCCTTTACTGGATAAAGAGAATGAGTTAATCCAAGCTCTTCAAAAAAACGGCCAGACCATACACCACTCGCTACAGTCAGATCATCACATGTGAATGTTCCCTTCGTTGTTCTAATCGCTAACGCTTCTTTCTCCCGCTTCACTTCGATCACGGGTGTACATTCTTTCACATCTGCCCCGAACCTTACCGCCGCCTGCCAAAATGCCCGGCATACCGCATAAGGTTCGACATGAACATCCTCTTTAATCAAACCTGCTCCTAAGATGTTATCTGCCATTTGAGGCATGCATTTTTTTACGCTGCTTGCGTCCAGCCAATCAAATGTAGACAAATACTGCATCCGGCAAAGTGCTTGTTTCTCTTCTTCTGTAAAGGCTACCTTCATGATACCGCCCGCTGATGTCCGAATATCAATGCCAGATTCATGCTGTAGATCGACTTTTAACTTCTCGTACAATGCCTGGCTTGCTCTGCCTGCTTGAAAAAAAATATCCTCATGACCCTCTCCTTCAGCATGTGCACCGAGCATCCCAGCAGCCGCACTTGTCGTTTGCTTCCCTACCTCATTCGCCTCAAGTAAGACGACATGCTTTCCTGCTTTTGCAAGGTGATAGGCAATGGACATCCCTATGATTCCACCACCAATGATTGCAACGTCATAATGCTTCTTCATAAGGATGCTCCTTTACCTGTTTAGAAAATGCTTGTGCCATCATGCGCGGCTGATGATGAGTAAAAATTCCAGACATGACAGCAATCCCTTTCACATTCGCGTGTTTCAATTCTGGAATGCGGTCAGGTGTCAATCCACCGATCGCCACCACTGGAATAGACAGTGCAGATGTCAGTTCTTTCACAAGCTGTACGCCTCTTGCCTGAAGTCCTGGTTTACAAGTGGTGTCATATACGTGCCCAAACATGACATACTCTGCTCCATTTTTCTCCGCTGCTTTCGCTTCTTCTATCGAATGAACAGAGACACCCGCATGAAGGTGAGGGAATTTTTGCCGCAGCTCTTTTGGCGAAAAGCTATGGCCTGGGAGATGTACCCGGTGAATATTGGTGAGCAGTGCAACGTCTACTCTGTCGTTGATGATGAGCTTCTCTTTCGGTACACCTTCTAAAAAGAGTCTTTTCACGAGATCAACAAGCTCACTTGCTGTTTTAGACCGTTCCCGGATATGAATAAAATCCACTTCAGGTGCGATGGCTTTTATTTGTTTGATCAGTTCATCCACAGGAAGCGAATCATTTGTCACTGCGTGGAGTTCCATTTGCACCAACCCCATCTAAGCATGCTGTTTGCCATGTTTCTTTTTGATACGCCATTTCCCAGAAATGGTACTCGTAATAGCTTGAAATCACAAAATTTTCTTTCATATTGGCCCGTACTTGTTCTGACGCTTTTTCGGCTAGTTCATCAAAGCGGTTGACCTGTTCAAAGACGAGCTCCTTAAACCAATCCCCTCCATATGTCAAAATCCATTCCTGATAAATCGGATGGTCAGGTGTGGTTTGTTTCAGCTTTTCACCCACCTCATAATATAGCCAGTAGCACGGCAATAACGCGGCTAAAATCTCTTCAAATCGCCCGCTTTTCACAGATCGGTACATATGAGAGGTATACGCATAAGCAGTGGGAGAAGGCTTAAAGTTCTCGATGGCTTCATCTGAAATCTGCAAAAGCTCTGTGAACTTTCTATGCAGCGACAGCTCTGCTTCATACGTACCCTGCGCATGATACGCCATTCTGCCCGTCGTATGTAAGTCCTCACTAATCGCTGCGCCATATGCTTGCACCTTTGCAAAATGAGTTAAATAATATGAATCCTGCATCACATAATACGTGAAACGATCGAGTGAAAGCGTGCCATCTCCAATCCCTTTGACAAATGGGTGTGTGAAGCTTCCATTCCACCATGTTGCTGCTGCTTCTTTACATTCAGTTGAAAACGTCATGTTTCTCTCCTCCTGTTTTTCCATATAAAAAAGCCACTTTCCGCGTGGAAAGTGGCTTGGAATTTGTAAAAAGCATAGTCAAAAACCGCACCACTTCCCTACGCAGGTATGAACCTGTTCAGGTAATGAGGGTCTAAAAGTCGACACTTTTATCTCAGCCCTTTTAAAGGACTCCCCTAGTGGATCAAATATATGATGTTGTACTTCTATCTTAATCAGGAATTGTTCATTGGTCAAGGGTTCATTCTTACTCTAATTGGGCTCTTAGTCCTGCCACATACTCACGAGAGCCTGACACAAGCACACGGTCGCCGCTTTTAAGCGTCGTATCTCCATGTGGTACTAAGCTGTCTACCCCTCTGAAAATACGGACAAAGACCAAATCACCGGTAAACGGAAATTCCCTCAGCATGACATTGTGATAACGATGATTGTTCATTTGAATTTGATACAAAGAAGTATCCTCATTTGTTAATAATCGAATCGCATCCGGTGCTTCAATCAAGGCTCTTAGCACCGTTTTAGATGATAGGAAATTAGAAAACGTATCAATGCCTGCTTCCTTCAATGTCAGCTCTGTCTCAGCTTTGTTGACACTAGCAATGACTTGTTTCGCTCCTTCTTCCTTTGCAAATAAAGCAATTTCCTTATTTTTCGTCTCACTGCCTGTTGCGACGACGAGGACATCCTCCTGGCCAACGCCTGCCTTTCGCAGCGTCTCATCGTCGTACTCTTCAATCGATTCGACTTCAAAGATGGAGTCAGCAAGCAGCGCTTCTTTATTTTCTTGAAAGACATGTAAAATCCGAATATCATATTCATTCTGATGTAAATCAAGTGTGACAGGTAAGGTCAGCTGATTTGCACCAATAAAGGTCACACGTTTTTTATGGCTCGCAGCTTGTTCTTTTTTAAACAGCGCTTTAAACCAAACAGGCGTTAAAATACTCGTCAGTACCGCGACTAGAATCAGCGCTCCAGACATTTTATGGTCAATGACTCCGAGCCGCTCCCCTATCGTCGCAGCTGCAATGACGAGTGATAGCGTCGATGTTAATAAAAAGCCAGAACCGATCACTTTTTTCATGTCATACCATTTTTTCAAATAAAGAATCGGGATGAGCTTACTAACCAGTAATGCAATAAACAGCAGCGGGATCATGATCATAATGGTTGGGTCCTTGAACAGTGCCCATATATTTAAATCCACTCCGACCATCACAAAGAAGATGGGGATCAAAAATCCGTAGCCAAATGAATCCAGCTGCTGGACAAGCTCTTTATTCGGCGAAAGAAGGGACACAAGTACGCCCGCTAAAAACGCCCCAAGAATATTTTCAGCACCGAGTGATTCAGATAAGGCAACTAAGACTATAATGAGAGTAAAGATCGCCCTTGTCCCAATTTGCACGGTCCCTTTTGACATGGACTGAAAAATCGACTTTGTCTTAAATACGCGGCCAAATAAATAAAGCAGAATGCCCGCAGCAAATAATAAGAGCAGAAGCCACATATTCCCTGTACCATCGCCATAAATGGAGGAAAACACAGCAAGTAAAATCATCGTCACCAAATCAGCAATGACGGCGACAAGCAAGATGATTTGACCGATATTCGTCTGCATTAACTTTTCCTCTTTTAAGGTGGGAACCACGACCCCTAATGAGATGGTCGATATAATGAGTGTCATTAAAAAGGCATTTTGGATAAACCCTGCAAGTACAAACGCATAGGACAGGATAAAAGAAATACTAAATACGCCAAGAAAAATAATCGTGGCTGCCTTAAACGTATTTGGTTCTTTTAGACCATTTGGCAGTTCTCGTGCTTTCTTCTTTGACTCAAAAGAAGAAAAATCTATTTCAAGTCCACTTAAAAACATCAGAAAAATAAAACCGAGCATGGATAACGTGTCTAACCATGCATCATGTTCAACTACCAGTTGAAGACCGCTTTTTCCAATGATGAGCCCCATGATGATTTCAGCAACAACGACCGGAATGGTCAGCTTAAATCGGTGCAATAAAAGTGGGGTGAAAAAGGCGACAATAATAACGACAACGAGTGATGAAACAGATGTATGCTCCATTGGCTAAAGCCTCCTAACATTGATGTTTAATCTTTTAAGTTTTACGTTAAAGCATTGATTCTAACAATTGCCTAAATGAAAAGAAAGCCATTCGTTATATGTTCTAAAATTCAAACTTCTTTAACCCCGGTGAATGGATGAGAAAGATCAGGAGGAAATCTTATGAAATTTGATATCATTGGAGATATCCACGGCTGCTACGAAGAGCTGCTTACCCTCATACACAAACTAGGATACGAGCTCAAACATGGATTACCCGTCCATCCTGATAAGAGAACGCTAGCCCTTGTCGGTGATTTAACAGATCGAGGCCCTCAGTCAGTAGATGTGATGCGATTTGTCATTCATGCCTACGCACACGGCGCGATCCGCTACGTACCTGGCAACCATTGCTTTAAGCTTTATCGCTATTTGAAAGGAAATCCCGTGAAATTACTTCATGGCATCGAAACCACAGTGAACGAAATAAAAAAGCTGCCCCTTCATGAACAAACCAAATTGTCACATGAATTTAAGCAGCTATTTGAGAAGGCTCCGCTTTACGATGTACTCATTCCTGATGAACTGATTATTGCTCACGCAGCGATGAAGGAAAAGGACATTGGAAGAAAGCCGAACAAACAGATGCGATCCTATCTATTATTTGGCGCGGTCACAGGAGAAACATGGCCAGATGGACGACCTGTGCGGAAGGATTGGGCAAAGGAATATCGCGGAAAACCGTGGATTGTATACGGACATACACCAGTGAAAGAACCCCGATTCGTTGGCAGAACCGTCAATATTGATACAGGCTGCGTATTTGGCCACCGGCTGTCTGCCCTCACATATCCTGAGCTTGAAACGGTCTCTGTTCCTTCCTCTATGCCTTATGACGATTCAAGGTTTCAGCAATTCACATCATAAAAAAACCCGGTCCTGCGCTTGCAGGTAGCCGGGTTTCTCTATTTAAAGCAGCATGATTTCATGTCTTCAGGAAGCGGAGCCGAGAATGTCATTTCCTCCCCAGTCATCGGATGAGGAAAGACAAGAGTCTCACTATGCAGTGCCTGACGGTCCATCCGCTCACTCGTTCCGCCATATAGCGTATCTCCGATGAGCGGGTGACCAAGATACTTCATATGAACACGAATTTGATGTGTTCTCCCAGTTTCAAGTGATAGAGCCACATCTGACATGTTCAACTCAGCGTCCACCGCTCGCAATGTAAAATGCGTCACTGCTTCCTGTCCAGTATCATCGACCATTCGCTCGATGATACTATCTCCTTTTCGGGCAATTTTTGCACGAATGGTTCCATACTTTTCCGAGATCATGCCATGTGTAAACGCTCTGTATGTTCGTTTGACCGCTCCACTTTTTTGCGCCTTTGATAAAAGGCTGTGGGCAAAGCGATGCTTGGCCACGAGCATGACGCCCGATGTATCACGATCAAGGCGGTTCACCAAATGAACCGTCAGCCGAACAGACTGCTCTGCATAATGGTGCAGCAATCCATTCGCAATACTGTGCTCTGGGTGTTCCCGAGAAGGAATGGACGGGATATATGGCTTTTTATTCAGCACAAGGACATGCTCATCCTCAAATAAAATATCAAGCGGAATCGGAGCAGGCTTCAGCCCTTCACTCACTTTTTCCTCTGGGAATAAAATGGTGAGCCTGTCTCCGTTATGCAGCTTGTATCTCACAGTCACATGCTCTCCATTAATGAGGAGATCACCGCCATCAAATTTAATATCCGTCAGCATCCTTTTCGAAATGCCAAGATCTATTAAATAATCCTTTAAAAGCAGCCCTTCTTCTTTGGCTGTCATGGTTTTGTTTAGCGTAAAGTATTCCAGCGAGAACGACCTCTTTCTTATTCTCCTTTTCCGATAAAGGAATCTTGCACCCTTTTCCAAAACGGAAATGGTCTAAATCGGGCAAAACGGACATTCTCATCGGCTACCCGGCATTGAATGGATTTGACGTCCTTATGTAGCAGCGTCAAATGATCAATGGTTACTTGAAAATCGACATCATTCATCGGTTTAATGACACAAGTATGGTGGTCTGGCAAAATAAGCGGTGAACCGACCGTTCGAAACACTCTGTTGTTGATTGAAGCCATTTCTGCCAGCTGAATGGCTCTAATGGAAGGATGAATAATGGCGCCTCCAAGTGCTTTATTATAGGCTGTACTGCCAGACGGTGTAGACAGACAAAGACCGTCACCTCTGAATGTTTCAAACAGCTGACCCCTAATTTCAACATCTGCCACAAGCGTCCCTTCCATACTTTTAATCGTACATTCATTCATTGCTAAATATTTCTCTTCTCTGCCGCCGTCGTTGTATCTGACAATGACTTCTAAGATCGGATATTCCACAATGTGATAAGGCGTTTTCGCAATAGCTAAGACGAGTTTTTCAATTTCACTTGGCACCCAGTCAGCATAAAAACCAAGATGACCTGTATGAACACCGACAAAAGCTGTTTCATTCAGACGGTCGCTATAACGGTGAAACGCATAAAGAAGGGTGCCGTCTCCACCAACCGTAATGACAAGATCCGGTTCCTCTTCGTTGAGTTCCATCCCGAAATCCAATAAGTAGGTCTGAATTTTATTTTTGAGTGTGTCAGATACAGAATTCCCTTTCGAAGAAACTGCAAATTTCATGAATTCTTCTCCTTTTCCACCTTGCTGCTATGAGAGGGCAGCATCATATTTGATCAAGCTCAGGTCAGCTGTCATTTTTCTTTTTCCGGGAAAATGCCACTTGTGCTTCTTGAATTTCCCCTCTAATTTCAGACATCTCATCATCAAGAAGAGATGCTGCCTCAGAAGCTCTTTGAAGGCGCAGCTTGACTTTCTCCGGGATATTCCCGCTATATTTATAATTCAGAGAATGCTCAATGGTCGCCCAAAAGTTCATCGCAAGTGTACGAATTTGGATTTCGACGAGGAGCTGCTTCTCTCCGCTGATCGTTTGCAGCGGATATAACACAACAAGGTGGTACGAACGGTATCCGCTTTCTTTATGTTCTGCAATATAGTCGCGTTTATCAACAACCACAAAGTCTTTTCGTGACTGGAGCATTTTTTTCACCACTTGTATGTCTTCTACAAACTGGCACATAATGCGAAGCCCAGCAATATCCTGCATCGTTTCAATTTCATGCATCGGGATGTTTTTACGCTTTGCCTTTTCTAATATGCTGGCAACAGGTTTCACTCGGCCTGTGACAAATTCTACTGGTGAATGGTCATCCTCGAATTCATACAGCTTTCGAATGCCTTTTAGTTTCACTTTTAATTCTTCGACTGCTTGTTTATACGGTGCGAGGAATTGATCCCATTGTTTTTTGTCCATGAAACTTCCCCCAATTCCATATACCTAATTATTTCAGAGGAATGTGCTCTTCACTTTCTCTTCCATATCTCCGTAATTGGCATTGTCTTTAATATTGTCGATTAAATAATGTAATTCTTGATGAAGCTGAATGAGTTCTAACGAATGTTCTCCCGCTGCCAAATAGACAGGGATGTCAAGATTCATTGCTTCTTTTAATGGAGCCCATGTATGTTCCCCTAAGATAAGATACGAAAAGGACTCCTCGTTTTCAAGTATGTAAACGAACGCAAAGTGATCAGAATCAACAAGCATTTGTCCTGATGCTTTTGCTTTTTGGATTTGCTCTTCTGACGTGGTCGTCAAAATTAGCCTGTCTTCTTTTAAAGTTGCTTCTGTGATTTCAATTCGGTTTTGCATCATGATCTCCTTTACAACAAAGTACAGCTTTATTTTATCATATCAAGTTCAATATTGATAAACCGAACTTTTTGAGAAAATCCTATTTTCTTCTTATAAATGATCCTTTCACATGATTCTCCATTTATTTTGGCACATGTGGAAAGAGAAATAAGAGATAAAAACAGTCTTTTACATGATGAACACACTTCGTGTACAATAATCATATTTCCTCTAAATGAAAGGTTGATGTCAAAATGGCACAGGAAATTGAAATAGAGCTAAAGCAATTGTTAATGAAAGAAGAATTTGAACAGCTGAAACAACATTTTCAATTGAAGGATTCGGATTTTCACACACAAACCAACTATTACTTTGATACACCTCAATTTGATATAAAATCTCAATTCGCTGCACTAAGAATGAGAGAAAAAGACGGTCAGTGGGTTCTCACGTTAAAGGAACCACACGAAATAGGCTTGCTCGAAACCCACCAAACGATCTCTCCTCCTTCAAGCCTTGACGATTTTCAGCTGCCAGAAGGTGAAGTAGCTGACAGGTTAGACCATCTGAACATTCAAAAGGATCAAATTGTGTATTTTGGTTCACTTGAAACATCAAGAGCTGAAAAAATGATCAAAGAAGGCTTAATTGTTTTGGATCACAGCCGATATTTAACAGTAGAGGACTATGAACTTGAATTTGAAGTGAGCGACCTGGAAATCGGACAAGCCGCATTCTCCGCATTGCTCCAAAAATTCCAAATCCCTGTACGAAACACGAAAAACAAAGTCGTACGTTTTTATGAAGAGAAAATGAAAACACAGAATAGATGAATTCCTTGAAGGAGGAACATGATGAACGTCAATCAACTTCAATCCTTTATGCAGCTTCAAGCGCTTAAAACGTTACAATTAGACCCTGGACAAACACAAATACCGGCCGGCCAAGAATCGAATGCACAAGCTTCATTTCAGTCGCTGCTGCAAGATTTTTTAGGCGGATCAGAATTATCACGCCTGCCGCTTTCTATTTCTGCGTTTATGGGAACGGACCCATCAACGGCTCCGAACACGCAATACGCGCGTACAAACCCATACTTGTCTGCTATCGCTGGCAGTGAGCAGCTTCAATCTCCATCTTCATATGCGAATGACGCTCAATTGAATACAGCGAACGGCATTGGTAATGTCTTAAACAACAGCTACACGCCGCCGCTTCAAAAGGCTGTTTCAAACGGCTCATCATCAAAAGAAATTAATCAAATCGTGTCACAAATGGCTCAAAAGCATGGCGTTCCAGAGAAGCTGATTCATGCGGTCATCAAGCAAGAATCCGGCTATCGTACGAATGCGGTCAGTCATGCAGGCGCACTTGGCCTCATGCAGCTTATGCCATCTACTGCTAAGTCACTTGGTGTGAATAATGCCTTTGATGCGGCCCAAAATATCGAAGGCGGCACGAAGTATATAAAACAAATGCTTCAGAAATATAATGGAAATGTCTCACTTGCCTTAGCTGCTTATAATGCAGGCTCAGGAAATGTTGATAAATACGGTGGCATACCACCATTTAAAGAAACACAAAATTATGTAAAGAAAATCACAGCGCAATATTTCGCTTAAACCGAAGAGAATAACCTCTTCGGTTTTTTGTATGTCGCTTTTCACCCTTTTTTGACTGAATGTGTTATGATATGGTCAATTGATCACGGAACCCGCCTCACCCCTTATTTCCAATAGACCAAAGCGGTTTGTTTGTGGAATTGAGTTGAGGTTGTTAAAATAAGTATACAAGAATAGAAACAATAAAATAGAACAAACTGAATATCACTTTTGAAATAAATGAATTCACAATAGGGCGCTTCATCCTATTAACTACGAGTAAAAGGAGTAGTCAACATGGTACAATCGTTTAACGCACCTTACGAAGCGGTTGGAGAGGAACTTCTATCGCAACTTGTTGATACTTTTTATGAAAATGTAAAGTGTCATCCTTTGCTTCATCCTATTTTCCCGGATGACTTAAAAGAAACAGCAAGAAAACAAAAACAGTTTTTAACTCAATATTTAGGCGGACCCCCGCTTTATACAGAGGAGCATGGCCACCCTATGCTGCGGGCGAGACATCTCCCTTTTCCGATTACTGAGGAGCGGGCTGACGCATGGCTTGAATGCATGGAGGATGCGATGGATCAAGTAGGATTAACCGGCGATATTCGTGACTTTTTATTTGAGCGGCTTTCTCTAACGGCTCGTCATATGGTCAATCAAACACCTGAAAAGGATGGACGATCTTGAGCTGCAATACGCACGATCAATATTTCTCACACTGTCACGGACATCCTCAAAAGCCGATTGAAATCTATGTATTCATTGACCCTCTAAGTCCAGACTGCTGGTTATTAGAGCCATCCATTAAAAAATTGAAAATGAAGTACGGCCGTTTTTTCACTTTACGAACGGTGACAAGTTCTAGTATTAATGCATTGAATCGAAAACGAAAAAAGCATTTACTGACCGAAGCATGGGGGAAATTTGCTACCAAAACTCAGACCAAAAAAGAACAAATGCTGTCCGAACAAATTGTGACTTCACCCTACCTCGCCTCGCTTGCATTAAAAGCGGCTGAGCTTCAAGGCAGAAAATGCGGAATGAAGTTTCTGCGTCTCATTCAAGAATCACTTTTTTGCCATCAGCAAGATGTGACAAGTGAACATGTGCTGCTAGAAAATGCAAAAAGTGCTGGACTGGACATCGAGGAATTCCAGCGCGATATTCATTCTCAAAGTGCTGTTAAAGCACTACAATGTGATATGAAAATTGCAGCTGAAATGGACGTATCTGAGCTTCCGACCTTTGCCTTTTTTAATACAGTAAACGGGGATGAAGGATTAAAAATTTCAGGTGCGTACTCTTATGATGTATACGAGGAAATCCTTTTTGAAATGATTGGTGAAAAACCAACACCTTCAGAACGGCCTCCAATTGAATGGTTTATTGCTTACTTTCAATTTGCATCTGCAAAAGAGATTGCTGTCGTTTATGACCTGACACTTGAAGAAGTTGAACGAGAAATGAAAAAGCTGGCTTTCGCTAAAAAGGTAGAACGTGTACAAGTACATCAAGAAATGTTTTGGCGCTATAAAGTAGATGATCATCATTCAGATCTTGATCTCTACCGCTGTGAGAATGAACATGGGTGCTGACCCATGTTTTTTCTTCACCCTAAAAAGGAACATCCGTTCTATTTTTAGGCACGAAGAAACCGCGCCGGGATAAGCGCGGTTTCACTATGTCTTAACGACAACAAAGGGGATGGGAGAAATTTTTCACGGTCAAACAAAGGGGTAATGTTTGTATGTGATTAATTTCACATCTGTAGTATATCAAATTTTGTCGACTTATGACAACAGATATACTATAAGTTCATATTTTTGTCACAAAACATAAGAGGGTTGTCACTTTCATATAGTGAAAGTAACGAAAAAATGGAGGGATCTGCATGCGCAGCACAACCATTGGACTTGTTTCCATTGGCTTATGTTTCTTTTTAAATATATTAGGCTTAATGAAAATGCTTCCTCTTTATCTAACATCCCCACTCTTATTTGCTTCTATTCTTTTTACACTTTATCGAATGAACCACCGGAAGACCTTTAAGGGATTTAAAGGTTGATGATAAGGAACGGCCTCTACATGCGAAGAGGTCTTTTTTTATGAGAAAAAAACTCCTGTCAAAAGATGAGTTTGCACTCACACGTCTGACAGAAGTCTTTTCATCACTCACCCGTTTTAGAGATGAGCTCTTCCATTTCTTTCAGCTTTTCTTCGAACAATTGACATGCTGCTTTGATTGGTTCTTTGGAAGCCATATCAACACCTGCTTTTTTCAACACATTAATTGGATAATCAGAGCTTCCTGCTTTAAGGAAGTCTGTGTAGCGCTCCACCGCAGGTTTTCCTTCTTCTAATATTTGCTTGCTTAATGCCTGTGCAGCACTATAGCCTGTTGCATATTGATATACATAATAGTTGTAATAGAAGTGAGGAATTCTCGTCCATTCTAATCCGATTTCTTTATCCACAACCATGCCGTCTCCAAAATACTTCTTATTCAGGTCGTAATAAAGGTTCGTCATGAATTCTGGCGTTAAAGCCTCTCCTTCTTGTGCTTTCACATGAATCAGATGCTCAAACTCAGCAAACATCGTCTGTCTGAATACCGTTCCTCTAAATCCTTCTAATAAGTGATTTAGCACATACAAACGCTGCTTTTTATCATCTAGATGATTCAGCAGGTATTCGCCAAGTAACGCTTCATTTGTCGTAGAAGCCACTTCAGCTACAAAGATACTATAGTTTCCATACGGATATGGCTGATGCTTTCTTGTATAGTAGCTGTGGACAGAGTGCCCAAATTCATGAGCCAGTGTAAATAAATTATCAATATTATTTTGCCAGTTCATGAGGATATATGGATTTGTACCATAGCTTCCAGATGAATACGCACCGCTGCGTTTCCCTTTATTCTCATAAACGTCTACCCAGCGATTGCTCAGTCCCTCTTTTAACACGGACACATATTCTTCTCCTAATGGCGCTAACCCTTTTAGCATATAATCTTTTGCTTCATCGTAGGTTAGCTTCATACCAGCATCTTTTACAAGTGGTGTATACAAGTCATAATTGTGCACTTCATCAAGCTTTAATACCTTTTTACGCAATTCAATATAACGGTGTAATAACGGTAAATATTGATGAACTGTATCAATCAGATTGTCATATACTTCTTCTGGAATACTGTTCCGAGATAGTGCCGCTTCTCTTGCTGATTTATAATTTCGTACTTTTGCATAAAAATTATCCTTTTTAATCGAACCGCTCAGTGTCGAAGCAAGCGTGTTTTTATACTGATCATACGTTTTATACACAGCTTTAAAGGCATTCTTTCTCACTTCACGGTCATCACTGTTTAAAAATGTGATAAAGTTGCCGTGGGTAATCTTCTTTTCTTCCCCATTTTCATCCTTTACAGAAGGGAACGAAATATCAGCATTGTTAAACATACTAAAAGTAGTAGATGAAGTTGAGAGTGGTTCAGAGGCCTCAGCTAATAAAGCTTCTTGCTCCTCACTTAAAATATGTGGACGCTCTTTATTAATTTCTTCGAGAGCATGGGAATACAGTTTTAATTCTTCTTTTTCCAGAATAAACTGCTGCAATTTATCTTCTTGAATCGATAAAATCTCTGGAACAATATAAGCAGAAGTACTAGAGAGCTGTGTAAATAAATTCGATGCTTTATCATTCAGCGCTTGAAATGATGAGTTAGTTGTATCCTCATCGTATTTCATGTGCGCATATGTATAAAGCTTACCAAGCTTTTCAGAAAGCTGATCCTGAAAGGTTAGGGCTTCATACAGTACATCAGCAGAATGGGCCAGCTTGCCTTTAAATTGGGCTAGCTTAGGAATTTCTTTTTTGACAGCTTCGAATTCCTTGTTCCATGCATCAACGCTTTCGAAAATATCTTCAAGACGCCATTTGTTTTCTTCTTTTACTTCGCTTCTGTCTGGTAAATGGTTATTTTTGCTTTGTGAAGTCATATGAATCCCCCTTGCATAAGTTGTGTTGAACCAACCTTTCGGAAAGTGAAAGAAATTGGTGTTGTATTTATCTTCTTTGTTTTGAACTATATTTGTCAAATCATATGCAGAAATAAATACCAAACAGACTAAAAAAATGAGAAAAAAGCGTTTCTTTCTATTCAATCGCAGCACCACCTTTTTCTTATCATGATCAAAGTGGGCATGAAACATGCTAATGAAATAAGAAAGCATCTCGTTTGAACGCTTCATCTACTGTTCGTATCGGCATTTGATTCGACGCTACTTCATAATTACCCTCTTTCGTCATGTGTAAAAACCCTTGTCTGACAAGCGCCTTAACATATGCAGTGATGACCTCTTGTATTTCTTCTATAGAAACATCACTGTATCGGAGCTTTACTTCTTTCATCTGGACACACCGCTTGATTTCTTTCATCAGCAGTTGAACCGTTACTGGACTGCTTCCTTTTTTCCTCATCATCCAATCATACAGACACCCCTGCCAGACATAAACAGGACTTGTAAAAATATACGTTTCTTTCAGCGGGATAAATAATTCAGTTGGCAGAAAAGGGAAAGCCATTTGATGATGCTCATAGAAAATGTCTCTCAACCGTTTGCTTTCATTTGATAAAATGCGGGGAGGCCGCTGCCTAAATTGCTGTATACATCTAAGCCATTGCTTGTAGACTGGACGCTTGCTTGAGGGCTGAGATAGGAGCGCCGAAAGTTCGCGGTATGCTGTTGGCGGTCTGACAGTCATGGCGGCACATATTTTCGTTGGTTGAAATACGAGAAGTTGAGCAAGATGGATGAATCTATTCTGGAGCGGACAGTAAAAAATCAGACTCCCTTTCTGTGATTCCCTTAACATTCCCCAATGAATGGAGGAGAAGGAAAAGAGCTGGGCAGATATTCGCTTTAAACGATTTGCCCCTATTACCCATATAGGGATGAGCCCCGCTTCACGGAGTCCTGCCGTTCTTTTACGCAGCTCTTGCCGGGAAATATTTGAACATTGATATTCAATTGCATAGCTTGTTCCTCCAATAGAGACGGCCACGTCAGGACGCTGATGAACTTTTGACACATACTTTTCAAGCACCGGTTTATGTCCCAGCTGCTGAAGCCAATTCATGATGGCTTCTTTCCCCGCCTGATGATAAGCCGTTTCGCCTGAGGCTAGTGGACATGCTGTCAGCTGTTTATGTGCAAAATGATACACACGTTGTTCACCAAGCTTTAATTGCACCTCCTCCCTGCAATCAGGACAATAAAATTTGCATGTCGTTCTTACATGCTCCAGCCGGTTTTTCGATAAATGAAGTGTAATTCGAATAAGCTTTCCATTATCCATGATCGCTGTATTCATTCAGCTCGCCCCTTACTCTTTGATGACCGTATTATAGCTTGTTCGTCTATTAAGAAGCGAATAGGCAAAATGAACTTTTATCATGTCAAAACATGATTTTACTGATGTTTTCCTGAGGAAAATAAAAAAATCCCCTGATAAAAAGGGGGAAAATACAATCTTTATAGTAATGGTGATAATAATCTTGCTGTGGATTCAAACAGTCTTACCCTTAACGGTCTCTTTGCAAATTCTTCTGGGACAATTTCATGCGACTGCTCTAAATCACCTAAGAAGTCGTTCACGAGCTTCTCTGTGCTTTTCGTTTTATATAGGAAGGCATTCACTTCAAAATTCAAATGAAAGCTTCTCATATCCATGTTGGCCGTTCCTATCGAAGCCAGCTCGCTGTCCACAATGATAAATTTACTATGCATAAAGCCTTGATCATACTCATACACCTTTGCTCCTGCTTCTAAAAGCTCTGGGAAGTATGAACGGGACGCATGGAAGACGATCCGTTTATCTGGATTCTTCGGAGCAATAATCCGTACGTCTACTCCGCTTAATGCAGCAATTTTCAATGCAGACAAAATATCATCATCCGGCACAAAATACGGTGAAGCGATCCAAATAGACTTTTTGGCAGAGATAATCATGGAGAAAAAGAGATTTTTAATGACCTCCCACTGTTTATCAGGACCGCCAGCAATCATTTGTACGCCTTCTGTTGTGCTCTCAAGGTGGCTGAAATCTTTGAAGTAGTCCACACCTGCGCATCTCTCATTCGTCATATAGTACCAATCCTGCATGAAAATCTGCTGCAGGTCACGAACAGCTTCCCCCTTAATCATCAAATGCGTGTCACGCCAAAATCCATATTGTCTGCTTCTGCCCATATATTCGTCTCCAATGTTCAGCCCGCCGACAAATCCGGCTTCTCCATCAATCACGACAATTTTTCGGTGATTTCGGAAATTGATTTTATTATTTAACAGGGGGAGCCTGACTGGTAAAAACGGAACGATCTGAACGCCAGCCTTTTCGAGGTCAGCAATATATTGACGAGAGAGCTTTAAGCTTCCTACATCGTCATATAAAAAGCGGACAATCACGCCATTTTTCGCTTTATCAATTAGAATATCCTTTAATTCTTGCCCAAGGTCATCGTGGCGGAGAATATAATATTCTAGATGAATGTGATGTGTCGCTTTTTTGATTTCTTCAAAAATATGAGAGAATGTTTCTTCTCCATTGGTCAGGACTTTAGAGGACGTGCGATACGTAATAGGGGTATGTCCAAGTCTGTGGGCCAGCTTAAATAAGAGCTGCTGATGATCACCCATATGCGTCATTTTCTCAATCGCTTCTCTATGAATATGTTCATCTTCCTGGATTAACTGTTCGTCCAGGATGGCTTTCTTTTCAAACAGCCGGCGCTTTTTGATATTGCGTCCAAAGAAAATGTAGAACAAAAAGCCGAATAACGGAAAGCTGCCAAGCAGGACAAGCCACGTAATCGTTTGAGATGGATTCCGGTTCTCCAAGAATATGACAAACCCGATGAAGATAATCGATAAAGTGAATAGAACACTGACAGAGCTTAATACACTTACCGCTAAATCACCGGCAATTATTTGAATGACTAAATAAGCACCTATCGTAATGATAAGAAAAAATAGAACTTTGACTAAATTTCTCATTTCATTTTCTCCTTGCCGATCTCTTTATTTACCTATTCATTCAGATAAAAAAGCCGATTCCTCTATAGAAATCGACTTTTGTTGGTTACGAGAAGTGCTGTTGAATCGTTTCAAGGGCGTTTCCTTCGATAATCAGCTGACCGTATTCTTTCAGTCTGTAAATGCTGACCACTGATTCATGAGCATATTCAAGCAAAATGCTGAGCTTATTCTCCACTTGCTCATCTGACAAATCCTCGTGGAAGTCAACATATAGATAATAACGGTTTTCAAACGAATATAAACTTGTGGTAAAATCCTGCATATTTAATTGAGAAAGTGCAATCAAATCTTCAAAGTCATCCATTTTCAACACAAATTGAAGTTGAAGTTTTTTGTCTTTCTCATTATGGTCTTCTTGATCCTGCTCTTCTTTTTGAAAATCATCAAGCAGTGCGTCTAGACTTTCTTCATCTGTTTGATCTTTTTTATCTTCTGGAATCGGCAATTCGAGCTTTTGTCCATCTTTAGAAAGTTGGGCTTTCGTCACGACAATTTCAAGACCTTTGTCAAGTGCCTGCACTTGAATCCAAAGCGGTCCCTCTACTGCAAATTCTTCTTCTTCGTGCACTTCGTCCATTACTTCCCAAAACAGCTCTTCACTGCGTTCACGATTATACCAAATCTCTTCACGGTCAAATCCGCGATCTTCAATATCACCGTAGGAAATATAAAATTTCACTGTATGTTCATTAATTCTTTCAATTTCCATTTTGCCAACCTTCCCTTCTATATAAGATGTTGAAGGGACATACAAGCTCCCAATTAATAGTACTTTACTACACTTTACCCGTTCCGTCTACATGCTAACCGTTTAAAGAATTGAGGTATTACTTCGTACTATCTATTTTATGATAAAACATGAATAAAAGAAATAAAAACGCATTTTTTGCAGAGAAAACTTGCAGAAACATATATTTGAATTGTCTTCATATATTGGTTGTACGAGCTCTATTAGACATGAGGTGAAATGGATGGAAACAGAGTGGATCGTATCCTTACTAATGATTATTGGCATAGATCTGATTTTAGGCGGGGATAACGCGTTGATCATTGCGATGGCTAGCCGCAGCTTGTCAAATGACAAACGCAATAAAGCCATATGGATCGGCACACTTTTGGCAGTGCTGATGAGAATTATGATGACGGGTGCCGCAGTTTATTTATTGACCATCCCTTATTTGCAATTTATCGGCGGGCTTTTTCTCCTTTATATAGGATACAATTTGTTAATTGAACAAAAGAAAGAATCGATTCGCATTAAAAGCAGCGGCTCCCTTTGGCGTGCGGTTCAGACCATTGTGATTGCAGATCTCTTTATGTCACTTGATAATGTGATTGCAGTTGCAGGTGCGGCAAAAGGCAACATGCTGCTGACCGCTTTCGGCCTTATGATTTCAGTACCGATTATTATTTGGGGAAGTAAACTGATTCATGCCGCTTTAACCAAATTCCCGTTTCTTTTATACGGAGGAAGTGCTCTTTTGGCTTTTACTGGCGGTGAAATGATTGTTCGTGATGTGAAATTGAATGAATTTATGGCTCAGCATGCGACTCTCGAATTTATGCTTCCGTTTTTAACGGTCGTAATGGTCATTTTAGCCAGCCTATTTTACGAACAAACAGCTGAAAACAAATAAAAAAAGCTGCCAAATGATCGGCAGCTTTTCAATTTTCTATTAGTTAGCAAGTCGCTGAGCTTCTCTTAGTTGGAATGTACGAACCGTTCTTGGAAGGAAACGTCTAATTTCATCTTCATTGTAGCCAACTTGTAGTCTTTTTTCATCCAAGATGATTGGACGTCTTAAAAGACCTGGATGCTCATTGATCAGTTTATACAATTGTTGAAGCGGCATTGTCTCAACATTCACATTTAGCTTTTGGAATACTTTTGAACGTGTTGAGATAATTTCATCTGTACCGTCTTCAGTCATTCGAAGAATTTCTTTGATTTCATCGATTGAAAGAGGCTCAGAAAAGATGTTTCTCTCTTGATACGGGATATTGTGCTCTTCTAACCACGCTCTTGCTTTTCTACATGATGTACAGCTTGGTGATGTGTATAATGTTACCATAAATCTTCACTCCTCAATTTGTAGAATGAATATTGATCTGTATTCTTAAATTAAAATTGTTCTAAATAAGTAATCTTTATAGTGATTATACTATAAAAAAGTAAGTGTGAACAGATTTTCTTGCAATTTTTGTGACAAAAACTAGACAATTTCATTCATTTTGTGGTGCCGTTTGATGTCTGAACATTCTCATTTAGTCGAGATGATCGAAAATATTTTTTTGTTTTCTATTTTCAATGACCTTCAATACATCATCAACATCCTCATACGACTGCCCATACCATTCTTCATCTTTATACGTATGGATTCGTTCATAGGTCTTCCTCATAGCCTCCATCATTTCTTCCTCATTATCTGTAAGAGGCGACCAATAAAGGATTTCCATGCGGTTCACTTCATTTGTTGCAAGTGACCTGCGTTTATAACCGATTGATTCTGCGTGCTTGAAGTGCTCTCTTTGGTAAAACTTTAGGCGTTTTGCAGTATCTGCATCATCTTCATCTACAGGCTCGACCTCAAGCAAGATCGGTTTCTTTTTTTCCTTCAGCTTATGAATGAGCTTTGATCCGAGGCCTTCACCTCTTGCATCTCTGGAAACAAATAAATAATCAATAAAGATGAAAGAATCAAATTCGGCGTACATCATCACATGATGAGGTCCTTCCTCCTTATGATAAACATCACTTCTTTCCTTTAATAAAGCTTCCATATGCTCTTTTGACTTCATTTCTTCTATCGGGAAGTATTCACTGAGCTTTTCATACCAATTCATGGATCCGCTCCTTATGATATCGTTAAGAACCACTTCCTTAGATATTCCCGATTTCCTATTATTTAAACGCCTGTACTAGTAAGACGCAGCAAAGTCTTCACTAGTTTCACTTTTTTTCAAACAACAGAAAAAAGTTTTATATCGAACGGTCCATGAGTAGTTGAAAACAAACAAAGAGGATAAGTGTCATCGCTATTTGAAACATAATGAAATAAAGATACTTCATGCGCCGTGCTTCTTGCTTCTGATTGCTTGTCTTTCGGTTAAGCATATATTCCACCGAAAAAGACACAATGCCAATGAGCACCATAAACACGAGCATCCACTGTCCCCCATTTGGTTTCCTCAAAAAAGACGTTGAAAAAAGCATGAATACAATTAGAAAGTGAAATAATGAGTAGCGAAACGTCTTCCATATGGACATCTGATTTCCTCCTAGAACCTGCTTGTTGTTAACTAGAAATCACCATCATATCGTTTTTTTGTAAAATAAAAAAGAAGCACTGACATAGCAGCGCTTCTTTCTTCTTATGATTGTTTAGCTTGAAGCTCTTTGAATTCTTCCTCTGTGCAGCTCACAAAGTGACCCGGCTTCACTTCACGGAACTGTGTGTTTGTTCCTTTGTGAACAGATGGATCATACTTGATTCGTTTGCGGTTACGCTCATAATCTGGATCTGGGAGCGGAATCGCAGATAGTAATGATTTTGTATATGGATGAAGCGGATTTTCGTATAATTCATTCGCTGGTGCCAGCTCAACCAATTTTCCGAAATACATCACGCCAATACGATCGCTGATGTATTTTACCATAGACAGGTCATGGGCAATGAATAAGTACGTTAAGCCTTTTTCTTCTTGAAGTTCTTTCATTAAGTTGACAACCTGTGCTTGGATCGACACATCTAATGCAGAGATTGGTTCATCGGCAATGATGAAATCTGGTTCAACTGCTAATGCACGGGCAATTCCGATACGCTGCCTTTGACCACCTGAGAATTCATGCGGGTATCTGTTTGCATGCTCTTTGTTCAATCCAACGGTTTCAAGCAATTGGTATACACGCTCTTTACGTGCTTGCTTTGTTTTCGCAAGGCCATGAATGTCGATGCCTTCTGCAATGATATCAAGCACTGTCATTCTAGGGTTGAGTGAGGCATATGGATCTTGGAAGATCATCTGCATTTGACGGTTGAACTCAAGCATTTTTTGTCTTGATTTCTTCCCGTGTACACTTTCCCCTTTATAAAGAACCTCACCATCTGTCGCATCATAAAGTCTAATGATGGAGCGGCCCGTAGTGGATTTACCACAACCAGACTCCCCTACAAGGCCAAGTGTTTCACCTTTATAAATATCAAATGAAACTCCGTCAACTGCTTTCACAGTCCCTCTTGCTGTATGGAAATGCTGCTTCAAATTTTTGATTTCTAACAGTTTTTCTGCCATGCTATTCACCCTCTTTTACTAATACAGGTTTTTCGTAGCTACCTTCTAGTTCACGCATTCTCGCCTTTACAGAAGCAGGCGGTTCAACTTTAGGTGCATTTGGATGAAGTAGCCATGATTTCACATAATGCGTATCTGATACTTTGAACATTGGCGGTTCTTGTTCAAAGTCAATTTTCATTGCATAATCGCTTCGGAGTGCAAATGCATCTCCTTTCGGCGGGTTTGTCAGATCTGGTGGTGTTCCTGGGATTGCAGTCAGCTTTCCTTCATCTCCGCCATCTGTGTCAAGGCTCGGCATTGATGCTAAAAGTCCCCACGTATATGGATGTTTTGGATTGTAGAAAATTTCATCAACAGTCCCTGTCTCCACAATCTGTCCTGCATACATAACGGCTACACGATCAGCGACGTTGGCGACAACACCTAGATCATGCGTAATAAAGATAATAGATGTTTCCACCTTTTGCTGAATTTCTTTCATTAATTCTAAAATTTGCGCCTGAATCGTTACATCTAGTGCTGTCGTCGGCTCATCGGCAATCAATAGCTTTGGATCTGCTGCGAGCGCCATCGCGATGACAACCCTTTGTCTCATCCCGCCACTAAATTCGTGCGGGTATTGCTTGATTCTTTTTTCAGGCATTGCAATTCCAACAAGTTCCAGTAATTCAATAGCTCTTTTTTCAGCCGCTTCTTTTGAAATTTGTTCGTGCTTGAACAGTACTTCTGTAATTTGCTTCCCGACTTTCATCGTTGGATTCAAAGAAGTCATCGGATCCTGGAAGATCATTGAGATGTCTTTTCCTCGAATGGTCTGCATTTGTTTTTCTGTTTTCTTGACGATATCTTGCCCATCAAACAGGATCTGTCCGCGCTTGAAATAACCCGGCGGCATCGGTATTAATCTCATGATGGCCTGTGATGTCACACTTTTACCAGAGCCAGATTCACCTACAATAGCAAGTGTCTCGCCTTTATTTAAGTGGAAGTTCACACCACGAATGGCTTGAACCTCTCCACCATATGTTTTAAATGAGATTGCAAGGTCTTTCACCTCTAGAATACGTTCACGTTCCATCCTAATCACTCCTTATTTACGCAACTTCGGATCTAAAGCGTCTCTTAGTCCGTCTCCAACCACGTTAAAACCAAACATTGTTATACAGATAAATGCGGCTGGGAACCATAATCTCCAAGGATAGTACGTCATGGCCGGAATTCCGTCAGACGCCATTGTTCCCCAGCTCGCTAATGGAGCCGGTACACCAAGTCCTAGATAGCTTAAGAATGCCTCCGTGAAAATAGCTGAAGGAATGGTGAGTGTCATTGTGACAAGAATTGGTCCCATTGAGTTTGGAATTAAGTGTTTAAATAAAAGTCTAGATGTTTTCGCACCTAATGTTTGTGCAGCAAGAACGTACTCTTGACTCTTTAATTGTAGAACCTGTCCCCGAACGATACGTGCCATGTTTATCCAGCCTACGACTGTCATGGCGAGGATAATTGTTAATAATCCTTTTGGCAGAACAACCATCATTAAGATAACCATTAATAGTGTTGGAATTGCCCATAAAACGTCTGCGATACGCATCATGACTTCATCTGTACGGCCGCCTTTGAACGCAGCAATACTTCCCCAGATAATACCGATGATCACGTCAAGGACCGCTGCAGCAAGACCGATGAAGATCGAAATTCTTGCCCCGACCCATGTACGGACAAACATGTCACGTCCTAAATCATCTGTACCGAACCAGTGCTCTTTTGAAGGTGGCTGGTCTGCATTCAGTAAATCGGTCGTCGAGTAATCATATTTAGAAAAAATCGGAACAAAGATGGCCAGCATCACAATAATAAAAATGATTGAAAGGCCAACCATTGCAAGTTTATTTGCACGGAAGCGAAGCATAGCATCCTTCCATAAAGATAGACTAGGTTTAGAAATTTTTTCAGATTCTGCTGCGTCAGCTGTCGCAGGAACAAATAAATCTTTTCTCATCTCTTCCATGTGTTAGACCCCTTTCTTCGCCTTCGTCAGTTTAATTCTAGGATCGATAATACCGTAGAGGACGTCAACGACTAGAATACTGATTAATAGAATAATACTGTAGAAGACTGTGACACCCATGATGACGGTGTAATCACGGTTTGTAATACTTGTGACAAAGTGAGAGCCTAATCCAGGAATACCGAAAATCTTCTCCACGACAAAACTACCTGTTAACACTGAAGCAGCCATTGGTCCCATATATGTAATGACAGGTAACAATGCGTTTCGAATTGCGTGTTTAATCGTCACAGCTGATTTCGTTAATCCTTTCGCTCTAGCCGTTCTAATGTAATCACTGTTTAGAACTTCAAGCATACTTGACCGTGCAAGTCTAGCGATAAATGCCATAGGCATGAAGGAAAGTGCAATAGAAGGTAGTACGGTGCTGGCCCAAGACTCCCATCCTGCAACTGGGAAAATCGCTATAACGCTTGCCTCAGATGCAAATACATATTGTAGCAGCGCAGCTAAAATGAAACTTGGAACTGAAATTCCAAAGATCGTTAAAATGGCAATCGTATAGTCCTGCCACTTGTTATGATAGAGCGCTGCAAGGACCCCAAACAATACACCAAATGCTAATGCGAGGAGAATTGCCTCAATTCCGAGGGTAAAGGAAACGGGGAATCCAGAACTGATTAAGTCATTTACAGTTTGTCCTTTATATTTAAATGAGGGACCAAAATCTAATTTTGCAACTGAACCTAAGTAGTTTACATATTGAACAAATAAGGGCTTGTCCAACCCGTAGTGCTCGTTTAGGTTTGCTTCAATTTCAGCAGGAAGTTTCTTCTCACCAGAGAATGGACCACCCGGTGCTGCCTGCATGAGAAAGAAAGTTGCAGTTACAATAACAAACAGTGTGATTAAAATATATATTAATCGCTTACCGATATATTTAAGCAATGGAATTGCACCTCCATGATTTTACAACATTTTCTCTAATCAGCAAGAAAGGTATATGGAGAGACATCCTCCATATACCTTAAGATCCTTGCCGTAGATCTCTTACACTATAATTCTTATTTTTCGAAATGTGCCCATTTGTATTGAACATCACCTAGTCCAGATACAACCACACCTTTTAGTTTTGGATCTTGTACCCAAAGCTGAGTGTAGAAGTAAATTGGTGCTATAGGCATATCGTTGATGATGATTTCTTCTGCTTTTTTCAGCATTTCTTCACGCTTCGTTTTATCTGTTTCTTTAGCAGAATCATTCAACAATTGTTTGTATTCTTTGCTTTCCCAACCAGTGTCGTTGTTTCCACCGTCTTTATCTTTGTAAAGCTCAAGGAAGTTCACTGGATCGTTGAAGTCACCTAACCAGCCCATACGTCCGATTTGGTAATCTCCACTGTGGATTTTGTCGATGTATACGTTCCACTCAGAGTTATCTAGTTCAACTTTCACGCCTAAATCCTTTTTCCACATTTCTTGAATTGCTTGAGCAATCTTTTGGTGGCCTTCATCTGTGTTGTAAGAAAGTTTCAATGCTGGAAGATCAGAAACTGACTTATAACCTAATTCTTTCACACCTTTTTCAAGAAATTCTTTAGCAGTTGCTACATCGTGATCTTTGAAGTAGCCCGTTTTGTTATCAGTGAATCCTTCCATTGTTGGAGGAACGATTGCCATAGCTGGCACTTGCTCACCTTGCGTAATTTTGTCAACGATCGCTTGACGGTTGATTGAGTATGCAAGGGCCTTACGGATGTTTGCATTGTTTAAAGGTTTTACTTCTGTGTTGAATTTGTAGTTATAGATACCAGCGATCGTTTGGATTTTAAGACCGCCTTCTTTTTTCAATGTTTTTAACGACTCAGTTGGAAGGCTTCCAGTTGGTGAACCAGCCCAGTCAAGCTCGCCTTTTTTGAACATGCTAAGCTCAGTGTTTGTATCTTTGATCATAGACATGTTGATCTTTTTCAATTTCACAGTATCTTTATCCCAGTATTCATTGTTCTTTTCAAGCGTGATAGAACCGCCATGTTTCCATTTAGAAAGAACGAATGGTCCGTTAGATACGTAGTTTTCACCAGCATTTGTGAACCAGTTTTTATTCTTTTCAGCCACTTTTTTGTTGACTGGCATATACGTATAGAATGCAGTTAGTTCAGTAAAGAACGGTGTTGGGTTCTCTAGCTCAACTACAAGCGTTTTGTCGTCTTTAGCTTTAATGCCAACATCAGCAACTTTCGCTTTCCCTTTGTTCGCTGCTTCAGCACCTTTAATATAGTAAAGCTGGTAAGCATATTGAGATTCATTTTTAGGATCTAATGCCCATTTCCAAGCATATTCGAAATCTTTAGCTGTGACAGGGTCACCATTAGACCATTTTGCATCACGAAGTGTGAATGTGTATGTTTTACCATCAGCACTTGTTTTGATATCAGAAGCCATTGCATTTTCTGGCTTACCTTCAGCGTTAATTCTTGTTAATCCCTCAAAAGTCTGTCGGATGACACTTCCTGAAGTTGAATCATTTGCCAATCCCGGATGTAGAGAAAAAGGCTCTGTGGAGATATTCACATTTAATGTTGTTTTAGCCTCTCCAGAACTGCTCGTGCTGTCGCCTGATTTGTTTCCGCTGAAACCACAAGCGCTTAATACAAGTGTGAAAATAAGCATTAAAGTAACAACAGACCAACGCTTTTTCAACTGTATTCCCCCTTATAATATGTTTTAGTTCAAAGGTCTCGATAGAAGATGAGATTCAGATTTAAGAAATAGCGTAAAAAAGTCCCTAAATAGCTTACTTTCTATTTCTTTTGTTTTTTCTGAATTTTCACTATGTATAGAGCCTAGCACAAACGTGTGAACAAATTAATTATAATGAATAGAATAATTTATTGCAATATCAATTTCATATATTTTTAAAAAACGTAAATGGGGATAAAGAGGGATTTTTATAAACTAAAGTCTCAATCACTTCAACAAATTAAAGCGTAAATTGATTAAAATAATTTAACAAATTCAGCAGGAATAATGTTTTATACATATAATTAATCATCCTTTTTTAAAAAATTCTGACAGATAGTTGATTTTTTATCTAAAATTTTAAGTGTCAAACGGCATGATGAGAAGGTCACATGAGGGCTTCGTGACTTTTTTATGGTCATCCTTTATAATAGATAGACATACTGTTGCGATGAAAAAGAAGAGTACATATATTCACCATTTACAGAGAGTCTGCGGCTGGTGCGAGCAGATAATGGCATGTATGGAATGGGCTTTGGAGCAGCTAACCGAACACTTTTGAAAGTTAGTAGGCTTAGACGGAGCAGTCTCCGATATCAACGTCTTGAGTGATTTCTTTGTGAAATAACAAGGGTGGTACCACGGTTCATTCGTCCCTTTTCTGTTGAAAAGTGACGGGTGGGCCTTTTTATATTGAAGAAAAGAGGTTTTAGTATGACAAAGAAGACAATTTTTTCAGGCATTCAGCCGAGCGGTTCTGTGACTTTAGGGAACTATATTGGAGCAATGAAGCAATTTGTCGATTTGCAGCATGATTATCATGGCTATTTTTGTGTAGTCGATCAACATGCGATTACAGTGAGTCAGGACCGGCTAGCTCTTCGCCAAAATATTAGAAGCTTAGCAGCTCTTTATTTAGCAGTTGGACTTGATCCAGAGAAGGCGACATTGTTTATCCAATCAGAGGTACCTGCACACGCCCAGGCAGGATGGATGCTGCAATGTGTTGCTTATATTGGGGAATTAGAAAGAATGACCCAATTTAAGGATAAATCCGCTGGTAAGGAAGCGGTTGTTTCAGGCCTATTAACGTATCCCCCATTAATGGCTGGCGATATCTTATTATATGGTACTGATTTAGTCCCTGTTGGAGAAGACCAAAAGCAGCATCTTGAATTGACTAGAACGCTTGCTGAACGTTTTAATCGAAAATACAATGACATCTTCACTGTACCTGAAGTGAAAATTCCAAAAGAAGGCGCTCGGATTATGTCTTTAACAGATCCAACGAAAAAGATGAGCAAATCCGATCCGAACCAAAAATCCTTCATTACCTTATTAGATGAACCAAAGCAGCTAGAAAAGAAAATCAAAAGTGCTGTGACGGATTCAGAAGGCATCGTCAAATACGACAAAGAGAACAAGCCTGGTATTGCCAACTTGCTGACGATTTATTCTGTATTAGGTAACGTATCGATTTCAGAGCTGGAACAAAAGTACGAAGGCAAAGGGTATGGTGAGTTTAAAGGAGATCTTGCGAACGTAGTCGTTGATGCTTTAAAACCAATACAAGATCGATACTATGAACTCATTGAGTCAGACGAGCTTGACCGCATTCTTGACGAAGGTGCTGAAAAAGCAAACCGCGCAGCAAACAAAATGCTGAAAAAAATGGAGAATGCGATGGGTCTTGGCAGAAAGCGCAAATAAAAAAAGCTTGCAGCACATCACGCTGCAAGCTTTTTCTAATTCACCTTTGATTCGTTTTCCATTTCCCAAAGCTTTTCAAAAAACGGCTGTCCTTTAATCATTTTTTCACAGAATGCTAAATGATTCTCTGACCACCCATCAATGGTTTCATTGTAAAGCATGTTCCAAATCTCTTCGAATGACATCCGTTTGATTTGGTTGTACATGCGCGGGTTCCATTCCGTATACCAATACGCAATCTCCGCCCTGTTTTGAAGTCCTTTTAATTGATCGAGCGCCATAAACATGAGCTGCTTCAGCTGTCTTTCTTTTCTCGTTAATCCACTGATGTGCTGCGGCGGCAATGACAAAATATGATACTCCTTCGCCGACTCAAGGCTGCCCTCAGAGAATTCATATTCCTCAGCCTTCACATCTTTCACCATTTCATACACCAATTGCTCCTGCCTTGGGATTAAGCGGCTTTTCCTCACAGGAATGGAATACCCAATCGTATCCACAGCAATGATACGAATGCCGTCCGTGACCACAAAGCAATATTCTAATTTACGCCGTTCATGATTTTTTCGAATATATGATTTCTCAAATACAGATTCTAGCAGCGTCTTTGGCAGCTCTGAAAGATCATTCTCTATGTAATCAAACAAAGGACTCTGCACCTTGAGTAAAGGCACTTGATCTAACAGCTCAACACTGTCCTCCTTGCGCCACTCATGAAAATGACACACATTGTAGCCATTTTCTTCCCCTTCAAACCAATTCACCCATACGTCATGAAGAAATAACATAACCAATCCCTCACTTTTTAAAAACTGTTGTCCACAGTATGGGCAAGGGAGAGAGAAATTATTCCAACTTTATTAAACTTCAAGCAGAGCGAATGTTGGCGTGCATTTTTTTATTTTTATAAAGAAATCAAAGTGCGTGTCGCAGAGTCCCTTTCATCTTGTCATAAAAAATGAGGCATTACTTTAGCTTTTTAGGATCAAGCGCATCTCTCAGACCATCTCCTAAGAAATTAAAGCATAAAACGGTCAGCAATATCAGTAAACCTGGGAAGAGCGGATACCACCACGCTTGCACCATAATCGAGAAGTTTTGTGCATCTTGCAGCATGTTGCCCCAGCTTGCTGTTGGCGGCTGTATGCCAAACCCTAGATAGCTCAGCGTTGATTCGGCTAAAATGACGGAACCTACTTTTAGTGTAGCTGACACAATAATAGGACCGATACAGTTCGGTAAAATATGCGAAAAGATGATGACATGGTTTTTCGTTCCAATGGTTCTTGCCGCAAGTACGAATTCTCTTGTTCGTAGTGATAAGAATTCACTGCGGATCAGTCTCGCGGTTGTGGTCCAGCCGGTCAAAGCAAAGATTAATATCAATTTATCAATGCCCGGTTTGAAAATGGTAACAAGCGTGATCAATAGAAAAATGTCAGGAATCGACAATACCACATCAACAAATCTCATTAAGATAGAATCAACAAATCCTTTGAAATACCCTGCTACCGCTCCAACGACGGTGCCAATGGTGATCGCCCCGACCACTGAGACGAAGCCAACTAGCAGAGAGACCCTCGCTCCATAAAGCACCCTTGAGAAAATATCTCGGCCAAACTTGTCAGTTCCCATCAAATGCTCAGCACTTGGCGGCTGGAGCCGCTTCAATAAATCTTGCTGCTCTGGTGCATAAGGGGCAATCACTGGAGCGAAAATGGCTGAAAAGATAATGACCAATAAGATCACGGAGCCGGCAACCGCCAGTTTATTTTTGAAAAATTTCTCACAAAATAAACGCAGCATCGTCTCTGGCTTTGGCGGAAGACCCTCTTTTAATTTGAGATCAACAGGAGGTGTTCCCATATTAGGCTGTGCCAATTGTGCTTCAGCTCCCTTCTAATATTCAATACGCGGATCAACGATCGCATATAGAATATCCGCTATTAAATTTCCAACCACCACGAGCACTGCGGAAATAACAGTCATCGCCATAATGACCGGATAATCTCTCGAAAAGGCAGAATCGATGAACAGCTTTCCAAGCCCTGGCCAAGTGAAAATTTGTTCCACCACGACTGCGCCGCCAATAAAGGATGGAACCATCAATCCGAAAATCGTAATGACAGGCATAAGACCGTTTCTTAACCCATGCTTGAAAATGACTTTGTTTTCTCGAAAGCCTTTCGCTCTTGCGGTGCGAATATAATCCTGCCTCATGACATCAAGCATACTCGACCTTGTGTACCGGGTGAGCCCTGCCATATCAGCAGTTGCTAAAACAAAAGCTGGTAAAATGATGTGATGGAGCCGGTCAAACACATTAAAATCGGCATTTAAGGTAGAAACACCGCCTGTCGGGAACCATCCTAGATTCACAGATAAAACCATAATCAGAATGAGTCCAAACCAAAAGTTCGGAATAGCCAGTCCGATAAAAGATGTAACCGTAATGCCATAGTCAAGCTTTGTATATGGACGTTTTGCTGAAAGAACACCAAATGGGATGGCGATAATCAGTGCGACTAATGTAGAAAAGATCATGAGGATGAGGGTATTTGGCAGCCGGGCAAAAATCAAATCAGCCACGGGCGTTCCCTTTTTAACAATGGAGGTGCCAAAGTCACCTTGAAGCATATTGCCAAGCCATTTCATATATTGCACATATTCAGGTTCGTTCAAGCCGTACTTATCAATAAAGGCTTCCCGGTCTGCGGCACTAATGGTCGGGTCCATCATGAGTGACATCGGATCGCCTGGTGCTGCTTTCATAATGGCGAAGGACAAAATGGTAATCCCAAATAAGATGGGAATGGAAAGCAGTGTCCTTCTAATGATATATGTAACCATATGCACAACTCCTTTTTCATCGGATCGCCATACTGTGAAGAAAAAGGGCTAAAATAGTCTTTACTTTAGCCCTCTGTCTTCTTTGCAGCGTGATAAGAGAACCCTTTAAATCTAACTGGTGCTTGGTGAATGAAATCACCGTGAGCACCAGCGCGCCGGACTGACACCGAATAGAAAGGTTTGTCTTCACACTGAAAGGGGAGAACCCTCCCCTTCTTCAATAGCTGCCTACTGTTCAATCCACCATTTCTCGATTTTGTAATACTCATCTTTCGGGTGGTAAGAGTAGCCTTGGAGATTAGATGGCATCGCGCGATGTGAGTTGGCATAATAAAGGAACGTATATGGCTGATCTTCTGCGATCAGTTCATAAATTTTTTCATATGCCTTTGAATATTCTTTTCGATCGCTTAAGTTCTTAGCATCCACTAACAGCTTATCGACCTCTTCATTTTTATACCAGATGTTATTCAAGCCTTTTTCTGACTGGCTTGAGTGGAAGATGCTGAATTGATCAGGGAATGTGGCAAGGCTCCAGCCGAGCAGCAGCGCATCGTAATCCCATTTAGGCGGTGTCGTCTGCTCAATGAGTGCACTGAATTCCACAATTTGCGGCTTCGCTTCAACACCAATTTCTTTGAGCTGCTGCTGGACAACGACAGCGATGTCTTCACGGACTTTGTTTCCTTGGTTGGTCTTTAAGGCAAAGGAGAATTTTTTGCCGTCCTTATCAAGATAGCCATCTCCATCTGTATCCTCCCAGCCCTCTTCTTTCAGCATCTTTTTCGCTTTTTCTTGATCAAACTCAAATACTGGAACACGATCATTCTTCGGATAGTTCCATGACAGCGGACTTTCTGGAATGTTGGCTACTTTGCCGTCTCCATCTAACACTTGATCGACAATCGTTTGACGATCAATGGCATGTGTCAGCGCTTGGCGGACCTTTTTACTTTTAAAGAGATCATTTTTCTGGTTCCAGCCAATGTATGAATAATTGAGCCCTAGATCAGATTCAATTTTAATGTTGCTGACTTTTTCAGCTGTTTGCAGCTCTGCTCCCGGTACAGCAAAGAAATCAATATCGCCTGCTGACAGCTGGGCAATCGCTGCATTCTGATCAGGAATGGTTTTAATCGTGACGGTATCAAGGTATGGACGTCCATCCCAATAATCGTCAAAGGCTTCTAGTTTCACGTAGTCTCCTTCTTTCCACTCGGCAAATTTAAATGGACCTGAACCAATTGGATTTTTTCGGTTAAATTCATTTTCACCGAGATCCTTTACAGGCACATCACCTAAAATATGCTTAGGCAAAATGCCATAGCTTCCTAGTGTGACATTATAGAAATAGGGATCTTTTTTATTGAGCTTGAATTCGATTGAGTAATCCCCTGTCTTTTTAACTGAATCTAATACTTCAAAGCCTGATCCGCGCTCTCCATTGTAGTCCTTATTGATCGGAATGCTGTATGTAAACACAACATCATCAGCCGTCAGTTCTTCACCATCATGAAACTTTACGCCTTTTTTAATGGTCACATCAAACTGCTTGCCGTCATCAGATTCTTTAATATCCTCTGCCAGTGATAGCTGAGGATTCAGCTTTCCGTCCGTTTGAAGTAAGAAGCTGTAGATTCTTTCCTCAATATCAGAGCTTGCCACGTCTGTTGAATACAGCGAATTAAATAATGTTGGTTCTGCAATGGAACCGATGACAAGGTCTCCGCCTTGTACAGGTTTTCCAGTTGATTTCTTTTCACTATCTCCAGAGGTTTTATTTCCACTAGAGCATGCCGCAAGCATGAGTGTAAAGATCAGCAGTAAACTGATCAAAATGGACTTTCTATTTCTACCTTTCATATACAATTCCCCCTATCTTTTTTAGAAATGATACAGATGCCGCTTCTTCCCCCCTCTCAAAGAAGAAATCATCCAAGCTGATTAAGCGTCGTAGAGGTGGCAGGCAACGAAGTGGTTTGTTTTTAATTCCTGAAATGCTGGTATTTTTTCTTTACAGATTTCCTTCGCAAACGGGCATCTTGTGTGAAATACGCAGCCTTTTGGCGGATTTGCAGGACTTGGCAGATCGCCTTGAAGCATGATCCGTTCTCTTTTGATCTGACCCTTTTTACGGGTAACAGGAACAGAAGACAGCAGTGCCTGTGTATATGGATGGAGCGGTTCATCGTACAGGCTGTGCTTATCGGCAAGCTCCATCATTTTGCCAAGATACATCACGCCGACTCTATCACTAATGTGCCTGACCACACTTAAATCGTGAGAGATAAATAGATATGTCAGGTCAAATTCCTCCTGAAGCTCCTCCATCAGATTAATCACCTGCGCCTGAATGGATACATCAAGTGCTGATACCGGCTCATCTGCGATGATCATTTCTGGATTCATGGCAAGCGCACGAGCGATGCCGATTCGCTGCCTCTGCCCGCCAGAAAATTCGTGAGGGTAACGATTTGCAAAGCTTGGATGAAGGCCCACCTTTGATAAAAGCTGTTCTACTTTTTCATTTCTTTCTTTTAAGGAATATAAGTGATGTGTTTTGTAGGGTTCTTTGATGATGCTTCGAAGAGTTTTTCTAGGGTTGAGTGATGCAAAGGGATCTTGAAAAACCATTTGGATGTTTTTTCGTGTTGATTGTCTTAGCTTTGATTCTGATACGCGGGAGATGTCTTGCCCTTTAAAAAGGATTTGACCGTCAGTTGGCTCATATAAGCGAATCATTGTCCGGCCTAGTGTAGATTTACCGCATCCTGACTCCCCCACAATGCCTAATGTTTCACCTTTATAAATCTTCAAGTCTATGCCGTCAACAGCTTTGACTGCACCGACTTTCTTCTGAAAGACGCCCGCTTTAATCGGAAAATGTTTTCGAATATGTTTCAGTTCAAGGATGGTTTCTTTCTCTGTTAGATCTGTTGGCTGTGGTTGATTTTGAGCAAGGGTCATGTATGGTCTGCCTCCTCATATAAGAAGCATCTGACGCTTCTGCCATTCTCAAATGTCCTCAGCTTAGGCAGCTCTCCTAGGCAGCGCTCCTTCACTTGCGGGCATCTAGGAGCAAAGCGGCAGCCAGCCGGAAGCTGATCTGGCGCAGGGACATTCCCTTTGATCGCCGTTAACGGCTGTATGTCTCCGTCAATGACAGGAATCGATTCAAGCAGCCCTTCTGTGTAAGGATGAAGCGGCTGATCAAATAATTCTTCGACGGTCCCATTTTCAACAACCTGTCCGCAGTACATGACAATGACTCGATCTGCCACTTCAGACACGACACCTAGATCATGAGTAATGAGAAGAATAGATGTACCAAATGTCGTGCATAAATCTTTCATCAATGTGAGCACCTGGGCTTGAATCGTTACATCTAGGGCAGTTGTCGGTTCATCTGCAATGAGAAGCTTCGGATCGCAGCTTAGCGCAATGGCAATCATCACTCTTTGCCGCATGCCGCCTGATAAACGGTGCGGGTAATCTTTGATGATTTGTTCCGGTCTGGAAAAACCAACAATCTTCAGCAGATCAATCGCTTTTTTCGTCGCTTCTTTTTTTGAAAGTTTTTTGTGATAGATGAGGATTTCTGTTATTTGTTCCCCGATGGTTAGGACGGGATTAAGTGAGGTCATGGGTTCCTGAAAGATCATAGATACGTCATTACCACGAATGCTGCATAATTCCTTTTCTCCATATGTAACTAGGTCCTTGCCCTCAAGCTTGATGGAACCGTCCATAATTTTTCCACCAGTGCCGTTAATCAACCCCATAATGGATAAGGACGTAATACTTTTACCAGATCCAGACTCACCGACTAACGCGACAGTTTCTCCTCTGTTGATGCTGAAATCAACGCCATCAACAGCAGGTATCGGTTCTTTTTTTCGAAAAAAATAGGTTTTTAAGTTTTGCACTTCAAGCAGCTTGGTCATTCATTCGCCCCTTTCTCCATAGACAATAGAAATGAATAAAAATTCTGTCTTTTTTGAATAAAAAGAATTATCAAAATTTATATTTGTATATTATTACATTGTCATGACGAAATCAAGAAGAATTTAGTAAATTTGTAATATGTCTCTTTTTATGTCAATCATTCACTCTATGAGTCTACCGCCTTTAAAAAAGTTTCGGACGGCTCTGCAATCATAGACTCCTCGCTGATTCGGTGCTCACTGAAATACTTTTTCACGATATAAAACCCGGTGGCGTAACCAAGCATTTTGGGGTAGTTCCCTTTTCCATAAAGGAGGTTCTGTATCAGTCTTTCGTCGTCCTGCACTTTTTGATCAAGATGACTGGATACCCATTTCTTATACAAGTGCTGAAGCTGCGTTTCGTCATAGAGAGTGGTCCATTTGGCTGTATAGCTTTCTCCGTATCTATGATACACAGCATATTCAGCGAGCCCCTCCATCATGATTGTATCAAGGAATGTAAAATCTTTTTCTTCTTTCGTGAGAAAATGCAACCTGCATACATGGTGATATTCATGAGTCAGCAATGTACCGATACGTTCTTTCGGAGTATTTGGCGACAAAAAGAGAAAGACCTTGTCGTCAAATGCCATGCCGGATTGATAATAAAATTGTTCTCTAATTTCTTTGCTGCTCTCATTAACTGGCAAAATAAAGACAGGAATGTCAGGGCCTTTCCACTGCTTTTGCAGCGTTTGGTATTCTTTCATGACGAGCTGGAAGTACCCTTTTTCTTTGAGCTTGTCGATCATGTCTTTGCATGATCTAAAAGACCGAATCATTCCGTGATGCTGCAGGTGGGAGAGAATGGAGGACCATTCTTTTTCCTCTGCCCCTTTAAAATAAGGAATAAAGCGCGATGCCAGCTCCTGAAATGATGATGATTGATGAATGAGATATTGTGTATTGACTAGACCCATACCGCTAAACACCTCCATTTTCATCATATGCAAAAAAGCGGCGATCTGTTTATAGATCGCCGCCTTCTTAGGAAATATTACGCTTCGTATTTTTTAAAGATAATTGTCGCATTATGTCCGCCAAAGCCAAGTGAGTTACTTAGAGCCACTTGTACTTCTTTTGAACGTGCTTCATTTGCCACATAATCAAGATCACATTCTTCATCCGGTGTTTCAAGGTTAATGGTTGGAGGAATGACGCTGTCTTTAATCGCAAGAACAGAGAAAATAGCTTCTACTCCGCCTGCTGCGCCAAGTAAGTGACCTGTCATTGATTTTGTCGAACTGATTGCAAGCTGATTCGCATGCTCTCCGAACACTTCTTTAATGGCCATTGTTTCAAATTTATCATTGTAAGGTGTGCTTGTTCCGTGGGCATTGATATAATCAATTTCTTCCACAGACAAACCAGCATCTCGAATCGCTTCTTTCATTGCGCGGACGCCGCCTTCTCCGTTTGGAGCTGGTGCTGTAATATGATACGCATCTCCAGTTGAACCATATCCAACAATTTCTGCATAAATTGTCGCACCGCGTTTTAACGCATGCTCGAGTTCTTCAAGAACAATAATCCCTGCACCCTCACCCATAACAAATCCGTCACGGTTTTTGTCAAATGGACGGCTTGCTGTCTCTGGATCAGGATTTGTCGAAAGAGCTTTGTTCGCACAGAAACCAGCAAACGACATTTTTGTTAACGGCGCTTCTGTTCCGCCTGTGATCATCGCATCTGCATCTCCGCGCTGAATGACTTTAAATGCATCACCAATTGAGTTTGTCCCTGTTGCACATGCTGTTACAGTACAAGAGTTAACCCCTTTTGCGCCAAGTGCAATTGAAATTTGGCCTGTTGCCATATCTGGAATCATCATTGGAACGAAGAATGGGCTTACGCGTCTTGCCCCTTTATTTGAATACACTTCAAACTGCTCTTCAAATGTTTCAAGTCCGCCAATACCAGACCCAACCCATACACCAACACGCGGTGCGATTTCATCTGTGATTTCAAGACGTGAATCTTCTAGCGCCTTTTGAGCAGCAACGACTGCATATTGCGTGAAGCGTGCCATTTTTCGCGCTTCTTTTTTCTCCATGTAATCTTCAATGTTAAAATCTTTTAATTCTGCTGCTACTTTTGCGGTATATTCACTTGAATCGACACGTGTGATTGGTCCAACTCCTGATACACCTGCTACAGCATTTTTCCATGTTGACTCTACATCGTTGCCAAGAGGTGTCAAAGCACCTAATCCTGTAACAACTACTCGTTTTTTATCCATTAATTTGTGCACCTCACTCTTTTATCGGCCCCATCGCATAGCGATTGCGCCCCACGTTAATCCGCCACCAAAACCAACCATTACAATCACATCGCCGTCATGAATTTTTCCGGCTTCGATTTCTTCACATAGTGAAATTGGAATAGATGCTGCTGATGTGTTTCCATATTTATGGACTGTCTTCGACATTTTTTCAACTGGCAGCTCTAGGCGTTCGCGGGCTGCTTCCATAATGCGAATATTTGCTTGATGCGGGATCAAGAAGTCAACGTCTTCTTTTGATAGTCCAGCTTTTTCGATGACGTTTACGCTTGACTCGCCCATTTGTCTTACAGCAAATTTAAATACTTCTCGTCCATTCATGATTGTATGATCTTTTTCATCTAAGTACAAGTGCTTCCCGCCTCTTCCATCGGCTCCAAGCTCAAATGAGAGAATTCCTTTACCTTCGCTGACCTCTCCTAACACAGCAGCACCTGCTCCATCTCCAAACAGAACAGCAGTATTGCGGTCATCCCAGTCGGTAATGCGAGAAAGCTTTTCAACGCCAACGACGAGCACGTGCTTGAAAGTTCCTGATTCGATAAATTGTTTTCCAGTAACAAGCCCATACATAAAGCCAGCACACGCAGCGCTAATATCCATTGCACATGCTTTATGTGCACCGAGCTGCTCTTGAATCATACAAGCGACTGTCGGAAATGCTTGATCTGGCGTGACTGTCGCCACAAGAATCATATCGATATCTTCTGCAGCTACATTTGCGTCAGCTAATGCTTTTTTTGCAGCAGCAAGCGCCATATGTGATGTATTGACATCATCAGAAGCAATTCTTCTTTCTTCTATACCTGTTCTAGTACGAATCCATTCGTCAGAAGTTTCAACCATTTTTTCTAAATCAAGATTTGTTAACACTTTTTCAGGTATATAGCGGCCAAGGCCAATAATTCCAGCATTCATTGAATAAGACTCCTTTTACTCATACGAGCATGTGATATTGTGATCTTATATTAGTATCTGGTACTAATTTTACCTTATTTTTTTCTCCTTGGCAATACAAACGTCTAACCTTTCCTCTCACTTTTTTCATAGATTATTGATATACCGATAGTAGAAAGGAGCATGTGATATGGCGCAAAAAGATATTTTTTCGGCTATGATGTTTGGCCAGCCGCTTGAAAAGGAGAAAAGCAAGACAGAAGCAAAGGAGGAACGTGAGGAGACATCTCCAAGTGAAGACTCAATTGATTACATGCATGTCATGAATCAAATTGGGAACATTATGAACTCCATCGATGAACTGAAGCCTGTGTTTAAAGATGTTGGCCCTATGATTAGTGCCTTCAAGAAAAAATTATCATAAAAAAAGCCACTATTCTGTGGCTTTTTCTGATTCTGCATCTGCTTTCCCAAGCTCATATGCCTCTTGCATGACAGATGTAAACAATGATAAAAGCGGCTGAAGAGCTTCGGGCTCAAGCTGAATACCCGCTTTATCTAATTCTTCTTTTGCCTGCGGAAAATACTTCATGGCAATTTGTAAAAACTCCATCGATTTTTCGTGCTGCATCGTCGTATCCTCACTTTTCATTTGGCAGTTTGCCAGTTTTTTTGTAAGTCGCAATATCACTTTCAATATCTTTCACAAAAGCACGGTCAATGGTGGAACTAAATTTCCCCATTTCGATCACTCCTTCTTTAAAATCAAAGGAGTAGTCACCTTGTTCGTTTAGCTTGCCTTCATTAAATTTCTTCGCAATAATAGTGTACGCTTTATCCACATGCTGGACTGTGCTTGTTAAGACGGTATGACTGCCAAGGTTGGATTGATCAGTGACATATCCGATCGCTGATAAATTATCGGCTTTGATTTGTTCAATGACAGGGATATTATAACCATCGCCTGCTGGATATACAACATCTACGCCCTGCTTTTTCAATTTTTGATAGAGCTCCACGGCTTTGTCAGCATCATCCCAGTTTTCGACAAACTCGGCAAGCACTTGTACATGTTCATCTTGATATTTTGCACCTTTGATAAAGCCATCTACTTCGCTTTGCCAATCATATGTAGCAAGAATACCAATCTTTTTTGATTTTGACATATGTGCTGCTGTCATGCCTCCGAAAAAGCCCATCGCTTCACCTTTAAACGTCACATTCGCGACATTATCCGCCTGAGGCTTGTTTCCATTTACCGTAATAAATTGTGTTTTCGGATAATCTTCACTAATTAAGTTGAAAATTTCGCTGTATTCATTGCCATGGCCAATAATCAAATTGACTCCTTTTTTGTGAAATTCTTCAATGGCATCAACGATTTTCTCTTTGTCGACCATTCCTTCCTTATAATAAACATCTACACCAAATGTTGATTGAATATTTAATAAGCCTTTATAACCTTTCGTTCCCCAAACTTGATCATTAATTGTATCGGGGACGAGTAAACCCACCTTCTCAATCTGTCCTTTTAAAGGTGCCTGTGAGCAGGCAGATAATAGGAGAAGGAACGAAAAGATCATGACAAGCCGCTGATACTTCATGCCATGTTCAACTCCCTTTGCCACATGCAGGCATGAACCTGTATGTTAAATATAGGTTTATTTTATACTGAAAAAAGATAAGATGGAAGATCATTCTTGCTTTTTGTCGAAAAATGTTGAGTTTTGTCTTTTCCATTCTACCATCATTTCTTCTGCTTGTTTGTCATCCGTTTGTCTTTCTACCTTCAATTCATGTGTTTCCTGTCTTTGTTCAGTGCCCGATGCCCACTTGAACAAATCCCTTGCCACATCTTCTACAAAAAATGCTTCATCACGCTTAGTTCTTTCTTTATTAAGTGCCCATGGTCCGAACATGCGAGGGAGAATAACAGCCGGCACATTCTGATTGGACGATTCGTCTTCGGGTTTTTCGTATAGAACCCGGTACATGCCATGCTTCGCTTTCATGTCTTTGTGTCGTTTATCTGATTCCTCTGATTGAATAAAGATGAGGTCATACGTGTCTTTTCCATCCTGAAGGTCAATGACACGGAAGAGATCATTTCTGCCGAGCCACATCATTCGCTCTTCTAATAACATCTTTTGCTCTTCTGTATGATCATGAGGACATGTGATATCCACTTGAATGCCCTCTTTCATCATATATTCACACAGCGCTAGACCAAAAAATTCATCTGCCCCTATGATCAGTCCTGTTTCCATGTTCATGTCCCCTTTTTTAGCTTATCGAATAAAAAGAAGAGCCCTTTCCATGAAGGGCTGTTATCATCCTATTCATCACAATTCTCTTTCATGCGATTTATAAAACTTGTGAATGGATTGAAAGATTCTTCTCGGATGATCAAACATATGCAAGGTGAGATCGATCTGACAATGCTCTGGATTCTTCATATGCTGATCTATAAAAGGCTTTGCATGCAGTTCATATGCATACGGTGCGCCGTTTAGTCTTTGCCATATGTGAATCGGTACATGAGCAGAATGAACAGGGCAAGCAGGGAGCGGGTACGTTTCCGCTTCCTTTTCAGAGCAGCCGTAGCTTTTCGCTAATTCTTTGATCAGCTGTTTATAAAAGAATTTGTGTTCCTTTTCTCTTTCTCGTTGTGCATAGAGATGCAGACATGGATTCACGAGCGCAATGGACCTTAGCACTTCTGGCATCTCTTCAGCAAGGCTCATGGCAACGAGTGCGCCCATCCCCTCTGCCAGCACATGAATTTCCCGGTTTAATATTTCTTGTTTTAATGTGTGATGAACGAGCTGCTTTGCACTAAAAACAGCATCTTCGCATCCCCAGTGATTCCCATGAAGATGACTATTAAACAATGTATATCCTTCATCCTTTAAGGCAGTTAAAAGCTGGTTTCTTCCATAGTGCTGAAGCCAGAATGATGTATTTTCCTGCACAAAGTGATTTCGGTCACCGAGGATAAGAATGCCAAAGCCATTTGGTTTTTGAGGAAGGTGAATGACGTTCCACTGGGAACCAAGCTGGAAAAACCGTTCGCTTACACCCATATGGCCAGCCTCCTTTCAGTGATTCTGCTTTCTATGATATGAACAACAACTCTTGTAGGAATAAGGAAATCCCCTAAAGAGAGAAGAATTCTTTTTATTTTTATAGCAGAAGGTCTTAAAATGGTCACATAAAGGCTAAAACAGTCTTTTCCCCTCACTCGTATCTATGGTATGATAATCAATAGATTGTTACATAAAGGACGGTGGGATTATGCATTATATTATCACCCTCATTTGGACTTTTCTGCTGACACATATGGCTGGTTACATCGTTGCCTCGATGAATGGCGCTGCTTATGACTTTACTTTGACTTCTATTCTTGCAGTGGTGTTTACGGTTATTTTATTCATCTTTGCTGAAGTAAGTCCAATGAAAGAAACGGAAAGTTCAACAAAACACTCTTAATACGTAAGACTTGATTGCTGAGGAAGAGCTAAAATGATGTTGATTTTAGCTCTTTTTCTTTTTGATTGAAAAGCGGTACGCTAAAACCCCCTGCAGCCACAGGGGGTTTTTTTATCGATTACACCTCGACGGTTTCGGACTTCTGTTTGTCTGCTGTCAAATGGCTTTTCGCAAGCCCTGTAAACAGGAAGATCGCGATACCAGATAAAATTTCAAGGACCCCACCGCCAGCAATGACAGGTCCTGCTCCAAACCTTTCTGCCAGAACACCTGATACGACAGCTGCAAGCGGGAGAAAAACATTTGATGAAGCATTGATCACGGCGTATACTTGCGGCTGATCGTCTTGGTCGACAGACGTTTGAATAATGACCATTTCCGGTACATTGATCGCACTAACGGCGGCACCGAATATAAAGGATGCAAGTAGAACGACCGGCAGCCATGTACTCATCCCTGTGATAAAGAACGCAGCTCCTTCAATCATACCAGCGACAATAAAGAACAAACCAAATCTCTTAATTTTCACTTTCGCTAGAGCAAAGCCCATCATAAACGCGCCGACTGCGGCAACACCTCTTAAAATGGAATACACCATGGAATCACTTTGCAGTGCTTCTGCTACGTATACAGCAGATAGTGCCTGCCACGGTGCTGCGGCGACATTCATTAAAATACAATACAGCGTCAGTGCAAATAAAATGTGATGATTTTTGACGACAAGAAAACCTCTTTTTAAGTTATACAAATATGTATTCTTTGCTTGTTTAATGCCTGCTGCTTTTTCTTCATCGGTTTTCTTTAGTTTGACGCCGATAATAAACAGGCCGGATATGATGAATAAGGCAGTGGTGATGAGCAGGGTATCTGCAGGTCCGATTAATTTAACCAAGAGACCAGCCACCATGACTGCTGCAAGTGCGACAATCTCAAAAGAAGATTGCAGGATGGCATTTGCTTTTTGAATCAGATGCTTCGGAACAATCTGCGGTAAAATGGCCACAGAGGCTGGATTATATGCTGCACCTGTTGCCGATTGAATAACCATTAATGAGATCAATAACCATAAAGGCAATAGATGCGAAAAATGCAGAAGCGGAATAATGAGTACAATTGTTGCTCGAACGACGTCTGAAGCGAACATCCATTTAGACAAATGGTGCTTTTTCATAAGAGGTCCTAGTATTGGGGCTAACAAAGATGAAGGAAGAACGGTTACTGCTAGGAGAAGTCCTGTACCGAGTGCTCCATCCCCTCTCAAAATCAATAGCCAAAGGACGGATGTAAAAGCAAAACTTTCTCCTGTGTTTTTAATCAGTCTTGATATGAATAATGAGGTGAAGCGTTTATTCCAAACACTTTCACTGAGATTCGTCTTTTCCATCACACAAATCCTTTCAACAATATATTCCAATTACATATTTTACCTTAAATTCTCTTTTTTTCATACTATTTTTTGAAAATTGGAACTTAATTGATTTTTATTATAAAGAAAAAAGAGGCATGACACATGCCTCTAAAGACTTATTCCTTCTGACTCTTAGTCAATTGCTTATGGCTTTCTTTGGTAGGTCCAAACACGATTATGGTTCGAGTTATCCGGAAAGACGTCGCCTGCTTGAAGCTTAATCTTTAAAGGATCTTTCACCATACTGCCGGTTTCACCGATCTCGATATACACACCATTATTCGGTGCTTTATTCCCTGATTTAAATTGATGCTTCTGACCCATTCCCATCCTCCTTTCTCGATGATGTTATTATGTCCCGTCACTTGCCTCTCCAATCCTTTATGCAAAAAGTCCCTGCTCCTACGAGTCAGGGACACTTTTCATTTAATTGGTTTGTTGATACATGAGCTCTTTGATTAACGCTTTTTGTACATGCAAACGGTTTTCTGCCTGCTGAAAAACTTTTGAGTGCGGCCCGTCAATAATGTCTGCTGTCACTTCTTCTCCGCGGTGTGCCGGGAGACAATGAAGGAAAATATAATCCTTTGCTGCATAACTCATTAGTTCGTCATTGACTTGATATTCTTTAAATTCAGCAAGGCGTTTCTCTGTTTCTGCTTCCTGCCCCATGCTTGTAAACACATCGGAATAAATGGCATCTGCATCTTGGACAGCAGCGACAGGGTCTGTCGTAACGATGACTTCTGCGCCTGATTGTTTTGCAAACTCACGTGCCGTGTCTGTTACTTCTTGGAGCGGTTCATAGCCTTCTGGTGATGCAACAGCAATGTCACAGCCTAGCTGCGCACAGCCGACCATCAAGGAGTGAGCCACGTTATTTCCGTCACCAATATAGGCTACTTTGATTCCTTTTAATGTTCCTTTTACTTCTTTGATTGTCAATAAATCAGCAAGTGCCTGACATGGATGGGAGTAGTCAGTCAGTCCATTGATGACAGGAATAGACGCGTATTGTGCTAGCTCCTCGACCTTCTCATGTTCAAAGGTCCGAATCATAATGCCATCTACATAGCCAGACAGCACTTGTGCCGTATCACTGATCGTTTCTCCTCTGCCAATTTGCAAATCATTTGAGCTGAGGAAGAGCGCATGTCCTCCTAGCTGCGTCATTCCCGCTTCAAACGATACACGGGTTCTAGTTGACGATTTTTCAAAGATCATCGCTAACGTTTTCCCTTTGAATAAATCCTGATAGGGATTTTGTTTCATTTCTTCCGCTTTTTCAATTAAATAAGCAATGTCATTGATTGAGAAATCTTTTAACGATAAAAAGTCTTTTCCGTATAATGCCGGTTGCACGTCGACTTGACTCATGCCGTCACTTCCTTTTTATATAATTCTTTGAGCGATACTGGTGATACATCTCCATTTTTCCCTTGCAGGAATGCTTGAGCTGTTTCATCTTCGGTTAGAACTTGGACGCCATGTGTGAGTGCTTTTACACGCTGCTCTTTTGCCTCTTCATCTTCCCCTAAATGGATATGAAGCGACTTATCTTCGTTTTGCAGCCAAGTTTCAAAGCTGTCCGTCCAGACGTCAAAGCCTGCATGTTTCGCTTTATCTACCAATTGTTCACTGCCTTTTATAAAGAGGCTGCCTTTCTGATGCCAGATTGACGCAAACACTTTTTTCAAGGCGCTTTCGGCGTTCTTGCCTACACACATTCCTTCTCCTGTCGCTTTCATTTCAGGTGTCAGCTTTAAGTCAATATCTTGAATGGCATGTGATGAGAAGACTGGGAATTTGACCGCTGTTCCCCCTTTGTTTTTCGTTGCAGGGTTCAGTTCTTCAAGCGTCGCACCCGCTAATAATTGAGTCGCAAGCGGAATCATGTCAATGCCCATTACTTTGCTGACGACTGGAACCGTCCGGCTTGCCCGCGGATTTACCTCTAGTACAAGCGCCTGATCCCCTTTGATCACAAATTGGATATTCATAATGCCCTTAAACGCTAATTTCTTCGCTATTTGTTCGGACGCAGTATGCACCTGCTGTTTGATATCTTCGCTGATGGAGACACTTGGTAAAATGGCAAAGCTGTCACCTGAGTGGACGCCCGCTTTCTCTATATGCTCCACGATCGTTGGAATGAAGGTCGTTTTTCCGTCAGAAATCAGATCCACTTCAACTTCTTTTCCAGTGACATACTCATCAATTAAGATCGGGTACGGCAAATGATCTGGCTGATCAAGCAATGATGTCAAATGTGCTTCTGACTGGACAACGATCATCCCCATTCCGCCAATGACATACGATGGGCGAATTAACACAGGGTAACCAATGATTCTGGCATGTGCGAGTGCTTCTTCTTTTGAGTCAGCCGTATTTCCTTCTGCATGAGGAAGATTCAGTTCATCAAGAAGCTGATAGAACAAATCACGATCTTCGAGCGCATCTAGCGTGTCAAAGGATGTACCTAACAACGTGACGCCGGCTTTTTCTAAGCCTTCTGCTACATTGATGGCAGTCTGTCCGCCAAATTGGACGATGACGAAATCAATTTTTTCTGCTTCGACAACGTTTAAGATGTGCTCTAATGTAATGGGTTCAAAATATAAACGATCTGCGATCTCATAATCCGTACTGACCGTCTCTGGATTGTTGTTCATCATGATGGTTTCAAAGCCAAGCTTTTGCAGGGTAAGAACGCCATGAACTGCACTATAGTCAAACTCGACTCCCTGCCCAATTCGAATCGGACCAGAGCCAATGATGAGTGCACGCTGCTTTGTTTTCTCCTGATGCTCTCCATCACTTTTGCCAAAGTATGTGGAATAGAAGTAGTTCGTTTTTGCATCAAATTCTGCCGCACATGTGTCGACAATTTTAAATGAAGCCGTAATGTCATATTCTTGACGAAGCTGCCTAATAGCCTCTTCACTGTGGCCTGTAAGAAAAGCAATCGTTTCATCAAGGAAGCCCTTTTCCTTTACCTTTTTCAAGGTGTCTTTTGAGAGCGTTCCCTCATGGTTCTTCAATTCCTGTTCGAGAATGATCATATTCTTGAACACATGTAAGAAGAATAGATCAATTTTCGTCGCTTGATGAATCGTTTCGACCGTTTCTTGTCTTGAAAGAAGCTCCATGACAGCGAAGAAACGTCGATCGTCTGGTGTTTTGATCAGTTCAAATAGTTGTTCAGTCGATTGGTCTTTCAATTCTGGCAGATGGAAGCCCTTTGTTTTGATTTCAAGGGAGGCGACGGCTTTTTGAATGGCTGACTCTAAATTACGGTCAATCGCCATGACTTCGCCAGTCGCCTTCATTTTTGTTCCTAATTGACGATCTGCCTGTTTAAATTTATCAAACGGCCAGCGTGGGAATTTCACGACGACATAATCGAGTGCCGGCTCGAAACTAGCATAAGTTGTGCCTGTGAGCGGGTTTTTGAGTTCGTCTAGTGTATAGCCTACCGCAAGCTTTGCCGCCATTTTAGCAATTGGATAGCCTGTTGCTTTTGAGGCAAGAGCAGATGAACGGCTGACCCGTGGATTCACCTCAATGACAAAGTATTCTTTACTGAGTGGATCAAGGGCGAATTGGATGTTGCATCCGCCGACTACATCCAGTGCTGAAATGATTTTCAAGCTCGCTGAACGAAGCATTTGATAATCCTGGTCTGTTAATGTTTGGGAAGGTGCAACGACAATCGAGTCTCCTGTATGCACACCAACTGGATCGATATTTTCCATATTACAAACCGTAATACACGTATTTTGACGGTCTCTCATGACCTCATATTCGACTTCTTTAAAGCCAGCGATGCTTTTTTCAACTAAACACTGATGAATCGGGCTCGCTAAAAGGGCTCCTTCAATGAGCGGTTTAAACGCTTCTTCTGTTAAAGCAATTCCGCCGCCCTTTCCGCCAAGTGTGTATGCTGGTCTTAGGATGACTGGGAAGCCTACTTCTTTTGCAAATTGAAGGGCATCTTTCGCATTATCCACAATTTCACTATCTGGCACAGGTTCGTTCAACTGCTTCATGAGAGCACGGAATTTCTCTCGATCTTCACCGTTTTCAATTGTTTCAACTGACGTTCCGAGCAGGGTTACCCCATGCTTCTTCAGCACACCGGCTTTTTCTAGCTCGACAGCAAGGTTTAAAGCGGTCTGTCCGCCAAGGTTGGCTAAAAGACCATCTGGTTTTTCCTTTTCGATGATTCTTGTCACTGAATCAACTGAAAGCGGTTCAAAATAGATTTCATCAGCAAATGATTCGTCTGTCATAATGGTTGCTGGGTTGTTATTCACTAAAATGACTTTGTAGCCCTCTTCTTTTAAGGCCATACATCCTTGTGTTCCTGAGTAATCAAATTCTGCTGCCTGACCAATGATGATTGGACCAGACCCGATGACTAGAATGGTTTGTATGTTTTGATCTTTAGGCATGTGCAACTTCTCTCCTTGCTTGTTTCACTTTCTCAATAAAATCATCGAATACCCATTCACTTTCAGCAGGACCTGGGTGTGCTTCTGGATGAAATTGAACTGACATAATTAGCTTCTCTTTATGAATGAAACCTTCTACAGATCCATCATTGACATGAAGGAATTTCACGTCCACTTCTTTGTCATTCATGCTTTTTTCATTCACCACATAGCTGTGATTCTGACTTGTCATGAAAACACGTTTGGATTCTGTATCTTGTACAGGGTGATTCGCCCCGCGGTGGCCAAATGGAAGCTTATACGTATCCCCGCCAAGTGCGAGAGCGATTAATTGATGACCTAAGCAGATTCCAAGTGTCGGGAAGGTCATCATGATGTCATGAATGGTTTTTAAATATGGCTTCATTGTTTTGGGATCACCAGGTCCATTTGACAGCAGAATCGCATCTGGCTTGATCTCAAACACCTTTTCCAGCTGTTTGTACGGAATGACGGTTACTTTACAGCCGCGCGCTTCAAGCGAATCTGCAATTGATTTTTTAAAGCCAAAATCAATGAGCGCTACATGTTCCTCGCCGCTGCCTTGTGTGTAGATCTCGTCCTCTGTCACCTGTGCGACCACATTGTCTTGTTTCATGGCCGGCGGTGTTTCGTTTTCGTCTACACTGATCACAGCGTTCATCGTCCCATTTGCCCGGATGTTTTGCACGACTGCACGTGTATCTGTATGCGTCAGAAGCGGAATGTTCCACTTCTGTAAATAATCTTTTAAGCTAACCGCTGCAAGATGATGAGAGAAATGATCAGCTGCTTCATACACAACGACAGCTTTCACTTGTGGTTTTTTGCTCTCAAAGTCTTCATGATTAATACCGTAATTTCCGATGAGTGGATATGTGAAAACAATGATTTGTCCCTTATAAGAAGGATCTGTGAGCACCTCTTGGTAACCTGTCATCCCTGTAAAGAAAACCACTTCACCTTTCATGCCAGCTTCTCCTGTCAGATCTCCTTCAAAAGAGGCTCCATCTTCTAAATTTAAATAACCTTTCATGCTTGTGTCACCCCAAATTGAATAATTAGTAATATAAATGCATTTTTATGCGTTTTGGTGTAAAAAAATTTATACCGTCACTGCTTCATTTGCTAAAACCTGAGTAATCGCTTCTATTGCATGATCTATTTCTGCTTTTTCTACATTCAGCGGAGGTAATAACCGAATCACATTTGGACCAGCTGGAAGTACCAGCAACCCTTGTTCTCTAAGAGCTGTGATATAATCACCGACTGGCTGATGACATTCAATCCCTGCCATCAATCCTTTTCCGCGTACTTCTTTTACAATATTCAGTTGTTTCAGATCTTGCAGCTTTTCTAACAGATAAGCGCCTTTTTCTTTGACTTCTGAAAGAAACTCTTCTTTGAAAATGACATCGAGTGTTGCATTCACTGCGGCCATGGCAAGCATGTTGCCACCAAAGGTTGTTCCGTGTGAACCTGGTGAGAATGCATCTCCTAAAGCCTTTTTCCCTATGACCGCACCGACTGGGAAGCCGTTTCCTAAGCCTTTAGCAGAAGAGATAATATCAGGATCAAGTCCCGTTTGTTCGTATGCAAACGCTGTTCCTGTACGTCCAATACCCGTTTGAATTTCGTCTACGATCAGCAGTGCTTCATGCTTTTGGCAAAACGCTTGAACGGCTTCTAGAAATTCTGCTGTCGCTGGATTTACTCCACCTTCTCCTTGCACAACCTCAAGCATCACCGCTGCCACATCATCGACTTCACACGCCGCAATAGCGTCTGGGTCATTAAACGGTACATAATGAAAGCCTTCCAGCATAGGGCCAAAGCCAGTTTTAATTTTATCTTGACCTGTAGCAGCCATACCAGCATACGTGCGCCCATGAAAAGAGTGCAAAAATGTCACGATATTTGTTTTCCCTGTTGCTTTACGCGCTAATTTGATCGCGCCTTCATTTGCCTCAGCTCCGCTATTGCAGAAAAACACGAGGTCTCCTGAACTGTTTGCCGCAAGCTTTTCTGCTGCTTTTTCCTGCAGTCCATTTTCAAATAGATTCGATACATGCCAGACGTGATCAAGCTGCTTCTTGATGGCTTGATTGACCTTTGGGTGATTGTGGCCTAGATTTGTAACCGCAATGCCTTGTATAAAGTCTAAGTATTTTTTTCCATTTGTATCGACTGCCCAAGAACCTGCTGCCTCTTTAATTTCAACATTCCACCGTCCATACGTTTGAAAGAGATGACTCACAGGACCGCCTCCTTTTGTTTCACAATTCTTGTTCCTTTAAAGGTTTCCCCTGTAAAGATACTGCCTTTGCCATTCACGATCATGACTTCATCCACATCTCCTGATAAAGCACTTAAAGCGGATTGCACTTTTGGAATCATTCCCCCGGAAATAATGCCTTCATCAATGAGTGAAAGAGCTTCTTGTTCGGTGACGACATCTAATAATTCACCATTTTTTAAAATGCCTTCCACATCTGTAACAAACATGAGCTTATCAGCTTTCATCGCTCCTGCGACAGCTGATGCTGCTAAATCAGCATTTACGTTTAACGTTTGGCATTCTTCTGTCATAGACAGCGGTGCAATAACAGGAATAAATTGTTTTTCCATTAATGCTTCTGCCATCTCTGGATGGACTTCTTTGATTTCGCCAACGTATCCGTACACGTCTTGATCGAGGAAATCGGCGACAAGCATCTGCCCATCTTTTCCAGATACGCCGACAGATGAAATATCATGCTTTGCGAGCTCTGACACAAAGTATTTATTCACCGTTCCCGAGAGGACCATTTCAGCTACTTCTAATACAGGCTTCGTTGTTTTACGCTGCCCGTCAACAAATTCTGTTTTCACTTCTAATTTTTGCAGCATGCTAGTGATTTCAGGACCTCCACCATGGACGATAGCCAGCTTAAATCCAGCAGCTTGAAGTGAGCGGACATTTTCATAAAAGGTATCTGAAAGTTCTCGAATGACACTGCCTCCACACTTAAATACGATCGTTTTATCCATGTCTATCTCCTTCATTATGTGCGATAGCTCGCGTTAATTTTCACATAATCATAGGTAAGGTCACAGCCCCATGCTGCTGCTTTACCATTTCCCTCATTCATTTGAATCAAAATCGTGATCTCATCCTGCTCTAGATACGCTTTTGCTTCCTCTTCTGAGAATGGCTGCGGTTCATTATGTTTAAACAGACATTGTCCGCCTAAATAAACTTCTACCTCTTCCGGTGTGACGGAAGCTGCGCTATGGCCAATGGCTCCGACGATACGCCCCCAGTTGGCGTCAGTGCCGTATACGGCTGTTTTCACTAGACTTGAACCGACGATTTTCTTCGCTATGATGCCGGCTTCTAAATTATTTTTGGCGCCAGCAACTTGCGCTTCAATTAATTTCGTTGCACCTTCTCCGTCTCTTGCAATCTCTTTGGCAAGATCCTCACAAGCTAGCTTTAATCCTTCTTTGAACAATGGCCATTCTGGATGCTTTTCATTGAGTGCTTCATTTTCTGCCATGCCATTTGCCATTACGAGTACCATATCGTTTGTCGATGTTTCCCCATCGACGGTAATTTGATTAAAGGTCACATCGGTAATGTCACGAAGTGCGTTTTTCAGTGCTTCCTGCTCGACATTTGCATCCGTTGTCAAGAAGCCAAGCATCGTTGCCATGTTCGGATGGATCATGCCAGAGCCCTTTGCTGCACCTGAAATCAGAATCTCTTTGCCGTCTATCGTCAGGGTGTATGTTGTATTTTTAATGACTGTATCTGTCGTTAAGATCGCCTCTTCAAAATGACCATTTCCTGCTTTTGCTTCTTTCAGCTGAGTGATGCCTTTTTTGATTTTATCCATATCGAGACACTCTCCAATGACACCCGTAGAAGAAACAGCAATGTAATCAGGTTCTACCCCTAACATATCTGCGCAGGCTGCCTGCATTTCGAATGCGTCCTTCAAACCTTGTTCACCGGTACATGCATTGGCGATGGCACTATTGACAATGACACCTTTTAATTGCCCTGTTTTTTTTAAGCTTTTCTGAGTGACTTGTAGAGGCGCAGCTTGAAAGTGACTTTGTGTATATACCGCTGCACTCGCTGCCGGCACCTCACTGATGATTAGTCCAAGGTCTTTTTTTGAATAGCGTAATCCAATATGAATCCCCTTCGCTTCAAAGCCTTTTGGTGATGATACGTCACCGTCTATTTTAACAATGCTTTTTTCATTCAATTCGATCATGTTTGTTGTCTCCCCTGTTCTTATGGATAGAGAGGTGTCATTGTGAGGCCCGCCTCTTCATCTAAGCCTTTGATGATATTGAAGTTTTGAACCGCTTGGCCGGCTGCGCCTTTCATGAGATTGTCGATCACAGACACAATCGTGAGTCTGCCTGTACGTTCATCTAAATGAAAGCCAATGTCACAGAAATTACTGCCGTATACTTCTCTTGTTTGCGGATACACCCCGTGATCTCTCACTCTGACAAAATAGGAATCTTCGTAAAAGCCCTTCATCTGCTTCATCAATTCCTCTTTTGTGACATCTGATTTCAGCTGTGTATACATCGTCGCCATAATCCCTCTTGTCATCGGGACAAGGTGCGTTGAAAATGTGATGTTCGCCGTTTGCGGATTCCATTCTCTTAATATTTGCTCTATTTCAGGTGTATGTTGATGTTCATTTACCTTATAAATTTTAAAATTGTCGTTTAGCTCTGAAAAATGCGTTCCAAGTGAGGCAGATCGTCCTGCACCGGACACGCCTGTTTTTGCATCTATTATGATCATAGATTCATCGATTAGATTCTGTTTCATCAGCGGTGCTAAACCGAGAAGAACTGCGGTAGGAAAGCACCCTGGGTTTGCAATAACTTCAGCCTGCTCAATTGTTTCACGATTTAATTCAGATAATCCGTACACAGCTTGTTGAACAGATGCTTGATCAGCTGCCCTTCGTTTATACCAAGCTTCATAGGTTTCGCCATCTTGAATGCGCAAATCACCTGATAAATCAATAATGGGCACTCCTTGATTCATGAGCTTCGGCGAAAGTTCACTTGATACGCCTGCTGGTGTCGCTAAAAACACAGCATCTGTTTCTCGCACAATGGAAGCTGGATCAATGGCTTTTAATGTTTGATCAGTAATAGTTGTTAGATGCGGATAAGATTGACTGTATAATTGCCCATCACCACTTGATGAATACAATATACATTCCTCCACATGTGGATGATGCTTGAAGATACGAACCAATTCCGCACCACCGTACCCTGTAGCACCTATAATACCTATTTTCAACGTCAATACACCCTCTTGATCTTTGTGAAATTATTTAACATTATAACATGTATAAAAATTAATTCAATTGTATATTTAATATTTGTTTTCATTTTTTTTCAACAAAAAATCCGCATATCTTCATGAGACATGCGGATTTATCTTTCGTTTTTGATATAGATGACCATGAGCGCACTGCATAAATATAATATGGAGCTTGCATAAAAAATGAAATGAACGGTAAAGAAATCAGCAAACAGGCCGCCAAGCATAATCGCGATGGATGAAAAAAGAGCTGTCCAAAAATGATAGTGGCCAACCTCCTTCATTCTTTTATTACCTGTTGTCAGTTCCGTGACGAGCAGTTTCTCCCCGTGTTTTTGAAAGCCGCCTAACGCACCAAGTGCAAGCTGAATCATATACACTTGCTCCACTTCTGTTATATGCGGAAATAGCAGTAAAAGAAACGCCATACCGAACGAATGAATGATTAAAAAGAGACGCCTGTCAGTAGTTTCGGGTAGTTTCCCTAAGAGTAAATGAATAAACGCTCCGCTTAAACCAAACAAGCCATAGGCAAGACCAAACTGTGAATAGCTTGAACCAACATTTTTAATAAAAAGAATGTAAAAAGGGAAAATCAAACTGCTGGCGAAAAACAGCAGGCTTTGTGAGTAGACGAACCATTTCATTGCTTTTGCATTCATTGTGTATTGTACCTTTCATAAAAGTAATTGATAAACCTGCCATCTGGATCTGCTTTCTTTTTCTTTTGGAAGAATACATCGGTTTTAGGATACGCCCGCTTCATTTGTGCCTTCGTTTGATAAGGCATGTACGGTAAGTAATAGCTTCCATGGTGCCGCAGCGTGATATCTGTCATTTGCCGGATGATCCGCTCTGCTTCTGCCTTCTCTTCTTTCTCAAAACCATAATTCACTAAAAGAACAAGAGCAAACATATCTTCTTTCGCATATGAGAGATCCGCTTTTTCATTTTTTTGTACGTAGCGTATCGTGATGTTCATTAAATTCAATTCTTCCTGTTGTAAAAAGTCTCTCATTTCATCGATATACGCACGAAAGCGGTCAACTGGGACGAAATATTCCTGAAGCACATCTGTGTCTGACTCATTTTCATATTCTAAAAAAGCAGAATCTGAACGCATCACATTGTTTCTTGTGATCAGCTGATCATTTTGACTTTGGAAATACTTTTTTTGCAAATTCCAGAGCAGATCTTTCCCCATATCAAATCTTCTTGAAAGGCCGAGCATAAATTTCAATGGCATGACGAGCTGATCTTCCTTTAGCTCTCGGTATGGTTCGAGCTCTTGATGAGTTGAGAGGGAATAGTTCGTTACATACATCTCCTTCAAAAAGTTTGTTTTTGCTGTTGAGATTCTTGCGAGATGCATGCGTACTTCTTTATTGTGTTTGACATGCTTTTGAAAATAATCGGTGTATTCACGATAATCAAGAGAGGTTGTCTCCATTTTGTATAATTCATCTCTCGTTAGCGAAAGCTCAACATCTAAAATCACACCGAACAAACCATATCCTCCAATAACGGCTGTAAACAAATCATCGCCTGGCTTCACTGTAACGATCTCCCCATCTGCCTTTAGCAGCCTAAAGGAACGAACCGTGTCAATGAGTGATCCGTAGCGAATGTCACGTCCATGTGCGTTTGCACTGAGAGAACCGCCAATCGTGAAGATATTCTGTGATTGCATGACCTTCACGGCAAGACCGTAGGGGTTCACATATGTTTGTATATCATCCCATGTAGCGCCGCTTTGGACACGGATGGTTTTCTTTTTTTCATCAAATGCTAAAATCTGACGGAATTCTGTCATATCGAGCACGATGCCATTTTCATAATACGTGTGGCCTCCCATGCTATGCTGTTTGCCGGCAATTGATATCGGCAGGTTTTTTGCTTTCGCTTCTTCTAATACTTCTTTTAAAGTGTCTATTTCTTTTCCTTGAACGACTTTTTTTATTTTGACAGGCATGAGATGACTGACATCTGTAAAGGCCTCAAGATCTTGTCTTTTGTGTGCTTGCTCCTCGCGAATGGTGATTGATGCAAAAAATGCAGCAGCATATCCCATCAAAAGTACGATCCATAACCATTTTCGTTTCATTATTAGGTACTCCGTTCTATAAAATTACATTCATTATATCAATCCATTCTCTCCTCCCACCTTAATTTTTCATAAAAAAACCTGGCATGAGTTCAACTCATACCAGGCATTTTTCATATGTGCTTATTGAATACCGAGCGCAATTTTTGCGTATCTTGACATTTTGTCTCGTGTCCAAGGCGGATTCCATACGATGTGAACTTCTGTTTCTTTCACTTCTGGAAGATCACTTAATGCTTTTTTGACTTCATCCACGATAATTGGTGCAAGAGGACAACCCATTGATGTTAAGGTCATGGTGACATCCGCTTTTCCATTCTCATCAAGATCGACATCATAGACAAGTCCAAGGTTGACGATGTCGACATTTAGCTCAGGGTCAATCACCTGTTCTAGGGCGCCTAAAATATTTTCTTTCAATGCTTCATCCATGATATCCACTCCTTTTCCATTAGTATAACGTACTTTTTCCTTTGACTAAACGTTTGTGCTTTTCAGATGTGTCACAAACCAGTCAATCGTTTCAAACATTGCTTGTCTTGAAACCTTATGGCCAGCTTGTCCGTCTGTGATAAAACGAATCAGGTGCGGGTCTTCGTTATATTGGGTTGCGGCTAACTCGTCATAAAGAGCCTTTGCATGCCGGTAAGGGACAACAGGATCGTTTTCTGCATGCCAGAATAACAGCGGTCTTTTGTTTAATCGATCTGTTTGCAGCGTTAAATCATAAGGGCGCAGGGCGTCTAACTGCTGATGAACCTCTTCGTCTGTAATCTCTTTCATCAACCCTTTGTGCCGCATGTCCATGATTTGTGCTTGTAGGAATGTCGTATATTTCGGACTGCCCATCAAGCTGACTGCTGCTTTAACCCAATCATGCTTGGCGAGTGCACCAAAGGTCGTGATGCCGCCCATGGAAGTACCTGCAACACCAATCAGATCGGCTTCAATCAATTGTTTTTCTTGAAAGTATGTTTTGAGTATATCGATTTCACGTATTTCGTTCAGGACAATTTCCCAGAACTTTGATGCCAGTTCCTCTAAGCTGAGGTTTTCTGATCTTACACCATGATAAGCACAGTCAGGCAAAATCACTCTCATGCCTTTTTCCGCCAAATGAAAGGCGAAGTGTAAGTTGTGCTCACGTGCACTTGTAAATCCGTGTATGAAAAATACAAGCGGCAGCGGTTTGTCTTTATTTTCAGCTTTTACGATATGTAAAAATGGAATATCGTGTTCAGTTTGCTCATCAATGGTGATCACAGCCTATGAATCCTCCTTTATCATTCCCGTCTTTGTTTATTTTAACATGTAGACAACAAAGATGTGATAAAGATACACTATAGGTAGAGGCGCCGCACGAACTGCCTCCTATCACTTACAGATCAAAGGAGATTTTATGGAGACTAAACCTTACCTAATCGCACTTGACCTGGATGGCACGTTATTAAAAGATGATAAAACCATCTCTACACACACGCTTGACGTCATTCAAAAAGTGAAAGACAGCGGGCATCATGTCTGTATTTCAACCGGCCGGCCATTTCGTTCCAGCTCTCCTTATTATCAGCAATTACAGCTTGATTCACCCATTGTGAATTTTAATGGCGCGTTTGTCCATCATCCTCTTGATGAAAAATGGGGCAGATTTCATACGTCACTTGATCTCCAAGTCGTTAAACAGCTTGTAGACATTAGTGAGGAGTACAAAGTGCACAATGTGCTAGCTGAAGTGTTAGACGATTTGTATTTCCATTACCATGATGAGAAGCTCATTGATATATTTAATATGAATGCAAATAAAGTCACCGTGGGAGACCTTCGGGACAACCTTGGAGAAAATGTGACGAGCGTGTTAATCCATGCAAAAGAAGAGGACGTTGGAGCCATTCGAAGCTATTTATCAGATGTTCATGCAGAAGTGATTGATCACCGGCGATGGGCTGCACCGTGGCACGTGATTGAAATCATTAAAACAGGCATGAACAAGGCCGTTGGACTGCAAAAGATCAGTGATTATTACGGCGTTCCACAGGAGCGGATTGTGGCATTCGGAGATGAAGACAATGATTTAGAAATGCTTGAATTTGCTGGATGCGGCGTGGCAATGGGCAATGGAATCGATGCGGTGAAACGTGTTTCAAATGAAGTCACTGATACGAACGAACAAGATGGGATTGCAAAGTTTCTAACGAATTACTTCTCGCTTTAATTTTTCCATTCATACATAACCGAAGGAAGCGGGCATACTACCGTTAGACAGGTTGTCCTGTCAGCTTGTGTAAAGGGGCGGATTCCGAATGGGTAAAAGAAGCAAATCGAAACGCTTTATACAACAAGGTAAAGATTCAGTCAGTCTGCATGACGCACGTTTTCCTTATCGTTCGACACTTGAAGAAGCGGCGGCGGACAGGGGAAATATGAAGACTGATGCTTCTGGAGGTTCATTGTGAGAAACGAACTTTTTGATCAAGCCAAATCATTTACTGAAGAAGCCCTTACTTCTTCATTTTCATCTGGGTTAGAGCGTCAACAGGCGGTCAAACGAGCCAAAAATGCCGTATCTTCTGCATTTGCCAATTCGACAGATGCAGAAAGAAACCAACTGCATACCTTCCAAGACTTGCTCGATGATCTCTAACATAAAAAAAGCTGTCCACCATTGGACAGCTTTTTCTGATTCTCATGAAGCAGGAAGCACTTATTTCACTTGGAACGTTTTCTTTTCCGTGATTTGCTTCAGCCCTTCTGCTTTTCCTTTAAATGTGACGACCGCTTCATACGTTCCCGGCTTGACACCGTTTGACCACGTATCTTGAAAATCATAGGCTTCGCCTTTCTTCAGCACAAATGATTGGATGGCCTGTGTGAACATACGGTCTTTCGAATAGCGGTATTGTTCATTTCCGTTTTCGTCATACACACTGAGCTCGAATTTCTGGCTTGTGTTAAAAGTAAATTCAATATCTCGATCTGATTCATTTTTCAGCGACATGTTAAATTGAACCGAAGAACCTTTCTGGACGGGGTCTACTGTGAGTACAACCGTTTTTTCTCCCATTTGACCGGATACCTCCTTGTCTGGTTCATCCTTTTTTTGTTGTCCACAAGCGGCTAAAATCAATAAAACGAGAAGAAGCACCAACCCTTTTTTCATTTACTACCCACCTTTTAATCTCGTCTGAAAAATCCAAGAATATTGGTTGTTTGCACAATATTTGTAAAGGCTTTTGGATCGACTTCTTTAATAATTTGTTCAAGTTCATACAGCTCATACCTTGTAATGACGATCACCATCATTTCTTTTTGCTCGTTGGTAAAAGCTCCTTTTGCAGGTACAGTCGTAATGCCCCTAACCATTTTTCCATAAATGGCTTCTTTGATTTCATCAGCTTTCTTCGTCACAATCATCGCGGTCAGCTTCTCATGTCTTGTATGGATGGCATCAATGACCCTTGTGGTCACATATAATGTGACAAGGGTATATAATGCTTTCTCCCAACCTTGTAATAATCCTGCTGTAAAGATGATGATTCCATTTAAAATGAAGAAATATGTGCCGACTGGTTTATCCTTCCACTTCGCTAAGATCATGGCAAGGATGTCGAGCCCGCCTGTTGATGCCCCGTATTTGAGGGTGATCCCAATCCCGAGTGCAGATATGACGCCGCCAAACACAGCATTTAGTAATATATCCTGTGAAACACTCGTTTCCGGTAAGATGCCGAGGAAAATGGTCGTCAGTGCAACACTGATGATGCTGTATAACGTAAAGGAACGGCCAACTTTCATCCAGCCTAAAATGCCGACTGGAATATTTAAAATAAATAATAGGATCCCTGTTGATATATAAAATGGCGCATATTGATCCATTAAGCTGGATAACAGCTGGGCCACCCCTGTAAACCCGCTCGCGTATACATCAGCTGGGATTAAGAATAAGTTCAGTCCAATCGCATTGAGCAGTGCACCAATGACGACGACAATGAGTTTTTTTGCTTCTCCAATGAACATATTGTCATTCCTCCACTTACCATTCTCTCTCTATGGTTTTCCCTAAAATTTAGAATTTGAACACGAAAAGATGATTTCTGTGATATAGTTAGGCTAAAAAGATGTAAAATATGGCTGATATTTTTAGAAAGAAGGGATTTTGATGACTGTTCATATCATAGCAGACAGTGCTGCTGATCTGCCTCTTTCTTATTATGATGAACATAACATGACGCTCATTCCGCTGCGTGTGTTACTTGGCGAGCAGGAATTTGAAGATTTGATCACCATTGAACCAAAACAAGTATTTGATGCGATGAGACAAGGTGCCAGCCCAAAGACGTCACAAGCTTCCCCAAACCGAATCAAAGAAGCCTTTGTTTCTGTCGCACAAACCCATACATCTGCAATCTATGTTGCCTTTTCATCAGAGCTTTCCGGTACATACCAAACAGCTGTGATGATGGCAAACGAAGTGAAGGAAGAATACCCTGATTTTGATTTGCGAATCATTGATTCTAAATGTGCTTCACTCGGCTATGGGCTTGCTGTCAAACACGCTCAATCACTTGCGATTGACGGAAATACAATACAAGAAATTGAAACGTCTGTAAAGCATTTTTGCGAATCTTTACAACATATTTTTACTGTAGACGATTTATCGTATTTAGCAAGAGGCGGAAGAATCAGTAAAGCGTCCGCATTTGTTGGCGGTTTATTAAGCATTAAGCCCATTTTACACGTCGAGGATGGAAAGCTCATACCACTTGAGAAAATCCGCGGACGTAAAAAGCTGTTGAAACGCATTATTGAACTGATGAAAGAACGTGGAACGGATTGGCCAAATCAAACTGTGGGCATTAGTCATGGTGATGATCCTCCACTTGCTGAAGACATGAGACAATTGATTGAAGCCGAATTTCATCCAAAAGAAATTGATATTCAGATTGTCGGCGCGGCTGTTGGGTCCCATTCAGGCCCAGGCACGCTTGCCATCTTCTTTACAGGCAAACCATCATAAAAAGCACCCTTCCCTGACACATCACGGGAAGGGTGCTTTTCTTATGACTTATGATAGTTTAAAACGGTGGACGGTTTCATTTAACCTTGCCGTCATACTCATCAGTTCTTCTACTTGTTTGTTCATTTGATGGAATGATTGCAGCTGTTCATTGGCAGAGGCAGAAATTTCTTCACTGCCAGCTGCTGTTTCTTCTACAACCGCACTAATATTTTCAATCGAGTTGAGCACTTGTCCGCCAAGCTCTGTTGATTGAACAATTTTGTCATTTAAGACAGCCATTTCTTGTTTAATGTGCTGCGCTTTTGTTTCTATATCTTCAAAGGAGTGTGAGGTTTTGTCCATCGCATCCTGCTGTTGAAGTGAAAGCTTGACTCCTTCTTTGACAGTCTGACTAATGGATTGAATGCCTCTTTCAATATGACTGACCATATCAAAGATTTGTCTTGTAGCGTTAGATGATTCATCGGCAAGCTTGCGAATTTCATCTGCTACAACGGCAAAGCCTTTTCCAGCTTCACCTGCTCTTGCTGCTTCAATCGCCGCGTTTAAGGAAAGCAGGTTTGTTTGGTCCGCAATGTCAGAAACCGTTTTGGCCATCGCCGAGATTCCGCTGGCGTATTGCGTGAACTCTCCTGCTGACTCTTCGATTTGTCTCGTTGCATGTGTGTTTTTTTCAATCGCCGTTTTGGTTTCTGTTAACGTGTGCTTTCCACTTTCCACTGCTTCTATCGCATCCTCTGTACTTTGGATGACTGTTTGTGAGCGTTCGGAATTTTTACGTCCATGCTGATCCATCTTTTCAATCAAGCTGACGCCATGCTGAAGATCCTCTGAAATGGCTTGTGACCCATTTGCCATTTCGTCTGTCGAGACAGATACTTGATTTGCAGATTCCATCAGCTTTTTGTTTTCATCATCTAACTGGATCGAGAATGTCTCTACTTGACTTGAGACATTACTGATTTCTTTAATCAAACTAATCAGCTGATCTGTCATTTGATTAAAGGATTCATTCAAGCCGCCGATTTCATCCTTGCGCTGAATGTCCATCCGCTCGACAGCAAGGTTGCCTTCTGCGATCTGCTTCGCTCGGTAGGAAAGTGATTTAATCGGTGTCACGATGGATCTTGTTAATCCAATATTTAAAAAGACAGCAATGACAATCAGTGTGAGAGCTGCGACGAGTGCACTTGTGATGATCCATTGCACATTATCAGCTGTATTCTCTAGATTTTGTTTATACGCTTCTTCAGCTCTTTTATTCATTGTATGCACGTCGTTTAAGACGCCATCAATTCTTGCAGCGACCCGTCTTGCATCTGATGCATTTTTTTCACCAATGGCACCATTCGCTTCCTTGGTCCACGTGTCATATTTTGCACCTAACCTTGTTAATGCATCTTTGTTGATATTTCCTGCATGTTTGTTTAACGTTTGCAGCTGTTTTTTTGCTGTAGAAATATCGGTTTGAACAACTTCTAGCTGTTCATCAGAAAGTGTCATGGAGTAATTGGTCATGGCTTGTTCAACACTTTCAAAGCTTGCTTTTGTTTTTTGAACGTTTAATAAGGTTTGAACTTCTGTTTCATTTGATGATTGGATCTTTGTCATACTGACAATGATAAAGGCAATGACGCCAACTGCTAAAAGAAGTGAGACGAGTGAGTTGAGTAAAATTTTGATGCGCAAGCTCATGATGCGTCCCCCTCTTCTTTTAGAAGTTTCTGCTTCAGTTCATTTACTTTTTTGGTCAATGTTTCAGCATTCTTCAGCACCCGAATTCTTGCCATATCGATTCCGTCATTGCTTAAGTCGTAAATAACATGCCCATTTTTGATTTGATTGCTCTTGACGAGCTGTTCGCTGAATTGATAGACCACTACATCGACTTTTTTCACCATAGAGGAAATCACCGCTTTTTCAGCGGTATAGTACTGATCACTATCTACACCAATGGCATATTTGCCCTGGGCTTGCGCTTCTTTTAAAACACCGACACCTGTATAGCCAGCTGCGGCATATAAAACGTCTGCTTTCTTTTTGATCATGCCTTTGGCTATTTTACTGCCTTTGCCCGCATCACTAAACGTATTAGCATAGGTCGATAAAATCTTGATGTTCGGATTCACTGATTTGGCGCCTTTTTGGAACCCTTTTTCAAAACGATGGATCAAATCCGCATCGACACCGCCAACAAATCCAATGACATCACTTTTCGTTGTCATGGCAGCAAGTGCGCCCGCTAAATAGCTGCCTTGCTCTTCTTTAAACGTCACGGAGGTCACATTTTTCAGCTCAGATACGGCATCGATGAGAAGGAAGTGCTTCTTCGGATATTTCTTTGCGACTTTTTCTAAATCTTCTTGCATACTAAAGCCTACCCCGATAATAAGGTCATTGCCAGCTTTTACGAGCTCTATCAGTCCTTTTTCATATGTATCGGTTTCTGCAATTTCTCTATAATCAAATTCAATCCCTAGGTCATCACGTGCTTTTTCTAATCCTTTAAATGATGAATCATTAAATGATTGATCACCAAGACCATCATCTGTGAGCATAACGCCAATATGCTTCGCATTTGATGCCGGTGGTTTCACTTGTTGATTGCTGCATGCGGCGAGCATCATAAGCAGGGCTGCCACCAGAAGCAATGAAATTTTCACTTTCATCCAAACACACACTCCTTTTATCATCCTTACTCCTTTCTTATCGGATTTGAGAGGCGTTGTTTCAATGATTAAGTGAAGGTTTTTCAGCTTTTTCATGACTTTTTTCACTGAAAAAACCCATTATTTATAACAAATATAAAAAAAGGGATAAAATCATGATGATTTTATCCCTTTTTCTTCTTTTCAGTGAGATATGAAAACCCTTGAAGTCAGGGTTTGTATTCACGCTGCTCATTTTTTCTCGTATGTCCAGCCCTCTTTTTGGTAGATTAAGTCATTTTTCATCAAATGACCTAATGCTCGTTTAAAGGCTGCCTTGCTCATTTGGAATCGTTCGCGGATGTCTTCTGGATCACTTTTGTCCCCATAAGGCATGGCGCCATTTCTCGTTCTCATATAGGTTAAGATTTCTTCTGCATCGACAGATAACGCTTCCTGTTTTCTAGGAAGCAGAGAAACGTTCACGGTTCCATCCTCTTTCACGGCAATGACGCGTCCTGTCACGGTCGATCCTAATCTTGGTTCTTCCTTTCGTTCCGTGCGGTGGATAAACCCTCGCACGCCTGTATCTGTCAGCATAAAAGAGCCTGTCGCAATTAAGCGATAAATGGTTCCAGTGATTTCTTTGTTCATTAAGGTTTCAGGTGCCTCAGTAAACAATTCACTGATCACATCTTCAGTGGCTGGCTTTGCGAACATTCTGCCGTAGCTTGTGACTTTCAGCATACAGTAGAGTTTGTCTCCTTTATTTGGCCATGCTTCCTCAAAAGGCGGGAGGTGTTCTGTTGCAACAAGTGCATCCTTTGACAGCCCGACATCGACAAATGCGCCCATGTCTTCTACCACGTCTACGACTTCTACCCAGCCATATGTATGCGCATTGATTGTAGGTATTTTCATCGTGGCAGCCAGTCTTTCTTCATGATCTACATATAAGTAGACCTCTACTTCATCTCGGTCACCAATATCCTCTGTCATCTCACTGCGGTGCAAGAGGACCGAATCTTCACCATCTGTCAAAAAGTAGCCGTATTCCATCTCGTTCTCTATTTGCAAGGTCAGTTGCTCACCTGGTCTCATGTTCTCTTCCTTCCTATCTGCCCATAAAAGAGCGTTCGTTCATCTTTTGATTCACTTTATTCTACTATACTTCTCCTCACATGAACATCTCTAGTTCTGTTAGCTAAAGTGGACAAACTGGACACGATTTATACCGCTGCCGGCTGAACTCTTTGACTCGTCTCTTCGATAAAGTTTCTTCTTCTCCTATTTGCATGATAAAATAGACGCAATATCTATACATGGAGGTCATGTGTTATGGCAAAAGAAAGCTCATTTGACATTGTATCGAAGGTTGAACTGCCAGAGGTGCAAAACGCTGTTCAAGCAGCGCTGAAAGAAATTAAAAACCGTTATGATTTTAAAGGAAGTAAAAGTGATATTTCTCTTGAAAAAGAAGAGCTCGTTCTCATCTCTGATGATGACTTCAAGCTGGAGCAGCTAAAAGATGTGCTTGTGACAAAGCTGATCAAACGAGATGTTCCAACTAAAAACATCGACTACGGAAAAACCGAGCATGCCCTTGGCGGAACAGTACGCCAGCGCGCGAAGCTGATCAGCGGGATTGATCAAGACAACGCCAAAAAGATCAATGCACTCATTAAGCAATCCGGCATCAAAGTGAAGTCACAGTTTCAAGATGACCAAGTGCGTGTAACAGGGAAAAATAAAGATGATTTACAAGAGGTTATTTCTCTTATGCGCAAGGCAGATTTGCCAATTGATGTTCAATTTATAAATTTTCGATAAATTTCAAATTTTCCATTGATTATTTCCGATTTTTTCGATACAGTGGATGGAAGTTCAATTCATTGACATGTTCATATCGCTTTCTTATCAAGAGAGGCAGAGGGACTGGCCCTGTGAAGCCTCAGCAACCGGTGTAGTAGAAATATATTTTCTATGACCAAGGTGCTAAATCCAGCAAGCAACTGCTTGGAAGATAAGGAGAAGAATTACGATACAGCCAAAAAGTCTTCTTCTTATCAGAAGGCTTTTTTTGTTACATAGAAATAAGGAGGAAACCAATGGGCCTATTACAAGACTTACAAAACCGCGTACTGATTGCTGACGGTGCAATGGGAACACTTTTATACTCTTACGGCATTGACCGCTGCTTTGAAGAATTAAATTTATCGAAAGAAGAGGAAGTAAAGCGCGTGCATGAGGCATATGTGCAGGCTGGTGCTGACATCATCCAAACAAATACGTACGGTGCGAATTATATTAAACTATCCCGCTACGGCTTAGAGGAAGAAACGAAGCGCATCAATACAAAGGCCGTACAAATCGCAAAAGCAGCCGCAGGCTCCGCTTATGTACTCGGAACGATCGGCGGCATTCGAACATTTAACAAAAATGCCTACTCTATTGAAGAAATTAAACGAAGCTTTAGAGAGCAGTTGTACATTCTACTAAATGAACAGCCTGACGGATTATTGCTAGAAACGTACTATGACATGGAAGAAGCGAAGGCCGTTCTCCAAATTGCACGCAAAGAAACGACTCTCCCGATTGTCATGAACGTCTCCATGCATGAACAAGGTGTTTTGCAGGATGGAACTCCGCTCAAGGATGGTTTATCTGAATTGTCCTCTCTTGGCGCAGATGTCGTCGGCATCAACTGCAGGCTGGGCCCTTATCATATGATTCAGGCACTCGAAGGCGTACCGATTTTAGAAAATTCCCATTTGTCAGTCTATCCTAACAGCAGTCTTCCCTCTCTTGAAGAAGGCAGACTCGTCTATGATACAGATAACGATTATTTTCGAAAAAGTGCACTTGAGTTTAGAAATCAAGGCGCACGGATTATCGGCGGCTGCTGCGGAACAACACCTCAGCATATTCACGCAATGGCTGAAGCGGTCAAGGATTTAGCGCCGATCACTGAAAAAGAAGTGAAAGTATTAAAAGAAGAAATCATTTCGATCCAAGATCAGCGCACTGAACCAGGTCTTGATGAGCTGGCTGCGGAAAAACGGACGATTATTGTAGAACTTGATCCGCCGAAGAAGCTGAACTTCGAAAAATTTCTTGTCGCTGCAAATGAATTAAAGAATGCAGGCATTGATGCCTTGACATTAGCTGATAATTCTCTTGCGACCCCGCGCATTAGCAATGTGGCTTGCGGCGCCTTATTGAAACAGCAGCTTGATATGCGTTCACTTGTCCATATTACGTGCCGTGATCGTAATTTGATTGGGCTTCAATCCCATTTGATGGGTCTCGACACCCTTGGTTTAACTGATATTTTAGCCATTACAGGCGATCCTTCTAAGATTGGAGATTTCCCAGGTGCAACGTCGGTTTATGATTTAACCTCCTTTGATTTGATCCGGCTGATCAAGCAGTTTAACGAAGGCCTTTCTTTCTCAGGGAAGCCGCTTGGCAAAAAGACCAATTTTTCAGTAGCTGGCGCGTTTAATCCGAATGTTCGTCACATTGATAAAGCGGTCAAACGTCTTGAGAAAAAAATCGAATACGGCGCTGATTATTTTATTTCACAGCCTGTTTATTCTGAGGAACAGCTTGTGAAAATTCATGAGGAGAGCCGTCATTTGGATAAACCGATTTATATTGGCATTATGCCGTTAACAAGCAGCCGAAATGCAGAGTTTATTCATCATGAAATTCCAGGCATTAAATTATCTGATTCCATTCGTGACATTATGGCCAAGGCTGGCGAGGATAAGGAAAAGCAGCGAGCAGAAGGCTTAGCGATTGCCCGCTCTTTATTAGATACAGCCTGTGAATTGTTTAATGGCATTTATTTAATTACCCCTTTCCTTCGATCAGATTTAACAGCAGAACTGACCACCTACATTCATCAGAAAGAAAAGGAGTCAAACATCCATGTCAACTATCACTGAACAGCTAAAGAAACGCATCCTCGTCCTTGATGGTGCAATGGGGACCATGATTCAAAATGCCAATCTCACAGCAGAAGACTTTGGCGGAGAAGAGTATGAGGGCTGTAACGAGTATTTGAATGTAACAGCCCCTCACATCATCTCTACGATTCATAGGGAATACCTTGAAGCAAGTGCCGATCTCATTGAAACAAATACATTCGGGGCTACAAAGCTCGTCCTTGATGAATACGGGCTTGGCCACCTTGCCTATGAACTCAATGTACGGGCTGCCCAGCTGGCAAAGGACGAAGCTGACCGTTACTCCACGCCGGAGCAGCCTCGATTTGTTGTAGGCGCAATGGGACCCACAACAAAAACATTATCTGTGACAGGCGGCTCAACCTTCGATGAACTCGTCGCAAACTACAAAGAGCAGGCCCGCGCCCTGATTGATGGCAAATGTGATGCCCTTCTTTTAGAAACAAGCCAAGACATGCTGAATGTAAAAGCTGGATTCAAAGGCATTCAGGAAGCCTTTCAGCAGGCAGGCATTCAATTACCACTCATGGTATCAGGTACAATTGAACCAATGGGCACTACCCTAGCTGGTCAAGACATTGAAGCCTTTTATATCTCTCTTGAGCATATGAAACCAATTAGTGTCGGCCTTAACTGTGCAACTGGTCCTGAATTTATGACAGACCATATCCGCACGCTCTCCTCCATCGCCAAGTCAGCGGTTAGCTGCTATCCAAATGCTGGTCTTCCAGATGAAGAAGGTCAATATCACGAATCCCCTGTTTCTCTTGCTAAAAAAATCGCCGCTTTTGCGAAGGAGGGCTGGTTAAATATTGTTGGCGGCTGCTGCGGAACAACACCTGCACATATTCAAGCTTTGTCAGATGAAGTACGCACGATTCAGCCGCGTCACATCGCGCATGAATCGTCTCAGCATACCGTATCAGGAATTGAGTCCCTTATGTATGAGGAATCAATGCGTCCTCTTTTTGTAGGAGAACGGACCAATGTTATTGGTTCACGCAAGTTCAAACGACTCATTGCGGAACAAAAATTTGAAGAAGCGTCAGAAATTGCTCGCGCACAGGTAAAAAACGGCGCTCACGTGATTGATGTGTGTCTCGCTGATCCAGACCGTGACGAGGCAGCTGACATGGAAGGCTTTTTACAAGAGGCCATGAAAATAGTCAAAGCCCCTTTTGTCATTGATTCAACAGATAAACACGTGATTGAAAAGGCGCTCACGTATTCCCAAGGGAAAGCCATCATCAATTCCATTAACCTTGAGGATGGCGAAGAACGGTTTGAAGAAATTCTCCCTCTTGTGAAGCTGTACGGCGGTGCACTTGTTGTCGGCACGATCGATGAAACAGGGATGGCCGTAACAGCAGAACGAAAGCTCGAGATTGCCGTACGCTCTCATGATCTATTAACGAAGAAATATGGAATTCCCGCAAGTGACATCATTTTTGATCCACTTGTCTTTCCAGTAGGCACTGGAGATGAGCAGTATATTGGGGCTGCCGAAGAAACGATCAAAGGCATCAAAATGATCAAGGAAAATCTGCCTGAGTGCCTGACGATTTTAGGCATCAGCAACGTGTCTTTCGGACTCCCGCCTCTTGGCAGAGAAATCTTGAATGCCGTCTACTTGTACCACTGCGTCCAAGCAGGACTTGACTACGCCATTGTGAATACGGAAAAGCTTGAACGCTTCGCTTCCATTCCAAAGGAAGAAATCAAGCTGGCTGAAACGCTGCTCTATGAAACAAATGATCAAACACTTGCTGAATTCACCCAATTTTACCGAGGCAAAAAGAAAACGGAGAAAAAACCAAAGGTCTCCTTATCACTTGATGAAAGACTGGCACTCTACGTCGTCGAAGGAACAAAAGAAGGACTTATCGATGATTTATCTCTTGCTCTAGAGCAATTTGAATCACCACTTCATATCATCAATGGTCCGTTAATGCAGGGAATGGCTGAGGTTGGACGTCTTTTTAATCAAAACGAGCTGATTGTGGCGGAAGTGCTTCAATCGGCAGAGGTCATGAAGGCATCTGTATCGTATCTCGAGCAATATATGGAAAAGCAGCATGCAAGCGGGAAAGGTAAGATTCTACTTGCAACTGTAAAAGGAGATGTCCATGATATCGGGAAAAACCTTGTCGACATCATTTTGAGCAATAATGGCTTTCAAGTGGTCGATCTCGGCATCAAGGTGACACCTCAAACATTGATCGAAGCTGTGCAAAAGGAAAAACCAGATATGATTGGATTATCAGGATTGCTTGTGAAATCAGCTCAGCAAATGGTACTCACCGCTCAGGATTTACAAAAAGCGAATATTTCCGTTCCCATTTTGGTCGGCGGAGCTGCACTTTCTCGGAAATTTACGAGAATGAAGATTTCGCCTCATTATGACGGACCGGTTCTTTATGCAAAAGATGCCATGGACGGCTTATCTTTAGCCAATGAGTTAAAAGCGAATCCTCTTCAGTTTCAAACAAAGTCCGGAGAAGAGCCAGCGGCACCTTTTAAAGAGAAAGAAGCAAAGCAGCCACAAGCTGTCATTGAATTACTAGAAAAACGTGCGGCACTCCCGCAGGCACCTATTCTTACACCAGAGAATACGGCACGTCATTATGTGCGGGACATCGATTTGCATCACATTATGCCTTATGTGAATGAACAAATGCTCATTGGTCACCACCTTGGATTAAAAGGAAAGGTCAAAACATTGTTAGCTAACCAGCATCCAAAAGCATTGGAATTAAAGCAGCTTGTCACAGACCTTCTAAACGAAGGCAGAGAGAAAAACTGGTTTGCGCCTGCATTTGTTTATCAATTTTTCCCTGCCAGTTCAAACGGAAATGATCTGCGTATTTATGATCCCGCAGCGCCTGACCGCATCCTTGAAACGTTCCAATTCCCAAGACAGGAGAAGCTTCCGTACCGCTCTATTTCTGATTATGTGCGGAAAAGCGGCGAAAACGAGAAGGATTATATTGCCTTATTTGCCGTCACAGCTGGTGCGCGTATACGTGAAGTTGCGCAGCAATTTAAGCAAGAAGGAGATTATTTAAAAATGCATGCGGTCCAAGCTCTGGCGCTTGAGCTTGCAGAAGGATTAGCCGAAAGAACCCACCAAGTGATTCGTGACAAATGGGGCTTCCCTGACCCAGTCGATTTCACAATGGAAAAACGATTTCAGGCAAAATATCAAGGGCAACGCTATTCCTTTGGTTATCCCGCTTGTCCAAATCTTGAAGACCAAGAAAAGCTGTTCAAGCTGCTTCAGCCTGAAAAAATTGGCATCCATCTGACAGAAGGGTTCATGATGGAACCTGAAGCATCTGTTTCAGCGATCGTCGTTTCTCATCCTGAAGCTCGATATTTTAATGTTCATTAATGCAGGACCTCCGGAATTGGAGGTTCTTTTTTGATTGAAAACACCAATTTTTACACTATGCTTCTTATGGTACGATACATATAAATGAATTCAGCTAAGAAGGAGTTGCGTGTCATGACAAACGTTGTTCAACGAGCATTAACAATTGATGACATACCAGATCTCATCGCATTGTCCCAAGAGGTAGAATGGCCTGATTACAATGCGGAAGAACTCACATCTCTTTTAACAAATGGATATTTTACAGGTTTTTCAACAATTGATGGACGAGTCATCTCATGTGCGGGACTTTTCCAATATGATCAAGCGGCGTCAATTGGGGCAGTCATTGTATCTGAGACACATCGCGGATTAGGTCTTGCACGGAAAATGATTGACACCCTGCTAGATCAAAGCCAAAGCATTCCTGTCGTTTTAACCGCTACTGTCCAAGGGCGGCCTGTTTACGAAAAAATCGGGTTTCACACGGCTGGTTACATTCATACTTACAAAGCGCAAAAACCGAACCCAGAGGCTCTTCGTGTGTCAGATGACATTCACCTGTCTCCTGCCGATGAAACGCACCTTCCGTCCATTGAAGCACTTGATGAAAAAGGCGCAGGTACAAATCGATCAAGCTTTTTAAAAAACCGGATGAACCGGGCAGCACGGCGTATCATTGCAAAGAATGAACATCACGAAACAACTGGCTTTGCATTTGGCGTTGAAACGCCTGTCAATTTAATGATTGGACCGCTTACAGCAAATGATGAACTTACAGCTCTCTCTATGATCCGTTCGCTCATCTCGTCTTATTCTGGTGCGATTCGTTTAGATATGCAGAAGGAAACAGCTGAGCGCCTCCATGAATCACTTGTTGAAGCAGGTTTTACGAAAACAAACAAAGCGCATTTTATGATGATTCGCGGAAAAGAAAAGCAGAATGATCCCGCACTTCTTTATTTCCTTGCCTCTCAAGCATTTTCGTAAAAAAATAAAAAGCTGTAGACAGTTGATGTCTACAGCTTTTCTATTACTTCTCACAGGCGGACGAAAGAACATGAGCGAGTGCATTTTTGACCTTCCCATGCTCTGACGCATGCGGGCGGTCATCTCCATCTCCGTACCCATAATCAATCATTCGATTACGATTTAAGCACAGCTTTGTCAGCTTCGGCTGGAATAAATCAAATAGTTCAAAACGGTCCTTCAGCTGCGGGAATTGTTTTTGATAATGCTGAATTTCTTCTGCAAGCAAGCGCCAAAGAGTCGTTTCATCTAACAATTGATGATTGTCTAACACGTTTGATACGTAACGCAGGTTGCAAATAAACAGTCCTGTAAAGATAAACTGCACTAACCCTTCCGGCGGCTCACTCCGCAGCACTTCTTTTAAATCTTCTCCTAGTGAAGCCAATTCAGGCAGCGGCTGATCACTAATATTCACATCATCAACGAAATCTTTGATCGCCAAACGATGCGGCTGATGATCTTTTAACACAAGAATCGTATTTTGCCCGTGCGGTGAAAAGACGGTGCCATATTGATACATAAAGTGCAGCAGCGGCGGCATCACCACATGGAAAAATTTCGCCATCCATTCCTTTGCTGAGAGACCAGATTTTTCAATCAGCTGTTTCACATATGGCTCACCTTCATGATCCTCATAAGTGAGTGCTGCAAGTGTAACAGGGCTCTCTCCTTCATCTAAATACGTGTAAATGCTTTCTCTAAAAATCACACCGAGCATCTCAAGATATTGATACGGCGCACCAGGCAGTTTGCTGTAGTAAGGATGATCGACATTGATACTTGCGTTCTCACCAGGTAAAATCACGCGGCAGACATCCGATAAAAATGAGTCTTGATCCGCAATCCCTTTAATATGCGCTGTAATACGAGGGGCAATGACTGTCCGTTCTGACGGAAGTCCCCGGTACACGAGTGTATTTAAAATACTCATTGGCAGTTTAATATGATGCTTGCCTTTATTTGAGATGTTTGTAAAGGTTCTGATGGACTGCTGCGGGATATATTGATCCAGTCCCTTCCCTACATACACAATCCGGCGCAAGGCCAAATCTTCCGGGAAATGCTGAATAATCATATGCGTCCACTGCCACTTATGAACAGGCATCAAATAATAATCAGCTGCATTCAACCCTTCATCCTTTAACACGCGGTGAAATTGACGGATCGTGACTTCATCTAATTCTTTGGCGATCACCTGCTCATAATTTTCATGATCGACCGCATGGAATGTCGCAAGGTCCCTGTGAACAGCAATCCAAGACAGCTGCACACTTTCTTGCCTTTCAGGTGCATAGGCTAGGTAGTCATCGTAACTGAACCCAATGCGTCCTTTGTTGTACACAATCCAAGGATGGCCTGTCATTTCTCCTTCAATCCACGCGTAATCTGTATCTGTCAGTTCATCCGCACGAAGTGCTTTTTTCGACAGCAAATGTACATCTGCTAACAGGGTATGATGAAGCTCTTTGATAAGATGGCCTGTTGTATCAGAAGACATTGGAATGAGCGGCTGAATGTCTAGTAAAAACACAATCGCACTGACATCCTTTGACCATTTTCCGTCTTGACAGCACTCGATTGATTCAGCGATTGTATCAAAACTATCAAACAAACGAGGTTTTGCGAGATAGCGATATTTCTTATGTTCGTGAATGATTAATTCATACTGAGCGATGCCATCCTTACGATCTAGCTGCACGGGATGAAGCATGTCCTCATACATGTATTCAGACAGCATTTTTGCCACCATTCGCTGATTTGCCTTTTTCCAAGCAGCAGGATTCACCGCTTTTTTCAATTCATCTTGTACACTCATCGCTTCATCCTCCTTAACCTTTGATTTCTTCAAATGTGTTGACGTTCTTGTGTGTACCAAATGTCTGGAAGACGTGCTTTTGATAAAGTGGATACACGGTTTGACGAGCAAGTTCATTGATAATTACACTGTTTCGGTAAGCGCCAAGCCCTAAATCCGGAGCGCCAACCCCATGTGTATGAAGCTCAGCATTTTGCACAAAAATATCATTTTCACCCATTGTATTTGTTTTTAAACGATATTCACGTTCGACCTGGAATCGTCCTTGATCGTCCCATTGAATATGATGAGAAATTGGGTTGATAAACGGCGGCAGTACCGATTGATAGCCAGTCGCCAGTACGACGATATCTGTCTCATGGGTAAAGGTGTCCTCTTTGACCCATTGCGTGCATGAAAGGGACAAGCCGCCCGCTGTTTCCTCAATCAAGTTGACCTCTGTCATCGCTTGAAGCACTGTGTTCAACTGCTCTCCGCAGGCAGAACGTTCATAAAGCAAATGGTAAATATCACGGATCATTGCAGAGCTAATGCCTTTATACAGCAAGTCTTGCTGCTTTAACAAAGCATCCTTTTTTGTTTGGGGAAGCTCATAAAAGAAATCAATATAATCTGGAGAGAAATATTCAAGACCAAGGTTTGAATATTCCATTGGGAAAAATCCTTTAGAGCGTGTGAACCAGTGAATATCCTTTGCCTCATCATCTGATAAAATATCATAAAACACTTCTGCCGCACTTTGGCCAGAGCCGATAACTGTCACAGATTTCCCTTTAAAACAGCCTTCTTTCTTTCGTTTTAAATAGTCAGCAGAGTGAAAAACTTTCTCTCCTAAAGCTGGCTGGAGCGATGCTGGTATCGCCGGCTGTGTACCAATTCCTAAGACGAGATGCTTACTTTCAAATACCTCTACGGTTTGATCATTCACATGACGGACATGCACTTCATATCGCTTTTCTCCTGCTTTCTCAATCAATGAGACAGATTCGACGTTCATGCCAAATCGGCAAGAGTCTAACTGATCTGCGACCCAGCGGCAATAATGACTATATTCCTTGCGCGGGATATGAAAATCCTCTAGAAAGTAAAATGAATACAAACGGTTTTGCTCCTGCAAATAGTTAAGAAAGCTATATTTGCTTTTCACATCTGCCATGCTGACAAGGTCCGCTAAAAAGGGGACTTGCAGTGTCGTCCCTTCAATGAGCATACCTGGGTGCCAATGAAAGGCTTCACTTCTTTCAAAAAACAAAGCGTCGATTTCATTTACCTCTTCAGATAATGCGGCAAGTCCCAGGTTAAACGGACCAATGCCGATTCCAATTACATCCACTACATTATTTTGCTTGTTGAACCGCGTCATGGTTATACTTCCTTTCGAATCGTTCTCGATCACAAAACATCAAAAGACCTGTTTTATCGGGTAAATTGACTGGTTTTACACGTTCAAATCCGCATTTTTCAAATACATGGATCATTTTTTCATTGCGAATATCCGGCTCAGCGACGATTTTTTCTGTTCGTTTGTTCTGCTCAAATTGAAAGGCTGTCATTGCCTGAAGCAGCGGGGCCGCAAATCCTTTTCCCACATAATCCGGCTCCCCTATTAATAGATGGATTCCTTGATCATGCGGAGAAGGCTGATAGTAGGATTCAATGACGTCACCTTTGACGTTGTATGCCTCAAAATAACTCATTGGCGTCCCATCAATTGTTCCTAAATAAAGGGTTTGATGTGGATCATGAATCGCCTGATAAAAATGCTTTTCAAAAGCAGGAAACGGAATATTCAAATGCCAAAATGGGTGAACATACTCTTCTTGCATCCACTTGTGGACAAGCCGGACATCCCTTTCATATTCAGCGCGAATAAACCTAATACGATGCCTCATCCAATCAGCGCCTCCTTATGTAAAAAGAGCGGATTCAAGACAGCTGTGTAACGAGACTGTGTTTCCAGAGATCCAGTCAGCTCATCCATATCTTCAAACCGTGTCAGCAAATTCGCTTTTGAAGGCAGTTCCTTTGAGCGGAGAAGGCTGTTTGTCAGTTCAGATGCCCCGTATGTTTCCTCATGAGCGAGCAATGTGTCTCTCACGAGTGCCAGCAAGTCTTCTTCCTTTGCCAGTCCTTCTGTGCCAAAGCCGTTAATGAGACCAAATAAATGATTAAAGAAGAAATAATAACGCAGTCTCTCAACGGCTACATCATCTGCACAAATGGTTTCACTTCTCACGCTCAAGTTTTGGACAAGGTTTGCGAGTTTATCCTTTTTCGATTCACTATAATAGTAGCCTTGGTTGTCACGATAATAGAAGGTGTCCGGGTAACCAGCCTTCATTTGCACAACAGCATTTTGCTGATGGGCTTCCAGTGCAAGACCATATGTTTCAAACAGCCAGAGCATCGGTTCTAACGAAATGGTTAAATATTGTTTAAACCAATCTTGGCTCACAGCATCTGTTGATCGGCCTTCTGCGTCTGCAAGGTCATGAATGATCCCTGCTAATCGCGATTTTCCACCATACGCATGATCCTGACATAATCCAGCAATTAAGCTTGCCCCTTTTTCACGATGCAAAAATGGATTTTGACGAATGACTACTTCAAAGCCAGATTCCGCCTCTTCTCCTTGAATGGATAAATAGGCAGGATCTTCAATGACCCGGAATCCAGAGAATTTATCGTATAAAGAAATGCCTAATTCTGTTTTTAAAATGCGAGACATCTCAACTCCGCGATCCAGTTCCTTTTGTTTATTGACACGTAAGGAGTTTGTAATTTTCACAGGAACAGAGAATTTGAGCATGTAAGCAGAATCTTTTTGATAGACAGTTCTAAAGGATGAGGTCGCTGTGTATTCAGACCCCAGCGGTCCTAAATAAGTCAGTTTCCCTTCCTCTATATAACGCTGGACGAACGCTTTCTCCATGACCACTTTGACTTGCAGCGGGTGAATCGGAATGAGCACATATTCTCCGTTTTCTGTTAACGTATTCAGTCTCTCTGTTTCTTCTGGTACCTGGCGCAAGAGCTCTTCTAACATGAGGCTTGCCGCAGACTGTGCAATAGACGAATCCTGAAGCACAATCGAATGGTGCGCTTTAAAGTAATGAAGCTGGAAAGCCCCTTTCAGCTCAGGAGAATAGACCGCTTCTTCCTCCTCCGTCATCCCTTGTCTGCTTTTTGGAGTGGGATGCGTTAAATGTCCAAGAAGAAGTGACTGCTCAGCCTCGATATACTCAAAATCGGCTTCAGAAAGAGCTGCTCGATCACTTTCTCGCTCCTTTAAGAATCGTTCAATATTTCGGCAGCTTAAAATGATGCGAAGCATGAATTCATCCTCTGCATCTGTGCGGCCATATTCAATGAGAAGCTCCTTTGAACATAGAGCAACAAGTGTCGTGTAATCGGCGATTGCGCCCTCTTGTTCACTGCCTTGCGGACGGAAGCGAATCGGAAAATCAAAGAGATGGCGGCCAACAGATGAAACATATCGGATCGGAATCACAAGCTCTAGATCTTGCTTTGCTAGTTTTGCGATGAATACAAGCGAGCCATCTGCTCTCGTCTCTTTTTTTGCAGATCGATCGATTCCTGTTTCACGTAAAAAACAGTTTAAAAAGCTTTGCATAGTTGCATTTTCAGCCATTTGTTTATATTGACTCAACGTAGTACCCTCCCGGATTGAATATGAGCGATCCCGATATCAACGATGTCAGAAAGGATTTCCTCAATATGTGTGATTGTCGTTCTCGGATTTAACAAAGTGAATTTTAAGCATGTTCGGCCATCAACCACTGTTTTCGCAATGACAGCAGTTCCCGTTTTGAACAATGTCCGATGAATGATTTTATTGATGTCATCTGTTCGGTGCTCATCCTTAAATCGGAACACAATCGCATTGATTTCTGGCTCAGGATTGATTACTTCAAGGTGATCATTTCTCTCAATAAGCGCGGCCACATCCTTCGCAAAATGAATGGTATGGTCAATGATGTCACCAAATCCTTCTTCTCCAATTAGACGAAGAGAGAGAAGTAACTTCAGAGCATCAAACCGGCGCGTCGTTTGGATAGATTTATTGACGAGATGTAGAATACCATCTAGTTCATCTTCCTTTGGATTAAGATAATCTGCATGATAATCGATCAAACCAAAATGTCTTTTATCCTTCAGCAAAAATGCCCCGCAGGAAATCGGCTGATAAAATTGCTTATGAAAGTCGATCGTGATTGAATCAGCAAGCTCCATACCGGCTAATTTACTTCGGTAGGTTTTGCTTAATACAAGTGCTCCGCCGTAGGCAGCATCTGCGTGAATCCACAGACCGTCTGGTTTGACAATGTCATACACATCTCGAACCGGGTCAATACTTCCAAAATCAGTTGTCCCGCAAGTCGCTACTACCGCAAAAGGAAGCAGGTTCTGATCCTTTAATTCAACCATCTTCTTCTTCAAATCATTGAGGTCCATTCGATGATGCTCATCCGTCTCGACCAGTACAACAGCCTGCTCCCCTAAACCGAGCTGGGATGCAGATTTTTTCACCGTAAAATGAGCATTTTTAGAGCAAAGAATTCTCATGCGGTGAGCTTCACTTGGTAAGCCTTTCTGCTGAACATTCCACTGCCATGTGTTTTCACAAAAGGCATCTCTCGCCAGAAGCAGCCCCATATAGTTAGATTGGGTTCCACCGCTTGTAAATGTCCCATCTGCTAAGCCGCCATAAGAAAACTTTGCACATAGCCACTTGAGGATTTTCTCCTCAACCAAAGAAGCAATACCGCTTTGATCAAAGGAATCCATTGATTGGTTAAAGGAACTCACCATCACCTCTGCGGCAAGTGCAGGAATGAGCGGAGGACAATGCAGATGTGCCAAGCATTTAGGATGCGATACATCAATCAAATGCGGCAAAAGATGTTCTTTTATATCTTGAAAGACAGATTCAATGGATTCTCCAGACGGTTGAAATCGGAATAACGATTCGACACTAGCCGCTAATTTCCCAGGCAATATTCCGCTGTATGGTCCTGTGTCTTTTTGCCACTGCTCCAGTAAGCTGTCGATAGATGTATGAAGAGCCGCTTGGAAGGACTCTCTTCCAAGCTGGCTTTGACTCATAAATAATGAATCCACAGAAGCTTTAGTTGATTGCATCGTACACGGCCTCTTTAAAAATAGCGATGACTTTTTCAAGCTGTTCTTCTGTCATAATGAGTGGCGGCAGGAATCGAATCACACTTCCGAAACGGCCTCCTGTCTCCACAATTAAGCCTTTATCGAAGCAATTCTTTTGAATAAGACTGGCCAGCTCTGGATTCGCTGGATAGCTTCCGTCCACATCCTGTTTCTCATTTGGATTGACTACTTCAACGCCAATCATTAAACCTCTTCCTCGAACATCACCGAGAGCAGGTACTTGTTTTTGGATGTCTTTTAGGTGAGCCTGCATACGATTTCCTAACTGTTCTACATGATCAAGCAGGTTGGTTTCTTTTATAAATTTAAGCGTAGCGGTTCCTGCAGCCATCGCCATTTGATTCCCTCTAAATGTCCCGATGTGTGCACCTGGATTCCATTGATCTAAATCTTTATCATAAATCACAACTGAAAGCGGCAGGCTTCCACCAATGGCTTTTGACAGCACAATGACGTCAGGTACAATTCCTGCATGTTCAAAGGCAAACATCTTACCTGTTCGGCCGATGCCTGATTGAACCTCATCAATAATGAGCGGAATCCCTTTTTCTTTTGTGATTCTTCTCATTTCCTTCATCCATTCAATAGATGCTGGAATGGAGCCTCCCTCGCCCTGCACTGCTTCAAAGATCATACCTGCTGGCGGAAGAATACCACTTTCAGGATCATTTAATACGCGCTCAATATACGAACTTGAAATGCGGTGCGAATCCTTCCCTCCAATTCCAAATGGGCAGCGATATTCATATGGGTAAGGCATAAAATGAACATCAGGTATTAACCCTTGCACTCTTTCCTTTGGAGATAAATTCCCGCTTAATGACATCGTGCCATGTGTCGCACCGTGATACGCACCGTGGAATGAAAGAATGGAACGATTACCTGTCGCTGTCTTGACTAATTTAATAGCTGCTTCTATGGCGTCACCACCAGTTGGCCCACAAAATTGAATTTTGGCTCTTTTTGCAAACTCTTCTGGCAAGTGAGAAAAAATTTCATTCACAAATTCTTCTTTAATTTCTGAGGTTATGTCCAGCGTATGCAACGGTCTTTTTTCATGAAGCATACGTTCAATAGCTTCTATAACAACTGGATGATTGTGACCAAGTGCAAGTGTTCCTGCGCCTGCCAGGCAGTCATAAAACTCTCTGCCATCCGCATCTGTCACGATCATACCCTCGGCTTTTTGCATGGCTAATGGGAACCGTCTCGGGTAAGACCTTGCATTAGATTCTCTTTGACTTTGCTGCTCTAAAAATTGCTGATTTTTAGAAACGGTTTTGATGGACATAATAAAACACTCCTCCAATTGATAAAGATTATCATTTTCATTTACTAGCCTAGAGGATGTGAGATATGAAAGTCAATTGTATTCAAAAAGATGATTCGAAAAGCATATGAATGCTATATTCTCTTTTTAGCGAGTATTTTCGTGTAATTTTTACAAACCTCTACTGCCATAAGGAGATCAAACGGATGAGACGGAATGATGTAGAAAAAAATTACAAATCATTCTTCCTGGTTCTTTTGTTCTACTCATGACGAAGCTCTTATTTTATACAGGAAACTGGATGAAAGTGATGTAGAAAAAGAAAGAAATAAACGCCTTTCTATATTGATATAAATGGTTATAATGGTATAATTTCTCTGAAACAAAAGGGAATGGAGAGGGATCTGATGATTTTAACGAAGCACGATCTTCACCACTACTTGGCACAGGATAAGAAAGCATTAGCCATTAAGCGCAAAAGACCTAAGTGGTTTGGGGATGATATATGGAAATATCAAAGGATTTTACGAAAATATGAATACTATTCTAATAGCGGCGCTACACTTCGCAAATGGTTTTATCGCTATTTACATAAAAAGAAAGGCATGCAGCTTGGCTTTGATATTCCGATTGGTGTCTTCGGCCCTGGCCTTAGAATCAATCATACGGGTCTCTTAATTGTGAACAAGCATGCAAAAATTGGGGCATTTTGTGATATTCATCAAGGGGTGAATATTGGTCAGAACCATCATGAAAAGGATGTGCCAACCATTGGGGATCATGTATGGATTGGCCCTGGTGCTAAGCTGTTTGGGGACATCTATATTGCAAATCATATTTCAATCGGAGCAAATGCTGTGGTAAACCGTTCTTTTCACGAGGAGAAGATTGTTATTGCAGGTGTGCCTGCGCAAAAGGTAAAAGAAAAAAGCCCTTCTTCATGAAGGACTCACCTGATAAAAAAGAATGATACCGATCAAAACAGAGATGAGCAGCATGAGATAAAACAAGATCGTTAAAATGAGAATTGTCCAGCCAAGTCCCTTCCTCTCTGTCTTGATCAAATAAATACCGAGAACGATGGTACTAAATAGGACACCTAAAATGGCCCACAGCCATTTGTCTTTATCATGCTTTGGCGCATCAAACCATAAATAAATGGCAACAGCAAGTGAAACGAATAACCCCGTAATTCTCACGTTCAAACTCCTCCTTATGTAAATTACATGTTCTCTATTATGCTTTTTAGCCCCCCTTCTTCTTCAGTTTATTCAAACATTCGATCCTTTTGTCCTAAAATGATTCATCATTGTTAAGTAGCATGTCGCGGGAGGCTTTTCCATTCCTCTCTCAGCATCCCATAGCGCATCGAATCATAATATTCTCCTTGATAGTAACGAACCTTTCTCAGTCTCCCCTCAAGGACAAATCCGCATTTCTCTGCGCACCGCATCATCCGTGCATTTCCCGACCATGTGGTAAGACCAATTCGAGGGATATCAATATGGGCAAATAACTCATCAGTCCATAGACTTAACGCCTTTGTCCCAACGCCACCGCTCCAAAAGCGCGAGTCATAAATGAGAATGCCGCATTCAAGCCACCGTGTACGTTCATTCTCCCAATAATATGACACGGTGCCTTTGATTTCGCCGTCTATTTCAATGCCATATAGCTTTGGCGGAATGGATGTATCCTGTAAGTATCGTTTTTTAAATGCAGCAAGCGGGATTTCGTGTTCATAAAAATATGGGGCATTCCACTTTCGATAGGACTGATCTGGTGCTTTGAATTTTAAATGCCATACCATCTCTAAATCGGCTTCGTTTAATGCTTGTATGCTCACATGCTCTTCCTTTTCCCTTTTCATCTGTTCACGTTCCTTTACTTTGTCGTTCTTTTTGCTAGATGACGGTACTCGATAGGCGTCATACCTTCGTTTTGCCGAAACAGTTTAGAAAAATAAGTAGGGTCGTCAATGCCTACGTGATCAGCAATAGCTGCGATTTTATCATTCGTTGAGGCAAGCATGCTTTTGGCTTTTTCGACCTTGAGACGATTGATGTATTGGTTTGGCGTCAGTCCATATACAGTCTGCATGCACCTTGTCATGTAATCAGGATGATAATGCAGCTTCTCTGCAAGCTCCTCCATTTGCAGTTTCTTCATAAAGTGACGCTCAAGATAATGAACCACTTCTGAGGCGACATTCTCCTTTGCACTTGGAATATGAAATGCTTCTTTTTGTAAATGAATGAGCATTTCCTCAAACTGAAGCTGTTTTTTCAGCGGCAGTTCAGACGCGTCATCATTTAGTGCCCGCATTGCTGAAAGATGTTTTTCGAACACATTTCTTCCTTTCACTTTTCCTATACGAGGCAGGCTAAATTCATATGTTGCCGGCTTTTCAAAGGTGGCTTGATTTTGTTTCATATCAAACCAGTGTTCTCTCAGCCGACTCGTCAACTCAAATGGATCAATTGAAAAATGCAGCCACTCATAGTGAGTTTCTTCTTCGCATGGCAGGTGTCCCCCATGAGACAAGCCAGGTGAGAGAATGATATATTCTCCTTCTTTTACGTGATGAGCCTCTCTGTCTTCTGTGATCCATAGTTCCCCCTTTGTGACATAAAGAAGATCAAACACAGTGAAGGTTCTAGAGATATGTCTTTCTCCTTGATGAAATACACCTTTGCCTGAAGCAATATAAACCGGGAACGGCGGTACAGTAAATGTAATAAATCGATTCATATTCATCCCCTTATGAAGTCGGATTTCTCCAATAAGTTTCGGTTTCATCTCTTCTTATTATAGTCGATGCAAGGTACACTATAAATCGGATTTATACGAAAGGAGGTTGATTGATGAAACCTCAATCACTGCCAATTCAAAAGATTCAAGCTAGGGGGAAGAAAACCCATCCTTCATTATTTGCATTAACTTGGCCTATTTTTATTGAAATCTCTTTATATATGCTCATGGGAAGCGCGGATACCCTCATGCTCAGCCAATATTCCGATAATAGTGTTGCCGCAGTTGGTGTAAGCAACCAGCTCCTGAATTTATTGATTGTCATGTTCAGTTTCATTACAACTGGAACGACGATTGTGATTGCGCAGCTTTTAGGAGCAAGCCGCAGACAGGAAGCGACTCAAGTCGCCTATGTCTCACTAGGAACCAACTTCTTGATTAGCTTTGTCATTAGTCTTCTCATGTTTGTATTAGCTGTTCCCATTTTACATCTGATGGGCCTATCAAGTGAGCTCATGCCGGATGCGGCGGTATTTTTACAAATTGTCGGACTGCTTTCTTTTATTCAAGCGCTCATTATGACGTATAGTGCTATTTTAAAAAGCTACGGATATACAAGAGATACGATGTATGTCACCATCGGAATGAACTTGCTAAATGTTGCCGGTAACTATCTGGTCATTTTCGGTCCGTTTGGCTTCCCCGTATTAGGTGTGATGGGGGTCGCTTTTTCTACCTCACTTGCTCGTTTGATCGGATTAATGGCAATGATCCTCATTGTACGCCGCCGAATTGGATTACGCTTTTCACTGAAGAAGATGTTTCACATCCAGCGGACACATTTAAAAAAGCTTCTGAAAATCGGGATTCCTTCTGCTGGAGAGCAGCTTTCTTATAACGGCTCTCAAATGATCATTACACTGTTTATTACGTTTATGGGGACGCAGGCATTAGCAGCAAAGGTCTATACTCAAAATTTAATGATGTTCATTATGCTATTTGGTGCAGCCATTAGCCAAGGGACACAAATTTTAATCGGGCGCCATATTGGGGCGAAAGAATTCGATGCTGCCTATCACAGATGCATGAAAAGCTTATACTGGGCCATTGGCATCTCCCTTCTTTCTTCCACTGCTTTATCTTTATCATCGACGCATTTGCTTGCTTTCTTTACTAGCAACAGCGAGATTATCCAAATTGCCGCCACACTCCTCCTATTGACAATTATTTTGGAACCTGGCCGTTCTTTTAATATGGTCATTATTAATTCCTTGCGGGCTGCTGGTGACGCGAAGTTTCCAGTGTATATGGCGATGATTTCAATGTGGGGCATCGGGCTTCCGATCGCCTACTTGTTAGGCATTCAGCTTGAGATGGGTCTCATTGGGGTTTGGATTTCTTTTATCGTGGATGAATGGGTAAGAGGCATCTTTATGTATAGGCGGTGGCGTTCAAGGGTATGGACAGAGTATCGCTTTTCTTCCACATAAAAAGGACTGCGGGTGCAGTCCTTTTTTACGTAATATCTTCTAAAATAAGTGCTTTTTCCTGATTTGAAATAAATAATCGCTGTGTAAACACGCGGTATTCATTTTCTCTTGTTTTATCTAAAATGGCTTTATAAAAGTGAGCAGCTGCTTTCACCGATATACGTGAATAAAGCGGGAATTCATGAAGATGGTCAAAAAACTCCTCGTAGTATGCCTCTGCCTCAAAGGCAATGTACTCCCATACGTGCTGAAATGCTTGATTGACAATGCCTTCTTGCAATTCTTGCTCTGTATATCCGAATTGATCCATGACTTGCTTTGGCAAATAAATGCGGTCTCTTTCAGCCTTATCCTCGCCGATGTCACGAAGGATGTTGGTCAGCTGCAAGCCAATACCTAATGAAATGGCTGCTTCTTTCAGCTGTTCTTTTTTACGCGGTGCAATAATGGGAAGCAGCATAAGCCCAACGGTACTAGCCACATGGTAGGAATAGATGAGCAGTTCATCTAACGTTTCATACCGGTGCTGCTCTAAATCCATCTCCTGACCTTGGAGCAAGTCACGGAACGGGGCTTCATCCATACGAAACTCTTGAAATGTATGTTCTAGCGCTACCCACATCGGATCATTCCGATCTACCTCACCATGTAAAAATCGATCAAACGTCTCTCGAAAGGAGGCAAGCTCCTCTTTTGGTGAGGGGGACTCATCTACAATATCATCTGCTCTCCGGCAAAAGGAATACACAGCCCAGACGGCCTGTCTTTTCTTTTTAGGCAGCATGGAAAAGGCACGGTAAAATGTTTTGGAATGGGTTTGAATGGTCTCCTCACACAATTTCAATGCTGTTTGTACATCAACCACTTAGTTTCACTTCCTTTCTGTCATTCAAATCTTTTAACAGCACAGAAGCCATCAGCTTTGCACTTTGCATGACGATCGGCACCCCGCCGCCAGGATGGATGGAAGCACCTACCGCATAAAGATTGCCCGTCTCAGCAACCTTCACTTGCGGGCGGGACACACCTGATTGAAACAAGTTAGGCGCAAGTCCAAAGCTGCCGCCTTCAAACAATCCTTCTCGCAAGGAATCATTTGGTGTTCTGATTTTTTCCCAGACAATCGACTCTCGCAATCTTGGAAAGCCTCTTTTCTCAAGACGATCGACCATTTTCTCTACAAAATCCGTCTCCTCTTCCCAGTTGATATGATCTCCTGAGGGAACGGGAATCAGCATATATAAAACACTACAGCCTGCCGGGGCAAGAGATGGATCAATGATCGATGGATTAAATGTATAAAACGACGGATCTTGAGGGATTGTCTTCGTTTGAAAAACCTCTTTCATATGCTGATCAAAGTGTTCGCCCATAAAAAATTGGTGAACAGGCGCATCATGGTACATCTTGTTTAACCCTAGATACCATCACACAGCCAGAAGACGGCACGTATTTACGCCGATCTTGTTCGTCTAAACCAAGCTGTTTTAACGCAGCTGGATAATCTCCGTTGATCACAAATGCATCAGCTGCTATACGGTCGTCACTGACTTTTGCTCTAACCACGCATTTCCCCTCAAACTCTAGCTCCGTGACTTCTTCATTTTTTCTTACATGCACACCCATTTTTATGAGCTGCCTCTCCAGTATATCTACTAAGCTCGCATAGCCGCCTTTTAAATAGTAGATTCCATGTGCGTGCTTATATGAAACGAGCGGATAAATAGCAGATGCTTCATACGGGTTCCCTCCGACATAGAGGGTTTGCAGTGCGTATGCATCTCGCAGGCGTTCGTCTGAGAAATACTTTTTCAGAGCACTTTGAACCGTTCGATACGCCTTTAATTTCATTAAAATCTTCATGTTTGCTTTTGTAAAAAATGTACGTTTTTCATGAAATGATTTCTCTAGAAAGGCTTGCTGCCCTTCTTGAAAACGGTCTGTCATTTCTTCCATAAACCTTAGAAATCCTTGATCTTCCTTTGGAAATACACGTCTGTTTTCCTCTAGCTGACGAAATGCATCAGAGTACTTCGTGTAGGAGATTCCATCTTGATATTGAATCGTATACAGCGGATCAAGCTGCAAAAGATCAAGAGATGCTTCGTCCATTCCAACCTCATGTAAAATACCTTTTAACATATCAGGAAATAGGACAATGGTCGGACCTTCATCTCCTTTATATCCTTTCTCACGTACAAAAGCAAGTCTTCCGCCAAGTCGCTCATTTTTTTCGACAAGCGTGACATCATGTCCAGCTTTTTTTTAAATAAAGTGCTGAGATTATCCCGCCAATCCCGCCACCTGCAATCAATATATGTTTTTTCATGAGGCGCTCCCCTTTTCTTGGTGCGGCAATGTTTTGTGCGTATGTTTCTCTTTTGAAAGAATCGCATTTGTCGTGATACGTGCTGATTCTAAAATGGTCGGCAGCCCGCTTCCTGGGTGCGTCCCTCCTCCTACGAGCCAGCAATGGTCCAATTCATCAAATTCATTGTGCGGCCTTAGGGCTGTTTTTCGTATACCTGAACATCATGTCCTTTGCTTTGAAGCATCATAGCTACCGCAAGTCCCCCTGGTCCTGCTCCGATCACAATGATTTTCATTATCCTTTTTCCTCCAAATTAATTCACTTTAAGTTAATTATACAAATTAGAAAGATTAGATCAACTTTTGATGTGCTCTATTCGTCTCATGTTATGTATTAAAAAAGCCGGCTTCCCTTCAACAAATGTAAGAAAGCCGACCCTTTATTACGCTTCTATATCAATTCGATACGTTTCAAACCAATGATGAATCTGCGCCAGATGAGCGATTAACTGCGGGCCCTTCATGAGCTGGCCATACCAAGGCACTTGAAAGGAGGCTCCTTCCGTTTCAATCAGCTGGTTTAATTGATGTGCATCTAGAAATTCGTGAAGGACAGAATCTTTTTGCGCAAGGCAATCTGTTAACATCTCTTTCACAGCCTGAGTATAGGCTGGATGATGTGTTTTCGGATAAGGACTCTTCTTGCGATAAAGCACTTCATTCGGTAAAATTCCCTCTAATGCTTTTCGTAAAACCCCTTTTTCACGATTTCCATGCATTTTCATTTCCCAAGGAATATTCCACACATATTCGACAAGGCGATGGTCTGCAAATGGCACACGTACCTCAAGACTCGCCCCCATACTCATTCGGTCTTTTCGATCTAGCAGCGTTGTCATAAACCAGACCATATTTAAGTAAAAAAGTTCTCTCCGGGCTTTATCCACTCCAGTTTCTCCATCTAAAAGAGGCGTTTCAGCCACGGTTTCTTCATATTTGCTTTGTGCATATTCTCTTAGTGACAGCTTCTTTTGCCACGAATCTTGTAAGAGCTGCGTTCTGGCTTCCGTCGATCTCATCCAAGGAAAACCATTCGTTTCATTTGCCGCATGGAACCAAGGATAACCTCCAAAAATTTCATCCGCACATTCACCTGACAAACCGACAACAAAGTCCTTTTTAATTTCTCGGCAGAACCAAAGCAAAGAAGAATCAATATCTGCCATACCCGGTAAGTCTCGGACCTCAACCGCTTCCTTCAAATAAGCAGCCAGCTCCTTTTGTCCAATGACGCAGCTGTGATGATTCGTTTGAAACGCCTTGGTCATGCGGTCAATCCATGGACCGTCAGCATTCGGCTGGAATTGACTTGCTTCAAAGAATTGATCATTTCCTTCGTAGTCAACCGAATACGTATGAAGCGGTGCTTTCCCTATTTTCTCAAAGTGCTTAGCGGCAATGGCGGTAATGGCACTCGAATCGACGCCACCCGATAAAAATGTACAAACAGGCACATCAGAAACGAGCTGTCTTGTGACGGCATCTGTAAAGAGATGCTTGACGTGCTGGGCGGTGTCATCAAGTGAGTCCGTATGCGCCTTGCTTTTGACATTCCAGTATCTCCACACACGCAGTCCGTCTTTTGAAAAAGTCAAAGCATGAGCAGGTCTCAGCTCTTTTACCCCTTTAAACACTCCTTGCCCTGGTGTTCTAGACGGTCCTAAACCAAAGATCTCCGATAATCCTTCATGATCGACTTTTGCTTTCATATCAGGGTGAGCAAGTAGCGCTTTGATTTCCGAACCAAATAAAAAGGAATGATGACGTTCTGTATAGAAAAATGGCTTGACGCCGAGCCGGTCTCTCCCTGCAAATAATAATTCACGCTCACTATCCCAGATCACAAATGCAAAAATACCATTAAAATGGGTCACACACTCTTCCTTCCATTCTGTGTAGGCGTGAAGAAGAACCTCTGTATCAGAATGTCCAAGAAAGCGATGGCCCCTTTTTAACAATTCTTTTCTTATATCTTCTGTGTTATAGAGCTCTCCATTGTATACAACGGTATAAGCATGGTTTTGATGTGTATATGTCATCGGCTGTTTTCCGCCTTCTACATCTACAACCGCTAACCTTTTATGCCCAAATAGAACGTGCTCACTTTTCCACGTATTTGTATCGTCTGGCCCTCTTTTAGATAATGTATCTGTCATTTGATTGATTACATGATCCTGTTGGATGAGCTGCTTTTTAAAGTCTGCCCAGCCTGTTATTCCACACATCATCATCAGCTCCCATCCGTTTTTCCTCAAGTGTTCTCATTCAGCCTTTCTTAGTTTATGCATCGTCTCCTTGATAGTTGATTTGTCCTTTTTTTCTCGGGCGTATAGGACAAGCATGATTTGGTAAGAAAAGAAAGAGGAAAGGAGCTTTTGCAAATGGAAAAACGAATGAAGCAGCTTGAACGCTGCACCCGAAGATGGTGTAACGGGTATTTACTAATTGAAAACGGGCATTGCCTGATTGAAGATGAAGAAGGAGACATCATGCTGCCAGAAAGTCTTCAAAGCACGATGATCTGTTTGAAGGAAAATGGCAGGTGGACCAAAGGGGAACTGCTCGGGTCCATGATACTTCATGAAAGTGGGCAGCTAGTAGAAGTACAAGGCGGTGAAGTGATTCAATATACTGCATCACTTGCCAAAGGATGGCTTGACCTACTGATGTTCGTTCCTGAAAACGTTTTTTATGAAATCATTGCACAGGTAGAGCAGCTTGGTTTTTCCGTCTACGATTGTGTTTTCTCCTCCTTTCATTCTTTTCAACGAGTTTCTTTCTTTCAGTTTTCGACAGATTCACAATCACTTGCCCTTCAATGTCACCATGACTCCGCCGCAGGTCAAATTCGTTTTGAATGGACCACTTCTGACGGTCACCGGTCGGTTTCACAGTTTGATGGCATATAAAAAGGACACTGCTTCGTATAAGCAATGCCCTTTTTATGTTAAAAGATATGGAAACCGATCGGCAGACGTAAACCGAGAAGAATGGTCACAATCGCGAGTACGATAAAACCAATCAATACACCAGTCACCGATTTTCCTTTTTTCTTGCGTACAAGAACCATTTCCATGAAGCCGATCACAAGGATACCGAGAATCATTTTACCGATATACTCGCCACCGAAACCTGGAATTTTCATTCCTGTGCGAACATACAGCTCTACGCCTGTTGCGATAATGATCAAGTACAATAGTCTGACAATCATGTGCACAATTTTAGCACCTTTGTCATTTTTACCTGCTAGAGCAAAGGCAACGAAGAATAAAATAATCCCTAGCACCCATGCTGTAATATGTAAATGCGTTCCCATCTGTTATTTCCCCCTTTATCAGAACAATTACCTTCTCATCGTACCACGAAATAAGTCGAACACAAAGCGACAATCCTGTGTCATCGCACTCTTTATTTGACGCGATTCGATAGCGTTCCAATCGGCTCAATCGTGATGTCAATTCGATCCCCTGAAGCTAAGAACTTAGGCGGTTCAAAGCCTTTGCCAACCCCAGAAGGTGTTCCCGTTGCAATGATGTCACCAGCTTCTAGTGTCATCCCTTTTGAAAGAGTAGAAACAATATTCTCGATGGAGAAAATCATTAATTCTGTACTGGCAGACTGGCGAACCTCTCCGTTTACCTTTGTTTCCACATGGAGCGCACCATGATCCTCGACCACTGACTTATGCACAATATAAGGTCCTATCGGGCAGGTTGTATCTAAGCTTTTACCTATGAAAAATTGTTTGTGTTTTTTCTGCAAATCTCTTGCCGTTACGTCATTTAAAATGGTGTAACCGAATAGATAATCACGGACCTCTTCAGGTGCAATATTCTTCCCTGATTTGCCCATCACGATCGCAAGCTCCCCTTCATAGTCCAGCTCACTGGTCACATCTTCATGAAGGAGAATATCCGCTTCATGTCCAACGACTGAAGTAGGTGCCTTTGTAAAGATCATCACATCTTTAGGAATATCCGCTGCACTTCCCATCTCCATGACATGATCTTGATAATTCTTTCCAACACACATGATGTTTTTAGCTGGCTTTGGAATCGGCGCATGGAGTTTCACTTCCGAAAGCGGATATACATAAGAACCGCGGTCTTCTTCTTTTTTCTCAGCCCAGTCAAGGAGCTGTTTGACATGCTCAACAAACTTGTCCCCCATATGAATACATTCAGCTAAAGAGTTTGGCAGTGTCTCAAGCTCAAATAATTTGGCTTCTGCCTTTTTGACGTCCATGACCCATTCATCATCAATCACTACCCCAATAAACATTCTGCTATGTATCTCACCTGTAAAAAACTTCATGTCTTCCCCTCACAATCTTCATTTCGCTAAGTGATGATGTCTCATTTTATTTCTCTATGAAATAAAAAAAACCCTTTTTTATCATACTCTCTTTTAAAAAGGGTTTCAAAAAAGATGATCTGATGTTTAGCGGTAGCGGCGATACTCCCACATGTTCCCTTGGTCCCATTTGCGATCAACATTTCCTCTGCTGTGGGAATGATGCTTTTTCTTTCCACATCTTTTGCAAGAGCGGCTGCGTCTATGGTGATGAGAACGTTTAGATCGATGGCAGCTTCTGTGGTGATGAGATCTTTTAGAACGATGGCTGCGATGTGACTTGCGGCAGCTTTTCTTATGATGGGATCTGTGTTTGCTGCGGCATGATTTTTTCGGCTCACTCTTTTTGCTTCTGCAAGATTTCTTGCTTTTACACGACTTTTTGCTTTTGCATGGTTTCTCACTTTTCACGCTTTTCTTTGAACAGCGACTTTTTTTCGAACGATAGCTCTTACAGCTTTTTTTACTGCGATGTGATTTACGGCATCCGCCTCCACCAAAGAACCAATGACGGCGATTTGAATGGCGAGAACGAGCTGACTTGTGCGAGCGTCTCGATTCTGGTTCACGATCTAAGTGATGATCACGTCCTTCACTTCGAAGTGAATCCACTGCATGTTCAATATGTGAATGATCAAATGTGCTCACGAACGATTCCCCTCCCAGTCTATACTTTGACAAAACAAACAGATCAAACTGTTTATCTTCTCTGCTTTATGTTACGAGACTTGGTAGACAAGTGTTCTTGGCGGATGCCCCTTTCTTTTAAAACTCCATAAATACCTAACAAGCGGGTACAGGACATTCCTCCATTTTCATATCGTAAAGAAGAGCATAGGAGGCTGATGAACGCATGACCACAGAACCTTTAAAGCAAATGGATGTTTGGATTCATCCAAAGGACCTGATTGAATTAAGAAAAGACATATGGAACGACGAACCTGTTGAGGCCATTTTGAAAACCGGCCAGATCAAATCACACATTTATGTTTCATACCGGGGGTCTCACATTAGAAAGCTGAAAAAAAAGTCCTATCAAATTGAATATCGAAAGCCAAAGCAAAGACAAGGCGAATCTATCTTTCATTTAAATGCAGAATACAATGACCCCTCGTTTATCCGAAACAGACTGTCCTTTTATTTCTTCGAGCAGATAGGGGTGCTAAGCCCGGCTGCGTCTCATGTGTTTCTCACTATAAACGGAAGAAAAGAAGGCATTTATTTAAAAATAGAATCTGTTGATGAGCACTTTTTTCAGAAAAGGCAGCTTTCAGGAGGCGGCATTTATTATGCAGTCGATGACGATGCCAACTTCTCCCTTTTGAGTTCGTTTGATAAAAAGCCCAAAAAACACCTCCTCCTCGGGTACGAGAAAAAAACGGGGACTTCACAACACGATCAGCAGCTGAGTGAATTTATTTATTTTCTCAACACAGCGAAAGATGACATATTTGCAGAAAAAATTGAGCAATACCTAGATGTAACACAGTATTTCCGCTGGCTCATTGGTGTCGTGTGCACACAAAACTTTGACGGCTTTGTCCATAACTACGCTCTTTATGTGAATGAACAAGGAAAATTTCAAGTACTTCCTTGGGATTATGATGCGACATGGGGCCGTGACATTCATGGAGAAGAAATGGCATTTGATTATATTCCAGTAAACGGCTTTAATACTTTAACTGCTAGGTTACTAGATATCCCTTCTTTTAAGAGATCCTATTACACGCTTTTTCAGCATGTACTCGATACACATTTTTTAGAAGACCAGCTTTGTCCAATCATCGAGAAATGGCATGCCTCTATCGAGAACCGAATTGGAGATGATCCTTATACGAGAGATCGAAAAGACATCCTACAATCAGAACGAGGGGTCATCCGGCAGTATATCAACAAAAGACGACGTTATTTACAGGCTGAATTAAGAAAAGAGATATATGGCACGTAAGGACGCTTTCGAATTTTGTCACTTTATTACTCATATTGACGAAACAGCTTTTTTTATAGAAAAATAGGGTATACTAACCATATCCTTCTATTATATAAAAAATGTGAGAGTTGGCGTCCGTTATGATCAATTATGAAATTGAACAAAAAAGATTACATTTAATTGAGACAGCAAAAAAATTCGGGATGAATGCCGAAGAAACCATCAGGTGCAGTCAAGAGCTTGATACACTCTTAAATAAAGGCATCAAATACACCTCGAATGAATGCTCTAAAAAAGGGTAAACCATACACCTAATTCCTCTCATCAAAAGCTTTCAAAAAGACAATCACACATTAAAAGACCCATCATAAGCTATGGTGAAACGCCCAAAAACAAAGTGCCTTATTTTTATAAAGGATGTGCACCGCTATGCCGGCTATTGTTGGAGCCTTTAAAGTAAATGCCGTCGGAACGAGCGGAGTCGTTCATGTTGGAGACTGCATCACCATTTCTCCAAATAGTCAGGTTAAAACGTTTGCTGGCGCAGGCAGTTTTAACACTGGTGATCAATTGCGCATTAGCAACTATAAAAGTGTGACAAATACGTACGACAGTGATGTCATTGATCAACCGCTTGTTGGTAACTTGTAAGGAGTGAGAATCCGTTGAACTTCTATATTAATCAAGCGATACAAATTAATTATTTGCGTGTAGAGTCTGTCAGTAACTCCTCTGTGCTGCAAATTGGGAGCGCTGGTTCAATTAAAGCTCTTTCTAATCTGTATAACACGGGCAGCTACGTAGAAGCAGCACCTGCCGCAGCAGGTACACAAGGAATTGAAGAATCCCAAGGCGCAATCACAACACCTTTTGTACCGCTTCAGTCACCAACAACTTAAGTTCATCTGCTATCCCCGGAGGTGTATGTCAATGTATGATTATCAAAGCAACGCTTCACAGGTGCATGGCATCATTCAAAAGCAAACACAACAAATTATGATGCTTGAAAAAAGGCTTAACGAACTTCAGCAGGAAATGCAAATGATCAAAGATAAACCGACAACGACGATTGAACGGATTGATTATCAATTTGATCAACTGAAAATCGAGCGGCTTGAAGGCACACTGAACATCGGCCTCAATCCATCTGATCCAAACAGTGTTCAAAACTTTGAAGTGGGCCAAACAACAACCCCGGGCATTGGAATGATGCAGCAAGAAATGGCTGATCAATTTTTCAATCAAACACGCCAGCTTGTCGACGCATTCTTAAACGAAGAAGCGCCAGAACTTCTTGAAGAGCTAGAGCAGCGATATGAAGGGTCTCTTGATGAGAGCAACAAACACCACATCATTGAGGACATTCGCAAGCAAATTGACAGCAGAATCAAATACTATGCAGGACAGCTCCCGCACCGGGAAGATATGACCCCGCTGCAGCGTTCAGAGCAAATTGCTGAATATGTAAAGCATGATGTCAAACGGGCGATTGAGCACTTCTTAGCCCATATTCCAAATGAAACGAAAGGAGAGGAAAACGGATGAATTTCACAGTCGTCAACCGCAACATCGAGACCGGAAGCATTAAAGTAGTTGGGGTTTCGTCCTCTTCCCTATTTATCATCGGGGACACAGATCATGTACAATTATCTTCCATTTTTGATACACCGCCAGAATCTCTTATCATTGGCCCGTTTGTTCCTCTGGCACCTCGATAATGATAAAGCGCACATCTCAAGTGAAGTTCACGAAGGTGAATTCTGTCGGGATTTCAAGTGTTGTTCAAATCGGTGATACACAGGAGCTATGCCCGAAGGTCAAGGTGTTAGCTGTTCAACGAACCATTAGTTTGTTTTATGGCAATGAAGCAGAAAACTTAGATGCGAAAGAATTTGAAGTGTATTATGAGCCTATTCCATTGATGCTGCCGGAACGATTCGTCAGAACAGCTTTTTACCATGAAAAGCCTGTGATTAAAGTGTCTTCCGTCATTGTCGAAGGGGTTTCGTCCTCTTCTATTTATCAAATTGGCTCTACGTGTGGAGTGAATGGCGTTGCAAGAGTGAAGCATATTCGAGAGTTATTTAGCAACGACGAAAGTCCGCCAAACTCACAAATGGACCTACCTACGCATATGATGGTGATATGACTTCGAATAAAGGATGTCGATTATGCCAGCAATTGTCGGACCCATTTACATTAACTCTATTTCTGGAGGCGTCGTAAACGTCGGTGACTCATTCTACCTGTCACCTAAAAGTTCGTCAAAATCTGCTTTAGGCTCTGGAGCGGGAAATACCGGAGATTTCTTGATATTAAATAATGGCATTAGCGCCACCAACTATGTGGATCCTGACTTAAATGATCAGAATATGGTAGGCAATGCATAAAGCAGCTCCTCTACAGTCATTTCATTTAGAGGAGCGCTTTTTATGCTTATTTTTTTCTGCGTTGTCTCGATTTTTTTGTTTTAACCAGCTTGCTTGCCGGCTGTTTTCGAATCCATTTGATGTACGAAGCAAGCTTTTCATCCTGCCTTAGTGCATCAAGTGTGTTCAAGCGTGCGGCAAGCTCCTGGTTTGTAAAGAGTGCATGCACTTGTTTATGGCAGGGGATACACAGGAAGGCAGTCGGTAAAAAAGCCCCACCTTCTTCTCTTGGTGTTAAGTGGTGTTCTGTGAGCAGGACATTTTGTCTTCCGCACAGCTCACATAATCCAATGGTTTGCTTTGCCACCCTGTCATCACCTCAACATTTACATTAATTCCATTGAGACCGTTGTCCCTTTCCCGCTTGGATCTGCTGGATGGACAATCAGTTTCTTCGGCAGTCTCATTTTCAATTCTTCCACGTGGCTAATCACACCAACTGCTAAATTGTGAGACTGCAGTTTCTCTAATGCGGTAATGACCGTATCAAGCAAGTCTTGATCGAGCGTACCGAATCCTTCATCAAGGAAAAAGAATTGCAGCGGGAATTCACCTCTCAGCTGAATTTGTGCAGAAAGAGCAAGGGCAAGCGCCAGCGATGTCAGGAAGGTTTCCCCGCCGGACAAGCTGGACACAGGACGCCTGACACCACCATTTGCATCATCACGCATAACAAAGCCGCCTTCTGAGTCGACCTCAATCGCATATCTTTGTCTCGTCAACATACCCAAGCGGGCGGATGCATCACGACTGACACTTTCCAGCTGTTCTTCTGCTAAAAATTCAACAAACGTATTCCCTTTAAAAACGGTTTGCAGTTTATCGAGGCGATCAATTTCTCGCTGCAGTGCTTCCAAGCGTTCGTGAATACTTGCAAAGCGCTGATGATTTTCTTCAATCACACGAAGGTGTTCATGTGCGGACCCACTCATTGCTGTCGCTTCTTCCAATGCTTTTTCAGCTGCCTCTTTTCTGTGCTGAATGTCAGTCCACTGCTTTTCATCCAGTGACTCTTCTTTCAGTAATTCAGAAATTCGCTTTAAGTTTGCGGCACATTCCTTTCTTTTATCCTCAAATTTCTCCATTTCCTGTTTGACCGATTGACGTACTGCCTGTTCCATTGAAGCAGACTCAATTTCCTGCGGCATATGAAAAGGAGAGGATTCTGTTTCTTTTTCCCATGCTGCTTCTGCTTCTTGTTTTCGCCGGTTCGCCTCTTGAAGCTGACGCTCACTGCTTGAAAAATGGCTTTGCGCCTCACTAAACAACTGCTGCGCGTGCTGCAATTGCTTGTACGATTGCTGTTCTTTTTCATTAAGAAGAGCAAGAGAATGTTCAACCTCAATAAGTTCATCAGAAATAGAGGCAGCTTTTAATGGATATCGGCCTAAATCTGTTTCATATTGATGGATAAGCTGATGCTGACTTTCTAGCTGATGCGTTAGTTTATCAAGTTCTTTCTCGACATTGTATATCGCTGTCTGCAGCTGCTCTTTTGCTAGCTGTTTTTCTTCCAAAAACGAAATGCTTTTCTCAATACGTTCTTTATAGCCTTCCGCTTGTTGGTCCTTTTCATCGATTTGCTTTTGCAGCTCTTGTACTTGATTCAATGTAAAATGAGGGAAGGCCTGTTCAAATTGAGTCGTTTGCACTGAAAGCTCAGATTGAAGCTCTTTGATCAGTACCTCTAATTCTTCGATGCGCTGCTGTTCAAAAGTCATTTGCTCTTTCATCTTGCTCATCTCTGCTGCTTGATTATGCGTTTCATCCATTAAACGAGCTCGTTTACGTTCAACTTCTTGAATATCCTGCTTTATGCCTTTCCATTCTTGCATCAGATCCTGCAAAGACTGCGGATTTTGTACGGTTTCTACTGCTGCAGCTACTTCCGCTCCCGGGGCTTTCTGAGATAAGAAAGCAAATTGTTTCACTAATTGATTGGCATTCGTTTCGAGGAGCTGCTTTGCGGCATACATGTCTCTCGCATACTCCTCTGCCTGCTTGAGCTCTTTGTCCATCCGTTGAATGACTTCATCGACTTGTGCCACGGTTTCTTCATGGTCATTGTATTCCAAAGCCTTTGGATCATGATGAATTGATCCACAAACCGGACATGGTTCACCATCTACTAGCTCTGCCGCTAATTCTTTTCTTAATTCAGCCGCCCTTACAACATCACGCTGTTTTAATTTTTCGAGCTTCTGATGTTGTTCTTTTTTACTCCATTCTGTTAGAGCTCGTTCGAATTCACATACATAAAAATAGAGGTGTTCAATTGCTTGAAACGATTGGTCTATTTTTTCATGATGGTCGTTTTGCTGTGTTTGAAGCTTTTCATATGCTTCTGAAGTCTGTGAGGCTCGCTTTTTGACCTCCTCCAGCTTTTGCTTTTCTTTTTGAATGCTGCGGTTTATTCTTTCAATATTTTCACTTAAACGTAAAGCATCCTGTACACTTTTCCGTTCTTTTACTGAAACTTGTAACTGCTCCAGCTCATGCTTCAGCTGTGTTTGTTTCGTCAGTGCACGCTCTAATAGAGATTGAAGAATGTCCGCTTCTTTTTTCTTTTGTATGAATTGCTGCATTTTTTCATTTTTTTGCTGTTCTATTCCTGTCTTTTCCTGAAGAGCTGTCTCTTTTTTTCGTTCAATTTCCTTTAGATGAATCAGCTGCTCTTTCTTTTGGAGAAGTTCTGGCTCAGTCTCTATTTTCTTTTGCCGGGCTTGCTCATACTCCTGCGTCATTTGATCATAGCTCGTTCGTTGATTCAGCAGCTGCTTTTCTGCTTCCTGCTTCTCCTTTGATGCTTGTGAAAGCTGTTTTTCAGCCTTTGTTAATGCATCCGCATAGGGCTTTAGCGCCTCTGCCTGCTCTGCGATATTGAGCTTGGCCTTTTTCTCTTCCATTGATGGTGCCAGTAGATTCAGTTTGTTTTGTTCAGTCTCATAAGCTTCTTGTTCCTTTTGATACTGCCAGATCGCTTGCGCCTTTGTAAAAGCAGTGAACGCTTCGTCCCGCGCTTGTTTTTTCTCATGAAAAATGGCTTTTGCCTGCTCTGCTGCTTCCTTTGCTTTTGCCAGCGCCTCTGGGCCAGCTTCCCCTAAACCATTCAGTTCAGCCAGCAGTTCATTTTTTTGCCCATATTGATTCTGAGCTTTTGCACGCAAACGCTTGACGAGCTGATCCCCATACTTTTCCAAGTTAAACAACCGCTGAAGCATTTGACGTCTGTCTGCCCCTTTTAGGGAGAGAAATTCTGCAAATTTCCCTTGAGGTAAGACAACCGCTCGCGTAAAATCATCAATGGTTAATCCGAGTAATTCTTCTACTTTACGATTGACCTCACTCGCTTTATCTGCGAGAACGGTTTGCGTATCACCGATTTCAATCAGGCGGCATAATGTCGTTCTGACTTTCATTTCATCCGCTCGTTTGAAAGCACGTTCAACTTTATAAGAAATATGGTGTTCCTTTTGCAAAGCAAATGTAAAGGAAACCGACAGCTTTTCTTCCGCTTGGTTCAAAATACCATGTGTATTATTTAACGCACGTTCCACTTTGCCATAGAGTGCCAGGGTCATGGCGTCTAATATGGACGACTTTCCACTTCCTGTCGGTCCAAATATGCCAAACACACCTGCATCACATAATGAGCTAAAGTCAATTGTTTGTTCTTCTCTGAAGCTATGAAGTCCTTTAATGGTCAGCGTAATCGGCTTCAAGTCGCTTCCTCCTCTTGCATTTCATTGGCTAGCTCTAAAAACAGTTTGACTGTTTTTTCATCGGGTAGACCGCCACCTGTCTGGCGCTCATAAAATTTCACGAACCGCTCTTCGATCGAGAGCTTTTCCACTTGCTTTTGCTCTTCTATTTGCTGTAGTTCTTTGAACTTTGGTCGAATGTGAACAAACCCACTATGCTGCTTACGGAGCTGATGAATCTCTTCAATAGAGAGCTGGTCTGTTAAATGAATCTCTAAATCAATCCACGCCTGAAGATCACGTTTTTCATCCAGCCACTCGTGCACTTGACTCAGTCCCTCAGTCGCCTTCCATTTCACAAGTGGTTTTCCGCTTGATAAAAACACTTCTTTCCAGCTTGCCTTTTCATTAGGTTTTGCCTCTACAATTGTGACTGATTTGGCATAGCCTGATTCAGAAAAGCTATAAGCAAGAGGTGATCCAGAATACCGGGCAATCGTTTTGGCACGTTTGATCGTTTGCGGGCGGTGCAAATGACCAAGTGCAACATAGCAAGCTGCTTCTGGCAGGCTTTCAGCCGCAACGGTATATGCGCCGCCTACTTCAATCGGTCTTTCTGAATCTGTTTGACTTCCTCCTGCCACATAAATGTGGCTTGTTGCAATATTAACTGTATCCGGCTGGAATTGAGTACTTAAATGTTGAAACGCTTGTTGAATTTTTAAATTGTAATGATCACGAAGCACTTTCTCTTCAAATGTTTCAGCCAGCACCTCATTTAGTCTCGCCTCAGACGGATAAGCGAGTGCTGCAATGGATAAACGTTCACTCGAAGAAGGAACATCGACACGGATGATGTCATTTGTCGGATATCCAATTAAATGAATCCCCTGATCATTTGTTAAAGGAGATGCGGCTGATAAGCGATCCGGATTATCGTGGTTGCCTGAGATGACCACTACCTGCCGTTTTCCTTTATCAGATAAGGCAGATAGACTTTCATAAAAAAGCTGCTCTGCTCTAGCAGGCGGATTCACTGTATCAAAGGCATCACCGGCCATCACAATGACATCAATGTGTTCGTCTTTCACGATTTGATACAGTTCATCTAAAAACTGTGCTTGCTCATCAAGCCGGCTTCGACCTTCAAGGGTTTTCCCTAAATGCCAATCCGCTGTATGCAGAATCCTCATGTGATTCACCTCTCATTCCGATACATTTATAAAGAGATTTCTAAATTCCCATCGAAGAAATAGAGAATTTTCTCCTCTAATGTTCTGTTTGTCAAACGCTCTACTGCTTTTGCATATAACGCTATTTGGGTTTCATAGCGCTTTTTCAAGATAGGTTCAGCAGCGTCAAGTCCACCTGTATATCTGCCTTGCACTCTATCCGTTTTATAATCTAGTAAATATAGCTTTCCATCTGTTTCAAATAAACAGTCAATCATTCCTTGAATCAGAACAGGCTCTCCCTCAGTATCAATATGACTGTATACCTCTTTAACAGGTAACACCATACTAAATGATACCTCTCGTTTTACCCAGTCCGCTTTCAGCAGTTTTTGACCAATTGAAGTAGAGAAGAAAGCAGCAATTCCTTCTTGATCAATTGACTGGACTTGCTCATCTGTTAGCAAGTCTCGCTGCTGTAAGGATTCGAGCAGGTGCCTTATACGTGATTCATCATAGGGCTCCTCAGAAGGAAGCGTGATATGCTGCATGACTGTATGCATTGCGGTGCCTTGTTCTGCGGCAGTGAGTGTTTTTTTCTTCATGAAAGCCGGCCGGTCATACAATGTTGCACGAGCTTTTCGAATAGAAGAAGGAACACTGTACTCATCCTGTATTTCTTTCATCCTTTTTATCTCGGAAACAGACTGCTTTGTGCCGACTTGCGAGGCCGCTAAATATGGATATTTCCATGAAAGTCTCTCTGCCACCTTCTCATCAGCATCACCATATCCTTCAACAGGCAGACCATCCATCAATGCTTGTACTACCTCGTCTTGCTGCTTCTTTTCAAGTGACATATCTTCCTTTAGAAGATCAGAAGCTTGCGTAAACGAGATAGTGAATGTAGACGGATGCGAAAGAACAACATCGCCTGTTTCTTCTAAAACAGATGACATCGCTTGATGACGGATGAGGGCAGGGCCAATAAAATCTAAGTATGTTTTCGATTGATAACGTTCAAAATCAGGGAGCAGCCACTCTTCTCCAGTCGCGGCATTTTGCCATTTGCTTAATGCTTTCACCTGATTTTTGACAGAGCCGACCAGAAATAATTTTTCCTTAGCCCTTGTGAGCGCCACATATAGGACCCTCAGTTCTTCAGATAATAACTCTTTTCTCATCTTTTTTTTCATCGCCACAAGCGGTAATGTCGCATAACTAATTCTCAGCTCAGGATGGATATACTTACTTCCAAAGCCTAGCTCTTTATCAAGTAAGTAGGACTGGTTTAAGTCCATCATATTAAAGTTCCTGCCGAGTCCTGCAGTAAAGACGACTGGAAATTCTAATCCTTTACTGCTGTGGATCGTCATCATGCGCACAACGTCCTCTGTTTCACTGAACGTTTTTGCCGCACCAAGATCATCTCCACGCTCCTGCATTCTTTCAATAAAACGAAGGAATCGAAATAGCCCTCTAAAGGCAGCTTTTTCATATTGCTTGGCTCGATCATAAAGGGCACGAAGATTCGCCTGCCGCTGCTTACCTCCAGGCATCCCGCCAACATAATCAAGATACTGCGTATCTCGGTAGACTTCCCAAATTAATTCTGCCACCGAATGATTGATGGAGAAATCACGCCACTTACGCAGCAATTGGAAAAATCGCTCTAATTTTTTGCATGTAGGGTGATCAGAATGCGTCACACTCATGAATGCCTTTACAGCATCATAATAAGTGCCTTTTTTATCATTCGTTCGAATAAGTGCCATTTCATTTTCATCTAAATGAACAATAGGTGATCTTAAAACAGCTGCAAGCGGAATATCCTGATACGGATTATCGATGACTTTTAACAAAGAAAGAATGACAGACACCTCTGTTGCTTCAAAATAACCAGAGGAAAGATTCGCATATACAGGGATTCCCTGCTTCTTTAATTCTTCCATCATTTGCGGGGCCCACGGCATAGACCGAAGCAAAATGACAATGTCACGATACTGCAAGTTACGGGTCATTTGCTGTTTTGCATCGTACACTTGAAATGGCTGCTCCACCAATTCTCTTATTTTTTTAGCAATGATTCTCGCTTCAAATTGGACGGTCTCAAGTTCTTCTCGCTCTTCGTCGCTTTCCGCTTCCTGCTGATCTAAGTGGACAAGGAGCATTTCTGTCGTTGTATCTTTGCTTTCTGGATAACTCGCTCCAAGCTTTAATTCAGCTTGTTCATCATATTCAATTTCTCCAACTGTTTCCCCCATCAGCTGCTTGAACAAAAAGTTCGTACTATCTAAAACATCTGAACGGCTTCGGAAGTTTTTATTTAAATCAATTCTCTTCCCTGTTTCTTTGCCGTCTGGTTGAAAGTGTTTATATTTGTTTAAAAAGAGCATGGGCTCAGCCAGTCTAAAACGATAAATGGACTGCTTTACATCACCAACCATAAACAGATTGCCCTCTGCAGAATGTTCCCCTTTAGACACAAGCTTTAAAATCGTTTCTTGTACGAGGTTTGTATCCTGGTATTCATCAACGAGCACTTCTTCAAACTGCTGTTGATAGTACTTAGCAGCTTCTGTTTCGATCAAATGTCCTTCTGCATCCTGCTCCGCTAAAATGCGTAAGCAATAGTGCTCTAAATCCGAAAAGTCGACGATTGACTTTTCCTGCTTCGCTCTTTCGAAACGCTCACCAAATTGGATCACAAGCTCTACAAGCGTCTCCACAACTGGCTTCATTTCAGCTAAGCTTTTTAAATGCTGGGCAGGACTGCGCATAAAGTATTCATCTTTTAGCTTTTCTAGTTGTTTTTTTGCTTGATTACGTGCATCTGTGGCCTTTTCTAACAAAACAGGGTCATATTCATCCCCTTTGCACGTTTTGAGCCTTTTAAAATTGACGTTCGGCAAAAGCTCGTAAAGCTCCTCAAAATCATCTTGATGACAGATTAATTCATTGACTTGCTCTAAATCATCTATAAAATTCTCTGCTCTCGGTGCTGGGCCGCCCGGCTCTTTTGATAGCGAAAGAGCTCGTTCAAGCAGCTCCTGGCAGCTCCGGAGAACGAGAGAAAGATCTTCTTTGATATATGGATAAAACGGTAATTCTTCTACTTTTGTTTGAGCATCTACATCATAAAGTGAAAGGAATGCCCTCATCCATTGCTCAGGTGAAGGATGAGACCTAGAAAACTCATAAATTCTCTTCACAAGCCATTGCAAATCTAAGTCATGGCGGTCAGAAGTGTAACGATCAACCAGTTCAAAGAATGATGGCTTTCCAGCCTTATATTCATCCTCGAACAGTTCATCTAACACTTCATCTCCTAATAATTCTCCTTCTGTTTGATCGGCCAAACGAAATCCTGGATCAAGATCAATTTCATAGTAAAAGGTGCGCAAAACCTGCAAGCAAAAGGAGTGCAAGGTAGAAATATTGGCACGATTCATGAGGGACAGCTGCCTTCTCATATGAAGGGACCCAGGGTTTTTGGCTAATTCTTTTTCAAGTGCTTCTGTAATCCGATGCTTCATCTCTGCCGCAGATGCATTTGTGAAAGTCACAACGAGCAGACGGTCCACATCAACTGGATGTTCAGGCCGGGTCATTTTTCGAATCAGCCGTTCAACCAAAACAGCTGTTTTTCCTGACCCTGCCGCCGCCGCAACCAAGATATCTTGTCCTTCTGAAACGATGGCTTCCCATTGGTCATCCGTCCACGTACTGTTATTCGGTTTTGGTATTTGCATACTGATCCCCTTCTTTTTTGATCCGGTCTATCACAACATCATCTTTCTCAGAGGTGAGCACCCTAAAATCATTATCCTCTATTGATTCATCGAATTGGCAAATAGACTTGAATGAACAAAAGCGGCAAGGTGTTTGATCCTTCAATTTATATGGATTAATTGCGACCTCTCCATTTGTAATTCTTTCGCCTGCTTCTTCAAATGTGCGCCGAACGTGTTGTGTGAGTATATGGAAATGATCTTCACTTAAAACTGCAGAGTCAGAACGGAAAGACCCATCCTTTTTCAAGCCGGCTTGAATGACTTGTGATCTACCTGAATCAAGCGTTTGATCCATGAGCTTTACAGCTTCTACATCTTCAAGCAATAAACCCTTCATTTTAAATTTCTTGAATATTTCCTGCTCAATGTCATCCTCTGCAAGCGGAATAGGAGCTTGAATGAGCGGATCATGGATATGGAAATATAAAATGCCAGCAGGCGTCGCTTCAACCCCGAGCCACTCTTTCGAATACGTAATGGTCAGGTCTAAGTAAGTGAGCATTTGCAAGGCCAGCCCATAGTATACTTCTGCTAAGTCAAGACCTTTCTCACTGGATTTGTAGTCGACTATTCTCAAGAGCAGCCCTTTTGAACCTTCTGCTTTATCTACCCGGTCAATTCTTCCGACAAGCTCCATCGTACAGCCATTCTTTAATTGAAAAGTAAACGGCGGCAATGGCCCTTGCCCCCCAAAACCTAACTCTAGCCCTACTGGAGAAAATCCACTCACTTTGGCATGTTCACTTAATATAGAAGAGACTCGAATCAAGATTTTCTGGAGCTTTTCTTTAATATAAGCATGCCGATTAGAGCTTAATAGAATTTCCTTTTGAAGACGCGGAGCAAGCTGTTCGATTGCATGTCTTGAATAGGTGACACAATCTTCCTTCGTTAGGTTTTTCCAATCCTTTTTTTGTTCAACAAGCGTATCTGAAATATGTTTTAAAGCCGAGTGAAACAACTGGCCGATATCAGGTGCTTCCAATTTGTAAAATTGTCGATCCTTTAGTTTTAACCCATGGGAAGCAAAGTGAGAAAATGCACACGCATTGAATTTCTCCATTCTTGAAACACTGCCCTGAATATGATCACCATAAAGCTCTTTTGTGACATTAGGCTTTAATGGCTTCGCTCGATTTGTAAAAAACAAACTTGACATGATGTTTTTTGATACATCCCGATTAGGAGATGTCATTAAGTAGTTATAGACACTCCACCATACACCACTAATGGGATATTGATTGAGCCATTGCTGCAGCTGTGAGACGGTATACGATAACGAAACATGCTCATTCGCTACAAATTTTAATTGCTCCTCGTCATCCAGTTGTTCTGGATCTAACACATAAAGAGCCTGCTGATGATTTGGCATAAGCTCTTGACAATACTTGATGAGTGTCGAAGGCAAAAGAGAACGTCCTTCTGCATCAGCAGCCGAATAGGATAGATACAAATGACGTGATGGACTCGATAACGCTTGGTAAATTAAAAATTGCTCATCTAGCAGCCGTTCCTTTCCTGTCTCTGCCAGCTCTGCTCCTGCTCGTTTTAACCATTCACGGTCATCCTCAGACAATACACTCTCATCAGAGGGGCGTGCGGGAATAACGCCATCATTTACACCAACGATAAACGTACACTTCACTTGATACATTCTCGATAAATCCATACTTCCAATAAATACTTGGTCGAGTGAAGGCGGAATCAAAGCGAATTTTAGAGAAGCTAATCCTGTATCCATCATTTGTTGGAATAAAGGAAATGAGAGCTCTTCTTCACCTAGCATTTCAACAAATTCATCCATTAATTGAATAACCGCATCCCATACTTGTCCGTGCTGCATTGCTTCAGCTAATCTACCTGCTTCTTCAGCCTCAAGCCTCGCTTTTTCAAGCTTATCTGGTACTTGTATCTCTTCTAAAAAGACATAGACAGCCTCTACCATGTCTCTTACCTTTTGCGCTTTTTTGAGCCTAATCTGCAACTGGTAAAGCGGGGGCACGATCCATTCTTTGACGTCATTTAGCATTTGTTCCATTTCAATTTCTTGATCTGTTTGTCCAAAATCCTCATCTAATGATTGGAAGCGCCTGTAATGAAACCGGGAACCGTTTGTCCAGCGTTCTCCTTTTACACCATAAGCAATACAATAGTTTTCGAGCTGATCTGCCTGCTCTCTCGCTTTGTTCTTAGCGAGTTCAAGCGGAAATAAGAACTCTGTTTTCACGCAGCGAAATACCGCTTCATACCGCCAGTTTCCCTTTATGACATCCAAGCTCGAACGAATCAATTCAATGAGCGGATGATACTGCATCGATTCATTTCCATCAATAAAAAAAGGAATATCGTAATCTCGAAAAACCTCTTTTAACGTATCTTTATAGTCGTCTACATGCCGTGCAACAATCGAGATATCTCTCAATCTAAGTCCTTTTTCTCTCACTAAATCAAGTATATCTCTCGCTACCCCCTCAATTTCAGCTCGTTTATTTGCACTTTTAGACACTGTGAGATGAGGGGTGTTTTCCTGATATGGCTGCACTGGTCTCTGCTCATATTGGTGTTCTAAATAAGCAAGATCTGGTGTATAAATGTGCCGTTTATTTCTTTCCAAAACGTTTTCAGAAATGTCAGCTCCGCACTCTCTAGCAAGCTGATAGAGCTGGAAATACGTTTTCCCTGTCATGCGAAATAAATCAAGTTCATTTGGCTGCCTATCATGATAGGAGCGATCCACTGTGAAAGCAGCAGTTATTTTTGCTGCATGCAGCAGGAGCTGTTCAATGACAAGAAGCTGCTGCGGTGTAAATTGATAAAAACCATCTATATAAATGTGTGCTCCTTTTATTTCTTCAGATGAAGGAATTTGCTGCGAGAGAAGTGTCAAATAGTCTTCTGAGTGCACATATTCATCTTGTAAATGCTGCTCCATCTGCTGATAAAGAACATGCAGATCATGCAATTTTTCGGCTGCCCGTCTTTCTTCTGTATACTCTGAATACATGCTCGACATTGAAATTTTTTCAATATCCTCCGGCAACATACAATACCTTTTGAATTCAGCCATCGTCTTTTCAATTTGCTCCACAAATCCCGGCTTATCACTCGCTTTTTTGAATACTTTAAACTTTTCTTTCTGCTCTTCAATCACTTTTCTTAAAAGCATTTGAATTCCTGTGCTTGTCACAAATTGCCGGTTCGCTCCGCCAGTCTGCTGTAAAATAGACCAAGCAAGACGTGTGAAACTAAATACTTTGGCCCTGATCATTCCGCCAGCTTCAGACGTTTTTGCAAGCTCATATTCCATTAAAAATGTCATTTGATCCGGGACTAAAAAAATGATTGGCGGACCCAACGGATCAAGCCGAAGCTGTTCTTTGATTTCCTTTAAGATTGCAGTCGTTTTTCCACTCCCCGATCTGCCTGCTAAAAACTGAATCTCCACGTTCCACAACACCTTTCTTATGTACTCATATTCTAGCGAAAATAAAGGGAAATAGCTATTTTCCTATCACGTTCCCGTTCTCCTATCTGATTGAAATAACATAGGCACCTTTCCTCACTCTTTTCATATCATAAACCATCATGAACAAAAAGGAGGCTGGCAATATCATGTATTACGATTACTATGACTACTCGCCATATGACATGCGCCAAAACACAAGGATCATTTCAGACCTTGAGAAGGCGATCAATGGTGAATATTCTGCGATCCAATGCTACGAAAAACTTGCCCAAAAAGCAAAAAACCCTGAGGCGAAAAAGGTCATTCAAGAAATACGTCAGGATGAAGTCAGACACTATCAACTATTTTCAAAGCTATATTATTCTTTAACAGGTAGAAACCACAAACCAAGCGTAACAGAACCTTGTCCAGAACAATTCAGAGAAGGACTTATGTTTGCCTTTAAAGATGAACAAAAAACGGTCGATTTTTACTTAAGCGTATCAGACTATGTCCGTGACCAAGGAACAAAAGAGCTAATGAAACGTATCGCTCAAGATGAACAGCAGCATGCTGTATGGTTTTTATACCTTTTAACGCACCATGTGTCTTAGATAGTCCTATTTTAATAGGAGATCGTATGTTCCGTCAAAAAATGAAATCGATTTTTCGTTCCTTCAATATGTCAAAGTTAGCGCTAAATGCAGCAAAGTCTCACATCCCTTCCTCATTTTCAAACGAGAAAATGAGAATTTGACCATTAAAAAAACTCCTCTGCCACAAATGCAGAAGGAGTTTTTTCATGATCTTTTAATGAAATTTTGCTTCATTGCTTTGCTGCTGATGCTTGAGAACCCCATCAATTGACAGCAGCTTACTGCCGCTAAGTGTTAAATAAAGCGCCATGACGAGCAGCGAAAGTTCAAATTCATAACCGCCAACAAATCCTTTAGAAAAACCAACAGTAATAATCGCTACAGCCATAATTGGTACAAATAATGCTGCGAAAATACGTGTTCCTAGACCTAAAATCAAAGCGATACCCCCGACTAGCTCAATTGTCTTGACAATATAGGCCATAAATTCGGGTAAACCGATTTGCCCAAAGAATGCTGCTGTTCCTCCCAGTCCTCCTTGATATGCCTGAAGTCCATGTAAAAAGAAAATAATACCTAAAATAACGCGTACAAAAAGTGTTCCTATTTCTTGATTCGTTTTCATATAGTGAATTCCTCCTGTTTTTACACTACATAATGTAATGTTAATAAGTAAAAAAAATTAGTAATTTAAGTTGAGCATAATCATTAAGACCACCATCAGAATGGCTGATGTGACAATTGGAATAATTGGTACATTAAAAGGAATATTGTAAGTTGGATTTAAGATTTTTTGTATTCTTAAATTCAATGCCCGATCTCCAAAGGACACCGCAAACTTTGTTTGTTTTTGAAACTGGGTTTTCTTTTTAATCAGTTTCAAAAGGGCCTGCCCTACTCCAAGCTCTGTACCTGTCTGCTGAATGGCATAGTCATCTGCAATCACTTCGCGAAAAACAGAGTAGCTTTGTCTCATATGCTTTAACACTGGAATGTACCAAATGACTTTTGTGAGCATTGAGAACATGAAAGCTTTTAAGGGATCATAGCTGTATTTGTGATGCAATTCATGATGAACAACAGCGTCAATCTCCTCTTTATCCAGCATGTCCATGAGAGCTGTTGATAAATAAACCTTTGGGTGAAGCATCCCCATTGCAAAGGCAAGCGGTTCTTGACAGTGAAACACAATGATATCGTTTTGATATTTCTCTGACAGAAATTCGGTTGACTGTTGTTCGACTGCCAACATCATATGTCGTTTGAATTGAATGTACTTGCTGATTTGCTTTGCCATATAGAAAATTGCAAATCCCAATGTGTAGAGGACTAAGGCATCTAGAAAATACTTTAAAGGAGTGAATCCATAAAATTCGAGCACGGACTGGCATACATGGATCAGGTTATATGCTTGGTTCCAGCCAAAAAAGCTTGAAAGCACGTAATACCCCATCTGATAAAAAATGGCTAAACCAATCAATATACCGCCTAAAAACAGCAGACTCGACTTCATTTTATTCATTTTGCTGCTCCTCTTTTTTAGATGCTAGCCTTGCTTCTAGAACTTTGAGTAATTCAGGATCAGCACTTTCAATCGCATCCACCATATGATTCACTGCCAATGGACCAAAATCGTCCATCAATCCTTGCGTAATCCATTTTGTTTGCTCATTTAGAAATTCTTCTTTTGTTAAAATGGGATTATAAATAGATGAGCGCCCTTTTGTTTTCTTCTCCACAATTCCTTTTTCGGTTAAGCGGTTCAGCACAGTCATCACCGTGTTGAAATTAATCGGCTTTTCATCTGACAGCTTCTGCTGCACCTCTTTAATCGGCATATCCTCACCTTGATAAAGGATCTCCATAATTCTTCCCTCTAAAGGACCAAAAAAACGATTCAATCCCTTTTCATTATATTTAAAAGAAGGAATTTTCATGTTATCACCCCACACTAAGCATTGTAGTGTAATTGAAAATGATAGTCAACTGATAAGATAAATAGGGGAAAATCGTTGTATATTGACTTTGCTTTTGGTAAAAATTATTTCTTTCTTTATAAGAATTTGCTAACCATTTATTGATAAGATAATCTTATGAAAATGGTAAAAAAAATCGTATTTTATTTATAGAGACTTTTGTATTATAGTGAAGATAACAACATTTCACTTACTGAACAAACATAGAGGAAGAAGGTTTACATGTGATGAAACAAGGAAACAGCCTTCGAACCGATCTCATTCTGATTGCGATAAGCGGTTTAGGTGGATTTCTTTTGTCTTTAACAGGAATGTCTATTGGCTGGATGGTTGGTACATTAATCACAGCAGCTTTTATTGCCATGCGCCGCCCCACCCTATTTCAGCGTAAAGGATCCAGCACCTTACGTATTCACAGCAGATGGCTGCTCCTTGGTCAATTCATTCTCGGAATCGAACTCGGACAGAAAATGAATATGAAGGTCCTTCACATTTTCGCTGAAAATTGGCTCCCTGTGAGTTTCATGCTCGTCTTTTCTATTCTACTGGCGATGCTCTCAGGCTTTGTCTTATGGAAGCTGAGCAAAACAGATATGCTGACAAGCTTTGTCGGAACTGCCCCCGGCGGTTTATCCGCTATGCCGGGGATTGCCCAAGAGGTGGGAGCAAATACAGCTGTTGTGAGTCTCGTGCAAACGATACGTGTATTAATGGTTGTACTCACTATCCCTTTTACAGTGTTTTATTTAAATACAAAAAACGAAGCGGATGCGGCTGTAGCTACGCAAGGAAGTGCCTTCTCTTCGGGCGTTTTCACCCTGTCAAACATCTCTTGGACCGCTGCACTTATTTTAGGTGCCTGGCTCATGTCACGCCTGGCAGTTCGTCTTCATTTCCCTGCCCCTTGGCTGATCGGCAGCATGCTAGGCGTCGCAGCTCTTCAAGTTGGTGCGGGCGCACTCATAGGTTATGATTTGATTCCTTATTGGCCGGCACAAGCGAACATTGCGTCTCAAGTATTTCTAGGTGCAACCATCGGATCAAAAATGAATAAACAGATGTTTGTTGGACTAAAAAACACTCTCATTGTGGCTGTCGTCAGCTCAGCCGGGCTCATTGCTGCGACTGTCCTCAGCTCTATTGCCATTGCTGAGATCACAGGCATTTCTGTCATTACAGCCATTCTTGCCTTTTCGCCTGGCGGTATTGCAGAGATGGCAACAACAGCGGTCACACTTCACGAGGATTCTACCTTTGTTGTGGCTGTACAAGTCGTCAGAATTATTCTCGTCATTGCAATGCTGCCACCGTTTTTCCGGTTCTTACATCATGTCTGGGCAAAAAGGCAGCCTGATTATAAAGCCGCAAAATAAAAAAGAGACGCTTTGCATATGCAGAGCGCCTTTTTTATTCGCTGGTATTCCTTTTGACACCGACGACTTGATCCTTTGAAATGGTGCCAAAATGCCGGCTGTCAAAGCTATGTATTCGGTTATCTCCAACCACAAAGTAATGATTGTTTTTGATTTTATCGTCTCCTGTGATGGCTTTCAGCTGAAAATCTCCTGTCAGGACGTTCCCCATTTTATGTTTTTTCTGCTCTTTTAAATAAGGTTCCTTCTTTTTTTCACCATCGACAAATAACTGATCATCTTCATACTTGATCGTTTCTCCTGGGAGTCCAATGACCCGTTTGATCAAGATTTGATTTTTAGGTCCGTGAAATAACACATAATCAAACCGGCTAATTTTCGTGAGTTTTGGCGAGAACTTATTGATTAATAATTCTGTTCCATCTGTAAAAGTTGGGTCCATACTAACCCCTTCTACTTTGTACGTGACAAACATGAAATTCTTTACTTGGAACAATAAGACGATGCCTGTAATAATCATCAACCATAGCAATGGCTTCTTTTTCATTAAGAGCCTCCTTTGTCCTCACGCTTGCTCATTCGAATGTTCAACCTATTTTCTACTCTCTTTCCAACATACCATAATAACGCGATAACTAGAACCGCAAAAACACTTCTTAACGGATTCTTAACTAAAGCAGAAAGATCATAGCCAATAAAACTAATGATAAAGAGCATGACACACTTGCCAGATAAAGCAGCTAATGAGAATTGCCAAAAGCTAATTCTTGATAAACCCGCTACAACATTGACGGCAGCAGAGGGCGTGAAAGGAAAGCAAAGTAAAATAAATAACGGACCAAACCCTCGCTTCTCCACCCAAAGCATCAATTTTTTAATGGAAGGATGCCTACTGATAAAGTTGAGCATTCTCATCTGTCCAAATTTTCTGATCAGCAAAAAGACAAGAATAGACCCTGCACTTGCGCCAATCCAGGTCAATAAAAAGCCTTCCCAAAGGCCAAATGCATTTGCATTCGCTACAGCAAACGCAACGAGTGGTAAAAACGGAAGAAATGCTTCTATTAAGGGTAGCAATATCGCCACAATCGGTCCAAAGGCCTTGTAGCTTTCAAAAAATGATGTGATATTTTCATGAGTAAATAGGGAAAGAAATGATGTCAACTTCTTTGACTCCTTCAAGGTTTGTCTACTTTTCATTTTACATGGAAAACATAAAAATATACAAATGAATCCCCCCTGCCCCCTTGAGATTGGTTGACTCATCCGATATAATAAATAAGAACAGGTGTTCCATAAATAAAGAAAGCAGGCTTGGACATGACGAGACTATCAAGAATACAGCTTCAGATGATGGAACAGGCCATCTTTCTTCCAATGGTCATCTCCATCCTCAATCGTGATTTGACTCACTTAAAACAACATCAAACATTTAAACTAAATGAACCATACATTCAGCTTGTGACCTCTGCCTTAAAGGAAGCACAGAAAGCACTTTATGAACTGAAGCAGCATTTACGTAAAGAAAAAATGAAGGTACAGCAAATTGAACACGATGAAGGATTTACAACTTATCTATTTATCATGGATGGCTATGAAGAAAAGCATAAATACTTTAATCCACGTATACGCCACCGGGTAGAGGAACTGCTGACTCAGTATTTTCTTCATCAAGCGAACTGAATTTGCTTCATTGTCGCGCTTACCCATTCAAAGCAAAAAGCCTGCCACAGCGGCAGGCTCCTACTTATTTATGATAATTCAAGCTGTTCTCTCAGCTCTGTTCTCACTTCTTCTAATCCAGCGCCATCTAACTCAAAGTAATACACATTCCCAGGCTGATAATCATGGCCCTTCAGCTGAATGGTATCCACTGATTTCAATGAGCTCAATAACGGGAAAAGACCGATAAACTGCTTCATGGACAGATTGGTTGAAACATTATCACCAAGTGTATCAATGATGTTGTCATATGACGGGATCGAAGAAATGGATTTAGATTTTTCAAAGATGGCTTGAAGTGCTTCCATTTGGCGCTTTCCGCGCATGAGGTCACTGTCTGCCTTTCTCGTTCTCACAAAGGCTAATGCTTCTTCACCATTTAATGTATGAGCGCCTGTCTGCACATGAACTTTTCCCTTTGAATCCTTTTCCATTTGTTTTGCGATACCTTCATCTTCAATCGTGACGTCAATTCCATTTAACTCATCCACAATGTCTTGAAACGCCTTAAAGTTCCCTGAAATCACATAATCTACAGGAATGTTCAGCAAGTTTTCGACCGTTTTGACTGACAAATCTGCACTCCCAAACGCATGGGCGTGGGCGATTTTATCATATCCTCTTCCCGGTATATCAACATAAGAATCACGAGGAATACTGAGGAGCTTGATGGTTTTCTCTGTTCGGTTCACCGCCGCCAGTAAGACCGCATCACTTCTTGCTTCGTCTACCGTTTCACCTGGACGGCTGTCAATTCCAAGCAAGAGCACCGAGAAGCTGTCTTTTCCTGGATCAAAAGCTTTCACACGCTTTTGCGAGGTGTCTCCTCTTTCTAATGACACTTGCGCCTTATCCGACGCTTTTGAAATTTTATAGTAAGCATATCCTGTCACGGACACTGCCATCACCATGACAAAAGCCATGATAAACAGCACGGCTTTCACCCAAGGTCTCAGCCTTCTTTTTGATCTTGTTTTTTCCTTCATCCTTTCCGAACCCTCACTCTATCTTAGTCTATCAATGTAGGTTCCACTATAACATATTTTGATGAAAGTTTCCTGCACGCAACATATTTTTATGAATACAATAAAAAAGCCGCTCAGTATGAGCAGCTTTTCTTCCATTATTTTTGGTCAATTCCTTGTTTTACTTCATCAATCATGGCAGTCAATGATTCAAGGCCGCCGCCAGATAAATACCACATGTCAGAGTTCAAATACACCACATGGTTGTTTTTGACCGCTTTGACTGATTTCACATAATCATTTTCAACAAGCTGTTTCGCAGAAGTTTCTTCTCCGATCGCTGCGCCTCGATCAATGACAAATAAGTAATCCGGATTCGTTTTGACCATGTACTCATATGAAATGCTTTGTCCGTGTTTGTCAGATGGCTCAAGCTTTTGATCTGCCGGCGTGATACCAAACACATCATGGATGAGTCCGTATCTTGACTTAGCACCAAAGGCTGTCATTTTACTGTCGTTGGCCATGATCATTAAACCATTCTGTTTCAACTCTTTTGCCTGTTTCTTTAATGCATCTACTTTTTGATCAATGGCTGCTAGTTCTTTTTTGACTTCGTCTTCCTTATCAAAAATTTCCCCTAACGTCGTGGCATTCTTTTTAAATGATTCCATATAGTTGGCAGTGTCTACATCCATCAAAATCGTAGGAGCAATTTCAGAAAATTCATCGAATGCATCTGATTGACGAGACTGAATAATAATCAAATCGGGCTTAATCTCTGCAATTTTTTCGAAGTTCGGCTCTTTTAAACCGCCGACATTCTCATATTTGTCACCTTCATATTTGGATAAATATTTAGGCACGACTTGTTTTGGTAAAGCTGTCACATCCACACCTAGTTTGTCCAGCGTATCAAGACTTCCCATATCAAACACGACGACTTTTTTCGGGTTTTTCTTGATCTTCACACCATCTTTATTCAGCATGTCTTTTACCGTGACGGTTTCCTCTTTTGTTCCTTCTGTTTTTCCTTGGTTCCCGCAGGCAGCGAGTACAACAATCGCTGTTAATACAGTCATCATCCAAATCCATTTTTTCATACTTGATCACCTCTTCATTTTTTTAAGAAAAATATAAGCAAATACGCTCACCGTGAATGACTTCAATCGGTATGCGCATGTCATAAATTTGTTCAAGTGCATCTGTTTGAATCACTTCTTCTACTCCGCCTTCTTTGATCACCTGTCCATCTTTTAAAGCGACGATATGATCGGAATACACAGATGCAAAGTTAATATCATGGAGAACCACAACAATTGTTTTCCCAAGATCTTTGACGAGCTGCTGAAAGAGCTTCATCATCTCAACAGAATGATTCATATCCAAATTGTTTAAAGGCTCATCTAAGAAAATATAATCCGTATCCTGAGCCAGCACCATCGCAATAAAGGCTCTTTGCCTTTGTCCGCCGCTCAGTTCATCTACATATTGATGCTGGATATCGGCAAGCCTCATGTATTGAAGAGACACATCGATCATCTTCTCATCTTCTTTTGTCAGATGACCCTGTGAGTAAGGAAAACGGCCAAAGCTGACAAGCTCCCGTACGGTCAGGCGCACACTCATGTGATTGGCCTGCTTTAAAATGCTCATCTTTTTCGCTAGCTCCTGCGGAGGATACGCGCTATATGGTTTGTCCTGTAAATAAGCTGCACCTGTGTCTGGCTGAATCAGGCGGCTCATGATGGACAAAAGCGTGCTCTTCCCCGCACCATTTGGACCAATGAGAGAGGTCAGCTGTCCTTTTTTCACACTGACAGTTGTTTCGTGAAGCACTGTTTTTCCGTTATATGTCTTACTGACTCCCTTCATCACGACCATGAACGACTCTCCTTTAAAAGTAAGTAAATAAAATACAATCCGCCTACTAAATCAATCAGGACACTCAGCGGCGTTTGAAAAGTAAATACCTTTTCGACAAGAAACTCCCCGCCTACAAGGGCAATCACACTGATGAAAAAAGAGCCTAGCAGCAAGTACGTATGCCGGTATGTACGAAATAGCTCTCTTGCCACGTTCACGACGAGTAAGCCAAGGAACGTAATCGGTCCGACAAGTGCTGTTGCGATGGACACAAGAACGGCTATCACGATCAGCATCTTTTTTGTGATGCTGTCATAGTCAATTCCCAGATTCACCGCATGCTCCTTCCCAAGTGACATGACATCTAATTTGGAGCGGAATGTCCAAATGTAAAGGCACAGCGCCGCAAATAAAACAGAAGCAATGAGTAAGATATCTGTGTTCATGTGATTAAAGCTTGCATAGGATTTATCTTGTACGACCTGGAATTCATTTGGATCAATCAGCATTTCCATAAAAGAAGAAAGGCTTTTGAACAATGTCCCAAAGACAATACCAACAAGCAGAAGCAAGAAAATGTGTTTATTTTTGCGTTTGAACATCACCGTATATAACAGCACAGAAAATAGAATCATCAGCCCAACGCAAAGGAAAAAATTCAGGTTTTTATTGACGATCATAAAATTGGCCGAGCCAAACAGATAAATAATCGCTGTCTGCAAAAACAAGTACAGTGCGTCTAAACCCAGTATGCTCGGCGTTAAGATTCGATTGTTGGTCAAGGTTTGGAAGACAACAGCTGAAAAGGCAATCGCGCCTCCCGTCAATGTCATCGCCAGCACTTTCTTTAAACGACTTGGCACTGTGTACGGCCAGTACCCCATTTGAAAGGTAATGAAAATCACGATCAGCACGGCTGCAATGGCTGCAATCAGGCATAATGTACGTTTCTTATGCATAGCGTTTCCTCCTTAATAACATGTACAGGAAGATCGCACTTCCGACGATGCCTACCATGAGCCCAACTGAAATTTCATATGGATAAATGATCACCCTTCCGAGCACATCACAAATCAGAACAAAAATGGCTCCTAGTAAGGCTGTATGCGGAAGGCTCTTTTTCAAGTGATCGCCGCGGTAGATCGATACAATATTCGGAATGATTAAGCCTAGGAATGGCAACATTCCGACAGTTAATATGGTGACAGATGTAATCATCGAAACGATCACCAAACCAACCGCCATCACACGTTTATACGTTAAACCTAAGTTGATGGCAAAGCTCTCACCCATACCCGCCACTGTAAAGCGGTCAGCATATAAATACGCGATGATCAATAGTGGAACACTCACATAGAGCAGTTCATAACGCCCCTGAACAATAAGAGAAAAATCCCCTTGAAGCCATGCAGATACGTTTTGGATCAGATCATATTTATAGGCTATAAACGTAGATATTGAACTGACAATCCCGCCAAACATTAAGCCGACTAACGGTACATAGATCGTATCGTTCACCTTAATATGCCGCAGGATTTTTAAGAAAAGAAGATTCCCAGCTAAAGTAAATAGAAACGCGATTCCCATTTTCATGAGCGGGCTCGCATGTGTAAAAACAAGCATTGCTGCTAAAATACCAAGCTTCGCCCAATCCATCGTTCCTGCAGTGGTTGGTGAAACAAATTTATTCCTCGTCATGCTTTGCATAATAAAGCCGCATAAACTAAGGCTCATGCCAGCAAGCACAATACTCATGAGACGCGGGATGCGACTTGAAACTAACGTATGTAATTGTTCATCTGTTAAATGAAACATCTGTAAAATGGACAGATCCTGTACACCGACAAACAGTGATACACATGCCAAACATACAAATAATAAACTTAATTGATACAACTTCATACTGGTTTCTCTCTTTCTATCAAGCTCTTTCCGCTAAAAATGATTATCATTATCAATTAAGCGACAGTTCATATATTATCACATCTAGTAAAATATTCAATAGCAGATTGAGAAAGACGGAAACTCATAAAAAAACAGCCTGCGGCAGCGGCTGCTTTTTCACCATTATTGAATGCTCACTTGAAATTGTCCTTTCAATTCCTCTTCTGCTTCTTGAAATAACTGCCTTACGCTTTCTGCATACTCGCCAAGAGCGTCTTTGCTCGTTTCAAAATTTACCCATGTCAGCTCTATTGGAAGATTTACTTCTCCTGTCAAACAGTCCCATAGGGCATCAAGATTTTCCCCGTAATAGTCAGGAAGGTGTAAAACTGTTTTTAGTTGGTCATGAAGTTCTTCTTGCGACCTGCACGATGCGCCGTCCAGCTGCACTTTTTTCATGTCATCTTCCCCTCTCATGCCTTTATTTTAAACGAACAGAAGGAAAAAGAGAAAGCGGGACTCCTCACTTTTGTTTCTGTCTGACACTTGAGATCAAAAGGATGAGACAAGCAGCCAAAACGACCAAGAAAAAGACGGTTAACACCATCTGGGTCCCGTACAGATCAGCAAAAAGACCGATAAAAACACTCGGAATACCCAGACCTAAATAGGCAAACAAGTAAAACCCTGCAACGGCTCTAGCTGACTCCTTTTTCCCCCGTTCGACAATAAGCTGAAGACCACCTAAATAAGTAAATCCATAGCAGGCAGTACCCGCAAGCATCGTTCCGGCAAGCACAAGAAGGATGGACCCGCTATTTGCTCCAAATAGCAAAAGGCCGTATCCGCATGGAAGACAGATAAACCCGGCAAAGAGCGCTACTGTGCTATTCATCTTGCGAACAAAAGGCTGCATCAGGACACCTGCCATATTAATCAAAAAGAGTGCCGGCCCTACCCATAATTCATATCCATTCAATTTAAGCTGTGCTGGCAAAACCGAAATGACGAGGCCGCACACCGACCACGCGATGGCAATCGCTGCATTCGCCGGCATTGTTCCTTTTGGAAATGTTGGCATGTTCATCATCGGTTTACCTGAATCTCCTTGTACAGGCGGAACGAAAAAGAAGACACCCACGATGGTTAGGATTAAAAGGCCCAGCACAATCCAATAGCTAAGAGGCGCAAGCGACATACGCTGAAAAGAAAGCAGTGCCGTAAAAAGAGCACCGCCCCCAAAGCCAACCGAACTGCATAACGCAATAAAAGTTGGAATCCAGCTTGATTTTTCTGGATATAAAGCAATCAAATAAGCGGTGCATGTGCCAACACTCAGACCAAGCCCCACCCCTTGCAGCAGCCGGGCTGCAAAGAGCATTTGTATGGTAGGGTGCACGATCATCAATAGGGTAGCACATAACGAAAAGCTTAGCGCGACCAATAAAACCGGTTTGCGTCCAGCCCGATCAGATATGCCGCCAAGAAAAAGCAAGACTGGAATGAGTCCGAAGACATATGCAGCAAATACAAGTGCTGTAGCCGCCTTTCCGTACCCTGCTTGTTCGGCATACAACGTATAAAGGGGCACTTGCAGATTCACTGCGGTCGTAATCATAAAAAGACCAAATAAAACGAATATAAATGGAATGATGGATAGGTGTGCTGTTTCTTCTTTAGATGCAGGGATCATTTGACTCTCTCCTCTATGTCATAAGCATATGAGAACAGTGTACACACCTTTTGGCTTACTTCCTATATCCAAAAATGATGCTATTGACCACTCCATAATTCCGTGTCATCATCAAGTTATATGTGACAATGAGAGAAGGTGTCCAATGTATATTTATTTAGACCGCTCAAGTACAACCCCGCTCTGGCAGCAAATCGTGACTGGGGTCATTCAACAAATTCATTCACAAAAACTGAATCCTGACGATCAGTTAACACCAACACGGGTATTAGCACAGGAGCTCAATGTATCAAGATCAACTATACAGCTTGCCTATGATGAACTGCTGGCAAGAGGATATGTCAGCACATCTAGAAGAGGCGGTACAAAGGTCATTTCGAGTGACCACTATGCAGCCTCCACTCCCCATCAAAGTGAGCCGCCTTTCCCTCTTCCGGTAAGACCACACTTTCAAGAGGCGGAGAAACAAATGGACCACTGGCTGTCGGCCAATCAATTTCATGAGAAACTCGATATTGATTTTCGACATCAGGAGCCAGCCATCGATGAACATTTTCAAAATATATGGAAACGGTCGCTCACGAAAGCATTACAGCGATTAGATATGAAAGATTGGGGCTATTCCTCCCCGCACGGATTATGGGAAGTACGTTCAGAAATACGCCAATACTTATCTGTAGAACGCGGAATCGATGTAGAAGAAGATCAAATGGTGTTAACAGGTGGCACGCAGCAAGCCATTGATTTGATTTCACAGGTATTGCTTAAAAAAGGCGATACAGTAGCTGTTGAAGATCCAGGCTTTCCTGGGGCAAGGCTTTCATTTATGTATCGTGAAATGAACATTTATCCCGCACCCGTCGATGAAGAAGGAATCATGGTGAATACAGTGCCACGGCAAACAAAGCTGATTGCGGTGACGCCCTCCCATCAGCGTCCAACCGGTGTATGTATGAGTGTCAACAGAAGGCAGCAGCTGCTGAAATTTGCTGTCAGCCATCAGTCTTATATACTAGAGGATGATTTTGATGGAGATTATCGTTATCATGGCGGACCGCTTCCTTCATTATTTTCAGAAGCACCCGACCATGTGATTTACATCTTAAGCTTCTCCAAGGTGCTGACACCCGGCATCCGCCTTGCTGCCATTATCGGCTCCAAAGCGGTCATAAAAGAAATCGCTTCCCTGCAATCACTCATTCAAAGACAGCTGCCCATTATGGAACAGATCACGCTCGCTTCTTTTTTCAGAGAAGGAGAATTCACGCGATATGTCAGGCGAATGAGACAGCTGTATAAAAAAAGACAGGCTGCCATGATGGATGCCCTTTTGACACAACACTTTGACAAGCACTTTCATATCTATGGAACCGATACGGGTCTTCATGTCTTTTTAGAAGGAGCGCCAGACTTTGACGAAAAAGGCAGTATTGAAGCAGCCAAAGCAGCGGGCGTTGGCATTTATCCATTAAGTCCTTATTGTTTTGAGAGCAATCGAAAGGGATTACTGCTAGGCTTCGCCTGTACGGACGAAAACATGATTCAAGAGGGTGTCCGCCGCTTAAAGCAAATACTTTATATGTAAAAAAAGCCTGGAAGTCCGCCTTCCAAGCTTTTTTACGTTGATTGCTGAATGCGGCCTACTTCTTCAATAAATGCAGCTGTCTGCTGCAATCCATCTTGCAGATGATGGGTAGCGGAAATAAACAGCTTTTCTTGACCTGGGTGCTTTAATAGCTGCTCCACCTGACCGATTCCTTTTTCAAATGAATGAAGACCTGTCTTTAATTGTTGATCCGCCTTTTGATAAGCGGCTGGAACTTCTTGATGAGCAAGCCCCTTTTGAATCACACGATCAAAGGCTTTCGTCGCTTTTTTCAATTTTTTATTTACTTGGATCTTTCCATGTCCATCTGAAATAAATTGGTCGGTCATGTTTTCATAAGCTTCATTTAACTCATCCATATAACGCTGAACCCATTGTTCATACGCAGCTTCTTTTGTGTCTTGTTTTGAAGGCGATTGACCTGCTTGCTGACAGGCTGCTAGTAATGTCACTGTCAATGTGAATAGCAACATCAATTGCGATTGTTTTTTCATACAGAGCCTCCATTTCTTATTCCCATTCGTTCATATCGGTCAAAATAGGAGTATCCTTTACCACATACGAACACTTTGCAAGAAATGATTTCTTTTAATTGTAACAGACGGCTCGTGTCACTTCTGCGATTTATGAGTAAATGGATGAAAATACGTCTAAGGATCCACATTTTCCTGTCATTTGGTTGACAGTCTACCGATACACTTAATAGACGACTGGATATATGGATTTGGTTTCAATAAGTTCATGGTGGATATTTTCTAATGAAAAGAAATACTTCGTTCGTGTCATCATGATGATGCCAAACGAAGTCGCCTTGTATTTTCCAAGTCTTAAATTATACATCCTGTTGATTTATTGAAGTTTACCTTTACAAGCAATCTCAAGCTCTTCGACTACTTCACCATCCTGAATGAGATATGCTTTTTCATGGAGATTGACAGCGGGACAAATATGATTTGGAATGATTTGCACCTTCTCACCGATCTGGACAGTCTGACGGAAGCCTTCGTGATAGATGATGGCATGCTCATCAAATACACTTGAAACAAATACATCATCATAGTCTTTTACTTTGCCTAGTCCTTTTGTTTTCGTCAGCCCTTTTGTACGGGTTTGAGCCGTGAGCCCTTTGGCTCCAACATCTGTAATGACACGAGCCTTTGTTGGCTTACTGATCACCGTCGTCAGCACAGCTGCCGCACAATGTGAAAAAGTGCCGATCACATTGGATTGAGAGGCATCCATGAAGATGTAAGTGCCTGGTCTGATTTCGGTGACTCCCTTTGGAATATCAAATTGAAATAAGAACGGCGGTGTTGATCCAATGCTCACCACCTCTAGCAGCATGCCTGCTTCTTTCGCAATCTGTGCAAACTGAAGCGTGCGATTCACAGCGTCTTCGTATAATGTCTGACAATGCGCTTTACTTTCCGCCTTATATGTATGTCCATCATGAGAAAAAATCCCCTTTAAATGAACGAAGTCACATGTTTGAATCGCCTGCAAGATTTGACGGAAATCACTCTCTTCAATGACACCAGATCTTTCTTCTCCAACTTCTATCTCAATTAGAACTTCCGCTTTTTTCTCTGCTCCACGAAAGACATGTTCAATTTGATGCACATGCTCTACACAATCTATTCCAAATGAAATTTGTATCGACTCTGCCAGCTTTCGAATTCGCTTGAGCTTTGTCTCGCCTACAATTTGATTGGCGATAAAGATATCTGTCAGCCCATGCGCCGCCATTACTTCCGCTTCTCCTACTTTCGCTACAGTTAAGCCAGATGCGCCCATCTCCTCCTGCACCTTCGCAAGACTAGGTGTTTTATGTGTTTTCGTATGAGGACGCAGTTTGACTTGCTGACGATCCGCATATTGCTGCATAGCAGCTAGATTCTCCATCATTACCCGTTTATCAATTAATAGCGCCGGTGTATCTAGTTCATCATAAGTCATCATCATATCCCCTTTCACTGCTGCTCGTTATATAAAATTTTATACGTTATAGTTAAATTATATAATTTTTTATATAATTATCAATGTTTTTTTCTTCGAGAAAGAAAGACGATATGCTAAACCCTCGCTTCATAAGGAGTCCAGCGGCTGTCCTGCCGCTGGTTTTAGTTAATATCTGTTCCGAAGCTCCCTTAATATAAAATCGTATACAAGGTTGAGCTGTTGTTCCTTTGGATACAGCATAAATTCTTGTTTTTTAGGAAGACCTCCATCAAGGCGATCTTGAAATTTCGTTCGGAGATACGCTGTTCTGTGCACCTGACTCTCAAATGATTTATATGAGACATCGAGTTTGACGGTTTGCTCATTTGTAAAGATGACCACCGTGTCTCCGAGGGATGATTCCTGGAAGGTATGAATGTATTTGTGGGAGATCCAGCCGCACTGAGGACGGTTGGATGAATAGGTTGGGAAGAAATACAGATGATTGGATGAGTCAATCACAATTGGAGGCTTGTGAGAAATTCCTATTACTTCATATGTTCCCGCTTTTCTGCCCGCATAGCTTGAGCCGAAGAATCTGCAGCTCCGTTCAATAATTTGCAGGGGCTTTAATTCAACGTAAAAGCTTGTCTCTCTTTCTATGACTTTTGAATATACTCTTTTTCCTTCTTCAACCGGAAGGACCGCCATTGTTGTTTGATTAATGACGTATGAATCTAAAGGTGTTTCACTAATTCCTGACACTTCATTTCCTCCTGTGTTAATTTTTGGTTATTTTAGATACTATTAATCTATCACCAACATATAAGAAACGACAGGATTTTTTAAAAATTTATTAAAAATCATCTTTTTATCGTATTTTTTAGTCCATTCGATCTATCGAAAAGCCTTTTTTAATGATATATCACATCCTGTCGATCGGACAAGAGATGTCGATTTCGCTCAAAAATAAATTGTCTAAAAATTATAAATTCTTGTTGATTTTTTCTCCGCCAATCCATATACTATAAAAAAGGCATCGGGGGGATTCTTTATGAAAGAGAAAAAAACGTATGCTGAGCTCATGAAGTCCCGCAACACCCAAAAAACCGAAGAAAACGGCGTCACTATTTTAGACATCTATATTCAAATGGTTTTAGATGAGGCGCTTTATAAACAGCGCTTAACCTTCCTTAGAGAAGAGATTGATAAGGCACTGGATCAGCGTGATGAAAAGCGATTCAACGACCTGTCAGCTCAATATGCAGAACACTGCTTACATCAATCATGATGATTTTACTTGCGGCAAAGAGACAGCAACTCGTCTCTTTACCGCAAGTTTTTTGTTTATCCATTTAAAATGGTTCCGCCATTTACATGCAGGATTTGTCCATTCATATAAGAGGAGTCTTCGCTCGCTAAAAATAAATAGCTCGGCGCAAGCTCTACTGGCTCACCAGGACGTTCCATTGGAACATCTCCGCCAAATTCTGAGACTTCCTTTTCCGTAAAGGTCGATGGAATGAGCGGTGTCCAAATAGGCCCTGGGGCTACCCCATTCACTCTAATCCCCTGTTTAATGAGCGATAAAGATAATGATCTCGTAAATGTCACGACTGCCCCTTTTGTAGATGAATAGTCGATCAAGGTTTCATGCCCTTTATAGGCTGTAACAGATGTGGTATTAATGATACTGCTTCCTTTCTTTAAATGAGGAAGAACCGCTTTTGTTAAATAAAACATGGCAAAAATATTCGTTTGAAATGTTCGAAGAAGCTGATGCGAGGTAATCTGTTCAATGCTTTTTTGCGGATGCTGTTCCCCGGCGTTGTTCACCAAAATATCGATGGAACCGAAAGCATCCTTCGTTTTTTTGACGACCTCGTTTGAAAACGCCTCATCTCCTAAATCACCTGCAATTAAAATGGCGCGGCCTCCCGCCTTTTCAATATAGTCCTTCGTTTCCTCTGCATCGCGGTGTTCACTCAAGTAAACAATGGCGACATTGGCTCCTTCCTTCGCAAATAAGACCGAGACTGCTCTTCCGATCCCGCTGTCTCCACCTGTCACAATGGCTGTTTTCCCTGCTAACTTTTTATCCGGCACCTCTCGATCAAAAACAGGTCTAGGGTTCATTTTATATTCCAGACCTGGACGTTCATTTTGATGCTGAGGCGGCAATGTTTTCTTCGGCTGCTTTGTTGACACGTCTGTCCACTCCTTCCTTTTATCTTGTTTATTTTTATGTGTTGGTTATTTTTTTATGTATGTCGAACTTGTTTCCTTTCAAATGTATGATTTTCATTATTGTGGAAAAATTATACACAACAAGTCACTAACTGGAGGCGACAACATGAAACAAGAACATAAAGGATCGGAACAGGCAAAATCGTTATGGATAGCAGAAAGTCAGAAGCATTCTTTTCCTGCTGTACATGAGGATCTCACAGCAGATGTCATCATTGTTGGCGGCGGTATTACCGGTATCGCTACTGCGTTTGAAATGACAGAGCGCGGGCTGGATGTCATCCTCATTGATGCCGATCAACTGCTGCAAGGTACGACCGGACATACGACAGCTAAGATTACCTCACAGCACGATGTGTACTACCATGAGCTGATTCAGCAAATTGGCATGCCCAAAGCTCGATTGTATGTAGAAGCAAACGAGAAAGCAAAAGAGTTGATTCAAACTCGTGTCAAAGAGTACGACATCGATTGTCAGCTAGAGATAAAAGATGCTTATCTTTATACAAAGGAAGAAAGCGGTGTAAAAAAGTTAAAGAAGGAATTAGATGCCTACAAACAGCTTGGAATTGACCGAGAATGGAAAACAGCGCTTCCTTTTGATGCTGACATCAAAGCTGCCCTAGCAATGACGCAGCAGGCACAGTTTCATCCCCTTCATTATCTAAATGCACTAATCGACAAGCTCCTAGAGCGAGGTGTACGTATTTTTGAACAGACTACCGCTGTTGACGTGAAAGAAGGAAACCGCCCTGCTGTCGTCACAAAAGACGGCCATCACCTGACAGGACGCTATATCATTTCCTGTTCGCACTTTCCTTTTTATGATGGGAAAGGACTTTATTTCACGCGAATTCACCCAGAGCAATCTTATGTGGTAGCAGCCAAAACAACGAAGCCGCTTCCAGACGGGATGTATTTAGGAATCGACCAGCCTGCTCATTCTTTAAGAACCGCAGAATGGCATGGTGAGGAAGTAGTTCTCATCGGGGGAGAAGGCCATAAAACTGGACAAGGCGGGGATGAATCTGCTCACTATGAAGGATTAGAAAGGTTTGGAGACGCCACCCTTGGAATTGAAGAGGTGCTGTATCGCTGGTCGACACACGATATGGTCACAATGGATCAAATCCCTTACATTGGCCGCCTGACCAAACACCACCAAAATATCTTCGTTGCGACCGGTTTTAGAAAATGGGGCATGACGACAAGCCATGTCGCAGCCACTCTTATCGGTGATTTAATTGAGGGAAAATCGAATCCATACGAATCGATTTTTACGCCATCAAGACCTGTTTCTGACTCTTTCGTCAAAGATTTTATTAAAGAAAACAGCAATGTCGCTGCCAAGCTGATCAGTGGTAAATTAAAACGAACCGATCAAACAATTGATGATTTAAAGCCAGGTGAAGGCGGCATTGTATCTTACGAACATAAAAAATGCGGCGCCTTTAAATCAGAGGACGGGAATATCTTTCTTGTGGATACAACGTGTACTCACCTAGGCTGTGAAGTCGCTTGGAATAATAGCGACCGCACTTGGGATTGCCCGTGTCACGGCTCACGTTTTTCCATTACTGGAGAGGTAGTAGAAGGCCCAGCAAAGAAACCACTAAAAAGGTCTTATAAAGAACAGTAAAATTTTACTGATTCCCTTTAAAAAATCCAATATTATCCGATAAATAATATAAAGTCTGATAATTTGTGATGATTATGGGGGGACCAAAACATTGTTATTTAAAAAAGAGACAAAAAGAAAAAACACTGCTTTTTTCACACAGCAGGATGATGGGATAAAACGAATCAACTTTTTAAACAATACGGATATCGCGAAACAAATCAAAATGATAGACCTGACGCAGCATGACCTCTTTATTCTAAAACAGCTCAATCCAATTGTTCAGGAGGATATTGCACATATCGTTGATAAATTTTATAAAAATTTAGAAGTCGAATCTTCCTTGATGCATATCATTCAAGATAATAGTTCTGTCGAACGTTTGAAAAAAACACTCCGCATTCATATTAGTGAAATGTTTGCAGGTGTGGTTGATGAAGCCTATGTGGCAAAACGAATTAAAATTGCGCAAGTTCATTTACGGATTGGCCTCCAGCCTAAATGGTATATGGCAGCATTCCAGGATCTTCTGCTATCGATTATGGATTTATTTGCTCAGCATATCCAAGATTTCAAAGAATATCAGACAGCAGTCAAAGCGACGACGAAAATCTTAAATTTAGAGCAGCAGCTTGTCCTGGATACATTCCAAAATGAATATTCTAAAATTCGTGATGAAGCAGAACAGCAGCAGCAGGAGCTTCATACAAAAATCACAGAAACATCAAATTCGCTTGCTTCTCTCTTCTCAAACACAACAAATGCAGTGGACAAGCTTGTATCAAAATCTGATGAGATGGCGGACATGTCGCAAGCTGGAACGCAAATTTCAGCACAGGTCGAGGAAAAATCGATCGGCGGTAAAAAAGAATTAGAAATTCAACAAACACAAATGAACCAAATTGATGGCAGCATGACAAAGATTGAAACAGAAATTAAGCGTTTAGAAGAAATCGCCAAACAGATTGAACAAATCTTTGGGATTGTCACAGGCATTGCAGAGCAGACGAATTTGTTATCTTTAAATGCCTCAATCGAATCTGCACGAGCTGGTGAACATGGTAAAGGCTTTGCTGTCGTCGCAAACGAGGTTCGTAAATTGTCAGAGGACACAAAGAAAACGGTTTCAACCGTGTCTGAACTCGTCAACAATACCAATTCACAAATCTCCATTGTGTCTCAGCACATTGGCGACGTGAATTTACTCGTGACAGACAGTAAAGAAAAAATGACTCAAATCAATTCGCTCTTCGATGATATCGTCAGCAGCATGAACTTAAGTAAAAACCAAAATGGAAAAATTGAAATCGACCTTCAAACCTTCCTTAACGAATTGAAGGAAGTCAAACAAACGGTGTCCCAAGTTGCCAGCTCAGTCGAATCCTTAACAAGTCTCACAAATCGCTGATCCAGTCTTTTTTCTTCTGCTTTAGTATAATAGAAGAAAAGATAGAAAAGGCGGGATTTGCTTGACAACAATTTGCCTAGTCAGACACGGGGAAACAGATTGGAATGCAGCGAAACGAATTCAAGGACGAACAGATATCCCTTTAAACGACACTGGTAAATGGCAGGCTGAACAAACGGGACTTTACTTAAAGAATGTCCATTGGGATGTTGTCATTTCCAGTCCACTCACAAGGGCAAAAGAAACGGCTCACTTGATTTTAAAACATGTAGATGCGCCTCTTGTCATCATGGATGATTTCATTGAACGTGATTATGGTGACGCTGAAGGCATGTCGTTTGAGGAGCGCCAAAAGCTGTTTCCAGATAAACAGTATCCAAACATGGAGCCGCTTGAGGCGATTCAAGATCGAATGGTAGAAGGCATTGAGAAAGTCAGAGCAGCCTATCCAAATCAACAAGTCCTGATCGTGGCACACGGCGCTGCTATCCATGCTTTACTTACCACCTTAGCGGATGAACATCTGGGTCTAGAGAACACGAGACTTGTCAATGCTTGCTTAAATTATGTGGAATGGAAAGATGGTGAATGGAAGGTCCTTGATTACAACGTGGTCAGCCATTTAACTCAATCCTCCCCTTCTTAAAGAACCTGTTATTGTAACAGGTTCTTTTTAAACGACAAAAACAAAATAAAATAATATTTTTTTATATCGAAATTCGAAATAGATGTTAGACGTTTCTACCTATTTTAAGGCTTTTCGGGTATCGAATATTTGTCCGAAAATGGATCATAAGAAAAAAAGCACACTTCCTTTTTAATAGATAACCGCTGAAACAGTAGAACAAACATATTTTCCCAACGTTTCCAAGTGACTTAATTCCCCAATTTTCGCTAGGACTTTCACAAAAATTCGGGTCTACTCTTATTTGCCTACTTCCCTTAAACTGAATATACAGAATAATCAAACGAATCATTCTTATAGACTACGAATGATTATTCTGAAATAAGAAAAAAGGGATGTGGATTGTGCGTGAAAAAGAAAAATGTAATGACAAGTGTTTTATTGGCTGTCCCTCTTCTGTTTTCAGCAGGGTTTGGAGGCTCCATGGCAAATGCCGAGACGGTCTCAAAGTCAGATAGTGAAAAGAGCTATATTGTTGGCTTTAAAGCCTCTGCCACCACAAACAGCTCTAAGAAACAAGCCGTCACTCAAAATGGCGGAAAACTAGAAAAGCAATATCGTCTTATTAATGCCGCACAAGTAAAGATGTCCGAACAAGCCGCAAAAAAACTTGAACATGACCCTAGCATTGCTTACGTAGAAGAAGACCACAAAGCAGAAGCATATGCACAAACCGTCCCTTATGGAATCCCTCAAATCAAAGCTCCAGCTGTACACGCTCAAGGTTATAAAGGTGCTAATGTCAAAGTAGCTGTCCTTGATACTGGAATCCACGCTGCACATCCTGACTTAAATGTTGCAGGCGGTGCCAGCTTCGTCCCTTCAGAGCCAAATGCCACCCAAGACTTTCAATCACATGGAACTCACGTAGCCGGAACCATTGCTGCCCTTGATAACACAATTGGTGTTCTTGGGGTCGCTCCAAGTGCTTCCCTATATGCTGTTAAAGTATTAGACCGCAATGGCGACGGACAATACAGCTGGATCATTAGCGGTATTGAATGGGCTGTAGCCAATAACATGGATGTCATCAATATGAGCTTAGGTGGACCAAACGGTTCAACAGCGCTTAAAAATGCCGTTGATACAGCAAATAACCGCGGAGTCGTTGTTGTGGCGGCCGCAGGTAATTCAGGTTCCACTGGCTCTACAAGTACAGTTGGCTATCCAGCAAAATATGATTCTACAATTGCCGTTGCCAATGTAAACAGCAGCAATGTCAGAAACTCGTCTTCCAGCGCAGGTCCTGAATTAGATGTTTCTGCACCTGGTACTTCTATTTTAAGTACAGTACCAAGCAGTGGATACACATCTTATACCGGAACTTCTATGGCGTCTCCTCATGTAGCAGGAGCAGCAACGCTTATTCTTTCTAAAAATCCGAACCTATCAAATTCACAGGTTCGCCAGCGCTTAGAAAACACGGCAACACCGCTTGGTAACTCCTTCTATTACGGAAAAGGGTTAATCAACGCTCAAGCGGCTTCTAACTAAACAAGCGCGAAAAAAATCCGGCTGATCCAGCCGGGTTTTTTTATTTATTGCTTCCTCGACGCTTCCTCTTTTTCCGCTGCATTTTCCATCTCCATGATTCTCTCCATCATGGTTGGGTGTCCATAGCGGAAGACCTTCACTAAAAGCGGTGGATTCACCTGAGACAGCCCTGATTTTGCAAGCTTTTGAAAAGATGTCACCCCTGCCTCTCCGTCTTTTGTCAGGTTTACCGCATATTCGTCAGCTGCTCGTTCTTGATGTCTTGAAACTGCATTTGTAAAAGGTGAAATTGCAAATGACAGCATCGATACGATAATGAGAAGAAGCGGAAGAGCAGCGATGTCGTTTGACACCCTCAGCCGAAATGGAACTGCTCCCTTTTGATAAAAATAAAAATAGAGACGGTCAATCGCAAAAAATCCGGCAAGTGACAGCACTAGATATCCTGCTAATCCTATATAGACATGCTTCATGACGTAATGTCCCATTTCATGTGCCATAATAAATAAAATTTCGCGATCTTTCAGCTTTTGCAGTGTCGTATCCCATAACACAATACGCTTATTTTCACCAATCCCTGTGACATAAGCATTCATTGTATTCGTTTTCTCAGACATATTGACCTCATATACATGATCTGCCGGGATATGTGCTTTGTCTGCAAGCGTTAAGATCTTGTTCTCAAGAGCTTGATCCTTTAGTGGATAAAAATTGTTATATAACGGATCAATGACGACCGGCTGTATAAAGAAGAGAAATAGCGTGAAGGGGACTGTCAAACACCAAGCATACAGCCACCAACGCTTTCTTCTTTTTTGAATGAGCCAAAAGAATACAATAGCACATAGAGCAAGAAGTGGATATTGAATCCAGAAATCCAGTATTTGATCTTTAAACCAGCTTGCCGTACTTTGAGCAGATACTCCGTAGTGCAAAGACAGCTGATAGCCAATCCACTTAATGGGCAATGAAATCAGCATTGTCAAAAGCGACAGCACAAACACATATACAAGTTTGCTTAAAAATGTGAAACGGGCTGCTGCCAGGCTCCAGTCTGCTATTTTTCGTGAAAACCCTGAAATGAGCAGAAGAAAAAAAACATACCAATCTAATGGAATTGTCATGAAATACAGCAGATTACGTATGTTCGAGAAATTCTCGCTGATGACAAGTTCATGGCTTGTCATAAAGGTATGCGGATCTGCACTTGTTCCTTTTACACTTTCAGGAACCGATGAATCCCCAAATAGAAACAAATAAGAATAAATAAAAAGACCGTACAATATGTAAGCTACCGTTGCAAGAGCTACCCATTTACGTACTCGCACTGGTCAGCCTCCTTTCCATCCCTCTCTCTATTCTAATCAACCATTTTTTTGTTTAGAACCTGTCTCATGTGGCTCCATCATAGCATGCCCCATCTGAAAAAGCTTTCGCGAAAAAAATGATTATGCTACTCGAAAATCGGAGATGCTACATATAAAACAGAGAGTTGGAGGATTAAAATGAAGAAAATCCTTGCAGGAGTTGTGATCTTTGGACTTTTACTCATTACCTTCTTTTATGTGTTCAGCCGGACGAGCGAAATCTTTGATGAGAATCGAGCAGAAAAATTGCTGCTTTCACCTGCAAACGAGTCCATATCTTATGAAATAGATGATAAGGACACAGCAGAAGATTTAATAGAAGAATTAAACAAAGGCAAACAAACAAGCAATCATCTTAAGAAAAATTTAAAGGAACCAGATTATATCGCCAAGGTGATGTACGGCCGAACAAACGGCACCACCTTTCAGCTCTGGACGAGCCGTTCACAGGTCGTTTTTTTAGTAGATGGCACGTATTATGAACTGAATCAAAAACAGTCTAATTCTTTTCAGAAACAGTTAAAAGAAGCGATTCAAAAGGGCTAAAATGATCTTTATTTTAGCCCTTTGTCTTCTTTTCAGCGCGATAGAAAACCTTTTCAGACCTGAATGCGAGGGTTTGTCTACATGCTGAGGGAGCCTCCTCATAAGAGACTCCCTTTTTTTATTTACTTTCCTCTGCTTGATACTTTTCCTTTAGTGCTCTTCTTAAAATTTTACCTGTTGTGTTCTTTGGAATATCATCTATGAAATGGATCGTTTGGGGCTGCTTATATTTCGCTAAAAAGCGTGAACAATGTGTGATGATGTCTTCTTGATCGATGTGAGCATGTTTCTTAGGGGAAATGTAACAGACGACAGCTTCTCCGGTGTTCGGATCTGGCACACCGATGACGACGGCTTCTGCTACAGCTTCATGTTGATAAAGCACTTCTTCTACTTCTCTTGGATAAACATTATACCCGCCAACGAGAATCATATCCTTTTTCCGGTCGACAATATAAATGTATCCTTCTTCATCTCTTCTCGCTAAATCACCGGTATACAGCCAGCCGCCTCTTAGTGCAGCTTCAGTATCTTCTGGCATTTGATAATAGCCTTTCATAATGTTTGGACCTTTTGCTATCAGCTCTCCGACTTCATTTGGACCGACTTCTTCTCCCAGTTCATTCACGATCTTATTCTTCACATTCATAATGTCGGTCCCAACTGAACCGGGTTTTCTTTTTCCATCAAGAGGATTGAATGCAGTTACTGGGGAAGCCTCTGATAATCCATAGCCCTCCAGCACCGTGACACCAAATTTTTTCTCAAAACCGTGAAGTAAGGCAACAGGCATTGAGGCACCGCCAGATATACAAATCCTCACTGAGGACATCGCTTCCTCGTGCCCTTCCTGGCGGTACAAATAGTTATACATAGTCGGAACACCAACAAATAACGTTGGCTTCTCTTTTTCCATCATACGCAAAAGCTCCGATGGGCTGAAATGCGGCATGACATAAATGGTCGCGCCATGAATCAATGGTGCATTCATACAAACCGTTAAACAAAATACGTGGAACATCGGCAAAGCGGCGATGACCTTGTCCTTTTCATCAATGGATAGGTACTCAGCGACGTCTCTGGCATTTGAATAAAGGTTGAAATGAGTCAGCATCGCACCCTTTGGTTTTCCTGTCGTGCCAGATGTAAATAGAATAACTGCCGTATCGTCCTGATGAATAGAAGGATGCACGTTCTCTTTCGCATGACCAGACACAAGCTTTCCAAAGAAGACAAGACGATCAGATACTTCCTTAAAACTTGATCTGCATGCAGATTCATTTTCTGCACAAATAATCACTCGTTCAATAGACGGAAGCTGTTCGTACACCTGCTCGTACACTGGCAGTAGCTGTTCAGGGGCAACAATGCCTTTTACATCACCTGTAATCAGCATATAGCCAATTTCACTAGGCGTGTATGTTGGATTGACTGGTACTACGACAAGTCCTGCCTTTAAGGCACCAAAAAAAGAAATGACAAAATGCGGTGAATTTCCTAAAATAAGCGCGATATGATCCCCAGCTTGAAACCCTTCGTTGACTATTCCATCTGCAAATCGCTCGATACTTGTCATCAGCTCTCGATAGGTCCACTTATTTCCTTCAAAGATCAGTGCGATATTTTCTCCTTTCGTCATCGCCGTCTGCTCTAGATTTTTGATCAAATCCATTCTCCCACCCCTTACATGTCATCAATGAATGAATAGCCATTCATTTTATGGCCAAACATTCCTCCTTTCTATTATAATAGACAATCGAAAAAATCCACAAGATCAAATGTGAATCGCTTTCATTTCTTTCAATCAAAAAAGCACCGCTATCTCTAGCCGTGCTTGTCCCTTTTAATAAATCAAATCAAGAAAATCCTCTTTTGATACGTTGCCGAAGTAGTGGCGCATATCCATATCTTCTAATACGTCGCTGATCGTTTTGCGATCATATTGCTGCCCAATGAGTCTTTTTTCAATATCAGCAATATCCCCTACACCAAAGAAATCACCAAAGATTTTGCAGTCTTGGATGATGCCTTTTTTCACTTCTAATCGAAGATCAATGGAGCCTGCTGGGAATCTTTTAGAATGCTGTAAATTAAATTTCGGTGAACGGCCGTAGTTCCATTCCCATTTTTGATATCGATCCCGAGAAATCTCGTGAATCTTTTCCCAATCCTTCTCAGTCAACTGATATTGAGGGACATCCCCATTCGTATCGAAAATGTAGCTTAAAAGAATTTTTCTAAATTCTTCTGTTGTCATCTTTTGATCCATCAATTCACTAATATTGGCAACCCTGCTTCTAATGGATTTAATGCCTTTTGATTCAATCTTTTCTTTTTTCACATTTAAAGCCGAAACGACATGTTCGATTTCTGAATCAAATAGCAGTGTGCCATGGCTGAAAATACGTCCTCTTGTAGCGAACTGGGCATTTCCAGAAATTTTTCGCCCATCTGCCATAATGTCATTTCTCCCGCTTAATTCCGCTTTGACACCAAGCTTTTCAAGCGCTTTGATGACTGGCTCGGTGAACTTTTTGAAGTTATGGAAGCTGTCCCCATCGTCTTTTGTGATAAAGCTGAAGTTTAAGTTTCCTTTGTCATGATAAACTGCGCCACCACCAGACAGGCGGCGGACAACTTTGATGCCGTTGTCTTCCACATACTTCGTATTGATTTCTTCTATTGTATTTTGGTTCTTTCCAATGATAATCGACGGCTGGTTAATATAGAACAGCAAATACGTTTCTTCTGGGTCTAAATATTTTAAGCAATACTCTTCTATTGCCAAATTAATCATTGGATCATAATGTTGTTCGTTATCGATAAACAGCATTTCTATCTTCCTTCCTTGTTCCATCTAAGCCCTGAATGGGCAAGCTGTATATTGCCAGTATATAACGCCTGTGCTTCATTGACTAGGTCTTTATGACGGCCAAAATGGGGCAAATGCGTGATGATGAGTTCCCCAACATTTGCTTCCTTTGCAAGCTTGCCCGCCTCTGTACTGTTCATATGTCCTGCACTCGATCCGTCCTGTCCAGCATAAAAATTGCTTTCAGCAATCAGTAGATCTGCATCCTTGCTAAATGGGATAAATGCGTCCTGATAACTTGAGTCTGCTGTATACACCACCACAGCATCCCCTGCCTGAATTCTCATAGCATAGCATTCTGCCGGATGAACCGTTTTCAAAAAATCAATTTGAAATGGACCAATTTGAATACCCTCTTCTGACTGATAAGCCTCTGCCTTAGTATGTACATCATCCGCAAGCCGCCCAAATGCTTTTTGATCACCCGTATGTCCATAGATCGGAAGCGGACCGCTGCTTTTTCCTAAATGATATCCCACTAGCTTCGCATATTGGAGTGGTCCGATATCCGCAATATGATCGTGGTGATAATGAGAAAGGAGAACAGCATCTAGTTCTTCTATATCAATGTATTGCTGCAGTTTGGAAAGAACACCGCTCCCGCAGTCTACAAGCAGACGAAAGCCATCTGATTCAAAAAGGTACCCTGACGTCGCTTCACCAGCGGCCGGAAACCCTCCGCAGCATCCAATGACAGTTAATTTCATCGTCATTTTTCCCTCCTTTTCTAAAAATCCCCTTCTTACAATATACCCATTTTTCATGAAAAAAGCATTCTTCTTGCTTATTGTTACAAAACAGATTGACAATTATCAATCTGTTATAATACAATAATAGCAACAAAACGTATTGGAGGATGACAAATGCTAGGAAAAATCACTGAGTTTTTTAGAAATTTGCCCTCAAAGAAATGCACAAAATGTGGAAATGATTTAATGGAACAACACGAGTGTTACGGTAATGAATGTGAGGAATGCTCACAAGTAAGTTATCTTAAATAAGGTAAAAAATTGAATTAAAAAGCACTTTTTTCCTCCATCGTCAGTTGGAGTCAAAAGTGCTTTTTATTTTTTCTGAAAAATAGGTAAAAAGGTAAAACCCTTGTCCTAAAAGGGTTTTTTAGTAATTTCATATGATGAGTTTTAGTTCTGAAGACACTTTTTATTGACTTGAATCAATAAAGGAGGTTCTAAATGTTCATTTTTTCAAACAATTTTGTATTTTCTTAATATAATTTAATCGTGGACGAGCCTCTTTAATTTTAGTTATACTTTAATTCATATATTAAAACTTAATATGATGGGAATATTCCTTTAATGAATATGTTAGGGAGGAAATCTATGAAAAAATTAAAATTTGGATTAGCTACACAAATCCTAATCGGTCTTATTCTCGGTGTCGTTGTTGGGGCAATCTTTTTCGGTAACCCAGGCGTTGAGACTTATTTAAAACCAATTGGAGACTTCTTCTTAAGACTCATTAAGATGATTGTTATACCAATTGTCGTATCTAGCTTAATTTTAGGTGTTGCAGGTGCCGGTGATGGTAAAAAAGTAGGGAAACTTGGTTTTAGAACTATTCTTTATTTTGAAATTATCACAACATTTGCGATTATTCTTGGTCTTGCGCTTGCAAACTTTGTTCAACCTGGTGCAGGCGTTGACTTTGGAAATACGGAAAAACAAGATATTAGCCAGTATGTTGAAACGGAAAAAGAGCAAAGCAGCAAATCAGTTGCTGATACGTTCCTTCATATCGTTCCAACGAACTTCTTCCAATCATTGGCGGAAGGTGATTTGCTTGCGATTATTTTCTTCACTGTGTTATTTGCTCTTGGCGTTTCAGCCATTGGTGAACGCGGCAAACCAGTGCTCGCCTTCTTCGAAGGTGTATCACACGCCATGTTCCATGTCGTCAATGTTGTGATGAAAGCTGCACCATTTGGTGTCTTCGCACTCATTGGTGTGACTGTATCAAAATTTGGTCTTGAATCTCTTATTTCATTAGGTAAGCTTGTAGGTCTTGTTTATTTTGCGCTCGCTCTCTTCCTTATCGTTGTATTCGGAATTATTGGAAAGATGATTGGCGTCAATATTTTCAGATTTCTTGCTTACATGAAAGACGAAATGCTTCTTGCCTTTAGTACATCCAGCTCTGAAACAGTTTTACCAAGAGTCATGGATAAAATGGAGCGCATTGGATGTCCGAAGGGAATTGTTTCTTTCGTTATCCCAATCGGTTATACGTTTAACCTAGACGGCTCCGTACTGTATCAAGCTATTGCTGCGCTTTTCCTTGCACAGGTATATGGCATTGACCTCACGATCGTCCAGCAGCTCACACTTGTTCTTGTACTGATGGTGACATCTAAAGGAATGGCTGCCGTTCCTGGCACTTCCTTTGTTGTATTACTCGCAACATTAGGAACGATCGGTGTACCTGCTGAAGGTCTTGCATTTATTGCAGGTGTGGATCGTATCATGGATATGGCGCGAACAGTTGTTAACTTAACAGGAAATGCACTTGCAGCTGTTGTGATGTCTAAATGGGAAGGACAATATGACCCTGAAAAAGGACATCGCGTGATGACTGGACAAGAAGTACCTGAACCGACACAGCTTTCAAGCTAACGAAAAAGAACCCCATCTATCGGGGTTCTTTTTTTATGCCGTGATTAATTCTGATTGAACATAGTGATAAAGGAGATTCGCTGTATGGACGAGAGAATCTTCATGTGTTCGTTCAAATGCATGCGAGGAATCTATGCCAGGACCAATCAGTCCATGAATGATATCATACCCTGCTCTAATGGCTGCTGATGCATCAGAGCCGTAATAAGGGTAAATATCTAGACGGTAATCAATATTGTTCTCCTCTGCTAATGCGGCTAAATGCTTGCGTAATCCATAATGATAAGGACCGCTTGAGTCCTTCACACAAATAGACACACTGTATTCATCTGTTGATTGACCATCGCCGATAGCTCCCATATCGACAGCGAGGTATTCCACCGTTTCTTCTGGAATATTGGAATTTCCACCGTAGCCAATCTCTTCATTATTGGAAATTAAGAAGTGCGTCGTATGCGGCAATGTGATGTTTTCCTTTTGAATGCGGTGGATGAGTCGCAGCAAGAGCGCCACACTTGCCTTGTCATCAAGGTGTCTTGATTTAATAAAACCTGAAGACGTCACTTCCACTCTAGGATCAAATGAGATAAAGTCCCCTACTTGAATGCCAAGTGCTTTGACATCGTCTGCATTTTGCACCTTTTCATCGAGTCGGATCTCCATATTCTCTTGGTTTCGTTTTGCTTTTCCCGCATCCGCATAGACATGAACTGACGTTTGATGCATGAGAATGGTTCCTGTGTATGTATGGCCTGAAGCGGTTTCAATTTCACAATATTCACCTTCGATTGAGTTATACTGAAAGCCTCCAATGAGTGCAAGACGAAGCCGTCCATTTGATTTAATCTCCTTTACCATCGCACCAAGCGTATCGACATGTGCTGTCAGCATGCGGTGTTCCTTATCATCGGTTCCTTTAATAGTGGCAATTAAGCCACCCTTTCGATTTCGTTTTGTCTCAATATTTACATCCTGTAAAAAGCGTTCAACAAAGCCAATCACCTTTTCTGTATTCCCTGACGGACTTGGGATCGATACGAGCTTTTGAATCAGCTGAACGGTTTCGTTTACTTCAGTTGTCATTCGGCATTTCCTCCTTTGTCTGAAAGCAATTCCTTCCATGTATGCCTTTTATAGCATCTCTTCTTAAAATATATCGCTTCGGGTTCAAGATGTCTAATTTCAAATCAAAAATCCTTCCTCTATCAAGAGAAAGGATTCATTGATTAAGCTTCGTCTTGTTTCATTTTTCTTACGTTCCAAGCAAAGTATGCGGTTGTTGCCGCCATCATGATGATCGCAACTGTTCCAAGAATCGCTGCTTGGTGCCATAAATAGCTGTCATCACCGCTTGCAATGATCGTTCTAAATCCATTGATTGTATACGTCATTGGAAGCAGACTATGAATGACTTGGAAGAATTTAGGAACAAGCTCAAGCGGGAATGTACCAGCACTTGCTGCGAGCTGAAGAACTAAGATAATGACGGCAATGAAGCGTCCTGGGTTCCCCATTGTTGTCGCTAGCAGCTGAATGATCGCTAAGAATGTCAGACTGACGATGATCGCAAAGAGATAGAAGCGCCAGAGGCTTTCCACCTCAAGACCAAGCCCAAAGATGAGCATAGTACTAGCAATGACTGCTTGCAGGATACCGACAAGCAGAAGCACGCTATATTTGCTGACAAACCATTCAAACGCATTTCTAGGGCGTCCAGCAGGGTCTTTCATTGGGAATACAACGGTGAGCATCAGAGCCCCAACAAAGAGTCCCATGGATAAAATATAAGGCGTGAGCCCTGTTCCATAATTATCAATCTTTTTCGCTGTATCATTCTCTGTTTTAACAGGGCTTGCAATCATATTGTAATTGTCTTGATTTGCATCAATTTCACCTGTTTCATCAGCGGCGCTTTTCAATTTATTGGACAGCTTACCTGTACCGCTCTTTAAATCTCCCAATCCTTTATCAAGCGATTTTGAGCCTTCGGCAAGCTTAGATGTATTGCTTTGGATATTTGTTGAACCACTTTCCAGCTTATTTAACGCTGCGCTAAGCTGGCTTGATCCATTTGCAAGCTTATCCGCTCCGCTTTTCGCCGTATCAAGCTTTCCATTTGCTGTTTGCAGGCCATCTTGTAATTGGCCTTGACCTGTTTGAAGCTTCAATGCACCTTGATACAATTTATTCGTACCAGATGTCATTTGGTCGATCGCATTTTGTATCGCGACGGTAGACGTGTACAGCTGTTCTGTTTTCTTTGGCAGCTGTTTGACTTGCTGCAGCTGCGCTTTTGCAGATGCAACTGCTGATTGAACCTCACTTGCATCAGGCAGTTCCTGCAAGGCCGCTAAGCTTTGTTCGAGTCCAGACAGATCAGGCAGTTCGATTTTAGGCAGACTGTTCAGCTGATCCATTGCCGCCTTTTTCTCTTCATCTGTCATAGAGCTGTTTTGGATAATGCTTTTTACTTTAGCATCTCGATTTGATAGTGCTTCTTTTAATGAAGCAAGTTTTGTACTGAACGTTTTTGCGTCTTTTTTCACCTGATCGAGTTTAGGCGCCATCTTTTCAAGATTCGCTAATTCTGGTGACGATAAGACTTTTTCTACTGCTGCAATTTTTTCTGAAAAGGATTGTGCTTTATTGTTTAGCTGCTCAATGCCCGCTGTGAATTGCGGCATTTTAGAAGCGAGCTGCTGATGTCCTTCACGGCTTGTGTTTAATCCTTCGGTTAATGTATCAATTCCTGTACCAAGATCTCCAAATTTCTGATCAATGGTTTGATAGCCTGTTAAGAGCTGACCGAGCCCACTGTCTAGAGACTGTATGCCTGTGTTTAGTTCACCCATTTTCCCTGCGAACTGATGAACACCTTCGCTATAGGTTAACGTACCTTCAGCCAATTTGGCTAAGTTGTCTTTTAACTTTGTACTGCCATCTTTTGCGCTTTTTGTTCCGTCATCAATTTTCTTCGCGCCATCGCTTGCTTGATCTAATCCTTTTGCAATCGTTTTGAAGTTATCAAAGATGACCTCGGCGTAATTTTTTGTGACTTCCTTTGAAACCGAATCTTTTAATTTGATAATGGCATTATTCGCAATTTGTGACGCCGCATAGTTTGCGCCTGGATTCGTATAATATTTCAGATTCGATTTTTTCGGATGTTTATCTAACACTGTACTTGCATTTTTCGAGAAGTCTTTTGGTATTTCCACAACGAGATAATAATCCTCGTTATTTAATCCCTTTACGGCCTTTTCTTCACTATCGACAAAATTCCATTTGAAATTATCGTTTTTCTTTAATTCCTTCACTAAATCATCGCCGACATGAAGGGTTTTCCCGTCATAATGACTGCCTTCATCCAAGTTGACAACCGCTACAGGCAGTTGATCAACTGTACCATATGGATCCCAATATGCTTTTAAAAATACACCACTGTAAATCAGCGGAATAAATAAGACAGCTAAAATCGGGATCAGTAGTTTTTTGCTCGTTACAATGTCTTTCCATTGATTCCGAATTAAATTCATTGCTGTTTTCCTCCCATAGATGAATGACTAAATATAAAATTTGGTCATATGAACTCAAAAAAAATTATGTTGTTGCAGATAGTCCTTTTAAGACATAAAGCTCCAGCGATTCGGCTACCTCTTCTTTTGTTAAAGGCTCGTATCGCTTTTCCCAATCAAAAATCAGTGCAATATATAGTTTCACCATCACAAATGCAGTCAATTCAGGATCACAAGGCTTAATGTCGCCTTTATCCATCGCTTCTTGTACTTTCATTTTGATATAGCGAATGATCATCTGCTCCATCTTTTCGATCATTTCCTTGACCGCTGACGTGCCAAGCTCCGCATTTTCCTGAAAAATCTTAATTGTGAGCTGGTGGTTTTTTCGAAATTCTAAAATTGCAAAGAGTGCTAAGTGAAGGTTTTCAGAGAAACTATTCTTCTCATCAATCGCCTCATCCGCAATTTTCCTCATCTCTAGTAAAAGGGATGTGAAAATTTCATCGAACAACTCTTCTTTGTTTTTGAAAAATGTATAAATGGTACCTTTCCCGACGTTGGCAAGCTTCGCCACGAGGTCCATTGTGGTCGCTTTATACCCGAATTGAGTAAATGCCTTCGTCGCACCATCTAAAATCATTTGTCTCCTATCAACACTCATGATCTCACTCCCGAAATGACTATTTGAACGTTTTGGTCATTAAGTACAGAAAGTAATATACCATATCCTTTTCCCCGGATGCAACAACTTTGTTCACATTTATGATTCCCAACTCTTTTCGAATGATTCGAACATGAAAAACTCCCTTTCCATGACAGAAAAGGGAGTTGTTTTTTATGAAAATAGATACGATACAGCTTCTGAGATGGCGGCTTTTCCTTGATCAATACAATCAGGGATTCCAACACCTTCAAAAGCAGCACCTGTGATATAAACACCAGGATATGATTGCTTAAACGTTTCTCGCATGTTCGAAATAGCTTTTTGATGACCGACGTGATATTGCGGCATACTGGTCTTCCAGCGAGTCACTGTCGTCAATTCTGGATCTGCTTTAATATCCATGATTCTCTTTAAATCTTCAAGCACGATGCTGACGATTTGACTGTCTGACTGCTCGACAATCGATTCGTCGCCAGCTTTTCCGACGTACGCACGCAATAGCGTTTTTCCTTTCGGAGCTGTATGCGGCCATTTTTTGTTTGTCCATGTACAGGCCGTAATAGAGAAATCACTGTTTCTTGAGATGACAAAACCAGTGCCGTCATATTCATTATGAATATCCTCTTCTTTAAAACCGAGTGCTACCGTTGCAACAGAAGTAGAGGTCATGTCATGCAAATACTCAAGCCCTGCTTCTTTAGGAAACATGGAATAGATCGATTGATGCGGAGTCGTGACAATGGCTGAATCGGCAAAAAGCGTTTGACCGCTGTCTAATTGCACACCATAGCCTCCCTCTGTTTTTTCAATCTGCTTCACTTTTGTCCCTTTATACACCGTTGTCAGCTTGAGCTTACTTTCTACTGCTTCCACAAGCGACTGCAGTCCTTGATTGATCGTTTGGAACTGTCCTTGTTTTTTCGCAGTCACTTGCTGTGCTTTCGCATGCTGCTGTGATTTTTTCATCCCAAGAATCAAACTGCGATGCTGCTGTTCTGTTTGATAAAATTGCGGGAAGGTGGACATTAAGCTCAGGCGGTCAATATCGCCTGCGTAAATGCCTGATAGAAGCGGCTCGATTAAATTCTCAACGACCTCATCACCCACACGTCTTCTAAAAAATTCACCAAGCGACTGATCTTCGGTCTGCTTGCTTTTTGGCAACACGAAATCCATCGCCGCTCTCGCTTTTCCCGCAACTGAAAAAAGACCAGTTGTAATAAATGGGCTGATTTGAGTTGGAATACCCATCACAGCACCCTTTGGCATCGGATGAAGGGTTTCGTTGACTAGTACATACGCTTGCCCAGTTTCATTATTGACGAGCTGATCGGACAGACCGACATCCTTAGCCAGCTGCGGTCCACTGACTTTTCTTTCTAAAAATGAATCAGGTCCACGTTCGATGATGTAGCCGTCTTTATATAATGTTTGTATTTTTCCACCTAGCCTAGGGCTCGCTTCAATAAGAGATATTTGAATCGGAAGACCTTTTTCTTCGACTTCCTTTTCCAAATAGAAGGCGGCGGCTAAACCAGTGATGCCACCGCCAATGATGACAAGGTGTTTTTGATTGTCATACATAGGATCGCCTTCTTTTATATGATTACTTGCTTTCGTCAAGCTTCTTTAATACGACTGTTGCCAGAGCATCAATAAATGCTGGTTTCGCATTTGGCATTTCTGGACGATAGTAGGCTGCACCAATTTCATCTGTCACGACTTTACATTCATAATCGTTGTCGTATAACACTTCAAGATGATCAGCGACAAAACCAACAGGCACATACACGAATGTTTGATAGCGTTTTTGTTCAAATAAATCCCGCGTTAAGTCTTGCACGTCTGGTCCAAGCCATGGATCCGGCGTGTTGCCTTCACTTTGCCAGCCAATTTCATAGTGTTCAATTCCCGCACCTTCCGCAATCATTTTGGCCGATTGTGCGAGCTGATCAGGATATGGATCTCCTGCTGCAATAATTTTTTCAGGCAGACTGTGTGCAGACACAATAAGTACCGCGGAATCTCGTTCCTCTTGACTCATTGATGCATACGTATCCTTCACTTGTTTCACCCAATAGTCCACAAACTTCGGCTCATCGTACCAGCTTTCAACAGACGTAATCTGTAAATTGCCCAGCTTGTCTGCCTCATCTTGTGCACGTTTGTTATACGATTTCACACTAAAGGTTGAGAAATGCGGCGCAAGAACGATACTCACAGCTTCTGTAATGCCGTCCTTGTGCATTTCAGCAACTGCATCCTCAATGAAAGGCTCGATATGTTTTAAGCCAATGTAGACATGAAATTCAATGTCGTCTTGAATGTCATTCAAGTGCTCACACAAACCATTTGCCTGCTGCTCTGTAATTTTTGATAAAGGAGAAATACCGCCGATTGCCTTGTAGCGATCCTTTAAATCTTGCAGCATTTCTGGCTCCGGCTTTCTGCCTCTACGAATATGTGTATAATAACGCTCAATGTCTTCTTCTTTATATGGGGTGCCATATGCCATGACAAGAAGCCCCATTTTCTTTTTCTCCACAACCAACACTCCTTCAGATCATTTGAAATAGTTTAGATGGATGTTTTTTTATGTTTAGCTGAATAGTCGTGAATAAAATCGGTCAGCTTCTTTAACGTATCTGGTGAAACATCTGGAAATACCCCATGACCTAAGTTAAAGATGAAGTGATCTGATTTCATCCCTTGATCTAAAATATCTTTTGCTCTCTCTTCAATGACTTCCCAAGGAGAAAGTAAGATCGTTGGATCAAGATTCCCTTGTAACGTTTTTGTGAGCCCTTCTTTTCGAGCCTCGTCTACACTCATACGCCAATCCAGTCCAACGACATCTAGCGGCAGGTCATGCCAATCTTTCACCAGATGGCTTGCCCCAACTCCGTACATGATCATTGGTACATTTTCACTCTTCAACTCTGTGAAAATTCGCTGCATGACAGGTTTAATGAATGTCCGGTAATCTGCTGCATTTAAAGCACCAACCCATGAGTCAAAGATTTGAAACGCACTGATCCCTGCTTTTACCTGCGCACGTATGTACGTGATCGTCATATCAGCTAATTTGTTCATGAGCAGCATCCATGTCTCAGGCTCACTGTACATCAGCGCTTTTGTTTTATGATAGTTTTTAGATGGGCCGCCTTCAATCATATAGCTTGCCATCGTAAATGGTGCACCGGCAAAACCAATGAGCGGTACATTCAGCTGCTCCTTCGTTAAAAGCTGAATGGTATCAAGCACATATGGCAGGTCTTCTTCAGGATGAAGCTCCCCAAGACGTTCAATATCTGCTTTTGTCCGAATCGGTGAATCAATCACAGGTCCAATTCCATTTTTAATTTCAACGTCCACTCCAATAGCCGGAAGCGGGGTCATAATATCTTTATATAAAATAGCGGCATCTACACCATATTGTTCTACAGGAAGTCTTGTTACATAAGCACATAACTCTGGCTGATGCGTAATTTCAAATAGCCCGTATTTTTCTTTAAGGGCACGATATTCAGGCTGTGAGCGTCCTGCCTGTCTCATATACCAAACTGGTACATGGTCTGTTTTTTCCCCTTTGCACGCCTTTAAGAACGTGTCATTAAAAGCCTTCGTTTTTCCCATTACCTTTCATTCCACCTTTCGCCTTACACGCTCTTTGTATAAGGCTCAAACACTGCTTTTACTATACCGCTTTTTCAAGGCACGGTATACTAAAGCGGCTCAATGTTCAAAAATTCGCCGAATATTAACGTCCAAAAGCCTCTGGCTTGACATACGGACTGCCTTCTCCTTCTTCTTGCGTTTGGGTATTATATGGAACAACCTTATACTCCGCATCTGAAAACACGTTGGCATACGGCATTGTGTAGCTGCCCACGCCTGTCACTGAATCGATCAGCGTCTCGTTTCCATTTCTCTTCTCATAAATACGGTATTCAACCCGTTTATCCTCCTGCTTGTCCCAAGAAAGCTCTAATGTAAACAATCCTTTGATTTTAAACGCATAGCGGGCTTCAAATCCTGAAAGTCCCTCTAAATGGATTGGCGATTGAAGTTCTTTAATTCCCTCTGGTTTTTCAAACGTTTCATTGGTGATTTGGGCTGTCGTTAAAATATCTTTAAACAGCTGCACTGGGTATTGACTGCCGCCAGTTAAATAGTGACTGTTATCGGTTGTGTCATACCCCATCCAGATCGCACCCGTTGTACTAGGCGTATAGCCGGCAAACCAAGCATCTTTTGTTGCACCTTTCACACCTGAATATGTGGTCGTGCCTGTTTTACCTGCTAAATCTCCAGCATATGAACCGCTCTGGGCTGTTCCGCCTTTGACGACTTGCTGCAGCATTCTTGTCATATTCCAAGCATTCTGCACGCTAAACACTCGTTCTGGCTTACTGCGATTCTTCTCTACCGTTTCTCCTTCATCATTGGTGATTTTTTGAATGAAGAAAGGCTTTTTATATACGCCTTCATTTGCAAATGTGTGGAAAGCTCCAGCGATTTGAAGTGGAGAAACCCCTTTTTCTAAGCCGCCAAGTGCCATGGCAAGTCCTTTATCCGAAATCTCCATTCCCATTTTCTCGAGATATGATTTCGAGGTATCAATACCAAGCTCGCTTAATGTCCACACCGCAGCTGTATTCTTACTTTTCATGAGCGCATCCACCATTGTGACCTTGCCTTCATACTGCCCATCGTAATTCTTTGGTGAATAGCCGTCATAGCTTTTTTCTTTGTCTTCAAGCAGGGAATAAGGTCGGAATTTTTTCTCCTGCATTGCCGGACCATATACCGCGATCGGCTTGAAAACAGATCCAGGCTGTCTAACAGCGGTAACCCTGTTATAGCCCCTTGCTTGATATTCTCGTCCTCCAATCGCTGCTTTTACTCCGCCAGACTCATTATCAATAAAGATGGCACTGCTTTCAGGAGAACCGCTTTTTCCCGGGAAATAACGGTTGTTTTTCATCGCATCGTAAGCGACCTTTTGCAGATTCATATCGATCGGAACTGTAATGGTATAACCACCTTGAAGCAATTGCTCATGTGAAATGGCATACTCTGATTCTGCCTCCTTAATGATGAGATCGACATAGCTGTCGACCCAAGGCGTTTCTGATTTCTTTTTCAAATGAATGCCTAGTGTTCTCCCTTTTGCTTCTACTGTTTCTGTTGATGATAAATATCCTTGCTCATTCATTAAATTAAGGATGGTGTCCCGCCTTTGTTTATTTTTATCAGGGTGTAAAACAGGCGAGTAAGTAGACGGCGCTTTTGGCATCGCAGCGAGTGTAGCCCCTTCGCTGACAGTTAAATCTTTCACATCTTTACTAAAGTAATAATTGGCTGCTGCCTGAATACCGTAGACGCCATGACCGAAGTAAAGCTGATTCAGATACATCTCGAGCAGTTTATCCTTTGAATAATCTCTTTCTAAATTAATGGCAATAATGACTTCTTTTGTTTTTCGAAGAAAGGTTTTGTCATTTGTGAGAAAAATATTTTTTGCGAGCTGCTGAGTGATTGTACTGCCGCCCTCTACCTTTCCTCCTGCTAATATATCTCGATAAACCGCCCTTGAAATTGACTGTGCATCAATACCATGATGCTCATAAAATCGTTTGTCCTCGACAGCCACAAAAGCTTTCGCTACTTTATCAGGTACCTCCTTTAATGAGACAGGGTCCCGATTTTCTGAATACATACTTGTAAGTTCTTTTCCATTCTGATCAATGATTTGGGATGAAGCGTGAAAAACAAGCTTCTTTTCATCTATGACATAATGTCCTAAAAATAAAATGGTCAGATAGCCAATAAATGAAAGTACGATGGTACTTCCTGCAATGACTAATGGAATGATTATCTTCTTTTTCTTCAAATTAGGTCACCTCATTCCTTTATACGGATAGTATGGGATGTATTGCTTCATAATATGTTTTATGGATTGACTACCAAAGAATTATATATCATTCTTTTGTTATACTATCAAGCAGGAGGCGGTTTAGATGAATGTCTATATCACATATGGAACAGCAGATTTCTTGCATAAAATCACAAAGAAACACGATCAGGAAAATCTGCTTTATATGGTCGGAAAAGAACAAGCAGCTCTTTTCCATGAGACGGAGGGCGAGACTGTTTTTAAAGCCCCTCATGCCTATGATGTGATTTATGCGAAAGGTGAGCTAGTCCAATCTGGCTTCGTCACCTTGAATCATATCCCTGTGAAGCTTGAAAGCAGAGCACTTTTTGAATCTACTTTTCAGAAGAAGACGAACATCTCAGAACATCAGCGGGGCTTCCAGGCTCTTCGAGTGTTAAGACCGAAAAAAGATGAAGAAGTGTATCTGATTATGACACTTTGGGAATCAGAGGACTTATTTGAAGACTTTCAAGAATCAGAAGCGTTCTTTCAGCCAAACGAGGATACTGGCTCCATCTTCTCTCGTCCTGCTTTTCTCACATCCTATCATGCCGTTACAGACAATTAAGGAAGTGCTGAAAGCAGCACTTCTTTTTTTCATGAAAAAAAGCCCAATAGCTGGGCTTTTCATTTTATCGTCGTGATGTCAGCTCGTACCGATGAATGATCGGCTGAAGCACATAGAAATTCAATAGTATCCATCCTAATAAGATCGGCCACTTCAACATAGGTGAAGCACCTTTCAATTGAATGAGCATCACCAATAGCGGAATCAAGCAGATCATGAAAAAACTCATCTTGGAGACAAAGGTTTCTTTGACTTGATGACGACAGCTTGGACACATCATCATTTTCGTATGTGATAATTGAAACTTTTCAACGAAAGAAAATGCTTTTGAACAATTTGGACAGCTTCCCAACACGATTCCTCCCTTTCCCCGCTTCATATCAACTTCGACTTTTATGTAAAATGACCTTTTGATGCAGCATGCGAAATCCTCTTCTGTTGAAAGATTCTAACAATTACCATACAATCAGTAAAAGAGCATGAAGGAGGTTTTCGACTCAATGACAATATCCACTTTACAAAAAAGCATTAATGAACGTCTTGATGAACATTATGAGGAAATGGTTGAAATTAGACGCCATCTCCACATGAATCCTGAACTTTCTTTCCAGGAAGAAGAAACAGCCGCTTTCATCGCCAACTACTATGACACATTACATATACCAACACGTACACAGGTGGGCGGCCATGGTGTACTCGCCTTTATCGAAGGAGCTTCTCCCGGGCCGACGATTGCCCTCAGGGCTGATTTTGATGCACTTCCCATCCATGATGAAAAGGAAGTGCCTTACAAATCAACAAAGCCAGGTGTGATGCATGCATGCGGGCACGATGGGCACACAGCGACACTACTTGTCTTAGCGAAAATCTTGAATGAGCACCGCGATCAATTAAAAGGGAAAATCGTCCTCATTCATCAGCACGCAGAAGAATATGCGCCAGGCGGTGCAAAACCAATGATTGAAGACGGCTGCTTAGACGGTGTCGATGTCATATTCGGTACGCACCTTTGGTCTCCAGAGCCTTGTGGCACCGTTCTTTATAAAAGCGGGAACTTTATGGCAGCCGCCGACCGCTTCTCTATTCGAGTTCAGGGGAAAGGCGGACACGGCGCCCAGCCTCACTTAACGAAAGATGCTGTACTCATCGGTTCACAAATCGTCGCAAACCTGCAGCAAGTCGTTGCCCGTAAAGTCAATCCAGTTGATTCTGCTGTTGTATCTGTTGGAGGTTTTGTGGCAGAGAATGCTTTTAACGTCATTGCAGATTCAGCTGTTTTAACTGGTACTGCACGATCCTTTGAAGAAAGTGCACGACACACCATCGAACGAGAAATTGAACAGGTCGTGAAAGGGGTGTGCAACATGCATGATGCCGACTACACATATGAATATGTGAGAGGATATCCTGCTGTCAAAAATCATCCAAAGCCGACTGAATATATTGCTGACATCGCAAAACAGACAGAAGGTGTCACAGAAGTAAAAGAAGCGGAAACCCAAATGGGTGGAGAAGATTTTGCTTACTACCTTCAGCATGTCCCTGGTACCTTCTTTTACACAGGCGCCATGCCTGAAAACAGCCAAGACGTGTATCCCCATCATCACCCAAAATTTGATATCAACGAAAAAGCAATGCCTGTCGCAGCAAAGGTACTCGCCCGTGCCGTCCTTTCCTACGATGAATGAAAAAAAGCCGCTGTCGCCAGCGGCTTTAGATTATTGACAAAGGGCTAAAATGATTTTTATTTTAGCCCTTTGTCTTCTTTTCAGTGTGATAGAAAACCTTTGAAGTCTAGGAAGGACGAGTACCGGAGCGGAGCGAATTGAACATTCGTGAGCACCGGAACGCAGACCTGACAACGAATGCGAGGGTTTGTCTACACGCTGATGCCGCTGTCGCCAGCGGCTTTTCTATTTCATTTCTTTCAACACTCGTAAGTGAAACACATGACGAGCGACATCTCCAAGCTGTCCTGTCAGCTGATGATTTGCCACACCGCCAACAGCGGCTCCGACGATCGGCATTAATTGAAATAGCTTCACTAGGTCAATGTAATCTCGATACTCCTGCTGAAAGCTGTACCAATCCATTTCCTCGCGGCTCGTTTCCCAATCATCTATGATGTTCATCATTTTTTGACGATGTGCACTGCCGGAAAAGGCGAGTTGAAATATACAGAGCAAAAAGAGTCTTTCTTCTTTTTTAGACAAATCAAAGCCATAAATACATGCCAGCTCATAAAGACATTTCATCTTAATGCTAAGCAGCAGCGGAAAGTCTGCCATACCAAGCAATATACCACCAGCGCCTGTTCCAATTCCTTCGATCGCAGCTGCCTTTTGATAGTACTTCACTTTCTCCTTTGCCAGTTCATTTCGCTCGATGATAGATAATTGCTCATCAATCACCGAAAATGAAGTGAAGTGCGATCCTGATACGGTGGATGCAACCATTGTTTTGACCGCACTTGTGATGACTTGATGAAATCGAGCAGGGATTTTGCAGTTCACCTGCTGCTGAACTCCTTTTGAAAACCGTTCGATCTTCGAAGGTTTTCTTAAAAAACGCGTTTGAAAAAGAATGGCTTCTTCATATAACTCCCGTTCAGCTGCATTCATCCGGTCCCCTCCTTGATGTCATCATACGCTCGCTGTCAGAAACATATCTCCGCTTATCTCATCTTTTTTAATCGACTGAGTACGTAAGGCTTGAAGAGGACAAGCACAAATGCCAGCGAAATCAGAAGGGCAAGTCCACTTCCCTGCCATCCTCCTGCCGGGAGTACTGCACAGCTCAGCAATATCGATTGAATAATGAGCACGTTACGAACGAGAACAAAAAAGCTCCGATCCTTTTCTTGATGAGCAACTGGATAAAGTGCCTGTAATGAAAGATGGGCAAAGTGCTTCGTTAACGGCACAAGCTGGACACCTGTGATAAACACGGTGAACAAGACAAGCAGCGCACCCACCCAGCCTGCTGCACCTGTATACAAAATAATCAGCACAAACACGGCGGTTAGCCTAAACACGAGACCAAAATAGTCATTTGAACGTAAAAACGCCCTCACATACATGTAAGAAAAAGTTTTACGCTGGTCATACGGAACAAACTGCAAAAGCCAGTCCATGTATGCTCTTCTTTTCACCTGTTTCTTTAAATGAGGCACATCTGTAAATAAATTGGCCAAACGATAAAAGCGCTGTTTTCGTTTTAATTCGTCAGAAATATGCAATTCCCATTGAAAAGGCTGTTTTTTTACTGCATTGGTTAAGTAAACGAGATAGACACCATAGATCAGATAAAAAACGATTGCGATTGCATAGGATGCCTGTAAAACGGTATAGACCAAAATCATATTCAATAGAAAACGAAGGACTGCATCAAGCCATCTGATCTGTTTTCCTTGAAAATAAGTGATCCTCCATTGAATTGCTGTATTCAAACCCTTGATCAAAATCATTTGCGCCAATATCAGCACATACATCTTGAGGCCGCCTGAAGACACCGCAGAATAAAGCGGAAGTGCAACAATGGATACGGCAATAAGAGGAAACAGCTGAGAAATGAAGCTAAAATTAAAAGCTTGTTTTAAATAAGGCTCCATCTTCCCTTCCAAGGGAAGCAAAAACACGAGATCTGCTTCTTTGATCAACGTACGCACGTAAGAGCTTGTCAGCACCAATGAAAAAACAACTGCCATGACCCAGTAGGATGGGAAGTGAGCCGGAATCTGTTTGAGCCAGTTACTATACCAGCTCGCTCCGCCTGCAAGGAAAAAAATGAGCACAATGACAAGATGATCATTGAACATGTATTTTAAATATTTTCTTGTATCTTGCATGTGTTCCTCTAATCGGGATTTCCAAATGGTTTGCGTCATTTTACTCATAGCTTTCTTCCTTTGTTAATTCCAAATAAAGATCATCGAGTGTCGCATCTCTCATATTGAACTGTTCTCTCAGCTCTGTCAGTGTTCCTTTCGCTCTGATTTCCCCTTCGTGCAAAATAATAAAGGAATCACAATAGCGCTCAGCTGTCGCCAAAATATGCGTCGACATCAGGACACTTGCGCCGTTTTTCTTCGCAGCATTCATCCGTTCAAGAAGTGCATTAATCGCAAGAGGATCAAGCCCTAAAAACGGTTCATCGATGATATACAGTTCTGGTTCAACAAGGAATGCACACATAATCATGACCTTCTGCTTCATTCCTTTTGAAAAATGAGCAGGGAACCATTTCAAACGTTTCTCCATTCGAAATTCTTTCAGCAATGACGGCAGACGTTCATCTAATTGTTCCTTTGACAGACCGTAAGCCATCGCTGTCAGCTCTAAATGCTCTTTTAAGGTTAATTCTTCATATAATACAGGTGTTTCTGGAATAAACGTAAATTGCGAACGATACGCCTCTTGATCGTCTTGAAGAGTTCGTCCATTCAATTCAATGACACCTTTATGCGGTTTCATGAGCCCGATGATATGGCGAATGGTTGTGCTTTTCCCCGCCCCGTTTAAGCCGATGAGACCGACGATTTGATTTCTTTCTAATTCAAATGAGATATTTTTTAGAACGGGATTCTTCGTATATCCACCCGTTACATCTTTTACAGTGAGAAGGGACATGAATTCGTTCCTTTCTTTCTTTTTTCCTTTATAGTAACAAAAACGAAAGGTAATTTGAAATGTTTACCTATAACCGGGCATGAATAAAAAATAGGCGCTTTGGTCATCATAATGTATGTAGAAGAAATGAACTTGATGACCAATAAGTAAATGAGGTGTTTGTTAAAGGCAAAGAACCGCATGACAAGTTGGTTTTTCATCTAAAAACCTTAGCTTCTGTTTTGCTTCACTGATTCTTGATTTTTGTGTCCTATACAATATGTATACGACAAACCAAAACGTCAAATGAGGTGTTTACAGCAGAAATAGCAGGCATATGAATTCTTTATTTCAGTAAATAGAGAATTCAAAAGGCATATCGAATGAAAGCATCAGCATTTCTTCTGCAGGAGCAGGATGAGCGACCAAAGGAGTTCGCTTGTCCTGTTTTCTTTTTTGCTTCTTTTTGTGATACGATGAAGGAAAATGAATAAGGAGTGACATGATGTGAGCAATTGTATTTTTTGCAAGATCATTGATGGAGACATTCCATGTGCAAAAGTATATGAAGACGAGCATGTATTGGCTTTTCTAGATATTAGCCAAGTAACAAAAGGACATACCCTTGTAATCCCGAAAATACATAAAGAAAATATCTACGAGATGACACCAGAAGTGTCTAATCACTACTTCCAAGCGATTCCGAAAATTGCAAGAGCAATCAAACAGGAATTTGAACCAATTGGGTTAAACCTTCTGAACAACAACGGCGAAAAAGCCGGACAATCTGTGTTCCATTACCATATGCATATCATTCCGCGCTACGGAAAAGGCGATGGCTTTGGTGCCGTATGGAAATCACATCAAGAGCAATACACGTCAGAGGATTTAAAAGATATTTCTTCTGCCATCCACACGCGGCTTACCTCATCTTAATAGATGAGGTTTTTCTTATTTCTACCCCCTTTTTATCCCCTCCATCTCTTAATAGTAAGATATTTAGAACGATTCAAATTTTTTGTCCAATTGCTTCAAATTTGTGATAGGATGGTTTTATCTTTTGATCCATTAACGCGAGAAATAGGGAGAGATTGTGATGAAGCGAACGACGAATTTTAATGCTGGTCCGGCGGCACTGCCGCTAGAAGTGCTTCAAAAAGCACAGGAAGAACTTGTTGATTTTAAACAAACTGGGATGTCTGTGATGGAGCTGTCTCATCGCAGCGGTGAATATGAAGAAGTCCACAATAAGGCAAAAGCACTGTTGGTGGAACTGATGGACATTCCTGAAGATTACGAAGTCCTCTTTTTACAGGGCGGAGCTAGTCTTCAATTTGCGATGATTCCTATGAACTTCTTACATGAAGGCGAAACGGCTCATTTCATTCAAACAGGCGCTTGGTCAGAAAAAGCATTATCAGAAGCAAAAGGGTTTGGTGAAACATCTGTGTTTGCTTCAAGTGAAGACGACAACTACTCGTATATTCCAGAAGTAGATGCCTCCGGTTTAACAGATGGCGCTTACTTACACATCACATCAAACAATACGATCTTCGGCACTCAGTGGAAAACGTTCCCAGACACGTCATTGCCGCTCATTGCAGATATGTCCAGTGATATTCTCAGCAAAAAAATCGATGTTTCTCAATTTGATTTCATTTATGCTGGGGCACAAAAAAACTTAGGGCCTTCTGGTATCACGATTGTGATCGCGCGCAAACGTTTATTAGAGAAAGAGAAAAGCAGCACACCGAAAATATTAAAATATTCAACACACGCAAAAGCCAACTCTCTTTATCACACACCACCGACTTTTGCGATTTATATGCTGTCTCTTGTCCTTGAGCATGTCAAACAGGCTGGCGGCGTAGAAGCAGCGGAAAAACGCAATGAACAAAAAGCAGGCATTCTCTACGACACAATTGATCAAAGCGGCGGTTTTTACAAAGGACACGCACGCACTGACAGCCGTTCGCATATGAATGTCACGCTTACCCTTCGTGATGATTCGCTCACTGCTTCCTTTGTAGAGAAAGCAAAGCAGGAACAAATGGTTGGACTTGCCGGCCACCGTTCTGTCGGTGGATGCAGAGCATCTATTTACAATGCGGTATCGATTGAAGACTGCCAAAAGCTTGCGGACTTTATGAAAAAGTTCCAGCAAGAAAATGAGTAAAAAAGCTTTTCTATAGAGAAATAAATTTGTTATAATAACGAGAAATATAAAGTGATGACTCTTGCAATAAATGATGAGCCATATTATTGGAGAGTCCTAAGAGCTTAGCAGAGGAGAGCATAGAAATGAAAACAAAAGAATTAGTGATTATGTCATTGCTTGCAGCAATGGGAGCTGTTTTGCATACGATTTTCCCGCCCATCTTTTTCGGAATGAAACCTGATATGATGCTGGTCATGATGTTTTTAAGCATCATCCTTTTCCCAAAGGTACAGCATGTAGTGGTTATTGCCCTAGTAACTGGCGTCATTTCTGCATTAACAACGGGTTTCCCAGGCGGACAAATTCCAAATATGATTGATAAACCAGTGACAGCCTTTATCTTCCTAGCCCTTTTCTTATCTTGCTTGAAGATAAAGAACAAAGTGGTGCTGACCGCTGTGTTAACTGCGATTGGAACCATCGTATCCGGCGTGATTTTCCTATCTGCCGCTTTACTGATTACTGGACTGCCAGCTGCATTACCGGCACTTCTTGTGGGGGTTGTCCTTCCAGCAGCCGTGATTAATACCATTGCCATGGTATTTGTCTTCCCAATTGCTCAGTCCATTCTAAGGCGTGCAAGAATGATAGAAGTTGCTTAACGAATAATCGAACCTCTTCATAATAGATGAAGAGGTTTTTTTCATGCTTTTATAAAAGAAAAAGGGTCAGCAGCAAAATGAGGAGCGAAATTCCTGCACCTGCCGCACACACAAGTGCTTTTTGCTTTAATACATGTTTTGGCGGATAAGACCCTGCATACCCCAGCTGTCTTGCATAATGAATAGAACCACCTGTAAAAACGACACCGATACACGTAAAAACGAACAGAAAGACAGACAACCTTCTCCCCTCCCTTTTCTTCAAAAGTATGCTAAAATAAAGCAAGCTATGTATGGAAGTTCAATGAAGCTGATCGTCAGCTCAGAGAGAACATGCGAATGTGTAAAATTTGACTAGAGGTGATTTGAATGGCTAGTGGACGTTCTTTATTAACAGGATTATTTGTAGGCGGTCTCCTCGGAGGTGCGGCAGTGCTCCTGACGACTCCCTCTTCTGGCAGAGATGTGCGCGGAAAGATGAAAGACGGCTATGACAAATTCGAAGATACGCTGACAAGATTAAAAAGAGATGGACAAGCTTTAAAAGAGCAGATTGTTGAAACAGCAAAAGAAAGCGCAGAGGTCATTAAAGAAGTCGGAACTGAATTACAAGCATCGATTCAGCAATGGCGCGAAGAAATCAAACCTCACCAGCAGGACTTGCAAAAGGAAATTCAGGAAATTGAAGAAAAGCTTAAACAACTGGAGAAAACCTTACAAAACTAATATACTCACGAAAAAATATTCGTTTACAAAAGTGTGCGGGGTGCGTATCCCGCACTTTTTTTGTTGAAAAAAGGTTATTTTGTCAATGTTTTTCATGAGTTTTAAAAATTCTTGAATTTTCAGCTTTATTAATCTTTATTTTATTGGCATAATAGAATTACAAGAAAAAGAGAAGTAGGTGAAATGGATGAATCATTCGGAACAGCCTTTCGATGTAAAAGAAGCACTTTTATTCAGTCAAAGAATGGCCCAATTGAGCAAAGCTCTTTGGAAATCCATTGAAAAGGACTGGCAGCAGTGGATCAAACCGTATAACCTAAATATCAATGAACATCATATTTTGTGGATTGCGTATCAATTAAAAGGAGCTTCAATATCAGAAATTGCAAAGTTTGGCGTCATGCATGTATCAACGGCGTTTAACTTCTCCAAGAAACTGGAGGAACGAGGATTTTTAAAATTTTCTAAAAAGTTAAACGATAAACGCAATACGTATATTGAGCTAACGCCAAAAGGCGAAGAGACATTCCATAAACTACTTGAAGATTATGACCCGGCACGAACTGGTATTGTCAAAGGCGCACAGCCGCTTCATGACATTTACGGAAAGTTCCCTGAGATTTTAGAAATGATGTGTATTATCCGAAACATCTATGGTGAGGATTTCATGGAGATTTTTGAGAAATCGTTTTCAAACATTGAGAAGGACTTTTTGAATGAGCGAGGAAAAGTCACGAAAAAGCCTGAGGAACTTGAAGACTCAGCTGATGCAGCAGAAAAAGCGGCTAAAGCAAATCAAATTGTTTAATGATCTTTATAAATTCATTCATTAACGGCTGAAACAGCCCTTGATCATGCAATGCAAATATCGTCTCATGCACATCCAGCTTTTCAATTAACTGTCCTGCAAAAAGCGCAAGCATATCGTCAAACATGACGTAGCCTTGTGCTTTTTGCTTGTCCATTTCCTCTGAAAGCTCAGCACAAATACGCTCAATTTCCTTCGCCTCTTCTTTCGATACCCGCTGCCTGATCAATAATGCATAATATGGATAACGGCTCATATCGGTCGCCGTCAGCAAAAGTTCCATATAATATTCGAGCTGGCTCATTCGTTCCTCAATACTCATGTACGTTCCCTCTTTCTCTTAGTCTTTCTATTTTAGCCGAAATTACTCATTGACGAAAGAGACGAACCTCCCTCTTCTGTCTTTTTTTCTTGAAAAACCCAAAGTTTCCTCTCTTTATTCCATATGAAGGCAACATTTTATTTTTTTTCAACAAAACCATTGATTTTTATCCTCAGGAAGAGTAAATTATCTTGAGATATTCAATTAGTTTTTTAAGATTGGAAGGATGAAAAATGAATTGTTGGAAAACCATTAATCTTGAAAAGGATTATGGTTATACGAGACTGCTGATTTCAGCCATAAGTCTTGCTATACTTTTTTTCATTATGGCTTTTTTATGTTTTCAACTGACTCATCCTGAAACGAGACTAAGCAGCCACAACGCACCGCTTTTTGCTGTACTTTTACTTGTGACATTGCTTGTCCACCGTGTGGTTCACTTGATCCCAGTGATGAAAAACAAGAAAAAAATGACGCTATTTAAACGAAATTGCTGGAAGCGTGTGCCAAAGAAAGTAATGCTTTATTCACTTCTCAGTCCATTTTGTGTGATTTCACCGCTTTACTTTGTGTTAGGCGTGGCGTTTCCAATGTATGCACACTATTTTATCATCATCGCAAGTATTCATGCAGGCTATTGTTTGCCTGACTTTTTATTTGCATGGAAACTGCTCAAAGCACCTAAATCCTGCATCATCGATCAAGCCCAAGACGAGTTTGATATTTTAGTTGACCAAACTTCCTCATCATGAGGTTTTTAAAGCCAACTTCTATCTTTTTCATAAAAAATTTGGTAATGTAGTATGGGAATAGCATAGAGAGGGGGGATCTCCGATAGTTTTATTTTACTTCATCGTCTTTGCCGCGTTTATTGTGTATTCAATAAACAGGCTTACTAATACATTATGCCTTGTCAGAGAGATTCCTGAAGAACGGCAAGATAAGGTGTTTCGCTTTATCAATGTATCGATACTGATCTTACTGATCTCATCATTTGTTGAAATTACCATTTCTATTTAAGATCAAAGCAAAAGCTGCCAGTTTGAGGGCAGCTTTTTGTGTATATTGATTGATTAGCAAATCCAAGATGCACCGATAATGATCAATAAGATGAATAACACGACGACTAGTGCAAAACCGCCAGCAAAGACTTCTCCTCCCATGTAAAAACACCTCCTGCCAGTTCTTGCTCTGTTCTAAGCTCAGTGTATGCAAAAGAAATGAAAACGTTTAGGCACCTGTCATCGTTTGAAAAAAGAACCGCCCGCACGCATGGCAGGACGGCTCCTTTCTGTCACAGCGATTTAATTAGTAAAGATATGCTGCACCAACGATGATCAGCAAAATGAATAGCACGACCAATAAAGCAAACCCATTAGAATATCCTGCTCCCATATAATTCAGCCTCCTTTTTGTGATCACTATATGTGTATGTCGCGCGCAAATTTTTGACTAGACGAATGCCCTCCCATTTGCATTTCTTTTTACAGCGTGTCACAATATGTTATGATACAAGCAATGATAAATAAATTGGAAAGATTAGGAGTGTTTTTTGAATGAAAAAAATGGCTTTAGCAGCTGTAACAGCAGTTAGTGTTTTAACTCTTGGCGCATGCAGTAGCGGTGATAAAGATGTCATCGCAACAACAAAATCAGGAGATGTCACAAAAGAAGAGCTTTATACAACTCTTAAGAAACAAGCAGGTGGAGATGCTTTAAATCTACTTGTTCAACAAAAGGTTCTTGCTGACAAATACAAAGTATCTGATAAAGAAATTGATAAGAAAATGGAAGAATATAAAAAGACACTTGGTGAAGATCGTTTAAAACAACTTCAAGATGAATTCGGAAAAGATTACATCAAAGATCAAGTGAAATATGAGCTGCTGACTCAAAAGGCTGCCAAAGCTAACATCAAAATCACTGATAAAGAAGTAAAAGCGTATTACGATGACCTAAAAGGGAAAATCCGCGCAAGCCACATTTTAGTAGCTGATAAGAAAACAGCTGACGAAGTGGAAAAGAAATTAGATAAAGGTGAAAAATGGGATGCCGTTGTGTCTGAATATTCAACTGATACCGCTTCAGCAGCACAAGGCGGCGATGTAGGCTGGTTCGCAAAAGAAGGCCAAATGGACGAGAACTTCAGTAAAGCTGCTTTCAAACTAAAAGTGAATGAAATCAGCAAACCAGTGAAATCACAATTCGGCTACCATATCATTAAAAAGACCGAAGAACGCGGTAAATACGATGACATGAAAGCAGACTTGAAAAAAGAACTGCTTAATCAAAAACAAGCAGACACAAATGAAATCCAAACGATCTTAAACAAATTGGTGAAAGATGCCGATGTGAAAGTAAAAGATAAAGAACTTGAAAACACATTCAAAGAAAAGTCTCAACAACCCGCACAAAATCAACAACCTCAACAAAACCAGTAATCACAAAAAACCCCTCTGCCGTGATCGTGCAGAGGGGTTTTTATATGACCTGATTAAGCAATCGAGTCTTCATGTGCCGCCGTATCATGTGATCTTTTCACTTGCTGATCCTGACGTCTACGCTCTCTTTCTTGTTCCATTCGCTCAATAAAAATTTCTCCTTCCTTTTCAATAAAGGATTGATCAATCTCTTGCTCCTCTTTGGCCGTTGTCATTAATTTATACGCACAGAAAATAATGCCAATGATACATGCATACACCCACCATGGAAAAAACAACATTTTTTCATCGCCTCCTTTTTTCAGAACAGCTCTCTCTTCCTTTGTGTTACATGCTTATGCGAAAAGAAGACAAGTTATGAAAAAAACGCCCGCAATAAACGGACGTTTTGACATGGTTATTCGTGATGAAAGGTTGGTTTATAAAATGAACGATTCTCTAGCGCAAAAATACGTTCTGTATATTCTCCTGGCTTCACATGCTCAAGTGCACGATCCATCATATTCATCTTCGCATCTAAATTATCAATATAGTGGAGTATTTCGGCTTCCTTCACCATTGGTGGTTTCGGGCTGCCCCACTCTCCTTTCCCGTGATGACTCAGTACTAAGTGCTGTAAAATCAGAATTTCTTCTGTATCAATGCCAAGCTCTTCTGCAGCTTTCGCAATTTCTGTCACCATAATCGAAATATGACCAATTAAATTCCCTTCCACCGTATAGGTGGTTGAGACTGGGCCCGAAAGCTCTTTGACTTTTCCTAAATCATGAAGAATGATGCCTGAATATAAAAGATCTCGATCTAATGATGGATATAGGTCAACAATTGATTTAGCCAAATGCAGCATGGACACCACGTGATAAGCAAGACCAGAGACAAATTCGTGATGGTTTTTTGTCGCTGCTGGATAGTCAGCGAATTCCTGTCCATATTTTTTCAGCAAATGCCTTGTAACACGCTGTATATTAGGGTTTTTCATATCAAAGATATATTGCATAATCGTATCCATCATATCATGTTTTGGAATAGGAGCTGTTTCGAGAAAATCATCAATTCGAATTTGCTCATTTTCAGCAACAGGGCGTATATTCCTAAGTTTCAGCTGATTCCTCCCGCGATAATGATGAATATCGCCTACTACCTTCACAATGGTTTGCGCGGCATAGGTTTGTTCATCATTCTGCTTTGCATCCCATAGTTTCGCCTCAATATCTCCACTTTGATCTTGAAGAATTAACGTTAAAAATGGTTTGCCATTACTCGCAATCCCTTTAGTAGATGATTTAATTAATAAATGCAGGTCAACTTGTTCGCCGACATCATAGGTCATGATCCCTTTAGCCATTCAATAAAAGCTCCTTCCATGTTTCTGCTCATATAAGTATAACATAAGTCATTATTTGTCAATCATTCAACTGCTAAACTCGTAATCTGTCCATCTTCTGCTGCTTGCTTCATATGCTCATGACAGGTGAAATAAAACAGCTGTGTTTCAAAACGTGTGAGCTCGTTCATCATCTCCAGCACTCTTCCTAGACGAACGTGATCGAAATGAACGAAGCTGTCATCCATCATAAACGGAAGCTGACAATCTTGCTGATGAGACAAAGCGAGCGCAAAACGAATCGCCAGATAGATCTGTTCACACGTTGCCTGTGAAAGCTCCTCTGGACGGAATATTATTCCATCCATTCTTTTCACCATCAGTAAGTCATCTTCAGGTGAAAATAAAATCGCTTCATAACGATCATTTGTTAACGGCTGAATAAAACTTGAGGCTGTTTGAAGCAATGCAGGCAGCCTTGTTTCTTTATGCTCATTCAATTTTTCTCGTATGACGGAGCGGACAAGCTGAATTGCCGCCCATTTTTTTGCGAGGTGCTTCGCATGCTCCTGCTCTGCGGCAAGCTGATGAGTCAAATCAGACACCGTTCCAGAAGCTTCTATTTGCCGGATTTCCACCGCTAGTTCTGCTAAACGTTTTTCCATATTCTCCGCATTCAATTGAACGTCATGAAGGTGCTGCTTTGCTTCTGCACACTCCTCTTCAAGGAGAGGTAATCCTTTGCGAACAATCCATTCCTCCTCATCAAAACAACCGCTTCTATGAAGCTCTTGATTTAGCTGCTGCAAATGGGAAAGCCGTTCCCGGTATTCTTTAGATAGATGAGAAAGCACTTGGTAATCTTCTTTGGACTCTGCTTCTACTTGACGAAAAAGCTCGTCAGTTTGTTTTTCGTAATATTGAATTTCCCCTTCTAGTGTCGTGAGCTGCTGGATCGCATGTTGAATAGATACGTGCAATGTCTGGCGTTCTTTTTCTCTTCTCGCCTCATCTTTCAATATCTCTTGAAAAGCTGAGATATTCTCCTGAATGGTTCCTTCCTTTTTTTGAAGGATACTGCTTAACGCTGAAACCCTGCGCTCATAAATCGATTGCTGATCGGAAAGCATGCCTATTTCACGATGAAGCTCCTCATATGCCGCTGTATTCATTTTTAATTGTTTTAGGATATGGAAGGCCTCTACTAGGAAAGAAAGCTCAGACGACAAGCCAAGCTGTCTCTTCTTTTCCTCTACTTGCTGCTGGACAGGTTCCAGCTCTAGCTCCCAGTCTTCATATTGCCGAATGATTCTTTCGTACAGAAGCTCCTTCTGCCTCATAAGTGTTTCAGCTGAAGCTGCCTGCACTTGAAATGAATCAAAGGCCCCTTCGCCGCTTCTTTGTTTCATAGGGCTCATTTGACTTATTGGGTAAATGAGAAAGAAGAGAAAAACAGAAAATCCCGCAAACAAGAGCGTGATCCACCACTCTGTTAAAAAGAATAGAACAAGCAGAAGCACCACATCAAATGCGATCAAGCCTCGGAATAACGACGCCCGGGAATGAATCGGTTTCTTTTTCGATCTTGTCCCCTTCGCATCATCTTCTGCTCCGTGCTGTCTGACTTGCTGTTCCTTTAATCCTTTTAGAGCGGCTTCTGCTTCGTCCAGCTCATGTCTTGCGTGATCAAATCGTTCATCTAACTGCGCTTTTCTATCCATGAGACGAACGTATTGAGTGACAGTCTCTTTTAATTCCCACTCAAATTCAAGCGAATCGTCGATTTGTTCGAACTTTATCGGGTACTCCCACTTTAGCTTTGCTACCGCTTCGTCTATTTTTTGTTTCAATGAATCACGGTTTGCTCGACACTCTGCTATGTGCTTTTTCACAAGCTCAGCATTAGATGCTTCATCTACGACTCGTTTCATCTCCATTATGGTATCCTTGTCATAGAGCGGTTGAACTTGTACGAGTGAGGTTTGCAAATGGTCTAACTTCTGCTTCAGTGCAGTCAATTGAGCCTTTTTCGGGTGAAGGTGTGATTCTAGTTTATCCAGCTCATGCTCTGTTTCTGCTCTAAAACGTTTGACTCGGTCTGGATAGCGGGCTAATTCCTTTTTTAATTCCACTTTTTTCTCGATCATGGGATAAACTTGAATGGATTCAGCCAGTTTCTGAATGTGTTCCTCAGCTTGCTTCATTTCATTTTGAAGCTTTTCGATCGTCTCTGTTAATTCAGATTGCTCCCGTTTCTTTTCGGTATAGCTGCCTTCTACCAATCTCGCTTGTTTCAGCTGACCTGTCAGCTCTTTTAAACGATCAAGCTGCTGGTTTAATTCAGGCTTGCGTCCATTTGGTTTAAACAGCTGCTCCTGCTGCTTTAGCAGCCTGCTATCCATCTTGGTGGCTGCATCCGAGCCAAATAAACTTGAGAAAAGTAGAAATTCGCCTATTTGGTCCTGGTTTAAGGCTTGGACATTTTGCAGTCCAAACACATCAAATGAATAGATTGATTGATATAATCTGCGATCCGTTCCCTTTAAAAGTGTCTGTAGAAAAGCTTCGTCTTTCACTTCACCATTCGGTAAAAATACCTGTGCTTGCCCACCGCGATCGGACGTTCTCTCAATATGAATAACGCCTAACTCATCATCTTGGCAAGTAAGGGAACCACCATAAAAAGAACCCTGTTTCGTCTTGTACATCTTGTTTTTCGGAAAACCAAATAACATCGATTCAATAAACGTTTTCAATGTCGTTTTCCCCGATTCATTCAGGCCGTAAACTAGCTGAAAACCGTCATCAGAAAAGTGAAAGGTCCGATTTGAAAATTTCCCGAAATGGGCGATATGGAGTGAACGTATTTTCATTGTGCCTCTCCTTTTCTCATAATTGCTTTAGCTGTTCTGTCAGCAGCCTTTGTGCTTCTTCTTTTATATCCACTTCATCCTCTTTTGTGAGAGTTTTTCCTGACTTTCTATAGGTTGGGTGACGCTTGATCGGTGATAGAAGCTCTTCATATGCCTCAAACTGTGAAATTTCAGCAGTGAGTTCCTTCAAAAAAGAATCTTCTGGATAGACGACATCCTCGTTTGTTCGGCAGTCAATCGATATCACCCAAACGAACACCTCTTCATCTTCTTCCTGTTCATGAAGCACAGTCAACAGCTCCTCAAGTACCTCAAGCTGAGTACGCTCAAAGTAAGGAGGAGCATCACCCGTCAATTCAATTTTCACAAAATGAGGGACGCCCTCCTCTTTCAGCTCACTGATTTTGCTATCCAAAAGTGTCACAAGATCCGTCATATGAACCGTTTCTGTCATGTCTATTGCAAGTGTCTCAAACATCACATCCGCACAGCTAATAAATTCCGCTGTCTCAGAATCCTCGGAGAGTTGAATAACGTAACAGCCTTTCTCTCCTGTTTCTTTTATATGTCTGCCCTGCATGTTACCAGGGTAAATAATCAACGGGTCTTCATGCAGAAGGGCTCTCTTATGTATATGTCCAAGCGCCCAATAATCGAAATCCCGTGAAAGAAGCTGCTCAAGCTGAAATGGTGCATACGCATCATGCCCTTCTTGTCCGGCTAATGTACCGTGAAGCATCGCAATGTGATAGGCAGCATCTGTCGTTTTGACATAATGAGATGTCATATTTTCATAGACAGCCCGCTCTTTGTAGCTAAACCCATAAATACTTGCAACAAGCTGCCCCCCTCTATAGTAGGATTGCTCACTTGGTGTACTGCTTGAAAAAACGTGCACATTCTCAGGCCACTCAATCGGTGTCCATTCACCGCCTAAATGATCATGATTACCATAAATAATAAAGACGTCAATCCCTTGAGTTTGCAGTCTTAGAAACTGATTTCTTAAAAACAGCTGTGCTTTCAGACTGCGATTTGATTCGTCAAATAAATCTCCGCTCAGCAGCACAAAGTCTACTGCCCGTGCAATGGCGAGATCAAACATATTCTTCGCACTTTGAAATGTACTTTCTTTGAGCCGCTTAAATGGTAAGCTAGGGATATTCGACATTCCTGCAAATGGACTGTCTAAATGTAAATCTGCGGCATGAATAAAGGTGAGCTTAGTCAAACGTCTATCTCCTTGTCCGATACTGTCATTGTCCATATTTTATCATGCCATTTTTACGAATGCACGTTCTATCGCTCTCATTCTAAAAAACACATTTTTAAGAGCTAAAAAAGAGGTTTTGCCTTATTCATTGTTTAATTACATAGAAAAGCAGAGGAAAGGGAGATGAGGAATGGAGAAGACATACTTTTTAACTGTATTTGACCGGTCGGGTGAGACCTTATTAAATGAAAAAATCACAACGGATAGTGATGAAAAGGCAATGGAATTAGGGCGCCATCGCTTAATCGAACAGCAATACACGAAGCATTCCCACCGGCTCGTTGATGATGCAGGCAAGCTTCTTTTATTTGAACGTTAAAAAAACCGGCATTCGCCGGCCTCACATTCGTTTATACGTTCTGAAACACAGGTCGTCTTTTTTCTAAAAAGGCCTGAATGCCTTCCTTATGATCATGACTTTGCCTCAGTCTTGCCTGTGCTGCCCTCTCCTTTTGAAGAACGGCTAGCAGCTCAGGTTCTGACTGCTGAAAATAGATCAGCTTTGTTTCAATAAATGCTTGAAGCGGCATGTTCATAAACGGCTTCACACATACTTTTTGATACGCATCGACTTCTTCCTGAAACACCCCGTCTGCAAGGCGCAGTTTTAACGCTTCTTCAGCCGGCAGCTTTTGTCCGCTCCAAATCAATTGTTTCGCGGTTTGTTCACTGACTCTTTTTGTGAGAAAAAGATGCCCTCCGCCATCTGGAATTAACCCTACTCCATTAAAATTCATGGCGAGCTGTGCATCCTGATGCATAAACAAGTAGTCACAGCTTAAAGCAAAGCTAAAAGCAAGGCCTGCCGCTGACCCGTGGACAAGGGCAATCGTCACTTTTTTCATACCGGCTAGAGAAAGTGTAATTCCCTCGATCAAATCCATCACACGATGGAAATCTTCTTCACTTTCCTGCTTAAGCATCATGCCAATATCTCCGCCTGCTGAAAACCCTTTCCCCGCTCCCTTGATCACAACGACTTTTGCACTGCTTTCTTCCGCTGCATCACATGCCTCTTTGAATTCAGCAAACATGTCCACATGAAATGAATTATAAGCATCAGGCCTGTTGAAAACGATTTCAAAAATATCCCCGTCTAACTGACAATTGATATATGTCATCATCCATCCCCCTTTTCTTTTAAACTCATGACTTAATTCCATTTCAACCCGAATAATTCCTTTTCCTCTGCATGAAAAATTTCAAGATCAATTGATACTAAAATAAGCATAATTGTTGAAACAAGAAATATATTTTTATATAGTAAATGAAGAATGAAATGATTTTGAAAGGGGGAGGATGATTGATAAGGTGTTCCATATTCATATTGATTAGTTTCATCGTCATGTTTTCTCCTTTTTCAAATGTCGTTTTTGCTCCACAGGCAGAAGCGAGTGCACCTAGTCTTATTTCTCCATCCATCTACGATGAAGAAATTCACGCGGTGAAGACACCTCCATTTTCAAAAAAACATGCCTCCTCTATTCTGTTAAAGAACAGATTATCACTGGCTGATTCAAAGGTTTTTCTTCTCAAGCCTGCTCCATCAGCTGCGTTATCCATTGATCTATGTTTTTTGGAAATGAAGTGTGCGATCCCCATTATGTGTCAATCAAATTACCTCTACTGATTCATTTTATTTCATCCGTATTACTATATGAAAAACACAACCTATCATATTCGGAGGGATAAAATGAATATTAAAGAAAATGATCTTCCTGGGATCGGAAAGAAATTTGAAATTGAAACGAGAAATAGAGAAAAGATGACGATAGTGATTCATGATGATGGCAGACGGGAGATTTATCGTTTTGACGATGATGATCCAGATGAAGTGCTGTCCACCATTTCTCTCGATGATGCTGAATCAAGGCAAATCGCTGCGATTATCGGCGGCATGGTGTATAAACCGCAGGCACTTGAAACCATTGAAATGGCCTTCAATGACTTGATGATTGAATGGTTTAAGGTGGAAAAAGGCGCAAAAGCGGTTGGACATACACTCGGTGATTTAGATGTGCGGCAAAACTATGAAGTCACCGTCATTGCGATCATTAAACATACAAATGAAAAATTACTGAACCCTGGTGCCGGTTCGATTATTGAAGCAAATGATACGATGGTCATTTCAGGCGAAAGAAAACACTTAAAGCGATTGATACGTGATTTTCTTTCTAGAGGGGGAGAGTGATGAATGGATCATTTAGTCTTTGAAGTTGGGACGGCGCTGATTCTCATCGCCATCGCCAGCTTAATCGCCAATAAAATAAAATTCTCTATCATCCCTTTTCTCATTGTCCTCGGTATGATCGTTGGGCCGCATGCTCCAACCATCGGGATCATTGATCTAAAATTTATCGAAAGCACCGAAATTATTTCGTTTTTTGGCAGAATGGGCGTCTTGTTCCTTCTTTTCTATCTTGGACTTGAGTTCTCTGTCGGAAAGCTTATTAAATCGGGCAAATCCATTGCTGTCGGCGGATCTATTTATATTTTGATTAACTTCAGCTTAGGACTGCTTTACGGTTTTATCACAGGGTTTGGGTTCCTTGAGGTTCTCATTATGGCAGGGGTTATCACGATTTCATCCAGTGCCATTGTGGCCAAAGTCCTTGTTGATTTGAAACGGACTGCGAACCCTGAAACTGAGTTAATTCTTGGGATCATTATGTTTGAGGATATTTTCCTCGCTGTTTATTTATCCGTCGTATCTGGTCTTGTCCTTGGAGATGCCACAACGGTTAGCGGTGCCTTATTATCCATTTTCATTGCTTTTGGTTATATGATGCTTTTCTTTATCATCGCACGTAAGCTGCCAAAACGATTAAACAAGTTGTTCGATATCCGTTCGAACGAAGTGTTCATCATTGTGATTTTTGCGGCTTTATTCTTTGTCGCTGGTTTTTCAGAGACAATCCATGTAGCAGAGGCCATTGGGGCACTCTTACTTGGTCTTGTTTTCTCAGAAACAGAGCACTCTGACCGCATCGAACATCTTGTGGTTCCATTTAGAGATTTCTTCGGGGCCATGTTCTTCTTCAGCTTCGGTCTCAGCATTGATCCATTTACATTAGGTGATGCCTTCTGGCTTGCGATCGGCGCTGTGATTCTCACCTTCATTGGGAACTTCACTGCTGGAATGTTCGCTGGAAGAAGAGCTGGATTTTCTCATAAAGCCTCTTCTAATATTGGATTAACCATCGTATCACGCGGAGAGTTTTCGATCATTGTAGCCGAGCTCGGTATTGCGGGCGGACTTGCCGCTACCTTGAAGCCATTTGCTGCATTGTACGTCTTAATCCTTGCGATTTTAGGACCGCTTGTGACGAAGGAATCTAAGCGAATTTATCAAATTCTAAACAAAATCTTCAAATGGAAAACAGAAAAGCCAAAAGTGAAAAAGGAAACAACGATCTAATGAAAAAGGGCCCTATACTTGGGGCCCTTTTTCATATCTTATTCAAAATGCTGAAATGCTGTTTCTTGCTTGACTGGCGCTTCCTTGACCCCGCGAATGGTTTGAATCACTTTCTGGTTGCGGTAGATGGATAGTTTTAAATTGGTCGCCGCTGTTCCATGAGAGTGATCAAGATGCGTGAATGTAAAGAAATGATGCGGGCGCTTGTCTTTGAACACAAGCCTGAAGTCTTCTGTCACTTTAAAATGCTCTTCACTTTCCCATTCAATCAAAGGTTCATACGCACTAAACCACGCCGGGATATTCGGAGTGTACCCTGTAGCCAATACGGCACGATCAGCTGTTATGCTCTTTTCTTTCTTTAGCTGCCACTGCTTTAGGTGCAGCTTCAGGGACTGATTCTCCTCCACCTGAATCGCTTCAAGCTCGGTCATTGGCTGAATCACCACAGATGGCTCTTCACCTGTAACAGACCGATGATACAATTCCTGATAAATACGCGAGAGCGTCGATGCATCTATACCATTTCTTAATCCAGTCAGCCTAGGCAATGTGTTCATTCGTTCTTCATAAGGAAGCGAATGGAAATATTCGACGTACTTCGGTGTAAATAGCTCCTGGCCAAGCTCTGCCGTCTCCAGCTCTCTAAATTCACTAGATCGCGTAAACCACGAAAGCTGCTGTCCTTTCTTTTGATGCTGAAGCAGGTCTAAGAAGATTTCGGCTGCACTCTGCCCAGAGCCAATCACCGTCACCGACTCAGCTTCATGAAGTTCTTCCTGCTGGTCTAAATAACGGCTGCTATGTGTCACATATGGCAGTGCAGCATCAGGCACATCGACAGGAATCATCGGTTTGCTCCCTGTTCCAAGCACGACATGCTTTGCACGATACTCAGAAAGCGATCCATCCTTCAATCGCCGGACTTTCACAAGATAACCACCTTGGCAGTCCGTCACTTCCTCTACCTTCATCCCAAATTGACAGCTATCTAATTCACCTGCGACCCATGATAAATACTCATTGAATTCTCTTCGCGGAATGTCAAACTGTTCAAATGTATAGAACCGGTGAAGTCTATTTGATTCATGTAAATAATTTAAAAATGTATACCTGCTCCTTGGATTCGCCATCGTCACAAGATCAGCTAAAAAGGAGACTTGTAAATCCGTTCCTTTGATCAGCATACCAGGATGCCAGGCAAACTCGGACTCCTGTTCAAAAAAACAGCATGAAACATCTTCATACTCCTCTAACAAAGCCGCCAAACCTAAATTGGCGGGCCCAATCCCAATTCCGATCACATCAATCATATGTACACCTGCTTTAACTTTTTATCACTTATATACCCTTTTACAAATGAAAAAAACACTGCGTCACCGCAGTGTTTAAACGTGAGGAACAAATAATGACTCAAGAAATTCAATTTTCTCTTCGGTATAGTGTTCATAGCGGTCATTATACGATTTTGGATCTTTTGGATTGGCATACTGCGTAATTTTTCCTGAACGCGGATCAATGAATTTACTAGCAGCACCGCATCCAATCCCAATGATTGTCTGCACTTCTTCCATAATAATGATATTATACAAACTTTCCTGCCCATCCAATGAATACCCGACATTTTCAAGGTTCCCTAAGATGTTTTTTTGTCTATATAAATAATAGGGATGATAGTCATGTGCTTTCGTCCAAGCGACCGCTTCATCCATCATACGTGTGATTTCTTCTCGGTCTGCTACTTGATATTTGTCCTTATTGCGCGTCATCTCAGAAGCTCTTTTAAAGGAGAGCGTATGCACGGTTAAAGATTCAGGCTTAAGTTCTTCAGTCTGCTGCAAGGAATGCTGGAATTCCTTTAGCCCTTCTCCCGGCAAACCAATAATTAAGTCCATATTAATGTTATTCATGCCATACTGTCTTGATAAGTGATACTTTTCAATCGTTTCTTCTACACTATGGTGCCGGCCAATGGCTTTCAGTGTTTCATTCTCATACGATTGTGGATTGATGCTAATCCGGTCAATATGATATCGGTTTAGCACCTCTAGCTTATCAGGTGAAATCGTATCAGGACGTCCTGCTTCGACAGTCACTTCCCGTATATGTTTCACATCAGGGAACGAGCGATACATTTCTTCATACAGCAAATCCATTTCTTCCGCAGTGATACTCGTCGGCGTACCTCCGCCAAAATAAACAGTCGTCACTTTGATACCATGTTCTTTTAGCCAAGTACCGATTTTTTGCATCTCATAATGCAGACCAAACAAAAACGTTCCCACTCTTCCAGCTTGTCCTTTAATCGCATAAGCAGGAAACGTGCAATAAGCGCATTTGGTTGGGCAGAAAGGAATACCAATATAAATACTTACTTCCTGCTGAAGGTCATACAGGTCAGGAATCGCTTGAAGCTGACGGTCGACAATCTCCTGCATCAAATCGATTTTTTCATCATGAATCAAATAATCACGCTTTAATGCGGCATGCGCGTCTTCCTTTGTCATGCCTTCTCTCAGCATCTTATGGAGTAATTTTGTAGGACGTATCCCTGTGAGAATACCCCACTTTTGCGTCATTCCTGTGTACTCCTGAAGCAGATGTAAATAAACAGACAGCACTGTGTTTTTGATTTGCTTCCAGCGCTCCTTATCGTTCAAGCCCTCTGGGACGTCTCGCGAAAAACGACTAGTGATGTCTGATCCAGCGATGTGACCAGATGCTTCCACCGTTCCATTTTCTTCTTTCCAGCTAAACACCATGGTTAAGCCATCTTCTAATTCTCCTGTATCAAACAGCACTTCACTATCTTCTTCAAATAAATTGGCTATATTAACAAGCGGGCGATGAAATCGTTCATCTGACAGCCCTTTAATTAAAATTCGCATCGTATCACCTTTATCTTCAAACTTGTTTCATTTTACAAAATCTATGTAGGAAAAGCAATGACTGGAACAGTTGAAGGCCCTGCCATTTCTTGATTGACAGGGCCTTCGTCTATATTATCGTTTAATATCGAATTGATGTAAAAATCCTTCTCTTTGCTGCATTCTAAAGTATTCTTTGATCATATAAGCGACTCCCTGTTCATCGTGCGAACGTGTCACCCAATCGGCTTTACGCTTAACAGAATGAGGGGCATTTCCCATCGCAACGCCTAAGCCAGCCAATTCGAGCATTGGGATGTCATCTGTCCCCTGCCCAATGACCACCGTATCTTCTAAAGTCAAACCTAATGCTGAAGTCAAAAGAGAAAGCCCCGCTTCTTTCGATACGCCTTTGCATACGATATTCATTTTCTCATCACTGATCTGAATAAGATCGACAGATGGAAAAGCTTGTTGAATGGTTCGGTGAATTTCAGGCTGAAGCTCTGCGGCCGAATATACTTCAATCACCGGTGTACTGACCGGTTCATCCATCAGCATATCACTTAGCGATTCAACAAATTGCACAGGATAGAAAATTGGATCAGACGGATGAATCAACGTCTTTCCCATCAGCTGTGACTGCGTTTTTTTCCGGTTGCCAATTGAGAATTTTTCATGCAGTAAGCGAACATTACAATCAAAGCTTTCAAGAATTTGCACAAGATTAAATGTTTTTTCTTCCGTTAGTTTCTTCACATGAAGCGGCTCATCGAGTTTATTCGCGATAAATGCACCACTATGCGTCACAAGGGTTGACGTTGGAATCTTCAACGCCTTGGCTATTTTTTGTGCGGAACGAAAATGCCGGTTGGTGACAAGCGTCACGTAAACCCCTTTTTTCTTCACGTATTCCACAGCTTCTTTTGTAGCGGAATGGATTTTTCCATTGGAACGAAGTAACGTTCCATCTATATTGAGTGCAAGTAGTTTTTTTGACACTGAGGCATCCCCCTTCTTGATGACTGTACTTACGATGAGGATATGCCCTAGCTTGGTGCTTTAGAACATGCAGTTGAAAGAGCCCTGTGTTATGAATCTTTTGCAAATAAAAAAAGCCTACCCCTAGGCTTTTTTTTATGTATGGTTTGGATGCGTCACAATGAGGTGATGAAGCTCCCCATGATCCCCTTATCTTTCACACACCAAAGCATTGCTTATATCAGATCCCCTTATGCTTTGCGTTTCTCCCAGAAGCGCTTCTCTCTCGTTTGGCTAATCGCCTTAAATCCCAAGTGAAACGCACCCAATTGTCCCATGAGAGCGCTCATTTGAAAGCACTTTCAATATAAGTATTATCGCAGAATTTATGAGCTTCGACAACCTTTTTTTGAAAAGTTGGACAGGGAACATGTGAAATAAAAAAAGGGCGAATATCATCGCCCTTTTCATTAATTATTTTCTTCTGGATTCCCATAAAGCTCTTCAAGAGGCTTCATGATCACTTTATTTAATTCTCCGATGAGAACACTCACACGTTGTTCTGCTTCCATCAACTGAGAGATTTTATCGTGCTGTTGAACAAGTGCCACTGTTTTTTGAGCTTGCTCCACTTCTTCTTGTGTGATCTCTTGACCAGTCATTTGTTTTTGTTGAAGGTTTACTTGAATGTCCCGGAAGTTCTCGAACATTCTTTTAGAGGACTCATCCGCGTTTACCTCATCATAAAGATTTTTTAAAGTTGAATATTCTTCGCTATGACGCAGAGCTTTTTCAAGGTCATATGCAACATCATAAACATTTACAGACATGTTATGTCTCCTTTCTATCCGTTATCACCGATATGATCGGCGGACACCACTCCACTATAACAAACTATGGCTTTCGTTTGCACATATATACAATGAATTCATCAAAATTTCTCTAGCTTGTCTTAAAATAGCGTGACAAAGATTGCTTGAATTGCGCCGATTAATCCGCCTAAAAAACCGCCTAAAAACGTGATCATTTTAAGTTCATTGTTGGAAATGCTAATCACAAGCTCCTCCATTTTTTTAAGCGGAAAATGTTCAATCTGCTCACGAATGATATCTTCAAATTTGAGCTTTGCGAGCAGTCCCTCTAAAGCATTCGATGCTGCTTTAATCCCCTTGTCGACAAGCACTGGTGCAAAGTGTGTTTTGAGATCAAGCGCTACTGCACTGACATAATATCCAACTGGCTTGTCTAATATCAGCTTTGTAGAGAAGTGTGAAAGCAATTGCTTTTTCACACTATAAGCAAGCTCCTTCACATTCCATTTTTCATCTAGCTCCTGAAGAGAAAACTGCTTCACCTTGTCCCATTCTTGAACAAGCAAATCTGATAAAAATCTTTTTGTTTCTGCGTTTCTTAAAAATTTGATGATTTCAGGATGTACCCGATCAATTAAGCTTGAATTCCCTAGAAACATTTGAACCATACTGCCAAGCATGCCTCGTTCCTTTAAGAAATCATCAATCATATTGCCAAGTCTTGCTTTACCTTCCTCGCTTTCAAAATAATGAATCCCTCTCTTTAAAATATAATCTGCTGCATCTGGAATTTTTGAAGATATTTTGTTTTCCACATCTAGCGGAAGCAATTCAGATAAAGTTTGCTCATTATATTTTTCAAGCAGTGAATTGAGCTTTTGATCAGACCACTGATGGATCCATTCATCTGCTTTGACGTCAGCCTGTGATACGCCGAATCTTTCAAGCAAAGATAGCACTGTTATCTCCATTTCAGCGCCTTTGTCAATATATCGATGGACTGTATGCAAGATCTCCTGCTTTGCCTCCGATGATTCAAATCGCTTTTGAATTCCTTCTGGCGTGAGCAAATGCTCCATAACCATGACACCAACCTGCTTGGCTACTTCGTCTCTTCTTTTAGGAATGAGCCCTGGTGTAAATGGAAGCTGTTTCCCAAATAAATAGTATGGCTTATAAGGCCGAAAAAGCATTTTAATTGCAAGATGGTTTGTCGCTGCTCCTATGACTGCGCCTATAACAATCATAAAGATAAACGTTGTGAATATATTCAAAGTCGTCATCTACCTTTCAAACAACACCCGATGTTTATTGGTTTAATCTATACGTATTATAGTTGTTGTCAAGTCCCCAAGCAAATGAAGCATGTTGCTAGACATATGATCAATCGATCTGTCGTAATGATAAAGGAGCGCAATCTTTATGTAAAATCATGAAAAAGTGTTTTTGTGCTGGTAAAAAAAGAAGTTGAAAAGAAGGTGTTTTTTAATGACATCAACATTAGGTATTGTGACCCTTTCTTCAAAGTATGAAGAGGCATTCACTCGTGGGTTAGCCAAAGCTGCCCCTTCTTATGGTTTAAAGGTTGTTCGTTTTACACCATTTGATTTAAAGCCGGCTTCAAATTTGATACAAGGTCAAACTTATACGAATGGTCAAGGATTTGCCGCAGTAGAATTTGAGATTCCTGACTTGATTTACGATCGATGCCTTTACAAGCATGACGCACAATCTAAAAAAGCAAAACCAATCATGGAATGGCTGAAAAAGTATCCGAAAACAGATTTTTTGAATACAGGTATTTCAAATAAAATGATGCTATTTGAGCAGCTCCGTCTCCTCCCTTCTTTACAGCCATATTTACCTGTCTGCTCATTATTAAAAGAGCCATCAGACCTTCTCAACATGGTAAGGAAAGACGGTTATTGTAAAATGCAGCCGCTCTCTCAACAGCATGCAGCATCTACTTACTTCATTTTCTTAAAAGACAACACTTTCACTGTTCAGCTAAGTCCCGAGCAAGTCATCACATTTTCGCGTTCATCAGATATAGAGCGCTGGTGCAAAAAGTACGTAGGCCGATATTTCCTTCAATTTTTTCAGACGAGTGATCAAAAAGACTTTTTATTCAATGAAATAAGGATTTTCCTTATGAAAGATTCACAAAATCAATGGAATCGCATAGGGATTCACACAAAATCACCTACAGAAAATAGTCATTTAAACATTATACAAAAATCAGCTCCCATGATAGGCTTTGATCACTATCTAAACACATTGCAGCCGCACATCAAAGAGCTTCTTTTAGATGATATTGCATCCATTCAAGCATCTCTCCCAGCATATATAGATAAAACCTTCTCCCCTTGCTTTGAATTCGCTGTAGACTTACTCCATACAAGTGAAGGCAGGCTTTTCATATCAAATATAAGATCAAAGCCAGGGCGATCCGTTTTTTTAAAAACTTATCCTGACAAGGAAGATCAATTGATTCGTACCATTCTTGCACATGCTCAATCGATGACGTCTCAACCGAAGGAGGTTTCTTATGAACAAAAATCGCTTCATCATCGCCCCTCATCTCACAAGTGAAAAAACAGTTCATCTTCCCGCCCATTTTAAACAGCAGGATGCGATCTATTCTCTTGCTTTAGGGTCCCGTTTAGTAGATGACTTCACCGTTTCCTATCATCAACATCCAAATAAAATTTTATTATCAGAAAATCTATATAGAAATTTACTAATTCCTTATCAATCAAAAGCTGATGTGATCGCCGTTGATCATACACTGTTTATAGGGCCGCTGCTTGGCATTTTCACCGCAGGTTTTGGGCAAAGCGCGCAGCCACTAGGAACGAGATCAGACTTTTTTATCAAACTGCTGCACTCTTTCAGGCAGCATGCTGGATTTGCCTACCTTTTTGGTACACATTCTATTGATTGGGATAAAGGAATAGTAGAAGGGTTGTTGTACCAACAGCAAACATGGGTTAAAAAACAGATGCCTCTGCCGTCAGTCATTTACGACCGTCTTCCAAATAGAAAGGCTGCTCAGTCGGCATTCATTCAAGAAACAAAGCGTAAACTCACACAAGACTATGATATTCCTTGGTTCAACCCTTATTTTTTTAATAAATGGGATATTCATGAACAACTGTTAACAGATGAAAAAACATGTCCTTTTCTTCCACATTCCATACAATTGGATCCGGTGGACGCTCTAAATAAAATAGAAACACTCCTCCATCTACATCAGGTCATATACTTAAAACCATCGAATGGAAGTCACGGCGACGGTATTTATCAATTAAAGAAGACGGCTCATGGAATCACTGTATGCTCAAATCACGGAAGCGCTGTTCCATATGACTCAATAGAGCATTTCGTGACCAAGCTCCGGAAAGATCACGCAATTCAAGACTTTATGGCTCAACAAGGCATTGCACTTCTTCAAATAGACAATCAACCAATGGATTTCAGAGTTCATACGAATAAAAATAAGTACGGCCATTGGACAGTCACGGCAGCAGCAGCAAAAGTCTCTGGCAATCACACAGTAACGACTCACCATTTACATGGTGGCTTAGTAAAAACACTTTATGATGTTTTTCCAGAAAAGAAGAAGCGTTTGAAAACTTTAGAGCAGCTTTCTTATACTGCCATCACGCTTAGTCAGGTGATAGATGAAAAAATGTCCGGTCATATTGGTGAAATCGGTTTTGATTTAGGCATTGATCAGACAGGAGCTATCTGGATGTTTGAAGCCAATTCTCGCCCTGGCCGCGAGATTTTCCAGCATGTTTCATTGCGAAACTCAGAAAGGCTGATTGGGAAAAGAATCATGGATTATGCATCTTATCTTTCACAAACGACCTCAACAACTACAGACCACACGAACGTCTACTAACTGTTTTTCGTTTTAAATTGATGGTGTTATGAAATCTATGCTTTTCCTATGCTCTTTTCATCAGATGAGATACAATAAAATCAAGTTCAAGGTTGTTTCCGTATTGTCGTGTTTATTTATTGTTTCATCAATAAAAGCAAGGAGGCAATGATGATATGATTTCTCATTTTCAATGGAAACCTCTCTTTAAGAAAGCACAGTTGCCAGGCTGGAAAATATCCTTTTTTCACAATGGTGCGCACTACGAAGGCATCTACCACAAAACAGGTGATATTGAATGGGGCTCCCAGCTTCCACCTCATGAAGTCGAACCAACCTTAAAAGAAGAAATCCACGAATTAATGCTATTCCATGTCTATGATTAAACTGTTTAAGGAGCTTCGCCATGTTAGAAAAATTAAAGCTTGTTTACAGAGAGCATATCATCAGCTCACCTACAAATGATCATCAAATTCTTTGGTATCAAACAGACGAAGGCGAATTATTTGGAGTAGACAAATCAGAGCTTACAGCGAGAGAAACACTTCTTCTCAATACTTTCCTTACACCAATTGATCTTTCTCATACAAAGCAGACTGAGGATGAACAAAAATGGTACAGCTATCTTTTTGATAACAAACCACTAACCGTTCAGCACCCCGTCCGTGTATATTATTTTAAAATGTCCCATCAAGCAGAACAAAGGCAGCAAATAAAAGAGGCTGTGGTTCACAGCCTCGAACATGCTCATTTCATTTGGACAGGCGCTGATACAGCGATGCTGATTCAAACAAACGCTACATCAGAAAATAGTCAATTAGATCTGCTAAATGATTTGTCTCTAGCCATTACAAGTGACTTTTTAACAGACTCAGTCTTTTTACAAGGACAGCTCCATTTGCCAAATGGACATTTACAAAAAAAATTGTTAAATGAACAGAAACTTTTCTTGGACCATGTGCAGCGAGGCAAGCTTAGATCAGGGATTTCCACATTTTATCAATGTCTGCCATCACTCATACGTTATGATGAATCCGCGCTCTCTCATGCTATTTCAGATGCTTTTAAAGAGGCGGTCCTTGATCGGGACGTTTACCGCACCCTCATGACCTATATGCAATGTAACTTAAATGCATCCAAGGCAGCAAAAGCTTTATATGTTCACAGAAACAGCCTTCAATATCGAATCGATAAATTTATTGAGCGCACAGGAATCGATATACGGCATTTTCCAGAAGCATCTGCTGTTTATTTTATGATGAATCTTCTCGACCTTTCATAACAATCAATGACATGAGCATCCTGCCCAAAAGTGAAAATGAGATGTTGTGCATGTTGTCCATTTACAGACGCTTCCCCATTTTATACACTTTATTTACAAGTAAAGCGCTTTCAATAAGAGGATGGGGAGGTTATCATCTATGGCTGAAATGATGCTCAATCAAATTTATAAAGTGTATGATAACAAGGTAACAGCAGTAGACAACTTTAATCTACATATAGAAGATAAAGAATTTATCGTGTTTGTTGGTCCATCTGGGTGCGGAAAATCAACAACCCTTCGCATGATTGCAGGACTTGAAGAGATTTCACAAGGGGATTTTCTGTTAGACGGAAAACGGATGAATGATGTAGCACCAAAAGACCGGGATATCGCAATGGTTTTCCAAAACTATGCTTTGTACCCTCACATGAATGTATACGATAATATGGCTTTTGGATTAAAGCTGCGGAAGTTCCCGAAAACAGAAATTGATGAGCGGGTTCGAAATGCTGCGAAAATATTGGGGCTTGAGCAATATTTAGACAGAAAACCAAAAGCTCTGTCTGGCGGTCAAAGACAACGTGTTGCACTTGGGAGAGCAATTGTGCGTGATGCAAAGGTCTTTCTTTTGGATGAGCCGCTTTCTAATTTAGATGCAAAACTTCGCGTTCAGATGCGTGCTGAAATATCTAAGCTTCATCAGCGTCTGCAAACGACATTTATCTATGTCACACATGATCAGACTGAAGCTATGACAATGGCTACTCGCCTTGTTGTGATGAAAGATGGCTTTATTCAGCAGGTTGGAGCGCCGAAGGATGTATATGAAAATCCAGAGAATGTATTTGTAGGTGGATTCATTGGCTCTCCTGCGATGAATTTTTTCACAGGAAAGCTCTCTGACGGTGCCATTGCAGTTGGAAAAACGCATATTCGTGTACCAGAAGGAAAGATGAAGGTATTACGCAGCCAAGGTTATATCGGAAAAGATATCATCCTTGGTATCAGACCAGAAGATTTTCATGATGAACCCGTGTTTATAGAGGCATCTGAGGGCACAAAGATCGATGCCAACGTAGAAGTTGCTGAATTAATGGGAGCAGAAACGATGCTTTACTCTTCTCTCGATGGTCAATCGTTTATTGCTCGTGTTGATTCTCGTACCGATGTTCAGGCTGGACAGTCTATACCTCTTGCCATCGATATGAACAAAGCCCACTTCTTTGACTCGGATACGGAGCTCCGCATTCGCTCCGCTGAATAAAGAGATACATGCAGCACCATCACTCATGATTGAGTGATGGTTTTTTTGCATGTTGAACAACATTTACCATGTTCTTTTCTCGTATGTTTTTTTCAGAAATCACCATAATACTTAGTACAAAGCAGTTACTGCATTGGGTTTTGCCAAGTGGCAAATGACTTGCTCATTTCGCTGGTGCGATTCCAGCAAACCCAACCAAAAACCAAATCATATACAAAAAGGAGATTCACATCATGGCAAATTCTAATAGTTCAAATCAATTACTAGTTCCTGGAGCAGAGCAAGCAATCGACCAAATGAAGTACGAAATCGCTTCTGAATTCGGTGTAAACCTTGGTGCAGAAACAACATCTCGCGCTAACGGATCAGTTGGTGGAGAAATCACTAAGCGTCTTGTATCTTACGCTCAACAACACATGGGTGGAACACAAGCTTAATTTCATATTTGGATCATAGAAGGCACCTCTTAAGGTGTCTTCTTTTTTTATTTTTATCCCTCACCAATCTCCTTTCCAGCTCATATCATGTAGTAGAAAGGAGCGGATCTTCATGGACATTATTTCCGGTATGAACTTTGAACTTCTACAATTTGTAGGGATCTCTCTATTATGTGAATATGCTCATAGTATTCGGTCCTTTCACTTTTATAAAAAAAGCATCACATAAAAGTTGTACCATTTTGGGTTCTTTTCACTTATAGTATGTAGTGGAGGGATCGAACAGATGAAAATAGCTCTTTTCGGTGCTCATGGACGTGTAGGACAAGCATTTCTTCGTTTCGTTCAAGTAGATGATCGTTACATAGTTCGTTCATTGATTCGGACAAACCGAGAAGAAATGCTTGCGGGTATGTTTCAAGTCACCGGCAATTCAAGAAATCGAGAAGATGTGCTTGAGACGATCAAAGGAGCAGATATTGTTGTGAGCTGTCTATCAACAGATGGTGATGATACATTATCTGTTTCAATGGAGCATATCGTACAAGCCATGAAGCAATCAAATACTTCAAGAATTATTACAATTGGTACGGCAGGTATTTTAAAGGCAAGGCAGCAGCCGGAACTTTACCGTTTTGAAACAAATGAATCAAGGCGGACTACTTCCCGAGCAGCTAAAGAGCATGCCAAAGCGTTTGAAATCCTTCAATCGACTGATCTAGATTGGACCATTATTTGTCCAACCTATTTACCAGATGGAGATGTGACACGGTCATATCGCTATGAAAAAGATTTTCTCCCTATAGATGGAAAGAAAATTTCAGTTGAAGATACCGCACACTTTTTATATCAGCAGTTAAATTCGAAGGAATTTGTACATCAACGCGTCGGCATTGCCTACTGATGATGCAGCTCGTGTAAACGATATAACTAGTAAAGGTCGAGGTCAAAAACGAATCCTCGACTTTTTATGCAAATAAAAAGAGCCTCATTCAAAGTGAATAGGCTCTTTTTTGTTATTCATTAGCTGTTTGCAACAGCACCCTTTTGCAGTTCGTACATTTGCGCATACAGCCCTTCTTGCTGCATGAGTTGATCATGACTGCCTCGCTCGACAATTTCACCTTTTTCTAATACCAAAATCATATCGGCTTTCTTAATGGTGGATAATCGGTGAGCAATGACAAAAGTCGTTCGTCCTTCTTTGACGACATCAAGCGCCCGCTGAATGATCGCTTCTGTTTCTGTATCAATGTTTGCGGTGGCTTCATCTAAAATTAAGATCGCTGGATCGTACGCTAATGCACGGGCAAATGAGATTAACTGACGTTCCCCTGAGGAAAGAGTACTTCCCTTTTCAACGACTGGTTCATCAAATCCTTTTGGCAGGTGCTTCAATAACTCTACTGCGCCTACTTGCTTTAATGATGATTCAATCGTTTCTCTTTTAATGTCTTCATTTCCTAAGCTGACATTGGATGCAATCGTTCCGGAAAATAAATACGGGTCTTGAAGCACAATGCCCATTTGTTTACGCAACGTTTGGCGTGACTGGTGATAAATGCTTTCCCCATCTATGAAAATGTCTCCTTGCTGAATGTCATAAAAACGCAGCAGCAAGTTCATGATCGAGCTTTTCCCAGAACCGGTATGCCCCACAAGTGCAACCGTCTGGCCTTTTTTGGCCTCGAACGTAATGTTCTTTAATACATTATTTCCTTCATTATAAGCAAAGGTGACATCTTGGAACTGAATGTGTCCCTCCATTTTCTTTTGAACAGGTTCTTCCACTGTTGTTCCTGGCTCATCTAATAATCGGAAAACCCTTTCCGATGAAACCCTTGCTAATTCCAATCTCGAGAATTGGTTCACAATGCCTGTAATCGGCTGAAATAATCGATTTAAATAATCGACAAACGCATAGAGCACACCAATTGACACAATGCCCGTCGCACTTAAGGACGCACCGCCAAAATACCAAATGAGTGCCACATATGCTAAATTCCGAAGCAGGTTAACCAAGTTATGCGACAGAAGTGAATTTAAATGCAGCATCTTTCGCTGATATCGAAAGTGATTGTTGTTCAGCTCATCAAATTCCTCTTTCGTCACTTTTTCATGACGAAACGCTTGAATAATGGTCATCCCTTGAATGGCTTCATTTAGCTTGGCATTGATGTCACTAATGATCGAACGAATGCGGTGGTTGTACACTGATGCAAACTTTCTGTAGGTCATTGACCATAGGAAAATAATCGGTACCGCCACCAAACAAATGAGTGCCAGCTTCACATTTAATAAAAACATGGCAATATAAATTCCAATCATGTAAATAGCACTCGTCACGAAATTAGCGAGGACTGTCACATATAAATCACGAATGGTTTCAGTGTCATTGGTAATCCTCGCTACGACCTTTCCAGCCGGTAAATTATCAAAATACCGGATAGGCAGCGTTTGAATATGCTCAAATACATCAACCCTCATTTTTTGAATAATTCGATTGGCTATCCGCTGTAGCAGATAATGCTGCGCATACTGAAAGAAAATCGCAATGACGAGAAGCCCTAGATAAAATAGAACAAGCTGCACCAAACCACTGATTTCCGGCTCATAAAAAGAGAAAATTTCCTCTTTGGATAAACGCTGTACTTGATAAGTCTCGCGCTCGTTCCCATTTTCAATGGTAAGCTGATCTCCGGATATCTTTCGGTTTCCATCAAAACGAATCGGCTCATTTACAAAATAGTAACCGAATCCGACTTGCACCACATTGATTTGTTTTCCGGATTTCATACCACTGTCTAATCGATCGCTTCGTATATAGTTATTTCCCTGGTAATAAACGGTTTTGTCTGTTTTTTCATTGACTTCGACATACGGTTTTTCTACACCTAAAATATGATCATCAATCATTTTCTTCCCAATAAATGGTCCTGTCAGTTCAGCACCTACTGCAATGATGAGAAAGATCAAGGCAACAGACAGTACTTTCTTATAAAGGAGTGCGTAGGCAAGGAGTCTTCTTCCTGTTGTCATGCCTCATCCCCTCCTTCCAGCTGGTTTGTCAGCTGCTGACGCAGAAATTGTTCTTTGTACCACCCATCTTGCTGAATGAGCTCTTCGTGGGTGCCCTTTTGGACAATGCGTCCTTCTTCCATGACAAGTATGAGATCCGCATGCTCAACAGCTGATAGACGATGAGTCGTAATAAACGTCGTTTTCCCATGACGATTATGCCTTAAATTTTCTAAAATAGCGGTTTCTGTTTTTGCATCTACCGCAGAAAGCGAGTCATCCAGTATTAAAATGTCGGGGTCTATTAATAAAGCGCGCGCAATGGAAATTCGCTGCTTTTGTCCACCTGACAGCGCCACACCTTTTTCCCCCACCATGGTTTCGAGACCCTCTGGCAAAAGACGTAAATCTTTTTCAAAGTAAGCATCTTTGATCGCTTGTGCTAATTCATTTTGTTTTGCGTCCCGATGACCAAAGCGCATATTCTCTTCTACACTTTTTGAAAAAAGGATATGATCCTGCGGTACGTATCCGATCCATTGAAATAGCTGATCCAATTCGATCTCTTGGATTGGGACTCCTGATAGCAGGATTTGACCATCACCTGTTGGATACTGGCGCAGAAGCTGTTTTACGATAGTCGTTTTACCGCTTCCTGTTTTGCCTGCAATTCCGATTGTCTGCCCTTTTCGAACCGTAAAGGACACATCAATTAAATTATCTTTAGGGGAAGTTGGATACCTGAATGTCACGTGATCAAACTGAATATCGCCAGGCTCTTGTAACGTTTTTGGCTGAGAAGCGTCTGTGACATCCGGCTTGTAGCTGAGTGTATGATTCAACCGGTCTAACGACGCATTTCCCCTTTGCATAATATTAATCAATTCGCCTATCGCAAACATTGGCCAGATCATCATTCCAAGATAGACGTTAAATGCTACAAGCTCACCAATGGTTAAATCACTTTGGAACACAAGATAGGCTCCGTAGCCGATTCCAATTAAGTAGCTGACACCGACAAGTAATTTCACTGTCGGCTCAAACAATGAATCAATGATCGCCACTCTCATATTTTTTTGAAATACATCATCTGTCATTTGGCGAAAGCGTTCGACATCTTGTTTCTCCTGTACAAAAGACCGAATAACCCGGACACCTGCGACTGATTCAAGGACGCGATCGTTCATATCACCAAATGCATCTTGAGCAACTGTAAAGCGATCATGAATCTTGCTGCCATAATACGCAATCAAGAGCGCCATCAGCGGCATAGGGATGATCGCCATTAAGGTTAATTTCCAGCTAATCGTCAGCCCCATCGTAAAGAAGATCATCAGCATATAAGCAGTGGAATCAACCAATGTCAGAACGCCAAAACCTGTCGTTAAAGCCACAGCATTTAAATCGTTTGTACCTAATGCCATTAAATTACCGGTTTTTTTCTTTTCATAAAAGGTGGGTGTCATCTTAAGTAAGTGACGCATGAGCTTCCCGCGCATCACACGCTCCATGACATTTGCGCCGCCAAATAACTGATACATCCAAAAATATGTCAGCGTATAGACGACGACACCTAGCAAGCAAAAAATGGTTACATAAAACACAATACTGGATGTTGTAAATTGACCAGAACGAATGTCATCAACTGCCTGCCCAAGATATCTTGGCGGCAGCATTTCAAGCACATTCACAATGAGCAGAAGCGTAATGGCGATCGTATAACGCCTCCACTCTTGTTTGAAGAACCAGCCTAATTTCGCAAATACTGAAAACATGTTTGTCTCTCCTTTTAAAGCTAGCCGCTTTCTAGATTTTCCTGGCTGTCACCTTGTTTCGTTTTTTTGGTTTTTGTCATTTGTCTTGCTTTTGGCATGTTCACATGCTTTCACTCCTCTTCATTTACTTGTTGATCTCCATCCCTTTATTTCGAAATGCGAAATGAATACAACAAAAAAAGAGGCAACCAGCTGTCTGGTACGCCTCTTTTAGTCATGTAAAAAGGCGCATGTTGACAAATACGCAACATACGCCTTGATTCATCCGATCAATTGGAACATACGAGTCCCTTTTCAATGACCAATGAAGGTGTAATTGTCACGTGAATCAACCCATTCATGCAGTTTGACTTCATTCTTCCAATGTTGCACATGACATTTCCTCCTTTTGGCTCTTGAATCTTTTTTTATCTTATAGTGGCTGTCATCATTTTGTCAATAAATATTTTTCAATAAATGAAATTTTCTAACAAAAAGTTCACCGCCTTTATGTGTATCTTTTTCAGATAACGGGTATACCATGAGTGTAAAGACTCCTTTTGAAAGGAATGAGGACATTGTTTCAAGCTGATCGGATGGTCGTTGCGTTTGATGGACATGAAGACAGTAAGAAAGCATTAAAAAAGGCAATCGCTCTAGCCAAAACCTTGAATGCCAAGCTGACTGTTGCCTATGCACATGATGGCAAATCAAGCAGACAGGTGTTTGATGCACCACGCCCAATGACTGGCGGAGCTTATATCGGCGGCGGCATGGCAGACCTTCAAACACCCCCTGTGTATGTACCTCATGATGAACAGCAAAGTCCCTTGATTTTTGAAGATCATACAGAAGAGGTCGTTGCAGAAGCAAGAATGCTTTTAAATGAGGAGCAGTTTGAAGCTGCCATTGAAATTGTTGAGGGGGAACCAGCGGAAGCGATTATCGAATATGCTGAAGACATATCAGCAGACCTCATCGTCATGGGAGCACGTGACCAAAGCAGATTGAAAAAAATGCTCTTTGGCAGTGTAAGTGAAAAGTTATCATCAAAATCAGATATACCTGTGCTTATTGTAAAATAAAAGAATCACAAAAGGCTGTAAACATTGGTTTACAGCCTCTCTTTATTTATGAAGAAATAGATGCTTCACTTTCATGTTTAATTTTTTGCTGGAAGCCTTCCTGTACACGCTTTGTCAACTCTCCTGGAACGCCTTCCCCTACTGGCTGGCCATCAATTTCAACAATCGGAATGACTTCAGCCGTCGTCGAGCTGATGAAGATTTCCTGCGCGCGCAGCAGCTCTTCTTTACTTATACAAGTTTCTTCAACACTGCATCCCTCTTCTTTACATACCTCAAGAAGCTTTCTACGGGTAATACCGTTTAGAATAAGATTGTTTGCTGGATGTGTGCGAATCACGCCATCAATGACGGCATATACATTCGAGGAGGTTCCCTCAGTCACAAAACCATCTCTAATGAGAATGGCTTCAAATGCACCAGCTTCAGATGCCTTCTGCTTTTCCATGACGTTATATAAGAGATTTAAGCTTTTAATATCACATCTTAACCAGCGAAGGTCCTCAGATAATATGGCCTTTGCACCAGCTGTCTGCTCATGAACAGGCTTTTTCACCTGGAACGTATATGCTGTGATTTGAGGAGTGAGAGAATCGCCATATTGATGTTTACGCGGTGCGACGCCCCGCGTGACTTGAATATACACACCTCCATCTGTTAATTGGTTGTGGGCGACGAGCTGTTTTAACTTTTCTTCCATATCTGATACTGCACCTTGAAGATGAATGCCGATTTCTTTTGCACTCTTGAACAGACGCTCTGTATGCTCTTTTAATGTAAACAAAGTCCCATTGTATACACGGATGACCTCATAGACGCCGTCACCAAATTGATAGCCTCTGTCTTCAATATCAACATGTGCATCCTTTTTTTCAATGAAATCGCCATTATACAATACTTTCATACGGAATCTCCCCTTCGCTTCGCATTAATGGTTGAGTCTGATGCTATCTTAGCGGATAAATGAGTACGTTTCAATGATTATTCAGAATTATTTCACATCATGATAAATGGTCAACTTTCTATTGTAACAAACATAGACTCATAACCAAAAAGATTCCAATTTTTTAGCATCTTCTATATTCATAGGCTCTTTTTTCCTGTATACTTAATCGATATGAGCACGACAAAAAACAGCGAAAAAAGACAGAATCTACTACATGATTCGACACAAATTTTTGATTTATTGGAGCGATTGTAATGCAACGGGTTACGAAAAAACAGACACCTTCAAACACGATGCTGCTCTCAAAGGCGATTGGTTTAGTGATTCTGTCACTGATCCTCTTTTTTATTTGGGATATATCTAAAACCAATATGCAGGCAGCAGATCAGCCGGCTAAAATGTCTGCGAGCAGTCAATTCCGAGACACAAGCACAAGTCTGAAAGCAAAAGATGATTCTACGAAAACATTAGATGCACATTTTAAGATCAACCCAAACAAACATGTAACGGATCAAACGATCTTTTTAACCTTTGATGATGGTCCGTCAGCGACATCAAATCAGCTTTTAGATGTGCTCAAAGCGCATCAAGTAAAGGCCACATTCTTTATGCTTGGGCCGCAGATTAAGGAACACCCGGCAGCTGTGAAAAGACTTCATCAAGAAGGTCATCAGTTAGGGCTTCATGGTATCACACATGATGTGAAACGCTTTTATCAAAAAAGTGATTCTCCCGTCAATGAGATGAAGGAAGATCAGCGCATTTTGGCTTCTGTCACAGGTGAGTATACACATCTTGTGAGAACACCTTATGGCAGCGCCCCAAATTTAACGGATCAGCAAAAGGCACGTTTAAAACAAAAAGGCTTTGTATACTGGGATTGGACAATTGACAGTCTTGACTGGAAATATAAAAGCTCAAAATATGTACCAGAGGTATTAAATCAGCTGCAAGTGCTTGAGACAAAACATCCAAATGAACCAAAAATCATCTTAATGCACGATCAGCCAGCGACAGCAAAATACTTAAACAGTTTAATCACACAGCTAAAAGCGAAGGGCTATACATTTGAAGTCCTTGATGAATCGATGAAGCCGCTGCAACAATAAAGAAAGACCCCGCACCTTTTTTGGATGCGGGGTCTTTGATGATTTATAAAGCTTTCACGAGATCGCCAATTCGCTCATGAAAGACAAGATCAAACAGTGGATCGTATTCTGTTTCACTCAAATTCATCATCACCTTGAAGATGGAAGGATTTTGAGCGGCATCTTCTGGAATATATCTTGCTGGCGCCACTTCTAGGGAAGTCCCCATGACGAGCAGAAGGTCCGCTCGCTGAAGTGATTTCTCTACTTGATCAAAATGTTTGACCCTGTCTCCAAAAAGGACAACATCTGTTTTCAGCACACGCCCACATGTCCGTCCGTCTGAGGAAACCTTTAGACATACAGGCACTTCTTCTTGTAATAAATAAGGCAGTTCATATGTCGCTTGGCACGATGGGCAAGTAGCTGTTTGAATGGAACCGTGGAGTTCATATACTTGCTGGCTTCCTGCTTTTTTATGCAGGCCATCAATATTTTGGGTGAAAATATCCACATGTTTTCCTTGTTTCTCAAGGCTGGCTAAAAAGGTATGCCCGCTATTCGGCTCGTACTTCCCGCTCATTTTCATCTGAAACAATTCCTTGAATTTCGGCCAGAATTGCTGAGGGTGTGATAAAAAGTAGGACCGGCTCATCGCCTCCATGCGGGCGGTGTCTTCAGTCCATAAGCCGCCCGTTGATCTAAAATCGGGGATACCTGATTCCGTGCTCATACCCGCACCTGAAAGTACCATAATATGTGAAGCCTGCGTTAATTTCTCGCTTAGCGCTGCCACCTTTGTTTGATCCACTCACCATTCCTCCTTTATTCACCCAGCTGTTTTTCGCCTTTTTGTTTCATATAAATGGTCTGTCCAGGGAAGGCAAATTCTACACCTTCTTGATGGAAGATATCCATGATACGGTAGTTAATGTCCTGTTTAATATCAAGGTTTTCAGCCCAGGCCGTCGTGTTTGTGTAAAAGTTGAAAAATAAATTCAAATAACTGTCCGCCAGTACATCGAGATTTACCATGATCGTCTCCTTGTGCACCCCATCATGTTCATAAAGCATTTGTTTGAGACGTTTGATGCATCGGTCAAGATTTTCCTTTGGTGTATTATAGGATACACGTACGGAAAACGTAATTTGGCGTTTATTCATTCTCGTCCAGTTCGTGATAGGTTCCTTTGAAAGCGTAGAATTCGGAACTGTCACAACAGCTTCAGCAGGTGTTCTAAACTTTGTGCTTCGAAATGTAATGTCCTCGACAGTTCCAAGAACACTTGGCGTCTCCACAAAGTCACCCATTGTAAAAGGCTTCTCTGTAATGATGACGATCCCTCCAAAAAAGTTCGCCACCGTATCCTGGGCAGCAAGCGCAAAGGCTAGACCACCTAGACCAAGACCTGCCACAAGTCCATTTACATCATAATTAAATTCTTGTGCAATGACACTAATACTTAGTGCAATGATAATGAAGCGAAGTACCTTTGATAAAAACGGTGCTAAAATATCATCCATTTCCAATTCAAATTTCGAATTTACTTTTTGAAATAAGAAAGAAGAAGCTGCGGTTAAATTACAAAGCCCCCATGTCAGCATCAATATAATGGAGGATCTATATAATTTGACGATGACATCCATATGATGCTCAAAGTATGGTGCTTGTCTTAACGCAAAATATAACCCAAGTGCGACAAAAAACAGTCTGGCTGGCTTTTCGAAAGCCACAACAATTTGGTTAATGACCTCCGTTTTAGACCGATTGGTCAGCCTAAAGAGAAGATGAAATAAGTACTTCGTAAATACTTTCCGAAGCAATAAAAAAAGCAATAAAATACAAAGGCTAATACCGATTTGGATCGCAACATCTACTGTAAAATATGTATCCATCCATTTTTGTGTAATCATGTTTGTCTCTCTCCTTTAAAACAATCCTCTCTAGTTTATAATATAACCTTCGTTTATGTCCTCTCATAAATGTCTGACCTCTATATAAAAAGCCTCGGGACCAGTCCCGAGGCATGATGTTCAATTATGAAATTTTGGCTAGAGACATATCGACGGGCAGCAAACTACTTTTTCTTCTGAGCCTGATCAAGGAGAGTCGCTTTAAACATTTCAGCATCCGTTTCGGCCTTAATACGTTCTTCCACTCTAATTCTCCCTTTACCCAATCATCTCGCCTCCTTTTCATCATTATAAAACATCAGAATTTTCAGTCAACATGACGAAAGCACTAATATTTTGGCGAACGCTGACGATTTGGACAAAATTGATCGAAGAAAAATTGATGTACTTCAGATTTACTCAATCAAAGCTTGGGATATTCCTGCAACTTTTCACATTTGAATCATCATACTTTCTTAGCAATGCGATTCACCATTACATACAGCTCTTCTTCCCTCCCTATAGTAAAGAAGGAAAAACGGTAAAGCATTTGATATGATAAGACCAGAACTTATGTCAGGGAGCTGGAGCATGTGTATATTATCGCGCATAGAGGGTCATCAAGTGCTGCCCCAGAAAATACAATTGCCGCGTTTGATTTAGCTGTTCAGCAGGGTGCAGATTATATTGAATTAGATGTACAGCTCACATTGGATCAGCACGTCGTCGTGATCCATGATGATACAGTTGACCGAACGACGAACGGAAACGGTTTAGTCAAAAGCTATACACTTGATCAGCTGAAAAAACTGGACGCAGGAAGCTGGTTTGACCAGCAGTACACGAATGAACGAATTCCAACATTACAAGAAGTTCTTGAGAGATACAGCCAGCGGATCGGGATATTGATCGAGATCAAACACCCAAAACGGCAGATAGGAATTGAAAAGGCAGTTGCCCGCATCATCAATCGGTTTGCCTATTCTCGTCATATCATGATTCAATCTTTTGATGATCATGCACTTCAAAGAATCAAAGCTTTCGCCCCTTCTCTTCGAACAGCTTTGATTATAAAGCCTACTGCATTTAAACTGGCGAAAAGAAACTTAACTGCATACAGCTCGTTTGCTGATTGTCTTAATATGAAGAAAACGATGATCAACAGATGGTGGATAGACCGCATCCACTCATTCGGGATGGATGTGTTTATATGGACTGTGAAAGACCAAAAAACAGCCGATCGGATCAAAAAATATCCCGTTGATGGAGTGGTGACGGATCACCCGCCATTTTTTCTAAAGGAGAAATGATGTAAATGAAAGCGTATCTTGCTGTATTTATAGGCGGACTGCTTGGGACACTTTGCAGATATGAACTAAGCCAATCGATTGTCAGCCAAACATTCCCTTATGCAACGCTAATCGAAAACGTAACAGGCAGTCTGCTTCTTGGTTTTTCAACAGGATATTTTATGTTCCAGAAGGGAAAAAAATATCTTGCCGCTTTGATCGGAACAGGATTTTGCGGAGGTTTTACGACAATGTCCACTTTTTCTAAAGAAACGGTTCTTTTATTACAGACTGGGCAATTCACCTCAAGTGTGATCTACATCCTGCTCTCAGTCATTGCCGGAGTAGCCGCTGCCTTATGTGGACTGATGCTTGCTCAGCGGCTCTTTCATCAAAATAAGCAGCAGAGAGGAGGCAGATAAATGATCGTTTTATATACAGCTGTTGCCGGCGGGATTGGCAGCGCCCTTCGTTTTTTCATTAGCCAATTAATACAGAAAACCAAGTCTCATGCTCGTTTCCCGTATAGTATTATTCTCATCAACTTATTAGGTGCTGCCGGTTTAGGTATACTGACAGGTGCCGTGACTGCCAATCATCCGCTGCTTATGATCATTGGAACAGGTTTTTTCGGTGGCTTTACAACATTCTCTACGTTTAGTGTAGAGTCTGCGACCATGCTAGAGCAGCGGCAAATCGGAAAACTTGCTGTCTACTTATTGATGACGATCATCGGGTCTTTCTGTCTCTTTGCTGCGTTCTATCAAATAGGACATCACCTTTTTTAAATATTGGTAATGGCGGCTAAGCTGATGAGCAGTTGATCCATGAGCTGGCGCTTCATTAAAAAGAGTGTTTTTTCACTGTAGCCGATTTCCATCGCACATTTGGCCATCCGCCAATCTCGAAAATATTTGTAATCGATGAGCTGCTGCTCTATTTCATCCAACTCTTTTAGTGCTGTTTCAATACATGCAACGATGAGTTCATACTGATTTTTTTGCTCTTCTAACTTCTTCCGTGTCATGTGATCCAGATGATGCGGGCTTCTGTTTTCAAGCTGTCTTTCGATATTTAAAATCGCTGCCTGGTAATTTTTGAAATTCTTCAAATGAAACTCAATACGTTTCATTGAGGTTTTTTTCTCTGTGATACTTGCTGTTTCATACCAAAGCATGTCCATCCCCCTCTATCGAACATTTGTTCTTATTATAACCCGAACAAACATTCGCAAAAAGAGACTAAATACCTAAAAAAACCTTGAGCTTATTTTTCGCTCAAGGTCATTTCATTTACTAACAGCGGCTCTTTTATATCAAGCCCAGTGCGTGCATTTCCTTTTTCTGATAATGTGACGCCTTTCTTCAGGTCGATCTTTTTAACATAGCGTCCATCCATCTCCAAGACCTTCATCCGAATATCATCAAGATAAATGGATTGTCCTTCTCGGATATCAATATTCTCTTTTAAGATTAACCCGCCTATTGTATCAATTTCTTCATCATGATATGACATTTCGATCAAATCTTGCACTTCATCTAATCTTACTTTGCCATCTAAAACATAATGATGATCGGCTCTTTTTTGAATAACCGGCTGCTCATCTTCATCGAATTCATCTCGAATATCTCCAACAATCTCTTCTAAAATATCTTCTGTTGTGACAAGTCCAGACGTTCCGCCATATTCGTCGGTTAAAATCGCCAAATGCATTCTATCGCGCTGCATCTTGACGAGAAGCTCCTGAATAGGAATCGTGTCAATGACCTCAATCACTGGATATATATAATCTTGAATCTTCAGTTGATCTTTTTCTCCTTGATACACAAGATCTGCAAAGAGCTGCTTTTTGTTCAGCATGCCGATGACATGGTCTTTATCCCCTGAAAACACGGGAAAGCGTGTATACTTTTCCTGCGTCATGATGGAGAGGATATCATCTAGCGGCATATCTTCTGGAATTGCACAAATTTCTCTCCGCGGTACCATGATCTCTCTGGCAATTCGATTATCAAAGTCGAAAATCTTGTTCATATAATTATATTCTGATGGGTTGATTTCCCCATTTTTTAAGCTCTCAGATAATAAAATCTTCAATTCCTCTTCAGAATGGGAATGTTCTTTTTCAGACCCCATATCGATGCCCATCATTTTGGTTAGAACACGGGCTGACCCGTTTAACACATAAATGAAAGGGAACATCAGGATATAAAATGCATGCAGCGGGCCTGACAGCCAGAGCGTCATTTTTTCCGCCTTTTGAATCGCAAGCGTTTTTGGTGCAAGCTCACCGACGACTACATGCAAAAAGGTAATAATAGAGAACGCAAGTGTTGCTGAGATCAGGCTGATTGCTGAATCAGGAATGTTTGTCAAACCGAAACCTCGAACCAAAAGTTCTTTTACAGCCGGCTTACCAATCCACCCTAAACCAAGGGATGTCACTGTAATACCGAGCTGACAAGCTGACAAATATTCATCTAGCCTTGATGTCACCTTTTTCGCCACGATGGCCTTTTTGGACCCTTCGGCAACAAGCTGATTAATTCTTGAACTTCTCACCTTTACTATGGCAAATTCAGATGCAACAAAGAAAGCTGTTAAAGCAATCAAAACACCGACTATACTCAGATTAACAATATCGTCCATTTAACCTTGCTCTTTCTTAGAAGAACAAGGAGTCACCTCCTGATTGATGATGTTATATTTTGCAAAACGGTTAACTGATTAAATAAGACTACATTGAGGGCCCCACTTAACCACCTCCGGTTCACGTATAAATCCGCTTCTCTACATATATATGAAACGGTATTCATTTTATCTTACCATAAATAATCTGAAAATTCCTGTATCACTATGTCAAATTTGACAGGACAATCTAGACTGAGAAATCCCTCTCTAATGTTCATATCGGCAGGAAATATGAACAATTAACTTGTATTTCAGACTCGAATTATATTAAACTATTTTCATAAACTATAACGTGACGGTTAGGAGGAGATGTTCAGATGGGGCTGAGAAAAAGTATCGTATTGGTGAACTAGCACAGATTGCACAGGTGACGAAACGAACTGTAGATTATTATACAAATCTAGGTTTGCTTGCGCCTGTTAGATCTTGCTCAAATTATCGTTATTACGATGAACATGCTTTAAAACGATTACAATTAATCGTTCTTTGCAAACAGCAGAGATTGGCTCTTTCTGACATCAAATCCAGATTAGATGAACAATTCCCTTCTCAAAAGGAAGATCCTGATGAACTTGTCCATTTAACCTCTGATATCGATCGGATGAACGAGCATATGGACCGCATTTTGGTACGTTGTAAGCAGCTTCAGCCAGAACAACGTGAAAAATTAAAAGAGCAGCTTACACCTGAAAAGATGACGGCTGTCCAATCATTTTTACTGCTGTTAAGTTAAAATTTTTACTAAACAGGAGGTGTTACCTTCGTTCTCAAAGTCAGAACGAAGGCCTTAATTGGACATAGTTAATTTACTTATAGTTGCTTTGCTTATAGCTTTAACCGCATTTTTCGTAGCATCAGAGTTTGCGATCATTCGCTTAAGAAGCTCAAGAATTGATCAGTTAATCGCAGAAGGTAATAAAACAGCAGTTGCTGTCAAGCATGTCACGACTCACCTTGATGAGTATCTGTCGGCCTGTCAGCTCGGTATTACCATTACCGCCCTTGGTATTGGTTGGTTAGGGGAAGAAACAATTGCGCACATGCTTGCTCCACTATTTGTAGAGCTGTCCATTCCTCAATCAGCTAGTTCTATTGTCACTTTTATTATTGCGTTTAGTATTATGACGTTTTTACACGTTGTGGTTGGAGAACTTGCACCAAAAACACTCGCCATTCAAAAGGCGGAGCAAGTATCTCTTCTTTTTGCTAGACCGCTCATGATTTTTTACAAAGTGATGTTCCCGTTTATCTGGGTATTAAATGGATCTGCTCGTTTGTTAACAAAAGCGTTCGGTCTTCAGCAAGTTTCTGAGCATGACATGGCGCACTCTGAAGAAGAATTGCGGATTATTTTATCAGAGAGCTATAAAAGCGGCGAAATTAACCAGTCTGAATTCAAATATGTAAATAAAATTTTTGAATTTGATGACCGTCTGGCGAAAGAAATTATGATTCCTCGTACCGAAGTTGTCAGCTTCCCTCATGATATTACCATTGAGGAAATGCTGAAGGTGACCAAGGTAGAGAAATATACACGTTATCCAATTGAAGATGGCGATAAAGATAACATGATTGGTGTTCTGAACATTAAAGAGGTTCTCACTGCCTGCATTAGCGGTGAGTGTTCTACAAGTGATACAATCGAAAAGTTTGTCAACCCGATTATTCATGTGATTGAAACAGTTCCTGTACATGATTTATTGCTCAAAATGCAGCGTGAACGTGTACACATGGCGATTTTATCAGATGAATACGGCGGTACAGCAGGTCTTGTGACTGTAGAAGACATTCTTGAAGAAATCGTCGGTGAAATTCGTGATGAATTCGATATTGATGAAATCAACGAAGTTCGTAAACTTGGAGAAGACCATTACATCTTTGATGGAAAGGTTCTAGTTGACCAAGTCAACCTGCTCTTAGGTACGCAGCTTGATAACGAAGAGGTCGATACGATCGGCGGATGGTTCCTTACACAGAAATATGAAGTTGAGAAAAATGACACCATTCGTGAACAAGGCTATGAATTTATCATTAATGAAGTCGATGGACACCATGTGGTATATATCGAAGTCAAAAAGTTAAATGAACAATTAGCAGAAGCCGCTGAAGAAGGCGCTTCTTAAGAAAAAAACGACCCTTGCCAAAGCAAGCGGTCGTTTTTCTTATGCCTTTTCCATTAATTGAGCTTCAAGTTCTTTAATTCTCGTGTTTAATACTTCCGTCATGGCACCTAACCGTTCTTTTGGCGGCAGATGCTCAAATTCTGACTGCTCAATCGGTTCACCGATAATTAAGCGCATTTTCCCCTTTTTGAAAAGACTTTTCGCATTGGACGGTCCTTTGTACGCTGCTGGAACGATTGGCGCTTTACCGAGCTGGGCAATGGTGACCGCACCTCTTTTTAAAGGTACATCCTCTGTTGTACGTGTTCCGCTTGGAAAAATCCCAACGATCTTTCCCTCTTTTAATAATTTAATGGGCGTTTTAATACTGCTTGGCCCAGGATTCTCTCGATCAACTGGAAAGGCATGAATCTTCTTTAAAAATCCACCGATCCATTTATTTGCAAACAATTCTTTTTTTGACATGTAGTGGATCTCAAACGGAAGAATCCCTGCGCCTAATGCAAGAACATCCACAAAACCCTCATGTGTACATGCAATGACAAACCCCCGATCCGTTGGCAGATTCTCTTTTTGATATACTTTGATTCCGCCTCGGAGAGAAAATAATACTTTGATGGTATAGCCTGAAAATTTATACATAGTGCACTTCCTTTGTTTGAAGAATGAAGGATTTGTTTCTATTATAACAAATTTTTTATTACCTGGTACTAAAAATTTCATGAAACAGACAAACCATCACATCATTTTTCGTTAAGAATCACCGTTCTTTCTGTATCCAGGTCCATGGTTTTAGGAGAGAATAGAAGAGGAATTGTGTCCAATTTTGTCGTTTTTTAAGGTTTTTTCCTGATTTGTTCTATTGAAAATGCTTTATAAATGGCGTAAATTTCGCTATGATAAGGAGAAATGATTTTGATTCGGCGAAAGAGATGAGTAATGTACGGTATTGAGAAGTTTCGTGCAACTTTATGCCTTTCTTATGCGTGTATAACATAGAGGGGAGAAAAATCAGTGACGATCGATGAAATTTATCAAATGTATATGAACGATGTTTACAGGTTTCTGCTCTCCATGACAAAAGACAAACATTTGGCAGAAGACTTATTGCAGGAAACCTTTATGCGTGCTTATATACATATTCATTCCTACGACCATAGCAAAGTGAAACCTTGGTTATTTCAGGTGGCACGAAATGCTTTTATTGATTATGTCAGGAAACATAAAAAAGAAGTGACCATATCGGATGATCTAATTGGCGGCCTTTTACAAACGTCTGTACAAAGCCCTGCTGAACAGGTTGAAATAAAAGAAGTCCTCAACATGTATTTAGAGCAGCTTCCAGATAACTACAAGGAAGCGTTGACATTGTATTATTTAAAAGAACTGAATTACAAGGAAGCATCCAAGGTCATGAATATTACTGAAGCAAATTTTAAAAGTGTTTTATTTCGTGCAAGGCAGCGCCTAAAAGCACTTTACAACAGAGGTGTTAATGATGAATGAAGAGTTTAACAAGCGATGGGAACAATATAATAATGGTGAGATGAACGAGGAAGAAATGATGGCGTTTGAAGAAGAACTTGAAGAAAACGAAAAACGCTTAAGTCAGGAACTGAACGACTCGGATTGGACAGATTTTTCCATCAGTCCTGAAAAGCAAAAAGCCATCTTACAATACGGAAAAAGAAAGTCTTATTTACGGATTTCCGTGCTTGCTGTCATATCGACACTCATTATTTTACCGCTTTGTACATTAGGAAGTTATCTATACTACGGTGTGGGCGGAGCAGAGAGCAAAGGGAATCACTTCATGGAAACAGCCGCTGTCACCGTCGCTTTGACGAAACCAAACGTGGCGATTGATATGAAGGATTTAAAAGGCCAAGTCAAGCTTTTTGGGATGAACACCGAATTGAAGCTGCAAAAACAAATTGGCAATAAAACAGAAGCCATTGGCAGTGAACAAATCGAGATGTTTTTCGATAAATTAAAGCAGCCTACCATCTCTTATTATGGTGACAGCGCACGCGATACGGAGGATTTCTTTACCCATCCTTCGGCGCAGCCAGATGCATCAAAAAAACAAACACTCACTACTTTAGACAAGCTTCCTGAAGGAACAGTCAGTGAAGTGTATGTATCCTATGACAAAGCTTATACACCAAAGGACGTTTATTCCTTTGCTAAAAAATATGATATGAAAGTGCTCTGGAATGCGATTAAAACAGAGGATTCATTAAGCGGGAATCAGCGGCCAATCGGCTTCCCTGGGAAAGACTCTGAATTCTTAAAAGAACTTCAGCACACATCAAAAACAGAGGTAGATCAATTTAAAGATGCCCTTGCTTATGTCGATCAGCACCCAACCTGGGCAAAAACGATCTCTGGCAGACCTGAACTGGATCTGTCAAACCGAATACGCTATATCAACCAAAATGGTGTCACGATTTATGGCTCTGTGATCACAGGTCCTTCGAAAGAAATCGAGAAATTTGTGAAGACAAAACGCATTAAAACGGCAAAAGTGAGCGAGGTGGAATTATGGAATTGGTAAGAATTTTTAAAGAGCATAATGTATTTGGCTGGATTTCCGTCGGTACAGCGATATTATCCCTGCTCATGCTGAACCTCGCCATTATCAGCAACGTGACATTTTATTCTTTTCAGATGCTTCCTTTTGCAATGGCCGCAGTTCCATTTGGCATTATTGAACTGTTCATTAAAAAAGGCCGTACGGGCCCAGGGTTCCTTGGTGTCGTACTGAATATCTTTGTTATTGTTTGTGTCTACACCATCGTATCGATCGATGTCGATCTTCAATTAGGTTTTTAAATCTCATTAGATGAATAGCCAGTGTTACTTGACTAACGCCAAGCAGCACTGGCTTTTTGGTATTTTCTTAAATATACCCAACGGTAAGTCTACAGCGCAAATAAAAAAAGACTGCTTCATAAGCAGTCTCTTAGAATAAATTAGTTCACAAATGTTTTCGCTCCAAGGTAAATCGGCTTCCAGTAGCTTGAATTCATATTACTGATCGTCACACCATCAGAAGCAGCATGAATAAACTTGTTGTTCCCAATGTAGACACCCATGTGAGATGGACCCGATTTATATGTTGTAAAGAACACAAAATCGCCAACCTTTGGTGTTGATACGCTTTTCATTGATCCCCAGAAACCTTCAGTTGTTTGTCTTGAAATCTTTTTTTGTTTGTTAATGATATACCACATAAACCCGCTGCAATCAAAGCCCTTTGGTGTCGTTCCACCCCATCTATATGGTGTGCCATTGTGCGCTTTAGCATCCGATACAAGCTTAGACGTGTTTAAAGAAGAAGCAGAAACTGTTTTTTCTTTAACAGGTGTTGTCTTCACTTTTTTAGATGTCTTTTTGACCTTTAGCTTTTGTCCAATTTTGATAAGGTTTGTTTTGAGTTTATTTAACGATTTCAGCTCTTTTACAGTCATGCCGTACTTTTTGCCGATTTTAGATAATGTATCACCTTTCACAACTTTATGAGTCGCTGTCGCTGAAGCCGCTTTTACTTTTGTTGTTGTTTTTGATGTTTTCGCTGTTTTTTTTGAGGAAGTACCATTTACTTTTAAAGTTTGTCCAACATAAATCGTGTTAGATTTCAGCTTATTGTCTGATTTAATCTTGCTCACGCTTGTTTTGTATTTTTTCGCTAGAACAGAAAGAGAGTCACCTTTTTGAACTTTTACTGATTGTGCTGAGGCAGCTCCGGCAAATAATGTCGTCCCAAGTAGAACTGCACTTGCAGCTGTGATCAATTGTTTTTTCATTTGTTCCTCCTGTATGTATCTATCGTGATCCGAATTTTATCTACTTACTATTATAAGGATCAAATACCAGAAGAAATAGTCTTGACTTCCTACGACATTATGCTTATTAATTCGGCAAAATTTATTTTTTTTTAGGGTTCTTTATATTTCATTTTCATTACACAATCATGACAAAATAAACGCATCTTGTCATGGATAAATGATACATTCATTTCTCTTTTTGGTCCATTCTATGTAAAGTAGACCTTTACAATTTTAAAGGGAACTTTACGATCCTGTAAATGGGAATCCACAATTCTGCTCTACCATTGTAAACGTAAGAGCGATACATAAACAATGAGGAGGCAAAATGAATGAGTGTGTTGAAAAGCTCGAAAACGAAAATCGCTGCAGTAGCGGCAGCATCTGTGCTATCGATTGGCATTTTTTCAGGGATTGAATTTGGACAGGCTGACAAAGCAGAGGCTAAAAAGAAGCCAAAAAATGACGTGCAAAATGTGATCGTGCTGATCGGGGATGGCATGGGAACTCCTTATCTTTCAACTTACCGTTCATTTAAACACAACGGAGACCTTTCAAAACAAACAGCGTTTGACCCTTACCTCACTGGCATGCACAAAACATACCCTAACGACTCTAAAAGCAATATCACCGATTCTGCCGCAGCTGGTACAGCTATGGCAACTGGTAAAAAGACTTACAACAATGCGATCGGTGTAAATAAAAACGGCAAAAAATTAAAAACAGTTCTAGAAGAAGCAAAACGGAAGGGAAAATCTACGGGACTTGTCGTGACATCTGAATTAACAAATGCCACCCCTGCTGCGTATGCGGCTCACGATGTATCGAGAAAAAACACAGCAGCCATCGCTGATGATTTCTTCGATGAAAAAATCGGAAAACAGCATACAGTCGATGTCATGCTTGGCGGAGGTCTTGTCGATTTTGTCCGGAAGGATCGTGATTTGACGAAAGAATTCAAGCAAGCCGGATATGATTATGTCACCAATAAAGATGCCTTACAAAAAAACAAAAATCAAAAGGTGCTAGGCATTTTTGCTGACGGTGGTCTTGATAAAGCGATTGATCGTGATAAAAAGACCCCTTCCCTGCAAGACATGACGTCCTCAGCCATTAAACAGCTGTCTAAAAACAAAAAAGGATTTTTCCTTATGGTTGAAGGCAGCCAAATTGACTGGGCTGGACATGATCATGATATTGTCAGTGCAATGAGTGAAATGAAGGATTTTGAAAAAGCATTTGAAGAAGCCATTCGTTTTGCAAAAAAGGATAAAAATACGTTAGTCATCACCACTGCCGATCATTCAACTGGCGGACTTTCCTTCGGAGCAGACGGCTCGGGCAGCTGGGATTACAAACCGGTAAAAGCAGCGAAAAAGACGCCTGACTTTATTGCAAACAAAATTGTCAGCGGCATGCCTGTTGAGTCAGCGTTGAAACAATATATCGATCTTGAATTTACAAAAGAAGAAATAGCCTCCATTCAAAAGGCTTCTGAAACAAAGGATGCTGTTAAAATTGATGATGCGATTGAAGAAGTGATCAACATGAGATCACATACAGGCTGGACAACATCAGGTCATACGGGTGATGAAGTTCCATTCTTTGCATACGGACCATCCAGTCAAAAACTAAAAGGGCTGATGGAAAATACAGATCAGGCCAAACATATCTTTAAATTACTTAATCATCAATAAGACAAAAATCTTTGTAAGAGCAGGTGCACTAAGTACCTGCTCTTTTTATTGTTCAATCTTCCAGGTAAAATTCTGAAAATAAAGATATTGACAAACTGTTTATTTGTCTTACAATAAAACAAAAGAGTTTTTGGTAGCGCTTACCTTTCTTTTTAACAATTCACTTCACAGGAGGTTTTTAACCATGATTCAAGGTAGAAAAGCACCAGAAGGCATATTAGGGTTTCCTATTGCCCCTTTTCAAGCAAATGGACAGCTCTCCGAGGAAGCACTATTTCAAAACATTCAATTCTTACTAGACGAAGGGCTTGATGCCATTTTTATTGCTTGTGGGTCGGGAGAATTCCAGTCTATTAGTCAAAAAGAATACGAGCAAATGATTGATGTGGCACTGGCAGCTGCCGGTGGTAAAGTCCCTGTTTATTCAGGAGTTGGCGGAAATTTAAATACTGCCCTGGAATGGGCGAGAATTTCCGAGGAAAAAGGCGTTGATGGTTTCTTATTACTCCCTCCCTATTTAATTCATGGAGAACAAGAAGGACTATATGAATACGCCAAAACCATTATGGAAAGTACAAACTTAAATGCCATCTTGTATCAACGAGATAATGCTGTTCTCTCAGTGCAGCAAATCAAACGGCTCACTACTTTTGAACAGCTTGTTGGTGTAAAAGATGGGGTCGGTGATATGGATTTAAACGTGAACCTTTCCTATACGATAGGCGACAGGCTCAGCTATCTAAATGGATTGCCTATGGCAGAGGTCACAATGCCGGCTTACTTACCGATTGGTTTTCATTCCTATTCCTCCGCCATTTCAAACTATATCCCTCACATCTCAAGAATGTTTTATCACGCACTGAAGACTGGTGATCAGGAAATGGTCAAGGACATATACACAAGTGTAATTTTACCGATTAACCGGATTCGTCAACAGAGAAAAGGCTATGCTGTCTCATTAATTAAAGCTGGCATGAACATCATGGGGCATGCTGTCCGCAATTCAGCAAGACCACCTGTTGTCCCTGTAGAGAAAGAACACTATCAAGAACTAGAGAGCATTTTGCAGCACGCAATGGAACGCTTCCCTAAAAAAGCGGCTGTGAATTAACAATAGAAAGGAGATCATATTATGTCCATTTCAGTGAAACAAAAAACGTACTTCAATTATGTCAATGGTGAATGGGTAAAGGCTTCGACAGGAGAAGTGATCCCCATCCAGAATCCTGCCGACAAAGAAGAGGTCGTTGGATATGTACAGCGCTCAAGCCTTGAAGATGTGAACGCAGCTATCACTGCAGCACATGAAGCAAAGACAGCGTGGCGAGATTTATCAGGTGCAGAACGAGGACAATATCTTTATAGAGCAGCTGATTTGCTAGAGGAACGTCTCGATGACATTGCAGTCACTGCTGTAAAAGAAATGGGTAAAACACTTCCGGAGGCAAAAGGAGAAGCGGCACGCGGTGTGGCCATCCTGCGTTACTATGCCGGCGAAGGGATGCGAAAAGAAGGAGATGTCATTCCTTCTACTGATCGAGAAGCACTCATGTTCACTAAAAGGGTTCCATTAGGTGTTGTAGGCGTCATCTCTCCTTGGAATTTCCCTATTGCCATCCCTATTTGGAAAATGGCACCTGCACTCATTTATGGCAACACGGTCGTCATTAAACCTGCGACAGAAACTGCGGCTACTTGCGCAAAAATCATGGCCTGCTTTGCAGATGCTCATCTCCCAAAGGGAGTAGTCAATATGGTAACAGGGTCGGGAGCTGTTGTAGGTCAAGGAATGATTGAACATCCAAATATCCAAGGGATTACATTTACTGGATCCAATGCAACTGGTAAAGCTATCGGTCAAAAAGCCTTTGAACGAGGCATCAAGTATCAGCTTGAAATGGGCGGGAAAAACCCCGTTATTGTAGCCAATGATGCGGATCTTAATCTTGCGGTGGAAGCCACCATTACAGGAGCTTTCCGGTCAACAGGACAAAAATGTACAGCAACGAGCCGAGTCATTGTCCAAGAAGACATCTATGATGCCTTTAAAGAAAAGCTGCTTCAAAAGACGCAGGAAATCACTATTGGGGACAGTTTAAAAAAAGACGTATGGATGGGTCCAATCGCAAGCAAACAACAGCTTGATCAATGCCTTTCCTATATTGAAACAGGAAAAAAAGAAGGAGCTAACCTTCTCTTTGGCGGGGAACCATTAACAGATGGTGATTATCAGAATGGCTATTATATAGAGCCTGCCATTTTTGAACATGTCACCTCAGACATGACCATCGCTCAAGAAGAAATATTTGGGCCAGTCATTGCTTTAATCAAAGTGGGAGATATAAATGAAGCATTTCACATTGCCAATGATGTGGTATTTGGCTTAAGCGCTTCTATTTTCACACAAAACATCGGCCGTATGCTGACCTTTATTCAGAATATCCAAGCAGGACTCATTAGAATTAATGCAGAAAGTGCAGGAGTAGAATTACAGGCTCCATTTGGTGGAATGAAACAATCAAGCTCTCATTCTCGTGAACAAGGAGAAGCGGCAAAGGAATTTTTCACAGCCATTCAAACGGTTTTCATTAAATCGTAAATTTGAAGCATTTGAGAGGGCACCTGCCCTCCTCAATTCTCTATTTAGAAAAGGAGAAGAAATTATGATAAATAAACTCTTCCATGCTTCACAAACTGATAAAAAAACCTCTGTCCGCTGGTTTATCGTCTTCATGCTGTTTCTTGTCACTTCTGTCAATTATGCGGATCGTGCTACCCTATCGATTGCTGGAGATTCTGTTCAGCATGATCTTGGTCTTAGCTCTATTTCAATGGGTTATGTCTTTTCTGCTTTTGGCTGGGCATATGTCATTGGCCAACTGCCTGGCGGTTATTTATTAGATAAATTTGGCTCTAAAATTGTCATTGCCTGCAGCATTTTCTTTTGGTCTTTGTTTACATTGCTTCAAGGTGCCATAGGTTTTTTTACAGCAGGTACTGCGATTATTCTTCTTTTTTCCCTGAGATTCTTAGTAGGGCTGGCTGAAGCTCCTTCTTTCCCAGGAAATAGTCGTGTAGTAGCTGCATGGTTTCCTAGTTCTGAACGTGGAACAGCTTCTGCTTTCTTTAACTCAGCTCAGTATTTTGCGCTTGTCATTTTCTCCCCTATAATGGGCTGGCTTACACATTCTTTAGGATGGCATTCTGTTTTTATTGTCATGGGCATTCTCGGTATCTTGTTGTCTATTCTTTGGTTAAAAACGGTCTATAACCCAAAACAGCACCCGAAAATTAATGCAGCAGAGCTTGACTACATTTCAAAAGGCGGGGCTTTGACCTCAATGGACGATGAAAAGAGCCAGCAAAACAAAGAACCAAAATGGCCATACGTGAAACAATTACTTTCAAATCGGATGTTAATCGGCGTTTACATTGCTCAATATTGTATTACCACCCTCACTTATTTTTTCTTAACGTGGTTTCCCGTGTATCTTGTTCAAGCAAAAGGAATGTCCATTCTCGAAGCAGGTTTTGTTGCTTCCCTGCCAGCTCTCTTCGGTTTTTTAGGCGGGATTCTTGGCGGCTTGTTATCCGATTTTTTATTAAAAAGAGGGAACTCGCTTACTTTCGCACGAAAGACACCGATTATTATAGGCATGTTTCTTTCATGCAGTATGATTATCTGCAACTATACAGAATCTTCTTGGATTGTTGTTGCGATTATGTCGCTTGCTTTCTTTGGAAAAGGATTTGGGGCACTTGGCTGGGCCGTTGTATCAGATACCTCTCCAAAGGAATGTGCGGGTTTAAGCGGCGGTTTATTTAATACCTTTGGCAACATTGCGTCTATTACAACCCCCATTATCATTGGATATATTGTAAATGCGACAGGCTCTTTCAGTGGTGCGCTCGTCTTTGTCGGAAGTAATGCCGTCATTGCGATCTTAAGTTATTTATTCCTTGTGGGTCCCATTAAACGTGTGAATCTAAAAGAACCCCCTTCCACTCCACCGGCTTCAGTTCCATCAAGTTCAATTTGAAAACGTTTTATATAAAGGAGGATGCATATGAATCAACACTTAAAAGAAGTGAAAAAAGAACGAACAACCAATCTCCCTTACATTACTGACATGAAGGTGATTCCTGTTGCAGGCCATGACAGTATGCTTTTGAATCTAAGCGGAGCGCATGGACCTTTTTTCACAAGAAATGTTGTGATCTTAACCGATAGCAGTGGTCGTCAAGGAATCGGCGAAGTTCCCGGCGGTGAAAACATTCGTCAAACACTTGAAAATGCCGCCAGACTTGTCCTCCAAAAACCAATTGGGCAACATCATGCCATCCTGCAATCGGTACAGCATACATTTCAAGACCTCGATACAGGCGGTAGAGGCAATCAAACTTTTGACTCTCGGACAACAATACATGCAGTTACAGCGATAGAAGCTGCTTTGCTGGATTTATTAGGTCAATTTTTAGAAGAACCGGTTTCTTCTTTATTAGGAACCGGTCAACATAGACAGGAAGTTGACATGCTTGGGTATTTATTTTACATAGGGGATCAGATGAAAACCCCTCTCCCCTATTTGAAAGAAGATCATTCATCTTGCAGCTGGTTCCGGCTTAGGCGTCAAAAAGCACTAACACCGATGGACATTGTCCGTTTGGCTGAAGCGGCTTATGAACGCTATGGATTTCAGGATTTTAAGTTAAAAGGCGGCGTCTTTTCTGGAGAAGAAGAGATGGAAGCTGTAGAATCTCTTTCAAAACGTTTTCCAAATGCCCGTATCACACTTGACCCTAATGGAGCTTGGTCTCTTGATGAGGCCATTCAGCTTTGGAAAGGAAAACAACATCTGCTTGCATATGCAGAAGATCCATGTGGAGCAGAAGACGGATTCTCATCCAGAGAAATTATGGCCGAATTCAAACGAGCTACAGGAATTCAAGTGGCTACGAATATGATCGCAACTGATTTCCGTCAGTTGTCACATGCGATCCAATTACATGCGGTTGATATTCCACTGGCGGACCCACATTTTTGGACAATGGAAGGTTCGGTCAGAGTAGCTCAAACGTGTCATGATACCGGCTTGACCTGGGGATCGCACTCTAACAATCATTTTGATATATCCCTGGCCATGTTTACACACGTTGCCGCTGCCGCACCAGGTCATATAACAGCCATTGATACCCACTGGATATGGCAAGACGGACAGCAATTAACCAAGAACCCACTTTCAATCAAAGAAGGTCGTATAAAAGTGCCTCAAGAACCTGGGCTGGGTATTCAAATTGATATAGAAAAGCTAGAGGAGGCCAACCGTTTATATGAACAAATGAAGCTTGGTGCAAGAAATGATGCCATTCAGATGCAATATCTCATCGATGGCTGGACATTCGATCCGAAAAAACCGTGTTTAATTCGGTAGTTTGACTGTAAATGATTGTGTTCCCCTTCATTTTGTCTTACAATTGAACAACTGAAGGGGGAGAATGACTCGTGAATGAAAGCATAGATGAACTAAAATTTGAAACTGTTAATCGAAAAACATTAGCAAAACAAGTCATTGAACGTATCGTTCATTTATTGTCTAGCGGGCAATTAAAAGCTGGTGACAAACTGCCGACAGAAATGGAACTAATGGAAATTCTATCAGTAAGCCGTCCTGTACTGCGCGAGGCTTTAAGTTCTCTTGAAACATTAGGTGTCATCACAAGGAAAACTCGAGGCGGCACATACTTTAATGATAAAATTAGCAACCAGCCTTTTTCTGTAATGCTCGCACTGGCTCAAGATAATTTACCAGCCATTATAGAGGCTCGAATGGTACTAGAACTAGGCCTTGTCACCATTGCTGCTGAGAAGATCAGTGAAGAAGAATTAAAAAAATTAGAAAAAACCATTGAAATGATTGAGAAAAGTACAGATAACAACTATGGTGAAGCGGATAAAGAATTCCATCGGATTATTGCCTTAAGTGCAAACAATCCCGTTGTTGAAGGTATGATTCAGGCGCTTTTAGTATCACATGCCAAGATTGACAGTCAAATTCCTTATCGAGAAAAAAAAGTGACCGTTAATTATCATCGGAAAATTTATGAAGCGCTTCGACTTAGAGACCCATATCAAGCACACTTCCATATGCATGAACATTTGAAGTTTGTACGTGATAAAATTTTAAAAGGGTTAAATCAAACGCCATGATGTGGAAGCGGATATGCTTCCTCTCCTCTAAAATGATAACGCTTTCGAAGGAGTGATCTCTTGAATCAAAAGGCACAGGAAGCACCCCTATATATTCAAGTAAGCCCAAAGGATAATGTGGCAATCATCGTTAATGATGGTGGATTACCAGCTGGCACTGTCTTTTCGAGTGGATTGTCGTTAACCGAACGAATCCCTCAAGGGCATAAAGTAGCACTTAAGACTATAGAACAGCATGCTCCAATTATCCGATATGGTGAAATCATTGGGTACGCTAACGAAACCATCCTGCAAGGAGGTTGGGTGAAAGAGCAGCTTGTTCAAATGCCAGCCCCTCCTCCTTTAGAAGAATTATCATGCAAAACATACAGCGGCTCTCCTCTTAAAAAGCTGGATGGCTATGAATTTGAGGGCTACCGAAATTCAGATGATTCTGTTGGTACTAAAAATATTCTCGGAATTACAACAAGCGTGCAATGTGTCGTGGGGGTTCTTGACTACGCCGTCAAAAAAATCAAGGAAGAGCTGCTGCCGAAATATCCAAATGTCGATGACGTTATTCCCCTCCACCATCAGTACGGCTGCGGTGTAGCCATTCATGCACCAGATGCGTTCATTCCCATCAGAACCATCCAAAACCTAGCCACACATCCAAACTTTGGAGGAGAGGTGCTGATCATTGGATTAGGCTGCGAAAAACTCGTACCTTCACGCATCGTCTCAGAAGATCAGCAACACGATATTTTAACCTTACAAGAAGAATCAGGCTTTTCTTCAATGATTACCTCCATTATGAAGGCTGCAGAGCGCAAACTAATGAAACTCAATGGACGGACGCGCGTCCCTTGTCCTGTATCGGATTTAGTGGTGGGCTTACAATGCGGAGGAAGCGATGCATTCTCAGGTGTAACGGCAAACCCTGCCGTTGGATATGCAGCAGATCTTCTTGTCAGAGCAGGCGCAACCGTTCTTTTTTCAGAAGTGACAGAAGTGCGGGATGCCATTCACCTATTAACACCAAGGGCTGTTAATGAAAAAACGAGGCAGGCACTTATACGGGAAATGAATTGGTACGACAATTATTTAAACAGAGGGCAGGCAGATAGAAGTGCAAATCCTTCCCCAGGAAATAAAAAAGGCGGTTTATCCAATGTCGTAGAAAAGGCGCTTGGCTCTATCGTCAAATCTGGCACAAGTCCAATATCTGGTGTGATTGGGCCTGGTGAGAAAGCAGCAACCAAGGGATTAATATTTGCTGCTACGCCGGCAAGCGATTTTGTCTGCGGGACACTGCAGCTCGCCTCTGGCATGAATTTGCAAATTTTCACAACAGGCAGAGGGACTCCATACAGTCTAGCAGCTGCACCCGTAGTAAAAGTGTCTACGAGAACCAGCTTACAGACACAGTGGCCAGATCTTATTGATTTTGATGCAGGCCGTATTGCAACTGGAGAAGCAACAATTGAGGAAGTGGGTACAGATATATTTCACTATATATTAGATGTCGCCAGCGGCAGGAAAGAAACATGGGCCGATCATTGGGGGATTTATAATGATCTGTGCCTATTTAACCCAGCCCCAGTCACATAAAAGAAGATGTCCGTTTTAGGACATCTTTTCTTTTGATCATTATGCGAGATATTTCCTATGAACCCCTTTTCCATCGTATGAAAACATCACTTCTTTTCCTTCAAGAACTGATTCGATATGCACACTTCTTCCCCATAGCTGAAATAAATACGGAAGGACTTTTTCTAAGTATTTCAGATCAAGTTCAATGCCTTCATACCAATGCTTGATATAAAGTTCATTATTTTTTAAATAGTCGCCATCCATCACGGTCAAATAAGGAAAGCCGCCATTGACCCTCATGCTGACTAGCTGATCACGAACAGCCTTCCATTCTTTATCGATGACTTTATAGTCTCTCCCCTGCTTTTGAAACAAGTACAAATCTTCTCTCATCACAAGGTCTTTTGTTAAGTAATTTCGAATAAAGGAAATATCTGATTCAATTTCCCTGACTTCAAACATTTTGCTGCGGCCCGATCCTTCTGTCACCCCTGCTTTTTTTAATTCTTCACATGGGTTGTCATAGCGCTCTTCGATATCTTCAAAAATCTTCAGACCTAAATAGTAAGGATTGATGCCTGTTTTAGATGGCTGCACCACGCCTGCATTTAATTTGGCAAACTCAATCGATTCACTTGAATCTAAATCAAGCTCACGCATAATCCGCTGATGCCAATACGATGCCCAGCCTTCATTCATAATCTTTGTTTCCAGCTGCGGCCAAAAATAGAGCATTTCCTCCCTCAGCATGGTGAGGACGTCCCGCTGCCACGGCTCTAGCTCCCGGGAGTGCGCCTCAATAAAGAGCAAAATATCTTTTTCCGGCTTTGGTGGAAATTGCTTGACGATTTTCTTTTTCTCATGCGTCTTCGGCTCATCCATTCCCCACAAATCATCATACGGCGTCTGACGTTTTGGTTTATCATCTTCACATTCTTCTTCATCATCCATATTCCAGCTTAGTTTTGAACGAACAAGAGACGGATCAATATGCTCCTGGAGAGCCAATACGGCGTCTAAAAAGGATTCAACTTCTTTTGTTCCATGAAGATGCTCATATTCTTTGATCCGCTCTGCCGCTGCTGACATGCTTTCTACCATGTCTCGTTTTGTGTTTTCGAAACGGCAATTGTTTTTGAAGAAATCACAGTGTGCCAGTACATGAGCCACAATTAATTTATTTTGAACAAGCGTGTTGTTATCAAGTAGAAAGGCGTAGCAAGGATTTGAATTGATGACCAGCTCATAAATTTTGCTTAATCCTAAATCATAATGAAGCTTCATTTTATGAAATTGCTTCCCAAAGCTCCAGTGGCTGAATCGTGTTGGCATTCCGTATGCACCGAACGTATAAATAATTTCCGCGGGACAGATTTCATACCTCATCGGATAAAAATCTAGACCAAATCCTTCTGCAATTTCTGTAATTTCATCAATGGCTCTTTGTAAAAGACGTTTTTCAGATACGCTCAAGGAAACCATCCCTCCTCATCGGACTTATCCCTACTATATGAGCGCACCTAAAAAAACATGATGTTCCGCCATTCGTTTAGACGACTTCCATTTCTTTCGTGGATTGCCCGCCGAATGACTCGAAATGAATATTCTGTTCTGGAATTCCCAGCTCTTTTAGTATATGAATCATCTCCTGTGTAAACACCGGGGAACCGCATAGATAAAATTGGCCTTTCCCTTCTCCAACCACTGATTGAAGGAATGGACGGTCAATGCGGGAAGCTGCCTTTTCAACAAGCTCACCCTTACCAGACTGCGCAAATTGTTCATTACATAAGATGATGCGGCCATGAGAAGCTGCAGCTAGAACGCGTTCAAATTCATTTTCAAAAGCAGTTACATCCTCTAATCGATCTGCATGAATCATTGTAAATGGCTGGCTGTTTTGCGCTGCTGTTTTCATTAAACCGATCATTGGTGTGACACCAGAACCAGCACTAATAAAATAAACAGGCTCTTTAGTGTCTTCTTGCAAACAGAACATTCCCTGCGGCATACTCACTTGAAGAACGTCCCCTTCTTCCATTTCATCCTGCAAAAATGTAGACACATGACCATCACGCTTTACTGTAAAGCGGTAATAAGAAGGATGATGCTGATCTGATAAGCTATATTGTCTGCTGCACATATAAGCTTCACCCGGCATATCTGCCTGTACCGTAACATATTGGCCTGCTTCATACATTGGCAGCTCTGATTCATCTTCTGGTACTAAGTAAAAGGAGATCAGCGATGGAGATTCCTGTATCTTTTTCTTAATCACAAATGGCTTCACATCTGCCCATCCGCCAGCTTGCTTTACATTCTCCTCCATCATTTCTGCTTCAATCGTGATAAAAATATTTGCAATAATGTCATATGCGGCCTTCCAAGCTAAAAGCGTGTCATCTTTTTCCGTTAAACCAAACACTTCTTTCATCGCTTCAATGAGGTGATATCCGACGATTGGATATTGCTCTTTTTTGACCATCACACTGACATGCTTATGGGCAATCTGTTTGACCGCAGGAAGTAATTCTTCTAATCGATCGATGTGCAGTGCTGCTTGATATAGTGTCGCAGCAAGCGCCTCTGGCTGACTTCCGTTCATGAGGTTTGTTTGATTAAATTGATTGAGTAGCTCTGGGTGCTGCCGAATCATATTTTGATAAAAAACAGTCACAAGTTTGGTTCCCTCAGCTTTTAATAGAGGGGCTGATTGTTTAATGGCATTCATTTGATCTTTAGATAACATCGTCATTCCTTCTTTCAAAAAGGTGTATTTTAAATACATCTTTATCGTAATGGATGGCAGCTTATAAAAGCAATATTTATAATACATGTTTTAAATGTTGTCACATTTAACACTTTCTCGAACAGTTTTTGTCTAAAATGTGTTACGATGATACAAAACTCTATCAGGTTTAGAGGTCGTCAAAATGAAACTAACGAATTATACAGATTTTTCATTAAGAGTACTCATTTATTTAGCATCAAGAGAAAACAATGAACTGTCAAATATTCAGCAGATCGCCGATGTTTATGGCATTTCTAAAAATCATCTGACAAAGGTGATTTATCATCTTGGAAAACGCGGGTATGTGGAAACGATCCGTGGAAGAAATGGCGGGATTAGGCTTGGGAAAAGCCCAGAAAGCATTAATATTGGAGAAGTTGTCCGTTATACTGAGGATGATTTAGTCATGGTTGAATGCTTTGATTCAAAGAAAAACAGCTGTATCATCTCTCCGATTTGTTCATTAAAGCATGTACTTCATGAAGCACTTACTGCTTACTTACGCGTTCTTGATCAATACACATTAAAAGATTTAACTCAAAACAAAGATGCTCTTAGAGAGCTCCTCCTTTAGGCGAAAGAATTCTATTCTTTCGTCTTTTTCTTTACCTTCTTGTAATAATAATTAATTTAAAATTATTATAAATAAATATTGACTATCAGGTTTGATTTAATATAATTAGGGTATATAGATTACTAGAAATCATTTTTTTGTTTACAGGAGGAGAAAAGAATGACAAATTCAAATCATAAAAATTTGACAACGAATCAAGGTGTGCCTGTTGGCGATAACCAAAACTCAAGAACAGCTGGTCACCGCGGACCTACATTTCTTGATGATTACCATTTGATTGAAAAACTTGCACACTTCGATCGTGAACGTATTCCAGAGCGTGTCGTTCATGCAAGAGGCGCCGGCGCTTATGGTGTGTTTGAAGTTGAAAATAGCATGGAGAAACATACAAAAGCTGCCTTCTTAAGTGAAGAAGGAAAACAGACAGACGTTTTTGTTCGCTTCTCAACAGTTATTCATCCTAAAGGTTCACCTGAAACATTGCGCGACCCGCGCGGCTTTGCTGTCAAATTTTACACAGAAGAAGGTAACTATGATCTAGTTGGTAACAACTTGCCGATCTTCTTTATACGTGATGCATTGAAATTCCCTGATATGGTTCACTCTCTCAAGCCAGATCCTGTAACCAATATCCAAGATCCTGACCGTTATTGGGATTTTATGACCTTAACACCTGAATCCACTCATATGCTCACATGGCTCTTCTCTGATGAAGGAATCCCTGCGAGTTACGCTGAAATGCGCGGTTCTGGTGTGCATACATTTAGATGGGTCAACAAATATGGAGAAACAAAATATGTGAAATATCACTGGAGACCTTCAGAAGGTATTCGCAATTTATCTATGGAAGAAGCAGCAGAAATCCAAGCGAATGATTTCCAGCATGCGACAAGAGACTTATATGACCGCATTGAAAATGACCATTACCCAGCATGGGACTTATATGTCCAGCTGATGCCGCTTAGCGATTATGATGACCTTGACTATGATCCATGTGATCCAACAAAGACATGGAGCGAGGAAGATTATCCGCTTCAAAAAGTAGGACGCATGACACTCAACCGCAATCCTGAGAACTTCTTTGCTGAAACAGAGCAATCTGCTTTCACGCCAAGTGCACTTGTTCCAGGAATCGAAGCATCTGAAGATAAACTGCTTCAAGGCCGTCTGTTCTCATATCCTGATACGCAGCGTCATCGTCTTGGTGCAAACTACATGCGCATTCCGGTGAACTGTCCTTATGCACCAGTACACAATAATCAGCAGGATGGCTTTATGACAACGACTCGTCCAAGCGGTCATATTAACTATGAACCAAACCGTTACGATGATCAGCCAAAAGAAAATCCTTACTACAAAGAAAGTGAGCAAGTTCTTCACGGTGACCGTATGGTGAGACAAAAAATTGAAAAACCGAACGATTTCAAACAAGCTGGGGAAAAATATCGAAGCTACTCTGAAGAAGAGAAGCAAGCATTGATCAAAAACCTAACAGCTGACCTGAAAGATGTAAATGACAAAACAAAATTACTTGCGATCTGCAACTTCTATCGTGCAGATGAAGACTACGGACAACGATTAGCCGATTCACTTGGTGTGGATATTCGCTCATACCTTCAAGGAAGCATGAAATAATTGATCCGTAATGAGCCCTCTTCATAAAGAGGGGCTGATATTGTTGACAAAGGGTTAAAATGATCTTTATTTTAACCCTTTGTCTTCTTTTCAGCGTGATAGAAAACCTTTGCAGTCTAGGAAGGACGAGTACTGGCGCGGAACGAATTTGACATTCGTGAGCACCGGCACGCAGGACTGACACCGAATGCGAGGGTTTGTCTACACGCTGGAGCACCTCTTTATTAGAGGTGCTTTTTTTTATAGCCGGAATACGTTAATACTAATCAAATGACCGGTCACCGGGTGAAAATAGATTTCTGCATGTGCGGCAAAAAGCGTTGAGCCTTCCTTCACGGTGACGCGAAACACATCTTTTGTCTGATCTTCATTTACTTGTGTACGCCCAATATATTGATAATCGTTTAAAGCGGCGCCTTCATATTCCTCTTGCAACGCTGTGTACGCAAGTCTTTCCCAATTTTCAACAGGCTGCATCGCTGCATTTGCTGCAGGATGGATCATGAAAATGCCATACAAAACCATTCCTGCTGCAAAAGGCATCCACCATTTCGGCTGCATAATATCATTGATCTCACTTTCATGTATATTTTGTTTATGTTTTGCTGGTCGATCCTTTTTCATACATGAAGCATTTATTCAGCCTAAAATTCCCGGTACATGATTGATGCGGACACCAACTTTTCCCCTGAAAATGTCGATATGTTCCGAGCAAACTAATGAGGACTTCTCAAGGGAAAGGAGAAGGTTTGATGAATGTGGCGGATTATGATAAAGCACTTTATTATACGCATCGCTCGCAATGGGATAATTTACTTATTCTTATGGTACGTACGCAAGATGACTTGCTCTCGAAACGTATTGAGCATTTCTTACACGCGTATCAATTTAACCGGAACGATGCTGATGTTGAAAAATGTTTATATGGGCTCCTGCAGTACATTGACCATGCTTCAGAGGCTGCTGCTTCTGAAGTTTATTCACAACCGATGTACACATAAAGAAAAAGGCTGATTATCAGCCTTTTTACATACACTTAGCAGTGCGCAGTGATTGGAAGCATAAAGTGGTCTTTTACCCATTCTTTTTTTGTATAAATAAACAGCGCATCCTCGTCATTTGGCGCCATAACCACATGTAAGCCGTCAATTGACGTATCAGGTGTAAAATAGAATATCACTTTTTCCGTCGTTTCATTCACAATATGTGCAACAACTTCCTCTATATTTTGCGGCTGGAGAGAAATGATATCAAAGACATGTATGGTTTCATTTTCTTCATTCATCAGGACAATGGTATCCAACGCTTCAATATAGAAAATGGCATCCGGCCAAACGAATGTAAAATAAAACATCAATAAGCTGCCATGGTCCTCAGCATCTAATTTCATTGATCCCGTTTGACGTTTTTCTGCGAACTGTTCAAGTAATGGCAGGTCATGTTCCAACGTCAGCTGCTTTTTGCGCATGTCCTTTTTCATTTGAATGGCGCTTTTGCCGATATTTAGACTAAATTCGCTTTCGTGGTAACGGGTAAAGCCGAATCTTGGATAAAAATCCAGTACAGTGTCATTGGCAAAAAGAAAAATCATATCATAGTCATTTTCGTACGTATCCATAATATGCTGCATTAACTTTGTCGCTAATCCTTTATGGCGGTAGGCTTGATCCGTCATCACCGTGCCAATTTGAACAGCTCGATACGTTTGGCCATCAATGATCAGTGACATGAGGTAGACGGAAGCGTTTGAGATCACTTTCCCGTGATGGATAAAGGAATAAGGAATATATTTTTCATCCCAGTACCCTCTTTTATACCAGTCACTAAAATCCAAATCAAATGTATTGATCGCTAACGCATTAAAGCTTTCTTTCAATTTGTCATCATGGCGATAACCATTCACTAATTCATATGTCTCCACTTTGTGCCCTCCTTTTTTAAATTCACCTTTCAGCCGGTTCATCACCTCCCTCAAAATAAAAAAAGACTTGATGAGCATATACTCATCAAGCCTTTTATCGTTTCATTCTTAGAAATTAGACTGGACATGCTTCTTTTCACGCAAAAGGGCACGTCAAATAAACCAACATCTGTGCCCTTTTTTATTCAATTCATTGAATTGAATGTGCGCTTAAAAGTTTTAGCATAACGACTAAATTCCCTTCTGTCATAGCAGTTCTTTCGGCTGATTTTTTTGATAATCCACTGCATACAGAGCCGCTTGTGTACGATCTGCCAGCTCTAGTTTTGATAATACATGAGATACGTGTGTTTTGACAGTCTTTTCAGAAATAAACAGTGATGAGGCAATTTCTTTATTGCTTTTCCCCTTTGCAATTTCGAATAAGACATCTCGCTCTCTATTGGTCAGCTCTTTCATTAATTTCCATTTTTGCCCTTTTGGCTCGGTCAAATGCTGCACAAGAAAGTTGGTGATATGAGCATCTAATTGATAGGTGCCCTTTTGTACGTCAATCATTGTCGTAAGGAGTTTTTCTGGCGCTACATCCTTGAGCTGATAGGCTTTTGCCCCTGCTTGAATAGCGGGAATAACATAATCTTTATCCGCATAGCTTGTCAGAATCACAATGCGGGTATCGGGCATTTCAAGCATCATTTGTTTCGTGGCTTCAATACCATTCATCACAGGCATCGATAGATCCATTAGAACAATGTCAGGCCGCATTTGTCTGACAACTTCTAATGCTTCTTCTCCATTAGAAGCCTCACCAACAATTTCGACGTCAGGCTGTGTCTGCAAGAAAAACACAAGCCCTTTTCTCACAATATGATGATCATCTGCAATCACGACTCTCATGACGACCCCTTCCTTTCTTGAGAAAATGGCACCTTCACTTGAATGGTGGTTCCTTTACCGAGCTCAGACTCTATACAAAATGTTCCACCAGCTCTTTTGATACGGTCAGACATGCCTTTCAGACCAAGTGAAGGGAGGCTCATTTGCTCGTCATACTGAAACCCTTTTCCGCGGTCAATGATTTTCATCTCAAACGTGTCTTTTGATTGTTCAAGCTGGACCTTGACTTCCTCTACTTCCGCATGTTTTTGACAATTATTCAGCGCTTCTTGGCATACCCGAAACAACGTTTCATGCTGCGAATGATCCATCTCCATACAGCCTGATAACGATAATGTACAGCGTAATCCTAAAAGCTTTGCATAGTCTTGAATCCCTGTTGTGAATCCTTTTTCAAGTCCTCTTGGTCTTAGCTGCCAAATGAGTGACCGCATTTCAACCAGTGCATCTTGTGACAAATGCTGAATAAAATCAATCATTTCCCCTAGATTCTGATCATTAGTCATTTGACGGGCAGCTTTAGCAGTCAGACTGACTGAAAATAGCATCTGGTTGACGGAATCATGTAAGTCCTGTGCAAGCCGGTTTCTTTCTTCCAAAAGAGCATGTTGATGTTCGTTTTGCACAAGCTTCATCCGTTGAATGGCGGTACCAATTTGAAGCGCAATGCTTTCAAGCAAGTTCAATTCTTCTTGCGTAAATGTGACTTTTCCTTTTGCCGCCACATTCAATAATCCGAACGTACGCTTACATGCTTTGAGGGGAACCGTCGCATGATGCGTAATTCCTTCAGTATCCCCAAGCTGCTTTTTCATCGCCGTTTCGATGCGTTTACAATTCATAATGTTTGTGGCAGATTGAAGTGAACCTTTTGTGTATCGATTGATGCAATAGCAATCGTTTTGGCACATGAGCTGTTTTTGATGCTTTGCCAGCGCTTCGGGTAAGGAGACCTCTGCCATCAATTCGTACGAACCGTCTTTTTCTATAAAATAAATCCATGCTGAATGAAAGCCTGTGATATCCATCAGCATATGGAGCACTTCATGAAGCGTATCTTTCATTTCCATGCCTTCATTTAGCTTTTCAGCAATTTCTTTTAACGTTTTTAATGTTTCAACCTTCTCTTGGTATTCTCCCATACTGTTTACCCCCGGCATTTGCTGCCTTCTCTTTTCATTACGCTCATTATACCATGAGCATTCTGCCGGCTCTTTCTCTAAAAGGATGATTTTTTCTCATCCGTTTGACTGAGAAAAAGCCATCATGCATTCACACGATGGCCTTGTTTGTTTATTTAGCTGTTTCTTCCACAATCTCATAAACGACTTTCATCACTTCTTCTGACAGATGCTTCAGCTTTTCTTCGCTATCTGTTAAAGATGTACCTTTGACTGCAATATAAAATTTCACTTTAGGCTCAGTGCCGGAAGGTCTTAAGCAGAACCACGAGCCATCCTCAAGGAAATATTTCAGCACGTTTGAAGCTGGCAGGTGAATGGTTTCTTCTTTCTTTTCGGCAACGAGGTGTCTTTGACTTGATTGGTAATCCTCGATGACAGTGATGCGCTGACCCGCGATAGCAGCTGGTGGATTTGTTCTAAAGGTATGAAGGATCGCTGAAATTTGCTCTGCTCCTTCTTTTCCTTTTAAGGTTAACGACTTTAACCCTTCCCGGTAAAATCCAAACTCCTTGAACATATCGACAAGCGCGTCGTACAAGGACTTGCCTTGTTTTTTATAGAAAGCAGCGACTTCGACAGCTAACAGCGCCGCTTGCACCGCATCTTTATCTCGGGCAAAGTCACCGATCAAATAGCCATAGCTTTCTTCGTACCCGAATTGAAACGTGTATTCTCCGTTCTCTTCGAATTGCTTGATTTTTTCTCCAATAAATTTAAAACCAGTAAGCGTGTCAATCGTATGGGCACCAAATGCTGAAGCAACAGCACGCCCAAGCTCACTTGTGACAATCGTTTTCATCACAACGGGACGAGGCGGCAGCTGACCAAGCTTTTGTTTTTCAGACAATAAATAATGGAGCAGCAGGGCTCCTGTTTGGTTGCCTGTTAAGACAGTAAACTCTCCATCATGATCTCTGACCGCAATGCCTAACCTATCCGCATCTGGGTCTGTTGCAATGAGGATATCAGCATTCTGCTTTTCGCCAAGCTTGATGGCATACTCAAATGCTGCATGCTCCTCTGGATTTGGCGATGTCACTGTTGAAAATTGCGGATCTGGTTTTTCCTGTTCAGGCACAACGGTCACATGCTGATAGCCTAAAGCCTGAAGCCCTTTTCGGACAGGCTGGTTGGCCGTACCATGAAGCGGGGTAAAAACGACTTTGACATCGACCTCACCTGCCAGCTCAGGGTGGACACTGATGGTTTTTAATTTTTCAATATACGCATGATCGATTTCTTCTCCGATCATCTTGATCAGCCCTTGTTGTTTTAACGTTTCTTCTGAATCAACTGAAATCGACAGTTCATTTTCTATTGCATCTACTTCTTGAATGACTTGATCTGCTTGAAGTGGAGGCAGCTGTCCGCCGTCTTCTCCATATACTTTATAGCCATTATATTCTGGTGGATTATGACTTGCTGTTACGACAATCCCAGCAAATGCATTCAGCTCTCGAACAGCAAAGGAGAGCTCCGGTGTTGGACGCAGTTCGTCAAATACGTATGTTTGAATGCCCTGTGAAGCAAGAGTTTTGGCTGCTTCCATCGCAAATTCAGGCGATTTATGGCGTGAATCATATGCAATGGCGACGCCTCTTCTTTTTGCATCCTCTCCATGTTTCGCAATATACGCAGCAAGGCCTGCAGATGCTTTACGAACTGTGTACACATTCATTCGGTTCGTGCCGGCACCAATCTCTCCGCGCATTCCTCCAGTGCCGAACTCAAGGTTTTTGTAGAAACAGTCTTCAAGTGCTAATTGATCATCTTGATGTGCCTCCAGCCATTCCCTTAGCTCAGTATCCAGGTGCTTCTCATTGATCCATCGCTCATAATTCGTCTTCCAACTCATGGTCGTCCTCCCAGCTCTTATCATCAATAAAATACTTCTACTGTTATTTTATATGGAATCATCCTTTATGTCATGCTATATCATTGGCAGATGAAGAAAATGCTGAACAAATAAAAAAGCCGATACATGATCGGCTTTTCTTTTATTCAGCATCAAGTGGTACAACTGCTTCATGGAATAGTTGATCTAATTCTGTTTGATGTTTCTGTTTTGCTGCTTCATCCCAGCCAAAACGCTCTGCCATATAGTCAACGACAGGCTGTGCATATTTTTTCGCCCAGTTGATATTAAATAATAGGCTTCCTGTTCTTCTTAAGAAGAAATCAACAGGGGTAACAGCTAATTCTTCTTCGATTGCATAGACAAGCTCTGCCAGTACATACGCTGGAATGTTTCGTTTGTCTGCTTCACCTTGAAGCTGCTCTACACGCTTGAAGAGACTGCTGACGTTTGAGCCATATTTTTCAGCGAGTTTTTGAGCAATCGGTTCTGTTAAACCAACAGATACTCCTTCTGCTGTTTTCGCTTGGACAAAGGATGCCATATTTTTAGACCCGCCTACATGACCGCCTGAAATTGGCATATGCTTTGTTTTACATGGCCCGAAGTCTTTGCCCGTTTCTTCTTTCAGTCCATCACGTACGAGATTCACAATGTGCTCAGCCATTTTGCGGTAGCCTGTTAATTTACCGCCAGCAATAGTGATTAAGCCTGAAGATGATGTCCATACTTCATCCTTACGAGAAATTTCTGAAGGGTCTTTGCCCTCTTCATGAATGAGTGGACGAAGACCAGCCCAGTTAGATTCAACATCTTTTTCTGTAATATTGAGATCAGGGAACATGTATTGAATCGCTTTGATGACATAATCACGATCTGCTTTTGTCATACGCGGATGCTCCAGCTGCTTTTTGTACACTGTATCTGTTGTTCCTACATACGTTTTGCCTTCTCTTGGAATCGCAAAGACCATACGTTTATCAGGTGTGTCAAAGTAGATCGCTTGTTTTAATGGGAAGACTGATTGGTCGAATACTAAGTGAATACCTTTTGTATGCTGTAAGTGCTTCCCTTCTTTTGAGTGATCCTTGTCTCTTAGCTGATCGACCCATGGACCTGTCGCATTGACGATTTTCTTCGCATATACATCGTAGGTTTTCTGCGTCATGACATCTTCAATGACAACACCGACAACTTTGCCTTTATCATAAATAAATTCTTTTACTTTCGCATAGTTGACCGCTTCTGCCCCGAATTTCACAGCTTCTTTCATGACTTCGATTGTCAGGCGTGCATCATCTGTACGGTATTCAACATAGTAGCCGCCGCCTTTTAAGCCGTCCTTTTTCACAAGCGGTTCTTTTGCAAGTGTTTCCTTCGCACTTAGCATGCTTCTACGCTCGCTATGCTTGACACCAGCTAAAAAGTCATACACTCTAAGCCCAATGGATGTTGAAAACTTACCGAATGTCCCGCCTTTATGCATCGGTAGAAGCATCCATTCTGGTGTTGTCACATGAGGACCGTTTTCGTATACAATGGCACGCTCTTTACCGACCTCTGCGACCATCTTCACTTCGAATTGTTTTAAATAACGAAGTCCACCGTGCACTAGTTTCGTTGAGCGGCTAGACGTACCTGCTGCGAAATCCTGCATTTCTGCAAGACCAACGCGCATCCCGCGTGAAGCCGCATCAAGTGCTGTACCAGCGCCTGTAATACCCCCGCCAATGATAAACACATCATATGGTTTTTTTGTCATTTCCTGCATCATTTGTTCCCTTTCTAAGCTAGAAAAAGTCATCTCTTGTTCCTCCCATGTTGTACGGTAAAGAAAAAGAGACCGCAAACACCCAAAGCGTATTTCTACACTTCGGTGCCTGCGGTCTCTCCAGTTCTCCAACCGTTCTATTAACTTACTTGAAGTATACCATACTTTTGGTTTATTTGAAAGCTTGAGCTGCTTTTACAGCCTTTTTCCACCCGCTGTATAACGAGTCACGGCTGTCCTCTTCCATCTTAGGGTCAAAGCGCTTGTCAAGGTTCCATTGTTTTGCAATGTCTGAACGGTCGTTCCAGAAGCCAACTGCTATTCCCGCAAGATAGGCCGCACCGAGTGCCGTCGTTTCATTAATTTCTGGACGCTCTACAGGCACATCCAACAGATCACTTTGGAAGCCCATTAAGAAATCATTCTTCACAGCTCCGCCATCAACACGCAATGTTTTTAATGAAATGTTTGAATCCTTTTCCATCGCATCTAACACATCTTTCGTTTGATAAGCAAGTGATTCTAACGTTGCTCGGACAAAGTGCTCTTTAGAAGTACCGCGTGTTAACCCGAAAACAGCGCCTCTGACATCACTATCCCAGTATGGTGTGCCTAGACCAACGAATGCCGGAACGACATATACGCCCTCTGTTGACTCAACGCGCTCTGCATATGCTTCGCTGTCTTTCGAGTCTTTAAACATTCTCAGTCCGTCACGCAGCCACTGAATCGCTGAGCCAGCAACGAAAATACTTCCTTCTAAAGCATATTCAACTTTGCCGTCAATGCCCCATGCAATCGTCGTTAATAAACCATGATCCGACTTAATGGCTTTTTCCCCTGTATTCATCAACATGAAACATCCTGTACCATATGTGTTCTTCGCCATTCCTTCTTCAAAGCAAGCCTGACCGAATAAAGCAGCCTGCTGATCTCCCGCCGCTCCTGCAATCGGAATATTTCTGCCGAAGAAGTGATAGTCTGTTGTTTCACCATAAATGTGTGAAGATGGTTTCACCTCCGGAAGCATAGATGCAGGTACGCCAAGGATATCAAGTAATTCTTCATCCCATTTCAGATCGTAAATGTTGAACATTAACGTTCTTGACGCATTGGAATAATCTGTGACGTGTGATTTACCGCCTGTCATCTTCCAAATAAGCCAAGTATCGATTGTGCCAAACAGTAAGTCGCCATTTTCTGCTTTCTCACGGGCACCTTCTACATTGTCTAAAATCCATTTTACCTTTGTACCTGAGAAATAAGCATCGATGAGAAGACCTGTTTTATTTCTAAACGTTTCATTGTGTCCTTGCGCTTTTAAATCTTCACAAATGCCAGACGTTTGTCTTGACTGCCAAACAATTGCATTGTAAATAGGTGCGCCTGTATGTTTATCCCAAACAACAGCTGTCTCACGCTGGTTCGTAATTCCGATACCAGCGATTTGGTCTGCTTCAATTCCTGATTCAATTAAAGCTGTTGAAATGACCGATAGAACAGAGCTCCAAATTTCATTTGCATTGTGTTCTACCCAGCCTGGGTTCGGAAAATATTGATTAAATTCCTTCTGAGCTGTATGTGCAATTTTGCCTTCTTGATCAAATAAGATTGCTCTTGAGCTTGTTGTCCCTTGATCTAATGCAAGAATATATTTTTCTTTTGTCATGATGTTTTCCTCCCCTTACATACTTTCATTTACAGCATTTGTTTGGTTTTTCGTAGAGACATAGAGTCCTAACAATACCACAACTAAAATAACGCTTACAATCCAAAAGGCTGGAGTGACGTTCGCTTTAAAGGCTGCATTGTAGAAAACACCGCCAAATGCGCCGCCTAAAATTGGACCAATAACTGGCACCCAAGCATATTTCCAATTCGATGGGCCTTTCCCTGGAATCGGCAGGATCGCATGTGCAATTCTCGGACCTAAATCACGTGCAGGGTTAATGGCATAACCAGTTGTTCCACCTAAAGAAAGACCAATTGCAACAATTAAGAAACCAACAATCAGCGGATTGACTCCGTCTGCAAATTTATTTGCACCAATCGCTAAGATTCCTAGAACCAATACAAATGTACCGATGACTTCACTAAGTACGTTTGCAAAAGTATGCGGAATCGCAGGACCAGTTGAGAATACACCTAGCTTTGCACCTGGATCATCTGTTGCTTTCCAGTGCGGTAAGTAATGTAAAAAGACAATAATAGCCCCTATTAATGCGCCAAGCATTTGACCAACAATATACATTGGAACATCAGCCCAAGGAAAACTTCCTTCTAGCGCAAGCCCAATTGTTAGTGCGGGATTTAAATGCGCTCCGCTGATTCCACCCGTTGCATAAGCTGCAATGGCCACTGCAAATCCCCATCCGAAAGCGATTACAATCCATCCGGATTGATATGCGAGCGATTTCTTTAAATTAACTGCCGCACACACACCGCCTCCAAAAATGATGAGCAGCATTGTACCTACGACTTCTCCCCAAAATGGTGTCATGAAAAATTCCTCCTCTGGTTCAGTTGCCATCCCCTATGAATGTGTAGAAAAGATAAAGAAAAAGATCCACAACAAACATACTTTACATCAGGGTCATTTGTCACCTAGTAAAGCGCTGTTGTGGATCTCCGTTTCTCCATCACATGATATTAACTTAGTGCAATAGTATCAGAGGATGAAAACGTTGTCAATAAATATTCACATTTTCTCTTCTTCACTTTTGGAACGCTTTCCAAAGGGTGGTATTCGAGGTCGTCACAGCTGTAGCCCCTGCTTCAAGCGCTCTTTCTACATCTTCTTTTGTACGAATAAATCCACCTGCAAATATTGGGATCCCAGCTCGCTCGCGCACTTCTGTAATTAAATCTGGTACGACTCCCGGCAACACTTCAATAAAATCTGGACGATGCTTCCCGACGAACTCCATGCTTTTTTCCATGGCACTCGTATCAAGTAAAAACATTCGCTGAATGGCATATACCTTTTTTTGCTTGGCTTTTACTATGACAGAAGACCTAGTAGAAATAATTCCTGCTGGCTTCATTTCCTGACAAATAAATTCCGTTCCATACTCATCATGTTTAATCCCGTGAATGAGATCGACATGGACAAACATTTTTTTGTGATGAGCATTTGCCTCATTCATGATGCCCTTTAGCCGGCCTAAGTGAACATCAAGTAAGACACCATATGTAAATGGACTTTTTAAAAATTCCTCAAATTGCTTCATATTGCGAACAGCAGGTAGAATAGGTTGATCATGAAAACTCATATGCCGTCTCCTTCAAAAGTGTATTGGATCAGTCTTCTCCTAACAGTAATAGAAACTCTTCTATTTTTCAATACACCTAGTGTGTCCAATACCGATTTCACCTCACATCATCTTCATAGACCTAGCTCAAAATGCTGGAAAGCATGCTTTTATTCCATAGAAAAAAGCAGAGAAGTCTCTCTGCTATAGCTGTGCCATGCTTTCTTTTAAGGTATTGATGATAAATGAGGCGTCATCATCTGTGATATTAAGCGGCGGTGCAAGCTGGGCAACGTTATTATAGCCGGCAACTGTATCACCATTTTTCCCGATGATCAGCCCGCGTTTTTTACATTCTGCGATCAGTTGACCGACAACATGTGGCTCAGCTGGTTTTTTGGACTGCTGATCCTGAACAAGCTCAATGCCAAACAGCAAGCCTTTTCCTCTGACATCTCCGACAAATGGGTGCTCTTTTAACTCTTGCAAACGTTCAAGCATATCTCGCCCCAGCGCATCTGACCGTTCCACTAATTGCTCGTTTTCCATAATCTCTAGGTTGGCAAGTGCCACCGCACAGGAAGCAGGGTGACCGCCAAATGTATTCACATGGCGCAGCCGGTCATACGTATCTTCCCCTGCATAAGCTTCATAGATTTCTCGTTTCACGCACGTTGCAGAAAGCGGTAAATAGCCGCTTGTAATCCCTTTTGCCATGGTGATAATATCCGGCTTTACTTCCTCATGCATAAAACCAAACCGCTTCCCTGTCCGGCCAAAGCCGCAGATGACTTCATCTACGATAAGAAGCGCCCCATGAGCTTCACAGATGTCTTTGACCTTCTTCAAATACCCTTTTGGCGGCATTAAGATACCTCCGCCCGTAATGATCGGCTCCATAATGACCCCAGCAATGGTCTCGCTTAGTTCCCACGTCATAGCCTGATCAATCGCCGCAGCACTCGCCAAATTCTCTTGGTCCTCAGGATGACGATACACATCAGGAGGTGCAACGTGGATAAAGCCCTGACCTAATGGTTCATATTTATATTTACGCTGCGCTTGACCGGTTGCGGCAAGAGCAGCTGCTGTATTGCCGTGATACGACCGGTACCGGGAGATGAACTTTGTCCTTGTACTCTCTCCTTTTTGCGTATGATATTGTTTGACAATTTTAAATGCGGCTTCATTGGCTTCAGAACCGCTGTTAGAAAAGAAGATGACATAGTCCCCGCCAAGCCACTCATTTAGCTTTTCAGCCAGCTGAATCGCCGGCACGTGGCTTTGTGTAAGCGGATAGTAAGGCATTGTCTTTAATTGCTTATACGCCGCTTCTGCAAGCTCTTTGCGGCCATATCCGGCATTTACACACCAAAGGCCTGACATCCCGTCTAAATAGCGATTTCCATGAATATCTGTCACCCATGCACCTTCTGCCTCGTGAATGACCATACTTTCATTTTCCTTGTTTGTCCCTTTCATATGATGCCAGATCAACTGATCATCTTTCGTCTGAAGATTTTGCGCCTGCTCATGTATTTTCATCTTCCCGCCCCCATGTATCCGTTTTCATCATTAAAGAAGCTTAGACCAGTTCAATAGCATATTGCCTCTCCATTCATTATATGGATGAAACGTGAGGCATATGAAACTGGAACTTGACAGTTTCTTTCATTATAAAAAAGGGGGCAGGCCGATTACATTAGACAGATCGTCAACTGATTGAACACCATCATAAGACACTTTTCTTGATGCCTTGGCAAATTGAACACACTCCGCTAACGTCGATTTCCTTGCAGGAATTCATAAGCAAGAATCGCAAATTCAAGTGCCTGGCGTTTCGGCGCCTGCATCATATCCTCACCAAGCAAGGCATGCAGTTTATCCAGTCTATGATAAAGGGTTTGCCTGACAATATAGAGCTGGCTTGCGGTTTCTTTTTTAGAACCGTTTGTCTGTAAAAAGATATTCAGCGTTTGATAGAGTCTCCCGCTATTTTGATTATCGTATAAAATCACGGGCTCTAAATACTCTTTCACCATGCATTCAAGCAGACCGCTTTCCTTCATCATAGGCATGAGACGAAGCATATGTAGATCTTGGTAAAATGGACTTTCCACCCGCTGAGGCATCACTTTTTTTAAATGCAGCACTTCTTTGGCTGCTTGAAAGCTTTTTCTCATGTGCTGAAACTGTTCACAATATTGACCGATACCAAAATTGATCTCGGCCCCTCGGGGCTGCTCCCGGTCATACAATTGTTTGATGTCGTTTGCAGCCTTTTCTGCACGCTCTTTCCAGTCCTCTTTCTTTCTCGTGTTTAATAAAATAAACAAGGTTTGTCCTTGATGCTCATATGCAATCAGATAGAAACCCGCACGCTGAAAAATGGAGCGGCAAGATACGAGAAAGTAAAGATTCCCTGCAATTTCTTCGATTTGATGATGCTTTTGAAAGAGCAAAACTACGCAGCCAGTTGGCTTTTTCAACCCTTCTGTTTCTTCAAGGTGCTCTATGATCTCTCGTTCTGTATGCTCTTCTTGGAACCATTTTTGCAGCCATTCATTCTCTTTTGTTTTCTTCAGCTCTTCTGTATAAAGCTCTCTTAATGTTTGCTGGGCTAGAGCATTCGCTCCTTTATCCATCACGAGCAGTTCAAATTCAGAGAGCGTGTCCGCTTGATGAATGAGCACAAGATCTGCAAATGTTTGTTTGAGTGCAAGCACTTGTTTTTGCGTCACTTCGTATCCTTTTGGCACGGAAGCAAACTGCAAATAATTCATGACCAGTTCTTCGGTTGGTTTGGAAGAATCACATAAAATAATCGGCTCGCCCTGAACAGGGAGGAGTAAAAGAATCCCCCTTACATGCTGATACACTTGATCCAAAATATCCATCTGCGGATGCGGGGTCAGTAAAAGCTCATTTAGCTTTGATGATAGTGCTTCTAAATCTGCCATCATTTGATACTGACGCTCGATCATCATTGTATGAAGATGCTGCGTGATGTTGACGAACTTCACTTCTTTTGTAAACAGAATAAGCGGAAAATCTCTTTCTTCTGCATAGGTCAGCAATTCTTCCGGCACATCGAATCTTAGCGGAACAAATTCAATACACAAGCCGGCTGCCCCTGAATCAATCAGCTGTCGTAAAAACGCTTGAAACACATCCAGTTGATCATGGAAGCCTGCGGCTGTCGTTAATATAAGCTCGCCTCCATTTAACAAATCCTCTACATCAGGCACTTCTAACACATGGATCCATTTGACCTGCCGAAACAATCCTTTTTCCCCTGCTAACACTTTTGCATGCGCAAAATGCTTCGTTTTCAACACGTCACTCACTTGGAAATGAACATCTACATTCATTCATATGTCCCCCTTTGTTTGCCGCCTATCCCCTATCCCAGAGGGTGCATGGATAAAATCCATAATAAAACTGGTAATGTCACGATACTTAAGATTGTACTGAGAAATGTCGTGCTTGAGACAAACTCAGGCTTCGTTCGAAATTGTACAGCCATCAGCGTGGTATTTGCTGCTGTCGGCATGGCTGCCACTAAGATCATAATTTGTTTCACCATATCATCTACCGGTAAAATAACCGTAAAGCCAAATGCGATGAGTGGGGAGATAAACAGCTTCAGCAATACAGCATAAGAAATATTTCGATAATCCACTTGCTTAAAAGAGATCACGGCAAGCTGCATACCTAAAATAAGCATAATCGTCGGTATGGCAGCATTCCCTACAAGCTGAATACCCGTCATCAGCTCTTTAGGTAATGAAAGGTCAATCAGCTGAAATAATAGACCGATGAGCGCCCCGTAAGCAACCGGCATACGAAGCACTTTTTTCAGCACGACCTTTCCATCTCCCGCATCCTCTCCGCCCTTTGCTGCATAATACATGCCGATTGTACTCATGACAAGCTGCTGCAGCACCATCAACACGATCGCAATATCCAAACCTGCTGCTCCGAAGACAAGCAGCACAACGGGCGTGCCGTAGTTTCCATTGTTCATAAAGGCTGACGACAGAATCATGGCACAATACGTTTCATTCGAATAACCATAAATACGAGATAATATAAAGACACATAAAATAAGTGCAAGACAAAGCCCGACAACAAAAATGGATAAATACACATAGTCCATCGACACTTTGTTTTGATAAAAGGTTTCAAACGCAAGAAATGGTGACATTAAATATAAAGACATTGATGAGAGCGTATGTATGTCAAAACCAATCGCCTTCTGCCCGATATACCCAATCAGAAATATGCCGAACACTGGCAGTAAGACAAGTAAAAACTCCATGCTGCACCTACTTTTCTCTAGTTGAATTCCAGATTCCTTCTGCTTCCTCATTATCATACCACTGATAAACAATAAAAAAGAAGCACCCTTATGAAAGGCCGCTTCTTTCCTCGTCCATATAAAACACTTCCCACAAATGACCATCAAGATCCTGAAAGCTCCATCCATACATGAACTCATGATCCTGCTTCTCCTTAAAGGGTGAACCGCCTGCTGCCATTGCCTGCTCGACAAGCTCATCGACCTCTTCTCGTGAATTGACACGAATAGAGATAATCATCTCTGATGCCTCTTTTGCGTCCACTAATTGTTTCTCTGAGATGGATTGAAAATGCCTAAGAGATAACAGCATGACGGTGATCGTGTCATCAATAACCAAACAGGCCGCCTGATCATTCGTGAACTGCTGCTCAAAGTCAAAACCCAGCTGCTCAAAAAAAGCGATAGATTCCTTCACGTGCTTTACCGGCAAATTGATATACAGATGTTTAGATTGTCGCCCCATATTCCTCTCCTTTTTGAACACATGATCTCCTTTCAGTATATTCTGCTTTTGCTCCAGCATCCCTTTGTCAATCGAAAAATCTTATCCCTTTTTTAGCAGTGGTTAGCGATCACTCATGGCGCCACATTGTCTCTTAAAAAAATGTCACAAAAAGAAGCGCCTCAACAATAGGCGCTTCCTTTCTTTATTTTTTATATTCAATATGGTACACGTCTCTTCTTCGGTCTTTCAGCTGACGTACGGTCCCGTCTTGCCTTTGTCTTCTTAAAATTTCTAAATCGACATCACCAACGACAACCATCTCAATGTTTGGATTACACTCTCCTACAATCCCATCTCTTGCAAATTCAAAGTCTGATGGGGCAAATATAGCCGATTGTGCATATTGAACATCCATATTTTCGGTTTGCGGAAGGTTGCCAACTGTTCCCGAGATGACGGTATAAATCTGGTTTTCGACCGCTCTTGCCTGTGCACAGTAACGTACTCTTAAATAGCCTTGGCGGTCTTCTGTACAGAACGGAGTGAAAATAATTTTCGCTCCTTTGTCAGCCGCGATCCGTGCAAGCTCAGGAAATTCAATATCGTAGCAAATTTGGATCGCAATTTTGCCGCAGTCTGTATCAAATACCCGGACCTGGTCACCAGCAGAAATCCCCCACCATTTTCTTTCATTCGGCGTGATGTGAAGTTTATATTGCTTTTCAATCGTTCCATCACGTCTAAATAAATAGGCGATATTGTAGATTTTCCCTTCCTCTTCTACAAAGTGGGACCCGCCGATGATATTAATGTTATATTTCACAGAGAGGTCTGTGAACAAATTAATGTAGTCCTCGGTATATTCCGTAATCCGCTGCACGGCAAGACTTGGTGAACGCTCTTCTAAATAAGACATGAGCTGCGTCGTAAAAATTTCTGGGAATACGGCAAAGTCAGCTGATGCATCTGATGCGACATCCACATAATACTCCACCTGATTCATAAATTCCTCAAAGGAATGAATTTGTTTCATTGCATATTGAATCACACAAATTCGAACGGGGAACGCCGATTTATAATATCTTTTCGATTGCGGGCGATAGTCGACATTGTTCCATTCCATTAACGTGGCATATGTGCTGGATGCTTTATCATCCGGCAGGTAATTCGGATTGATCCGCATGAGACTAAATTCATTTAACAGCTGAAAAGATAAAACGGGATCATAGATTTGGTGAAGCGTCACCTGCTCCACATACTGGCGAGGCGTCATTTCCTCTTGGTATTTATGATAATTCGGAATACGTCCGCCAATGATGATACTTTTTAAATTTAATCTTCTTGCTAAGTCTTTTCTTGCTTCATACAAACGATGTCCAATTTTCATGCGGCGGTACTCAGGACTCACCATGACTTCGATTCCGTACATATTCATCCCATCTGGATTATGGTTTGTGATGTACCCATCATCTGTAATGTCCTGCCAAGTGTGGCGATCATCGTATTCATCAAAGTTAATTAATAAACTTGAACAAGAGCCAATGATTTCTCCCTCGAATTCAGCGCAAAACTGTCCTTCTGGGAAATGCTCAAGGTGGCTTTCAAGATGCTCTCGTTTCCAAGGGTCCATGCCTGGAAAGCATACCTCTTGCAAGGCAATGATTCGGTCAATATCCTCTTCACGGATATTACGGATCACCATTCTTTTTTCAAACCGCGTTAAGTCTAGTTTTTCTGCCATGATGTTTTTGCCCCCTTACTGATCCTCTTTTTCAAGCTGATGGAATAGCTGGAGCAATTCGATTTCAGCCATGGATTCTAATCTGACATCATATTCTTCAAATTGCAGCGTGCTCGTCACTTTGTTTGGGACGATGACGCATTTCATGCCTGCTCGTTTGGCAGCAACCGACCCATTCACAGAATCCTCAAATGCCACGCAATCTTTTGGTTCTACCCCTAAGCAGCGTGCGGTTTGCAAATAAAGCTCTGGATTTGGTTTCACTTCTTCCACATCATCTGACGTGCGGATACATTCAAAGTAGTCGAAAAGACCAATCTGCTTTAGGTGATCTGACACCCATTTATAGTCTGAGCTGGAAGCAAGTCCAATCTTGATCCCGAGCTCCTTTGCTGCTTCTAAATAAGCTTCTACGCCAGGTCTTGCTGATTCGTCCTTCATTCTTTTTTGAAAACGAGAACGCCGATCTGCTGTGAGTGTCTCATGATCCAGCGTCTTCCCTAGCTGCTTTTCCAAATATTCAAATGGCTTAAAGCCTGCCTGCGTGCCAATGACCTTGCCCCATACGGAAAGAGGCAGATCTGACTCATGCTCCGCAAACATTTCTTGTAAAACCTCATATTCATGTGTTTCTGTATCTAAAATTAATCCGTCAAAATCAAATATAATCGCCTTTACCAACGAGGCCACTCCTTTTTTTTACAAAAGTCTTAAACATATACTCCATGCTATCATATCGTGAATAAAATTGACTTTCAAAGATGAATGTCTGCTAAAATGATTATGTATAAAAGGAGCCTGCACCATTTTGTCAGGCTCCTACCCGTGTTCGGTTTATTCTGCAAGAGATCCAAGCGCTCCGATTCGTGGAGAAATAGGCAATGTTGAAAAAGAGCGGGTTTGGTATTACAGATCTTAAAGGTTTCTCCGTTCCCTTAAAAATAGTATGTGCGAGGGCCTTGTAAGTTAACAAGGAAGTTCACACCATCTTTTACGCATTTTGAAGGTGACGGCTGGCAAAATCGTCTAGATCAAAAGGAAAAGAAAAGCCGCAGGCATTGACCTGCTCACGGTTTCGCTCGAATAACTCACGATCACGTTTGGTGATATGACGTTTCGGTTTTACAATAATGGTATGTAATAGCTGAAGTCCCGATAAAATACGAAAAGCATCATCCATCGTCCCGTTATATACGCCATCAATAAAGGTAAGGGAACGATCTTTTTGACGCATATCCTGCTGCTGTCCATTGACAGCACGAGAAAGAAGATCTTCAACATCCTTTGATATTTCTTCAATTGCCTGCTCTTGCAGGTCTGTAGCAGCTTTCATTAATCTCACGTGACATCTACCTCTCTGTCGTTATTTCTCCATTCAGAATAGCACAGAAAAAAAGGCGTTCGCCAAGGTAAGTGTTTCCTATATATACCCATAGAGAGGAACGGATATCATGATCATAAAAGGACATACGCTCTCACTCAAAGTAGACGAGCAGCATCATTACACTTCACTCAGTCATTTTTTAAAGACAGCCGTATCTGCATCAAAACCGATTATCCATTTTTGGATGGAGCATCAAAAAGTTCGTTTAAATCAAAAGCCTGCCCATCACGCGGCTAAAGTCAGTAAAGGCGATCAGATCATCATTGATTTATTTGAAACAGAAGAAAGTGATGTGACACCAGAATACGGTGAATTAGAGGTGCTCTTCGAGGACGAGCATTTATTAATTGTGCAAAAACCTGCCGGACGGCCAACTCATCCGAATGAACAAGGACAAACGGGCACACTGGCTAACCTTGTGGCCTTCCATTTTCAAGCAAATGGAGAAGAAAAGAGGGTGAGACATATCCACAGGCTTGATCAAGACACAAGCGGCACCGTCATTTTTGCAAAGCATAGATTAGCCCATGCGGCTCTTGATCAAATGCTTTCTAAAAAAACAATCAGCCGAACATACATCGCCATCGCAGAGGGGCTTTTCAAAAAAAAGAAAGGCACCATTGATGCAGCGATCGGCCGTGACAAACACCATGCAGTCAGACGAAGAATCTCCCCTACTGGACAAAAAGCTGTGACTCATTTTCAGGTCATGGACATGAATAAACGTCTGCAAATGACAGCCGTTAAACTGCAATTAGAGACGGGTAGAACGCATCAAATTCGTGTCCACCTTAGCAGTCTCGGGCATCCACTAGCTGGGGATACTTTATATGACGGAGTTCGTGATTACATCAACAGGTGTGCTCTTCACGCCAAGCAAGTAGACATGAAACACCCTTTTACAGGTGAGCATCTGATCATAGAAGCACCGCTTCCGCCTGATATGGCCCAGCTCATGAATAAAATCATCCATTAAAATAAAGAGCCTGCATTTGATTAGCAGGATCTCAGATTGTTGACAAAGGGCTAAAATAATCTTATTTTAGCCCTTTCTTCTTTTCAGCGTGATAGAAAACCTTTGCAGTTCTAGGAAGGACGAGCACCGGAACGCAGATCTGACAACGAATGCAAGGGTTTGTCTACACGCTGGGAGCCTGTGTATGATCAGCAGGCTCTTTTTCTTTAGACAGACGCTCTTTTTGCATAAATAATGTACCGCTCTGGTGCATTGCCGACAAAATGAAAAGGATAGCATGTGGTTAACACCAGCTCTTCCTTTTCATTCTGCAACGTAATAATGGATGTATCATGCTGATCGACAATTTTTGTATGTGTGATTTCATATATAAATTCACCATACGGCACAGTGATTTTCAGCTGATCTCCAATATCCAGTTCACCTGTCCGGCGAAACACCGTGTCACGGTGACCGGAAAGGACGATTTGTCCATTCTGATCAGGATAATAACTGCCTTTGTAGTGTCCTACTCCCTTTGCAAGGTCATCCGCATCCGTCCCTTCGACAATGGGAAGGTCTGCTTTTAATTTTGGAATCGTCAGGATGCCAGAAGCTTTCCCCACTTCTGGAGCAAACTGCTTCTTGGACATCCCTTGATCGTCCGCTACGGCCTTCTTCGCTTCGTCTAATGATTGGGCTGTTTGAAGATGAGTAGAGGCGATTTGCCAAATTCCCCAGCCGAGCAGAACAATCCCGGCTGTCATCACAGTCAATGCAAACCACTTTTTCATGCTTAAACTCCTTTGCCTGTTACATTTCTCTTAGATGATTCGCTCTTTAGCTTGCTGCTTTTTCTTCTTGTTTTGCTTTTTGAATTCGCCCCTCTTTTTGATACACAATGGAAGCTCCCTCAAAGCTTTTGACAAAATCGACAGTGGCTTCTAAGTCTTCTGGACCTGTTTCAGGGTTTTTACCAAGCCTGCCTATTGGTGCATATTTACTGCCAGTTGCAGTTGCCATGAAGTTATTCACAGTGAGTGTATACGTTTGATCGAAAGCTACGGCTGAACCATCTGGCAGCTTCAAGTCGACTACTTTATATGTTACCGGATCATAGGAATATGAAAAGCCTGAAATGCTATAATCTGGTCCAAATTGTGGAGAAATTTGAGCTTCTATGATTTCAACCAAGTCTTTCCCCTTGATCTCCAGTTTGACTAAAACGTTGCCGAATGGCTGAATATTAAACAGATCTCCCCACGTTATCGGCCCTTTTTCAAGGTTTTGCCTAATGCCCCCTCCATTCATCATGGCAAAGTCACTTTTCATTGAATATCTCATACCATCTGCAATCAAATTACCGAGCGGCGTGTCTCCATCATTTGAATAGCCGCCTTCCATTTTGACCCCAGCTTCTCCAACAACCTCACTAATAATCGGCTCCACTTCTTTCCCGTAATGAGCCAAGATGTCTGCTGCTTCCTTGTCCTTTTCTATACCAGCTTGATCTACATACTGGATATTTGCACTCTTTTTGACGATATCCTTCGTTTTGCGGTCAAGTGTCACATTGACTTCGCCAATCGCCTTCCCATATTCAAAGGCTTGCACAATTAATTTCCCATTGACCTCTCCATTGACCACTTCGTGATTATGCCCTGCAAAGATGACGTCAATTTCATCATCACCTTCTTTGGCAAGCTTTGCACTCTCTCCAGTGATCGTATCGCCATTTTGAGAGGCTGTCATATGAGCTAAAACCGCAATGGCTTTAACCCCTTTTTGTTTTAGTTCCTTCGTGGCTTCATTCACGGCTTTGACTTCATCTGTAAACTGAATGTCTTTAATCCCTTCTGGCATGACCATTCCTGCGGCTGACTTGGTCACAACACCGATAAATGCGACTGGGATTCCTTCGACATCGATGATTTCATAAGCCGGTAAAAGTGGCTTACCTGTATCCTTGTATTCACAGTTCGCACAAACGAGCGGGAAGTTCTGTCCGTCATACCCCTTTGTGCCTTTAGGATGTTCTCCGCCATTTAAGATACGCAATAGCTCGTCGACCCCTTCATCGAATTCATGGTTGCCGACCGTGCCCACATCAAAGCCAATGTTCTCCATGAGTTCAACGGTTGGTTCATCTTGCAGTAGAGAAGATATTGGAGAGCTCCCGCCAATCATATCTCCAGCATGGACCGTAATCGTATTTTTGTGTGCTGCTTGTTTTTGCTTCATATAGGCCGCGACATAATCCATTCGTCCGTACATGCCTTTACTGCCATCACCTTTGAGATCCAGCTCGTATTCTTGATCAATTTTACCGTGTAAATCATTCATACTTAAAATCGTTAACGGTACTTCACTCGCATCCTTTGCCGGCTGATAGCCAGCCTGCTCTGCTTCTTCTTTGGAAGCAAAAAAGATCCGTTTATCCACATTGATTTCTTTCCATTTGTCAGGGGACACGTAGGTTTTCACAGCTGAGTCACCAACATAGCGTGTCAGTCCTTTTTTCTGTTCTCGTGCTCTAAATTCAAACGGCTGTTCCATCAGAGGATCCGCTTCGTTCCATATGCCCAGTCCTTTTTCTTTTGCTTCTTTTACTGCTTTTTGAAACGTATGATAGTCCTTTTCATCTCCAACTGGCCAGATGAAATAAGTAGGGGCATATCCTTTTTTTACAAGCTCTAGATTTGTATTTAGCCCTTTTTTGGTCTTCACTTGAGCTAAAAGACGTCCATAGCTGTCCTTCGCTTCAGGACCAATCTTTAATGTGACTTGGTCACCGCTTGAAAGAAGTGTTTTTAAATAGTCAGTCGCCTGCTGTCCAAAACGCAATTGGTTTTGGTCTAATTCATTTTTTGGCTTATGATACGTTTCCGGCGTGTCCATATTCACAAAACGCACCTTTGTTGTACCAAGAACAGGCTTCTTTAGATGAATCGTATCTCCATCCACCACACGGTCAACTGTTGCTTTGTATTCCTTCTTAATCTTTGGCGGCTTTGGCTGGCGTTTCAGCAGTTTGATATCATCCTTATGTCTTGGAAGCACCTGCAGCGTATCATACCTGCTTAACACCCCTGTAAACTCGTACCATTTCCCTGTCTTTACTTTATCAATAGCATTTGTATCGACCATCACTCTCAGGATGGTGCTGTGGTATTTTTTATCAATGATCACCACATTGTATCCACCGCCAGCCGGCTGCGCTGGTTTTGCCTCAACATAGCCTTTAATCTTCACTAGTCTTCCTTCATGTTTACCGGCTTGATCCGTTTCTAGTTGTTTAACGGACACTCGCTTCGCCTTTGGCAAAGTTTGATTCACAGCATCTATCTTCAGGCGGCCTTGATCTGGCACAATTTCAATTATTCCTTTATAAGACGTGATCTTACCAGTCACTGTCACCTTCATGCCTGCTTTTAGTTCCGGGAAGTGATTGGGCTGCGCTGAATAAATATTGATTCCAGCTGATTTGTCTTGAATGTATGTGGACAATTTCCCATTGCCTACAGCGGATTGATCTGCTGTCACAATTCCGCTCACCGTCACGGTCTCTCCTATTAGCTGACGGGCTTTTTTGATCTGCACGATCTTTTTTTGCTTCCACACCATTTCCTTCTTTTCAGATGCACTGACCTCGCCTCCTGTGATCATGCCAGGCAGTAAGGATTGTAGACTAAAGATCATCAAAACCAAACAACAAATCATTCGAATAGATAGCATTCGTTTCATTAGACCTCTCCCCTTTGCGCTTCATCTCTCATAGTGTACAAAGTAAATATTGATGTTGAATGGATTTCATGTAAAACTTGTCTTTTTTAACTCATCGGAAAGGTAATAATCACACGTGTTCCCTCAAAGCTTTTACTTTCAAAACGAATGGTGCCGCCATGGCTTTCAATGATTTTAATGGTCATCATTAAACCAAGGCCTGTCCCCTTTTCTTTTGTAGTATAAAAAGGTTCACCGAGCTTCCCTATTTCGTCCTCTGGTATTCCCTTTCCTTGGTCTTCAAATATCAACATCATTTGATGATCTTTCATGAGAGAGGTCACCTTGATGACACCTGTCACACCATCCATCGCTTCAATTCCGTTTTTAAGGATGTTCAGGAAGACTTGTTTTAATTCATTCGGAATGCCTTGAATGTTAGGGAGCGACGGAGACAGATTTTTCTGAATGGACACGCCTTTTAAGACCGCCTGGGATTCAACAACCATGATCACTTCTTCGAGCAGAAGATTGACATGTACCGGTTCAAATTTCACCGATTTGCTTCTAGAAAGAACGAGGAATTCATTAATAATTGACTCGAGCCGATTAAACTCTGACATCATCACATCTGCATAATCTTTCTGATACTTCTTACTTTGAATCATCAGCTGTAAAAATCCTTTTAACGATGTCAGCGGGTTCCGTATCTCATGAGCGATACCTGCTGCAAGCTGCCCTACTGCCGATAGCATCTCTGATTTCATCAGCATCTTCTCTGACTGCTTTTGATTGGTGATATCCTCTGAAATCCGCATCACGGTAGACTGCATTTTGTCAGGATCATCGATTCGATGTAAAGAGACTCTCTCCCATCGTTCGCGCCCAGATAAATCTTGAAAGTACAGCTCACCTGTCCAGCTGCCCTCTTTTAAACAAACCTTCCATTGCTTCTCTAAATCATCACATTGACATAGCGAATGGTAGACAGAAAAAATATCTTTGCCGATCAGGTCATATTCATGCTGCTGGACAAACTGACAGAAACGCTGATTCACGCATTGGATGACCCCTTCCTCAGTTGCAACAACAATATGAATGTGGCTGTTATCAAGCGCCGTCACCGCTAGATGAAGCGACTGTTTGATTTTCGTTACTTCGGTCATTTTAATCCAAGTCATCACTGCTCCTTCATGCTCTTGATCGAAGATAGGTGTGATGTGAACGGTGAATTGCTCTCCTTCGTTCGTTTCAATTTCACGTTCGATCGCGCGCCTATCCGAAATGACGCATTGGATATCATGATAGAGCGTTTCCTTCGTAAGCTTTTTAGCCATCGACTGAAAGGATTGCTGATGCCTGATTTTCGCTGAAGTAAATAAAGAGGCAGCTGTAGGAGTGTAATAGCGAATATTCATGTCCCTGTCCACAAACAACGTCGCAAGCTCCGGCTTGACAGAGGGTCTGTACAGTTTTTCTCTTGTCACCCTTAAGTTGTTTATGATATTAATAAAATGCTCGTGTTTTTTCTCAAACTCCTCTAATTGCGTGTGTTTCGCTTTTAATTGAGCCCTTGTCTCCTGCTCCTTTTGTTTGACTTCATTGAGTTCATTTTCTAAATCGACAATACGCTGTTGATAGACTGAATTCTGATCTGACATTCCTTTGCCCCTGCCGTTATTTTGATTTTTTCCTCTCTCATTCATTCGAATGAGAATGACGTAAACTCCCTTAAAACGGCGGTCAAAACTTTTCACGGTAAAATCTGCATACTGCTTGCTGCCTTTTTCCGAAATGAGAACATGTTGAAACACAACCTCTGTCTCGTCTGTCCACACCTTTTGAAAGGTTTGACTCAACATCTCTTTCATATAATCAGGTGTTACATATTTACATGCTTGATCTGACACTTCTGTATGGTCTAAAAAAGAATACGCACCATTTGATAATGCCAGGATTTCGTCACTATCGTTGATAATCATACATGCATCATAATCCTCGCTTACTTCTTGCATATATTGTGCGGCTCGCGCTTTCAACTCGATATCACGAGCGTTTAGTGCCCAAGGGACATGTGGTTTAGAAACGTTGGAATGGGTGTAAATGTTCCATTTTTCATTGAACAAATGAAACAAACGAGGGATATTGGGTACAGTTTCATTTGGCCCTAATATCAACATCCCTTGATCTTTTAAAGCATATTGGAATCGGGACAATATTCGTTTTTGCACTTCAGGCTGGAAGTACATCAGAACATTTCGGCAACTGATAAAATCGAGGTGGATAAAAGGTGAATCGATCAATAAATTGTGAGGTGCAAAGACAATATGTTTTCTAAGCGACTGCTTCACAATAAAAGCGTCACCTTTCCTTTCGAAATATCGCGCCCGCCATTTTTCCGGCATCCTTGCCATAGACTCTACTGAGTAAAGACCTTTACTAGCTGTTTGAATGGCTTTCCGGTTGATATCTGTTGCAAATACTTGAAGTTCAATGGTCACTTGTCTTCGCTTCATTTCTTCTAAAAATAAGATCGTAAAAGAATAGGCCTCCTCTCCTGTCGAACATCCCGCAATCCAAATACGGCATCGAGATTTCCCGTTTTTCACCGCATTTTCAATGATCGACGGAATGATCTGATGTTCACATACACGAAAAGCCTCCATATCCCTAAAAAAAGACGTCATGCCGCTTAAAAGCTGTGCGTGCAGGCGATCAAGCTCATCTGGTTCTCTTTCTAATAAGCAGTCGTACTCTGATAATAATGAAATCCGTTTTTTTGCAATCCTCATTCGTTTTTGAATGACAGATAGCAGCCTTTTCTTTTGATAGGTTGAAAAGGCAATGCCTTTATACATTTCAAGACGTTCAATAATTCTCAGTAAAACAGGATCTGCCTCATCGACATACGGGACGTTGATGATATTGGCGATATATGCCGCAAGGGTTGAAGGGTCTTTGAATGTTTGTTGATACAAGGTGTCAAAACCGCTTTCTACCTCACTGCACGATAAAGCTGTACCGCCTTGCTCAACCAACTGAAGCAAGCCACTTCCCACACAATGACCTTTTTGAAAGAAAATCGCAAAAGCCTCTTCCTTTTGAACGCTGGCAAGAGACTGAAAAAGCAAGTCCACAGAGCAAGCCATGCACGCCGGCAGCTGCTCTGATAGGTGCAGCCGCTGATCTTCTGTTAACGTCACAACCGCATGCTGTGGACAAAAATAAATCGTCTTCTTCATGACTTTCTCACCATGTTTAATCGGTTTTGCCCGGTAGCCAATCGGTAAAACAAGTGCTTCCAAATCAGTTATACAATCGTCCGTCACATGATTTTGCACAACAATAAAAGAGGCATTTAATTCATGTGGAAATGATTGAAAAAAAGCCTCAAGATGATGCTGTTCAAACGGCGAAACACCGATGCCAATCACTGGTGCCTGCACATGTTCGTCTTCTATCAAACGATTAATGATTTTGTCCTGCATCTGGTACCCCCATGTTCATTCGTCTGATACTTTTTTTCGACAAAAAGGAAGAAAACCCTCTAATTGTAAATAATGTTTTTGCATGAAAGAAGGAAAACATCCTCACATTAAAACAGATTGTATAAACAGAAGGAGGAATCTCAATGCAAAACGATCAGCAACCAATGTTTCAAGGAAGCGCTCCCCAGCCCGAGCTCAATCATGGCGGACATGAGTTATTCGATTTACATGAAATTTTAGCCGGCACGATTAATATTTTGGATCAGTATATGATCCTGCGGCAGTTTATTCAGGATCCTGCATTATCCGACATCTTGGATCGACAATACCAATTCGTTTTATCTCAGTACAATGTCACTGTAGATTGTTTTTCTACCGGCCAAAAGCCTAGTGAAGAAACCGCTACTTATATGATGAAAGAGCACACACAAGTGACGTACGGGATCAAGCCTTCTCAGCCGAAGAAGCCGAATCAGTCATTACAGGATGTAAAAGACTTGGGCATCACAGGGCATATGCTCAGCCTGGTCAAATCACATGCTGGATTACTTTCCATGTCTGCATTAGAAGTAACAAATCCAGTTGTCAGACGTGTGCTTGCTGCGCAAATCCCGAACTTTATTGAAATGGCCTATGAAATTTTCTTGTATCAAAACAAGCATGGCTACTATCAAGTTCCCCAGCTTTCCAGACAAGACATGACGGCCATGACATCAGCTTTCGCACCGCTTCAAGGGCAGGTTCAAATGCCGCCAAGCAAAGCCAATCAGCAAAAACCCCTTCATTAAAAAAACGGCTGACCCTTTTCTCTGGTCAGCCGTTTTTTCTTTGATACATCTTGTTAAACTGATCTTCAAAATCTGCGAGCCGCTGCCCTGTCGCCTGTTCAAAGCCTTTAGCAAATTGACCTGTTTTCGCCGTTTCCTGCATGATCTCATGTATGATATCTCGTCCGTAAAGCTGCACCAGCTCATAGATCATATAATAGCTTTGCAAATAAACATCTGTCTCATACGTCATCCGGGAGTCCTGCCAATCTTGATCGGAATGAAGAGATTGAAAGGGAATGACGTCGAACCGTTCAGACGTGGCATTTAACACGTCATAGGCCGTCCATTCTGCTGTTCCTTCATGGAACCAAAGCGGAAAGATCACTGGAGACACTTCATAAGAATGAACTTTTTCATAGAAAACAAAGTGAGCATATTCATGAATAAATAACGTGTTGAAAAAGTATAAAGGCAGTGTCTCTTTCTTCAATAATGCTTCCCGTTTATCTGGATATAACCCAATCATTTGATCATGATCGGAGTAAAAACCCGTAATATGCTTGATTCCGGCAAATTGCTCGATCGTCTCTTTATCATCAAAATAAATAATGTCTAAAGGTTTGTCAGTTTCAAACTGAAACACTGACGCTGTCCTCTTCTTTGCCTGATCCATGGCCTCGATTGTCAGGTCAACAAAAGCGTCCTCTTCCTCTGCATAGTATATTCTAATATGTTCATAAACTTGCTTATTGAGTCCCTCCGTTAATATGGTTTTAGGAGAAGACTGCTGCTCTAAATATTGTCCTGTCAGCTGAAACGCAACATAAATCAAGTACGCGGTGAAAGCATAAAAAATGAGACCTGCTGCAATCATTCCGCCTACAAGCTTTTTATGAATCAATGACGGCTTGGCTTTCATTTGCTCCCCACCTGAATTCATCCTGCAGCCTCTTTCTCTTTCTATGAAGAAACAAAGATCAACAAGAGGTGATATATTTTTTACTTTATGCAGTCAGGTGCGCAAGGTGCGGTTCCAAACAAAAAAGCCGCATATGACATACGGCTTTTGTCGTAGCTATTTTGATTCAGGGAAGACACGCCGAACCGTTTCAGTAAATTCATCGAAAAATCCTGAAATTGGCTCTCCGCTTCTAATACGTTTTCCGTATCCTTCCATACGATCGATAAAGTCTGGATTCGCAGATACATACACGTTGTCGATTTGTTGATCCGTTGATTTGACTTTGTCTGAAATTTTCTTTTTCAGATCGTCCGTCACATTACCGCTTTTATCGCCTTCAAGCATAACGGCAACAAATGCATTTTTTCCTGTGACAAGCACGTTCGCTGTTTTCACTTCAGACATGTTGGCTACAAGCTCTGACGCTTTATCTGCCACTTTGACCTTCTGAGGTGTTTGAACATTTGGTTCGTCCTGTCTCATATTGTCATTCTTATATGTGACATTTTCATACTGTCGTTTCATTGTTCCTCTTCGCTCATCGCCCTGGTTGTTCATGCCACATCCAGTGGTGATCAATGTTGGAACGAGTAGTAAAGATAGCATCCATTTCTTATTCATCAATTATTCCCTCCTTTTGCTCATAGGTTTTTCATCCAGCCGGCTTTTTATGCACACATTTCTATTTCATAAAATGAATTCATAATTCAGCCTACTTTGGTCATCCTAAACATGATGAAGAAGTATCATCATGATCAAATGGAGGGATTCGTTTGTTTAAGAAAAGAAAAGGCATGAGCACTGGCGCAATGATTGCAGTATCAACAGCCATCATTGCATTATTTTCTCCGGTTTTACGAAGAAGGCTGAAAAGCATGACGCAAATGAATATGTCTTCAATGATGAAAGGAAAAAGCCATCAGCACCATGATTCATCTCGTCACGAGTCACACGCACAGAATGAATCAAAGGGAACTGCGGAAATCGGACAAATGATGAAGCAGGCATTCACTGCTGTACAGCCAAATCATACGAATCAGCACCAATCGACATCAAGAAACCATCAGCCAAGAGAGTCTTATGCACAGTCTCTCCATATTGATGAAAGTGTCATGAATGTGATGGATGATGAATCAATCCAGCAAGTAATCAATGACATCGAGCACAAATAAGAAAACAGGAGCCTTCATAAATAGAGGCTCCTGTTTATTCTCCTGAAAAATGTTCTTTCACCATCACAGAGAAGAAAGGTAAAAAGGTGATTTCAACTGTTGTGATAAAATCGTCATAAGCTTCTACTATGATTAAGAGCTCTTTCTCGTTTGGCCGGTCCTTTTTTATCTCTACATGCTGCACGGTTTTAAAATCATATATGCCTAAAACAGATGCCTCTTTTTTTCGAACAGCCTTTAACGTAAATTCTTGACTTCCAAGGTACATCGTGACAACGAAGCGCTCGTCTTGATTTTCAAATCGAAATGTCAGGTTTTGATATTCAATAGGCATACCTCTCTCGAACCTTTCATCAGGCTCCGTTTCAAAAAAAGAAAGCCAGTCCGTTTCATCTGGGAAGCGTTTTCCTCGCATGTGTTTCGATCCCCTCATAAGTGAAATTTTTATTAATTATCCTTTTTCCCCTTTTCTTTTGCAACAAATTTTAGTAATTTTAAAAAGGTGATTTTATTTTGCTAAGAGACCTCTTTATTAATTTAACAATTCTTGTCACTTTCCATTATTTATTTATGCTTGTGTTTAAAGAGAATTTTCTGAAGAAAGAAGATACCCTGCTCAGACAGCTATGCAAAGGCATTCTTTCTGGATTACTCGGTGTCCTTTTAATGTTCTTCTCTATCAAAGCAGGTCCAGCCATCATCGATTTAAGACATATCCCCCTTATTTTAACGGCCTTTTATGGAGGCATCGTCCAAACCATCATTGCAGCCTGTGTTGTGATCATTGGCCGATTATTAATTGATGCCAACGTCGGTTCTTTCATCAATATTTTTTCCATGATGATCATTGCAACAGCCTCTTTTTTAATTGCTGAGCGCCATATGAATCAAGTTGCGAAAATGCTTTTGTCCATTATGATCAGCAATGTGATTGCAACTTTTTTGTTTATTACGATTGCACATGAGACCTCTATTGAAGTCCATTCTGCCTATTGGATGTTCTCATATGTTGCAGGACTGTTTAACTTTTACGTCATTGAGCATCAAACAAAAGCATATCAGCTGTTAAATTTGTATAAATTCCAAGCTCATTATGACTTTTTAACAGGTGTTTTAAATAAACGGAAGTTCGATGAGGTCTTAAGTGATGCTTTTTCTATGAAATTTAAGCAGCCTATCCATCAAATGTCCCTTATTTACTTAGACATCGATTACTTCAAATCCATCAATGACCAATATGGACATCATGAGGGAGATATGGTTTTAAAAGAAATCGGAAAAAGGCTGATGAAAAACACAAGAAGCTCTGATTATATTGGCCGGATCGGCGGTGAGGAATTTGCTGTCCTTCTACCAAATTGTACAGTTGAAAAAACATGGCAGATTGCAGAACGCTTACGGAGAAAAATAGCAGATCAGCCGATTTATTTACAAAATGGCATGTCCATTCATATCACAGTATCACTTGGGTGTGCTTATTACCCCGGAACAAGTGCAGACATCAAACAATTACCGATTATGGCTGATCAGGAGCTCTATAAAGCGAAGCAGTCTGGCCGAAATCAAGTGAGCTTCTCAGAGAGAAAAAGAGGCCAATTAATATAGGCTTTTTCCTCAATTTGTTAGCGCTAATTATTTTTAAAAAAGTTTTCGGATAACAGTTGTTTTTTCCCGCAAACACTGGTAAAGTAAAGGTAATTATTTTTGTTCGTATCATCTTTAAGAAGAAAGTTTTGAAAGAGTTTTCGTCTTTGAAGTTTGTGTAAGAGCAAGAATAGTGAATTTAAGCGTTAAGATCGCTTTAGGAGGAAATTTCATGTTAGAAGGTAAAGTAAAATGGTTCAACTCTGAAAAAGGTTTCGGATTCATCGAAGTAGAAGGTCAAGACGATGTATTCGTTCACTTCTCTGCTATCCAAGGCGAAGGCTTCAAAACTTTAGAAGAAGGTCAAGCAGTTTCTTTCGAAATCGTTGAAGGTAACCGTGGACCACAAGCTGCTAACGTTAACAAAGCGTAATTTAAGAGCATCTGCTCTTTAGCACTTTATAGAGTGAAGGAAAACCGTCCGGCTTCTGCCGGCGGTTTTTTTGTGCCATAAAAAAAGAGAACCTGACGAGAGGTTCTCTTTTTTATTTGTCCTTCTGCTTTAGCTTCTGTAAAGCAGAACGATACATATCATCATTCATTTTTGTCTCTGGTTCTTCTTCTTTGACAGGTGGTTCTGGCTGCTTAAACTTTTGAAGCGCCTGTCTATAAAAATCATCGCCAGACACTCGTTCATCCGTTTGAGAAGGCTTTGACGCTTCCTCTTCTTCTTCTTCAGGCTCTACAGGTCTCGCCGCAACTTCTGACTCGCTGTGCGGCACGTCAGGCTGATTGGGCACATCTTCTTTGATCTCTTTCTTCTCGACCGAAGCGTGTCTGACATTGAACGCTACTAATCCGATAATGACTAGAACAGCAGCTACTAACGCTACAATAATCGTCGCCAAAAGAACCCTCTCCTTATCGCTTAAATGACGCAGTGACTGATGCTACACGTCTTCCTAATGCTTTGCCGAGTTCAATGCCTTCTGTAGAAATCACTTCATCAGAATCAATCGGACATGTCACACCTGCTCCATAGTAAGAGCCGTATAAAGCATTCTCTGGCACATTTCCAGGAAGGCCAACGACAAGCATCCCTTGATGGAACATTGGTGTAATCAAATTATGCATCGTCATTTCTAAACCGCCGTGCGTTGTAGCAGTTGTACAGAAAACGGCACCGACTTTATCGATCAGTTTTCCCTCTGCCCATAGGTAGCCAAGACGGTCAATCCATGTCTTTAACCCAGAACTAATGGTACCAAAGTGACCAGGGCAGCCCCAAATGATCGCATCCATTTGATCCAGCTTGCGAATATCCGCATCTTTCACGTGATCGACGAATACTTCAGCCTGCTCTGTTTCACCTGCGCCTGCTGCAATTGCTTCTGCCAGTGCTTTTGTATGGTCACCTTCACTATCGTATACGACATAAATTTTCATGTACGGTCCCTCCACACTTATCTTGCATCTTGGTTTGCTTCCTTAGGTGCTGGAAGCAGTGTCATTTCTTGTTTTTTATGCTGCTGATCTTTTCGCTTTTTATCCTTACGTACATCACGCAGGAACAAGCTGAGAATGACACCAGCGGCACAGAATAACGTTACCCACATGTAAGCATCATTGATGCCCATTACGTTTGAATCGACCTGTGCTTTCGTAAAGAGCTGGGTGGATACATATTTTTGAGCAGCTTCAGCTGTCATGCCCATATGATGCATCACATTCGACACAGCCGCCTGGAATGAATTCATAAAGAACGGGTCCGCTGTATTTGTTTGATCCGCCATATTGGAATAATGGAATGTTGTCCGATTCGTATAAATCGTTGTGATCAAACTCGTACCGATCGAACCGCTTATTTGTCTTAATGTATTAGACATCGCTGTACCATGGCTGTTTAAGTGCTGTGGTAATTGGTTCATCCCAGCTGTCATCACCGGCATCATCAAGAGTGACATACCGAATGCACGAACTGCATACATAAGCACAATGTGACTATACGATGTATCAATGGTCAGCCTTGTAAACTCGAATGTGGTGACAACGGTAATGAGCATCCCCACAATCGCAAGCGGACGAGGTCCAAATTTATCAAACAAAATCCCTGAAATCGGGGACATAATCAGCATCGCAAGTGCCCCTGGAAGCATTAATAGCCCGGATTGCAATGCCGTAAACCCAACGAGGTTCTGCAGATAAATCGGAAGTAAGAACATCCCAGTGTATAAGGCAACTGTAATAATAATATTAATGACACTTGATAATGAGAAGATGCTGTATTTAAACACGCGGAAATCAAGCATCGGATTATCAGCTTTCAGCTGTTGGAAAATAAAGAGAATGATCGCAATCGCACCAACAATAATCGTCGATAAGACGATCGGATCTGTCCAGCCATCACTTCCCGCTTCACTCACTCCGTATAGAAGCGAAGCAAAACCAACGATGGAAAGAATCGCACCAAGGCTGTCCAGCTTGATTTTTTTAGGCTCTACAATATTTCTAAACATAAAGAAAGCCGAGATAATGACAATCGCTCCGATTGGTACAAGTCCATAAAACATAATACGCCAAGAATAATGTTCAATAATATAACCAGATAATGTTGGTCCTACCGCAGGAGCAAACATCATCGCAAGACCGAAAATCCCCATTCCTTTCCCTCTGTTTTCCGGAGGGAAAATAAAAAGGATTGTTGTCATCACGAGCGGCTGCAGGATACCGCCGCCGATTGCCTGAATCAAACGACCGATGAGCATCGTTGAAAAGTTCGGCGCAATCCCGCAAATAAAGGTCCCTAGTGTAAACGAGATCATGGCGACTAGAAATAAGCTGCGCTGTCCAAAGCGTGTGATTAAAAACGCAGATAACGGAATCAGCACACCGTTGACAAGCATATAACCTGTTGTAAGCCACTGAATCGTCGTTGCACTCACATTAAATTCAGTCATTAAATGGGGCATGGCTACGTTCAGAAGCGTTTGGTTCAAAATCGCTACGAACAAGCCGGCCATTAAAATGATCAGTAAAGACAAGGAGCCTGCTCCCTGTTTTGTTGCTGCAGGTTGATTTGCCATCTCAGACAACCTCCTTTCATTTTTTGATATCAAACATCATTAAGATGAAATTTTGACAGAAGCATTCATACCAGGAAGTACTTTGTCTGATGGATTTTTAATTGAAATTTTCACTGCTACTTTTTGTGTGACTTTTGTATAGTTACCACTTGAATTTGTTGCTGGCAGCATATTGAATGTTGAGTTTGTCGCATAACCAATTTGTTCAACTGTTCCTTCAAATGTTGTATCAGGATCACCATCTACCACGATGTCGACTTTGTCGCCTTTTTCAATACTTTTAATATCTGTTTCTTTGATATTCGCTGTGATGTAAAGCTTGCTTAAATCAATGGTTTCACCAAGAACTGTACCAGGCTGCACTTGTTGATTGTTTTGTACTTCTTTTTTGACTAATGTGCCATCAGCCACTGATTTAATGTTTGTTTTTGTTTCTCCTTCAACTTTTGCAACTGTGCTGTCTTTTTGCACTTCGTCACCTTCATTGATATCCCAGCCTTTGATTTGTCCAGCTGCTGGTGCTGTGATTTGATACATGTCACCTGTCACTTTCGCCTCGTCAGTTTTGACAAAATTTGTGCTTTCGTAGTAGTAATAAGCACCTCCGGCAATAATGGCAAGAATCACAATAAGGCCAATAATGTTCGTTAGCAATAAACGCCCTCTGTTCATGTTTTGTTTCTCCTTTCATGTATAAAAATATAGTGTCATCTGCTTTAGCAAACTTAGAATGCCCATCATCTGACAGAATATGAAACAAGCTCATAAAGCTGTTATTTCTCCTTCATCTACTCCGCCTGAAAAATGGTGTGCAGCCCATTTATACTTATTGTTCACTCATGAGCAAAGAGTAGAAAAAGAAGAAAAGACGATCGGCATCTTTTTTGAAAAACTTATATTTAACAAGATTAAATATTAATAAATGAAAATTGAAATGTCAAAGAGAAAGTTTTACTTTTTTTCTGGTGATCCCTTCCTTCTCCATACAAAAAACCCTTCAGCCCTTATGCTGAAAGGTTTTTTCAAATGTGCTATTTACGAAAGAACTTCTTCCTGCTGAAAAAATTTTTTTAGTGCGAGAAAAACATCTGATTTTTGCTTCAAAATATAATGCTTAAATTTCTCATCCTGTATATGCTTATATGCTGACATTAATGTAGAATGCCGGTTGTATTGATTCACTTCACCATAACAGAATAAGTTGGCTTTTTTCATAATTTCAGAAACAAGCTTCACGCACCGTGCATTGTCTGAAGTCAAATTGTCTCCATCAGAAAAATGAAAAGGATAAATATTATATTGCGACGGCGGGTATCGTTCGTCTATGAGCTCTAGTGCCTTTCGATAGACAGAAGAGCAAATGGTCCCCCCGCTCTCGCCCCGCGAGAAGAAATGCTCTTCATCTACAACCTTCGCCTCCGTATGGTGGGCAATAAATTCAATATCGACCGTCTCATACTTTGTCCGTAAGAAACGTGTCATCCAAAAGAAAAAACTTCTCGCCATATATTTTTCCCAAAGCCCCATACTTCCGCTCGTATCCATCATCGCCAAAACGACGGCTTTCGACTCTGGTTTGGTCACTTCATTCCACGTCTTATATTTGATATCCTCTGGGTAGATTGGATAAAAGGAAGGACTGCCTGTCATCGCATTTCGTTTAAATGCCGACAGCATCGTTCGTTTTTTATGGATATTGCCTGTTAACCCGGTTTTGCGAATATCGTTAAACTCAATTTGCTCGACAATGATGTCGTCAAGCTCCTTTTGTTTAAGGTTTGGCAGCTCTAGCTCCCGAAACAGCGCTTCCTCAAGATCGATTAATGAGACCTCTGCTTCGTAATAATCCTCACCAGCCTGATCTCCAGCACCCTGCCCCTTTCCTTGCCCTTGCTTACTGTCTGATCCATCGCGCGCGACAATATCTCCAACCTCGCTGTCTCCATCGCCTTGACCCACATGCTTATTTTTGTCGTAATTATACCGAATTTTATATTCATCTAACGAACGAATCGGAATTTTGACAACATCTTTTCCATTAGACATGATGATGCTTTCTTCTGTGACAAGATCCGGCAAATTGTTTTTAATCGCTTCTTTGACTTTTTTCTGATGACGCTGCTGGTCGTCATAGCCTTTTCGATGGAGGGACCAGTCTTCCTGAGATACAATAAACTGACTTTTTTCTTGCCGGGACATCCATCCCCCTCCTCACCTGTTTGCACAATTCTTCTAACCACCGATTCCTTTATCCTATGCTGCTCGTCACCCAAGTTGACGATCATTTCTAAAAAAGACATTACCGGTGCAGGTGCGCCAATAATGCCTCCTTCATTTATTAACGATTCAGAAGACTGCCTACATATTTTAAAAGTTCATTTGCACTTGTTGAATTATAGCCATGTTCATCAATCAATCTAGCCACTACTTCATTGACCTTCTTCAGCTGCTGTTCATCCGGTGTCTTCGTTGACGTCGTAATTTTCACCACATCTTTTAGATCAGCAAACAGCTTCTTCTGAATCGCCTCTCGCAATCTCTCATGAGAATTATAATCAAAGCGTTTGCCCTTTCTCGCATAAGCCGAAATACGAATCAGAATTTCTTCTCTGAATGCCTTTTTGGCGTTTTCAGAAATACCGATCTGCTCCTCAATTGAACGCATAAGCTTTTCATCAGGATTCATTTCTTCACCAGTTAACGGATCACGCAGCTTGTTTTTATTACAGTACGCCTCGACATTATCTAAGTAATTATCCATCAGTGTTTTCGCAGACTCCTCATAGGAATACACAAATGCCTTTTGAACTTCCTTCTTCGCAATATCGTCGTACTCTTTTCGCGCAACAGAAATAAAATTCAAATAACGCTCCCGGTCCTCGCTGGAGATAGACGGATGCTGATCGAGTCCTTCTTTTAAGGATCGAAGGACATCCAGTGCATTGATCGATTCCATATTCTTTCGAATAATAGTGGAGGAAATTCGGTTAATCACATACCGCGGGTCAATTCCGCTCATCCCTTCATCATGAAATTCCTTTTTCATCTCATCAATATCAGCAGATTGGAAGCCTTCGACACTCTCTCCGTCATACAGACGCATTTTTTTCACCAAATCAATATCAGAACGCTTCGGCTCTTTGAGTCTTGTCAAAATGGAGAACATCGCTGCCACCTTCAGCGTATGCGGGGCAATATGGACATCTGCAACATCACTTTCTGAAATCATTTTATGATAAATGCGTTCCTCCTCTGTCACCTTCAAGTTATAAGGAATCGGCATCACAATAATTCTTGAATGCAAGGCCTCGTTCTTTTTATTTGAAATAAACGACCGGTACTCGGTTTCATTCGTATGAGCGACGATCAATTCATCTGCACTAATCAAGGCAAAACGGCCTGCTTTAAAATTTCCTTCCTGCGTTAATGACAGAAGGTGCCATAGAAATTTCTCATCACACTTTAACATCTCCTGAAACTCCATCATCCCTCGGTTTGCTTTATTGAGTTCTCCATCAAAGCGGTAGGCACGGGGATCTGACTCTGATCCAAATTCAGCAATGGTTGAAAAATCGATGCTTCCTGTTAAATCAGCAATGTCCTGAGATTTCGGATCAGATGGACTAAAGGTACCAATGCCAGTTCGTTTATCCTCTGAGAAAAAGATCCGTTCAACCCTTACATCCTCAATTCGCCCGCCATATTCCTCTTCGAGCCTCATCATATTCAGAGGGGACAAATTCCCCTGCACACGAATGCCATATTCTCTATAGAAATCCTCCCGCAGATTTTGCGGAATAAGATGAAGCGGGTCTTCATGCATCGGGCAGCCTTTGATCGCATAGACTGCGCCATGATCTGTCAGTGAATATTCTTCTAGTCCTCTTTTCAGCCTAGTAACAAGCGTAGATTTTCCCCCGCTTACTGGTCCCATCAATAACAAAATACGCTTCCTCACATCGAGACGCTTGGCAGCAGGATGAAAATATTCCTCCACTAATCTTTCCAATGATTCCTCTAACCCAAAAAGCTCCTGATCAAAAAATTTGTACGTTCTGACCCCATTCTCCTCTTCAATCCCGCTGTCTTTAATCATATGATAAACGCGAGAATGAGCAGATTGAGCGACAAGTGGATTTTCCTTTATAATGTCTAAATAATCGCTGAATGTGCCTTCCCATTTGAGACGCTGCTCTTCTTCTCTGTGCTGTTCAATTTTCTTTAAAATATCCATATGAACCTCCTCTTTCAAGATTGAAGCAAGTAATCAGATACTGTTTTACAATCTATGCGGAGGCGTCCTATTACATGCTTTCGTTCTTCAAAATGACGAATTGGCAAACTGAATTGACAACCATCCGCAAGACCCTTCATAATAAAGGAAAAACAGGAGAAAAATGATCTTCTTCTCTTGCTTTTCAAGGCGAACTTCACACCATATGAAACAGGCAGCGATAGAAACAAAGGGATAAGGGGGAAGCTTATATGAGAACGGTCATTATGATGGGCGTCATCATTACGTTTTTAGTATCCATTTTCACAGCTGGCTACGAAGGCAAGCCTGGTAAATGAAAAAAAGGATGTTCCATTAGCGGAACATCCTTTTTTCATTTAATTCGTTGTTTTTAGCACCTGCATATTCACTGTATTCCCTGATACCTGAATGGACGTAATGTCTTGCGTATCAATCACAGGTGTGACGGCACGACTGTCTAATGTGATGTCAGTAAAACGAGTAGAGAAGTTCGCCCGAATATCTTTCCGGTAGATATCGTCAGTCACTGCAACTGTCGACAGTAATTTCCACTTAGTCACAGAGCCAATGTTTGAGTTTTGAATTTCTGTGATGATACGCCCGGTATAACCAACATTATTTGTCCCCCAGAACGTCGCTCTTGTATGTCCATTCAAGTTTTTAAAAATGGACATTTGCACAGTACTTCCAGGCTTAAATCCTTTTGTATACGTAAAATCATTTTTTCCTTCGATATATGTCTCTTGATTATTTGTTTAGGTTGGACTGTATTGAAGACCGATGTCTGCTTCTTTTGAACCTGTGAATCCAGAATAAATATAAGCTGTCCCATTTGACACACTCATTGCGGGAGGGAGTTGAATCTTTGTGACCAATATTGATCCATTGCTATTGATATAAGTACGCCCGCCGATACCTTTCGATAATTGCGCTGCTTCTATTTCCTGCGTCTGAGAGAGACCTGGGATACTGACTGGAATCGTCCCCATTAAAATAGCAGAGCTAATGGCACTAGTGATCAGTAGCTTTTTCATCTCATTTAATGGATTCATTATTTTTTGAAAACGCGATTACAATCTATCATACTACCTATTTAGTATAAAAAAGTCGTATTTTCCTTCTTTATATTTCTTATCTCATATAAAAAAAGCCGAGATAGGTATCCCGGCTTTCATTATGACCTTAAATCAGATCTCGGTATTGCTGCTGGCGAAGTGCCTCATACACAAGAATTGCTGCCGTATTCGATAGATTCAGAGAACGAACATGCTCTGTCATCGGTAAACGAAGGCAGCGGTCCATATTTCGCTCGATCAAATCTTTCGGCAATCCACTTGTCTCTCTGCCAAAAACGAAGAAGTAGTCTTCATCTAACTGAGAGTAATCAAATGTCGTATGCGGCTTTTGGCCAAATTTTGTGATATAGAAGAATTGTCCCTTCGGATGAGCCTCAAACAATTCATCAAGCGAGTCATGATAGACCACATTGGCATATTTCCAATAATCGAGTCCTGCACGCTTCAGCATTTTGTCATCTGTCGAAAAACCAAGCGGACGAATCAGATGAAGAGTTGTATTTGTTGCTGCACATGTACGCGCAATATTTCCAGTATTAGCTGGAATCTCTGGTTGATATAAAACGACATGAAGTCCCAAAAAAGTTCACCTCTAATTTTCTTTTCCGCTCAACATTATACCATTAACTATCCTTCGCGGCATCGTCCAAAATGTGAAAAAACGTATAACGAATAGCAGGTGTATAGGCGGTCGAATCCTCATACGACCAATAACGCATACGGCTGTCATATGTCTGTGCATTCACAAGAGGCATTCCGCCTTTATCATGATCGACGACAATGGTTGTATGATTATACCTGCCATCTCCCTCAAAATCGTAGCAAATGACATCACCAATTTGAAGCTCCTGCGCTTCTTTGAGTTTCTTTGCTCTTAAACCCGCTTTCGAATTCGCTAAATAATTTTTCATCGAATGAGCCACCGTCCAGCTATAGCTCCACGTATGCGGCCGCACCCACCAGCCAGATCCGCGGTTCGGATACCCTCTCGTTGGTGCATTCCCTGCTTTCAAGCATTGTGAAATAAAATTTGTGCAGTTATCTTCAAAATTTTTATAGGCGGGATTTCGTTTATTCCAGTACGTCTCCGCATATTGCACGGCTGCCCGCCGGTCATAGTGAAAGGCTCTCCCAAACTGTTCTTCGGTCTGAAAGCGCTCATCCACCTGCTCTTCCATTTGCCGTTTTTCTAGCATCATCCGATCTTTGACAAGCATGTCGTTGTAAAGGAACGCTTCTCTTTTTTCTACCTGCTCCTCTAAATAAAAAGAGTCGTCTGCATCCTTGCATACATAAGTGAGATGAGCGAGATACTGCACATGCTGAGCCCCGTCATCCTGAATCGATGAATCAAGAAGTTTTGCTTTGGCTTTCGCCTTGACAATCTCCACCTGTCTTCTAGCAAAAAGCTCTTTTTTCCGTTCGACTGCTTCCACATCAGACATGAGCTGCGGCTGTTTAATTGCACTCCCATTTAATAAATAACCAAGCCTGTCTTCTAATGTTTGCTCTAATAATTGTTTCACACAGACACCACCAAACTTTTTTAAAAATCTCTGTTTGGTTCATTCTATGTTCATAGGGATGTTATTTAGTATTTAAAGGTGTCTGTAAAAACTCAATCCCTTTGACAATTTCTTGTTTCGCTTCCTCATCACTTTCCCGCTCAAGGGCTTTTTCCAACTCTGGGAGCAGCTGCTCGTCGCCAATTTTCCCTATTGCCCAAGCAGCCGTGCCTCGAATAACAGGCCGTGGATCCTTGTGCATCAAATCAATCAACACTGGTAAGGCAGATGTATCTTTAAAGTGAGCAAGTGCCAAAATCGCATTTCGCTGAATCGGCTTTTTCCCCCGCCATGAACCTGAAACATGACCGTATTTTTCCTTAAACTCACGATTACTGATCGTAAGAAGCGGCTTTAAGAGCGGCTTCGCAATTTCAGGGTCCGGCTCCATTTCAGGATGCAAATGAAAGTCTTTTCCTTTATTGATCGGGCAGACGATTTGGCACGTATCACACCCATACAATCGATTTCCTATTTTCGAACGAAATTCGTCAGGTAAAAATCCTTTTGTCTGCGTTAAAAATGAAATACATCGTTGAGAATTCAGCTGTCCTGGATTCACAAGTGCACCAGTTGGGCACGAATCTACACATTTATTGCACGTTCCGCACTGGTCTTCAATTTTTTCATCCGGTTCAAATGGGACATTTGTGATCATTTCAGCCAAATACACATAAGATCCAAACTCTGGCGTGATAATCATACAGTTCTTTGCACTAAAACCTATGCCAGCGCGTTCCGCTACTGCACGATCAGACAGTTCCCCTGTGTCCACCATTGATTTTGTTCGTATATCGACATGTTTGCTTCGCAAGAATTCTTCGAGCATATCGAGCTTTTTTTTCAGCACAACATGATAGTCCGTTCCCCAAGAAGCCCGGCAAAATATCCCTCTTCTTGCATCCTTTGTACTTCGAGGAGCATCTTTCATTTTGGAAGGATACGCGAGCGCTATCGCAACAATTGATTTGGCCTTCGGAAGCAGCAAAGAAGGGTTTGTTCGTTTTTCAATGTCAGGCTCTTCAAAACCTGACAAATACCCTAACGATTCATGTAAGATGAGGCGGTCCTTTAATGAATCAAATGTATCAGCACTTGCAAATCGGATTTTATCGACACCAATTTCTTTCGCATATTGAATCAATTCTTCTTTTAATTCTCCAACATGAATCACCTTGCAAACCTCCTTTCTTTGTTTCTTCTGTTGTTTTCAGTATAATACGAGTGTATCATGACCGATTGGAGTGAGTCACTGTGAAGATACATATGGAAATTTCTCATCCTGACAACCCGTCTATCCATGTTGGACAGATTGAATATTCGCATATTGAAGTTGGTACATCCCCTCAAATGTTAAAAGGCCGACTACGCCTGTTTCAAGAATCTTTATTCTTTGAATACGAAGATAAAGTCTTAGAAGAAGTACCAGCAATCAAAGAATGGACGGATCTTTTAAAAGACGTTCCTTTCCTGCCAATTCTTGCTGATATCCAAAAGGAACAATTTATTGACTCGACCAATTCCGTACAGGATTTGTCGATATTTTTCTCTTTAAAATATTTCTTGCCCATCCTGACATTCGATGCTGATCGCATAGAAGAGCCGTTTTCACTAGCAAAACATGAGACTGGCCACATTGAATGGCAGGACGACGCGGGACTTAAGGGATTATTTTCTCATGCAAGTAAAGCACAAATTTCTCAAGACACAAAAAACATTCTGCAAATCATCCTCTTTCCGCCATCTATTTCCCGGGAAAAGAGTGAAGCACTAATCCAATCCTTGACGAAGATGTTTGTACAAATACATGGTGGAGAAAGTAAATATGAACTTATTGAAAAAGCACTGTAGTTTGACAGTGCTTTTTCACATTATACTGACATAATAAAAAACGCAACACTTCGTTTATCTATGAAACGAAATACTGCGTTATAAACAAAATTATGTATTGGAGCGGGTGATGAGAATCGAACTCACGACATCAGCTTGGAAGGCTGAGGTTTTACCACTAAACTACACCCGCATCAATTTTTAAAAAGCAACGTCATCGCGTTGACTTTTATTATGTTACAACTTTCTTAACAATTCGTCAAGAGAATATGAAGATTTTTCGTCAAAAAACTTCATATTCTCCGTATATATTACGATAGTTATTTATCTAGCTGGATATAAAATAAGTATGCTTGTGACTTATTCTTCAGCGCTTGCTTTGGATTCTTCTCAATCACTTCAAGCATAGGTGAATTCCCGTCTTTCCCCATTGCTGCTGTATATGCAATCAATGCCTTTCCTCCAGAAGAGACTTTGACAGTTTCAGATTGTGCAGAAAAAACATAGTCACTTACTTTGAACGGGAAGCTTGATGTCGCTTTCGTCATTCCCTCATTCTTTTTGTCTGACCAAATACTAAATTGTGATTCATATGTATCTTTCTCATGCTTTAATTGCAAGAGCACATTCATCGTTTGGTCGGTTCCATTCTGATGTAAAGTAAAGGTGGCAGATGATGCTTCCTGATTAGCTAATCGACCATTTTTGTAATGACTCCCGATAAATGTAATACTCTTATCCTTCTTCGTTAATCCTTTTAGTGTCAAAGCCACCATTTCATTAGGGGTTGATGCTTCTAGTAAGTTTTTTTCTTTTTTTGTCAGTTTCATTTGTTCGATGGTTACTTGCTTCTTAGTAGCAGACTCCGTGTTTATTGTAGATACCGTCTTCTCGGTTGTCGTGGTTTCTTCGGCCTTCTCGCCGCATCCTGCTAATAGAAAAACAGTGAATATAAGAACACTCCATTTTTTTAACATTGAGATCCCCTTTGATGTTTTTTCTATTATACTAAAATTTGGTTGATTATACAAAAAAAGATTAGGAGGATTCTCCTAATCTTTTGCTTTTTTCTGCTTCATTGCTGATAAGAAAGCCACAATGAGAAAACTCGCGGCAAAAATCACAATCATATAAATAAAAAAGTTTGGCTTGATCTGAAAAGTAAATGCGGATGAACCTTCCATCTCAAAAGCGAGACTGTTAAATAATAAGGCATCATTCGTTTTTGATTGAAATAAATGATAGAACAATACACCAATTGTCAGCATCGGAAAGCCTAAAAATCCTAGAAAGCCACCAACAATAGCGCCTTGTTTCATCGCCTGTACGTTCATGATCGTTGTCCTCCCATTCCCCCAAGCAATAGCTGCTTCATAATGGATTTACCATCCCCCATAAATGGAAGAAGATAGAGTAATTGAATAAAATACGTGATTGAAAAAATAAAGAAACCTGTCGAAATTGGATTTTCTTTCAGAAATAATACGGTCACAATGATCCCTGCTGCCCCGATCACACCCGGGACAAGCGGCCCAAGCAGAGTAATCCATACTTGCTTTTTCTGAAACGGATCTAATACAGGTCTCACAAATTTCACAGACATCATATCACTCGCAAAAAAGCCTTGAGGACCATCCCGTCCCGCAAATTTCCGATGCACATAGCCGTGTGCTGCCTCATGTAAGGCGGTCCCGGTAATTAATCCAAAATAAATAATAGTAAAATAAATCGCAATGGCTGCAATCGACTGGTCAGGAATGAATAAAAAAGCGATCCCTGCCATGACCATAAAAAGCATCCAGAAAAAGATGATTTTACGCGTCACCATGAGCAAAGCCGTCCCCAAAATGTGCAGGAACGAGTGACCAGTGCAATCAAATCGTTCCTTCATTTTCACTTGATACTGTTTGAAAAATTGACAACAGGCTGTCACAATCCGATATGGTGATTGATAATGAATAGACAGCAAGTGATGCTGATTTAACCCCATTATCAGTTGATAAAAGTCACGAGAAATCACAGACTCATCGACCTGAAACAAATCGGCGAGCTCTGCGGTAATACTCGCTTCTGTCCTTTTGCCATCTACTTTCGTTAACATATGATAGGCACTTTCATTAATCGGGAGTGTGCTTCCATACTGCGTATCAGTGAGATGCCTCTTTTGTAAGGTCACATACGGCGCGAGTGCCGGTACCCGCTCAATCTTTAGCTTATTGTTAAGAAGTTGAATCATGTGAATACCTCCATGAAAAACCTTTGTATATGGCAAAGATGAGCAGACCTTCAAATGCAGCTACAAGCAGCCACTGAAGTGTTTGACTCGACTCCCCTATGACATAGTTTCCAATAAAAACAATCGGAATCATGAGTAAAATAAGTGCTCCAAATGAAAAAATACCTGTGTAGGGATTGTTTCGGTCAAGCGGAAGTAAAATACCTACCACATAAAAAAGCGCAGTGGCATTGCATAAAACAGCAGCCCCAATCAATACGTTCCAAATCTGATCAGGAAGCGTCAGCGTTGTCAGCATGAATAACGCAATTTGCAGTATACCAACAAGCAAAAGCCCGATAAACTTATACAGAGCCACTTCCCACGATCTTAGGCCAAATGTTTTGTACATCCCCAGCATTCGTTTATCATTGCCAAATGAATTGAAGGCGGTTAATCCAGCAAGAGCGCAGAGAACAAAAAACGCTTCTTCTTCAAAGCGGAATCCAAACTGATAACGGACGAATAAGATCACAATGAGGAGAATGAGAAAGTTTAAAATGTTTTCTTCATTTCGCACCTGTGATTTCATTTCCTTTACAATAAGTGACCATTTTTTTGAAGAAGAGAACGGCAGTTTGTTTAAAAAGGTTAACGCTTTTTTCTCTGCCATAATTGGCATCATCGCAAGAGAAAGAAATGCGCCGCCCGCCGATAAAAGGATGAACAGGATCAAGATTGCATAATTTACCCCTTCAGGAGACATTCCTTGAGCCGCTAAGAAAAACGGTGCTGTAAAATACATCAAATGATAATCAAACTGTATATATGATTGCTGAATTTGACTGATATCAAAATGCGTCATTCCATACGCCACAACCAGTGCTAATAAAACAAAGATCGCTGCAAATTTTTGCAACGGTAATTTTAATTTCAGAACGACCAAATAGGTAATATTATAAATGAGTTGCAGAAGCATTAAGACAAAAAGCGATTGCAAAATCACCATTAAAAAGAACGTAAATATAAAGAAAATACCTATTCCCTGAGCAATAAAGTTAGGTAAAAGCAGGATACCGATAAAAAATAACACAAGTCCTGCCACCACTGTCACCATCGGAATAAAGTATCCAAGGCTTTTCTGAAAGGTAGAAAGCGGGAACCAGCTGAGCTGCATAGAAAAACGGTCTTGCTCAGGCGTTCTGACCTTGATCAAAATGAATAACAAGCTTGTAAATATGGATGCATTGATCGCCATTGACACAACGAGTAATCCAAGTGAACGTTCATCTCCATTTAAGAAAGCCTTCATAAAGACACCCGTAAAACTGTATCCGATGATGGCGCCCATTGTGACGGCAAACAAAAAGAATAAGATCACAATGATCCGCTTCGTCTGAGTATCAAAGAGCTTATACATCTCCTGCTGCCACATTTTAAGCATCATTCTAGAAATGATTAATGATTTCATCAAAATGTGCACCCCTATCACTTAACATTGAAGCTTTCAGAAACACCTGTTCCAATGTGCTTGATTGATACTTCTCCTTTAAGGCTGAGACCGTTCCTTCATCCATTTTATTTCCCTTAGAAATAATGGCGATTTTGTGGCACAGCTCTTCCGCTGAAAGCATATCATGCGTTGAAAGCAAGATCGCACCATGGTGCTCGGCATAACGCTTCATCAGTTTCTTTGTGTTTATAACCGCTTCAATATCAAGTCCTCTAAAGGGCTCATCCATGATCACCAATTGACTATCAAGCATAAAGGCGGCAATTAGCTGTGTCTTTTTTTTCATACCATGTGAATAGGTTTCGATCGGTCTTGATAAAGCCGAGTCCATATCAAACAGTTCAATTAGTTGATTTCTTCTATGAATTGTTTTACATTCATACATAGAAGAAACAAAATCTAAATATTCAGCACCAGTCAATGCTTCAGGGAGTAGCAGATCATCTGGAACATAGGCTACTTGTTTTTTAAAGGATGGTTCGTCATTTGTGACGTCCTGCAAGAGAATCGTTCCTTCTGTATGCTTAATGATGCCGAGTATACAGTTAATCATCGTTGTTTTACCGGAACCATTCGGTCCAGCAACAGCAACGATTTGATGAGGGTCGATCTGTAGATGAAAATCATTGACAGCAGTCACGTTATTTTTATACGTCTTAGTTAAATTCTCGATCGTAAACATATAACCTCCAAGTGTCTGCATATTCTTTAAAAACAGATCAGGCTAAACCGCCCGCCACAGACGGTTTAGCCCTGGTGTCATTTCATAGAAGTAAAAAGATGAATCCTAAGTATAGCTACTTACATTCAATTTTGACTTTTAAGCCACTTTCCCACTGAACGGCTCCTGTAAAGCTACCCTTGCCGTTTGCTAAACACCAAACTGCTGCTCCTAGAACAACTGTTGCTCCCAATCCAAGAAGGACAGCAACAAATACTAAGAACCAAGCTTGGTCCATAATAGCAGGTTCCATAGTGGAATAGTCAACTTGCGGCGCTGCATAAGTCATACTTTTCACCTCCCAGCTTATGATGATCGTATCATAGGCGTCACTCTCCAAACATCAACAGAAGATCCCATTTTTGACCGAACATACTTTTGGGTAAAATGTGACTTTTTATTCAATTATTCACTTTTAAGTGTATAACCCCTCTCTTATTAACTAGGTTTTTTCACTCCATAAGAACCACAAAACCCAGATAATGGCAATTAAACCATCTTTTTTCTTCTTTTTTTGAAATAGGCCATTTTTATCATCTCCTTTATATATTCTTTCTTTTTTGTGAGATAGAAAGAATTCCCCCGATATATCAGATATAAAAGTCCCGATTATATGTCGTTATAACTCCATTTATGAAATATTTACTGATAATTCCGACAAAAAAGTGAGCATATTTTCCTTCTTCTCTTGTCACTTAAAATATGTATATACAAGAGAGATCATTGGGAAAAAAGCCCTTGCCTTCTTGAGTAACATCCAACATATGACACGCTCCTTTCTATGAAAAAGCAACCTACAGCATAGGCGTTCCCCATGATTCCACCAGCTGGCATTCTTTGTGCTTCAAATTAGATTAATCGCTTATAGAATTCATCTAAAACGATGGCGAGCATGATCTTTTCAAACAACACTTGAATGATTTGCTGCTTTCTAAAAAAACTGATCCGCACTCTAATGAAACAATCTCTCTTTTCACCAACATATACACCCTTCCAATTGAAATAAAAAAGTCCATCAACTTTATTGATTATTTTTTCAGATTTATCTAAAAAATGATTGACCAGGCATGAAACAAGATTTATAGTCTTATTAAATATTTCTTATCAAAGTAGTTGGTTTTATCTAACAAAAGGAGGATACACACATGCCAGAAGAACGTCCATTCCGTTTAGAAACAAAAGCCATTCACGCAGGTCAGGAGCTTGATTCAGCAACCTGTTCAAGAGCCGTGCCTATTTACCAAACAAGCTCTTTCGGTTTTAGAGATAGTGAGCATGCGGCGAATTTATTTGGACTGCAGGAACCCGGAAATATTTATTCTCGCATTATGAACCCTACAAATGACGTCTTTGAAAAACGGATCGCTGAGCTTGAGGGCGGCATTGGTGCACTTGCTGTCTCTTCTGGACAAGCAGCGACAACTTATTCTATTTTAAACATTGCAGGAGCTGGTGACGAAATTGTATCCTCCAGCAGCCTTTATGGAGGCACGTACAATTTATTTGCCCATACACTCAAAAAGCTCGGCATTACAGTGAAATTTGTTGATTCATCCAACTTGGAAGAACTCGAAGCAGCGATTACAGACAAAACGAAGGCAGTGTATGCAGAAAGCATTGGGAATCCTAAAGGCGACATTCTACACATTGAAGCCGTCTCAGCCATTGCACACAAGCACCATATTCCGCTTATTGTGGACAATACGCTCGCAAGCCCCTATTTATTAAGACCGATCGAGTTTGGTGCAGACATTGTCGTCCATTCCGCTACGAAATTCATTGGCGGTCATGGTACATCAATTGGCGGTGTCATTGTCGATAGCGGCCAGTTTCCTTGGGCTGACAGTGATAAGTTCAAAGGGCTGACTGAACCAGATCCAAGTTACCACGGCCTGACGTATACCGAAGCAATTGGAGAAGCCGCTTATATCACAAAAGCACGTGTACAGCTCTTGCGGGATTTAGGGGCTGCCCTGTCTCCATTTAACTCATTTTTACTTCTGCAAGGCCTAGAAACTTTGCATCTGCGTCTCGAGCGTCATAGTGAAAATGCATTAAAAACAGCGCAATTTTTACAAGATCACCCTCTTGTAGATTGGGTAAGCTACCCAGGTCTTGAAAGCCATGAATCTTATGAGCTTGCTCAAACCTATTTGCCAAAAGGACAAGGTGCCATTCTCACATTCGGTATTAAAGGTGGGCGAGCTGCTGGTAAAAAGCTCATTGATTCCGTTAAGCTTTTCTCACACCTCGCAAATGTGGGCGATTCTAAATCACTGATCATTCATCCTGCCAGCACAACACATCAACAATTAAGTGAAGCAGAACAAAAAGCGACAGGCGTCACACCAGAACTCATTCGTTTATCTGTTGGAACAGAAGCGATTGAAGACATCCTTGCAGATCTTGAACAGGCGATCACAAAAAGCCATGCTGAATGAAATAGAAAAAGCACACCTCTGTGTGCTTTTTTTTATGAGTCATTAATCATTGAGTAGTCGAATGTCTTGGAAAGGATAAAACACAAATGAAGTCGTTCCTTGAATATCACTCTTTGTAAAAAGACCTAAGCCATTGCGGCTGTCCATTGAGTTTTGACGATTGTCACCCATGACAAAATACTTTCCTTTTGGAACGGTAAGAGGACCAAAATCAGGTGTCAGCAAGGTCCCATCTGCGGCTGCTTTCTTTTTGTTTGACGCTAAGTAAGGCTCCGCCACTTTTTGTCCATTGACATATAGCTGGTCATTTTTCATTTCAATTTTATCACCGGGTAAACCAATTAATCGTTTTACATAATGAGTGCTGCGATCTTCCCCATCAAGAACAATGATCTGTCCCCGTTTGTAATCGCCGAAGTAATCAACCGTTTTATTCACAAAAACCCGCTCTGTATTATGCAGTGTTGGATCCATAGAGGTTCCTTTTACAATATACGGTGCGAATAAAAAGTTACGAATGATAAAAACAGCAATGAATGCGATTAAGATGGCTTTGATCCAGCCCCATAATTCTGATTTCTTTTTTTGTGTTTTTGTATTTGTTGTCATAAGCTCCTCCTGAAATCCCCTAGGACGAAATGAGTTCCGCCAGCTGCACGCCAGCATCACGCTTGTATCTTCCTAAATATAAACATATTTTGCCAACAAATCAAGCGATGAGAGAGAAAAAGGCAAGCACCCTTCTGTGCTTGCCCAAAACTCAATTACTTAGCAGAAGAATCCGCTTCTTTTTCTTTTGATTTACCATAGAAATAATCAGATGGATTCACTGGTTTAAAATCAGACAGCTTATGGAATCGAAGAAGATCCCTGTAAAGCACTTTATCTGAAAGGCTTAACTGATTATCGACACGGGCTTTAATCGCCTCTGTCTTTTTATTTTGTTTCACAACTTTACCTGTTTTTGTGTCATAGACAGTGTTATCTACAAGTGTATATTTTGGTGTCACATAGTTTCCGTTACGGAATGCAACAGTTTGATCATGCTTCTTAGAGAATAAATCTGTTCCAAAATTCACATACTCATTTGAATCAATACCTTGTAAGTGAAGAAGCGTAGGCATCACGTCTACTTCACCACCATACGTATGGTTCACGCCGCCTTGTTTGCCAGGAATACGAATCATGAGTGGTACACGCTGGTTTTGTGCATTTTGATAAGGTGTAATTTCTTTCCCTTGAATTTCACTCATTGCACGGTTATGGTTTTCAGAAATACCGTTGTGATCACCATATAATAAAATAACAGAGTCTTTATACATACCTGATTTTTTCAAGTCTTTAAAGAATTGCTCTAATGACTCATCTAGATATCTTGCTGTTTGGAAGTAGTTATCTACTGTTTTGTCACCAGTTGTTGCCTTAGCAATCGTCGCATCTTTTTCATCTAAATTAAATGGATAGTGATTAGTCAGTGTCATTAAATGTGCATAAAATGGCTTTTTCATTGATTCTAGCATCGGGATTGATTCTTTGAAGAATGGTTTATCCTTCAGACCCATATTCACAAGATTTTCTTCATCCATGTTGTAATATGAAGCATCAAAGAATTGATCATATCCCATATGCTTATAAATCGTGTCACGGTTCCAGAAAGATTTATAGTCCCCGTGAAGCACTGCGCTCGTATAGCCTGCTTTTTGATCTAGGATGGCAGGGAGTGATTGGTAAGTATTTTCACCTTTTGTCACAAACGCTGCTCCCTCTGGCAAGCCGAACATACTATTATCCATCATTAGCTCAGCATCAGCTGTCTTTCCTTGACCTGTCTGATGGAAGAAGTTGTCGAAATACGTAAAATCCTCTTTACCATGAGCTAGTTTGTTTAAAAACGGCGTCACTTCTTCTCCATTTAGTTTGTAGTCAATTAAGAAAGACTGGAAGCTTTCTAAATGGATTTTAATGATGTTTTTCCCTTTTGCTTTACCAAAATACTCTGCGTTTGGCTTCGCATAGTGAGAAGCCGTATAGTTTACAACATCCGTTAAATCTTCACTGCTCGCATTTGCTACCTGTGTTGCATTTTGTGCTGATTGTACTCCGTCATAAATCGTATAATTATAAACACCTAAGTATTTGACAACATACTTGTGATCAAATGTTCTTGTTAATAATTCTGGACGGTCCTTTTCAGCTAAATGAAGGTTTACAAAAAACAGTCCTACACCTGCAGCCACAATCAGCAGTGCAAATGTCTTTTTCATTTGGAATTTCTTCACTTCTGGTCTCCAAATCACAATCGCAATCAAGATAATGATATCAAGGAAATACAAAAGGTCATGCGGCTTAATACTAGATAATACACCGCCAGTCATGCCTCCTCCAAGATTGCCTGCTTGCTTCATTGTGGAGAAAGTCAAAAAGTCATCAAAGAAACGGTAGTACGCTACATTCGCATATAAAAGTGCGGTCATAATAAAATCAATAACAATTAAAACAATGGCAGATTTACGACCCTTCAAAAAGAGAGCCAGTCCCAAAAACACAATGGCTGAACTAAATGGATTTAATAAGAGAAGCCCCTCTTGAAAAGAACCTTTCACTCCTAAATTAAAGTCCATTTTGTAGGCAGCGTACGATTTCGCCCAGAATAAAAGGACAGCCAATACAAAAAAGCTATATTTGTTCGCAAATATTTTTTTCATAAAACCTCTTCTTTCTTAGTTATCGTTCTGATTTAAATGAAATCATAAAAAATTTACATTGATTTTGCAACTGTAAATCTTCTTCACCAAGCATTCCGATGCTCTGTTTCCGCCGGATATATGTGCTCCTTTAATATAACGTATGAGAAGCTTCAAAGGTTTCAAAAAAAAATACGAGTAAATAAAAGGAAAAATATCCATTTACACATACTTCATGTTTTAGTGGATGAAGAAGGGTTTGTAAATCACTCAGTACTACTTTACTTTTTTCATCTATTCGTGTCAAAGTAATTATAAAGAAAAGGAAGAATCACCTAGGCCTTTCGACTCTTTCACCTAAATTTATACAAAATTCGATACATAATCCATTTGTTTTTTATTGTGACTCACCCTCCAGCAATCCATGTATTTTCTCTCCCTCTGTCAATCTAAAAAAGTTTTAAGCAAAAAAAGCTTGATTTCTCCTTCTGATGTGCGGTGTGATAAAGATATAGATTTTCAAAAAGCAGGCTGGAGGACATCACATGAAGAATAACAAACAAATAAGCGCATTTAAAGAAAGATTTTCAGAAGAAATAGATCACATCATTGCTGTCACAGGACCTTCAGGAGTAGGCGCAGGAAAAACCGGACAGGAATCTCTTTGGACCGCTTCTATTCCACTGATTGCAAGGAAGGAAAAAGACCTCATCACAACCGAAAACATAAGACTCTGCTGGTTAACAGATGAAGAGGGCTTGCGGGAAAAGCAGGCACAATTACATAAAGAATCAATCGTGACACTTCAGGTCCGAAAAGGTGAAGGTGAGTTCATGCTTGTATCACTCATCGATACAGATACACAGGATCAAGAGCTTCAAGAGATACTAGAAGAAGCTCAAAAACCTGTCTTTTACCATGATGACATGCTGGGCACCTTTGAATTAGTGAAAGGACTAGACTTATTTGAAACAACGATCCAATGGAGCAATCAAGAGTGCCTGATCTACTTCAACCTCGAAGAAGATGAAAAAGTAAACGACTCTCTTCGAACCGCTAGGCAACTCATGGAAGAGCAGACCACATGGAACTCTTCCATTAAATCATTTGCAGCAAATCAACTGATTGAACTAGCTAAAAACTGGCAGGCACAAGATGACTCCGCTGAAAAACAAGAAGAGCTCACACTGGATCAATTTATGAGCCGCATCTCACTCGAAAGCCTGCATGCTTACCCAGATGGAGAGTTTGAAGTCTACTGTCATGACGGTGATTTGTTTTGGGGACATGTCATCATTGTCACAGGCAACATCAATGGCACGTTTCAAGATGCCCACATTGCAGGCTAAAGATTGAGGGATAAGTAATGGGATAAAGGCTTTTCACGAATTAGAACAACTAGGAAAAACACCCGTCGTGGCTAAGATTGGCGGTTTTCGTCCTGATCCAGCAGCATACAGCTGGTTTGCCGGTCATTTCTTCATCCACCCCGATCATGGCTGGCCAGCAGATCAAGATGGTGTCATGATTCCAATCTTACAAATTTATTTACCTGAAGTGCCAGGAGGAATGAACGGGTGCAATGAATGTAAGATGATTCAAATCTTTCTTAATCAGAAAGCACTTCCGATTGATATCACCAAAAACGGCGAAGGCTGGAAGCTCATTGAATACGCAACTATGGAAGGATTAGAAGTAGTTGAGACTCCTGAAGAAGTTCGGGGGCTCAAACCCTTTCAAATTCAATGGAATGAAAGTGAGCAAAAGGACTACCCTTGCTGGGAAAAAGCGTGGTCATATGTTGATTTATCAGAAGTAAATGAAAGTGAGGAAGCGACAGAACACTTCTTTAAGCAATACACAAATTATTCATTCACAAAAATCGATGGATATGGCGCATATATTCAATCCCCACCCCATCATCAACCAGGCGAATTCATGCTGCAAATCGCCTCAGAAGAAAAACCTCGGTTCATGATTGGTGATAACGGCACGATGTATTTCTATTACGACAAAGACACAAAAGAATGATTTATGCACTGAGATTGTTTTTAAAGTTTTATTGAATGAAACCTTGCCTCCTTCTAAGCGTAGGAAAAAATATGGAAGGAGGAAACCAACATGGGATTCATTTTCGAAATCTTTTCACTTGCTGTGTATATCCCTTTTCTACAGGTAGATGAAGAAGATATCTCTAGAAACGCAGCCCATCTCAAAAAATTCAGCTGGTTTCACACGTTATTAAATGATCCAGCTTACAGGCATCTCATCATTTATCATCCAGATGTCAGACAAGTCATTGGCAGATGTAACACGGATAAACTCCATCACAAGTGATACAACTTAAAATGCGAACGTAAAGTGCTGAAAGCATTACGTCGTGCTATGTAAATGTACAAAAAGAGCCGCACTTTCCTGTGGCTCTTTTCATCGTTCTCTAAGAAAACATTTGACGCCTGGACAACTCTCCCCGTATATTATGTATAAATCCATCTTTTTCATAGAAAAGGGGGCTTTACATGCGCTTGTTTAAGTACTGGAGAAAAAAGCAGCCTAAACAGCAGGTCACTTCAGAAAAGCAAGAAGACAGCATCCCAATCAACTTCTCCACACTTCCCTTTGGCACAGACACCGTAGACGATTTTTTGTTCAACTTAGACCTAACCTCGAAGCTAACAGATCCCTATAAAGAAACAGATTCGAACAAATGAACCTAGACCTTCATGAATCCTCATCCAATCCTGGATGATTTTTTTATACTCAATGAAAGGTGTGGCCCATGAAAACATATTATATCGTCAGACATTGCCAAGCAAATGGACAATCCGAGGATGCGTCTTTAACGCCACAAGGCATCGCACAATCTCACGCATTAGCACAGTTCTTTTCCGATATCCACCTCAATCAGATCATCTCAAGTCCTTATAAACGAGCGATCCAAACCACTGAGCCCCTTGCTCATGTGAAACAGCTCGAGGTACAAATTGATCAGCGTCTTTCTGAACGTGTGTTAAGCAGCAAACCAATGGACGATTGGTATGAGAAACTAAAGCTCAGTTTTTCGGACTTACATATGACCTGTGAAGGCGGAGAATCGAGCCAAGAAGCGATGAATCGTATTGTAGAGGCACTCTATGAACAAATAAAATTAGGAAAAGATCATACCTTATTCGCCACACATGGCAATATTATGAGCCTGCTTCTAAAACACGCCGATCCCACGATTGGATTCAAGGAGTGGGATCAGCTAAGCAATCCAGATGTCTATGTTCTGCAATATTTTAGACCAGATCATGTAGAAATAGAGCGAATATGGCATAAGTAAAAAAACGGCAGAATGAATTCTGCCGTTTCCTCATCTATTGATGATAATAAAATGCCTCTACCCACTCATAGGGCTTCTTACGCTCCGCACACCATTTCATAAAGCCTCTTGTCTCCGTCTGCTGAAATTCCTTCCAATCCGATAAAAGCTGGTTATAGTAGACCGAATGTTTTTCAACATTGGTACGAATCCTCTTATCTTCAATCAGTATCATGACATCTTCAATGCCCTGAATTCGCTCTTGATCTTTCTCATAGGTGCTTAAATAAAGATCTTCATGTATATGATGAAACGAATACCATAAGGCCGATAGATAGGTTTCACAAATTTGAACTATCACACGCTGCTCCTTGCTGCCTCCAAGCTCTAGTGCCTTCAATAAGTAAGGCAGCCCTTCTCCCTGATGCACAAACAAGCCTTGCCAGCGATACAATCTCACATCCATTGGATCAACATTCTCCCACTCTTGCAAAACAGGCTGAATCACCTCATTTACCAATGGAAACACAAGCAAATGATGACCATCCTCAAACCGTTCAATCCACTCAAACAGCCAAGCAACAAATACACGCTTTGCTTCAACCTCGTTCTCCTTCATCTCCGCAATAAAGGACTGAAGAACTTTAAGCGCATCTTTACGCAGACCCTGCTCTTTTCTCTCACAGTACTGTCTAAAAAGCGGATAATCTCGTGATCCCTCGTCTTCAATGATGGTCTGTAATATCGTCTTCGTTTGCAAGATAACAACTCCGCCCCTCTAAATTCATTCTATTTATCTCCTATAGCCAATTGTAACGTCCACATGAAACAGTACAAAGATGAGAAGCTCTTATTTATTGAAACAAAACTAGATTCCTTAACGTTGATTCACCCAATCTATATAACGCTTTTGAATCACTTCTTTGATTTTATCGTAGTTCTCCCAACGATCTTCAACATGATACACGCTTTCAGCTGCTGAGAATGTCTCCCCGTAGTCATCTAAACACAAGCCATGTTCAAAATCGAGATAATCCTAGGCGAATTCATTTCCTTCAGCATTTAGCATATTCTATTGGTCCTTCTTATTTCAAGGGAGGCAGCTACACGCTCTGCTTGATAAGAGTGGTATAACGCCTAACTGCTGTTGCAAAATTTTCTAATAAGTTTATATTTTCATCTAAATAACTCGTTTTAACCACAAAAAAACGTTTCACCACAATGGTGAAACGTTAGGTTGACGGTAAAAACCGATCATGAAACTTTTAATAGATACCGGTGGCCGGGGTCGAACCGGCACTCCGTGAGGAACACGATTTTGAGTCGTGCGCGTCTGCCAATTCCGCCACACCGGCATGATCATTAAAGAGCGCAACTTATTATAAAAAAACAATGGTGCCGAGGGCCGGACTTGAACCGGCACGGTAGTCACCTACCGCAGGATTTTAAGTCCTGTGTGTCTGCCAATTCCACCACCCCGGCAGTCTTTTCAAAAAAGGCGACACCCGGATTTGAACCGGGGATAAAGGTTTTGCAGACCTCTGCCTTACCACTTGGCTATGCCGCCATTATTGGAGCGGAAGACGGGATTCGAACCCGCGACCCCCACCTTGGCAAGGTGGTGTTCTACCACTGAACTACTTCCGCAAATTAACTGGGCTAGCTGGATTCGAACCAACGCATGACGGAGTCAAAGTCCGTTGCCTTACCGCTTGGCTATAGCCCAATAATAAAATGGGGCGATTGATGGGAATCGAACCCACGAGTGCCAGAGCCACAATCTGGTGCGTTAACCACTTCGCCACAACCGCCATAGATGTTATGAATCATATTAAGAAAATTGGCAGGGGCAGTAGGAATCGAACCCACACCGGAGGTTTTGGAGACCTCTGTTCTACCTTTAAACTATGCCCCTATGAAAACAAAAATGGTGGAGGGGGGCGGATTCGAACCGCCGAACCCGGAGGGAGCGGATTTACAGTCCGCCGCGTTTAGCCACTTCGCTACCCCTCCACATTTGAAAAACAGTGCCGGCAAGAGGACTTGAACCCCCAACCTACTGATTACAAGTCAGTTGCTCTACCAATTGAGCTACACCGGCAAATAGTGGTGGCTCGGGACGGAATCGAACCGCCGACACACGGATTTTCAGTCCGTTGCTCTACCAACTGAGCTACCGAGCCAAGTATTCTTTTTAAAAATGGCGGTCCGGACGGGACTCGAACCCGCGACCTCCTGCGTGACAGGCAGGCATTCTAACCAACTGAACTACCGGACCATTTTGGTTGCGGGGGCAGGATTTGAACCTGCGACCTTCGGGTTATGAGCCCGACGAGCTACCGAACTGCTCCACCCCGCGACGATATAAAAGATATGGTGGAGGATGACGGGCTCGAACCGCCGACCCTCTGCTTGTAAGGCAGATGCTCTCCCAGCTGAGCTAATCCTCCGAATAAAAATACTGGTGTATATTCTATAAAATGGTGACCCGTACGGGATTCGAACCCGTGTTACCGCCGTGAAAGGGCGGTGTCTTAACCGCTTGACCAACGGGCCCTTTATTATGTAAATTGTGGCGGAGAGCAAGGGATTCGAACCCTTGAGACGGGGTTACCGCCTACACGATTTCCAATCGTGCTCCTTCGGCCACTCGGACAGCTCTCCAAATTGGCTCCGCAGGTAGGATTCGAACCTACGACCGATCGGTTAACAGCCGATAGCTCTACCACTGAGCTACTGCGGAATGAAGAAAGCCTGGCGATGTCCTACTCTCACAGGGGGAGACCCCCAACTACCATCGGCGCTGAAGAGCTTAACTTCCGTGTTCGGTATGGGAACGGGTGTGACCTCTTCGCCATCATCACCAGACAATTTAGTGACAAAAGATATTATACTATGTATTGAAAATAAATCAAGAGATATTTTAAAAATGTTCTCTCAAAACTAGATAACAATGTTCAAACTTCACATTAGAATATAGGTTAAGTCCTCGATCTATTAGTATCTGTCAGCTCCACGTGTCACCACGCTTCCACCTCAGACCTATCAACCTGATCATCTTTCAGGGATCTTACTTCCTTGCGGAATGG
>NZ_PVRI01000015.1:0-1213 GCF_002998775.1 Bacillus sp. YBWC18 | reverse complement strand
CCATTCCGCAAGGAAGTAAGATCCCTGAAAGATGATCAGGTTGATAGGTCTGAGGTGGAAGCGTGGTGACACGTGGAGCTGACAGATACTAATAGATCGAGGACTTAACCTATATTCTAATGTGAAGCATGAACATTGTTATCTAGTTTTGAGAGAACATTCTCTCCATCAGGTTTGGTGGCGATAGCGAAGAGGTCACACCCGTTCCCATACCGAACACGGAAGTTAAGCTCTTCAGCGCCGATGGTAGTTGGGGGTCTCCCCCTGTGAGAGTAGGACGCCGCCAAGCTTTTCTAAGGATCAGTTCCATACGGAACTGGTCTTTTTTGTGTTTTTTGAAAAAATTACTTCTATTAAATCACTTTGTAAAGTGAGAAGTGATGATTTAGTAAATGCCTCATCGATAAGTTGATCTTTCCGTCCGTCTCACTTTCATGTATTTTCATTGAACAACGCAGCTGTTGTTGTGGGTCGGCCGTTCAATTCGTTTAGGATGAAGATCAAAAGCATAGAAAGCAGCTAAAAAGAATTTTCTTTGGCAGCCAGATACAGAGGACTGTTTAGAGACACACTAGAGGACTGAGTATCGCCAAAGAACATAGAACACCTACAGTTGAATTTTTCGCTCTAAGTAAGAACAAGAAAGAATCAATAACTAGCTTGTTACCCTTAGTAACACTTTGATATTGAAGATAGTAAAGAAACAGCATCATTTAAGGATATTTTTACATGAGAATGATTTCTCAGAAAAATAAAATAATAAAAGAATTCTTTCTCTAAATGATTTGTATGAGAAGATATATTGAATAAAATAAGCATGTAAAAAGCTTGAAAAGGGTAATTTCACATCAATAAAGCTTTATTAGAGCCCTTTTTAACAAAAAAACATAAAAAGATGAAAAAAAGACTTTTAAAATGATGAGACAAGTGGTAGAATTCTTTAGGTGCCTTAACGAAAAGATGAAAAAACAACGTTAAAATAAATTCAAAAATTATTTTAAAAAAGTCTTTACAAACAATATCTTATCGTTATATAATACTATTTGTCGGATCGAGAGACATTCGAAATGACAACACAACACAATATGGAGGATTAGCTCAGCTGGGAGAGCATCTGCCTTACAAGCAGAGGGTCGGCGGTTCGAGCCCGTCATCCTCCACCATATTTATTCTTACATAATGTTAGGATAGATAAAGCCGGTGTAGCTCAACT
>NZ_PVRI01000013.1:0-1689 GCF_002998775.1 Bacillus sp. YBWC18 | reverse complement strand
CAGACCGGAAGGACTGGTGGAGCGCTTAGAAGTGAGAATGCCGGTATGAGTAGCGAAAGACGGGTGAGAATCCCGTCCACCGAATGCCTAAGGTTTCCTGAGGAAGGCTCGTCCGCTCAGGGTTAGTCGGGACCTAAGCCGAGGCCGAAAGGCGTAGGCGATGGACAACAGGTTGATATTCCTGTACCACCTCCTCACCATTTGAGCAATGGGGGGACGCAGGAGGATAGGGTAAGCGCGGTATTGGATATCCGCGTCCAAGCAGTTAGGCTGGGAAATAGGCAAATCCGTTTCCCGTAAAGGCTGAGCTGTGATGGCGAGCGAAATTTAGTAGCGAAGTTCCTGATTCCACACTGCCAAGAAAAGCCTCTAGCGAGGTGAGAGGTGCCCGTACCGCAAACCGACACAGGTAGGCGAGGAGAGAATCCTAAGGTGATCGAGAGAACTCTCGTTAAGGAACTCGGCAAAATGACCCCGTAACTTCGGGAGAAGGGGTGCTTCTTAGGGTGTTAAAGCCCCGAGAAGCCGCAGTGAATAGGCCCAGGCGACTGTTTAGCAAAAACACAGGTCTCTGCGAAGCCGTAAGGCGAAGTATAGGGGCTGACGCCTGCCCGGTGCTGGAAGGTTAAGAGGAGCGCTTAGCGTAAGCGAAGGTGCGAATTGAAGCCCCAGTAAACGGCGGCCGTAACTATAACGGTCCTAAGGTAGCGAAATTCCTTGTCGGGTAAGTTCCGACCCGCACGAAAGGCGCAACGATCTGGGCACTGTCTCAACGAGAGACTCGGTGAAATTATAGTACCTGTGAAGATGCAGGTTACCCGCGACAGGACGGAAAGACCCCGTGGAGCTTTACTGCAGCCTGATATTGAATGTTGGTACAGCTTGTACAGGATAGGTAGGAGCCTTGGAAACCGGAGCGCTAGCTTCGGTGGAGGCATCGGTGGGATACTACCCTGGCTGTATTGACCTTCTAACCCGCTGCCCTTATCGGGCAGGGAGACAGTGTCAGGTGGGCAGTTTGACTGGGGCGGTCGCCTCCTAAAATGTAACGGAGGCGCCCAAAGGTTCCCTCAGAATGGTTGGAAATCATTCGCAGAGTGTAAAGGCACAAGGGAGCTTGACTGCGAGACCTACAAGTCGAGCAGGGACGAAAGTCGGGCTTAGTGATCCGGTGGTTCCGCATGGAAGGGCCATCGCTCAACGGATAAAAGCTACCCCGGGGATAACAGGCTTATCTCCCCCAAGAGTCCACATCGACGGGGAGGTTTGGCACCTCGATGTCGGCTCATCGCATCCTGGGGCTGTAGTCGGTCCCAAGGGTTGGGCTGTTCGCCCATTAAAGCGGTACGCGAGCTGGGTTCAGAACGTCGTGAGACAGTTCGGTCCCTATCCGTCGCGGGCGCAGGAAATTTGAGAGGAGCTGTCCTTAGTACGAGAGGACCGGGATGGACGCACCGCTGGTGTACCAGTTGTTCTGCCAAGGGCATCGCTGGGTAGCTATGTGCGGACGGGATAAGTGCTGAAAGCATCTAAGCATGAAGCCCCCCTCAAGATGAGATTTCCCATTCCGCAAGGAAGTAAGATCCCTGAAAGATGATCAGGTTGATAGGTCTGAGGTGGAAGCGTGGTGACACGTGGAGCTGACAGATACTAATAGATCGAGGACTTAACCTATATTCTAATGTGAAG
>NZ_PVRI01000012.1:0-6241 GCF_002998775.1 Bacillus sp. YBWC18 | reverse complement strand
GTTTTGATTTTTTAAAAAGATGGCGGTTTCGCCAGCTTTTTGGGCGATTTTGACGGAGTCAGAATCGTGTCTTTTCTTATCTTGATACATATAGAAACACTGTCATTTTGAAAAATCACGATAAATCCAGTCCTATCAAGGCTTCAAGGGCAATTTGACAGTGAAAAACCCCGTCTGCTATTATTAAGGTGCGAAGCTTAAATAATAGAGTGCTAGAGAACTAGCGTCAGAAGGGGTTTTTTACTTTGTTTTATTCATCTGAATCGAATTATACCATCCTCGAGGACAAAACCGCAACAGGTAAAAAGCGGGATTGGAAGGGGAAAAAGGTGAGGTCGTCGCTTATGGCGGCTCACTATGAAGGACTTGAAAAGCGTACCGGTGCGCCTTACTACAAGAAAAAGGCAGAGAAAGTATGTGATTGTGCGGAATGTCTTGCGTTTAAGAGAGATCGAGAAACGGGCAGACTACGATTATATCAAGCCTATTTTTGTAAAGTGAGGTTATGCCCTATGTGTGCGTGGCGAAGGTCATTGAAAATTGCTTATCACAACAAATTAATCGTTGAAGAAGCCAATCGGCAATATAAGCCCGCATGGATATTTCTCACGTTGACAGTGAAAAATGTCGAGGGCGATGATTTAAAACAAACGATTACTGATATGATGCAAGGCTTTAGAAAGCTGTTTCAATATAAAAAAGTGAAAACTGGAACACTTGGTTTTTTCAGAGCTTTAGAGATTACGAAAAATCATGAAGAAAATACATATCATCCGCATTTTCATGTGTTGATTCCTGTTCGTACTGGTTACTTTGGTAAAAACTATATTAATCAAAAAGAATGGACAAGCCTTTGGAAGCGTGCAATGAAATTGGATTACACACCGATTGTGCATGTGCAGCGGGTCAAAGGAAAAAAGGGAATCGATGCGGAAGCGATTGAAAAAGAAGTCCGCGAAGCAATGGAAGAACAAAAGGCCATTCTTGAAATCTCGAAGTATCCAGTCAAGGATACTGATGTGATACGTGGGAATGAAGTGACCGAGGAGAATTTGGATACGGTCTATTATTTGGATGATGCATTAAGTGCTAGGCGTTTGATCGGTTATGGGGGGATCTTGAAGGATATTCATAAGGAACTCAATTTGACGGATGCGGAAGATGGAGATCTGATCAGAATTGAAGAAGATGACGATGAGGTGGCGAATGAGACATTTGAAGTCATGGCTCATTGGCATGTTGGCATCAAGAATTACATAATCACATAGAAAAGCAGGCTAATAGAGCCTGCTTTTTTGTATGGATTAGTTGATTTTTGCTTTTAGAACTCTATAATCTCCACTGCCGTAAAGTCCTACGTCAACACGAGAAGAGTATTCAACAGGTGTGTACTTCAGTGCTTTGAAAGTTCCTCTGCTGCGAATTTCCCAAACACTAGGGTCTAGTTTGTGTTGTTTTGTTGAGTGAGATTTTGAATAAAACATGCCAGTTAAATAAGCATCATAACTGCTACTTTTCAGTTTGCCTTTTTCATAAGTGAATTTACCACTTACTTCATGAGCAAAACCAAAAGCAGGAGTTGTATTTGTGACCTTTGCTTTGAATTTCTTTTGTTGAACTGCTTTTGTTGAAATGTCGTCAATTTTCATAGATAACTCGAGGTTGTCTCCTTGTACATTGAGAGGTTCTTGTACGACAACGTTATTTGCACCTTTTTTAAGTTGAGCGTTTGCTTTATCAGTTAGTTGATCTAGTTTGTGGTTGATCTTTTCAACTTCTTTCGTATATGCCACAGGTTCACTTTGTGTTGCTTTTGCATCTGGAGCATATATTCCTAAAGATAGAGTGATCGCAGCAAGTCCCATTAAAACAGTTGAGCCAATTGATTTTTTAGATAGTTTCGAAGTCATATTGTTCAAATCCTCCTTAAATGATAGTATTACAAACGATTACAAAAATTGGTTGAATAACCACAAATAAGGGACGGTGTATTGTGTATGCTAGCTGTTATTTATACGGTTTTCATAATGTTTTTGGTTTTCTATCTACTGAATTTTTTAGGTCAAAAACTAATTGCTAAAGGTCGCCCTGTTAATCATTCAATTATCATGATGCTCTCACTTATTGAAGCTATAATTGCTATTGTCTTGGCTTACTATAAACCACCTTTTCTATAAAAATCACTCCTTTTTTGGGTATATTTTCATAATATCATTGATTGATTTGGCATTGGGAATTCCTTGGTAAATTTATTTTTTGGTTGCGGTGTCCGCAAACATTTTTTGTACTTTGGTGATTATTACAGATGTAGTAGTCAATTATCTTACTTCTTTTTTGGGTTTTTAGAATACATCTAAATTTTTGTTTGATAACAAAACCATAATTAAAAAAAGGCAGAAATATTATTTTCTGCCTTTTTTTAATTAGCTGTAATAGAGAATATTGAATGACAACCTGTTTTTAAAGCATTTGGGTAACCACAATAAGCTCTTAAAGAATATTTTCCTGGTCCAGCATTAGGGAATTTGTAATTGAATGAATTTTTTTGGGGAGCAAAAGTTTGATACTGTTTTCCATTTTTAAATACTGTAAATACAACACTTCCACTATAAACAAAAGTTCCTATTGATAATTTCTCTCCAGATTTTAAAGTAACTCGTGTGGTTGATGAAGTTTTGTCTTTTGTAAACAGTATGCTATTAGAAGAACCTCTGGCATGTGCTGAGTCAAGACTAGCTACATTAAAAATTGAAATAGATAATATTAAACATAATAGTATCTTTTTAAACATTTTCATTACACCTTCCTTTTTATTAATTTAAATACAAATACTAGGTTATATTATATTTTTTTACAACACAATGACTCTATTAAGATTTATGAATTTTATTATTTTGGTTGCGGTGTCCGCAAGCATTTTTTTTATTTTTCAGTGCTTCGTTTTGAGGAACATTTCTGTGATAAAATCCGTTCACTGTGGAGGTGAACGTGATGACAATTGAAATTCATGTGATGGATTTAGGGGGAATCGTTATGTTTGTTTTGATGATCATTGCATGTGGTTTTTCAGAAATAGAAGAAGCCGGCAAGTGAGCTGACTTCTTCTTGAACACGCCTGACGAAAATCGAGAGATTTTAGCATGCACACAGGTGTGTGTATAAGTGCGCCATTATCATGATGTCTATTTCCAAAATTGCCACCACTTTCTTTGTTGAGCTGCAGCAATCATTTTTTTTGTTTCAATGGATTCTTTCAAAGCGAGCATGAGATTTTCATCTCGCTTTTTTTGCTGTTCTTCAAATTGTTCAAGTCGTTTTAGGATGGCCCGATTGAATTGCTCTTGTCTTTGAATGAGGTCGGCGACATTGACATCTTGTAGCGGTGTAGCGGTATCCGATATGGACAAGTTTGACCGATACAAGGTCGCTACAAGTTTGGCTACTTCTTCTAGTGATTTACCACTCAATTTAGAGTGTGTGTATATATACTCCATAGCGGATAAATCGGACTCATTATACTGACGCCATCCCTTAGTGTCTCTGGCGAAATGATAGCCGTTTTTCTCAAGCATGGCGGCGTATTTGCGTATCGTGACGCTGGAGACATTGAGCTTATTTGCAATGTCTTGTGAAGAAAGGTAGGTTTCGGGTTTCATAGCGGGTTCACCTCTTTATGATTCATTCGCTACGGTATACGCTACGCCCTCTTAGATCAAAAGGCAAAATGTTTTTGTTTTGCGTAGCGGGTTGAAAGAGAAAAATTTTGATAAGTGTCGCTGGAGACATTTCAGAAAAGGTGAAAAGAGCATAAGGAAAAACTGCAACCATTTCATGATTGCAATCACAGTGTGATTTGTTTTGTTCCGGTTGCGATTTTTGAAAAGAATGTGCCTAAAAATGAAAAACTGACACACCATAAAAAGGAGCGCATATGGCATGGGTCAACGGTAAGCGGAACGAAAGTGAGCATTAAGGAGTTGACGCATTCACGACACCCAAAGCCTATTGATTCAAACAAACCCCGTTTGTTTGCGCCAGCCGAAGGGGCATCCCCCGAAGATCGGGGGTAGGGGGTTTGAATATTACGATCCAACGGGCTGACCGTTGGCGGGTTTGGGCAGAGCCCAAGAAAGGTGGTTCGGTGATGAAAATGACCAAAAGTGAGTTTGAAAAAGGTATGATATATGCCAAAGCTACACACGCCATTGAAGGAATTTACCTTACAGCTGACGAGGAAGAATTGATATGGAAGCATGCATCTGGTCAGATCACAGATGAGGAGTTTGATAGAAAAGCCCTTGAATTGGCTAATAAAGTGATACAATAGAGTTCCAACCAGTTGTTTGGCGAAGGTGCGTAGCGGGAGACGACGGCAGTCGTCGAGTGGCAACGAAAAGCGAAGCACCGAGAGCCGAATGGGAACCCCCCCACTCTAACAGGGGGGTAGTAATGTAAGATGAAAAATAAAACGTATAAAAAAACATTCCGTGCATTTCAAAAATGCCGTTGAGAGCGTTCAGATTCAATTCTGAGCGCTTTTATTTTTGTTCAGGTAGTTGAAATAGGGGGATGAGTCAAAAACGCTTATAAGGGCTTTAAATGCGTTTTTTTGTTTGTCTGCTGAATTCATTTAAAAAAACGTTTGCGAGATACCGAAAATTTTCAAAAATGGAAACGCAAGCAAGTTATAGTCGTATTTCATGTGCTAGGATTTAACATAAAAAAGCGATGTATCGGGGGATTGATGGTATGGGAACTATTGCGGCGCCTGTGGTTGGTCAGAAGATTAATGAGTGGTATCAACATATCAAAAGGTTGAATGTGACAGATGCAGAGATTCTCCATAACGAAGTTAAGAATGAGCTGGATTTGATGGAGGAAAACGAACAGGTTGTTCTTTATTTTCAGCTAATGGAATTTCGTCATGAACAGATGCTTGAATACGTAAATCCATCAAAAAATACTGTCAACAAAGCTGATTATTTGAGAGCTGTCGAAGGTGAAGGAAAAAGGCTTACTGGTATTATGGAGTACTACTTCAATTTCTTCAGAGGGATGTATGAGTTTTCTAAAGGGGAGTACATAAAAGCTATTACATTTTATCGCTATGCTGAAAGAAAACTTGATAAAGTAGCTGATGAATTGGAGCGTGCGGAGTTCTTTTTCAAAATGGGAGAAATCTTTTATCACATGAAGCAAACACATCTATCTATGTATTATGTTGAACAGGCCTATCATGCTTATAAGGCACACAGTATATATCAAGTTAGGTTAATCCAGTGTAGATTCGTAATTGCAGGAAATTATGATGATCTGGTCAGTTATGAGAAGGCACTTCCCCATTTGAAACTAGCTTTACAGGAATCTATTGCACTTGGCCATGATTATATTACGACTAAGGGTTTGTTGAATTTAGGAAACTGTTTTAATAAACAAGATGATGTTGCGAAAGCAACAGTATATTACCAACGTGCATTAGAGTTAGGCGAGAAGATCGGAGCTAAAGAGGTTGTACAAGCTTGTTATGATTTAGCCATCATTTTCTTTAAGCAGGGACGAAAAGAAGAAGCTCTTGATTATTGTGTGAAAGGAAAGAGCTATGCTGAAAAGTATGATGATTATATGTTTGTCGATCTTTTTAATGTGCTTCATGAGTTATATGTGACGGTTTCGCCTAGTGTTGAAGTCAATCAAAAATTTGATCAACTTTTATATAGTCGTGGTTATCCTTATTTAGAAGACCTAGCTTTAGAGGCTGGAAGATTTTATAATGACATAGAACGATTGGATGATTCTGTATTTTTTTACAGGAAGATGATCCAAGTTCAGAAACTGATTCAAAGGGGCGATTTTGAATATGACGTTTAAAAAAATTATGGCTGCCGTTTTGATTTTAGCTGTGGCTGTTGCGCCGGTTTATGGTTTAGCGACGCAAGATAACAGCGTTTCTGTTGCTTCAAGGAATGCAACATGATGTATTGAATTTGATTTGTAACATGAAAATGACAGACCTTTAGGGTCTGTTTTTTTGTTGTGCTGCATGGTCAAAAAATCAAAAAAAAATCTCCCCCTGCGGGGAAATTTGGTTTAGTATTTGGTCTTTTAGGTTTTTGGGTTTTGATTTTTTAAAAAGATGGCGGTTTCGCCAGCTTTTTGGGCGATTTTGACGGAGTCAGAATCGTGTCTTTTCTTATCTTGATACATATAGAAACACTGTCATTTTGAAAAATCACGATAAATC
>NZ_PVRI01000011.1:0-18419 GCF_002998775.1 Bacillus sp. YBWC18 | reverse complement strand
AGGTTACCCACGTGTTACTCACCCGTCCGCCGCTAACATCCGGGAGCAAGCTCCCTTCTGTCCGCTCGACTTGCATGTATTAGGCACGCCGCCAGCGTTCGTCCTGAGCCAGGATCAAACTCTCCGAAAAAGTACAAAACCGAAGTTTTGTTTTTCGTCAGCGTTTGACTGACTACCTATGATGTTTCATAGGATTTTTTTATAAAAAACTCGAATTAACAGGTACGTTTTGTCTTGTTTAGTTTTCAAAGAACTTGTTTATCGCTTCAGAAGCGACTAGAACATCATACCATATTTAAATTGTTAATGTCAACAACTTTTTTGTTATAATGTTTTTTCGTTTCTTCGTCATCAGCGACGTATATTAATTTACCACCATACAGGATCAAAGTCAACAATATTTCTCATTAAATAATAAATTTTTCAATTACGACTAAAGCTGCTACGCCTGGGATGCCCAATAAACCACTGATTCCACTCGTTACAGGGTTAATAGAGACATGTAATCCTAGACTCTCTCCAAATAGATTGAGGCAAAATAAAAAAAGAGCACCTGCCACAAACTTTACTCCGATCAGCCCTAACCATTTGAAGGGGTTCGCTTGAACACCTGACATAAACAACAATAGTACAGCTAGCAAAATTGACCCGATCACAATAACAGGTTCCATAATCCTCTCATCTCCTCTTCATATGAATAGTACAAGCATATGAGAGGACTATGTAAAATAGACCTGCTATCTCCAGTTGTTTAAACGTAAATTCCTCTTTTTCGCTTCTCTTAGATAGAAAAAGTACTTCGCTTGAGCAAGCTTTAATTCGAATAGAATGTCCGGTGAAGGCTCAACGCTATTTGCGACAAGCTTTTTTTGTCTGTTCCATTCTTCCTTTTGCTTAAAAAGCTGTTGAATTAATTTCTCATCGAATTCTTTTCGAATTGATTTTCTGCGAAGAAAACCCATGTACCGTACTTCTCCTTCCTACATCTCACGTCTGCCTTCTAGAGCTTTAGACAGTGTGACTTCATCCGCATACTCTAAGTCTCCACCTACTGGAAGTCCGTGAGCAATGCGAGAGAGTTTAATTCCTGATGGTTTCAACAGTCTAGAGATATACATGGCTGTAGCCTCTCCTTCAATGTTTGGATTGGTTGCAAGGATCACCTCTGTCACTTGATCGTCTTGCAATCTTTTTAACAGGTCAGGAATTTTAATATCCTCTGGGCCAATTCCGTCCATCGGTGAAATGGCACCATGAAGCACATGGTATAAGCCGTTGTATTCTTTCATCTTTTCCATTGCGATCACATCTTTTGGGTCTTGCACTACACAGATAACAGATTGATCTCTTCTTGTATCTTCACAAATATAGCAAGGATCTTGGTCTGTGATATGGCCGCATACCGAACAATAAGTTAAATTACGCTTTGCATTAACAAGCGCCTTCGCGAAATCTAGTACGACATCTTCCTGCATACTAAGAACAAAAAAAGCCAGACGAACCGCAGTTTTCGGTCCGATTCCTGGCAATTTCATAAAGCTGTCAATCAGCTTTGATATTGGTTCAGGATATTGCATCTTCAGTTATTCCTCCTAGAATAAACCTGGCATGTTCATTCCTTTTGTGAATTGACCCATTGTTTCATTCGTTAACTCATCGACTTTTTTCAATGCGTCGTTTGTTGCTGCAAGTACAAGATCTTGAAGCATATCGATATCTTCTGGATCAACAACTTCTTCATTGATTGCTACATCAACAACTTCTTTTTGTCCATTTACTTTTACAGTGACCATACCGCCACCCGCTGTACCTTCAAGGACTTTTTCTGCAAGCTCTTCTTGAGCCTTAGCCATATCCTTTTGCATTTTTTGCATTTGTTTCATCATTTTTTGCATATTTCCCATTCCACCGCGCATATGAACACCACTCTCTTTCATTTTTATTAATCTTTAATTTCAATTAAATCGTTTCCTACTAACTTCTTTGCTTCTGCAATCAATGGATCCTCTTCAGCAGAAGTCCCCTGATCATCTGCCTGTTCATCCGGCTGATGATCTCTTAAAAATTCTTCTCTTATTTTACCCCATTGAGCGTCAGGAACGCCAACTAATTCCACTCTTTTTCCTAACATAGACTCTAATAGCTGCTCAAGGTTGGTTCGAACACCGCTTTTATCTTCGGCAACCATTTTACAGTGTATTTCAAACTTGAATTTTAAAACAAAGGCATGAGAAGCAGCAGCAACTGGTTCACTATCCGTTAATAGCGCAGCATGAGACACCTTATTCTGCTGTTTCAAGTGGGCAAGGAGTTCTCCCCATTTACCTTTAATTTTTTCTAGCTCTGGACGTTTTGCTTCTTTTAGAATCTCGTGAATTCGGCCGACAGGTGCACGGTATCCATTTTTGTTACTCGTTTGTGGTCGAGGTGCTTCCTTTTTTTCTTGAGGATGATGAGAGTGAGACATTGGCACACCCTCAGCTCTTATCCTCGATAGCTCCTGTTCCAACCTGTCTATTTTATCCGTTAGCGCCGTTAAATCAGCGTTAGCATGAGCTTGTGTTATTCCAGCCGTTGATTGACATAGCTTGACAACAGCTACCTCAAAGAAAATCCTTGGATGATTCGTCCATTTCATTTCTTGGTGGCTTTTATTCAGCACTTCAATTGTTTCATATAGAAATTGAGGTGTCACACGATCCGAAAGCGTCACGAAATTTTCATCGACCTTTACCTTTTCAAGAACCCCCTCCAGATCCGGTGCCGTTTTATAAAGCAGCATATCTCTAAAGTAAAAGATCATGTCCTCTATTAATTTAGCAGCATCTTTCCCCTGCTGAAGTAATTCATTTAAGGTATCTAACGCTACAGCAATATTTTGATCAAAAATTGCTTCGGCTAGCTGACTAATGAAATGCTGAGAAACAGCTCCTGTAATGAGCAGCGCATCATCAATTGTCAGCTGCTCACCACTAAATGAGATCGCTTGATCTAAGAGGCTTAGTGCATCACGCATACCGCCATCTGCTGCACTAGCGATAATCTCGAGCGAGCCCTCTTGTACATTTAGGCTTTCTGCATCTACAATTTTCTTCATTCTTCCAACAATATCTTTTGTCGTGATTCGTTTAAAATCAAATCTCTGACAACGGGATATGATGGTAAGAGGAATCTTATGAGGCTCTGTGGTAGCCAAAATAAAGATACAATGAGCAGGCGGCTCCTCTAACGTTTTAAGGAGGGCATTAAATGCCCCGATAGAGAGCATATGTACTTCATCTATAATATAAACCTTATATGTAACCGCCGAAGGAGCAAATTTCACTTTATCACGTATATCACGGATTTCATCTACCCCGTTGTTTGAGGCAGCATCTATTTCAATCACGTCTGAAATCGAGCCGTTTGTAATCCCTTTACAGGCATCACATTCATTACAAGGTTCACTCACAGGTGACTTTTCACAGTTCACTGCCTTCGCAAAGATTTTGGCAGCACTTGTTTTACCTGTCCCTCTAGGACCTGAAAATAAGTAAGCATGAGAAAACTTCTTCTGCAAAAGGGCATTTTGCAACGTTTTTGTGATGTGTTCTTGTCCAACAACATCCTCAAAAACTTGAGGTCTGAACACTCGATATAAAGCTTGATAACTCACAAATACGCCCTCCTCCATTTATCATCATCTTCATTATACATGATGCACCGATCAATTCAAAAGCACACCTTTATTTTCTAATAAGCGAAAATGATGATTTCAACTATAGATTTTCTACTTTTTATGAATCAAAAACGTGTTTTCTAGATTTTCGAATTGTTCTGCAACACCATGGAGAACTTTTGTTCCTATTGTGATTAATGAAAAAACAAAAAGACTCTAAAAAGGTTTTTTGCCTATTTGTATAAACAAAGCAGCTGAGCTATTCTTTAAACAGCAACAAAAAACTCACCTAGATTAACTAGATGAGTTACATTTAATATTGATTTACCGTGCACCTTCTGTCGATTCGCTACCCCAAGCGTTACTTAAACAGTTAGCTCGGCCCAGGCAACCCTGCGGCACATGAGAGGTTTCACTTAATGCTGCTTCCTTCCGGACCTGACATGGTTCATGAATTCCCATTGCGCAGGACCCAGACGTCAACACCACTTATTTAAGGCAGACCTTGAAGTAAACGAACCTTGAGAAGGGATTCGGCCTCGCTAGAGCGGATTGCGAGTACAGGGCACCGCTACCTCCCCGCTTAGCACGGCAAAATGAATATTAAATTGTTAGTGACGCAGACATAAGTATACCTTCTTATAGCCGAAATTGCAAACGACATCCATTCATTTACTTTTGGCTTGTTTCTTTCGCTGACGGAGATTTCGGAAGAACTGACTTAACAGCTCACCGCACTCATTTTCAAGTACACCACCAATGACTTCAGACTGATGATTGAACCGTTCATCATCCAGTAAATTCATTAAAGTACCTGCACATCCACCTTTTGGATCGTATGCACCGAAAACGACCTTTTTCACTCTAGAAAGGACAATCGCTCCCGCACACATAGGACACGGTTCAAGCGTCACATAAAGTACAGCATCTTCTAAACGCCAGCTTCCAGTCGTTTTACACGCTTCATCAATAGCAAGTAATTCTGCATGTGCAATTGAACGCTGCTCTGTTTCCCTTAAATTATGAGCGCGGCTCACAATTTGGTCATCAACAACGATGATGGCACCGATTGGTACTTCTCCTATTTGTTCTGCTTTTAAGGCTTCAGAAATAGCTTCTTGCATAAACTGTTCATCTCTCGTCATAGCACGGCTCTCTTTTCATGTTTTTTAAAAGGATATTGAGGTTAACATATTAGCACAATCTTTTAAAGGGGGTCTTACTTTGTCAAAGCACCAAAAGGCACTGCTTATTATCGACATGATTAATAATTTTGATTTTGAAATGGGACATGTGCTCGCTAATAAAACAGAGCAAATGACCAATAAGATTTTAGCTCTTAAAGATCATGCTTTCAAGGAAAATTGGCCGATCATCTATATCAATGACCACTATGGTCTCTGGAAGGCTGATATTCAAGCTGTGATGGAAACATGCAAAAACGAAAGAAGCGCCCCTATTTTAGAGAAAATGGCACCATCTAAAGATGATTACTTCTTAATTAAACCGAAGCATTCGGCCTTCTACGGAACTGCACTAGAAACACTCTTAAATGAATTAGGTGTACAAGACATCATTTTGACTGGGATTGCAGGAAACATTTGCGTTCTGTTCACTGCAAATGACGCATACATGCGAGAATACAACCTAATTGTACCTAAAGATTGTATCGCATCAAATGACGACAGAGATAACGAATATGCTTTAACGATGATGGAGAACGTTCTACTAGCAAAAATCACCACTGCTAAAGAGATCACGAATGAAAATCAAACATGATTTATCCATAACCCTCATAAATTGTTAGCAATAACAAAGGGGGCGTTGACTATTCAAATTTATGTTGTCAAAAGAGGAGATACTTTAAACGAAATTGCCATGCGTTTTAAAACAACAGTCAATGAAATCATCCGTACCAACGATATTGAAACACCAAATCAACTCGTCATTGGACAAACAATTGTCATTCCAATTAGAGGACAATTTTATGAGGTCAAACAAAATGACACACTTTATCAAATTGGAAGACGATTTCGAATTTCAGTGGAGGAGTTGGCACGTGTGAATAGAATTCGGCCTGAAGCGATACTACCTATTCGCTTCTTGCTCTATATTCCTCAAAGACCGAAAAGGAACATTAATTCGAATGCTTACATTGAACCAAGGGGAAATCAAGTCAGTGAAAACTTAAAACAAGCAGCTAGAGAGGCCTCTCCATATTTAACCCATTTAGGCGCCTTTAGTTTCCAAGCGCAAAGAGACGGAACACTGAAAGAACCACCGTTAGATCAGCTACCTCAAATAGCCGCTCAGAGCAGAACCGTTTTATCTATGGTAGTGACAAACCTAGAGAATGAAAAATTCAGTGATGAACTTGGGCGAATTCTTTTAAATAACCAATCTGTCAAAACCACATTTTTAAATGAAATCGTTCGTGTTGCTAAAAAGTATCAATTAAAAGAAATCCATTTTGATTTTGAATATTTACGTCCTGCTGATAAAGATGCTTACATTCAATTTTTAAGAGAGGCAACAACCCGCTTCCATCAAGAAGGATGGACAATATCTGTTGCACTTGCCCCTAAAACAAGTAGTCAGCAGAAGGGAAAATGGTATGAAGCTCATGACTATGAAGCCATCGGGAAGATCGTCGATCATGTTGTGTTAATGACCTATGAATGGGGATACAGCGGCGGCCCTGCACAAGCTGTCTCTCCCATTGGACCTGTCCGCCAAGTCATTGAATATGCACTGACCGTCATGCCGGCCAATAAAATTGTTATGGGGCAGAATTTATATGGCTATGATTGGACGCTTCCTTACGTCCAGGGCGGCCCCATTGCTAAAGCCGTCAGTCCTCAACAAGCGATTGCCATTGCTAGAAATAATAATGCCTCCATTCTATACGACGAAACAGCACAAGCACCTTATTTTCGTTACACAGATGCCACTAATAAAGTGCATGAGGTATGGTTCGAAGACGCTAGATCGATTCAAGCAAAGTTCAATCTCATCAAAGAGTTAAACTTGAACGGAATTGCTTATTGGAAATTAGGTCTATCCTTCCCACAAAATTGGCTCTTATTATCAGATCAATTTAATATTGAAAAAAGAACGACATCGTAACCCATTCGCTCTATCTCTCGGAAGGGGTATGGTACAATATACATTGGTTTGACAACTTTATAGATAGAGGAGAACGCCTATGTATCCTGCCCCTTTTATTGCAGTGGAAGGCCCAATTGGAGCCGGAAAAACAACTTTGGCTACAATGCTTGCGAAGGAATTTCAATTTCCTTTAGTAAAAGAGATTGTAGAAGAAAATCCATTCTTAGATAAATTTTATGAAGATATGGAACAATGGAGCTTTCAGCTTGAGATGTTCTTTTTATGCAATCGGGTCAAACAGTTAGAATCTATTGAAGAAAACTATGTGAGTCAACAGCAGCCGATTGTCACTGATTATCATGTCTATAAAAATATGATATTTGCAGAAAGAACATTATCAAAAAAGCACATGGATAAATACAGAAAGATCTATCACCTGCTAACAGATGATCTGCCTAAACCAAATGCCATAATCTATATAAAAGCCAGCCTTCCTACCTTACTTGAAAGAATACAGATGAGAGGACGCTCTTTTGAAGAAGACATCGACCCAGCTTATTTAAAAACACTCATTGAAGATTATGAACTGGCCATTGAACATTTAAAACAGACTGACCCAGGGCTTCCTATCATTACAATTGAAGGAGATCATACAGACTTCGTTTCCTCACAGCAAGATTACCAGCAAATTGTACAGAACATAAAGGAGCAAGTACTATGAACAATATCGAAATACCAAAGGATGCAGTGATCACAATCGCCGGGACTGTTGGTGTCGGAAAATCAACTATGACTAAAACGATAGCGGACAAGCTAGGCTTTCAAACCTCTCTTGAAAAAGTAGATGATAACCCATACTTAGAGCCCTTTTATTCAGATTTCCAAAGATGGAGCTTCCATTTACAGGTCTATTTCCTAGCTGAGCGTTTTAAGGAGCAAAAGCGGATTTTTGAATCTGGTGGAGGATATGTGCAAGATCGTTCAATTTATGAGGACACAGGCATTTTCGCGAAAATGCATGCGGACAAAGGTACGATGTCTGAAGTAGATTATGAAACGTATACGAGTCTATTCGAGGCGATGGTGATGACACCTTACTTCCCTCACCCTGATGTTCTCATCTATTTACACGGGGATTTAGATCATATTTTGAATCGTATTGAAGAACGCGGCAGAGAGATGGAAACTCAAACTGATCGAGCCTATTGGGAAGAAATGTACACTCGATATACGGAATGGATCGAACACTTCGATTTATGCCCAGTGATTAAAATTAACATTGAAGATTACGACTTACTTCATGATGAAAGCTCACTTGAACCCATTCTTCATGAAATTGCTTCTGTTATACAAAAAAATCGCTCTAAAACAAAATAAAAAAAACCGCTGCATTTCGCGAATGCAGCGGTTTGACAATTCCAATTTTTATGCTTGCGTTTTAATTCAACTAAGGTAAAAAATCAATATGGCGGAGGAAGAGGGATTCGAACCCCCGCGGGCTTTGACACCCCTGTCGGTTTTCAAGACCGATCCCTTCAGCCGGACTTGGGTATTCCTCCGTATCGACAAGAATTAATATACCATATCATTTTAATTCAAGTCAACATCTTTCCGAAAAAATTTTCAATAAGTTGTTTTGGTATGAGAATCTGCCCATAAAAAAGCAGCCATTAACGGCTGCTCTTGATCTATTTTGTATCCTGTCTAATCTCTTCAATAAACTGATTCATCTCTTCTTTAAACTCATTTAATGATTCAATAATTTTCGTAAAGTCTGTCACTTGTTTGGCTTGTTCATTTGTTGAGCTGCTGATTTGTGAGATGTTTTCAGACAAAGTGCTAATACTGTCTTGGATTTCCTTTAAGAAGGTATTAATGGTTTCAGCCGCTTCCTTTGAGCCATCTGATAATTTACGAACTTCATCAGCTACGACAGCAAACCCTTTTCCATTCTCGCCTGCTCTTGCTGCTTCAATTGCAGCATTTAGACCTAGCAAGTTTGTTTGTCTAGCGATCCCGCCAATGGTTTTGACGACTTCTTCAATATTTGCAGATTTCTCTTCCGCTCTTCCTGCCTGTTCGCTTATTTCTAAACTTGTGGCAGCCAGCTCTTGTGAATGCGCAGCAATTTGCTCGATTCCACCTTGGAGTTCTTTCGCTACATCATTGATATGCTCCATATAACCGCTTAATTTCTTTTCACGATGATGTGAAAATGCCACTAAAAAAGATCCAATTACTTTTCTATCTTCATCAAAAATCGGGTAACCTTTTACTGCAATTTCATAACCATATAAAGACTCTGGTAAATGACCGTCATATTCTTGTCCTCTTAATGTCGTCGCCACGTTTTGGTCTTCTGGGTTCAATGGGTCCCCAACTTTCACGCCAAAATCTATTGTGTTAGACGGGTAGTAACAAAGCACCTTCTCTGTATCAGTGATGCCGAAAAGAATACTTTCATCTAGAACTTTTCTAATTAATTGAGCCATTTCAACATAATAGTCAAGCCTATTCAAGGTTATTCCTTCTTTCCTAGAAGCTTTTATTTTTTTATCGGCTAAATTTAGGAAAACTGTAGGACTTTTGGTAAAAAGAAATAAGATGCCATAGCGGCATCTTATTTCATCACTTCTTTATTTCCCATATAAGGACGCAGTACTTCAGGAATAATTACTGTGCCGTCCTCTTGTTGATAGTTTTCTAAAATGGCCGCCACGGTTCTCCCTACTGCTAAACCAGATCCATTTAACGTGTGGACATGCTCTGGCTTCGCTTTAGGCTCTGGTCGGAATCGAATGTTTGCGCGTCTTGCTTGGAATGCTTCGAAGTTACTGCAAGAAGAAATTTCACGATACGTATTTTGGCTCGGAATCCATACTTCGATGTCGTATTTCTTCGCAGCCGTGAAGCCTAAATCTCCCGTACACATGCTCATGACACGGTATGGCAGGTTTAATAGCTGAAGGACTTTTTCTGCTTGATTTGTTAGTTTCTCTAATTCTTCATAAGAATCTTCTGGTCTGACAAATTTCACGAGCTCTACCTTATTAAATTGATGCTGACGGATGAGTCCGCGTGTATCTCTTCCGGCAGATCCAGCCTCTGATCTAAAGCAAGCACTGAATGCTGCATAATTGATTGGCAGCTGTTCCCCTTCAAGGATTTCGTCACGGTGCATGTTGGTAATCGGCACTTCAGCTGTTGGAATGAGGAAATAATCTTCTTCTCGGATTTTAAAGGCATCCTCTTCGAATTTTGGAAGCTGCCCAGTCCCTGTCATGCTAGCTCTATTGACCATGTAAGGTGGGAGCACTTCAGTAAAACCAAACTCATCGACATGTAGATCGAGCATAAAGTTATATAGTGCGCGCTCTAAGCGTGCGCCAAGCCCTTTATAAAAAACGAATCGGCTTCCTGTGACTTTTCCTGCGCGTTCAAAATCAAGAATGTTTAGCTCATCCGCTACATCCCAATGTGGTTTTGGCTCAAAGGAGAAGGCCGGCTGTTCGCCCCATTTTCTCACTTCCACGTTGTCATCTTCTGTTTCCCCAACCGGTACAGTGTCATGAGGGATATTCGGAATAGAGAAGAGGATGTGCTGCAAGCTTTCTTCTACTGTTCTTAGCTCATCATCCAGCTTTTTAATCTCATCTCCTACCTCACGCATTTCTTGAATAATGTGATCGGCATCTTTCTTTTCTCTTTTTAGAACGGCCACTTGCTGTGATACTTCATTTCTTCGGCTCTTTAATTCTTCTGTTTTCCCGATTAGTTCTCTTCTTTTTTGATCCAGTTCACCAAACTTATCAAAATCCGCTAAATCTTCGCCTCGGTGTGCTAATTTTTCTTTGATTTGATCAAAGTCCGTGCGCAGTTGTTTAATATCCAGCATGTGTAACACTCCTTTTTTTATCGAAAAATAAAAAGAGCCCTCATCCCATGAAAGGGACGAGAGCTCTCGCGTTGCCACCCTGATTGAAAACATGCAGAAGCATGCTTTCCTCTTTCCTCTGTAACGGTATCACCGTAAATGCTTACTTCTCGTGTTTCAGCATTTCGCTCAAGGATGGATTCAGACTGCATCTTTCACCGATTCGCACCAACCATCGGCTCTCTGAGAAAGAGGGGCTTCTTACTATTTCCCGTCAACGCTTTTTCGATCTTTGATTGTGATTTTAATGTACTATAAGTTTTATCTCTTTTCAACCGTTTTATACAGCGAGCTTCGTTTTGTAAGACTTCACCATTTCAACAAACAGCTGTGTTAACCGATGATCGTCTGTCAGCTCTGGATGAAAAGAACAGCCTAAGATATTGTTTTCTTTCGCCATCACAATCCTGCCATCATATTCAGCCATGATTTCTACGCTCACATCTGCGCTGATGATATGAGGCGCACGGATGAACACCCCTGTAAACGGCGCATCCAGCCCTTTTACTTCTAGATCTGCTTCAAAGCTGTCTACCTGTCTGCCAAATGAATTCCGTGCAACTGATACATTTAACAATCCAAGATGAGCATCTTCTCGATCTTCTATATGCTTTGCGAGCATAATCAAACCGGCACATGTCCCAAAAATCGGTTTCCCTTCTGCAGCGAACGCTTTAATCGGTTCAATGAATTGGTACGTATCCATGAGTCTCCTCATCGTCGTGCTTTCTCCACCAGGGATAATAAGACCGTCAACGGATGCTAGCTCTTCTGCTCGTTTAATGATCTTACCTTCTGCATCGCAGGCTTCAATCGATTGAATATGCTCTCTCACGGCTCCTTGAAGCCCTAGTACACCAATTGTTAGCATGTTCGTTTGCGCTCCCTTAATTACCAGCCACGCTCTTGCATACGCTCTTCTGGCAGTAGATTTGAGATTTCAATTCCTTTCATGGCTGTTCCAAGCTCTTTTGAAAGTTCTGCAATGAGACGGTAATCTGTGAAGTGAGTTGTTGCTTCAACAATCGCTTTTGCAAATTTCGCCGGATTGTCTGATTTAAAAATACCAGATCCAACAAATACACCGTCTGCTCCAAGCTGCATCATTAACGCAGCATCTGCTGGTGTCGCAACGCCTCCAGCTGCAAAGTTAACAACTGGGAGCTTTCCGTCTTTTTTGATTTGAAGCAATAATTCATAAGGTGCTCCTAGGTTCTTGGCTTCTGTCATCAGTTCATCTTCACTCATTGCTGCTACTTTACGAATCTGAGCATTGACCTTTCTCATATGACGGACAGCTTCTACAATGTTGCCTGTCCCAGGTTCCCCTTTCGTACGAAGCATCGAAGCGCCTTCTGCGATACGGCGGGTTGCTTCACCTAAGTCACGGCAACCACAGACAAAAGGTACTGTGTATTCATTTTTATTTAAATGGAATTCCTCATCTGCGGGCGTCAGCACTTCACTCTCATCGATATAATCAACACCAAGTGCTTCAAGAACACGAGCCTCGACAATGTGGCCGATACGTGCCTTTGCCATGACTGGAATCGTTACTGCATTTTGTACTTCCTCTACGATTCTTGGGTCTGCCATACGGGCTACACCGCCGGCTGCACGGATATCAGCTGGTACTCGTTCTAGTGCCATAACTGCCACCGCACCTGCTTCTTCTGCGATCTTTGCCTGCTCAGCATTGACGACATCCATAATGACGCCACCCTTTTGCATTTCTGCCATTCCACGTTTCACTCGTTCAGTTCCCTTATTGCTCACAATAGTTTCCTCCCATTTGTCAATTCGATTGATTTACCTCTTTATCATACAAGCGAGACAGTATAACAATAAAGAGAATAGTATAACAATTCAATCAGCCGACAAAAAAGCCTAAACCCTTGTATATAAACGATTTCTGGCTAAAAATAAGTCGTTTTTTCTTTGAAGTGTGATTTACATGCTATAATGCAACTATAACAATTCAAATTCATGTATAACAATTTTGCACTCAATGGAGGTTTCTCATGCATATTGATATCCATCGACATTCTGATACATCTCTTTCGAATCAGATTTACTTTTCGATCATTGATCATATCCAATCGGGTTTGCTTCAGCAGGGAGATAAGCTGCCAACTGTACGTGATTTAGCAAAGCAGCTGAATGTGAGTCTTGTCACGGCAGCAAAGGCATACACACGGCTGAAGGACGACGGATATTTAACGACTGTGCAAGGTAAAGGGACGTTTGTGGATGAGCTGCAAAAGCAGTCAGATATTCCGGTTCCGTCATCTACCTCTTTTGATTGGCAGTTATCCATTCCGGATTATTTACCTCGGTCTCAATTTGCTCAGTATCACTATGTCGAAGAAGCGATCAACCTTTCTTCCTCTATGATTGATCCAGGGCTTTTGCCAAACCGGTATTTAGAAAAAGAAATGCAGCACGTACTAGCCAGACATCCTCAAATCATGTCGAAGTATGGGGAAATTCAAGGGGATCTTCAGCTTAGGCAAGTCATTCAGTCTTTTTTAGAAAAGCTGGGTGTGCCTTCTACTCCTGAAAATATCCTTGTAACTAGTGGTTCTCAGCAAGGGCTTGATTTGGTCGCACGTGCGTTTATCGGTCCTGATGATGTAGTTGTCATGGAAGCACCGACTTATCCAGGCGCCATTGATGTCTTTATGGGCAGAGGGGCAAGAATTATTACAGTCCCTGTTGATCATGAAGGCATGAACATGAAGCAGCTTCAAAGCATTTGTGATAAATATAAACCAAAGCTCATCTACACGATTCCTACTTTTCACAGTCCGACAGGGGCCAGTATGTCAATGAAACGCAGAAAACAACTTCTCTTACTGGCTCAAAGTATTGATTGTCTCATTGTAGAGGATGATCCTTATCGTGAGCTTTATTTCGAAAAGAAGCCGCCAGCACCTATCAAAAGTCTTGATCATGATGGACACGTCATTTATTTGCGAGGATTAAGTAAAACACTGGCTCCAGGATGCAGAATTGGGATTATCACCGCCTCAGGCTCGATATTTAATCGTTTATTAGCTGCAAAGGCCAATAATGATTTAGGCAGCCCTCTTCTCACACAAAAAGCCATTCTGCCATTTCTGACTTCGAAGAAGATGATTGATCATACGAAAAAGCTGAGAACCGCCTTGAAGGTGAGACGTGATTTAATGATAGATGTATTAACGAAGCATGCACCAAAAGATGTGACGTGGCAAATCCCTCAGGGCGGGCTCAATTTATGGCTTAGCTTTCCTTCCTGGGTCGATACACGTGCACTGCTGCATGAGGCACGTAAGCAGCAAATTACCTTTCTGCCTGGCTCTGTGTGCTATCCTGGAGAGCCGAAGCAAAACTATATCCGCCTCAGCTTTTCTTATGTGAATGAAAAGGCACTGACCGAGGGCGTGGAAAAGTTATGTGGTATTTTTCAGCAAGCCTTGTCCACTCCTCAAAATCAAAAACAATCACTTTTCTTTTAACGATAAAAAAACTGCTCTCTATGCATAGAGAGCAGTTTTTTATTAGAACCAACCTTTTACTGTGTCAACGATTCCGCCCCAAATGCCAGCGAAGAATCCACCTACACTACGCATTGCAAGGATGAACCAGTTTGCTTTTTCATCGCCTGTTTTCGTTATAAGCTCAACACCTGATTGATCTTTATTCAAATAGCCGTAGTCCTTCTCATCACCAGAATAAGAAGTCGTCAGCATGCCAACCTTCGTTCCTTTTTTAATAGGAGCTTCTAGTTTCTTTTTCTCGATATTTACTTTTGCTTTAAAGCTCTTTTCGTCGCCATTTTTTACTGGCACAGAGAAAGCTTCTTTCGTGACGACAGGTACTTCTTTGTCTTTACCTTTATCGACTTCGATGTTTTCATGTCCTTTGATCTGTTGACCTTTTTTGTACATTTCTTTCATCGTGAAGTTTTTAAATGCATAGTCGAACAGTTTTTTCGCCACGTCGAAACGTGCTGTATGAAGATTACCTTTTGCATTCAAGATCACAGCGATGACACGCATGTCACCTTGTTTTGCGGTACCTGTGAAGCTAGAACCAGCTGAATCCGTAGAGCCTGTTTTCAGACCGTCTACACCTTCATATTCCTTCACAAGTCCTTTAAGCATGAAGTTCCAGTTAGGCATGTCCATTTCATCGTCTGTGCCTTCTCTGAACTTTGTTTTCGCTATACTTGATGTTTCAAGAATTTCTGGATGGTCTTTGATGAGATGCTGTGCAAGCAATGCCATATCTTTCGCAGATACTTCACTTTCTTCATCAGAACCTGTACCTTTTGGCTGTTTGCCATGTAAATCTTTATTTTCTAGTCCAGTTGCATTCACGAATTTGTAGTTAGTTAAACCAAGTTCTTTCGCTTTTGCGTTCATTTTTTCAACGAACTTCGATTCTGATCCAGCGATCACTTCTGCTAAGCCAATCGCTGCTGCATTTGCCGAATAAATAGCCGTTGCTTGATAAAGTTCTTTCACTGTATACGAGCCATCTTTTCTCAAAGGAACGTTTGATAAACTGCGGTCCTGAGAAATTTCGTATACATAATCATCTGGCGTATACGTTTGATCCCATTTCACTTTGCCTTCGGCAATCGCCTCTAGTAATAGATACTCTGTCATCATCTTTGCCATACTTGCAATAGGCAGTCTTTGTTCTGCGTTTTTACTATAAAGAATTTTACCTGTAGAAGCTTCAATTAGGATTGCTGCTTTCGCATTCACATTGAATGGATCTTCAGCTGCTTTTGCTTTGGACATTGGTGTAAATGCTGTCACAATCAATGCCAGTGCAAGGATAGAGACCATAAGCTGTTTCAACATCTTGCTGTTCAATCGTCATACCTCCGTATTCATCTTTTTTCGACGTATTTCATATATATTTAATCCACAAGGGCTTATTTCAACACAACAGTATAAATTTTATCACAATAAAGACAAAAAAAATAGACAGAGTCATAGACCCTGTCAAATGTAATTTGATTGTCACAATTTATCAAGAAATTGTGTAGTTTGGTGATTCTTTTGTAATTTGTACATCATGTGGATGACTCTCACGAAGTCCTGCACCAGTCATGCGAATGAACTGTGCGTCTTCTCTAAGTGCGCGTAAGTCCTGTGTTCCACAATAGCCCATACCAGAACGGATACCGCCAACTAGTTGATACACTGTATCAACGACTGGTCCTTTGTACGGTGTACGGCCTTCAATACCTTCTGGAACGAATTTTTTATTATCTTCTTGGAAGTAACGATCTTTACTTCCTTTTTCCATTGCAGCGACTGAACCCATACCGCGATAAACTTTGAAGCGTCTACCTTGGAAAATTTCTGTGTCTCCTGGGCTTTCAGATGTACCAGCTAGAAGGCTTCCAAGCATAACAGCATGTCCACCAGATGCTAGAGCTTTTACGATATCACCTGAATATTTAATTCCACCATCTGCAATAATAGCTTTACCATGTTTTCTTGCTTCTGTTGCACAGTCATAGATTGCTGTGATTTGTGGTACACCAACACCTGCAACAACACGTGTTGTACAAATAGACCCTGGTCCGATACCGACTTTCACAATATCTGCTCCTGCTTCAAATAATGCTTTAGTTGCTTCGGCTGTTGCAACATTACCAGCAATGATATTAAGAGAAGGATACGTTTCACGGATTTTCGATACAGTGTTAAGAACACCTTGTGAATGACCATGTGCAGTATCAATGACAACGACATCCACATTGGCTTCGACTAATTTTCTCACACGAGTCATTGTATCGCCAGTGACACCAACAGCGGCACCAACAATTAAACGGCCATGTGCATCTTTAGAGGAGTTAGGGAATTCGATCACTTTTTCAATATCTTTGATGGTGATGAGACCTTTTAACGTTCCTTCGTCATCTAAAAGAGGTAATTTTTCAATTTTATATTGCTGTAGGATTTTCTCAGCTTCTTCTAACGTCGTACCTACAGAAGCTGTCACAAGTTCCTCTTTTGTCATCACGTCGCTAATCTTCATTGAATAATCCGAAATAAAACGAAGGTCACGGTTCGTAATAATACCAACAAGCTTTTGATCTTCTTCGTTATTTACAATCGGTACACCTGAAATACGGTATTTACCCATTAGGTGCTCTGCATCAAATACTTGATGCTCAGGTGTTAAGAAGAATGGATTTGTAATAACGCCGCGCTCTGAACGTTTTACTTTATCCACTTGTTCTGCTTGTTGCTCAATAGACATGTTCTTATGAATGATACCAAGACCACCTTGACGTGCCATTGCAATCGCCATTTGTGATTCCGTCACCGTGTCCATTCCTGCACTGATAATTGGAATGTTTAGTTTTAATGTGCTTGTTAACTCAACTGATAAATCGACATCACGCGGAAGTACTTCAGACTTAGCTGGAACAAGCAAAACATCGTCAAACGTCAAACCTTCTTTTGAAAATTTACTTTCCCACATTAGTAAATCCCCCTCTTTTCGGCAAAATATTATATGTAGATTATCAACTAGGAAACAGCATGTCAAGGAAGCAACAAACAGTTGCAATTTTTAGAAAATATAAAGAGAGTTGAGGAAGAAGATGAAAAGTTCAGGATGGAAGGATTTAAAACGTTTTTACTCACTCGAAACTTCCCAAAAGTTTCTATATCAACAATATGAGAAACGAAGCATTCAAGATGCAAACCAGCAAGCCTATAAAAACTGTGAACGGTTTATTTACTTTTTAAAGCATGGCCATACGTTCTATGAACAGGCAGCTATCGCTCCACTCGAACTGAAGCCGATTTTATTGTTTTATGGAATGGCTCAGTTGCTAAAGGCATGTTTACTGACAGTTGATCCTCACTATCCTTCTCAAACCTCTGTTTTGGCCCACGGCGTAACATCGAGAAAGAGAAAGAAGCAGCACTACCGTTTTAGTGAAGATGAAGTGAAAATTCAGCGAAATGGACTATGCATGCATGTGTTAAAGCATCTATTTCATTTAAATGGTCTTGAAGATGAGCGATTTACGATGATTCATCTCCTTTCAAAGATACCTGAAATGAGTCATATTCTGGAGTTTCAAAAGCAGCCCTCGACATTAGTTAAAGTGGAAAAGGTTAATGGGATGATGATTCAAGATCATATTCCATTGCTTTATAACATGTCTGCTGAACGCTTTATTGAATACTTTGAGTTCCATACAAGTTGGAAACTCAAGCAAAGAGAAGCCAAAAAGCTGACGTTTGATGTAGCTCTAGAAGAAAATCCAGCGCTCGCTACTCATCTTCATTATGATTTAGAAATGGATCAATGGTTTATTCCGTCAACTCGTGATTCATTTTTAGGGATTCCTGAGATCATCAGCCATTACTTATTAATGTATAACCTCAGTATGATTGCCCGCTACGAAACTGAATGGTGGTACGAGCTGCTGTCTCAATACATTAGTGATGATTACGTCATGATTGAACGCTACATGGAGATTGCCGAAGAGAAGTTCCCAGCTTATATCATGATGCTGTTAGAAGAAAATACAAAAAAGACCAGTTCCGTATGGAACTGATCCTTAGAAAAGCTTGGCGGCGTCCTACTCTCACAGGGGGAGACCCCCAACTACCATCGGCGCTGAAGAGCTTAACTTCCGTGTTCGGTATGGGAACGGGTGTGACCTCTTCGCTATCGCCACCAAACCTGATG
>NZ_PVRI01000010.1:0-55532 GCF_002998775.1 Bacillus sp. YBWC18 | reverse complement strand
AGGTTACCCACGTGTTACTCACCCGTCCGCCGCTAACATCCGGGAGCAAGCTCCCTTCTGTCCGCTCGACTTGCATGTATTAGGCACGCCGCCAGCGTTCGTCCTGAGCCAGGATCAAACTCTCCGAAAAAGTACAAAACCGAAGTTTTGTTTTTCGTCAGCGTTTGACTGACTACCTATGTTGTTTCATAGGATTTTTTTATAAAAACTCGAATTAACAGGTACGTTTTGTCTTGTTTAGTTTTCAAAGATCATTTTCGTTATCGCTCGTAAGCGACTTTAATATCTTAACATTTCGCATCGGTTAAAGTCAAGAACTTTTTTCAATTTCTTTTTAACCTCGTTGCTGTTTTGCGGCAACGAATAATAATATACCATCTTGATTCTTTCCTTGCAATAGTTTTTTTAAAAAAAGTTTCATTTTATGAAAAATAAAAAGCGCCATAGTTAAAATGGCGCTTTGATTGATGTATTAACGGTTTCTCATTTGTGGGAAAAGCAGTACATCTCTGATTGATGGAGAATTTGTTAATAGCATGATTAACCGGTCGATACCGATTCCTAGTCCGCCTGTTGGAGGCATACCATATTCTAATGCTTCAACAAAATCGTCATCCATTAGATGCGCTTCGTCATTCCCTTCTTCACGTTCTTTTAATTGAGCTTCGAATCGTTCTCTTTGATCGATTGGATCGTTTAGCTCTGTGAATGCATTAGCATGCTCGCGGCGTACGATAAATAGTTCAAAGCGATCAGTGAAGCGAGGGTCTTCAGGATTTTTCTTAGCTAATGGAGAAATCTCCACTGGGTGTCCGTAAATAAATGTAGGCTGAACCAATGTTTCTTCTACTTTTTGCTCGAAGAACTCATTGATGATATGACCTACTGTCATGTTTTTCGTGATTTCAATTCCGTGATCAGCGGCATACTGCTTCGCTTCTTCAACAGACATCTCCTGCCAGAAGTCTACACCAGTTGCTTCTTTGACCGCTTCAACCATATGGAGTCTCTTCCATTCAGGCTTGAGATCAATTTCATCTTCTCCATATTGAATAGTGGTTGTTCCTAGTACCTCTTCGGCAATATGAGCAATCAGGTTTTCAGTTAGGTTCATGATGTCTTTGTAATCTGCGTAAGCTTCGTACAGCTCGATCATAGTGAATTCTGGGTTATGACGAGTTGATACACCTTCGTTACGGAAAACACGGCCAATCTCGTATACTTTCTCTAGGCCACCGACAATCAGGCGTTTTAAGTGCAGTTCAATCGCAATACGCATATAAAGCGGCATATCCAGTGCATTGTGATGAGTAATGAAAGGACGTGCTGATGCACCACCAGGGATGCTGTGCATTGTTGGTGTTTCAACTTCTAGGTACCCTTTAGAATCTAAGTATCTTCTCATGGATTGAATAATCTTGCTTCGCATGATGAACGTCTGCTTACTTTCTGGATTTACAATCAGGTCAAGGTAGCGCTGACGATAACGTTGTTCAACATCTTTGAGTCCATGATATTTATCAGGAAGCGGGCGAAGTGCTTTTGTGAGAACCTCAAAGCTAGTCGCTTTAATTGAAAGTTCTCCAACGTTCGTTTTAAATATCATTCCTGTTACACCGATGATATCGCCTAGGTCTGAGCTTTTGAATAACTCGTAAGCTTCTTCTCCTACACTATCTTTACGAACGTATATTTGAATTTGTCCTTCTAAGTCTTGTATATGCGCAAAGCCAGCTTTCCCTTTTCCTCGCTTTGTCATCATACGTCCAGCGATTGTCACTTGGGCAGACTTTTCTTCTAAGTCTTCTTTAGAAAACTCATCATATTCAGCGATAATTTGTGCGGATTGATGAGAGCGGTCATATCGTTCGCCGAATGGATCGATACCCTCTTCTCTCATTTTATTCATTTTGTCACGTCTGACCTGGAATTGGTCATTTAATTCTTCGTTATTAAGCCCTTCATTACTCATTTATATCACTCCAATAATGTATTTTGCAGAGAAAAGCAGAAAAACTGCCAGTACATGCACTAGCAGTGAGCTACAAAAAGTTAGATAGTCTTATCCTACTTTTATACTTTGAAGCTCTTTTGCCTCGGCTTCGATCGTAAAGTCATCAAGAACTTGTACTAGCTCCGCTCTCGTTTCACTTTGATTGATTTGATTTCTTACGTCCGCATTGCCTCGGACACCTTTTAAGTACCATGCTGCGTGCTTTCTCATTTCTCTGACAGCCACGTGTTCGCCTTTTAGGTCAATGAGTCTGTCTAAGTGAAGTTTGCACACTGACATCTTCTCACGTACATTTGGCTCTTCTTTTAGTTCACCCGTTTCTAAATAATGAACCGTTCGATAGATCATCCACGGGTTTCCTAGTGCGGCTCTTCCGATCATGACAGCATCCACACCCGTTTCATCAAGCATTCGTTTTGCATCTTGAGGGGTTTTGACATCTCCATTGCCGATGACAGGAATGGAAACAGATTGTTTGACCTCTTTTATAATATCCCAATTCGCTGTTCCTTCGTACATCTGCACACGTGTCCGTCCGTGAAGCGCAACCGCTTGTCCGCCTGCTCGTTCAACAGCACGGGCATTGTCGATAGCGAAGATATGATCTTCGTCCCAGCCCATTCTCATTTTCACCGTAACAGGTTTTTCTACAGCTTCTACGACAGCAGAGACCATTTCATAAATCTTGTTTGGATCAAGCAGCCATTTCGCTCCTGCATCACATTTCGTAATCTTCGGTACAGGACAGCCCATGTTGATATCAATAATGTCTGCTGTTGTGTTCTGGTCTACAAACTTTGCCGCTTCGACGAGTGTGTCTTTTTCACCTCCAAATATCTGAAGGCTCAAAGGCTTTTCCCGTTCATCAATGTATAGCATACCCATTGTTCTTGCATTGTTGATCAGGATCGCTTTGTCACTGACCATTTCAGCGCAGACTAAACCTGCTCCAAACTCTTTAACTGTCAGTCTGAAGGCAGAGTTGCACACACCAGCCATAGGCGCGAGCACCACTTTGTTTTTAATGTCGATATCTCCGATTTTAAACATCATTTCCCCTCCTTCCTTCTTCAAGAATTGGCGAAAGTTCTTCCACCGTTATATTTAAAGCATCTGCTATTTGATCAACCAATTGGTTTGTTGGTAATCGATTGCCTCGCTCAATTTCTCCTAAGACAGAGACAGAGATGCCTAGTCTTTTCGCGAACCCTTCCTGAGTATACCCTTTTAGCTTTCGGTATGCACGAATTCTTCTACCCCACATGTCTTTTTCCATATGCTTACACCTTCTTGGTCTGTTACGGCATTTATTTGTACTTCGCCGATTTCTGGGCAAATCTCACTCATCGGAACAAGAACGAATAAACGTTCGTACATTCTAGGATGTGGTACTACAAGCTGTTCTGTTTCAATATTTTCACGATTATAAAGTAAAATGTCAAGGTCAGCCGTTCGCGGTCCCCATCTCACTTCTCTTGTTCTGCCTAACTCTTGCTCGATTTTCTGAGTAAGTGCCAGTAGTTCATTTGGACGAAGCGAAGTGGAAATTTTCACAGCCATATTTAAAAAGTCATCTTGGTTTTCGTAACCTACAGGTGTTGTTTCATATATAGAGGAGATCAATTCTACTTGAACCTCTGGATGTTCGTGCAGTTTTTTGACAGCTTCTTTTAAATAGGTTTCCTTTTTACCTATGTTCGATCCTAAAGCGATGTATGCGGTATTGTTCATGTGCGCGATCTCGTCATTTCAATTGCAACGGACTGATAGTGTCCTGGAATTGGCGGATCTGGTTTAATTACCTTTACTGTACATTCCTGAACTGTCGGAAAGTCCTTTAACACTTGGTTCGCAATTCTTTCTGTCAGTGTTTCAACGAGGTTGACTGATTCACCTTCTACAATGCTTTTGCAGATTTGGTAGAGCTCTGCATAATTAATGGTCTCATTGAGGTCATCAGTTTGTCCGGCTTTACTTAAATCAAGTGAAGCTGTTAAATCCACACGGAATCGCTGTCCTAATTTATTTTCTTCTGCAAATACGCCGTGGTAGCCGTAAAATTCCATTCCATTTACATATACTTTATCGATGATAAGCGCCTCCCTTATTCAGCATGGCATCCATCATTTTTGCCATTCTTGCGATTTCTTTTACATCATGTACGCGAACCATCGCACTGCCTTTTTGAATCCCAAGGCAGACCGTAGCCCCCGTTCCTTCCGTACGTTCTTCAGGCGGCAGGTCTAAGACAGCTCCGATGAATCGTTTTCGAGATGTAGCTAAGAGCAGTGGATACCCAAGGTGACAAAAATGTTCGAGCTCATTCATGACCATCAGGTTGTCCTCTTTATTTTTCGCAAATCCTACACCCGGGTCTAATATGATCATGTCATCACGGACACCCGCTTGTTTCGCAATTTGAACACTTTCTTTCAAATCTGCGATCATATCTGAAATCAGATGTGTGTAGTTTCGCTCTGGCCGATTGTGCATTAAAATAATCGGCACATTGTGTTTCGCTGCCACATGCGCCATTTGAGGATCTGCCTTCGCTCCCCATACATCATTAATGATGGAAGCTCCAGCTTTCACCGCTTCATCTGCAACATGGGCTTTATACGTATCAATGGAAATCGGTACATCCAATTGTTTTGTGATCTTTTCAATGACGGGAATGACTCTTGAAAGCTCCTCTTGTTCTGAGACAAGTGCCGCTCCTGGGCGAGTCGATTCTCCGCCAATATCAATCATATGCGCCCCGTCTTCTATCAGCTGTGCTGCATGAGCCAGCGCTTTATCCACTTGATTAAACTTTCCTCCATCTGAAAAAGAGTCAGGTGTGACATTTAAAATGCCCATGACCAATGTCTTTTCTTCATAACTAAGGGTGTGGTGCTTGGCTTGTATGATTTTAGGCTGTTTTATCACTTGTTGTGTCATTGTGTCCACCTACTCTTTATGATCTAGACGTTCTTTTGTATATTGCGTTCTCAACTTTGTTGAGATGATCCGGCTGTTTTGGGGCAAGGAAATTTCTCCTATACTTCTGAAGGGCACAATCCCCTGAACAGAATTGGTCATCCATGCCTCATCAGCTGATAGCAATTGCGAGACTGGGTATCGCCCTACTTTTAGTGAAGCCCCCATAGCTTGAAGCGTTTCAATACAATATCGACGAGTGACTCCATTTAAAATTCCTGTATCAAGTGACGGTGTATAGATCACATCACCTTTTCGCCAAAATATATTGGAGGTAATTCCTTCTGCCACATCATTTTCTTTTGTTAAAAAGATGCCTTCTAACGACGCATCATTTCCCACTTCTCTTTTAGCCAGCAGGTTGTTCATATAATGATGAGACTTGAGGCGCCTTGGACCTTCCGGCGTATTTCTCCTCGTTTGAAGAATGACTCCCTGCTTCTCATCTAAAACAGATTCGGGCCGGAATGGAGAGATCATGACAAAAACGACAGGCTCTTCATAAGGATCTGCAGAAAATCCATTGCCTCTGCCCGCAGAAACATTGAAGCGAATTCTCGCATGACCACCGGCTATTTCGTTTTTATTCAGTAAGGTATGAATGATGTCGAGTACAAATGGTTTCTCTATTGTGGATTCGATGCAAAGGTCACGCAATGATTCATTGAGCCTTTCAAGGTGCCAATCTAACAGAAAGACTTGTCCTGCCAGGCTGGTAAATGTTTCGAATACACCGATGCCATATAGAAAACCATGATCAAAAGGAGAAAGAGTCGCGTCTTTCTCCTCTATATACTGACCGTTCAGATAAATGATCATGTGTTTACTTCATGCCCCTTTTTACGATAGGCTTCAATGAAATTTTTAAGCATTTCTTTTCCGAAGGACGTCATAATCGATTCAGGATGAAACTGTACACTTTCAATTGGCAGCTCTTTATGGCGAATGGCCATGAGCTCGCCTTCCTTTGTGCTGGCTGTTGCGTCAAAGCACTCCGGCAGCGTCTCGTTTTTGACAATTAATGAATGATATCTCGTTGCGACAAGCGGATTTTGGAGTCCAGTGAAGACGCCTTTTCCGTCATGTGCAATCTCTGATGTTTTACCGTGCATTAAGCGCTCTGCACGAACGACATCCCCGTCAAAGACTTGCGCAATGGATTGATGACCTAGACACACACCGAAGATCGGAATACTTCCCGCAAAGTGCTTGATCGCCTCCATACTAATTCCCGCTTCATCAGGACTGCATGGCCCTGGAGAAATCATGAGAAAATCTGGTTTAAGCTCTTCGATTTCTTGAATGGTTACTTGATCATTCCGTTTCACGATCAATTCTTCTCCAAGCTCACCTAAATACTGGACCAGGTTGTACGTAAATGAATCATAATTATCAATCATTAATATCATGCTCTGCTCACCTCTAACTCAAAATAGTCTCTTCTTTGCTCAACTGTAATGCTTTTTTTACTGCATAGGCTTTTTTAATCGATTCTTTGTATTCGTGCTTTGGTACAGAATCGATGACGATCCCAGCACCCGACTGCATAAAGGCTTTGCCTTCAGTACAATACGCCGTACGAATGACGATGTTAAAGTGCATATCTTGATTGAATCCAAACCAGCCTATAGATCCAGTATAAAGCCCACGCCTTGTCGGCTCAAGCTCTTCTATGATTTCCATTGTTCTCACCTTTGGAGCACCTGTAATTGTTCCGCCTGGGAATACAGCTCTCATGACATCTACTGCATCACAATCATCACGCAGTTCCCCTTGTACGTTGGATACAATGTGCATCACGTGTGAATATTTTTCAATCGCCATAAATTCGTTCACTTTTACTGAGCCATAAGTAGACACGCGTCCAAGGTCATTCCGCTCAAGATCCACGAGCATCACATGCTCTGCGCGTTCTTTTTCATTTTCAATGAGCTCTTTTGCCAGCGCTTGATCCTCAGCGTCGTCTTTGCCTCTTGATCTTGTACCCGCAATCGGTCTTGTTTCTAATTGATTCCCCTTTTTCTTAATAAGCAGCTCTGGAGATCCACAAACAATCTGGAAATCAGGCGTGTGCAGATAAGACATATACGGAGATGGATTGACTTGACGTAACGTTTTGTATAAATCATACGGATGTGTGTGGAGCTGTTCATCTTGTCTGATGGATAAATTCACTTGGAACACATCACCGCTTGCGATATATTGCTTAATTTTCTCTACTGCTTCTCCAAAGGTTTCTTCGGTAAACGGTGCTGCTGGTACAAATTCTGCAGAAGATTCATGAACAGGAGATTGCGCTGATTCTTCTGAAGAGCTTGTCCACTTTCGCTTCAAATCTTCGAGTCTTTGATGAGTGTCACTCACAGGTTCCGTTCCTTCTGTGTGAGTGATCAGCCACAGCACGTTTTCTTCATGATCAAAGACCGCAACATCATTAAACACGAGAAAATAAAGATCAGGTGTTTTCAGGTCATCAATGGACAGCATCTTAAAATGCTCGATATATCTAGCATAATCATAGCTTAAAAATCCAATCGCCCCGCCTTGAAAATCAGGATATTCCTCATTCGTTTCGGTTTGAAGGGTTTGGAACCAATCCGTAAACGCTCTGAATGGATCGCCTTCTTTGAACAGCACCTCATCTTGATAATGGATGGTTGTCATCCCGTCTTTCCCCTTCGCTTTAGCGATCGGGTGAATGCCAGCAATGCTGTATGAACCGCCGCGAGCACTTTCAAGAAGAACATGGTGTGTTTCGCCAGCAGTTAATTGTTCGTATCTTTTCAGGAAAGCATCTTTCGTAAAAGGAATTTTGATGCCCATCGGCCTGCGTTGTGTCATGTTATCATCCTTTTTCATTTTCATTAATCTTATTGTAATGCAATCCAATTTATTTAGAAAATAGTATTTGCTTTCCATCTACAGATTTCATAAAAAAACCCCAGCAAATGCTGGGGTAATTGGTTTAATCGAATTGATAAAGAGGTGTACTGAGGTAACGTTCCCCATTACTTGGGATGATTGCCAGAACCTTTTTCCCTTTACCAAGCTTCTTCGCTGTTTGAAGTGCTGCGTAAATAGCTGCTCCTGAAGAAATACCGCCAAGAATTCCTTCCTCTTTCGCTGCTTTTCTTGCAAGCTCAAATGCATCTTCGTTTTTCACTTGGATAATACCGTCATATACTTCCGTGTTCAAGATTGAAGGGATAAAACCTGCTCCTATCCCTTGGATTTTATGCGGGCCTGGCTTTCCGCCTGATAATACAGGAGAATCTGTCGGCTCTACCGCATAAAGCTGAATCGATGGGATGGCTTCTTTTAGGACTTCACCAGCACCCGTAATCGTGCCGCCCGTACCAACACCTGCAATAAATGCATCAAGTTCGCCGTCAAACTGTTCAAGAATTTCTTTTCCTGTAGTACGACGGTGAATCTCCGCATTGGCTTCGTTGCTAAATTGTTGAGGCATGAAGTAACCATGCTCTTCTGCCAATTCTTCTGCCTTTTTGATGGCACCTTTCATTCCTTCTGCACCTGGTGTTAATACAAGCTCTGCTCCATAAGCGCGTAAAAGGTTGCGGCGCTCCTGACTCATTGTGTCTGGCATCACTAGAATTGCGTTAATTCCTTTCGCTGCCGCTACCATCGCAAGACCGATCCCTGTGTTTCCGCTTGTTGGTTCGATGAGCGTGTCGCCGGCTTTTAAAGTACCTTTCGCTTCAGCATCTTCGATCATCGCTAACGCAATACGATCTTTTACACTGCTGCCCGGGTTCATATATTCAAGTTTCAAGTAGACATCCGCACTGTCTTCATCTACTAAACGGTTTAATTTAACGACTGGTGTATTTCCTATTAGTTCAAAAACTGAATTTGCAATACGAGCCATCACTAACACCTCTATCTCCGAGTAATTTTATTGTATTAATATTAAATTATCAATTTCAAAAAATTTTGTCAATGCTTTTAGTCCTGCTCGCCATCGTAAAACCACGTGACTTTTGCTTCTTTCCACAGGGTTTTGACATTCGCCTTTTCACCTAGGTCTTCCATGGCAATCTGCCTTTTGATCTGATCTTTGACTTCTTCATAAGAGAAGGAGCGGCCATCTAATTTTTCTTTTAGTTGAATAATGGCATACCCGTTTTTGGTCTCGATCGGTTCTTTTGTCCATTCGTCTGGCTGAAGCTTTTGAGCTTCCTGTATGTATAGGGCTGGGATACTTTCTTGTTCTTCTGTCACAAACCCAAGATCTCCGCCATATGGAGAGGTGTAGCGGTCAATGGAGCGTTCAGCTGCCACCGCTTCGAAGCTAGATCCGCCTTTAAGATCCTTCAATACATTTTCAGCTTCGCCTTTTGTCTTCACGACGATATGACGAATACGGTATGAATCATCATATTGATATAAGTCCTTGTTTTTTTCATAAAAGGATTTCGCTTCTTTTTCAGAAACAACAGCATCTCTCGTTAAAAGCTGCTCTAATAAAATTTGATAACGAATCTGTTCTTTCCATTCCTTTTCACTTGTATGTCCATCTTCGTAGAAATTATTAGATACCGCTTTAAGCATGAGCAATTCACGATTGATCTCTTTTGAAGACACCTCAAGCTTGTTTTCTTTCGCAAGCTGATTGACCACCTTCTGATTAATCATTTGCTCAAGTGTTGCCTTGCCATAGCGGTCTTCCATCTTCTTTAACCATTCTTGACGCGTCACCTTCTCTTTTCCAATCGACGCAATTTCTTCACCGCTCTTCCCATTTGAAGAAGCCTGTGACATTTGCGACTTTGTTAATACATATGCAATGACAACGGCATTGATCATAAGCAACACGAGGATAAATGTCCATACCACTCTTGCTTTTAGTCTCATTTTTCGTCTCCTTTCCATTCTAAAAAGAAAACCCGCTGCTTAGAGCTTAGCGGGTTATTTCTTCACGCAGCTCTTCTAGCTCTTCTTTTGTAAATACATACGTTTCGTTACAAAAATGGCATTGAGCTTCTGCTTGTCCGTCTTGTTCAATCATGTCGTCAATTTCGGCTTTCCCTAGGCTGATAATGCCATTAGCAAAACGTTCTTTTGAGCAGTTACAAGAGAATTCGACAGGTACAGTTTCTAAAATTTGAGGTTTTTCTCCGAGTACTTCTTCTAAAATTTCTTCTGGTGTCATCCCTTTTTCAATGAGTTTAGAAATGGGTTCAATGGTTGAGAGCCGCTTTTCTAATCTTTCGATGACAGCATCTTCTGTTCCAGGCAGCAATTGAATGATGAAACCGCCTGCTGCAAGGATCGAGTTATCTGGATTGACCAGAACCCCTACGCCTACAGAGGAAGGCACTTGCTCAGAAGAGACAAGATAATAAGTGAAGTCGTCTCCAATTTCACCTGAGACGATCTCCGTTTGTCCTGTAAAGTGATCTTTCAGTCCGATATCTTTGACAACACTCAACGTTCCAGATGTCCCGACTGCACGTCTGACATCCAGCTTGCCATGTTCATTTAAGTCAAAGTGGACTTGTGGGTTTGAGACATATCCGCGCACCTGACCTTTTGCGTTTCCATCAGCAATGATGGCACCGATTGGTCCACCGCCTTCAATTTTGACCGTTAGCTTATTTTCGCCTTTCAGCATAGCACCCATCATGACTGTAGCTGTCATTGTTCTGCCAATCGCTGCTGATGCTGTTGGCCATGTATGGTGCCTTCTTTGTGCTTCGTTGATTGTATCTGTTGTGTTTGCAGCATATGCTCGGACTTTTCCGTCATATGCTAACGCTTTAACTAAGTGATCCATTCGATTTTAAACCTCCTATAGTACACCGACACGATTACGTTCATAAATAAGTTGAAGTCCTTTTAATGTTAAGAACGGATCGACAATATCAATGCAGTCTGATTCATTTCCAATCAATGTTGACAAACCGCCTGTTGCAATGACTTTCGGTGTTTGTTTCGCTTGCTGCTTCATCCGTTTCACTATTCCCTCGACTTGCCCAACATATCCATAAAGGATGCCGGATTGCATCGCACTAATGGTGTTTTTTCCAACAATGTGATCTGGACGGACAATTTCAATTCTCGGCAGCTTCGCCGCTCTTGTATATAAAGCCTCTGTTGAGATGGTAATACCAGGTGCAATTGCCCCACCCATGTATTGTTTTTGTTCATTGATATAGCAGTAGGTTGTCGCTGTGCCAAAGTCTACCACAATGAGAGGTGCCCCATATAGGTGAATCGCCGCTACTGCATTCACAATTCGATCAGCCCCGACTTCCTTTGGATTGTCACACATAATGTTTAATCCAGTCTTCATTCCAGGCCCTACAATTTGGGGTGTTAAGTGAAAGTACTTCTCGCACATTCTTTCTAGTGCAAACATCATTGGCGGGACAACAGACGAGATGATAATTCCTTCTATTTGATCAAACATCAGCCCCACATAATCAAATAAAGACCTGATGGCCATACCAAATTCGTCTTCTGTTTTATGACGGCTTGTTTCAATTCGCCAATGGTAGTTTAGATCGCCGTTATGATAAACACCTAAAACGGTATTTGTGTTTCCTACATCTATCACGAGTAACAACTTCATCACCACTTTGAATAGTTTCTCAAAAAGAGCATTTTTCGACTTTCTATCATACCATACACGAATTGAGTTCCATTTGTAAACAATTCGAAACCGATCCATTTAGGAATCGAAATAAAAAAAGCTGCCGGTGATCCCGGCAGCTTTCACAGAAGGAGATTAGATCTCCTCATCTTCTTCTTTTTTCTTGATGTTCACTTTCACATCATCGTTTTTCTCTTCGTCATCCGCGTATATACGCTCTGGAAGCTTTCCAGTTTCGTAAAGAGATTTAATTTGCTCAGCATCTAATGTTTCAACTTCTAGAAGAGCTTGTGCGATAATTTCTAGCTTATCTTTGTTCTCAGTGAGAATTTGTTTCGCACGGTCGTAGCTGTCCTTGATGAAACGCTGAATTTCTTGGTCAATCTCGTAAGCAATGGCTTCACTATAATTCGGCTCGTTGTTAAAGTCACGGCCTAGGAACACTTGACCACCTTGTGCTTGACCGAACTGAAGCGGACCAAGCTTATCAGACATACCGAACTCAGTAACCATTTTTCTTGCAATGCCTGTTGCACGCTGGAAGTCGTTGTGAGCGCCTGTGCTTACTTCACCAAACGTAATTTCCTCTGCAACACGACCGCCGAGCAAGCCGACAATTTTATCAAGAAGCTCTGGCTTCGTTTGGAAATAACGGTCTTCTCTTGGAAGCATGACCGCATATCCGCCTGCCTGACCACGAGGAACGATCGTTACTTTATGCACCATGTCCGCTTCGTCTAGGATAAGTCCAATCACAGTATGACCTGCTTCATGGTAAGCCACGATATTACGTTCTTTCTTCGAAATGACGCGGCTTTTCTTCGCCGGTCCAGCGATGACACGGTCAGTCGCTTCGTCGATATCACGCATATCGATTTTCTTTTTGTTATGACGGGCAGCAACAAGTGCTGCTTCGTTTAGTAAGTTCTCAAGATCTGCTCCAGAGAACCCAGGTGTTCTGCTTGCAATGGCTTTCAAGTTCACTGTATCATCAAGCGGTTTGTTTTTCGCATGAACCTTCAGTACTTCTTCACGGCCAATGACATCTGGTCGGTCAACCGTAATTTGACGGTCAAAACGTCCCGGACGCAGCAATGCAGGATCTAGGATATCTGCACGGTTCGTCGCAGCAATGATAATAATACCTTCGTTCGCACTAAAACCATCCATTTCAACAAGAAGCTGGTTAAGCGTTTGTTCACGCTCGTCATGACCACCGCCAAGACCGGCCCCACGCTGACGACCCACTGCATCAATCTCATCAATAAAGATTAAGCAAGGTGCATTCTTTTTCGCATTTTCGAATAAATCACGTACACGTGATGCACCGACACCGACGAACATCTCGACGAAGTCAGAACCACTGATGCTGAAGAAAGGAACGCCTGCTTCTCCTGCAGATGCTCTCGCAAGCAAAGTTTTACCTGTACCTGGAGGTCCTACTAGTAAAACCCCTTTAGGGATTCTTGCGCCAAGCTCCGCAAATTTACGTGGGTCCTTCAGGAATTCAACCACTTCTACAAGCTCTTGCTTTTCTTCATCTGCACCGGCAACATCTTTAAATTTCACACGTTTCTTCTCTTCTGTGTAAAGCTTCGCCTTACTCTTACCAAAGTTCATAACACGGCTTCCACCGCCCTGAGCTTGGTTCAATAAGAAGAAGAACAGGATAAAGATGATGATAAACGGAATGATGGTTGTCAGAACTTGCAGCCATCCATTTGTTTCAGGTGCTGGTTCTACTTTTACATCTGTATTCTTCAGTGCACTGTAAATCTGGTCAACACCTTGACCATCTGGAACATGGGTAATGAAGTATTGATCTTTCTTCGCGCCATCTAATTGACCACGAATTTCATAAACCCCTCTTACAGGCTGAATGGAGATACTCTCCACTTTTCCCGCACTTAGATTTTGCGAAAATTTGCTGTAAGACATGTTCTCAGGCTTTTGATTAGGGGATCCTAACCAACTGACTACCCCTATCACAAGTAATAAAATAAGTATATAAAAAATCGTATTACGAAAAACCCGATTCATTCCTTACCTCCTCCCACAGTAAGCACAACTATGTTCAATAGTATCATAGAAAATCATTCCAATACAACCAATAACCTCATGTATACGTATGCTGATTAGCCTTCGTAAACAGATGGTTTTAACACTCCAATATACGGGAGGTTTCGGTAACGTTCAGCGAAATCCAATCCATAGCCGACAACAAATGCATCTGGCACTTCAAATCCAACATAATCTGCTTTGATGTCTGCTTTACGACCGCTTGGTTTATCAAGCAATGTCACAATTTTTATGGAATTTGCTTTACGGTATCGGAAAAGCTCTACCAGATAGCTCAAAGTTAACCCACTGTCGATGATATCTTCCATAATTAAAATATCTCTTCCTTCAACAGAAGTATCAAGATCCTTAATGATCTTTACTTCTCCTGAAGATACGGTAGATTTTCCGTAGCTAGATACATCCATAAAATCAAGTTCTAAATATGTATCAATGTGTTTGATCAGGTCTGCCATGAATGGAAGAGCCCCTTTCAAAACACCAATAGCCAGGGGAAATTTACCATCATAATCGCTGGTTAATGTTGCACCCAGTTCCTTCACTTTTTGCTGGATCTCTTCTTCTGAGATCAAAACCTTTTCAATATCTTGTTTCATGCTTTTGCTTGCCCCCTACAAATTTTCATGCTGTCTATATTGTAATACAATGAGATCGCTGTTTGTCATATCAATTTCTTCAAAAACGGATTTTTTCAGACCTGGGATCCAGATGATTTGATGATCCGAGTCAGTGACGATCGGCCAGCTGTCTCTTTCTGCAAGAGGCACTTTTTTATCAATAAATATATCCTTCACCTTTTTTGATCCATTCATCCCTTTAAGTTTGATTCGATCACCATTTTTTCGTGAGCGAATGATCAAAGGGAGACGAACATGATCTTTTTGAAGCAAGAAAAAATGGTTTCCGTTCCGTGCATCCTTCGGAACATGATTTGATACCACGATAGACTGCCCATTCGGAAGGAAAAGCTCCTCTCCAAGCTCACCCTTTAAGTGAAGAGCATAAGACTGGTCTAGTACAAGCGATCGTTCAAAGGTAAACATACAGTAATCATAAGACTTGACAGCTTGTAAACCTTTTGGCAAATCTAATGATCCAGACGGTTGTTCGGTATGAGATAACCAGTCCAAAGTCCCTAGAATATGCTGGTTTGAAAACGCTGATTGAGTGTTTTCATAAAGATAGTTTAATATTAGTTGAATGCCTCTTCTTTGTAAAGGCAAAGGCAGGTCAAGCAAAGGCTTCGTTTTGATCTTAATTTGCTTAGGCGATTGTTTCGTTATCACTTGGTTCATTTGTTCCTTTGTTAATGCCTGCAAGTATTGCTCATCCTCAATCAGCATGTCACTTACAAACTGAAAGCTTTCATGTACATGAGGTGCCTCTTCTTTTAACACGGGAAGAATGTGTCTTCTTATCCGGTTTCTCAAGTAGTCATCAGTGTGATTGCTTTGATCAATGACATAGGGAATATGTTCTTTTTCACAAGCGGTCAGCACGTCGTCCTTGGAATATCCAATGAGCGGCCGAATCAGCCATCCATCTTGAAAAGGACGTTTTGCTTGGATACCGGCGAGTCCTATTCCAACAGTCCCTCTCGCAAGCCTCATCATCATTGTTTCTACTTGGTCGTCTCCATGATGTGCAAGCGCTATAAATTGAGCGTTGTATTGCTCCATCAATTGACGAAAGAAAGCATATCTGCACTCCCTTGCAGCTGCCTGTTTGTTTAAGCGGTTTTCTTTTGCATATTGGGTGACCTGTATGCGGGCCGATTCAAAAGGAATCTCTTGCTCCTTGCAGTAAGCCTCAACAAATGCCAAATCAGCAAAGGATTCTTCTCCTCTGAACATGTGATCTACATGGGCTGCAATCAGCTGATAGGAACCTTTTCGACGTTTGTTTAGTTCGTGCAGTAAAAGCATGGAATCTGGTCCGCCAGAAACCCCGACAATGACTGTCGTATTTTCAAGGTAAACATCATGTTTTTTCAAAAATGATTCAATTCTATTCACAACTTCCTCCTCACAAAGAGCAGGTAATTTAAAGATATACATATCCTATCACTTTCAGTAGCTCCAAGCAAAGATGAAGCCTGCTTTTTTACAGGTCTATAGCAGGAACAAAACTACATATGCACAGTAAAGAGCAAGTACACTGCACACGATCAGAACAGTTTCAAAAAGCCCGCCTGATTTTTTGCGTACTGGTGTTCTTTTTGCTGCTGCAACTCTCGATCGTGAAGTCACCTGTTGATTTTGTTGAACAGCGGGCTTTTGCCCGTTTTTTTGCTGCTGCTTCTTTTGACTCGCTTTTCTTGAAGCGATCAGCTGTCCTTCTTTCAGCATCGCACTCTTCATAGCCGCCGCTGATTGATATTTACCTTGTAGAGCAGCCTTTAACACCCTTTCATAACGCTTTAATAAAGGATGTCCTTCAATCGCTCTGTAAAGCTGCTTTTCCGGTTCTGCTCCTTTTTTGAATTCTTTCTTATACGCACAATTCACCATCACCATACTTAAGGCAAACAGATCATAGGATGGCTCTGCCTTTCTTGTGCCGAATCCCCAATAGCCTCGATCAAAAAACTCTGTATACTCCTTGATTGCCCTGCCTGCTTTTGTCGTTCCCCCTACATCAATGCACCGGATCGCGGCTGGGGGACCTGACACGATGAGATTATCTGGCTTCAAGTCACCAAAAATCCAGCCTTCCTGATGTAAATGAGCCAGGTTAGATAAAAGCTGAACCATTAAAACGACGATCCACTCATCACCTTTTTGTTTTACAAATTCAAGCAGTAACGGGCCTCTGACATACTCCATCACATAAAAGGAACGCTTTTGAAGCATGCCGGGATAAATCGCATCATCCATATCATAAAAAGAAGGCCCCATGGTTTTCACAGGAGCCTTAGAAAAGGATTTTAATACATTGACTTCAGATGCAATGAGCATACTGTCATCACTCACTTTAAGGGCTACTTGACCATTTGGCGATTCGGCTAGATAGACAATACCGTTCGCCCCTTTTCCCAGCTCTTTTACAATGCGGTAATGATGGTGATGCCATTTCCCTTGAATCACCGTGCCTAACGGAATGTTAGAAGCCGAATTCATTATCATGCTCTTCCTTTGCTTCAAGCAGCCCTTTACGCGAACGAACTGATTTGAAATGCTGGAGTGCTTCTCGAAGCGCTGGTCCAGTTGGAGTAATTCCTCCCGTGGTCAGTTTCGGGAAAATAGATGATAACGAATCGAATCGAGGCGTCCAATTCAACACAATTTCAGCATCTGAGTTTTTCCCGGGAAATATACACATCCCAAACTGATTTTCACCAATTCTTGAATTTAAACTAATAGAGAGATCGATGAGTGCTTCTTTAACGGTCGGCAGCTTCGGTTTCATACTTGCACTTGTATCAACAAGCACAAGTACTTGAAGATGAACCGTCTCTCCTAACTCATCGACTACTTCCATCACTTCCCCACGCTTATCAGGCGGAAGCTCTTCAATTTCAGTGTCTTTGCCAAGTATTTGCTGCAATTCTTTATTCACAACACCTTGTAAGGTTTGTGTCATCGCTTTTTTTGTGACCATTTGTACCGTTTGAGATAACTGCTGGACGTAGACAACCTGATGGATGCCTCCGCCTGCGAGGGCAATCCCCTCGACTTCTTTCATCGCTTCATGATCGTGTCTGTTTTCCTCCATAATGCCAATGACATTGACTGTAATCCCTTGTTCCTTTGCCAATGAGGCAATCGCAAGTGGATCTTCCCCGTGATTTGAGCAGCCATCTGTAATCAATAAGATTTGGTTTACGTGACCTTTTCGCATCTTCATTCCTCCTGGGATCGTAACTGAATGCTTTATATCCCCATCATCGCCAGAAGAAATTCATATTATACGATATTTTAAGAAATCTCTTGTTTCTCAAGATAGAATGTACCAGTCGGAATGGATGCCCATTTTGGTGTGTTGTGATCAAGCCTGATGACAACAACCGTCATATCGTCGTCAATTTGACCCGCTCTTGTTCGAATGACCTCTTCCATTAATAAATCAGCAATCTCTTGCGGATCTTCTGTTTTAAAGCTTTTCATTTTGCGCTTCACCCACAGATCATGATTTTCAATATGCTTTGGTCCTTCGAAAATGCCATCACTCATCATAATCAGCAGATCTCCTGCCTTCATCTGTTCACTCACTACCTCCACTTCAAATTCATCAATAATCCCAATCGGTAAGTTGCTCGCTTGTACCTTCATCACCTGATCACCCCGTTTAATAAAGCTGGGTGTTGAACCAATCTTGAGGAACTTACAGCTCGCATCCTGTAAATCAATAATTGATAAATCTAATGTAGAATAGATTTCATCCGTCGTTCGTAAAGATAAAATACTATTAATGGTTTTGATTGCCACTTTTTCATTGATACCTGACGCCAATATTTTTTCTAACAGCTTAATCGTTTCATTGCTTTCAAAATGAGCCCTTGCTCCATTGCCCATTCCATCACTAATAGCTGCGGCATATTTGCCCGCACCCAGCTCCATCATGCTGTAGCTATCCCCAGACACTAACCCTCCGCCTTTCGCTGCATGCGCTACGCCTGTAGCCACTCGATATGATTTTGCAGAGCCAAATACAACGTGGCAATAGCCTGTTGGGTGCTCTGCACACTGCTCTGCTTTGACTAAAATCTGTTCTTCTAAAATATCTGAGAGCATGGGAGCGATGATTTTTTCACATTCACCATGTCCTTGGCAATATGGGATTCTCATTTCAATATCGACATTCCCCTGCTCCAAGCTATAAATTTCTACTTGCTGAATTTCAATCCCAAAGTGCTGAAGTGCTTCTATCATCTGCTCTTCTTGAATAAAATGCTGTTCTCTTTCTCGTTTTATTTCCCGGGAAAAATCCTCCATCACTTGTGAGACCCCCATCAGCTGTTCGGCTACAAGTCGTCTGCTGTCTTGGACCTTTTTCTTCAGAGTCTGGTTGGCTTTATAGTAAGCGATCTCCTCTTCAATCAATTCCTCGACATGTTTTGATTTTGAGCAGTGCTGGCTAAATTTCTTCTTCAATTTCCGGTTATGCTCGTAGGTTTTTTCATCAGATTCATGCATAACTTGTTTCATCAGTTCATAGGTTGTATCAAAGTTCTGCACCCAGCATTTATTTTTCTTATAGCACGTTTGACAGGATCGTTCTGTGATCGTACTTAAAAAAAGATCTACATCCTCTTCCTGCTTCTTTTCTTCAGGAATGGATTCGTAAAATGTCGCAAAACTCTCAGACAGCGCATGAAATACATTAGAAAATTGGTCTACCTTTTTTGCTGTCACATCTCGTACTTTCCGGGCGTATTGCTGCTGTTCCTGTACATGCTCTACCGTACCAGGAATATATTTCGCTACCTTAGAGGTCACTGATTGTGGCGTGAGTAAGAAGAGCGCAACTGCAATAAGTGATTCATACAGCGTGGTCACGAGACCTGCTGATCCTTCTCCGTATAGGGAGATAAGTAAGGAACCCACAATTAAGCCAATGGCTGCGCCTGCTTTCTTCCCCTCTTTCAGCAGTCCCCCTAATAAGCCTGAAAAGGCAAGAAGACTCATCTGATAAAGGTTTCCGATGTTAGCGAGACCGAGAATTAATCCTGTCACGACACCCACCGTACAACCAATACTGGCTCCTCCAATAAAAGCAAAGCTCAGCACTACATAACGTGACAAAATATGCTCTGCCTGCATCCCTTGAAATGTGATGCCAGCCAGACCTGTTAAAACTGAGGCAATTAAAATCATAAAGCAAATAATTTCTTCAACCTTTAAGGAGTGTTTGATTTTCCTGACTGTAAAAATCGGCAGGCTTTGAAGGAAAATCAGTGTCAAAATGAAGGCAAGTCCTGCTTCAACACCCGCCATGACGTAATCGTAGCTTTGCACAGCACCTTGCTCTAGGTAAACAAATGCTCCTCGGGTGATCAGCATCGACAGCACAATGACAACCGGCAATGTTTTCACTGGGTCTTTGATGATGAAAGAAACCACCTTGGACATAAGGAGAAACACGATTAACGACGCAAACACAAACAATGCGTTTTGAGGTGATATCGTCATGGCTCCAGCGAGTAAAGCGAGACAAGCAAGCATGGCCTTATCTCTTTTGATAAGCAGCATGGAGCCAAAGAAAGGCAGAGCAAACGGCATAATTTCAGATAAAATAAAGGCTCGTCCTAATAAAAAACCAAGAACAACATAAATAAACCCTTTATAGAAAAAAAGAGAATGCGTGTGATGAAGAAACAGGTTTTTCATCTTTTTTAACCCTGCACTGATTCTTTCAAACCCCGCTCCTGTTAAATCAGTTCTTCTTTCTAGTTTTTCCATCTTTTCATCCCCCACCTGATATTCGTTGCTTGTCATTATAGCGAAGGTGAAAAAGAAATTTTGTCAAAAGAAGTTGTCGTTTCCATAAAACGTTCGACGCTTTATTCGTCAAAGAGGCATACTTTCATGAAAGTCGATGTCTTTCATCAGAATTTTACGAAGACACAAAAAAACAGCCTTCCTAAAGAAAGCTGTTTTGAAGATGACCCGTACGGGATTCGAACCCGTGTTACCGCCGTGAAAGGGCGGTGTCTTAACCGCTTGACCAACGGGCCTTGCTTTTATGTTCTACTAAAAAGGATAGCGGCGGAGGGGATCGAACCCCCGACCTCACGGGTATGAACCGTACGCTCTAGCCAGCTGAGCTACACCGCCATAATAAAAATGCGCTAAGAAGCACAAGATCTATAATACAAAGGAATCGCTTGTCCGTCAATAGAAAGTTTTAAATTAAATGACGAAATCTCAAAAAATGTCGTATGGATCAAGAAAAAAAGCACCTGCGGACAGCAGGTGCTTTGTTGTGAAAGATATATAGAAAGCAGCAACAAGTTAACCTCTTCTTGCTCCGCGTCCCCCACGTTTTGATTCCGTGTTACGTTTTAAAGATGTTAAGCGGTCTTCACTATCTTTTAAGAATTTGTTCATTTTTTGCTCAAACGATTCCTTCGGACGGAAATCATTTCTGCTCGGTCTTGATTGTTGTTGTTGAGGACGATCTTTTGCTTTTTTAATGGACAAGCCGATTTTACCGTCTTTTTCAACGTTAATCACTTTCACTTCAACTTGTTCACCGACTTTTAAATGCTCATTAATATCTTTTACATAGTTATCGGCTACCTCACTGATATGAACGAGACCAGTTGAACCGCCTGGCAACTCCACAAAAGCTCCAAAATTTGTAATGCCCGTAACTTTCCCTTGTAACTTGCTGCCAACTTCAATCGACATAAAAAAAGTGCTCCTCCTTAGACTTATAAAAAAATCTCATTTGTTCAATTATACATAAACTGAATTTTAAGTGTCAACAAGGCTAATCGCTCTTATTGCCCACATCAAAGATTTTTTCGCCTTTTTTGGACATATAATAGTCTCGTCGTGCCAGTTCGAGTACGTATTCTTTGCTTTTCAGCTTTTTAATTTCATCAGAAATATCTTCCTGCTTTGTTTGTAATTGCTTCAATTCTTTTTCAAGCGCAACCTTCTTCTCTTCTTTTTCCTTTAATGAGGACGATTGCGACCAGAGGGCACTTGTCACCAAGACAGCAAACATGAGCACAATCACACCAAATACGGTAAGCCTTCTAAGGAGTCCACGGCGTTTGCGTTTTAAGCGCTGTGCTTGCTGTTCCATTTGTTTTTGGTAATCATTTTGAATTTGTGCGATATTTCTTTTTCTCTTGTTCAAGGTTGAAGGCCTCCTCTCTTACTTTGTCCAGAATTGTTTCCATTTCGTTTTGATGGTACCAGATAATTTCTTGGTCCCTTGTAAAATTCCTGCTCCTTTAGAGAAAAACAATCTCATTGATGTTCGCCATTTTTCGGGAATCCGATGAATAATGGTCACATTAAGTAACCAGATGAGCGGATAACAAACAACGGACAGCACCTTCCACACGAGCCGAAACGTAAAATGAACAAGACGTAAGAGCAAGTGGAGCAAGAACATAATAGCACTTATAATCAATGTCAGCAGCCAGCGGATTGGCTGGAAGACGATGGACATAACCAGCCGTTTAAAGACGAGAGCGGTCTGATACACACACATCATCATAAACTTGAGAATGTTCATATACAGCTGTTTCATCAATGCCTGATACATCGAGAAACCTAGTGCAACGGCTAGAAAGATATAAAGCCTGAATTCTCCATCATTTGTCAGCAGCAGGACATAAAAGAATAAGAGACCCTGCACCAGCCAAAAAAGGAGATCGTGTATAACCAAAAGCCATTTTACTGTCTTTTCCCGATTCACAAACAGCTTGTACGTATCAAGCGATGCGCCCAGCCAGATGCCCATCGCTACCATCGAAAGCATCGTATAAAACTGGACTGTCAGTGTCATTTAAACAGCTTGCTAAAAAATCCTTTAGCTTTCTCCCCGTGCTGCTCATCTACATAAATTAAGTCAAAGACACGCCCTTTGATCGACACAACGCCTTTTTCGACGTCTAGGTTTTTCATTTGCAGATTTTCTCCACGGATAGCGAGAATCCCCATGACCGTCTCAAGCAGAAATTCTTCATTATCAAAGCTTTCCACCTGTTTGACGCCGGTAATATCTAAATGCTTTCTGTTTCGCATTGTGACATTGTGCTCCGCTTCTGATGACAGCTTCGTGCCTTGAGGTTGATTATAATATTGATTCATTTATACATCCCCCATATCTCATACTTGCATTGTTACTGCATTGTATGTGACAGGAGGATCATTTAGAACAAGCCCTATTCTGCTGTTTTTTCTTCTTTTAGCACAGTATACATGCCAGCGGCATCTTCTTTTTTCGTCGTGTCCTTTAACTCGTTGACTTGAACCGTCACAAGTTTTTGACCAAAACGGATTTGAAGCTCGTCTCCTTCTTTCACGTCAGAGCTGGCTTTCGCCTGTGTGCCGTTAATAGAAATTCTGCCTTGATCAGCTACTTCTTTTGCCAATGTTCTTCTTTTAATTAAACGGGACACTTTTAAAAATTTATCTAGTCTCATGTATGCTCACCTCTTTCTATACGTTTGGCATCGTTCCATAGATCGTCCATTTCCTCTAGCGTTAAGTCCTCTAATGAACGTCCCATGTCCTTTGCTTTTTGTTCGATATGCTGAAAGCGACGCATGAATTTTGTGTTGGCGGAAGCGAGTGCCGTTTCAGGCTCTAGCTGATAGAACCTTCCAATGTTGACGAGAACAAACAAAAGATCTCCAAATTCATCTTTCATCTGCTTCGTTGCACTTTCGTCCGGCTTCTCTGCCACTTCAACGAGAAATTCCTGCTTCTCTTCTTCGTATTTGTTCCAAATATCTTTCACATCTGTCCAATCAAAGCCTACTTTGGCGGCTTTCTTTTGGAGCTTATATGCCTTTGTTAGTGCTGGAAGCGTCGCCGGGATGGATTGCAAAATGGAGGCTGCCCGCTCCGGCTTCTCCTGCTGCTTGATTTTTTCCCAGTTGGCGACCACATCTGCTGCTTCAGAAACATTTGTGTCACCAAACACATGGGGATGTCTACGAATCATTTTTTCTGTGACATGCTGGATGACGTCATCAATTGAGAAAAAGCCGTCATCTTCACCAATTTGGGCGTGAAGTAACACCTGCAGCAGCACATCTCCGAGCTCTTCCACCATATGGTCTGGATCATCTTCATCGATCGCTTCAAGCAGTTCATAGCATTCTTCAATTAAATATGGTTTAAGTGACTCATTGGTTTGTTTTTGATCCCATGGACAGCCGCCCGGACCTCTTAATGTACGTATGACGTCACGGAAAGTGTCAAATTGTTGATAAAGCAGCTTTTCATCTTGAATCGGAGGTACATAAACACTCGTTAAGTTATTTATCGACACATCTCGATCAAGTTCAAATAAAGGAACGGCAGTAATCTGTTCCTGACTGCTTCCAGCCGCAGTCACAATATAGACTTCATAATCGTCAGGAAGCTTTTCCATCAGCGTGAGTTTCACATTCGAAGCGGTCAGCTGATCATATACCTGACAAATGAGGACATGCTGGGTCAATTTCAGATCGTCCGCTCTCATATCTCCTGCATCGACGAATTGTAATCCCTCGATTGGGTCAATCTGCAAGGAGTTAAACGTCGCATCCAAAAAGCTTTGTCCACCAGCAACAGACACCTCAATCCCGCGCTCTTGCTGCTGAGAAACTAATAGCTGGACGGTCTTTTCTGCGACAAATGGGTGACCTGGTACTGCGTACACAATATCCTTTTCCGCAGCCTCTGTAAATAAAATTTCAGTGATTTCCAGATATACCGAATCAAACTGATCGTGCTTTTCATAAATCTCATCAAAAAAGGTCAGCGATGGGACCTCCTGCATCAACTCTGCGGTAAGCGGATGGTCCTGCGTTCTCATAAATACTTCTTTCGCCTGCTTCAGCTGCTTGTATACACCGAGCGTCAGCTGATCCATGTCGCCTGCCCCGAGACCGACGACGGTAATCTTACCTGCCATTTCGATTCCCTCTCATCTGTTTAAAATATAAAATCTTTTCTCCTAATGGAATGAGTCTCCATTCCTCGTCCGTAAATACTTCTAGCTTAAGAATACTATATAAAAAGGCGAAACCACCAATAAAAACTGACGTCAGGCTCTCTAAAACGAAAAAAGGACGTTTTTCAAAGGGAATGACCCAAGAAAACAGTGCCTGATACCCTATTAAGACAATGGCCATGAAAGCAGCCGATAAAAGAATTTTCACTGGGAACAGCTCTCTCAACGAAATCCATCCTTTATGCCTCAAATAAACGGCATTGAGCAGAGCCGCAGCGAGAAAACCACATACGGTTGACCATGCGGCACCGTAGATGCCAAATAGCGGGACAAGTGCAAGCGTTAGTATCCATTTCACCAGCACACTGAGAATCACCACAACAGCCGGATACACAGTATGCCCGAGCCCTTGAAGTAAAGCTGCTTGCGTAATCGCAATCGATGTAAATGCGATGGAAATACAGAATATTTGCAGCGCATCGGTGCCTAAGTCATTACGAAAAAGCATGGTATTGACTGACGCTAGAATACAAATCAGCCCAATTGCTGAACCAATCCCTAAAACCGACGTGGTCTTAAACGATGTACGCACTTTTTGCCTTATCGCTTCATGCTCTCCATTCCTCATGGCCGCCGATAAAAATGGCACAAGAGAGGTTCCGATGCTAATGGCAAACACCGTCCCTAGCTGTAAGAACGGCTGCCCCCGGTCATACACACCTTTTGCCGCCTTTGCCGCGGCTTCACTCAGACCCTCACTGCGCAGCAACGCATACAGATGAAAGGCATCAACCATTTGCATCCATAAAATGAGCAGTCCGCTGACACAAATCGTGAATGTATACAGCACCAAACTCTTCAAAACATCCTTTTTCCGAAGTGTCGCCTGTTTGCCTGCCATACTTGCAGCAGGCTGTTGCCGGTAAGTCAGCCAAAGAAAAAGAAGCAGTATGAGCGAGGCCGCACTTCCCGCTATGGAGGAGAAGACTGCCCCCGCCCCTGTTTCATAAAGCGAATAGCCGCGCCTCACGAAATAGAAGGATAAAACAAGCAGGACGCCTACCCTGATGAGTTGCTCCACCAATTGAGAAATAGCCGTTGGAAGCATCATACCGTCACTCTGAAAAACTCCCCTCAGCATCACGGTAAGCGGAAGAAATAAAAACACGAAAGCACTCATTTGGATGAGCAGGATTAATTGACTGTCCGCCATAAGGCTCGCAATTCTGCCTGCTCCTATGTAAAGACAAAGAAATAAGACCAAGCTCAGTAAAGTGATATAGACCAAGGATACCCTTGTAATGATCCTTCGATTCTCTTCCCCATGCTCACTCAGAAGCTTGGACACCATGACAGGAAACCCTGTGGTGCCGAGCATGATGGCAATGCCAAGGAAGGGATACACCTGCTGATAAATATAAAACCCTGTGTCTCCTACGATGTTCTGGAACGGAACACGATAAACGGCACTTAGAACCTTTGATAACAAGCCTGCGATGGTCAAAATCACCGCACCCTGGAAAAGCCAATGCGGCTGATTCACAGCATTTTTCATGGATGACTCCTTTAAAAATAGATCTACAGTTAAACGCACTCATTATATCATACGTGAATGAAAAGCCGTTTCTTTCTAAGGAGTAGACGGCACATTCCTCGTTTTGTTTCATCCCATATAAAAAACGCCGACAAAATCAAATGATTTCATCGGCATTCTTTCGTTTTATCTATATGATATAGAATTATTAGACCTAATGTTCCATTTGACGGGCTAAGAAGCCAGCTGCCGTTTCTGCCGCTTTATGCTCCACTTCTCCCATTGAACGCTCTTTAGAAAATAAGACGACGGCGCCAATAGGATCTCCGTTTGCAACAATAGGTGCAATGGTATAAGCAGATACGTCATCATCAATACCATCGACAAGTTGAATTTCTTTTTTGCTTTCTTCTAATACAGAATTACGCTGGTCCATTGTTCGTTCAAGTAAATCACTGATGGATTTGTTTAAGTACTCTTTTTTCGAACTGCCGGATACAGCAATATACGTATCTCGATCACAGATCAGGATGGAATGACCCAAACTGTCGAATAATGCATCAGCATATTCCTTCGCAAAGTCTCCTAGCTCACTAATCGGCGAATATTTCTTCAAAATCACTTCTCCATCGCGGTCGACGAAAATCTCAAGCGGATCTCCTTCCCGGATGCGCAATGTTCTGCGAATCTCCTTCGGAATAACCACTCTACCTAGATCATCGATGCGGCGTACAATTCCAGTTGCTTTCATTCACTGCTGCCTCTCTTTCGTTTGATGATGTGTTGGGTGAATGGAACAAAAGCGTCCACTTTATGCAACATTCACCACTTGACCCTGAGTTTAGTATCCGTCACATCAAACGTAATATACACGAGAGACAAACAAAATTTTATGAAGATGGAATGGTTTCTTTTTTCACTTCTTGAAGGCCTCGAAGCATATTCAGAACGATCTCAAGCCATTCCTCCGTCTTCTTGCCTTTGGTTTGGACAGAAATAATCAGCTTGCTGCCTTCCATTCCCAATCCAATATCACGGCCATATTTACTGCCGAGTGCGAATAATTTTTGACCGTCGATTTCACTGCTTGCTTGCTCTTCAAGGGTGAGTCTGACAATGCCTTTCTCCATCTTGATCAGTTCGACACGTTCCTGCACTGCGTATACTTTCATCGTCGCAATCGTGAACAAGTCCGCCACTTCTTGCGGATATTCACCAAATCGGTCGATCATTTCATCTTGAAGCTCTTTTCGCTCTTCAATTGATCCAATCGCTCTGAACTGTTTATACATCTCGATCTTTTGCTTCCCATCCGAAATGTAAGTGTCCGGGATGTAGGCATCAATTTGCAGATCGATTTCCGGTTCGAATTTATCTTGAGCCGTTGTATCGCCTCTTCTTTCCTCAATGGCTTCTTTCAGCATTTGAGAATAGAGGTCGAATCCAACAGAATCAATGAATCCATGCTGCTGTGCACCAAGTAAATTTCCTGCTCCTCGAATCGTTAAATCACGCATCGCAATTTTAAATCCTGATCCGAGCTCTGTGAATTCTTTAATAGCTTGAAGTCTCTTCTCTGCTACTTCAGACAGAACTTTATCTTTTCGATACGTGAAATAAGCATATGCGACACGATTCGAGCGTCCTACTCGTCCTCTTAGCTGGTAAAGCTGAGAAAGCCCCATTTTATCCGCATCGTGGACGATGAGCGTGTTCACATTTGGAATGTCTACTCCCGTTTCAATGATGGTGGTACTGACCAATACATCTGATTCACCTTCAAGGAAATTGATCATCACTGATTCCAGCTCGTTCTCACTCATTTTCCCATGTGCATAGCTGACTTTCGCGTCTGGGACTAGCATGGAGATTTCATCTGCTTTGCGTTCAATATCTTCAACACGGTTGTAAAGAAAGTACACTTGACCGCCGCGTGCTAGTTCTCGCTCAATCGCTTCTCTGACTAAAGCGCCATTGTACTCAACCACATAGGTTTGAACAGGGAAACGGTTTTCAGGCGGTGTCTCAATAACCGATAAATCCCGTACGCCAAGCATAGACATATGCAGCGTACGCGGAATTGGCGTAGCCGTTAATGTCAGTACATCGATATTGGCTTTCATCTGTTTAATTTTCTCTTTATGCGTCACACCAAAACGCTGCTCTTCGTCAATGATCAACAAACCTAAGTCTTTATAGACAATATCTTTAGAAAGCAAACGGTGTGTGCCGATGACCATATCAATCGTTCCGTTTTTCAGCCCTTTTAACGTTTCGGTTGTTTCTTTTCTTGTACGGAAACGGCTCAGCTGAGCGATTTTGACAGGGTAGTCTTGGAATCGGTCCATAATCGTGTCAAAATGCTGCTGCGCTAAGATGGTTGTCGGCACAAGCAGAGCAACCTGTTTTCCGTCAGCAATGGCTTTGAAGGCCGCTCGAATCGCCACTTCTGTTTTTCCATATCCCACATCTCCACAAAGCAGGCGGTCCATTGGACGCTCCCGCTCCATGTCTTGTTTGATTTCGTGAATCGAACGGATTTGATCATCTGTTTCCTGGTAAGGGAACGCTGATTCAAACTGGCGCTGCATCTCATGATCAGGCGAGAAGGCATACCCTTTGCTTGCCTCACGTTCCGCATACAGCTTAATGAGATCATCTGCGATGTCCTGTACAGATGTTTCCACTTTTTTCTTCACACGTTTCCAATCGCTGCCGCCTAGTTTGTACAGCTTTGGTTCTTTACCTTCTGATCCGACATACTTCTGCACCTGATCAATTTGTTCAACCGGTACATAAAGCTTGTCGCTTCCTTGATAATGAATATTTAAATAATCTTTATGAATGCCGCCGATTTCAAGCGTTTCAATTCCTAAATACTTACCGATCCCGTGGTTAATGTGCACCACATAATCGCCGACTTGAAGCTCTGAATAGCTCTTAATTCGCTCTGCATTGGTCAGCTTTTGCTTACGTGCCTGCTTCTTCACACGTTTCTTGAAGAGCTCGCCTTCTGTGATCACGGCAATTTTCGATAACGGCAGTTCAAAGCCTGTTTGCAGCTCACCTTGTAAAATATACACCTGTCCGCTTACAAGCTCGGCGTCCGGCTTGGCAAGAGCGGCTTCAATGTCATAATCATGTAAGACAGAAGATAGTTTATCTGTCCGCTCTTCATCCGCACCTAAGAAGACAACTGTATATTGTTGTTTTTTGTAGCGTTCAATTTCACTCGCAAGCACATTCATCTGCCCGTGGAAATTCTGCATTTGCTTACTAGATACATTGACGATATTTTGTGGATTTGTCTGCTGGACATGTCTCAGGAACAAGGAGTAGTACAGAATAGACCGCGATTGCTGATTGATCAGTTGTTGGAACGGGAAAGAAAGGGATAAATCATGAAGGATATTGCCTTCTTCAAGCAGGCTAATTGTCCAATCAGCTTCTTCCTGTTCAAGCTGTTCTTCCATCTCCTGAATTCTGCTAATTTCATCTAAAATAATAATCGTATCCTGTGATGTGTAATCTAGCAAACTAGCAGGCTTTTCATAGAAATAGGACAGGTACTTCGTCATTTCCTGTGTCACGATACCTTCTAGCAGCTTCTCTCGATCAGCAGAAATATGTTGATGAAGCAGTTCTTTTTGCTGGTCTGAGTTAAATTTCTTTAAGCTCTTCGCAAGTCCTTGATCAAGCTGTTCAATGGCTCTCACTCGTTCAGGACCTCTCACAATCAGCTCTTTTGCGGGACCGATTTTAATCTCTTGAAGTGTTTCTAATGAACGCTGTGTATCTGAGTGGAACGTTCGAATCGAGTCTACTTCTGTATCAAACAGCTCAATACGGATCGGATGATCTTCCGTTAAAGAATAAATATCAATGATTCCTCCGCGCACACTAAAATCTCCGGGCGCAGCAACCATCGACGTCCGGTCATAACCGATTTGTACAAGTTGTTTTGAAAACGCCTCCAAATCAATTTCTTCACCGAGCTTTAAATGGATCTGACTCTCCTTCCAGAGCTCAACTGGCGGAAGCATTCTGCGCACCGCTGCAGCCGGTGTGACGATAATGGGGTTTTCTCCATTCGCCAGCCGGTTCAGAACATCTAGACGCTGTGCTCTGAGCTCAGGGCTGGCAACGGCAATTTCTGAAGCAATGAGTTCATTAACAGGATAAAGAAGGACCGAGCGATCTGAAATCACACTGGCAAGATCATCTGTTACCTTCTGCGCTTGATACAAGTTGTGAGTCACAATAAACATCGGCCGCTTAAGTTCGTCTGATATAGCGGCTGTAAATAAAGATCTGACGGAGCCTGATAGTCCGGCGAGCAGCTGTTCTTTTAACCCTTCCTTTAGCCCATTAAAAATGGACTGAAAATCATCACTTTGTTTGATAAATGATTGTATATTTTTCATTTGGCTCCTCCTCCCTGCTTGTTTAAAACAGAAAAACGCTTTGGTCTATTATCTACACCAAAGCTTTTTATTGAATAAAGGTATGATACTGATGGTAATCAGGATTTCTTTCGAGCGCCTCTTGGCAATCCTCACAAATGGTTTGTACATGTAGATCACCATTTTCCCTATAAGAAATCATATCGTTTCTTTCCTCATTTGTTAAGTGATGAAATCCAAGTGCTTCACTTTGAACAGCGGATTCATCTAGACTGCCAACCTTTACACCACAGTGCCGGCAGTAATAATGCAAAGCCATACGTGATCCTCCCATGCTGAGATTTTATAATCAGTATGTGCTTTGCTTATCATTCTTATACCTTCTTGTTAAAATCATTCATCACTTCTAAAAATGGCTTTGTTAAAGCCGCCTCGCAAGCTTCGACAGACGCCTGAATGGCTGATGCAATGTCAGGCTGCTCCTCTTCAGAAAAGCGTCCTAGCACGTAATCGACGACCTTCATGCCATTTTGAGGACGTCCAATGCCGATACGGAATCGGTCAAACTCAGGTGACCCTAAATGCTGAATCAACGATTTGATTCCATTATGCCCGCCTGCACTTCCTTTTGTACGCAAACGAATCCGCCCAGTTGGCAAATCAAGATCATCATAGATGACTTTCAAATGTTCAAGTGGAATATCATAGTAATCCATTAGCGGACGCACGCATTCTCCTGATAAGTTCATATATGTAAGCGGCTTTACAAGTAGAACCTTTTGCCCTGAAACAAACCCTGTTCCAAATTGTCCATGGAATTTTGATTGATTTAAGGGGATGTCCCATTTATTCGATAATTCATCTATTGTCATAAACCCGACATTATGTCTTGTTTTTTCATATTCTTTTCCTGGATTACCCAATCCAACGAATGCAATCATGAAACCAATAACCTCCTTTGTCACAAAGCACACGCCTAAAAAATGAGCCAATAGGATTGCCTCATGTAAAAACGTATGAATTCTTTTCATTCTAGCACAAAAGACGCAACCGCGGGAGGGTTACGTCTCTAAATGACCAGTTATTCTCCATCGTTATCCTTTTCTTTAATGGCCTCAGGTTCTTTTGGTTCCTCTTCGCTATCTGGCTCAGGAACCTCTGATTGCTGAGGCGGCAAAATGGATGCAACGACTTCTTCTGGATCGTTATTCACTTGATATGATGACTGAACAGACAAATCAGCGACTGTTAGGACATCATTTACTTCTAAGTTTGTAATATCTGCTTCAATATGCTGCGGGATATCTTTTGGTTTCGCTGTAATGGATAGTTCAAATAGTGGCTGCTGAAGCACACCGCCATCTTTTACCCCTTTAGATTCGCCAATCAGCTGGACAGGTACATCTGCTTCAATTTCACGCTGTAAGTCGACCACTTGGAAATCTGCATGGACAAGCTCATTTTTCAGCGGATCTGTTTGTAATTCTGTGACCATCACGGATTTTGTTTCACCGTTCACGTCTAATGTGATGATTGTATTCTTTCCTTCATCACGTAAGGTCTTTAATAAATCGATGCTGTCTAGTGAAACAGCCAGGTTGTCTGTATTTTTTCCGTATATGACACCAGGAACGTGTCCTGAATGACGGATTTTTTGCAGTGTGGAACGTTTGAAATCAGTTCTTTTATTTGCTTTTAAAGTTGCCATATTCAGCACCATCCTATTTCATTTTTGTCACTACTCTCATAATTACCCATAAGCGAATCATTTTAAACCTATTTACTCTGAATGATGCCAGCAAAAAGACCCCAAGCTGATGCCTAGGGCCTTTTTTAATCAGAAAATTAGCTAAAAAGGTAGCTCACAGATTCTTCTTCATGTACACGGATGATGGCTTCTGCTAGCAAAGGCCCAACTGAAAGCGGAATGAATTTTTCAACTTTCTTGTCATCTGTTAAGTGAATACTGTTTGTCACAACCAATTCTTTTATTTTAGAATTTGTGATACGTTCTACTGCTGGTCCAGACAATACTGGGTGAGTACAGCAAGCATATACTTCAGCCGCTCCATTTTCCACAAGTGCATTTGCAGCAAGTGTAATGGTACCAGCCGTATCAATGATATCATCGATGAGAATCGCCGTTTTGCCTTCAATGTTACCAATGATGTTCATCACTTCAGCAACATTTGGCTTCGGACGACGTTTGTCGATAATAGCGATTGGCGCTTTCAGGCGGTCTGCCATTTTACGCGCACGTGTCACACCACCGTGGTCTGGAGACACAACGACGATATCATTCAAATTTTTCTGTTCGAAATAGTTTGTTAAGATTGGCACAGCCATTAAGTTATCGATTGGAATATCAAAGAAACCTTGGATCTGCGGCGCATGAAGATCAAGTGCAATGACACGAGTAGCACCTGCTGTTTCAAGCAAGTTCGCAAAAAGCTTCGCAGTGATTGGCTCACGAGGTTTTGCCTTACGATCTTGACGTGCATATCCGTAATAAGGGATCACAATATTGACCGTTTTCGCAGAAGCGCGTTTTAGTGCATCCACCATAATGAGCAGTTCCATAATGTGCTCATTGACTGGCGCACTCGTTGATTGAATGACATAACAATCACAGCCGCGAATACTTTCTTCAATATTGATTTGGACTTCACCGTCACTAAAGCGTTTAACAGAGCTCTTTCCTACATCAACTCCGATACGATCGGCAATTTCTTTAGCAAGTTCAGGGTTTGAATTCAAAGAGAATATCTTTAAATTCGCATCAGCATAACGATTAGACATGGTAAACCTCCGGGTATTTGGATTATTTTTTATGAATATTTTTCACATAATCTTCTTTATTGACTTGTCTTGCTCTAGCAATAGACAATGCATCCTGCGGTACATCTTCTGTAACCGTTGAACCAGCTGCAACATATGCCCCTTTTCCGACAGTGACTGGTGCTACGAGATTTGAATTACAGCCAATAAAAGCGCCATCTTCAATCTTCGTTAAGAATTTGTTCTTCCCATCATAGTTGACTGTAATAGATCCACAGCCAAGGTTTACATCAGTTCCGACCTCTGCATCTCCAATATAGCTTAGATGAGATGCTTTGCTGCGGTCACCGAAAACCGTTTTCTTGATTTCGACAAAATTCCCGATCTTCACTTCATCGCCAATTTTCGACAACGGGCGAATATGAGCAAACGGCCCAATTGTCACATCGATTCCAACCTCACTATCGCAGACGACAGATTGCTTAATCACTGTGCGATCTCCGACGATGCTGTCAACAATTTCAGTGTTTGGCCCAATAGTAGCGTCTGCACCGATTTTTACATTCCCTTTGATGACCGTCCCAGGATAAATGATTGTATCTTCACCGATGACAGCATCTGGTGAAATATACGTGTTCTCAGGATCAATCAAGGTCACACCATTCTTCATATGCTGATGATTAATACGTCGCTTCATGAATTGCTCTGCTTGTGATAGAGCGATACGATCATTGACTCCAAGTGTTTCTTCAAAATGCGGTGTTTGATATGCTGCAACCGTTTGCCCTTCATTCTTTAAAATTTCAATGACGTCTGGCAAATAGTATTCACCCTGTGCATTTTCATTCGATACTTGCTCAATCACACGGAAGAGATCTTCATTTGAAAAACAATAGGTCCCTGTATTAATTTCATTCACTTGACGTTCCGCATCATTCGCATCTTTATGCTCCACAATTTTCACGACAGCACCGGTTTCGTCACGAATAATACGACCATAACCTGTCGGGTCATCCGCATGTGCTGTTAAAATAGTGACTTTCGCTTGATGTTTTTGATGCTCGCTCAACATAGCTTCCATTGTTTCCGCTGTCAATAATGGCGTATCACCACAAATGACAATGGTTGTTCCCTTTTCCTGCGCAAGGAACGACTTTGCTTGTTTGACGGCATGTGCTGTTCCCAGCTGTTCTTCTTGAAGTGCATACTCACTTCTGTCTCCAAGCTGCTCTTTGACGTTCTCTGCTCCATGACCGACGATCGTCACTAGCTTGGCTAAAGAAAGCTTTAACGCTTCATCTGCCACATGCTCGACCATTGGCTTTCCGCAAACTGGATGAAGTACTTTGTATAGCTTTGACTTCATTCTCGTTCCTTTTCCCGCTGCTAAAATCACTGCGAACCGCTTATCCATTGATTGGCCTCCAATATCCCTATTATCCATAGAAAAATATATCCTAAATAAGGACTGATTTCAAGGATACAAGAGGAAGTGCAATAATTTTCTAATGGATGAAAGAGATAAGAAACAAGAGAAAAAACGCAAAAAAGACAGCATTTAAAAGAAAACATTCCATTTTCTCTTAAAGCTGTCTTTTTGGATTCACATATGATTAAGAAGCTCCAGCTTCTTCATATTCAATTGTTTCTTCCTCTTCGCCTAAGCGATGATATTCATTTAATACAGCATCTTGGATTTTACCCCGAGTACCTGAATTAATTGGGTGTGCAATATCGCGAAACTCTCCATCAGGCGTGCGTTTGCTAGGCATTGCCACAAACAACCCATTGTTTCCATCAATCACACGAATATCATGAACAACAAATTCGTGGTCCAGCGTGATGGATGCAATCGCCCTCATGCGACCATCGGTATTCACGCGGCGTAATCTTACGTCAGTAACTTCCACAGTAGTTCACCACCTTTTCCCAATATAAAAGCATTACTTAGGTATTCAACGATTGTGGTGATTCTCCTGCTCTTTTTTTAAACTTTTTTTGAAATATCGGGATATTTATACATTATTTGTCATTTTGGTGACGACGCTTACATTCTCTGCGTGAAAAAAAGACATCATGATGATGTCTTTTCCTGCATATGATGAAACCAAACGGCTTTCGTTGAGACTGCCTGTTTACTTTACTAATGCAATTACTTCAATTTCTACGAGTGCATTCTTAGGAAGTCTTGCTACTTCCACACATGAACGAGCTGGCTTATGTGTATGGAAATACTCACCGTACACTTCATTTACTTCTGCGAATTGTTCCATATCTTTGATAAAAACTGTTGCTTTCACGACTGTCTCAAAGGAAGCACCTGCTGCTTCAAGTACGGCCTTAAGATTACGGAACACTTGATGTGTTTGTTCTTTAATATCTCCATTTACAAAGTCTCCAGCTGGCGTTAATGGAATCTGCCCTGAGCTGTAAAACATGTTATTGACAATAATCCCTTGAGAGTAAGGTCCAATGGCTGCTGGTGCATGTTTGGTTTGAACAACTTTTGTCATATCAATCTCTCCCATTCAACTACATGTTTGATCAAAGCTTAAGCTTTCGAATGAAAAAACTCGTGGAAATTGCCTTCATTGATCTCAATGATCTTCTGCTTCATATCAATGGTTGAAAGCTTTAAAAGCGATACATATTCATCAACGAGACGTTCATTTACGCCTTCATCTTCTAAAAGAACACCGATCCCTGCAACATTTGCATTAAATTCCTCAAGCAAATTCATCATGCCGTTAATGGTTCCGCCCGCTTTCATAAAGTCATCAATGATTAGGACATTGGATCCTTTATCTAAACTCCGCTTTGCAAGTGACATGGTTTGAATTCGGTTAGACGAACCTGACGCGTAGTTAATACTTACAGTTGATCCTTCGGTTACCTTATTATCTTTTCTAACGATCACAACAGGCACATTTAAATAACCCGCAACAGAATAGGCAATTGGAATACCCTTTGTCGCAACGGTCATGACGACATCAATCGCACGGTCTGCAAAGATGGTCGCAAACAGCTTACCGATTTTCGCAAGAATTGATGGATTACCTAAAACATCGGTTAAATATAAATAACCGCCAGGAAGTACACGTTCAGGAGTCGATAGAGCCTCTCCGATATCGTTTACTACGTCGTCTGCTTCTTTTAGGTGAATCTTTGGAATATATTTCACTCCGCCAGCAGCACCAGGTACAGTAAGCAATGTGCCTATTCCCTGCTGTTCGAAGGTCTGTTTGATAATCGTTAAGTCTTCACTAATAGAGGACTTCGCAGATTGATATCTTTCTGCAAAAAAAGTTAACGGTACTAGTACGTGCGGGTGGGCTAACAAATAATTTGTTAAGTCCACCAATCTGCCGCTTCGACGAAACTTCATGAACTTACCCCCAGAACCCGAATAATTTATGATAAATATAACTTAATATACGGATTTAATCAAGGGCATTTTGTTCGCCGATCATGCGGACAGCGTATACTTGATCACAAAATCCTCTCAGTCCGTTATATATTCTTTGTACCTTCGATTCATATTGAATCAAGCCAAATACTGTAGGGCCGCTTCCACTCATTAAAACAGCGTCAGCACCGAAACGCTTCATCTGTCTTTTGATCATATCTACTTCTGGGTACATCTTTAATGTCACAGACTCTAGAACGTTGCCGAGTGAGCCGCACATCTCTTTATAATCTTTCGCTTCAATCGCTTCAATCATACGCTTTACATTCGGGTGTTCTACTTTGCTTGCGTCATATTGTCTATAGACTTCAGCTGTAGATACCCCGATCACCGGCTTCGCTAAAATCACCCAGCAATGCGGCGGTGTCGCAATATGCTTCAGCTTTTCTCCACGTCCTGTCGCTAGTGCTGTGCCTCCGTGTACACAAAAAGACACATCTGAGCCGATCTCCGCTCCAAGATCAGCTAGTTCATCTAACGTGAGGTTTAATTTCCACAAACGATTTAAGCCGCGAAGAGCTGCTGCCGCATCACTGCTGCCCCCAGCTAAACCTGCTGCGACTGGAATTGCTTTTGTGATGACAATTGATACACCTTTTTGAATACCGAACCTTGTTTTGAGTAATTTAGCCGCCTGATAAGCCAAATTACGCTGATCATCTGGCACGAATCGATTATGAGATGATACACGGATTTCATCCTTGTCCAGCTCCGTCAGCTCTAGTCGATCTGCAAGGTCTATTGTTGTCATCACCATCTCCACTTCGTGATATCCATCCGGTCTTTTTCCATGAACATCAAGTGAGAGATTAATTTTTGCCGGTGCTTTTTCTAAAATACGCAAACATTTCACCTACTTCTCCATCTAAACATAAGTATCAATATTGTATCACATTTGATGGATCTGATGAATATAGGCTTTTACGCCGAGCACACTGACTTTTTCATCAAAAAAAGCCAGAGACACCCGAGGTATCCCTGACCGTTTTTCTATCGTTGATTCTCATCCTGAGCCATGTGCTGTTGAGCTAATTCAATGGCACGTTTGACCATATTACCTGCGTCACGCGCACGAATCTCTCCCCAGCCTCCATTTTTGACGGTATCATAAAATCCAAGATCCTTCGCCAGCTCGTATTTGAACTCATCTGACATAATGCCTCGGCGTCTACCCAAACGAAACAGCCCCTTTAGTCGAGAATTCGAATCAGTGCCACTGCTTGTGTGGCTTTCTTATTTTGTATCGATTCCTTCCTTTTAACCCTTTCAAAAAATGGACAGACTCCCATTCAGAAAAAAAGGCAAAACAAAAAGCAGTAAACAAGAAGTTCACTGCCCATTAATAGGCGACTGAGCTAGCGGTATCATCGAACGTTAATTCGACCGTCTCAGTCAGTATATCTGCATAACTATAAGAAACTCTTTCAAACGAATTCTCATCTTGATCTAATTGAATCACAAATACAGAAGGGTACGTTTCAGCTAAAATGCCCGAACGCTCAATTGTTTTACGGCGGCCCCCGTTAGCCTTTAACGTCAAACGTTTACCTAAGTTACCATCAAGCGATCTTTTGATGTCGGACAAAGTCTTCGCCATTGCATCCACCTCACTGAGATAATTATACAACAACGGCTCGTTTTTGTCAAATAAAAATTAAATTATATCAACGAACACGAGCCATTGTCAACAAAATAATTTTGACAAACTTCTACCTTTTCTTCTCCCTATTTTTCTCAAATTCCGGTGAATTATGTATCCTTTTGCAATTTCTTTTTGAACATAAAAAAAACCAGACTGTAATCAGTCGGGTTATGTCGATTCATGGTCTCTTTTATATGGCATACCTACCCTTAGAACGCCCTTCGTCTCGATGCCTCCGAGGCCTTTTTCTCTTGTTAATGTATTTCGGAGCACATCCCACACGTTGATTCGATCTACAAATGGAGTGAAGCTGATCTTCGCAACGATATAGACGGGGTCGAGCGCATGGATATTCACACGGGAAGGCGAGCTCGCAAAATTGGCACCTGCTTGGATCAATGATTCGAAGTGAGATTGACAGGCACCTGCAAAGATCACAAGCTGATCTAAATGAGGAATTTTCCGTCTTGCTTTTTGAACCGTTTCAACGAAATGACGAGAATGGCGATAGGCACCGATATCATGTACGCCGCCCTTTTGCTTGGAATACGCATCATGTCCTGTGATGACCAAAATATCAGGTCGATATTGATCAATTAACGAGTCAATCATGCTTGGCATTTTCTTCTCATGGCAATGTACACCATACACAGGTACACCAATTCGTTCATATACATCTAAGCATTTCTTTAAGTATGAAGCATCTCCATCTAAATGAAGGACCTTTCCAGGCATGTGAAAATACTGCTCTTGATGCTGATATTGTCCAGAAGTATAATACTCTTGTTTTTCCCGCAGCAGCTGATAATCCTGTCTAAGTAAGTCAAGCGATTCATTGATTTTTCGTTCGTCATTTTTCTCTCTAGTCAGCTGTTCCTCTTTTTGAACCTTGACGAGATCTGACAACTTGGCATCAGCAATCAGCCTCACTTCATTCCCATGCAATATGGCGGTAGCTTCGTGCTGATCGGTCTCATCAATTCGAATGATTCGAAACAAAATATCCATTTGATAGGATGCCCTTGTCACCATATCTCCTATTTGAAATTGCATGCTTTTCACTCCACAATCAGGCTCATATCCTGTTGGTATCGTCTTACGCTAAAATATGTTCTTCTTTCATGTGTGCTGTTCTTTCTAGCCTATGCCCGAACGAACAAAGTGGTGAAAAACAAAAGAAAAAAGCCCTTAAGACAGGGCTTTTTGTAAAACGTTCGACAAACGGGCAAATTCCTCAATGGATAATGACTCGCCGCGGCGCTTTCCATCAATGTCTGCTGTTTGAAGTGCTTCTTCGATGATGGCTTTATGTTTTTTTCCATCAGGTAAATTGTTCATGAGATTATTCATCAATGTTTTTCGGCGCTGACCAAAGCTCGCACGGATCAATTGAAAGAAAAACACATCATTTTCTACTGAGACAGCAGGCGTTTCACGAACGGTTAGTTTAATCACAGCCGAATCCACATTAGGCTGTGGAACAAAAACAGTTTTAGGCACAACCATTACTGTTTTCGCTTCCGTATAGTATTGAACTGCGATAGACAGCGAATTGTATTCCTTTGATGAAGGGACTGCTGCCATACGATCTGCTACTTCTTTTTGCAGCATGACGACAATCCCTTTCAATGGAAGGTTTTCTTCAAGCAGCTTCATAATAATCGGTGTCGTCACGTAATATGGAAGGTTGGCGACAACCATCACTTCTTTACAGTCAGCAAAATTTTCCTCGATGACCTTCCTCACATCCGCCTTTAATACGTCTTGATGAATGATCGTGACATTATCATATGGAGAAAGCGTATCGTTTAAAATGGGCAATAAACGCTGATCGATTTCAAAAGCAGTGACTTTCTTTGCACGCTTAGCGAGCTGCTCGGTCAATGCACCGATACCAGGCCCAATCTCAATCACGCCGGTCTCATCCGTCACCTCTGCGTGATCGACAATACGATCGAGTATATTTGTATCAATTAAAAAGTTCTGCCCTAAGCTCTTTTTAAAAGAGAAACCGTATTTCTTCAGTATTTCCTTCGTTCTGATGGGTGTCGCAATATCTTTATTCATCGGCTTCCTCCTGCATGACGGTCTTTAAGGCCGCAATAAAATCATGTTTGGTTATTTGGAACATGTGAAGGCGCTTTTGCAGCTGCTTCGCATTGGTATATCCTATATTTAAAAGCACACCTAGTCGTTCGCGGCGGCGTTTCGACGATTCGCCTCCGATAAGGCCTGCGTCAAATAAGTCATCTAATGTAATGTCACTTTCCGATTCTTCCATTTCCTCATGGACATGGGCTAGGCATTCTCGAATACTGTCCAAGGAAGCATGCTCGACGCCAATTCCTTTGTCTCGCTTCGCCTTCGCAAGATGTTTTGGCAAAAATGCGTGCTTACAGCCAGGAACCGCTTCTGCGATGGTTTTCCGGATCTTCTCACCAGGGAAATCAGGATCAGTTAAAATAATGACCCCTCTCGTCTCCTGAGCAAGACGCACTTGTTGAATAACTGTATCACCAATAGCTGATCCGTTTGTTTCGATCGTATCTGCATCAACTGCCATCTTCACTCTGGCAGTGTCATCACGACCTTCCACCACAATGATTTCTTTGATTTTCATGTATTCCTCCGCTTGCAAAAACAATAAACAATTTTCGGTTAAAAAATGAAACCTTTCATGCTGTTTTTGCGTCTAATTAATTAGAAAACAGTGCTTCTATTATAACCAAAAAAACAGAGGGTGCGCAAAGCCCTCTGTTCATATAAATGATTGGATGTGTTTATTTGAGTACTCTAATTTTCACTCGTTTATTTCCCCATTGATAAGCTGCCGACTTATTTGGGACGAACACATCGATTTTATTCCCTTTTATAGCAGATCCAGTGTCTGATGCAACGGCATATCCATAGCCTTCCACATACACTTTAGAGCCTAGCGGAATGACACTCGGATCTACTGCTATAACCTTTGCACCCGGATTTGCTTTTAAATCAAAGCCTGTTGACGTTCTGCCCGTACATCCAGCACAGCTCGCTGTGTAGGCTGTCGACGCCACATAAAATTCTTTTCCAGACGATTCATTGCTTCTTGAAACGGCAGGTGTCGCTTTAGGCTCTTTATTGGACACTTGTGTACCAATAGCCACTAAACGATCCTTGCTATCTTTTTCAGTCACTTCTTTAATCAATTCTTTAGACACCACTTTGCCGTTTTCTTTCACAATGGCATAGTGCTTCTTCAATTTACCTTCTTCACCTTTTTTAAGCACCTTCTCTTTTCCTTTTTCAAGAGAACGATCCTTTTTATGTTTGGTATCAAAAGCAATTTTCTCTTCCACTACATCGGTGACTTTTTCCACCCGAGTGATCTGGATATCTGCGCTTTTTTTAGAAATATGACTATGTAACGCAGGTTTGATCTTATCGTGCTTCTTGAGCCTCAGCTCTTGTTGCTTTAAAAAGTCAGCGACCGTAGTCGAAGTGGTCCACACCTTTTTATCTTTGCCTCCATCATTTAAGCTGACCTGGAAGGCCTGCTGAACCACAAGATTCATATCCTTTTTAATCTTGTCATTCTTTCCTGGAGTTACTTGATCGTGCTTTCCAATATCTATCTTCTCATTCTTCAATAATGCTCCAACCGTCTGATCTGTTGTCCATATCGTTTTCTCTTTCCCATCTAGGGTCAGATGAACCGGTATAGCCGCATCATACACAATGTTCATGTTGTCTTCAATCTTTGTATTTAGACTTGGAGAGATATGATCCTCCGCCCTGGTCTTTATTCCAAGGTCTGAAAGCAGCTGTGCTACTGTCTCTTCATGTGTACGAATTGTCTTCTCTTTACCATTGATTGAAATGGTAATAGACTGCTTAGTGAGCTCATGCGCACCGTAAGCCGTCCCAGTTCCAGCTAAAAGCAAGCAAACAACTAGTAATAAAACCTTGCCTTTTCCTAGCTTAACAGAAAACAGATTTTTCATTTTTTGTACGATGAAAAACGCCTCCTTCTCCTCGGAGAGATTATATAGAGTATCTCAAAACCTGTCAACCCTTCCACCCACTGTACAAAAATGCTCGATTGTAACCCTATTATGGGAGATTGATGGAAGGAAGGGAAGAAAGACTTATCGACAACTTATCCTATGAAGAGGCGCAAACGTGTAGAACATTTTCGTTATGTTTCACAATTGGACAAGCTTAAACAAGGATTGACATCATATACTGTCAGTTTATACCGAAAACTTTTTTCGCATTTTTTGTGGTCAATTCAGCAAGCTCTTCAAAGCTTGTTTCTCGTAACTCCGCGATCTGTTCTGCGATATATTTCACATAACTTGGCTCGTTACGTTTCCCTCTAAATGGCGCTGGCGTTAAGTATGGGCAATCTGTTTCAATTAAAAGCCGGTCACTTGGTATGTCCTTGACAACTTCCTTCGGTTTTTTGGCATTTTTAAATGTCACGGGTCCACCGAATGAAATATAAAAGTTCATATCCATACACGCTTTTGCGATTTCTAGGCTGCCAGTAAAGCAATGCATAATCCCTCCAACATCAGCCGCTCCCTCTTCCTTTAAGATCGTCACGACATCTTCCGTTGCGTCACGATTATGAATAATGATTGGAAGATTCACTTCCTTCGCAAGAGCAATTTGACGTCTAAAGACTTCCTTTTGTACATCTTTTGGCGACTTGTCCCAATAGTAATCCAGACCCATTTCTCCAATCGCAACGACTTTTTCATGTTGAGATAATTCTTTGATCCACAGCAAATCCTCATCTGTCATATCAATGGCATCGACTGGGTGCCAGCCAATGGCTGCATAGATGAAATCATACTCTTCAATTAATTCCATTGCTCTCGTAATTGTCGGGCGGTCAAACCCTACCACCACGATTTTTTCGACTTTTTCACTTTTCGCTCTTTCGATCACCTGCTCTAAGTCTTCATTATATTGTTCAGCATTTAAATGGGCATGTGTATCAAATAACATCGTTGATTGCTCCTTTCGACAATTCTTCTAAAAAACAAAAGGTGTTCGACGAAATGTTACACGTGGAACACCTTTTGTTGATTTATAAAATTTTTGTTCCATTTGCTAGAGATCGGTCTACTTCAAGAACCTGCAATTTCCCATCAGTTTCTCCAGTTAAAATCATTCCCTGGGAAATTTCCCCTCTGAGTTTGACTGGTGTGAGATTCGCTACGCAAACGAGCTTTTTCCCTACTAATTCCTCAGGTTGATAATGCTTGGCAATCCCTGAAACAATTTGTCTTTTTTCAAATCCAAAATCAAGCTGAAGCTTTAAGAGTCGATCCGCTTTTTTCACTGGGGCTGCTTCCAGTACCTGTGCTACTCGAAGATCAACTTTTGAGAAATCATCAAATGCAATTTCTGCTCCAAGCTCAGGTAATTCCGTTTCTTCTATTTCTACTTTCTCTTCTTCCTTTGGTGCACTTCCCTGCATTTTCTCTTTAATATACGCTACTTCTTCTTCAACCTCTAAACGAGGGAACAAAGGCTCTCCTTTTTGTACCGTCGCTTGTTGAATGGCACCAAAAGATAGAATGCTATCCCAGCTTTTAAGCTTCTCTTCTTCAATGCCAAGCTGGAAGAAGATTTTCTCAGGTGTTTTCGTTAGGAATGGCGTTAAGAGCACCGCTGTGATGCGCAGTGATTCTGCTAAATGATACATGACAGAATGCAGCTCTTTTCGTTTTGTTTCATCCTTTGCCAACACCCATGGAGCTGTCTGGTCAATATATTTATTGGTTCTGCTGATTAATGTCCAAACATTTGAAAGAGCCACCGAGAATTCAAGGTTTTCCATCGCTTCTTCATAGGCTTTGACTGTTTGCTCAGCTACCGCTTTAAGTTCCTCATCAAACTCATTAACTGGACCCTTATAGCTGCTTAATGTACCGTCAAAATATTTTTGTACCATCGCAACTGTACGGTTAAGCAAGTTACCTAAATCATTGGCAAGGTCATAGTTTACACGTTCCACGAATCCTTCTGGTGTAAACACACCATCCGCACCAAATGGTACTTCACGAAGGAGGTAATAACGAAGGGCATCAAGGCCATAGCGATCAATTAATGTGACGGGATCTACTACGTTCCCTTTTGATTTAGACATCTTACCATCTTTCATCAGCAGCCAGCCGTGTGCGAAAATTTGTTTCGGCAACGGCAGATCTAGTGCCATCAGCATAATTGGCCAATAAATCGTATGGAAGCGTACAATTTCTTTCCCTACGAGATGCACGTTAGCAGGCCAATATTTTTTATATTTTTCATCCTGATCAGTTCCGTAGCCAATCGCAGTTAAATAGTTGAATAACGCATCAATCCATACATAGATGACGTGTTTTGGATTGTTAGGAACTTTAATTCCCCAATCAAAGGTTGTTCTTGATACAGCCAAATCCTCTAAACCGGGTTTAATGAAGTTATTGATCATTTCATTTTTTCTTGATTCAGGCTGAATGAACGTCGGATTCTTCTCATAATAGTCTAGTAAACGATCCGCGTACTTACTCATACGGAAGAAATATGATTCCTCTTTAATTAATTCGACAGGATGTCCGCTGTCAGGGCTTTTCCCGCCAATGACTTCCCCTTTTTCATTCCGCTCAACATCCACAAGCTGTGTTTCCGTATAGAATGTCTCATCAGGAATACTGTACCAGCCTTCATATTGATCTAAATAAATATCACCTTGATCAAGCAGCTCTTGAAACACTTGCTCAATGATTTTCGTATGTCTTTTTTCTGTTGTACGGATGAAATCATCATTCGAAATGTCGAGTTTCTTCCATAATGATTGAATGTCTGCTACGACCGGATCTAAATACTCGATCGGTGTAATATTTTGTTCTTCAGCTTTTTGCTGAATTTTTTGTCCGTGCTCATCTGTACCCGTTAAATACATCACATCATAGCCTTGAAGACGTTTATAACGAGCCATAGCATCCCCTGCTACTGTCGTATAAGCATGTCCAATATGTAATTTTCCGCTCGGATAGTAAATAGGTGTTGTCAGATAAAACGTTTTTTTCTTTTCCGGCATGTCGGAACCTCCTGCGTGTGTGTAAATGTCAAAAACTCCCGCCCAATGGACGAGAGCGGTTATCATCATTACATGAAAATGTGTTAGATCAATTCATTAAATTTTGCACTTGTGCTTTCTCTATGATACCATCTTAGCCTTTAAGATCAAGCATATATACATAGAACAAGATGAAATGATCGAAAAAGATGAGTTTTTCGAAAAAAACGACAAACCTGTCGACATTTTGTCGAATATTGTCGTATGAAATCTATTTCCAGATTTACAATTGTCTAATTTAGGGCAAAAGTCTTGTTAATCTGAACTCGTCATTTCTCATATTTTCATAGAAAAAACCCGAGAAATCCTTATAAATCAATAGTTTCAAGGTCTTTTGACTTTAAGAGTCATATTTTACAAACAATAGTAAACAAAATGATTGACGATTTATGGAAACCTTGTTATGCTATGAATGTAAGGAATTTGTCGAATAATGACGAAGATAATATTATATTAAGAATAAGAACTCTTTGGGAGGAGAATGAAGATGAAATCTACAGGTATTGTACGTAAAGTTGACGAATTAGGACGCGTGGTGATTCCAATCGAACTTCGCCGTACTCTAGGAATCGCTGAAAAAGACGCTTTGGAAATTTATGTTGATGATGAAAAAATTATCCTAAAAAAATATAAACCAAACATGACTTGCCAAGTTACAGGTGAAGTATCAGACGATAACCTTAAACTTGCTAATGGTAAATTAGTTCTTAGCCGTGAAGGTGCAGAGCAAATCATTAACGAAATCCAAAACCAACTTCAATCACAAAAATAAGTTTTATATAAAAAAGGTTCTTGCACCGTTTGCAAGAACCTTTCTTTATTGTTCAATATGATAGGCATCGTATATCATGCGCTTTGGTACACCACGTTCGACGGCTGTACGTTTAATGGCTTCCTTCGACGTTAATCCTTCTTCTATGTAATGGATCACGTGTTCCTTTTCAGATAAGGACTTCCACCAGACATCTTCATTTAACTCTTCTTCATCTTGATCATTACCTTGTACGACAAGACAGAATTCACCCCGGATTTGATGCTCTGCGGCCCATGTCAGCACAGACTCTAAATCTCCACGAATAAACTCTTCAAATTTTTTCGTTAGTTCTCTCGTAATGGCGATATTCCGGTTGCCCCACACTTCCTTCATCAAAGTCAGTGTTTCTTTTAATCGATGGGGCGCTTCATAGAAAATGATTGTTTCTTGACGCTTCTTTAAAGCTTCGAGCTGTTTTTTCTTTTCCTTTTTTTGTCGGTCAAGAAAACCATAAAAGAAAAATGGCTGAGGTGTAATCCCTGATGCAATGAGTGCTGTAAGTGCAGCATTTGCTCCAGGTAACGGAACGACATAGCCGCCGATATTAGTAAAGTCTCGAACCACTTCAGCACCTGGATCTGAGATCGTCGGTAAACCAGCATCGCTCACGAGTGCGATGTTTTTTCCTTCTTTTAACCATTCGATTAACTTGTGGCCGCTGCTGTCTTTGTTATGCTCATGATAACTCGTTAATGGCGTATCAATTTCATAGACATGACAAAGTTTTTTCGTTTGTCTTGTATCTTCTGCGGCAATATAGTCTACATCTTTTAATGTTTGTATGGCTCGAAACGTCATATCTTCTAAATTGCCAATTGGGGTTGGGACGAGATACAGAATGCCCATATCTGATTGACCATCAAAGCTTTTCTGTGTTTTCATGTGCCGCCTCCTTTTCTATTCGCATTTCTTCTATATAAAGGTCTTTCTTTTTCCGCGTCCACGTTTTAAAACGGTATTCTTGCTGCATGGCTTCTCTTTTGGTTGCAAAACATTCATGATAATACAGCTCAACCGGCCGTCTTGCTCTTGTATATTTTGCTCCCTTTCCACTATTGTGGCTCGTCAGTCTTTTTTGTAAATCATTTGTATAACCTGCATATAGGCTGCCGTCTGCACATTTCAATACATAGAAATAATGATTATGCTTCTCCATACAGTATCGTCCTGATTTCCTCTGTATACTCTTGATCATCTCCATAAACAAAAAGAGGCGGGAGAATTTTCAGATCTGGTTTTCCATCTTTTATACCTTCTACTAAGATGGTATTGGCTTCTTTTCCCTGTTTGGGATAAACAAATTGAATTCGTTTTGGCTCAATTCGGTATTTCTTCATCAATTCCACAATCTCAAGCAGCCGTCCCGGTCGATGAACCATCGCCAGTTTACCTCCTTGCTTCAGCAGCGTGGAAGAAACACGAATGACATCTTCTAATGTACAATGGATTTCATGCCGGGCAATTGCCAAGTATTCATTTTCATTGATTTCTTCCTTAGAAGGTGTCTTAAAATATGGCGGATTACATGTGATGACATCTACTTTGTGGTTGCCGTAGCGTGCTGGCATATCATTCAAATCACCATGAATCAATTCAATCTGCTTTTCAAGTTGATTATACGCCACGCTTCTTTTTGCCATATCAAACAGCCGTTCTTGAATTTCGACCCCAGTAATGGAGGCCTTAGATCGAGTCGAAAGCAGCAATGGCACAATGCCATTTCCCGTACAAAGATCAATGATCTCTCCTTTTTGGATTGGCACATACGCAAATTTCGCTAATAATACTGCGTCCAATGAAAAGGCGAAAACCGTTTTACTTTGAATAATCTTCATATCTTCGGCGAGCAAGTAATCTAATCGTTCATCTTCTCTTAACGAAACCATGATGTATCCTTTCTTTTCCTGTGAAAAAGGCTTCCGATTCAGCGGAAGCCTTTTCTCATTTTTTATTTAAAAATGACAGACAGAACAAACAGTCTCCCTCTTTACGAATGCTCCCATAATGTACATTACAAATATGGAAGCCCTCCTGATATAACCGAGCCAGGTTATCATGACCTTCTCCTATATCAGAATGACCTGGCTTCTGAGCAGAATCATTCTCTGTCTCAGACGATTTGTCCCGATCAGACTGATCCAGACGTTCACGCAAGTGCTGATTCTCCATCTGCAGCTGATGATTTTCTTCAATCACTTCACCGATATGATTTTTCAAATCACCTAACTGGCGATAAAGAGAACCGATTTGTTCTTCTAAATTGATCACCGTATCAAATAGTTCCTTTTTATCCAAGGTGGCACACCTCGTTACTCAGTTGTTTGTGCAGATACAACGCCTTCTTGTAATAATTCTTCCCAAGTATATTCTATCACTTTTTCTTGCCCGGTTAATTCAACTTGCAAAATTCGTTCTAAAATGTTGAGCCCTACTACCTTTGCAGAGCCACTAGATGTCTGAATCGTTTCACCGATATCGGGCAATTGTTCTTTCGCTGTTTCATACTCATCATTCTCATATTTCAAGCAGCACATCAAACGGCCGCAAAGCCCTGAAATTTTTGTAGGATTTAGCGACAGGTTTTGGTCTTTTGCCATCTTAATGGATACTGGTTCAAAGTCTCCTAAGAATGTCGAACAGCAAAGCATTCGCCCGCAAGGACCTATGCCGCCCAGCATTTTTGCCTCGTCTCTTACACCAATCTGGCGAAGTTCAATTCTCGTCTTGAAAATTGAAGCAAGATCTTTCACTAGCTCGCGGAAATCTACTCTGCCATCCGCTGTGAAGTAGAAGATGACCTTGTTTCGGTCAAATGTAAATTCAACATCGACCAGCTTCATTTCTAGCCCGTGTTCACTTACCTTCTGAAGACATGTATCAAAGGCTGTCATCGCTGCTTCTTTGTTTTCCTCAACGATGAGCCGGTCTCGTTCGTCTGCTACACGAATCACCTTACGCAGAGGAAGAACGACATCGTGTTCATCTACTTTTTTATTAGCGATGACCACTTGTCCGTACTCAACTCCTCTGACCGTCTCTACAATGACACAACTATCATTTTCTATATGAAATCCATTAGGATCGAAATAATAGATTTTGCCCGCTTTTTTAAAACGAACACCAATTACGTTGTACAAACTTATCCCTCCTGCAACATCAACACCAATTGCTCCATCAGCCCTTGGGCATTCACGTTGGATTGAAGTCTCTTTTTCGCTTCTAATACAGCAAGGATCTGGTTCGTCACCATCTGCTGTGTGGAATGCAGCGCGTGCTGCTTCATTGTCTGGAATAAGTCTTGATAAATGACTTTATCTTCATTTCCTATTTGAATCGACAATACATCACGATATATAAATAAAAGCATATCCAGACCTGTTTCTTGAAGGTCTTTCTCTTTGAAAAAAGGCATCCATTGATCCTGTATATAAAAAAATGCATGTTCTTTTCGCTGGTGTAAGACTTCATACAATTTTATCACTTTCGCTCTAGACTCTGCAAACTGATCATTTCGACTTAATTCGAGTGCTTCTGCTAAATTATTGGTTAAATTCGACAAAAGCCTTGCAAGATGCTGAGATACGCCTTCTTGTAATAGCTGCTGCTCCAAGGATTGCGGCTGCAGCGGCTGAAAGCTAAGCATCTGACATCTTGAAATAATCGTATCCAGCATTTTATGCGATTGCTCAGTGATTAAAATTGCCATCGTTTCCCGGTTAGGCTCCTCTAGGAACTTCAATAAACTGTTCGCGGCATTGACCGTCATTTTGTCCGCATGAAGAATGATATACATTTTTCGGTGAGATTCCACACCTGCTTTTGTAAATTCCTCTTGCAATGCCTGCACTTGCGCTTTCTTAATCGATTGACCATCAGGCTGCACGAGATGTAAATCGGGATGGTTTCCTGACTCAATCCTTTTGCAGTTTTGGCAGGATTCACATGGTTTCACTCCTGCTTTCAAGCAAAAAAAGCTCTTAGCCAAAAGCATCGCAGCATCCAGCTTTCCCGTCCCTTTTTTTCCTTCAAATAAGTAGGCATGCGCAAGTCGGTCTTTATCAATACTATTAAAAATCAGCCGCATGACGCGCGGCTGCAAATCATTCATGTCATCCCAGCTAATTGCCATGTTATCACTCTCTATGTGTAAAGGTTAATCAATAAACCTTTTATTTCTCCAATACGTTCAAGCAAATCAATAGAAGGTTTCTCTTGGTCCATCATATCCTCTGTTAATTCAATCAGCTTTTCATCTAATGCTTTGACTAAAGCGAGTGTACGCGTGTTGCCATAAATGTCAAAGCTCCTTGATGTTTCTATATTGAATCCATTATCGACTGTCTCTTTTACAAAGCGCTTCACAAGCCCTTTAAACCTAGCCAAGTCCTTTAGGTTTCGTGACTTTGTCAGCTTTTTACCGAACACTTCGATATCACTCAGCATGACCGTCAGCTGCTCTAAGCGCATTTTGCCGCTTTGCGTCTCCATCGATGCTTTAAAGGAGGCAGATGTTTGGCTTCCTTTAATGCCTTGGAGTTCACGCTTTTCTAAAAGCAGCCGCATATCTTGATTAATTTTCACAGCAACCCATCCTTAGAATTGATGAAATTGTTCAACTGGCAGAATAAAGACAGTAGCTCCACCAACTTCAACCTCAACAGGGTATGGTACATATGAATCTGCGTTACCACCCATTGGAGATACAGGTGCAATCATTTGATCACGTTTGCGGCAATTTTCTTTTATAAGCTGTAATGCTTTATCCACTCGGACATCATCACAACCAATAAGAAAAGTCGTATTCCCAGACTTTAAAAACCCACCAGTTGAAGCTAATTTTGTCACGCCGAAATGATGTTCAGTCAATATTTTCAACAACTTGCTGCTATCTTGGTCCTGTACAACGGCAACAATTAATTTCATTTGATTGGCCTCCTTTGTTTTAGGCACAGGTGACATGCCGATGTCTTCCTCTATATTATAACAACGATTGGGAATGAGGTCATATTTGATTTTTCTTTAATGTGTCCTGAATCACCCGAAGTACTTCTTCATAGACATCCTGCATCGGCTGAGACGCATCTACTACACGGAATCGTTCTGGCGATTGCGCAATAAGCAGTTCATAGCCTTCTCTGACCAACTGGTGGAAATTCAGCGTCTCCATGTCTAATCTGTTTTTTTCTCTTCCTTGATTGGCGTGAATTCGTTTTAACCCTTCTTCAGGTGTAATGGAAAAATAAATGGTCATTTGCGGCATCGTGCCATCAATAGCAAAGTCGTTAATTGATCTGACTTGGTCAATTCCAAGCCCTCTCGCATAGCCTTGATAAGCGAGAGAGCTATCAACAAAACGATCACATAAGACTGTGTCTCCGCGCTGCAATGCCGGTTCTACCTTTTCAGCCAAATGCTGCCTTCTCGCTGCTGCATACAGCAATGCCTCTGTTTTCGCATCCATTTTCGTGTTTTTTTCATTTAAAATGACTTCACGAATCTGCTCAGCAATCTCAATGCCTCCCGGCTCACGTGTCGCCATGACTGCATATCCTTGACGTTCCATTTCTTCGTACACTTTTCGAATCACTGTCGTTTTTCCGGCGCCCTCTGGCCCTTCAAACGTAATAAACATACCCCTCATAGTGTCTCCTCTTCTATATAAACATATAATTTTCTCTGATGAATGACCTGACTTGCTTGAACATGAACCTGATGTCCAAGCAAACGGCTTAACGCCTCAATTTGATCTATCTCAATACGCTCTCCCTTAATCATCAAAGGAATACCAGGCGGATAGGGAATAATTGATTCTGCACTCATCCGGCCTGCTGCATGTTCAAATGGGACAGCCTCTATGTCTTGATTTTGCTCATCAGTCTCAATAGATAACGTCTCATTTTGGATATGTTTTTTTCCTTTGAGCAATGAATCACTTTGCTTAAGAGCCTGCTCGATCCGCTTGAAAGGAACGTCCTTCCTCTGTTCTAAGCTAAGAATAAGTAAAACCTGAAGTTCGTCCGCAAGCTCTGGATGAACATCCACTGATTCAAGCACCCGTTTTAGTTCGTAACCAGTCAGTCCTTTTGTTGATCGAATGACGCATTTTAATGGATCGGAAAGCAGCGAGTCAGGCTCAACCACTTCAAGATGAGTCAGACGGTTGAACTGATCTTTCAGCTCTGTCAGTTCTTTCATGATTACATGCAATGTCCCTTTTCCTTTGATCTCCTCGACATAAGCTCTCGCCACATCTAATGAGGCCATAATTGGATAAGACGGCGAACTGCTTTGAAGCATCGTGAGCAATGTTTTCAATCGCTTCGCATCGATTCGGTCCCCTTGAAGATGAAGATAGGAACCCATCGTCATTGCCGGAAGGGTTTTATGTGCTGATTGTACCACCACGTCCGCTCCATAGGAAAGAGCAGATGGAGGAAATGCGCCGCCTAATACAAAATGCGCGCCATGAGCCTCATCAACCAGAACAACCACATCTGCTTCATGACACATGTGAATCAGCTTTGATAAATCAGCTGCATGTCCATAGTAGTTCGGATAAGTCAAAACGATTGCTCGGCAATTAGGATGTCTTGCTATGGCTTTTCTGACTGTATCATCCGTCACATGTGTTGGAACATGCAAGTGTGGGTCTATCTCAGCGTCTACCAGAATAGGCGTTGCCCCTGCAAGCTCGATCGCATGGAAGACAGACTTATGGCAATTACGCTGGACAAAAATCTCGTCTCCCGTGCGGCATGCCGCCATCACCATCGCCAAATTTCCGACTGTTGTGCCATTCACAAGGAAAAAGCTTTGATCTGAACCATATAGCTTAGTCAATAAATTTTCTGCCTCTTGAATCACACCAGTCGGGTGATGGAGGTCATCTAGACCTTCAAGCTCCGTCACATCCAGCTGAAGGATTGAAGCATAGTGGGACCGTGCCTCATCAAAAAAGACATCTCCATTGTGATGTCCTGGAACGTGAAAAGAATAAGGCTTCTTTTCCGCATGCTGTGCTAATGCTGTATATAAAGGTGTTCTCAAACAAATCGACCCTTTTCACTTTAACGATATCTTAAGTCTATTATAACGTTCAAACAAGTGAACCGAAAGATGGTTTCTCATTCCTTTATTGGATTCGCCAGCTGCTGCTCTGCCTCATACATACTGCTTTTCAATTGAGCTCGCTCTTGGCTTCCATGCTCTTTCACCTGTAACGTTTCCTGTAATGTTTCAGCTAATTGACGTTGGACCTTTTTCAACGTATCTATAGGAGCAAAAGATGCCTCTTCAAGAAGCTGTTCCTGCTGCTTCGATACCTTTTCATATGTTTTTTGGATTCGGTTCTCAAGAGCTGAATTGGCCCGCTGCTGAATATGCGTTAACGCAATCGACATTTGGTTGATCCATAGAGGAATAGACGCAGAAACAGTTGATTGAATATGATTGGTCAATGTATGATTCGTATGCTGGATCATGCGAATTTGTGCATTACATTGCAATGCAATTTGCCGGCTTAACAGCAAATCATACTTTCGTTCCTTTAGTCTCTCCACATACTCTTCTTCATTGACTTCTTGACTCATCAATTGCTCCTCTATTGTCCGGTCAACAGAAAGTTGCGTTTCTGAAATAGGCCGCTGCTCTAACGTTGTCATTTTCGCTTCAACTGCTGCGACCTGCAGCGTCATCTCTTGAAAATAAGTTTGATTTTCTTCAAATAAACGCTCTAATAACATATGGTCGGAGATTAATACGCCTCTTGCATAACGAAGTCTTGCTGACAATCTCTCGATCTGTGATTTTGCATGTTGAAAACGCGATATGATCTCCTGAGTAGATCGTTTATCCCGTTGAAACCATTTTAAAAAAATGCCCTGTTTCTTTGGCAGTAAATCCTCAGGCTCCACTACATGCAGCTGCTGCAAAAAGGTCTCAAGCACGTCTCCTATTTGATCGATATCTTTTTTCTCAACATATTTCATCATCTGTTGTGATTGTTCCAATAATTGTTCCTGCACACGTGTACCATAGAAAAGCAGTTTTTGCGGATTGTCAGGGATCTGCTTAGCACGCTGCACGGCTTCTTTTTTCTCCTCATCAGATAAGGTATCAAACACCCGAAACTGAAGATCTGTAGTGGAGGCAGGTGATGGTGTGGCGTGATCTTCCGGTTTCATCGAGTTTGACTCCTTTCATCTATTTCTTCATCATTTTATCTGCTACTTCAAGCTCAATATGAAGAGCTTCTATGTCTCTTCCTAAAACTTGCTGCAAATCATTGGTCAATTGCTTTTGCAGCTCTGTCAATGTCACTCGGGTTTGGCTCAATGTCATTTCCAGCTCATGACTACGATTAGGCTGATTATACAATAGTGCATATTTCTCAGTTAGTTCAACGACAGAATCCAAGCTTTCGAAATAAAAACGCTGTGCATCATAAAATCGATTTGGCTCTTTTTTTGTTATTGTATAGATTCGTCGAGCAAGCCGAAGAACTTCATAATTATGTTTGATCGTTTGTACGTTTTTCACAGCAAATAAAGCTTTTTTTAAACGCACGAGCTTTTGCCCTGCTTCTTTTAAATGCTGTTTGATATATACATAATCACTACGAGACAGTCCGTGTTTCTTTAAAAACAATTGGAAAGCAGCCCATCTGCCCCCTACAAACATCACACCCCATCCAATCATCGCATACAGTATCGATAATCCAGCATGATGATGGAAAACCCCTATACTGACGGTTAAAATCACAACCGAAAAAAAAGTAGAGAGGATGGCCCATATAAATGTATAAAAGATTGATTTCATGTTCATCGACTCCTATGAATAATCAGGCTCTCTGTTTATCTTATTATGAATTACGGATGATGTCCAAACTAAGTTCCCAAAAAACAAGCCCAATCCTTCATAGCTCATAAAAAAAGACCATCTAGTGGTCTATGAATACAAAGGCGGCGTATGAAGATTTTTAAGCTTTCTCACATAATCGGCATAGCTAGGATCCGAGGTCGATGTAGAAATTAACTTTCGCTCACAGTCTCGGCACAAAAACTGATGATATAAATAAATTCCCTTTGTCTTTTTCTCTTCACAAATCAAACAAATCGCTTCTCGCTCTTTTTTGCTCATTGTGACACCTCCACTTATAGCTTCAGTATGCCCTAGCGCTTTCAATTGTATACAAAATTAAGAATGTTTTAGATGGTAGTTTAGTATATGTATCCATGTCAGATCGGGTGTTTGTTCCTTTTCTTAAAAAACAAAAAAGACCAGTTCCGTATGGAACTGATCCTTAGAAAAGCTTGGCGGCGTCCTACTCTCACAGGGGGAAACCCCCAACTACCATCGGCGCTGAAGAGCTTAACTTCCGTGTTCGGTATGGGAACGGGTGTGACCTCTTCGCTATCGCCACCAAACCTGATGGAGAGAATGTTCTCTCAAAACTAGATAACAATGTT